>CAWGDD010000007.1:0-334000 GCA_963821285.1 uncultured Acidobacteriota bacterium
TATGTCGTTCCTCGACTAAGCACTGCTGGCGACGTCAAGCTCGACATCGCCGAGAAGCGGCTGCCGCAGGACGGGCGCATCAAGATCCGGTTCAGCGACAACGGGTCGCAGAAGGAAATCGACTTCCGCGTGTCCGTGCTGCCGACGCTCTTCGGCGAGAAGATCGTCATGCGTCTGCTCGACAAGGACAAGCTGATGCTCGACATGACGAAGCTCGGCTTCGAGCAGGAATCGCTCACCAAGTTCGAGACGGCGATTCTGCGTCCGTGGGGCATGGTGCTCGTGACGGGGCCGACCGGCAGCGGCAAGACCAACACGCTCTACTCGTCGATCTCCAAGGTGAACACGCCGGAAACCAACATCATGACGGCCGAAGACCCGGTGGAGTTCAACCTGGTCGGCGTCAACCAGGTGCAGATTCGGGAGAACATCGGGCTGAACTTCGCGGCGGCGCTCAGGTCGTTCCTGCGGCAGGATCCCAACATCATCCTGGTCGGCGAAATCCGCGACTTCGAGACGGCCGAAATTGCGGTCAAGGCGGCACTCACGGGCCACCTCGTGCTGTCGACGCTGCACACGAACGACGCGCCCAGCACGATCAACCGTCTGATGAACATGGGCATCGAGCCGTTCCTGGTGGCAAGCTCCGTGCATCTGATCTGCGCCCAGCGCCTCGTCCGCCGGGTCTGCTCCAACTGCAAGGAGCCGCACCCGACGCCGCCACCAGCGCTCATCCACGCCGGGTTCACGCAAGAGGAAGCGGAAAAGGTCACGCCCCTGAAGGGCAAGGGCTGCGAGCGTTGCAACAACACCGGCTACAAGGGCCGCGTCGGCTTGTACGAGGTGATGGAAGTCAGCGAGGAGCTGCGCGAGCTGATTCTCGTCGGCGCGTCGGGCCTCGAGTTGCGGCGCAAGGCCGTCGACGAAGGGATGATCACGCTCCGGCGCAGCGGCCTGCGCAAAGTGATGGACGGCACGACGACGGTGGAAGAGGTCGTTCGGGAGACCGTGAAGTAAGAGGCTAGGGGCTAGGGGCTAGAGGTTAGAGGTTAGAGGTTAGGGCTGAGGTTGGTGGTCGGTGATTGGAGAATGACATGGCGACGTTGCCTGATCTCTTGAAGACGATGGTCGAGATGGACGGGTCCGACCTCCATATCGCCACCAACACGCCGCCACAGATCCGCGTCAACGGGAGGCTGACGCGCCTGCAGCTGCCCGAGCTGCAGCCGGCCGAGACGAAGGGGCTGGTCTACAGCGTCCTGACCGACACGCAGAAGAAGCGCTTCGAGGAGACGCTCGAGCTGGATTTCTCGTTCGGCATCCGCGGGCTGGCCCGCTTCCGCTGCAACCTGTTCAACCAGCGCGGCGCCGTCGGCGCGGTGTACCGCCTCATTCCCGAAAAGATCCGATCGTTCGGCGACCTCGGCCTGCCGGCCGTGCTCGGGTCGCTGGCGGAGCGGCCCCGCGGCCTGGTGCTCGTGACGGGCCCGACGGGCAGCGGCAAGTCGACCACCCTGGCCGCGATGATCGACAAGATCAACAGCGAGCGGCATGAGCACATCCTGACGATTGAGGACCCGATCGAGTACATCCACGCGCACAAGAACTGCCTGGTGAACCAGCGCGAGGTGCACAGCGACACCAACAGCTTCTCGAACGCGCTCCGCGCCGCGCTGCGCGAGGACCCCGACATCGTCCTCATCGGCGAAATGCGCGACCTCGAGACGGTGGAAGCGGCGCTGAAGATCGCCGAGACGGGGCACCTGACATTCGGGACCCTGCACACGAACTCGGCGGCGCAGACGATCAACCGCATCATCGATATTTTTCCGGCGAACCAGCAGTCGCAGATCCGGACGCAGCTCTCGCTCGTGCTCGAAGGTATCGTGTGTCAGGCGCTGCTGCCGAGGGCGGACGGGAAGGGGCGCGTGGTGTCGCTCGAGATCCTCGTGCCGACGCCGGCCATCCGGAACCTGATCCGCGACGACAAGATTCACCAGATCTACGGCGCGATGCAGGCGGGGCAGGAGAAACTCGGCATGCAGACGGCCAATCAGTCGCTGGTCAGCCTGCACCAGCGGCGGCTGATTTCGCTCGAGACAGCGCTCGGCGCCTCGTCGAATCGCGACGAACTGCAGGACATGATCAACCGCGGCGTGGGCGTGGTCGCCGGCGCGGGCATGGGCCGCCCGGGCTCGATGCCGCGGCCGGTGGCGAAATAGAACTTAGAAGTGGGAACTCGGAACTGGGAACTGAGAAGTCAGAGGTTAGGGGTAGAGGCTAGGGGCTAGAGGCTAGGGGCTGATATGGCTAACTTCGCATATTCGGGACGGACGCGCGGCGGCGAGACGGTCAGCGGCGAGCGGATGGCCGACACGATGGACGCGGCCGTGGCCGCGTTGCGCCGCGACCAGATCCTGGTCACGCGGATCACGCCGGCCAAGGCGAAGGCCGAGGAGAAAGAGAAGGCCAAGGCCGGCGGCGGCAAGACCACCAAGAGGGTCGCCGCGAAGAACCTGGCCGTGTTCACCCGCCAGTTCTCCGTGATGATCGACGCCGGGTTGCCCCTCGTCCAGTGCCTCGACATCCTGGGCAACCAGGAAGAGGACAAGAACTTCGCCGAGGTCATCCTGCAGACGCGGTCGAGCGTGGAAGGCGGCGCTGCACTGGCCGACGCGATGCGGAAGTTCCCGAACTCGTTCGACCCGCTCTTCACGAACATGATCGCCGCGGGCGAGGCGGGCGGCATTCTGGACACCATTCTGAAGCGGCTGGCGGTCTACATCGAGAAGAACGTCAAGCTCAAGGGGCAGGTCAAGTCGGCGATGATTTATCCGATCGCCGTCATCGTCATCGCCGGCGTGGTGGTGGGCGTCATCCTGTGGAAGGTGATCCCGACCTTCGCGGCGATGTTTGCCGGCCTGGGCGCCCAGCTGCCGCTGCCGACGCGCATCGTCATCGCGCTCAGCGACAACCTGGTGAAGTACGGGCTGTTCGCCATTCCAGTCGTCGGCCTCGGCGGATACGCGTTCACCCAGTACTACAAAACCAACGGCGGCCGCCATGCGATCGACGCGATCGCGCTGAAGCTCCCGGTGCTCGGCATGCTGCTCCGCAAGATTGCGGTCGCCCGGTTCTGCCGGACGCTGTCGACGCTCATTTCCTCGGGCGTGCCGATTCTCGACGGCCTCGACATTACGGCGAGGACCTCTGGCAACGCGATCGTCGAGGACGCAATCATGGAGACGCGCAAGAGCATCGAGCGCGGCGAGACGATTTCGGCACCGCTCAAGGAAACCAACGTGTTCCCGTCGATGGTGACGCAGATGATCAGCGTCGGCGAGGCGACGGGCGCGCTCGACGCGATGCTGGCGAAGATCGCCGACTTCTACGAAGAAGAAGTGGACGTGGCGGTGGCGGGCATGCTGACGCTGCTCGAGCCGATCATGATCGCGTTTCTGGGCACCGTGGTCGGCGGCATCGTCATCGCGATGTACATGCCGATCTTCGACATGATCAGCAAGCTGACGTAGTGGAATCACAGACGCCCGCGAGCGACCTGCGGCGGAAGCTCCGGTGGCTGATCGCCATCCGCGCCGTCATCAGCACCGTGCTGCTGGGGTCGGCGACGTTTGCGCAGATCACCGCGCCCGGGTCGTTTCCGGTCGATCCGTTCTTCTTCCTGATCGGCCTCACGTACACGCTCACGGCCTTCTACGCGGCGACGATGCGGCTGGCCGAAGGCCACCGGTGGATCGTCGACGTGCAGCTGGCGGGCGACGCGCTGATTGTGTCGGCCTTCATTTACTTCACGGGCGGTGTCACCAGCTACTTCTCGTCGGTGTACGTCCTGCCGGTCGTGGCGGCGTCGGTGGTGCAGTTCCGGCGCGGCGGCCTCCTGGTGGCGACGCTGAGCGCCGTGCTGTACGGGGGCGTCGTGCTGACGCAGTACCTGACGGCGGCCGGCTACATGCACGACCCCTGGCTGGTATCGCCGGTGCTGCCCCCCCGGTCGGTCGCGCAGTACACCTACGTGCTCAACGTGTTCGGGTTCTTCGCGGTCGCGTTGCTCAGCGGATCGCTCGCCGATCGCGTCAGGACGACCGGGGCGCGGCTCGAACAGGCGTCCAACCAGATCGCGGACCTGCAGGCGCTCAACCAGCACGTGATCGACAGCCTGCCGAGCGGGCTGGCGACCACGGACAACACCGGGCGGATTCTGACGTTCAACCGGGCGGCCGAGAACATCACCGGCCGGCCGTCCGCCTCGGTGGTCGGACGGCCAATCTCGGAGGTGCTCCACATCCCCGAGGACGCGGTAGGCGCCCTGACGCCCGAACTGGACGGCGGCCGCGCGCGCCGCATGGAGGCGCACTACATGCGGGGCGGCCAGCACGTCGAAATCGGCCTGAGCATCGCCTACCTGCAGACGCCGGGTGGGCGGGCCGGGTACCTCGTGACGTTCCAGGACGTCACCGACATCAAGAAGCTCGAACGGGACGCGCGCCTGCAGCAGCGCCTGGCCGCCGTCGGCGAGATGGCCGCGGGCATCGCCCACGAAATCCGGAACCCGCTGGCGTCGATGTCGGGGTCGATTCAGATTCTCCGCCACGAACTGCCCCTCAGCGCAGAACAGGGTCAGCTGATGGACATCGTTCTGCGGGAATCGGAGCGGCTGAACACGACGATCGGCTCGTTCCTGGCGTACGCCCGGCCTCAGAAGTTCGCCATCGCCCGGTTCGACGCGCGCAGGGCGCTGAACGACGCGGCGCTTCTGTTGCGGAACTCCGCCGAGGTGCAGGACGGTCACGTGATCGAGGTGGACGTGCCCAAATCCGAGCTGTGGTATGACGCCGACGAGGGTCAGATCAAGCAGATCGTCTGGAATCTCGCGTCCAATGGTCTTCGGGCGATGCCGAAAGGCGGCCGCCTGCGGCTCATCGGGTCCGTCGATGCGCCGAACGGCGGCGTCGTCATCACCGTCCAGGACGAGGGCATCGGCATCCCCGCAGAGGAACTCGACGGCCTGTTCCAGCCTTTTCACGGCCGGTTCGCCCAGGGCAGCGGCCTCGGCCTGGCCATCGTTCACCGCATCGTGACCGACTACAACGGCGAGATTCAGGTCAGTTCGCAGCCGGGCAAGGGTACGACGGTGGCCGTCCATCTGCCGGCAAGGGCCGCGGTGGTGACATAGCGCCATGAACGCAACTGCGCCCGAGACGCCCGCCGAACGCCGCCCGCCGCGCATCCTCGTCGTGGACGACGAGCGATCGATGCGGGAGATGCTCTCCATCCTGCTGAAGCGCGAGGGCTACGAGGTCCTGCTCGCGGAGAACGGCAAGAGCGCCATCGCCACGCTCGAAAAGGAGCAGGTGGACATCCTGATCTCCGACATCAAGATGCCGGACATCAGCGGCGTCGAGGTGCTGCGCGCCGCCAAGCGGATCGACCAGGACATCCTCGGCATCATGATCACGGCGTTCGCCTCCACCGAGAGCGCCGTGGAAGCCATGCGGCTCGGCGCCTGCGATTACCTGACCAAGCCGTTCGATCTCGACGTCCTGCGCATGAAGGTGCGCGAGAAGATCGAGAATCGTCAGCTCAAGCAGGAGAACGTCCTGCTGAAGCGCACGCTCGGCCTGTCGCACAAGTTCGCCAACATCATCGGCCGCAGCGAGACGATGCTCGACGTCTTCAAGATGATCGAAACGGTCGCGCGCACCAACAGCACGATCCTGCTGACGGGCGAATCGGGCACGGGCAAGGGACTCGTCGCCCAGGCCATTCATTTCCACTCGCTCAGGCGCGAGCGCCCGGTCGTCGCCGTCAACTGCGGGGCCCTGCCCGAGGCGCTGCTCGAGTCCGAGCTGTTCGGACACATGCGGGGATCGTTCACAGGCGCCGACGCCAACAAGAAGGGCCTCGTCGAGGTGGCCGAGCGCGGCACCGTGTTCCTCGACGAAATCGGCGAGATGAGCGCCGTGATGCAGGTGAAGCTCCTGCGCGTCCTGCAGGAGCGCAAGTTCCGCCGGGTAGGCGGCCTCGAGGAGATGCAGGCCGACATCCGCGTCATCGCAGCGACCAACCAGGACCTGGCGAAGCTGGTCGCCGAGGGCCGGTTCCGCGAGGACCTGTTCTACCGCATCAACGTGATCCCGATCCACCTCCCGCCGCTGCGCGAGCGCCGCGAGGACATCCCGCTGCTCGCCGAGCACTTCCTCAAGAAGTACAGCGAGCAGATGGAGAAGGAGGTCACCGGCGTGTCGAACGAGGCGCTCGAGCTGATGACCCGGTACGACTGGCCAGGCAACATCCGCGAGCTCGAGAACACCATCGAGCGCGCCGTCGCCCTCGAAGCGACCCCCACGGTCCTGGCCGAGAGCCTTCCGCCCTCCGTCCGCGGTGATGCCTCCCGGCCCATGGGTGCCGGGCAGGCGCCACCCGACGCCCTGCCGGCCTCAGGCTTTGATCTCGAGGCGCACGTCAAAGAGATTGAGCGCGGTACATCGCCGAGGCGCTCAAACGGGCCGGCGGCGTGCAGGTGAAAGCCGCGGAACTACTGGGCATGAGCTTCCGGTCGTTCCGCTACTACGTCAAGAAATACAACCTGCGCTGACACTCTCTCGTCCGGATAGCGCCAGTAATTGTCAGTTTTCGCGGGGTTCTTGGCGGCCTGTAACGATCGTTTATGTCTCTAACTCGTTGTATTTAAGTAAGTTATAGTCATATCTCGCCCTCTGGCACCTGCGTTGCTCAAGAATTAGACACGGCACGCCCATCAGGGGCCGGCCGTTAGAACACTCAGCAAACGGATTGAAGGGGAGAAGATGCGAACGAACCAAAAGGGTTTCACACTGATCGAGCTGTTGATCGTGGTTGCGATCATCGGCATCATCGCGGCGATCGCGGTGCCCGGCCTCCTGCGCGCCCGCATGTCGGGCAACGAGGCCTCGGCCATCGGGTCGATGCGCGCGATCAACACCTCGCAGCAGAACTACTCGCAGCAGTGCAACGGCTACTCGCCGAGCCTGACCGAGCTGCGCGTCGCCGGCAACTTCCTGTCGCCCGACCTCACCAGTGCCGCGTCGGTGGCCAAGAGCGGCTTCACGGTGACGATGGTGCAGGCGTCCACGGGCGCGGCGATTCCGGCGCCCCCGGCGGGCTGCACGGGCACGACGACCAACTACTACGCGACGGCGGTTCCGCTCTCGTTCGGCTCGACCGGCACGCGGTCGTTCGCAACGACTGAGCAGGGCACGATCTTCTACACCAGCGCCGCCGTGGCCCCGGCCGACCCGATTCCGGCCGCCGCGACCCCGATTCAGTAGCGTCCCGACCGTTTCTTCTCCTACCGGCATGGCTTCGCAAGGGGCCATGCCGGTTTCCTTTTTGGAACACAACCTGGAGGCAGTTCCTGACACTCGGTGTCAATCCGGCCAGTCACTAATTGTCAATCTGAGCTGATTCCGGTCCTGTAATTTGGCTGTAAATATCTGTATTTCAGTTACTTACTCGAGAATATCATTCTGGCATACCCGTTGCTGCGTGTTCGGGCACGGCAAAGCCATAAGGGCACAGTCGTAATGGAACACTTCAGCTAGCGAACACGAAGGAGAACAGAGCGATGCGAACGAATCAAAAGGGTTTCACGTTGATCGAGCTGTTGATCGTGGTTGCGATCATCGGCATCATCGCGGCGATCGCGGTGCCTGGCTTGCTGCGCGCCCGCATGTCGGGCAACGAAGCTTCGGCCATCGGGTCGATGCGCGCCATCAACACCTCGCAGCAGAACTACTCGCAGCAGTGCAACGGCTACTCGCCGAGCCTGACCGAGCTGCGCGTGGCCGGCAACTTCCTGTCGCCCGACCTCACCAGCGCCGCGTCGGTGGCCAAGAGCGGCTTCACGGTGACGATGGTGCAGGCGTCCACGGGCGCGGCGATTCCGGCGCCCCCGGCGGGCTGCACGGGCACGACGACCAACTACTACGCGACGGCGACTCCGCTCTCGTTCGGTTCGACCGGCACGCGGTCGTTCGCGACGACGGAGCAGGGCACGATCTTCTACACCAGCACCGCCGTGCCGCCAGCCGACCCGATTCCGGCCGCTGCGACGCCGATTCAGTAACGTAGCGGGCAGGCCTGATGGCCTGCACTACATCGACTCGCTCACCGGCATGGTTCCGCAAGGGGCCATGCCGGTTTTCTATTGCTTGTCCCCACGGGCCGCTGCCTCGGCGGCCTTTTTCTCTTCGAGCCGGGCGCCCACGAGGGTGTTGTACAGGCCGTAATTCCCTTCGTGACAGGCGTGCTCGAACAGCGGGCCCGTCGTCGTCACCATGGGCATTTCCGCGGTCCACGGCCTCGTCCACGTCGAGGGATCCTCGACCGTGAAGGTGTACTGGATCGCGTCGGCGGCCACACGCGTGAACCGCTCGGTCACCCGCATGTGCTCGCTCGAGCCTTCCAGCGGATTCCTGCCGTTGAAGTTGGTCGTCTCCACCACCAGGGTGTTGCCGTCCCACCGTCCGCGCGAGAGCCCGATCCACTGCCGGATATTGCTGTCGGGTTGTGAGGGCGCGTCGAGAGGGATGATTCGCACGTCGTGAATCATCTCGGTGAGAATCATCACGTACCCGGGCGCCTGCACGATCTGGTAGTTGGCGTTGTAAGCGGCGTTCAGCATCGGCGGTCCGGAGCCCACCATGATGATGCACCGGTCGTCGAGCTGGTTGCTCTGGGCGGAGTCCCAGCGCCCGACGCGCTTCGCGAGTTCCGCGCTGGCCGCCGCCCTCTTTTGTCCCTCGGCCGACAAGGGCGGGAGCCTTCCCGTGTCCGGATCCACGATCAGAGACGTGCGGAGATTGCGGGCGAGTTTCGATTGGCTCCGGTCGAGCCCGAACTGACTGAAGTCGTAGTGCACGTCGGCGATGGTGCCGGGGGTGGTCAGCTCGCTTTCATTGGCGGCGGCGCGCTTCTCGGCCTGGGCCGCTTCCTCCGGCGTGTAGAACGCCTTCGTCACGTCCCTGGGCCTCTGGAGCGGGGTGTACGTGGAGTTGGTCCAGAACCCCTGCAGATCCGGCTGCCCGTCAGGCGTGCGCGGGGGCGTGTAGGGTTTCGCTGTCTGGCCGGCTCTCGTCCCTGGCGGTGACGCTGGTGACGTCGGTGGCGTCTGTCCCGCGACCGCGACCGGAGCCAGCGACACGACGGCGGCCGCCAGCAGACCGGCAGACGCGAGCAATGGGCGAGTCATAGAAATCTCCTGGTTGGCTGGACCTGGCGACGTCTCGATTCGCCTATCATACGCCGGGGCTATAATCGGCGCGTTCATGGGGGCGGGGCCCCGGTATCGTTCCTGGAGGGTGCGGCAATGAAGCGATGTCTGACGTTCTCGCTCACGCTCGTCGCGATGGTCGGCGCGTTGTCGCTGATGTTGGCTCCGCTCTCGCGGCCGGTGTCGGCGCAGAGCAGGGCCACGGCCACCAACGTCCCGCTGATCCCCTACGAAGCCGTGCCCAATTTCTTCAAGAACCCTCCGGGGATCTACACCGGCGAGAACATGGGGATTGCCACCAACTCGAAGGGCAACATCTACATCTACCACCGCGCCTACGAGACGCGGCTCTTCGAGTACTCGCCGCAGGGAAACTTCGTCCGCGAGATCGGGCGCAACAACTACGGGTTCGCCTTCGCGCACTCAGTGCGGGTGGACGCCGACGACAACATCTGGGCCGTTGACGAAGGCACCGACATGCTCGTCAAGTTCAGCCCGGAAGGGCGGGTGCTGATGACGATCGGCCGGCGCGAAGATCCGGTGGCGATGCTGTCGAACATGCCGGGCGGCGGCGGGTTTCACGGCCGGAATGAAAAGTACCGGTTCGGCCGGCAGACCGACGTGGCATTCGATCAGCAGGGCAATATCTTCGTGTCCGACGGGTACAGCGATGCGCGCGTCGTCAAGTTCGACAAGAACGGCCGGTTCATCAAGGCGGTCGGCACGCGGGGAAGCGGCAACCTCCAGTTCAACACGCCACACTCCATCGCCACCGATTTCCAGGGGAACGTCTACGTCGGCGACCGCGGCAATGCCCGCGTCCAGGTGCTGGACAACGACCTGAACTGGAAGGCGAACTACGCGAACGTCGGCAATCCGTGGGGGGTCTGCGTCTCGGGTGGTCCGGGGCCGAAGAACCCGGGCAAGCAGTACCTCTACTCGACCAACTCGTGGCCGGATAGCGCGCCGGCAGCCGCCGCGGAGTTCACCGGCGAGATCTACAAGATGGAGCTCGACGGCACCATCATCGGCAAGTTCGGACGGGGCGGAAAGGCTCCGGGAGAATTCTCGACGACGCATCAGATGGACTGCCGCGATCCGAACGTCATCTACACCGCCGAGATCAACAACTGGCGCTCTCAGAAGATACTGCTCAAGCCGCAGCCGGTGAAATCGAGTTCGAACTAGGAGACGGCCATGACCAAAACATTGCGAACATTCATGGCTTGTGTGACGGCCGCGGTGCTGGCGTTCGGTGCGGCGCTTGCGGCGCAGTCCGTTCGGGACATTCCCTTCGACGCCGCCGATCTGCTGAAGATGCCGCTCGACGTGTTCGTCGGCGAAGTCAGCGGCGTGGGGCAGAATTCGAAGGGCCAGATCTTCGTCTACACGCGGACCGGGCACCCTTACGCGACCATCGGCGACAACCGGACGTTTGCGCGCGGCGGCTCCCGGCTCTTCCAGTTCGACAAGACTGGAAAGTTCGAACGTGAGCTGGGCCAGATGGTCTATGGTTTGAACGCCGCGATCGGGCTGCGGGTCGATCCCCAGGACAACGTCTGGACGATCGACGAGGCCGCCAGCCAGGTCGTCAAGTTCGACGCGGACGGGCGTGTGGCCCTCGTGCTCGGACGAAAGCCCGAGGCGATTGGCGTCCGTCCCGCCGCGGGCCGCGGTGGGGCCGGTGGCGGCGACGGTGAAGGTGGCCGCGGCGGGGCTCCGGGTGGCGGGCGCGGCGGGCCGGCCGGCCCTCCCGGTGCGGGCATTCCGGGCTCCACGTTCAACCGTCCGACGGATGTCGCCTGGGATCGGGCCGGCAACATCTACATCGCCGACGGCATCGGCAACACCAACCGCATCGCCAAGTTCGACAAGAACGGCAACTTCATCAGGCAGTGGGGATCGACCGGCACGGGGAACGGCCAGTTTGCCGGCGTGAAGAGCCTGGCGGTCGACGCGCAAGGCAACGTGTACGCCGCGGACATCGGCAACAAGCGCATTCAGGTGTTCGATGCCGACGGCAATTTCAAGTCGCAGTTCGGTAACATCGGCACGCCGCTCACGATGTGCATGACGACGGGCGCGACGCAGTACCTCTATGTCTCGCACTCGGGCGATCCCGACGGCATGGAAGACGCCGCCATCTACAAGGTCCAGCTCGACGGACAGGTGGTGGGGAAGTTCGGCTCCGCCGGCAAGCTGCCGAAACAGTTCGGTCTGGCCAATTCGATCGATTGCCGCAACGAGAACGAGCTGCTCGTCGGCGAGCTGACCAACTGGCGGGTGCAGAAGGTCACTCTCCGAGCCGCCCGTTAGATTGCAGATCCATATCTGGTCCGACGTCGTCTGCCCCTGGTGCTACGTGGGGAAGCGCCGCTTCGAGCGCGCCCTCGAAGGCTTTGCCCATCGCGATCAGGTGCAGGTGACCCACCGTGCCTTCCAGCTCGACCCCACGAGGCCCCGCGGGGACACCTCCAGCCGCCGGAGCATGCTGATGTCGAAGTATCGCCGCTCCGCCGCCGAGGTCCTCGAGATGGATGCGAAGATGGAAGCGCTGGCGGCCGCGGAAGGCCTCGAGTACCACTTGACCGATGCCAACCTGACCGGCAATACGCTCGACGCCCATCAACTGGTGCAGCTGGCCAGAACGCACGGCCTCCAGGATGCCGTGCTCGAACGGCTCTACCGGGCGTACTTCACCGAACAGCGGTCGCTCTTCGATCGTGAGTCGCTCCTGCCTCTGGCCGGCGAGGCGGGTCTCGACGTGAGCGACGCTCGTCAGGCGCTGGAGAGCGGCGCCTTCATCGACGCGGTCGCCGCCGATCTGGACGAGGCGCGGTCGATCGGCGTCACCGGCGTCCCCTTCTTCGTCGTCGACGGCCGCTACGGGATCTCCGGCGCGCAGCAGGCTGAGGTGTTCAGCCAGGCCTTCGCCCGCGTCTGGGAAGAACGCGGCTGATGTCTGCAGGCCTTCAGGCCTGCCCGACAGGCGGACCTAAGGGTCCGCACGACACCTGAATTCAGAAACGCTACAGCGTCCTGACGCGGACGTTTCTGAACTTCACCGTGCCCGCGCCGTACTGCAGCGCGATCGGCCCGCGTGCGTGCCTGGTATCGTCCACCTCCACCATCCGCATGCCGTTCAGCACCACGGTCAGTTTCGTGCCGCGCGCGGTGATGTCGAAGGTGTTCCACTTGCCGCCCGTCATGATGACGCTGGCCGGCTTGGCCACGTCGACGATGCCGCCGGTGCGGTAGGACTGATCCGGACGCTTGTCGAAGATGTTCACCTCGTAGGCGTTCATCGCGCCGATGGTCGTCGGATCCTGGCACCGGATGAACACGCCGCTGTTGGCATCGTCGGTCACCCAGAAATCGAGCGTGATTTGAAAATCACCGTAAGGAACGGGCGTCACGAGGAATCCCGTGCCCTTGCTGGCCTGCATCGCGCCGTCCACGACTGTCCAGTTGGCGTCGCCGACCACGTTCCAGCCTTTGAGGCTCGAGCCGTCGAAGAGCGTGGTCCACGCCCCGCCCTGAGCGCTGACCGCGGGCGGTGACGCGGTGAAACCGACGAGGAGCGTCCCGAGCAACAGAGCCGTCATGCGTGCCATACATCCTCCCGTCATCTCGAGACCAGCCGTGGGTGCGGTCACTGGCGCGGATTATACTCGTCGCATCGCTTCGATCCTCATCCTCGTCGTCCTTGCCACCGGCGGCGTGGCTGTCCAGGAGGCCGGCCGGACGGTCTGGGAGGGCGTCTACACGGAGGCTCAAGCCCTTCGCGGAAAGGCCCAGTACGACGCGAGCTGCCGCTCGTGTCATCGGGGCGGGCCGCGCAGCGGCGACGAGTTCATGCGTGATTGGAGCGGGAGCGACGTGGAGAGCCTGTTCAAACAGATCAGGGCCTCCATGCCTTCCGGCGATCCTTCGAGCCTCCTCGACGAGGTGTATGTCGACATCGTCGCCTACCTGCTCCAGGTCAACGCGTTCCCGGCCGGCGCCAACGAGCTCGACTCCGCCGCGATCGGGCCGATCCGGATTGAGGGGAAGAATGGACCGGCGCCAGTACCGGATTTCGCGCTGATCAGGGTCGTCGGCTGCCTGGCGCAAGGCCCCGGCACGGCCTGGACACTGGCTGATGCCGGTGAACCGGCCAGGACGAAGGATCCCGCCGCATCACGAGACGAGGAACTCAAGGAGTCGCAGGCGGCGGGGCTCGGAACCCAGACGTTTCGATTGCTCAATGTGTACCCCGCGCCCGATTCCTACAGCGGTCACAGAATCGAAGCCAAAGGATTTCTGATCAGAGATCCTGGCGGGAACCGCATCAACGTCACGTCCGTGCGCACCCTTGCCCCGCGGTGCGACGCCGCGCATTGAGCGGACGGGGTTGTCTATGGTGGGGGCCGCGTGCCCGACGCTGGAGCACTGGCCATGACGTCGCGGATTGCGGCCGCCGTCTGCGGCGAGCTCACGATGTTCATGCCGCGCTGCACGCCTTCGGCGATCTTCAGCGGCGTCCAGCCTTTTGCGTTCGGCTGATTCCACACGTCGATCCTGGCGCCCTTTGCGGCCAGCAAACGGACGACGGACGGCACGTGTTTGTACGCGGCACCGTGCATGACGGTCTCGCCGTTCTTGTCGACCGCGTTGAGATCGTTGCCGAGCTGCAACGCCACGCTCACCGCGTCCAGCACTTCCGGCTCGGTTCCCGGATCTTCCCCAGGCGCCTGAGTTCCGATTCCCGCCGCCACCAGCAAGGGCGTCGTGTTGTCTTCGTTCGGGAGCAGGGGATCGGCGCCAAGCTGCGCCAGCAGCCGCATGAGCTCGCCGTCCGCCGTTCTGGCGGCGAGCAGGAAGGGCGTGGCACCAATGGCGTTCAGCGTGGTCACGCCCATGCCCGGCTTCTTCGTCACCCGGGCGTTCAGCGCGGCTCCTTTGGCCACGAGCTTCCTGACGAAGGCGAGGCTGTCCATGTTGCCGGAGCCTTCCGGGGCGGGGTTATTGCTCCCGGAAATGCCGGCTTTTCGTACCCACGACACCTGATGCAGCGCCGTCCATCCTTGAGGGGCGGCGTTGGCATCGGCGCCCCGGTCCAGTAACCACGCGGCCAGCTCGTAGTGTGCGTTCGCGGCGGCGAGCAGGAACGCGTTGAGGCCTGTTTCGGCCCCGGCGCTCGCCCCGGGCCGGTTCCGCGCCGGAAGCGCATCGCCCAGGTTCGCTCCGGCGTTCAACAGCGCCTGGACGGCGCCGGCCTGTCCCTCGCGCGCGGCCAGCAAGAGGGCCGTGAACCCTCCGTTCGAACGCGCGTGGATGTCGGCGCCGCGCGCGACGAGCACCTGAATCACGTCGGGATGGCCTTCGGCCGCCGCCCACATCAGCGGCGTCTGCCCGTGCCAGCCTTCCTTCGCGTTCACGGCGGCCCCGGCCTCGACGAGCGCTTTCACGGCATCGACCTTGCCCGTGCGTGCGGCCGTCATGAGCACCGTCTCTCCTTCAGGCAGCACGGTGTTCGGATCGGCGCCGGCCTTGAGGAGCAGCACGACGGTGGTGGCGTTGCCGTTCGTGCACGCGAGCCAAAGCGGCGTCACCCCGTACCGGTTCGTGGCCCTGACGTTGGCGCCCGCTCGGACCAGCAGCTCGACCAGCCCAGTGTTGTCGCTGTCGGCGGCCCAGTGGAGGGCTGTGGTGCCGTCGGGCTCAGCCATGTTCACGTCGACGCGCGCGGTCAGCATGGCGCGAACGGCCGCCACATCCGCCGCTTTGACGGCTTCCACCAGCCGCACCTCGGCGACGAGGTGGCTCGGGCCGGCGAGGCACAACAGCGGCACGACCCAGCGAAGACGAGCCAGGCGCGTCATCGACATGCCTTACACACCGAGAGGTTCGAGATTCGGGATTGTTCCGGTGCTGTCGACGAAGGTCTCCAGATGGACGCCGACCTTGTCGAGCAGTGACAGATGCAGGTTCGCCAGCGGAGTCGGCTCCGCGTACTTGATGTGGCGTGCTCCCTTCAGCCCGGCCGTTCTGCCCCCCGCCAGGACGATCGGCAGGTTCGTGTGGTTGTGCACGTCCGGGTTGCCCATCCCGCTGCCAAGCAGGCAGATCGAGTGGTCGAGCAGGGAGCCGTTGCCCTCGGACGTCGCCTGCAACCGGTCCACGAAGTAGGCGAACAGCGACACATGGTGCTGGTTGATCTTGGCCAGCTTCGCGAGCTTCTCGGGATCGTTCGTGTGGTGCGACACGGGGTGATGCGGCTCGGGGACTCCGATGTGCGGATAGGTGCGCGTGCTCGTTTCGCGCGCCAGCTGAAACGTGATGACTCGTGTGATGTCCGCCTGCAGCGCGAGCACCTGCAGGTCGAACATCAATTTCACGTGGTCTTCCCACACCGCCGGCACGGTCGCCGGACGCTCCAAATCCGGGAGCGCCGTCTGATCGCTCTGCCGCTCCGCTTTCTGAATGCGGCGTTCGACTTCGCGCACCGAGTCGAGGTATTGGCCCAGCCTGGCTCGATCGCCAGTGCCGAGCTCGCGCTGAAGCCGGGCCATGTCGGCCGTCATCCAATCGAGGATGCTCCCGCTCTTGCGCAGTTCGGCCAACCGGCGCTCCGGCTTGCCCCCGTCGCCGAACAGGCGTTCGAAGACCGCACGCGGGTCGGCTTCAGTGGGGAGCGGCGTGGTTGGTGACGACCAGGAGAGATTGTTCTGGTACGCACACGCGTAGCCGTTGTCGCAATTGCCGACTTGAGCGATGAGGTCCGTGCCGAGCTCGAGCGAAGGAATGGCGGTGGCCTTGCCGATGGCCTGCGCCGCGATCTGATCGACGGTTGTCCCCAGCTGGTAGTCGCTCCCTTCGGTCCTCTTCGCTTTCGCGCAGCTCAGGAAGGCGCAGTTCGCGGACGCGTGGTTGCCGGTGGTGTACGCGTTCCTGAGCTCGAGATTTGTCAGCACCGTGACGTGATTCAGAAACGGTGTGAGCGGGGCCAGCGAAGGCGACAGTTCGTCGAGCAGTCCCTCGCCTCGCGGTGTCCACTCGGCCGCGTTCATGCCCATGGGGATGTACACGAAACCCAGGCGGCGCACCGGGCTGGCCGCCGTCTGCGCCACGGCCGTCAGCGCGGGAACCATCGCGTCGAGCAGCGGCAGCGCCAGCGTGGCACCGACGCCCCGCATGAACGTGCGACGGGGCAGGTGTTTGTGGGTGATGAACATAGGCACAACCTTCGGTTGAACTTAGAACTGAGAACTAAGAAGTCAGAACTACTTCTAACCTCTAAGTTCTAACCTCTAAGTTCCTTTCAACCTCATCTGAAACGGGCGGCTTTCGACGATGCCAAGAACGATCGAAGAGAACCGGTAATTGTCGCTCCGTGCGCGACGCGCAATCGCACGGACCGAGGGGGCGTCGTAGTACTCGACCCCGCGGCCCAGCGCGTAGGTCAGCAGCTTTTCGGTGACCGTCGTGACAAACAACTCTGGGCGATTGAGCAGCGCTGTGCGCAGGCCGGACACACCCTCGAACGTCGACCCGTCGGGAAGGCCTCCCGAGGCATCGACCGTCGTCCCCGCCTCGCTGCGTGCCCGCCAGCGGCCGATGGCATCGAAGTTTTCCATCGACAACCCCGCCGGATCCATGAGCTGATGGCAACCCGAGCACGCGGCGTTCACGCGGTGCTGGGCCATGCGCTCTCGCATGGAGAGGGTCTTGCCGGCCGGGTGATTGTCCGTCAACGGCGGAACGTTTGGCGGCGGCGGTGGCGGCGGCGTGCCGAGAATGTTTTCGAGAATCCACTTCCCGCGGAGCACCGGCGACGTCCGGTTCGCGTACGACGTCACGGTGAGGATGCTTCCCTGGCCGAGCAGCCCGCCCCGGACGGTGCCCTCCTCGAACGTGACGCGGCGGAAGCGGCTGCCGTATACGTTCGGAACCCCGTAGTGTCGGGCCAGGCGCTCGTTGACGAACGTGTAGTTCGCCCGCAGCAGGTCGAGCACGTTGCGGTCTTCGGCCACGATGCTCTCGAAGAAGAGCTCCGTCTCGCGCCGGAAAGCCTGCCGGAGGTTGTCGTCGAAATCCGGGAACATGCGCGCGTCGGGACTCTGGGCGGCGAGGTTTCGCAGATACAGCCACTGCCCGGCGAAGTCGGTGACGAGCGATTGCGAACGGCGGTCGGCGAGCATCCGCCGAACCTGCCGCTCGAGCACCGGCGGATCCTTCAGGGTCCCGGCGACGGCCAGGCCGAGCAGCTCGTCGTCCGGGATGCTGCTCCAGAGGAAGAAGGACAACCGGGACGCCAGCTCCACGTCGCTGATCCGGTAGGGCGTCTTCGGCGGCACATTCCGCGGATCGCGCTCGATGCGGAACAGGAATTCCGTGCTCGCGAGAACGGCGCGGAGCGCCATCTCGATGCCGGCGTCGAATCCTCCGTCGGCGCGCGCCTCCGCGTAGAACCTGAGCGGGACCTGGAGATCGGCGTCGCCGACCGGCCGCCGGTACGCACGCCGGGCAAGGGTAGAGACGATGGTCCTGGCGCAGCCCGCTTCTTCTGACGGGCTCTTCGGTTGACACACGAAGAGGCGCCGGCGGCTGGGCGTCTCGACGGCCCGGCCGGCGTCAAACGGACCGGTGACGGATACCGAATGCACGGCCGGCTGAATACGGGGATGCCGGTCCATGTTGAAGTGCGCTTTGTACGGCTGCCGTTCGGTTTCCGGCACGGCGGACGTCTTTCTCAGGAACGTCGCGCCGACCTCGTGCGGACCCGCCTGCACCGGCACGCGGATCTTCAGATCCTTGTCGACCGCTTCGTCCGCGTAATAGGCCCCGCTCTGGTTGCGGTTCGGCTTGATCGTGAAGAGCTGGACGCGCTGGCCGTCGAGCGTCACCTCCAGCTGGTGCGGCTCGGTGAGGCCTTCGACGTTCTCGTTGCGGTCGCGCGACAAGCGAATCTGGATCTCGTACGCGCCGTCGAGGGGGAACGTGTGCCGGACGAGCGTTCCGCCGCGGGTGCCGAACGGCAGACCGTCGACGTGGTCTTCCTGCGTGAAGTCCGCCGGCAGCACGACGACGTGGCTTGCAGGCGACGGTACCGGACTCCCGACCGCCAGACGGCTGACCTTCTGCGCCGCGGCCAGGTATCGCTCGAGCAGTGTGGGCGAGAGACCTCCGACCGCCACGTTGTCGAAGCCATGGCTCACATCGTCCCGCGGGAGCAGTGACGAGACGTCGACGTCGAGCGCGAGCAGGTCGCGGATCGCGTTCTGGTATTCGGTTCGATTGAGCCGGCGGAAGGTGTCGACGCGGCCGGGATTGGGAAGGGCGGCCGCCGACCGGTCCAGCGCCGTCTCCAGATACGACACGAGGGAGTCGTAGGTCGCTTCGTCCGGCCGCGGGCGCCCGAGCGGCGGCATCATGCGCCCGCGCAGCTTCCGCACGACCCGCTCCCACGCGTCGGCGTTTTCGCCAACCTGATCCAAGGCGACGCCGTCCAGTGCGAGTCCGGCTGTTTTGGATTTTTCGTTGTGACAACCGACGCAATACCGACCGAGTGCCGCCCGCTGCGGCGACCGGGGGGCTGAGCCGGTCGTCTGTGGCCGCGGCCCGCGGGCCCCCGCCGACGCGGATAACATCGCGACGCCGCCAACCAGGCACACCAGCCCGCGCTTCATCATCAGCGCCCCCGACCCGCGTATGCGCTTACCGTAAGCGGCTTCCACCTCCCGCGCAAGGCATTTCGCGATCGGTGAACTCGACGTCCTGCCGCTACCTGAATCCGTCTCCTGCGGGCTTGCCGACGACCGCGTCCCAGGTCTGCTCCGCCCGTTGGACGACGCCCTGGACATCCGCCGGCAGGAGAAACCGTTCGCCAACCAGGTCCGCGGCGGCGCGCCTCACCCGGTCGAGGTAGTTCCGCCGGCTGCTGTAGCGCTCCTCGATCGACGGACGCGAATCGCCTGACTGCTGGCGTTCGGCCGGTGTGCGCGCGAACGGCTGGAACGAGCCGACGAGGCCCGCGAGGTACTGCAGTCCGCTCAACGGAAAAGTCGAGACATTCCATCCCGTGTGCGTGCCCAGGGGGACGGCCACTTCCGGCAGACGGATGCCGCCTTCATCGTTGCCGTCGGCGTTCACCTGCGGCACGAGCACGACATACGGACGGCCGAGCGCCGGCGGCTCTCTCGTGATCACTCGGGTGGCGGCATATTCGGGGCCGTAGTCCATCCTCCAGACGCCGGGCATGTACTCCGGGAACGGGAGAGATGAGACTTTCGGGAAGCGGACGGCCTGGCGCGGCACGAGCTCGCCTCGCGCGACGGTGGGGTAGCGCGAAGGTGGAGGCTCGGTACCGGAACTCAGCCACCTGTCCAGATCGATGAGCAGGGCGCGGAGCGCCCATCGCTGCTCGGCGAAGTTGAGCGCGTGGCGGGTCTGCTGTGACGTGGGCGGCACAGGTCCCGCCGCATGCGGCGTGCCTGCAAGGAAATACAGACGCGAGGTCGGGGCGAGCGGCACATCGCCACCGTTCTCGCTGGTATGTGTCAGCGAGCCGGCGCGCGCCCAGTACTCCGTCGATGAAAACGTGTAGAAGATGCGCGGCACGACGCCTGCCGTTGCGGCGTTGCGTAACAGGCCCTCGTCTGTGAACGGGGGCAGGTCCACGGG
Source organism: uncultured Acidobacteriota bacterium (assembly GCA_963821285.1). Lineage (GTDB taxonomy): Bacteria > Acidobacteriota > Vicinamibacteria > Vicinamibacterales > CAVVIG01 > CAVQJU01. The sequence goes on from CAWGDD010000007.1 coordinate 19,937, forward strand.
CCGCAGAATGGAGAGCACGGAGTTGCCGGCCTGTCCGGGGCTGGCAAATCGGTGATTGAAACTGCCGCCGCCGGCTCCGGCCGAGGCGATCATCAGACCGTCGAATGAGGCTCGGCCATGCTCGTCCTGGTTGAAACCGTCGCGCACGAACTCGCGGAGAAATCGCCCGCTCTGGGAGTAGCCGAATCCGATGACGCGTCGCATCAGGGCGGGGTTGTCGCGCAGTGTCGTGGTGGCCCCTCCATGTTTGAGAAAAGACGCGAAGTCGCGAACGGCCGCCAGTCCAAGGCCCGCCACGGGCGATCCGGTTGCGCGGTAGATCACTTCGTTGAGGCCGGCCTCGAAGCCGGCCGGTCGCCGCACCGAGCATCCGTCCGGCGCGAACTGCCAGCTGTCTCTCGGCAACGCTTGCGCTGGCCCATCGATGGTCGAGCGATGCGTGAGGGTGGCACCCGGTTGCGACGGGTCGGAGGCGCAATAGGTGAGGCCGATCGCGTCGTTTCGCCCCACGGTGACGGCGCTCGCCCGAACGACGCCGGCCACGGATGCTGACGGCACGTCGAGGCCGAGCCCGTCGCCAGTCCTCACGTCGAATTGCCAGCCGAGGAACGCCACGGTGAACCCCTGCTCCAGGAGAAACCTGTCGCCGAGGCTCCAGTTCTCAGGCGCGAGATCGCGTTGACGGGCATCGCTCATCAATCCGAGCGACTGGTCGCGACCGCGGTTCACGACCTCCAGGAACACTGTTCCACGTACCGGGACAGACGGCCTGGGAAGAAAGAGGAGCAGATCGCCCGAGAACTCGACCTGGCCGTTGGCGTTGCGTGGTGCCACCGCCAGATCGGCGATGCCCCGGTTGGCGGGCAGCGTCGGATCAACCGCGTAGTGCACGCGGGCGATCACCCGTTCGTGCGTTCCCGCAGCATCGCGGCGGCGCACGTCGATCCCGACGACTTCGGCTGACGCCGCCTGCGCGAGCAGGAGCAGGGCGAGTGCGGTTGGCAGCGTGTACGCGAACCGGGCGCGCGGGGGTACCGGCATGTCAGTGGCGGAAGACACTATCACCAACCCGCGCGGCATGCTGGCATATCATTTCCCGGGAGGCTTCGATGCGCCGAGTGGAGAGGACGTTGCCGTGCCTGCTCGCCGTGGCGTGTCTGTTGCTGGCGACGGCATGTACCTCCGAACCCCAAAACACGGTCCCCGGGTCGTCCTCCGCGACCGCGTTCGAGGGAGCGCGGCTCATCACAGGTGACGGCGGCGCCCCGATTGAGAACTCGGCCTTCGTCGTTCAAAACGACCGATTCACGGCGGTCGGCCGGCGCGGCGAGCTGCAGATTCCCTCCGGCGCGGTGCGCGTTGACCTGACGGGCAAGACCGTCATGCCCGCGAAGGTGGACGTGCACGGCCACCTCGGCTTCGAGAACGTGGTCGCCGGAACGATGTCCAAGGAGAACTTCACGCGCGAGAACCTCGTCGACCACCTGGAACGTTACGCCTACCTGGGGTTCAGCGCCGTCCTCAGCATCGGCGATCTCGCGGAGCGCGAGATCATGCCGGGCGACCATCTCAATCTGTTCCAGTCGCCACGCGACCCCCGGATGCCGAAGACGGGCCGCTTCCCGTGGGGCGGCGTGCCGTTTCGGGTGCAGGATGAGGTCATTCCCAACGCGGCCCTGTTTCGCACCGCCGGTCAGGGTATGTCCTGGCCGGGCGCCGGCGCGGGAGGCGATCCGTCGAGAAACGACGTGATGTATCCGGTGACAACCGAGGCGGAGGCTCGAAGGGCCGTTCAGGATTACGTCGCGAACAAGGTCGCCTTCGTGAAGATCTGGGTGGACGACAGAGAAGGAAGACTGAAAACGCTGCCGCCGCCGATTTATCGAGCGATCATCGACGAGGCTCGAAAGCACGGCGTCTGGGTCGCCGCCCACACGGTGAAGCTGGCCGACGCCAAGGAGCTGTACAAGGCCGGCCTCGAGGGCGCGACGCACCTGCCGGTTCGCGGCGGCGACGTGCCCGACGACGAGCTCATCGCGATCATCAGGGAGCGCGTCGCGCGGAGCGATCGGCCCATCTGGTTCAACGAGCCGGGTAATCTGGTCGCGCTGGGGCGGACCGCGTGGGACGATCCGCTGCTCTGGGAGATGCTGTCCCGCGAACAGGTGCAGAAACAACAGGGCGACGCCATCAAGGCCATGACCCCCGAGGCGATCGAACGCGCCCGTCAGGAATCCCAAGCCATGGGAGGGGTGGCAAAAACGTTGATCCAGGCCGGGATGAAACTCGTTTTCGGGAGCGACAACGGATCGGCCGGACGCGGCTTCGGCTGGTACAACCAGATGAAGTTCGAGAACTGGATCACGATGGGCTTCACGCCGGCCGAGGCGATCGTGATGGCGACACGCGACACGGCGGCCGTGATGGGGATCGACACCGGGATGGTCGCGGCCGGACGAAGCGCCGACTTCATCGTCCTCGACGCCAACCCGCTCGAAAACATCGCGAATACGCGACGGATCAACAAGGTCTACCTCAGAGGCGCAGAAGTGGACCGCGCCGGAATGAGGGCCAGGTGGCAGGCGAAGTGGAACCGCTGAACGCGGGGAGTACGTGTCGATGCAACTGAACCGGAAGGAATTTCTGGGCCTCGTGACCCGAGGTGCCGTCGCGTTCGGCGCGTCGGCGCTTCCCTGTGCCTGGGCTCGACTCCGCGCAGAGGCGCCGGGGCCCGTCATGACGACGCTCAGCGCCTACATGGCGGCTGCCTCGGGCCGGACGCTTCCGCCGGAGGTCGTCGAAAAGAGCAAGCATCACATCCTCGATACGTTCGCCGCGATGATCTCCGGATCCGAATTGCCGCCCGGCCGCGCGGCGATCGCGCTGGCACGCGCGGTCACCGGCGGCACCGTCGGGACGGTTGCGGGCACGGGCATCCTCTGCGGTCCACTGGAAGCGGCGCTCGCCAACGGGGTGATGGCCCATGCCGACGAAACGGACGATTCGCACGGCCCCTCGCAATCGCATCCGGGCTCGGCGGTCGTGCCGGCGGCGTTGGCGGCCGCCGAGCAGTTCGGCGTCGATGGCACCGGGTTCATCCGCGCCGTCGCGCTCGGGTACGACATCGGCCCGCGGGTGACGATGGCGCTTGGCGGCGTGAAGTTTCGCAGCGAGAGCCACCGCAGCACCCACAGCATCGCCGGTACCTTCGGCGCGTCGGCGGCTGCGGGATGCATCGCGCGCCTGAACGCGCAGCAGATGCGCTGGCTGCTCGACTACGCCGCCCAGCAGGCCTCGGGTTTTGCGGCCTGGGAGCGCGACACGGATCACATCGAGAAAGGCTTCGTGTTCGCCGGGATGCCGGCCCGCAACGGCGTCACGGCCGCCCTTGTCGTCAGCCTGAAGTGGAGCGGCGTCGACGATGTGTTTTCGGGCGAAGACAACTTCTTCGAGGCCATGTCGCCGACAGCCAATCCGGCGGTGCTCGTCGATCGTCTGGGCGAGCGGTACGAGGTGACGCGGACCGACATCAAGAAGTGGACCGTCGGTTCCCCGATTCAGGCGCCGCTCGATGCGCTGGACAACCTTCTGCGCCGCCGTCCGTTCGAAGCCGATCAGGTGCAGCGCGTCGTCGTGCGCGTGGCGTCCAGCGCCGGCCGGGTCGTGAACAACCGCGAGATGCCGGACATCTGCCTTCAGCACATGGCCGCCGTGATGATCCTCGACAAGACCGCGTCGTTCGCGGCCGCGCACGACAAGGCGCGTATGCAGGACCCCGCCGTGCTGAAGCAGCGCGCGAAGGTCGAACTGGTCCTGGACGAGGCGCTCGAGCGTCTGATGCCCCAGCGGCAGGCGATCGTCGAGGTCACCTTGAGCGACGGTTCCCGGCTCACGGAGCGCGTCGAGGCCGTGCGCGGCACGCCCGCGAACCCGATGAACCGCGACGAGGTTGTCCGCAAGTGCAGAGACCTGACGGTGCCGGTTCTGGGCGCCGTCGTAACCGATCGGCTGATTCAGACGGTGTTGACGCTCGAGAACACCCCTGACGTCCGGTCGCTCCGGCCGCTGCTCCAGCGCAAGTAGTGCAAGCCTTCAGGTCGGTTGGGCAGGCCTAAAGGCCTGCACTACTTCCGACGGTCGACTGCCGACTGCCGACTGCCGACTGCTGACTGTCGACTGCCGACTGTCGACTGTGATACAAGTCGCTGATTGTGAGTTCTACCGCGAGGACGCTGTCCGTCATCTGCGCGCTGGCCGGGCTTGCGGCGATGGCTGCCGCGGCCTACGTGCACTACCACCTGATTTTCGATCCGCGCTACGCCTCGTTCTGCGACATCAACACCACCGTCAGCTGCACGCAGGTGTACTTGAGCCGGTACAGCACCGTGTACGGTGTGCCCGTCGCGATCTACGGGGTGATCTTTTTTGCCGGGGTGCTCTTGCTGCTGCTGGCCGGTTCGGTCGGCTCGCCGGTGCTGCGCGAAAACGTGCCGGGGTATCTCTTCGCCCTGTCCACGGCCGGCCTCGCCGTGGTGCTCTACCTGGGTTACATCTCCATAGCCGTGCTCAAGGCGTACTGCGTCTTGTGCCTGACCAGCGACGCCGCGGTGGTCGGGTTGTTCCTGGTGTCCGGCGCTGCCACTTCCTTTCCCATGACGACATTACCCCGACGCGCCGTCACCGATCTGCGAGGCTGGATTTCGAGCCCGATGGCCATGGCCATCACCGTGCTGTTTCTCGGCGGCGCCGTATCAGCCGTGGCGTTCTTTCCGCGAGAGGGAACGGCGGCGCTCGACGCTCCGGCCGGCGCGAGCCAGACGCCAGGGCAGGATCCGCGCTCCGAGTTCGAACGCTGGTACGCCGCCCAGCAGCGTGTCCCGATCATCGTCCCCAACGAGGGGGCGAAGGTGCTGATCGTCGACTTCAGCGACTTCCAGTGCCCGTACTGCAAGCAGGCGTTCGTGTCGCTCAAGCCGATCATCGCCAAGTACAACGCGCAGGCGCCGAACACGGTCCGCCTCGTGCTGAAGGACTACCCGCTCGAGTCGGAGTGCAACGTCAACGTGCAGGGCAGCGGGCCGCATCCCTCGGCCTGCGAGGCAGCGGTGGCCGTCCGGCTGGCCCGCGGACACAATCGCGAAGACGCGATGGAAGAGTGGCTGTTCTCCAATCAGGAGGGCATGACGCCGGACACCGTGAAGAAGGCGGCGCGCGAAGTCGGACAGGTCACCGATTTCGACACGAAGTACGCGTCTCTGCTCGAGCTGGTGAAGGGCGACATCGCCTTCGGGAAGACACTTGGCGTCCAGGCGACGCCGACGCTCTTCATCAACGGCGTGAGGATTGCCGGGGTGCTCGCCCCGCAGTATCTCGACCAGGCGATTGCCATCGAACTACAGCGGGCGGCCAAATGACCGATATATCCGGGTGAGGAGTGGTCCGCCCGACGCGGACCCATGGGGCCAGGCCGCCCTCGAGACGATTGACACCCGCGATTGAAACCATCGAGCTGACCAAGGACTACGCCGTTGGCTTCTGGCGCAAGCGGCCACAGCGTGTCCTTGATCGTCTCTCGCTCAAGGTTGAACCTGGCGAGGTGTTCGGCTTTCTGGGGCCGAATGGCGCCGGGAAGACCACCACGCTGAAGCTGCTGCTGCAGCTCGTGTTTCCGACCTCGGGCGAGGCCCGCATCCTCGGGCGCCCGGCGGGCGACCTCGCCGCCAAACGCCGCTTCGGCTACCTGCCGGAGCAGCCCTACTTCTACGATCACCTGACGGCCGAAGAGCTGCTGACCTACTACGCGGGGCTGTTCGGCATCGGTGCGGCCGAACGCCGCCGGCGCGTCGGCTCGCTGCTCGACGACGTGGGCATCGGCCGGGAGCGCCGCGAACCGCTGCGGAAGTTTTCCAAAGGTATGCTGCAGCGCGTGGGCATTGCTCAGTCGCTCATCAACGAGCCGGAACTCGTCATCCTGGACGAGCCCATGTCGGGGCTCGACCCGCTCGGCCGGCGCGACGTCCGCGCGCTCATCCTGCGGCTGCGCGACCGCGGCTGCACGGTGTTCTTCAGCTCGCACGTGCTGAGCGACGCGGAAGCGCTCTGCAGCCGCGTCGCGATCCTCGCGAAGGGCCGTCTGGTGGCCAGCGGCCTGCTGCGCGAGATGCTGGCGTTCAGCGTCCACGGCTGGGAACTGGTGGTGGCGGACCTGAAAGACGACGCCGTCGCGAAGCTGCGGGCCCGTGTGCGGAGCGCCGTGGCCATCGGCGGCGGACGGTTTCAGCTGGAGTTGCCGCTCGACACGCCGCCGGAGCAGTTGCTGGCCGAAATCGTGTCGGCCGGCGGGCGTCTGGTGTCCCTCAACCCGATACGGGAGACGCTCGAGGAGCTCTTCATCGAGCGGGTCAGCGGAGCCGCGGCGTCATGAGAACCCTCGGCTGGATCGCGATGAACGGCTTCCGCGAGTCCGTGCGCGACAAGGTGCTCTACAACCTCGCAGCGTTCGCGATTCTGCTGATGGGGACGTCGTACCTGCTGGGACAGCTGACGGCCGGCCAGGACCTGAAGATCATGAAGGACCTCGGCCTCTCGGCGATGGCCGTGTTCGGCCTGTTCATGGCCGTCTTCATCGGGATCGGACTGGTCTCGAAGGAAGTCGAACGGCGCAGCATCTACAACCTGATGGCGAAGCCGATCCAGCGCTATCAGGTCGTGCTCGGCAAGTACGCCGGCCTCGTGGTGACGCTCACCGTGAACGTCATCATCATGACCGTCGCGCTGTACCTGGTGCTCTGGATACGTCGGCTGGGGCGAGAACGAATTCGCCAAGGCCGCCCGCGAAGCGCCCGGCGCTCGATCCCGCGCTGCTCAAGGCGGTCCTGCTGATTCTCGTCCAGCTGATGGTCGTCACGGCGATCGCGACGTTCTTCTCGACCTTCTCCACCCCGATTCTCTCGGCCGCCCTGACCTTCGGATTCTACGTGGCAGGCTATTTCAGCGCGGACCTCCGCAACTTCGACCAGGTCGTGGATGCGAAGGTGGTGCAGTGGGCGGCGCGGGCGCTGTACTACCTGCTGCCGAACCTTGCGCCGTTCGATGTGACCGCGCAAGTGGTCCACGGCCTGCCGGTGACCCTCGGCTACATGGCCGTGACGATCGGCTACGGGCTGGTCTACATCGCGATGCTGCTCATCGGGGGCGCGTTGATCTTCTCGCGGCGGGACTTCAAATGACGCGAAGCCTCCGGGCGCCGGTCGTGTCGGGGCTGGCTGCCGTGCTCGCGCTCTTTGCCGCGGCGGTCTGGCTGCAGACGTTGCGGGACGGACGTTTTTCGCTCGAGACGAGCGACGAGGAAACGCTGTACCTGTCGCAGCGGGCCACGGGACGCGTCGTGTTCGCGCAGCGTTCGCTGGCCTCGGATCTCTACTGGATCCGGGCGATTCAGTACTACGGCGGGCGCACGAAGGACGCCAAGGAGCGATTCGCGGACGCGCTCGAACCGCCGCCGGCCCTCGCCTCGAAGGCGCCCGTCACCTTCGATCTCCTGTACCCGCTGCTCGACATCGCGACGACGCTCGATCCGCGGTTCAACATCGCGTACCGGTTCGGGGCCATCTTCCTGTCGGAAACCTATCCCCATGGACCCGGGCGGCCCGACCACGCCGTGGCGCTCCTCGAGAAGGGCCTGCGGGCCATGCCCGACAAGTGGCAGTACTACCAGGACATCGGGTTCGTGTATTACTGGAACGTCCACGACTACAGCCGGGCCGCCGAGGCGTTCAAGCACGGCGCCGAGGTGCCGGGCGCCCCGTGGTGGATGCAGTCGCTCGCGGCGACCACGCTCGGCAAGGGCGGCGACCGCGGCGCGTCGCGTCTGCTGTGGAAACAGATCTACGACACCGCCAACAACGATTTCGCCCGGAACGCCGCGCGCACGAAGCTCCAGCAGCTCGACGCGATCGAGTTCATCGAGCGCCTGCAGCAGGCCGTCGACGCCCTGGTCAGCCGGTCCGGCGGCCAGGTCACCAACTGGGGGCCCGTGATCAGGTCCGGCGCGATCCCTGGTGTGCCCCTCGACCCGGCCGGCGTCCCGTACGAACTGTCATCCTCCTCGCGCGTCGAACTGTCTCCGCGATCGCCGCTTTTCCCGTTGCCGATCGAGCCCGGCGCGCGGAGCGGCGCGTGAGCGACGCCGCGCTCGCGCTCGAAGCCGCCTACGTCACGCTGCTCGGCCTGCTGCTCGGCAGCTTCATGAACGTCTGCATCTATCGCCTGCCGCGCGGGCTCTCGCCCGTCCGGCCGCGTTCGGGCTGTCCGAACTGCGGCCACATGCTCGCGTGGTACGAGAACGTGCCGGTGGTGAGCTACCTCGCGCTGCGGGGGCGGTGCCGCCAGTGCCGCGCACCCATCTCCCTGATGTACCCGATCGTAGAGTTCGTCACCGGCGCGGTGTTTCTTGCCGGCTACCTCTGGTACGGGCCCGACGTGCTCCTGATTGCGCGGCTGACGTTCGCCTGGGCGCTCATCGCCCTCTTCATCATCGATTTCGAGCATCAGATCCTGCCCAACGTCATCACCCTCCCGGGCATCGTCGTCGGCATCCTGTTCAACTTGATCGGTGCCGGACCGGGCTGGGTGGACTCGATCATCGGCGCCGCGGCGGGGGCGGGAGGCCTCTACCTGATCGCGGAGATCTACTACCGCGTCCGCCACGAGGAGGGGCTCGGGATGGGCGACGTGAAGATGCTGGCCATGATCGGGGCGTTCCTCGGCTGGAAGCCGATGGTGCTGACGCTCGTCCTCTCGTCGTTTCTGGGTTCGATCGTCGGCGTGTTCGTCCTCGTTTCGCGGAAGGAATCGCTGAAGTACGCGATGCCGTTCGGCACGTTCCTGGCCGTGGGCGCGTTCATTGCCGCCGTGGCGGGCGACGCGATCCTCGACTGGTATCTCGGATTCTTCTGAGGCCACATGACGCCTGCCGGCCAGCTGTTTCTGGGCCTGACCGCGATCGTGACGGTTCTCGTCGCCGTCCTCACGTTCGCCGTCCTGAAGTTCTTCACCGCGGCGCGCGACACGCGCGGCCGGATGAAAGACGGCGGCATGGAGACGGCCCTGCTGTCCGCGGCGCTTCAGGATGCCGTCACCAAACTGAAGGCGCAGGAGCGGGCGATGGCGCTGCGCGCCGAGGCCTCCGAGCGCTTGAGCGACGAGATCATCGCGAACCTGACGGCCGGCCTGCTCATGGTCAATCGTTCGGGCGAAGTGCAGATCGTCAACCCGGTCGGGCGGCGTCTGCTCAACCTGGGCGAGGGCCCGCACCGGGGTGTCCACTACCGGCAGCTGCTGGCGCACGCGGAGCCGCTGGCCGCGATCATCGAGCAAGGCCTCAGCACCGGCCGGACCATGATCCGCCGCGCGGTCGAGCTGCCGTCAGCCTCGGCGCCGTCGCTGCACCTGGGCCTCAGCGTGTCGCCGCTCGGCGACGACTCGTCAGCGCCGCATGGCGTGATTTGCCTTTTTACGGACCTCTCGGCGGTCGTGGCTCTCGAAGAGCAGGTGCGGCTCAAGGACAGCCTGGCGAGAGTCGGCGAGCTGACGGCCGGGATCGCGCACGAGTTCCGCAACGGGCTGGCCACCATCCACGGCTACAGCCGGCTGCTGAACCTTGAAGCCCTGCCGGCGCAGTTCCGGCCGTACGTCGAAGGCATTCGCGCCGAAACCGAGTCGATGCGCGAAGTCGTGACCAACTTCCTGAACTTCGCGAAGCCCGATCAGCCGACCCTGTCGCCGGTCGATCTCGGCGCCATCGCCGAACGCGCTGCCGACGACCTGCGCGCCGACGCGCGCGCGCTGGCGGGGGACATCCTCGTCGAAGGGGAGTTCGCAACCATCGAGGGCGACGACGTGCTGCTGCGGCAGGCATTCAGCAACCTGCTGCGCAACGCCATCGAGGCTTGTGCCGCGGCCTCGACCGCGCCGTCCATTTCGGTTGAGGCGCAGATCGATCGCGCGCAGGGCGTGTGCACCGTGTCCGTGCGCGACAATGGCCCCGGGTTTCCCGAACATATGCGCGACCGCGTGTTTCACCCGTTCTTCACGACCAAGGCGCAGGGCACGGGCCTTGGCCTGGCGCTCGTGCAGAAGATTGTCGTCACGCACAACGGGCGAGTGTCAGCCGGCAGCGGCCCGGCCGGCGGGGGGCGTATCACCATCGTGCTCCCCGTGACCGATCAGGCGTAGCACTTCTTCCGCGTCTTCCCGCCGGGGATATGGCAGTCCCTGCCACGATCCCGATCGCCGGCGCGGCCACCATTGCGGAATCGTTCGCGTTTCAGCCCAATCGCGCTCGCGCGCGGCGTGGAGCGCGTGTTGCACTTCTTGTCGGGCATGGCTACCAAGACCACACTCCTCAAGAGCGAACGCGGCTTCTCGCTGCTCGAAGCCGTGGTCGCCGCGGGCATGGTCGCGGGCGCGTTTGCAGCGCTCGCGCAAGTGCTCGCCATATCGATTGCCAACAACGTGTCGGCGCGCAGCGGCTCGGCCGCGACGGTCCTGGCCGTCCAGAAGCTGGAGCAGTTGCGCGCCTTGCCCTGGAGCGCGCTTACTCCCGGTGGAACCCTGGGCAGCGACATCGACTACCTCGATCTGGCTGGCAACGTTCTCGCCGAGGGCGGTGCGAGGCCGCCCGGAACGGTGTACGTGCGCCGGTGGTCCGTGCAGCCGGCCGCGGGAGGCGCCGAGGGGCTCGCTCTCCAGGTTCGCGTGACGGACGGAAACGGAAACAACGACGCGCGTCTGGTCACAATCCGAACGAGGAGGACACCATGACGTCCGTCTGGCGGCGTCAGTCGGGGTTTTCCCTGCTCGAGGCGCTCATTGCCATGACGATTACCGTCACCGTGACGGCGGCTGTGTTCGGCGTGGTCGGCTCCTCACAGGGCATCGCCGACACACAGCCGGCATTTGCGGACATGCAGCAGCGGCTGCGTGTCGGCGTGGACGTGCTCCGGCACGATCTCCTGATGGCTGGCGCCGGCGCGTACGCCGGCGCCGCCAGCGGAAGCCTCGTGGCGCGGCTCGCGCCCATTCTGCCGTTTCGCCGCGGCGCGTCAGCGGCCTACGACGATGGAGCGGGTGTCTTCCGCGCGAACGCCGTCACGATCGTCTACGTGCCGGCGACCGCGTCGCAGACCACGCTCCGATCGCCGCTGACCGACCTGTCCAGGGCCGAGATCAACTCGGGCCCGGGGTGTCCGACAGGCGATGCGGCGTGCGGTTTCAAGCCCGGTGCGGCCGCGGTTGTGTACGACGGCACGGGCGCTTTCGACGTGTTTACCGTGACCGGCGTGGACACGGCCGGCGCCCTGGCGCTTCAGCACATGCAGCGTGAAGGATCGGCGATGCCTTATGCGGTCGGCTCGAAGATCGTGGAAGTCATCAGGCACTCGTACTTCCTCGATGTGGCGGACAGACAGCTGATGCGTTACGACGGCTTGTCGTCCGCACACGTCGTGCTGGAGAACGTCGTGGGACTCGAATTCGAGTACTTCGGCGACCCGGCGCCTCCGGCGTTCATGCATCCGGGTGTGGACCAATCGGTCACGTACGGGCCTGCACCGCCCGCTCGCGATGTCCGCCAGGCTCCGCGGGCGCCGGGCGAAAACTGCCTGTGGCAAATGGTCGGCGGCGAGCAGGTGCCGCGCCTGGCTTCCCTCGGCCCGCCCGGTCAGGGCCCCGTCAGGATGACGGCGGCGCAGCTCACGGATGGTCCCTGGTGTCCCGATGCCGCCAGCGGGAACCGGTACGATGCTGACCTGCTTCGGGTCCTCACGGTTCGCACCACCATTCGCCTGCAGACCGGGAACGCGTGGCTGCGGGCCTCGCTCGCGAGCGGGCGCGGAGCGTTGTTCGCGAACCCCGGCACGGCAACGAACCCTTCGCGTACCGTGCCGGATCAATCCATCCGGTTCGACGTCAGCCCGCGGAACATGAATCCGGGCAGGTGAGTCATGTCGATCCACCATCAAATCAGCGGTTGCGTCAGACGCCGATTGGGCGATGAGCGCGGGATGGCGCTCCTCGTCGCGCTGATGGCGATTCTCCTCGTGATGGCGCTGGGAACGGCGCTGATTCTCGCTGCCAGCGTGGAATCGGCGATCACGCGAAATTTCCGCAACAGCTCCGGAGCGCTCTATGCGGCCGACGCGGGGCTCGAGCGGGCGGTCGGCGACCTGACCGCGATCGCCGACTGGAATGCCGTGCTGGCAGGAGCGGTTTCGTCCGCGTTTGTCGAGGGTGCGCCGGCCGGGACGCGGACCCTGGCCGACGGCCGCCTCATCGACCTCGGAGCGGTCGCCAGCCTGGCCAACTGCCGGCAGGCGAGCCTGTGCTCGAGCGCGGAGATGGATGCGGCGACCGCCGAGCGCCCGTGGGGCCCCGACAACCCGCGCTGGCAGCCGTTCGCGTGGGGACCCTTGGGCCGTCTGCTGCCAGCCGCCGATGTCGAGCCGCCGTTTTACGTGATGGTGATGGTGGGCGACGATCCGTCCGAGAACGATGGAGATCCGCTGTCCGACGGTGCCGCCCCATGTGTGCCGGGGGAGACAGGCGCGTGCAATCCTGGAACCGACCGTCTCGCGTTGCGCGCGGAGGCGTTCGGGCCCTTTGGCGCACACGCGATCCTCGAGCTGACGATCGCGCGGCGCGGCGCCGGCGAGCGTCCGCCGGATTACAATAACGGCGGCGACCAGGCAGGTGTTCGGATCCTGTCCTGGCGCGCGCTGAGGTAAACCCCTGGCAGACGAGATGAACGGCTACGTCGTGTGCGCCAAGTGCGGCGCACGAATCCGAGCGGACCGCGAATGGTGTCTGCGATGCGAGGCGCCCCTGGTTCCGGCGCGTTCGTCGGAATTGCAGCTCCCCGCGTGGCTCAGGGCGCGCGGCGGCGGGACGCTGATCTTCGGCGCGGTCGGCGTACTTGCGTTGTTGCTCGTGGGCTATACGATCTGGGAGCGCTCAACGTCCTCGGATAGCAACGCGCCGGCGGGGACGTCCTCGTCAGGAGCGAACGGGGCGTCTGCGGCCGGGAGTCCGTCGAACGGAGCCGCGGCCCCCACCGTCACGCTGTGGTCTGCGACGTCTCTCGACGCCAGGAAGAAAGGCGGGTCTGAACCTTCGGGCGCGGAGCTGGCCACGGCCCGCGCGCGCGACGAAGCGGCACTGAAGGCGAGGCCAGACGACCCGGAAGCGCTCAACAACCTGGGCCTCACGCTCGAACGCATCGGACAGGTCGACGAGGCCATCGCGCACTTCTCGCGCGCCGCGCAGATCGGACCTCGCAACTGGGCGTACCACTTCAACCTGGCCCACGCCCTCGCGCAGCGACAGAGCTGGGACCGCGCGATCAGCGAATATCGGATCGCGGCGGGACTGTATCCCACCGATGCGGCGACGCAGTGCAACCTCGCGACTGCGCTCCAGAAGAAGGGCGACGACGCCGCGGCGATTCCGGTGTTCGAGCGGGCCGTCCAGCTCGCCCCGGCCGAGCCCGCGTGCCATCTGGCGCTGGCCACCAGTCTCGAAAAAGAAGGCCGGGCCGCAGACGCCCGCCGTGAGTACCAGCAGTATCTCGAGCTGGCGCCGTCCGCGCCCGACGCCGACGCCGTGAAGTCGCACCTGACGTCGCTCGGGGCCGGCCGGTCCTAACGGGCAGGGCCTCACGTTCGCGCGGGTTCGAGCCGATACGATCTATCGCCATGCGTCTATTTTCACAGCGCTGTCTGGTCGTCGTGCTGGCCGTGTCCGGGTGGGCTGGATTCTCCTATCTTGTTGAAGCGCAGGTACTTGGAGACGTAGCCCGCCAGGAAGAGGTCCGGCGGAAGGACATCAAGGCCCCGGCCAAGGTCTACACCAACAAAGATCTGGGGTCAGTGCCCGAGTCCTCGAGCGGCACGCTGTCGGCCCCTGGGCCGTCCCCCGCGGCGTCCAGCGATATCGCCAAGGCCCCAGACAGCAACGACAGCAACGCAAGGACAAGGACCCCAAGAAGAACGAGGCCTACTGGAGCGGGCGGAAGAAGGATCTGAAGTCGAAGCTCGACACCGACCAGACTCTCGCCGACGCGCTGCAGACCCGGAGTCAACGCGCTCAACACCGACTTCGTCAACCGCGACGACCCTGTCCAGCGGGCCGGCATCGACCGCGACCGTCAGAAGGCAGCGGCCGAGCTCGATCGTCTGAAGAAGAGCGTGGCGGACGGCAAGAAGGCCCTCAGCGATCTCGACGAAGAAGCGCGCAAGGCTGGTGTCCCCGCCGGCTGGCTGCGGTGAGCCCACGCCCGCGAGCAGCGGCTCCGCCGATTCTGCTGGTGGAGGACAAGGACTCGCTGCGGGCGATGCTTCGCCACGCGCTCGAGGCGCAGGGGCATACGGTCATCGAGGCGCGCGACCAGCCTGAAGCCGTGGCCGCCATGGAGAGCACGCGGCCGGGCGTCGTGCTCTCCGACCTCCGGCTGCCGAACGGCGACGGGTTTGGCGTCCTCCGGGCCGCCAAGGAACTCGATCCCGAAATGCCCGTCATCGTCATGACGGCGTTTGGCAGCATCCAGGACGCCGTCTCCGCCATGCGCGAAGGCGCGTTGGACTTCCTCGCCAAGCCGGTCGATCCCGATCATCTGCTGCTGATGGTGGAGCGTGCGCTCGCGCAGCGGCGCCTGGCCACGGAGAACATCCTGCTGCGCGAGGAGCTCGCCGCGCGCCGGGGCGCGCCGCAAATCATCGGAGAAGATCCGGGCCTGCACCAGGTGACGATCCAGCTCCAGCGGGCTGCCGGCACCGACACGACGGTGCTGCTCGAGGGCGAGAGCGGCACCGGCAAGGAATTGTTCGCGCGCGCCCTCCACATGCTCAGCCAGCGCGCGGATGGCCCGTTTGTCGCGATCAACTGCGCGGCGATTCCGGAGAACCTGCTCGAAACGGAGCTGTTCGGCTACGAGAAGGGCGCGTTCACGGGCGCCGCCGCCCGGAAGCCCGGCAAGTTCGAGCTCGCGCACCGAGGCACACTGTTCCTCGACGAGATCGGCGAGCTTCCGCTGGCGCTGCAGGCGAAGATTCT
Organism: uncultured Acidobacteriota bacterium; assembly: GCA_963821285.1. Taxonomy (GTDB): domain Bacteria; phylum Acidobacteriota; class Vicinamibacteria; order Vicinamibacterales; family CAVVIG01; genus CAVQJU01. Next base: position 35,045 of record CAWGDD010000007.1, read on the forward strand.
GCGCGCGCTCGAGCAGAAACGGTTCGAACGTGTCGGCGGGACGGCCCTGCTGCAGGTGGACGTGCGCGTCGTGGCGGCCACGAACCGCAACCTGAAGGCGGCGGTGGCCGCGCGCCAGTTCCGCGAGGACCTCTTCTTCCGGCTGTCCGTGTTCCCGATCACGATCCCGCCGCTGCGGGATCGTCCCGATGACATCGGGATGCTGGCCACGCACTTCATCGAGCGCTTCAGCCGCGACCAGAACAAGAAGCCGATGATGCTGGCGCCTTCCGCGATCGAAGCGATGGCGACCTACCCCTGGCCGGGCAACGTGCGCGAGCTGCAGAACTGCATCGAGCGCGCGGTCATCCTGACCGAGGGCGACACGATTCACGCGCGCCACCTGAGCCTGTCGTTCAAGGACGCGGCGCCCGCCGCTGACGAGAGCCCCTGGTCGCAGATCGACTTGTCGGGGACGCTGGCCGGCGCCACGCAGCGCGTGGTCGCCGAGGTCGAGCGCCGCAAGATCGAGCAGGCGCTCAAGGAAGCCGGAGGCAACCGTGCCAGGGCGGCCGACGTCCTTCAGGTCGGATTCAAGGCCTTCACCGCGAAGCTTCGGGAATACGGTCTCGACGCTACTTCCTGACCGCCTTCTCATCTCCGCCGGCGCCGCCGCGCAACAACAGGTGCGTGACCCTGCCCTGGGCGTCCTTGACGAACTCGAAGCCGCTCGGTGTGGCGGTCGACATGAATGTCGTCTCTGATTGCACGAGCAGGGGCAGCTTGGGTTCGTTGAGCCCCTGCACGAAGAGCAGGTCTCCGGTGACCGTGACCACGGCCTGGCGCCCCGGCGCGAATTCGTAGACGCCGGCGTAGGTTGCGAGCAGTGCCGGGCTCAGTCTGATTCCGGTGTCGCCGGAGAGATGGGCACCGTCACGCTCGTTCTCGCAGACGTCCTCCAGAAGGTCGGTGTCCGCCGCGAGCAGCCGCTCCCTCTTGATGGTGAACGGCCGGGTAAACACCTTTGGATCGTCGATCGTGATTTCGAAATCCATGTGCCCGAAGTCGCGGCGGTGCAGGCGTTCGGTCACGCGAAGAGACTCCGTTTGCGGATGTCCCGCGCTGTCGAGCCAACCCTTGTCGTTGAACCCGGCAGTCGTCACGACCAGCGTGTCCCCCTCCCATCGCCCGACGGAGTACCCGAGCCATGCGGGATTCGGGTCCTTGGGAAGATCGCGGCCATCAGTGAACACGACTCGATGCGGGCCGTTGGGAGACTCGTACAGCATGACGATACGCGCCGGCGTCTGGACGATCAGGTTCAAATCGAAGAAATCGTGGAACGGGACGCTGACCGGGAGACAGTGCGCAAGGGGACTGTCCTTCCGGGAATCCCGGACACGCTTCAAGAAGAGCGCCTCGGCCCAGGGTTGAATGTCTTCCGGCTTGAGATCCTGGGCGATGTTGTAGCGGTAGAGCGGGCCGGCGCCTCTCCAGACGCCGGACAGGTCGGGCTTGCCGTCCGCGGTCCGGGGTGCGGGCGCCAGAAGGTTGGGCTTGCCGTCTGGCAGGCGCGGCGTGCCGGGGGTCGGATAGCTGATCCACTGTGCGGCGGCGGTTGTCGAAAGAAGCGACGTCAGGACGGCGACGGAGGCGACACCGCATAGATGATTCGATCTCATGTGAACCCTCCCAGACCAACAACGAGAAACGCGACTTACTTCCTGAACCCGAACCGGAGCAGGGCGGCCTTGATCTCCTTCTCGGTCACATCCTTGACGATGGACGTGCCGCCGATGCCGGTCGGCAGGACGAAATGCAGCTGTCCGGCGATGACCTTCTTGTCGTGCCGCATGGCCTCGAGCATCCGGGCGGAGGAGAGGTCTGAAATCGGCGGAAGGGGGCCCAGCCGGGTGATCAGGCCGGCCAGCGCCTCGCGGTCCGCCGCCGGCATGACGCCGCGACGAACGGCGATTTCGGCGGCGACGAGCATGCCGTACGCGACGGCCTCCCCGTGCCTGAACCGCTTGTACTTCGTCACGGCTTCGATGGCGTGTCCCGCTGTGTGGCCGAAATTGAGAATCCGCCGGAGCCCCGACTCCTTCTCGTCCGCGGCGACGACGCTCGCCTTGATCTGACACGATTCGGCGATGATCGCCGTCAGCGCGGACGGCTCGCGATCGAAGATCGGCTTGAGGTCGCGGCCGATCCGCTCGAAGAGCCCCGGGCTCGACGTCACGCCGTACTTCACCACCTCGTACAGCCCCGCGCGGAACTCGCGCCTCGGCAGCGTGCCCAGCACGGACGGATCGATGATCACGCCGTGCGGCTGGTAGAACGATCCGATCAGATTCTTGCCGAGCGGATGGTTGACGCCCACTTTGCCGCCGACGGCGCTGTCCACCTGTGCGAGCAGTGTCGTCGGGACGTGCACGAGCGGGATGCCGCGCAGGTAGGTCGAGGCCGCGAATCCGGCCATGTCGCCGATGACGCCGCCGCCGAACGTCACGAGCGTCGAACTCCGATCGGCCGCCGCCTTGACCAGCGCGTCGTACACGCGGGCGACCGTCGCGAGCTGTTTGAACCGCTCGCCGTCGGGGATCAGAATCGGCTCCACGCCGTGTGTCCCGCGCGCCACACGCGCCCCGTGTAGCCGCCACACCGCCGGGCTCGACACCACGAAACGGCGCGCCGGAACCTTGAGCTCGTCGAGCAGCCGCCCTACTCGGTCGAGGGCGCCGTCGTCGATCGTGATCGCGTACGCGCGAGAGGGAGTGGGGACGTCGATGCGGACAGGGGGCATGAAGACCGGATGGTAGGATAGCACCCCGTGCATCTCTCACCGGATTTCATCGTCATCGGCAGCGGCATCGCCGGGCTGCGGGCGGCGATTGCGCTCGCGCCCGTGGGCCGCGTCCTGATCCTCACCAAAGCCGAGCCGACCGAGAGCAACACCGGTTACGCGCAGGGCGGCATCGCCGTCGCGCTCGGCGACGACGACAGCCCGTCGCTCCACGCGGCGGACACGGTGAAGGCAGGCGACGGCCTCTGCGACGAAGAGGCCGTCCGCGTGCTCGTCGAGCAGGGACCACCGTACGTCACGGAACTCGTCGAATGGGGTACCCGCTTCGACCGTGACGAAGAGGGGCGCCTGTCGCGGGGTCGTGAAGCCGCCCACAGCGTCCGGCGCGTGCTGCACGCAGGCGACACGACGGGACGGGAGATTGCCCGTGTCCTGTGGAATCGAGTCAGCGCCCTGCCGACGGTCGAAACGGCAAACCATGCGCTGGTGACCGAACTCCTCGTCGAAAACGGGCGCGTGGCCGGCGTCAGGTTCTTCGATCAGTTCGGGTTCCCGCGGGACGCACGGGCGCAGGCCACGCTGCTGGCCACCGGCGGGGCCGGGCATGTCTTCAAGGAAACCACGAACCCGCCCGTCGCGACCGGCGACGGAGTGGCGCTCGCGTTTCATGCCGGGGCCCGCGTCGCGGACCTCGAGTTCGTTCAGTTTCACCCGACGGCGCTCAATGTCCGTGGCGCCCCGCGTTTCCTGATTTCCGAAGCGCTGCGTGGCGACGGCGCCAGGCTGATCAACGGCCGCGGCGATGCGTTCATGGACCGGTACCATCCCGACGGCGACCTCGCGCCGCGCGACGTCGTCGCCCGGAGCATCGTGCGCGAGACGGAGCGGACCGGCGGGCCGGTGTTTCTCTCACTCTCGCATCTCGACCCGGCCTACGTCGTCCACCGGTTTCCGACGATTGCCGACATGTGCCGCCAGATCAACCTCGACCTGGCCACCGATCCGATTCCCGTCGGGCCCGCGGCCCACTACATCATGGGAGGCGTGGGAACGGACCACTGGGGCCGGACGTCGATTCCGGGCCTGTTCGCCGCCGGCGAGGTGGCCTGCACCGGCGTTCACGGCGCCAATCGGCTGGCGAGCAACTCCCTGCTCGAGGGCCTCGTGTTTGGCGCCCGCGCGGCGACGGCCATGCAGCAGGTCGACAGTGGACAGTGGACAGTGGCCAGTCGGCAGTCGGCAGTCGGCAGTCAGCAGTCGGCAGTCGGCAGTCGGCAGTCGGCGGTCTCCGGTGGACAGTGGGTGCTGGCCACTGACCACCAACCACCGGCCACCGGTCACCGGCCACCGGTCACCGACCACCGACCACCATCCACCGTCCACCGGTCGCTGACCACCAGCGAAGTCCGCGACCTGATGTGGAAGTCCGTCGGCCTGTTCCGAACGGGTGAAGGCTTGCGCGACGCCGGCGCGAAGCTCGAAGCGGCGTACCTCGCTCACCGCCGCGCGCTCGACGATGCGCGCGCCGACGACGCGGACGCCTGGAAGCAGTTCAACCTCGTCACAGTGGCGCGCCTGATCGCGCGCGCGGCGCTGCGGCGGCAGGAGAGCCGCGGCGCTCACTACCGCCAGGATTTTCCGGAGAGGGACGATGTACACTGGAGAATCCACCTCGTAGATCACATCGACGCATATGGCGAAAAACGACAAGACTGACCCGGAGAAACCCGGCAAGAAAGATTCGTTCGTCACCGAGATCACCCCGCGGTCGCAGGATTTCTCCCGCTGGTACCTCGACGTCGTGCAGCGGGCCGAACTGGCGGACTACTCGCCCGTGAAGGGCTGCATGGTGATCCGCCCGTACGGCTACGCGATCTGGGAGCTGCTGCAGCAGGCGCTCGACTCGCGCATCAAGGCCACCGGGCACGTCAACGCGTACTTCCCGCTGTTCATCCCGAACAGCCTGCTGACGAAGGAAGCCGAGCACGTCGAGGGCTTTTCGCCGCAGGTCGCCTATGTGACGCACGCCGGCGGCGAGGAGCTCGAAGAGAAGCTGGTCGTCCGTCCGACATCCGAAGCGATCATCGGGACGATGTACGCGAAATGGGTACAGTCGTGGCGCGACCTGCCCATCCTCATCAATCAGTGGGCCAACGTCGTGCGATGGGAGAAGAAGACGTTTCCGTTCATTCGTACGACGGAGTTCCTCTGGCAGGAGGGGCACACCGCCCACGAGACGGCGGACGAGGCGGAGGCGGAAACCCTCAAGATCCTCGACCTGTACGCGGAAGTGTGCGAGTCGGTGCTGGCGATGCCTGTGCTGAAAGGCCGGAAATCGGATAGCGAGAAATTCGCCGGCGCGCTGCGGACCTATTCCATCGAGGCGCTGATGGGCGACGGTCGGGCGCTGCAGGCGGGCACGTCGCACAACCTCGGTCAGAACTTCGCGAAGGCCTTCGATATCTCGTTCCAGGCCCGCGACAAGAGTGTCCAGCACGTCTGGGGCACGTCCTGGGGCGTCACGACGCGCCTGGTTGGCGGCGTCATCATGGTCCACGGCGACGACAGCGGCCTCGTCCTGCCGCCGCGGATCGCGCCCTACCAGGTCGTCATCGTGCCCATCGGCCGCGACAACTGGCGGGAAACCGTGCTCCCAACGGCCGAGGCCATCCGCCAGCAGCTCGTCGACGCGGGCGTCCGCGTCACGCTCGACGAGCGCGATGAGCGGCCCGGCTGGAAGTTCTCGGAATGGGAGATGCGCGGCGTGCCGCTGCGCCTCGAGATCGGGCCGAAGGACATCGAGAAGTCCCAGGTGCTGCTGGCCCGTCGCGATACGCGCGAGAAGCTCGGCGTGCCCATCGACGGCCTCGCCGCGCGCGTGGTGGAGCTGCTGAACGACATTCAGCGCACGCTGTTCGAGCGCGCCGTGCGGTTTCGCGACGAGCACACTCAGCAGGCGGACACGTACGACGCGTTCAAGCAGATGCTGGAAGGACGGCCCGGGTTCGTCCTGGCGCCGTGGTGCGGCTCGGCTGCGTGCGAGGCGCAGATCAAAACCGACACGCAGGCGACGATCCGGAACATCCCGATGAACCCGCCGAAGGCCGCGGGCTCGTGCGTGCGGTGTGATTCCCCGGCCGAGTTCGTTGTGCGCTTCGCGAAATCCTACTAGGGCGGGCGTGGCTGGCTGGCCAGGCTAGGCGGGCAATGCGCCCCAGCGCTTTTCGATCTTTCTCATGACCGCGTGACGCCGCGTCAGGCCCTCGCGTGCAACGATGCCCTGGAAGGTGTCCGCCAGGTGCTGGCGCCACCACGTATCGGTGGCGCGCCCGTGCGCGGCGGCAATCGCTTCCAGGCACGACGCATCGCCGGCAATCGACAGCGCCGCCAGAAACTCCACCGGCAGCGGCGCGGCCGCGCCTTCCAGCGCTTCGCGCAGATCGTAGAGCCCCACCCGGCTCGACCGCTTGGCCAGCGCGATGTGGGCCGTTCCCCGCGCCCGTGTCCACTCGGCGCGCGCCGGCGCCGGCACCGCGGCCTCCCGCTCGCGAAGCCGTTCGATGATGCGGTGAATGATCGGTAACGGCGCCGTGGTCCCTCCGGTGCTGAGCAGCCGCCGCAGCGTCTCCGCGTGTTCGGGAAGACCGGTCTCAGCCGCTTCGTTCAGTTGGGCCCCTGCCGGCACCTCCAACTCCGGCCCTGACAGGCCGGGGCCGGCACTGACGCGTTCCCGGATCGCGGCGCTCGGATCCGTCGACAGCGCCTTCCAGAGGGGTCTGAGCGTCGCCGGATTGAGATCGCTGACCGCGGCGACCGCCGCCAGCCGCACCGTTTCGGGGCGTGTGCAGTCGAGCGCAATTGCGGTCAGGCGGTCGAGCACCGCGGGGTCCCGCCGGCCCTGCAGGAAGACTCGCGCCAGGGCCACGGCACCCGCCGCGACGCCGGCGTCCGCGTCCAGCGCCGCCCCCAGCGCCGCGTCGAGCGCCCGCTCGTCGGCGAGGGCCTCGAGCGCACGGATGGCCGCGAGGCGGGCCGTGGGGCCGTTCTCCGCGCGGCCGACGACGGCCACGAGGCTCTCGACCGCACGCGGGCCAATCACGGTCAGCCGGGCGATGGCCGCTTCGCGGGTGACGGCGCTTGGAGACGCCAGGTCGGCGGTCAGCGCGTCAATGGACGCGGCGGAGGACTTTCGGATGGGCACGCCTGATCAAAACACAAACGGCCGGCCTGTGCTCGTGCACAGACCGGCCGTTGGCTGAGAAGCGAAGGTGTCGACCGAGGCTACTGCACGCTCACGGTGAGCGCGGCGCGGCGGTTCAGCCGGCGCGTCTCCTCGCGCGAGTTGTCGTACTTGGGGCTCTCCTCGCCGTAGCTGCGCGTCTGCATCCGGGCCGCCGGAACACCGCGCGAGATGAGGTAGTCGCGCACGCTGGCGGCGCGCCGGTCGCCGAGCGCCAGGTTGTACTCCGCCGTGCCGATGCTGCAGGTATGGCCTTCGATGACGATGTTGCGGCCGGGGTTCGCCTGGAGCTTCGTCACCGCATCGTCGAGGAGCCGGAGCGCCTCGGGACGCAGGGTCGAGCGGTCGAAGTCGAAGTAGACGTCGTCGAAGGTCAGCTGGGCCACCGGCGCCGGCCGAGTGACCTGGATGTTGACCGTGGCGGACGCCGTCTTGTTGTCGGTCGGGCACGTGACCGTTACGGTCACCGGGACCGCGCCGTCCTGATTCGGGGCGGTGAACACCGTCTGGCGCGCGGTCGGGTTCGCGAACGTGCCGGTCGGCGCCGTCCAGCGATACGTCACGGCGCAATTGATCGAGCTCGTCACAGTCGCCGTCACGGTCGAGGTTCGTCCGACTTCAACCGATGTCGGATCGGCCTGGGCCTGGACCGCGAGGTTGTGAACCGGAGCCGGAGCCGGAGCAGGCGCCGGTGCGGGTGTCGGCGCCGGCGGCGGAGGCGGCACGTATTTCCGCACGCCCGGGTGATAACCGATCCGCACCTGCCAATCCCAGTAGTCGCCGAACGGGGAGTCGGGCGAATCGTAACGACCGTCGACGCGGCTCTGCGTCGGGACGTTCCAACTCACGCCCACGCCGAGGAAGAACCCCTTCGGCGCCTGGTAGGTTGCCCCGATGGTCGCGCGCGTAATGTTTTCCGTGTTGACGACCAGCGGCGGCAGCGTCTTGTCGGGTGCGGCCGGGAACGCCCCGGCCGTGTAGCTGGCCGTGCCGCTCGAGTTGGCGATGCCGTTCAGTTCCGCTGTCAGGCGAAGCGGTTTGCGTGACGGAAACCCGGCGCCCACGCCGTACCGGAACGCTCCGCTGGGAAGGTCGAACTGGTCGGGGCTGCCGCGGAATTCGTATCCGAAGTACCCGGACACTTCCGTCTTGAGGTTGACTTCCTTGCTCGCGATGAAGTCCACGAGGAAGTCGGCCTTGCCCGTGCCGATCCCGTCGTCGGAATTGGCCGTCGGCAGCTTCACCATGAACTTCACGGCGAGGGCGGCCGGCTTCTGATTGACCTCGGACCAGAAGTTCACCTTGGCGCCGAGGAAGACGTCGCCGAAGTTATCGCCGGTCCACCCGGTGTGGACGCGGGGATACCGATCGACGAACCCGCCGTACGTCGCGTCGGGAAAGAACAGCGGCCGGACGTCGCGGTCGATGCGCGTGTCGAAGAGAATCGACCCGAAGATTTCCGCGCGGCCTTTGATGCCGTACGCGAACGTGCCGGCAAAGTCGCCGACGTTGGTGTAGCCCTGGATATAGTTGGTGCCCCGGCGGTAGCCGCTGACCGAGTACTTGCCTTCAGGCAGTACCTCGGCTGTCGGCACGAACCACAACCCGGTGTCGCCATAAAAGGTCGTCGTCGCCGGGCGTGTGTTATCTGCAGTTGTTGAGCTTGCCTGGTTTGTCTGGGCGCCGGCCGTGAGAACTGTAAGAACGGAAAACCCGGCGGTAAGAGTGAGCGTGCGAAGCTTTGTCGTCATAAGAGATCAGCCTTCTCCCCTTCAGGATAGGCCGAATGCCGCGAAATTACTAGCTGATTTCGCGTTTGGGCGTGACGATCCATGCAATCAGGATACTCAGCGCGTAAAGGCCGAGCATCGGCGCCGCAAAGATGGTCTGCGTGATCATGTCGCCGCTTGGCGTGATAACGGCCGCCACGACGAAGATCGCGAGCACGGCGTACTTGGTGTTCCGCAGGAGGAAGCGCGCGGTCACGAGGCGCATCTTCGCGAGGAAGAACACCACGGTCGGCATCTGAAACACCAGGCCCATGCCGATCAGCATCTTCGAGTACAAGTCGAAGACGTCCTCGAGCCTCGGCATAAAGATGAGGTCGGCGGTGTTGAAGCTCGCAAAGAACGTCATCATGAACGGGAAGATGATGTAGTGGTTGAACGCCGCGCCGCCGACGAAGCCGATCGTGGACATCAGCACGAACGGCACCGCAAACCGCTTCTCGTTCGCGTAGAGCCCCGGGGCGATGAACAGCCACACCTGATACATGATCCAGGGCGACGCCAGCACCACGCCCACGATCAACCCGATCTGCACGTAGAGCCCGAACGCTTCGCCGGGCTGCGTGTAGATCATCCGGCTGCCGGCCGGCAGGATCTTCCAGGTGGGCGTCAGGATGAAGTTGACGATCGGGTTGATGAAGAAGAAGCCGAGGCCGACGCCGACCGCGACGCCGAGCACGGATTGCACGATGCGTTTCCGGAGCTCGTCCAGGTGCTCCAGAAACGACATCTTTCCGCCAGCCTCTTCATCGTCGTCGAGATCGGGCTGGAGGGCCCCCGACTGAGGGCCTGGAAACTGCACTAAGGCCACGGAGGGGGCTATGCAGTCTTATCGGCGTGCTGGACGGCGGGGTCCGCGGCCGCCTGCGGATCGGGCGTCGTGGAGGCGGCCGGCACCGGCGTCACGATGCGCTGCTCCTCCATGCGGATCTCTTCTTCGAGCGTGCTCTTCAGCTCGTTCGAGGCTCGCTTGAATTCGGCCAGGCTCTTGCCGAGCGATTTGCCTAATTCAGGCAGCTTGCGGGGGCCGAAGATGATCAGCGCGATGACGAAAATCACGATGAGCTCCGGCATGCCAAGCGAACCAAACATGGTGTTCTCCTGCTTCCCGCCATTATAGGAACCGGGCAGCGAACGGGTCAAGAAGTTCCGTGGCGACCTGTACCCGGAAGTCGTTGCCTATAAGGAAGTTATCTGCTAGCATGCCTGACATGCGACGTTATCGTTCCCTGTCCATCGTCGTGTCCGCCATCGCCGTGTCCGCGCTCGTCGGCGGGTTCTTCGGCAAGAGCCTGCTCGCCGACGACAAAGTGCCGGATCACTACAAGGCGTTCACGGCGGCGCTGAGCGCCATCGAATCCGGATACATCGACAAGGTCGATTCGGATCGCCTGGTGTACGGCGCGGTCCGCGGCATGCTCTCGACGCTCGATCCGCATTCGAGCTTCTTCGACCCGCGCGAGTACGCGCAGATGCGCGAGCGGCAGGAGGGGCACTACTACGGGATCGGCATTCAGATCAGCGCGGTCGACGGCGATATCATCGCGCAGTTCGTGTTCGAGGGATCGCCCGCCCACAAACAGGGCGTACGGCAGGGCGACGTGATCGCGAACATCGCGGGCGAGGGCACGAAGGGCTGGAACACCGATCAGGCGATGCGCAAGCTCCGCGGTGCGCGCGGCACGCCGGTGCAGGTTTCGCTGCGGCGCCGGGGTTACGCGCAGGTGATCAACGTCGAGCTCGTGCGCGACGAGATCACGATTCCCACCGTGCCGGCCGCCTTCATGATCGACGCGACGACGGGCTACGTGCAGCTGCGCGACTTCGGCGAGAACACGGACCGCGATCTGCGGCGCGCGCTGCAGGGACTGGCGCCCAAGGGCATGCGCCGGCTGCTGCTCGACATCCGCAACAACCCGGGCGGCCCGCTCGACCAGGCCATCAAGGTGGTCAACGAGTTCATGCCGCGCGGCAAGATGATCGTCTACACGCGCGGTCGCGTGTCCAACTCCGACCAGGACTACCGCGCGACCGAAGACGGCCAGTTCACCGACATCCCGATTGTCGTGCTCGCGAACCGCAGCAGCGCCAGCGCGTCCGAAATCGTCACGGGCGCGCTGCAGGATCACGACCGCGCGTACGTGGTCGGCGAGACCACGTTCGGCAAGGCGCTCGTGCAGTCGATCTACCGCATCAGCGGCGGCGCGGGTCTGGCGCTCACCACGGCGCATTACTTCACGCCGAGCAATCGGCTGATCCAGCGGCCGTGGGACGCGAGCTTCGACGAGTACCTCACCTACACGATGCGCGACCAGGACGCCAACAAGACGCACAACCCGAGCGATCTCAGACACACGGACGCGGGGCGTCCTGTCTACAGCGGCGGCGGCATCGAGCCCGACAAGCGCGTGGCCGGGCCGCTCGAAGGGTTCGACCCCACCCGGTTCGGCCGGGGCCTGAGCGCCCGCGGATCGTTTGCCGCGTACGCGGCGAAGTTCACCGCGGAGGGCGATACGCGCGTCTCCCAGCCGTCAACCGGCCGCAAGACCGCCAAGCCCAACTTCGTGGTGGACGACGCGATGGTGGCGGATTTCCGCGAGCAGCTGAAGGCCGAGCGCGTCCGCATGGACGAGGATGCGTTCAAGAAGGACCTGGAGTTCATCAAGGCCATGCTCCGGTTCGAAATCGATCGGGCGCTGTTTGGCGTCGCCGAGGCGCGGCGCCACCTGATCGAGGTCGACCCGCAGGCGCGCGTGGCGCTCACGATGTTCGGCGAGGCGCAGCGGCTGTCCGATTTGTCACGGGCGCCGTCCAAGGCCGCGCATTAGGCCGATTGGGGCAGGTAACCACAATGGATTGGGCAGTAGATAGCCCTTGCCCCAATAGATAGGCCTTGCTACACTGGCGACCGTTTGGCGGCTCGGGGCCGCCTTCCGACTCACGGAAGGCGAAGTAGCCGCGGAATCGGTCTCGTTGTCAGTCTGTCACCCAGCCAGCTTCCCCCGCTTTGAGGCATCGGCGTCGATGCCGTGGTGTCCACCATGCGTCTCGAGCGTCTAGAGATCAACGGTTTCAAGTCGTTTTCCGATCGGTCCGAGCTGGCCTTCGACAAGGGCGTGACGGCCATCGTCGGGCCGAACGGCTGCGGCAAGAGCAACGTTGCCGACGCCATCACCTGGGTGATGGGGGAGCAGAGCGCCAAGAGCCTGCGCGGCGAGCGGATGGAAGACGTGCTGTTCAGCGGCAGCGACGCACGGAAGCCGACGGCGTCCGCCGAGGTCCGGCTGCGTTTCAGCGGCGTGCTGAAAATCCTGTCGGGGCCGGCGCTGCCGGGGATTGACGACGGGGCCGCGCACGAGAACGGGCACGGTGAGAGTGGGCACGCCGGCAATGGCCACAACGGTAACGGCCATCACGGCAACGGGGCGAACGGCAACGGCCACGAACCGGTTCCGTTTGTCGCTCCCGGCCTCGCGCGTGAGGATGCGGTGCTCACGCGTGCCGAGGCGGAGGAACTGATTCAGTCGGTGGCGCGCGAAGTGGAAGTGACGCGTCGCCTGTACCGATCGGGCGAGAGCGAGTACTTGATCGACGGCCGGGTCTGCCGCCTGCGCGACGTGCACGAGCTGCTCATGGACACGGGCCTGGGCGCGAAGGCATACGCGATCATCGAGCAGGGCAAGATCGGCCTGATTCTCAGCTCGAGGCCGACGGATCGCCGCCAGCTGATCGAAGAGGCGGCCGGCGTCACCCGGTACAAGTCCCGCCGGCGTGCGGCGGAGCTCAAGCTCGAAGCCGCGCGGCAGAACCTGACCCGCATCGACGACATCGTCTTCGAGGTCGAAAAACAGCGCGGGACGCTGAAGCGGCAGGCCTCCAAGGCGAGGCGGTACCAGAAGCTCCGCGACGAGCTTCGCCGCTGCGAGAAAGTCCTGCTGGCGCGCAAGTACCGCCAGCTGGCCGAGACGATCGCGTCAACGCGCGAGCAGCTCTCGGAGGCCCGGGTCCGCGAGTCGGCTGCCGCCGCGCGGGTTGCCGAGGTCGAAGCCAACCTGAGCCGGCTGCGGATCGAGCTGGTCGAGGCGGAGTCGAAGTCCACGTCCACCCGCGAAGCGGCTCACGCGTGCGAGCTCACCATCACCCGCCAGCAGCAGCAGATTGCGTTCGACGACGAGCAGGTGAGGGCGCACGACGCGCGCGTCGCGGCCGTCGTGGCCGAGGCGGCGGCCCTCGAGGCGCGACGGGAGCCGGCCCGTGCGGCGCTGGAGGCGCGGCGGGCTGCGGCGATCGACGCCAACACCGAGCGCGATCGCGCGGCGGCGATGCTCGCGGCCGGGTCGGAGGCGTACGATTCGGCCCACCGGGAAATCGAAGGGCTCGAAGCCGACGTCGAAGCCGCGCGCAGCGAGGTGTTCTCGGCGATCAACTCCGCCACGGCGCTGCGCCATGCGCTCGAGCATGCGGCCGCCACCCGGGATCGCGTGGGCGAGACGCTCTCGAAGCTCGATGTCGAGACGAACGACGCGCGGCTCGAGTCCGACCGCCTGGGTGCCGAGCGGGCCGCAGCCGCCGAAGCCCTCCGGCGGGCCCAGCAGGCGATCGAGGAGACGCGGATCGCGCGGACCGCGCGCGAGTCCGAGCTGGCGAGCGCGCGCATCGAGCACGAGTGGCGCGCCCGGATGGTCCGCTCGGGTGAGCAGGAGCTGGCGGGCCTTGAAGCGCGTCTGAAATCGCTCGAGGAGCTCGAAGCGGCCCGCGCCGGTTACGGCGACGCTGCGCGCACGCTGCTGGCGCAGGCCAATGGCAAGGTGGCGCAGAAGGGCGCGGTCGCAGACTACCTCGAAGTGGATCACGGGTACGAACGGGCGGTCGAGGCCTGCCTCGCGGACCTGCTCCAGCACGTCATCGTCGAACGCCAGGAGCACGCCGCCGCGGGCTTTGGCCTTGTGCGCGAAGCCGGCGCGGGCCGCTGCGGGTTCCTGATCGCCGATCAGGAAGATGGCGCGACCGCCCCGAGCCGGACGGATGCGACGCGCCCCGACCTCCCGGACGGCGTCGTCCCGTTGTCGTCGGTCGTCCGCGTCAACGGCGCGTACGGCGGCGCCATCCGCCGCGCGATCGGGGATGCCTGGATCGCCGACTCGTACGATCGCGCGGTTCACACCAGCGGCCTCACCGTTCTGCCGGTCGTCACGCCTGACGGCGACGTGTTTCACGGACCGCACCTCGTCTCGGGCGGACTCCACGAAGCGGCGCGGGGCATTCTCGAGACCAAGGGCGAAATCAAGGAGCTGCGCGGCCGGATTCAGGCGCAACGCGAGACGCTCGCCAGCCTCGCCGCCGAGACCGCAGCACTCGACGCCACGATCGTTCAGGCGTCGAACGCGATCGCGGCCCTGGCGGCCGAGCACCACAGGCAGGAAAAGGCGGTCGTGGCCCAGGAGGGGCAGCTGCAGCACGCCGTCGACGAGGCGGCGCGCCTCGCCCAGAAGACCGAACAGCTCGCCCGCGAGCGCCGGCAGGCCGAAGAGGAACGCGAGACGATCGACCGGCGTCAGGGCGAAGCCCGCGAGTCGATCGCCAGGCTGGAAGACGATCAGCGGGCGGCCGACGACCGGCTGACCGCCGCGCAGCGCAGCCTGTTCGAGGCGCGCGAGGCCGCCGAGGCGCTCAGCCACCGCGCGGCCGAAGCCCGCGCCGATCACGCGGGCCTTGTCGAACGCGCCGTGGCGCTGGCCTCCGAGGTGGAACGCCTCGAGGAAGCCGGCGCCGAGCTCGAAGCGCGAGCGGGCGCGCTCGCGGCCGAGCGCGACGAGACGCGCCGCCGCATCGACGAACTGCACACCGCCATCGCATCCGGCAAGGCGAAGCTCGACGCGGACGTGTTTGCACTCGAGGGGCTGAAGCAGGACGTCCGCGATGCCGACGAAGCGGTCGCCGCGCGCCGGGCCGGCGCGGACGAGCACGAGATCCTCATCAAGGATCGCCGGGCCGTTCTCGAAACCGCCCGCAGCACCGTGGCCGAACTGGACCTCGCCCGCGCGACCGCCGAGAGCGACCTGTCGCACCTGGCCGCATCGGCGCTCGAGCTGCTGCAGTCGACCATCGACGAAGTCGTCGTCGAGGTGGAAGAGCTTGAACGCCGGGGCGGCGCGGCGCCGGACTCGCGCGTGGTCTGTGCGACCGACGATGGCGAGGACATGGACGATGACAGGGAGGAGGCCGCCGCGGGCGCGGTGGCCGCCGCCACCGAGCGCGCACTGAGTGCCGAAGAAGCCATCACCACGCTGCGCGCCAAGATCGAGCGCCTCGGCCCCGTCAACATGATGGCGATCGAACAGTTCGACGAGCTGGAATCGCGGCATGGGTTCCTCACGACGCAGCGCAAGGACCTGACCGAGTCCATCGCCCAGACGAGCGAGGCGATCAGGCGCATCGACGAGACAACCCGCCAGCGCTTCGCCGAGGCGTTCACGGCGATCAACCGCAACTTCCAGGAGACCTTCAGCACGCTGTTCGGCGGCGGCCGCGCCGGCCTGACGCTGCTCGACGAGAACGACCCGCTCGAGAGCGGCATCGAGATCATCGCGCAGCCTCCCGGCAAGCGTCTGCAGAGCGTGCAGCTGCTGTCCGGCGGCGAGAAGGCCCTGACCGCCATCGCCCTGATGTTCGGGCTCTTCAAGTTCAAGCCGAGCCCCTTCTGCCTGCTCGACGAAATCGACGCCCCGCTCGACGATGCGAACATCGGCCGGTTCGTCGAGATGCTGAGGAGCATGCTGCAGCATACGCAGTTCATCCTGATCACCCATAACCGTAAGACCATGGAGATCGCCGACCGCCTGTACGGGGTCACCATGGAGGAGCCAGGTGTTTCCAAGTTGATATCCGTCCAATTGAACTGAAGGGCCCTCCCGCGCGTATGTACGACCGGAGGCGTGCCATGGTGATTCACGGCCTGCGGCGGCGATCTGGGTGTTCCCTTGCGACGGGGCTGGTGGCCGTGGCCCTGGCCGCCGTGGTCTTGCCGGGTTGCTTCGTACCGGGCGGGCCCCTGGGTGGTCCCAAGGTGTCCGAAACCTGGACGCATACCTACCCCCTGAGCAAGACCGGCGAGGTGACCATCGTCAACGCCAACGGCCGGATCGAGGTCGAGGGCGTGGAGGGCGACACCGTCGAAGTCGAGGCTGAGAAGATCGCCAGGGGCGCGACCGAGCAAATCGCGCGCGATCTCCTGCCGCGGATTCCCATCGACGAGCGCGTGACGCCCGACTTCATCTCGATCGAGACGCGGCGCCTCAACGGCTTCCTGATCGGCGCCAGCTACGAAGTGCGTTACCGCGTGAAGATGCCCCGGGGCGCAACGCTTCGGGCCACCACCGTAAACGGGGGCGTGTGGGTGAAGGCGATGGACGGCCGTGTCATGGCGCGAACGACCAACGGCGGCATCATGGCGACTGAGATGAGCGGCCGCCTCGAGGCCCGGTCCGTGAACGGCGGCGTCAGGGCGCAGTTCGCGTCCCTCGGCACCGAGTCCGTCGAGCTGCGCACCGTGAACGGCGGTGTGCGTGTGGCCCTGCCCCAGACGGCGAAGGCCACAGTCATCGCGTCGTGGGTCAACGGTGGCATCAACATGTCAGGCCTTCAGTTCGAGATCCGCGAGCAGGCGCGGCGACGCTTCGAGGGCCGGTTGAACGGCGGGGGCGCGACCATCGAAGTGGCGACCGTCAACGGCGGCATCACGCTTGGCACGGAGCTCGACAAGTCGTCGGGGCCGGGGAGAGGGTGGGACGAACTGACCCCGGAGAAGCCTCCCGATCAGCACGAACTGCACGAATTGCATGAACGAAGATAAGGCCAGCCGCTATCACCGGCTCAAGAGGCAGGTCAGCGTCGCATCGATCGCCTGGGCGCTGATCCTTCTCGCCGGCCTGCTCCTCACGGGCTCCAGCCTCTCACTTCGCAGTACAGCCGAACACGCGGCGCAGAGCGGCCCCGGCTTCGCCACCGGCACGCTTACAGTCGTTGTGTACGTCGTCCTCCTGGTGACGCTCATCGAAGCCGGCGCCGTGCCGCTCGCCTTCTACGGCGACTTCCTGCTGGAGCGGCGCTACGGCCTCTCGAATCAGCGTGTCGGCGGGTGGCTGCTCGACCAGGCCAAGGCGTTCGGCCTCGAGCTGCTGTTTGCGTGCGTGGGCTCGACGGTTCTGTACGCCCTGATCGGGTATGCGCCGGATGGCTGGTGGCTGCCGGCCGGCGCCGTCTTCTCCGTCATCATCGTCGGCCTCGCGAACATCGCGCCGGTTCTGTTGCTGCCGCTGTTCACGCCCGTCAAGCCCCTCGATCGCGAGTCGTTGCGGACTCGGCTGGTCGGCCTGGCCGAACGTGCGGGCGCCCGCGTGCTGGGGGCGTACGAGTGGGGCCTGAGCGAGAAGACGAAGAAGGCCAACGCCGCGCTGACGGGCATCGGCTCGACGCGCCGCATCCTCGTGTCGGACACGATGCTCGCGGAGTACTCGGATGAGGAGATCGAAGTCGTCCTCGCGCACGAGCTCGGCCATCATGTGCACGGCGACATCTGGAAGGGCATCTTCTTCGAGAGCGTGCTGATTCTCGCCGGCTTCTACCTGGGCGCCCGCGTGCTGAGCGGGCTGGCGAATGTCTTCGGGCTGCGCGGCGTCGCCGACGTCGCCGGGCTTCCGCTGCTGCTGCTCGCTGCCGGCGGCGTGTCACTCGTGATGCTGCCCCTGGCGCACGCACTCTCGAGGGCGTTCGAGCGGAAAGCCGACCGGTTCGCCCTCGCGCTGACGCGAAATCCAGCCGCGTTCATTTCCGCGATGCGCCGTCTCGCCGCGCAGAACCTTGCCGAGGAACAACCGTCCCTGCTCGTGCAGTGGCTGTTCCACAGCCATCCGCCGGTGCGGGAGCGGATCGCTGCCGCTCAATTGTTCAAGACGAATCTGGTCATCTAGTCATTTGGTCATCTGGTCATCGTTTGTTCATTTCTCAAATGATCAAATCGAGCAGAAATGACCAGATGACCAAATGACTAGATGACCAGATGTTACCGTCGTGGTCGCACGACGAGCTCCCCCCGCATCTGGCGGCAGCCGTCGTCGATCTGCAGGTTGCAGTAGATCGGGAATGTGCCCTCGCGGTCGGCGCGGAACTCAAAGGTCACGGGGGCGCCGGGGCTGACGCGCTTGGAGATCCGGTAAGCGTCAATCGTCAGGCTGTGCGCGATGTCGAGAGTGCGCAGCTCGATCCGGACCAGATCGTCCTGCGCGACCTCGATCCGCGGCGGGTCGAAGGCGTACTTGCGGGCGGTCACGGACACCCGCCGAACGGACGGGTCGTGGTCCTGGCCGGCGGCGTTGCCGGCCGCGAGCGCGAGCGTTGTGAGGAGAAGATGACGGCGCGTGTACATCAGGACGCCTTGCCTGATTGTACGACGGTCCGCGCCGTCAGATGGTTTGCCTAGGACGACGCGGGCGCGGCGCCCTGTTCCTGCAGCAGCGCCTTACGGCTGAGCCGAATCTTGCCCGTCGGATCGATATTGATCACTTTGACGAGGACCTGTTCGCCCTCTTTGAGCTCGTCGCGCACGTCCTTCACGCGGTGGTTCGCGATCTCCGAGACGTGCAGCAGGCCGTCGGTGCCCGGCATGATCTCGACGAACGCGCCGAAGTCCGTGATGCGCTGAACTTTTCCCAGATAGGTCTTGTTGAGCTCCGGCGTCGCCGTCAGCTCCTGGATGATCGAGATCGCCTTCTGCGCCGAGGTCTCGTCGGCCGACGCCACGTTCACGCGGCCGTCGTCTTCCACGTCGATCTTGACGCCCGTGCGCTCGATGATGCTCCGGATCATCTTGCCGCCCGGTCCGATGACGTCGCGAATCTTGTCGACCGGAATCCGGATCGTCACGATGCGCGGCGCGAAGTTCGAGATGTTTCCGCGCGGCGCCGAGAGCGCCTCGCGCATCTTCTCGAGGATGTGCAGCCGGCCGCGGCGCGCCTGGTCGAGCGCCTTCGTCATCACCTCGGTCGTGATGCCGCCGACCTTGATGTCCATCTGCAGCGCCGTGATGCCGGTCGACGTGCCGGCGACCTTGAAGTCCATGTCGCCGTAGTGATCTTCGGCGCCGGCGATGTCGCTGAGGACGGCGTACTTGCCCGATCTGCTCGTCCATCACCAGCCCCATCGCGATGCCGGCGACGGCGTCCTTGAGCGGCACGCCCGCGTCCATCATCGCCAGGGACCCGCCGCAGACGCTCGCCATCGACGAGGATCCGTTCGACTCGAGGATGTCCGACACGATGCGCATCGTGTACGGAAACTGCTCCTCGGTCGGAATCATCGGCGTCAGCGCGCGCTCCGCCAGCGCCCCGTGGCCGACCTCGCGGCGTCCTGGGCCTGACATGCGCCCGACCTCGCCGACGGAGAACGGCGGGAAGTTGTAGTGGAGCATGAAGCTCTTCCACGTCTCGCCCTCGAACGTCTCGATCTTCTGCGCGTCGTCGGCCGTGCCGAGCGTGCAGGTCACGAGCGCCTGCGTTTCGCCGCGCGTGAAGACGGCCGAGCCGTGCGTGCGGGGGAGGACGCCTGTCTCGATCCAGATCGGGCGGACCTCGTCGAACTTCCGGCCGTCGAGCCGGACGTTGTGCGTCAGCACCTCCTCGCGCAGGACCTTTTCCTTCAGCTCCTTGAAGATGGCCTTCGCGTCGGACTTCTTCTCGGCTTCGCCTTCGGGCAGCGCCGACACCAGGTTCTTCAGCGTCAGCTCCACGGTCTCGTAGTTTTCGAGCTTGCCGCGAATCCGCATCGCGTCGGTCAGCGGGCCGAGCACCTTGCCTTCGATCTCGCTGTAGAAGGCCGCCGCGATCTCTTTCTTGGCAACCGCAGTCTTCTTCCGGCCGACGGCTTTCGCCATGTCGTCAATGGCGGCGACGATCTGCTTGATCGCCGCGTGTGCGACGTTCAGCGCCTCGACGACCTGCTCCTCCGACACTTCCTTCGCGCCGGCCTCGACCATCACCAGGCCGTCCTTGCTGCCCGCGACGACGAGATCGAGCTTGCTCTGCTTGCGCTGGTCGAACGTCGGGTTCACCACGTACTGCCCGTCGACCAGGCCCACGCGCACGCCGGCAATCGTCTTCTCGAATGGAATCCCGGACAGGGCGAGTGCCGCGGACGCGCCCGTAATGGCCAGGACATCGGTGTCGTTCTCGGTGTCCGCGGACAGCACCAGCGCGATGATCTGCGTCTCGTAGCGCCAGCCCGACGGGAACAGCGGCCTGATGGGCCGGTCGATGATGCGGCAGGTCAGGACTTCCTTTTCCGCCGGCTTGCCTTCGCGCTTGAAGAACCCGCCGGGGATGCGGCCCGACGCGTAGGTGTATTCACGGTAGTCCACCGTCAGCGGCAGGAAGTCGATGCCTTCGCGCGGGCTTGCGGCGCGGCAGGCCGTGACGAGCACCACCGAATCGCCGTACCGGACGATGACGGCGCCGTCGGCCTGTTTCGCCAGCTTGCCTGTTTCGATGCTCAGCGGCTTGTTGGAAATTGAAATTTCGCGAGTAGTCATAAAGGCTTTACAGCTTCAACAGGTTCCAAAGGTTCCACGGGTTCCAGGGGTTCCAAAGGTTCGCGGTTTCTACGGGTTCAGGTTCGAGGGGTTCAAGGCCGTCCAGCGCTCGAACCTCTGGAACCTCCGGAACCCCTGGAACTCCTGGAACCCATTATTTTCTGATGTTGAGGCGCTTGATCAGATCCGCGTACCGGTGCGGATCCTTCGCCTTCAGGTAGTCGAGCAGACGGCGGCGGCGGCCGACGAGCATCAGCAGCCCGCGTCGTGAGTGGTGGTCCTTGGCGTGTGCCTTGAAGTGTTCCGTGAGGTAGTTGATGCGTTCGCTGAGAATAGCGACCTGCACTTCGGGAGAGCCTGTGTCGCCTTCGTGGGTCTTGTAGCTGCCGATCAGCTCGGTCTTGCGGTCTTTGGTTAACGCCACCTGGTCGTCCTCCACGCGCGGCCCAGTCGTGTTTTAGACCAGCCCGCCGTATGTGCAAAAAACTATTAGTCGAACAAGCTCAATATCTTACCTCAGGACAATGGACGGATGCAAAAACCCCGGCGAAGCGGATGCCTCGCCAATTCCGACGAGTTGTCCTGCTTGGTCGAACAACCGAACGGAGTCCCCGCCTGTCCGCCTGGCCCCCGTGATCGCCGTCGGCGCGACGTCTTGTCCGTGGGTGACCCGCTCGACGTCCTCGCGGCCGAGCACGACGGACGGCAGGTCCTGCAGCATGCGCTCGATCGGCACGATCGCCGCGACCGCGTCGTCACGGCTGCGCTCGGCAGCGTCGAGCGGTATCGCGTCCGCCAGCGTCAGCCCGGCGCTCGCCGTGCGCCGCAGGGCCGCCAGGTGAGCCCCGATGCCCAGTTTCGCGCCGAGTTCGTGCGCGAGCGACCGCACGTAGAAACCGGCGGAGCATTCGAGCGTCAGCGTCGCGCTGTCACCAGCCAGGCCAACGAGCGCAAGGTGATGGACGGTCACGCTCACGGGGCCGGGGAGGGCAGGGGGGGCGGGCTGGGCAGGCAGGGCGGGCCGGCCGGGCAGGTCTGGCAGGTCCGGCCGGGCAGGCTGGGGCTTCAAGCGTGCGGCACGGGCGGATTCGTAGCTCCGACGCCCTGCAATCTTCTTCGCCGAAAATGCCGGTGGCTGCTGTGCGAACGTGCCACGAAACATGTCGAGGGCGGTTTCAATCTGCGTACGCGACGGGATCGCCAGCGACCGCTCGCCGACCGGTTCGCCTTCGGCATCGTAGGTGTCGGTCGCCTGTCCGAACCGCACGACCGCTTCGTAGCGCTTGTTCGAGCCGCTCATGAAGCGGGCGAGGCGCGTCGCGCGGCCCAGGACGAGGGGCAGCACGCCGCTCGCGGCCGGGTCGAGGGTTCCGGTGTGGCCGATCCGCGACTCCCCGAGCACGCGGCGCATGCGCGCCACGACGTCGTGGCTGGTCGGGCCCGTCGGCTTGTCGATGACTAAGAGCCCGTCCATCCCGTCGTGCCGCTGACTTTTTCCACGAACTGCTGCCGCAGGGCGTCGAGGCGTCCCACCGCGGTGCAGCCGGCGGCGTTCTTGTGGCCGCCGCCGCCGAACCCCTTCGCGACGGCGTTGACGTCAACGGCGCCCTTGGACCGCATGCTCACGCGGTACTCGTCGCCTTCGACGTGTTTGAAGAAGACGACGGCCTGGATTTCCTTGACCGTGAGCGGGTCGTTGATCAGCCCGTCAGTGTCTTCGTATGTCCCTCCGGCCGCGCGGGCCATCTCGTGATCGAGATAGAGCACCGCGATGCGTCCGGTCGGGTCGAGCCGCATGCCGCTCAGCAACGCGCCCTGCAGCCTGAGGCGCGCCATCGTGCTGCTGTCGAACACACCGCGCGCGACCCGCACCGGGTCCACGCCGGCCTCGAGCAGGACCCGGCAGATGTCGAACGTCCGGGGCGAAATGCTGGAGAAGTGAAACGAACCCGTGTCCGTCAGGATCGCCACATAGATGTGCGTCGCGATGTCGGGTGTCAGCGGCACGCCGAGCGCTCTGACGACGTCGAACACCATCTCGCCGCAGGCCGCCGCCGTCGCATCGAACCAGTTGATCTGCCCGTAACCCGTGTTGCCGGGATGGTGATCGATGTTGATGACGAAGCCGCGGTCGAGTCCCGCGACGCCGGTTCTGGCCAGGTCGCCGCACTCCATGACGATCGCGGCGTCGAAGCCGCCGGCGACCTCTGGCGCGATCTCGATCTCCGGCACGCCGGCAAACGCCATCAGGGGCGGAGGCGCGGGATCCCGGTTCACGACGCGGACGTCCTTGCCCAGCGCGCGAAGGGCATACGCCATGGCGAGCTGGGAGCCGATCGCGTCCCCGTCAGGCCGCGTGTGCGACGAGAGCACGAACGTCCGGCGCGCGCGGATCGCCTCGACGATCTGTTCGATCTCAGGAGCCGCTGTCGTCTGGGTCGTCGGCATCGGCATTGTCAACGGGGCGGGGATTTTCGCGAATCTCGTTCAGCAGCTGTTCGATGCGGTCCTGGCCCGCAATGGACTCGTCATAGAGCCACTTCAGTTCGGGCGTGCGCTTGAGCCGCAGCCTGGCGCCGATCTGGCGGCGGAGGAACGGGATTGCGCGCTCCAGGGCCCGCGCGCTGGATTTGCGTGCCTTGTCGTCGCCGAGGACCGTGTAGAACACCCGGGCCTGCTGCAGGTCGGGGCTGATCTGCACACGCGTGATCGTCACGAAGCCGATGCCGGGGTCGTGAACTTCACGCGTGAGCAGCAGCCCCAACTCACCGCGAATCTGATCGGCGACGCGGTCGGGACGGGATCCCTGGGACATTGGTGGTTCAAAAGGTTCCGGAGGTTCCGGGTTCCGGAGGTTCCGGGTTTCGGAGGTTCCGAGGGTTCTCCGAACCGAACCTCTGGAACTCCCGGAACCTCCGGAACCTCTGGAACCTCGATGGTTATGCCGAAACCGCGACGCGTTCCATCGTGAAGACCTCGATGATGTCGCCCACCTTGAGGTCGTTGAACTTGTCGAAGCCGATACCGCACTCGAAGCCGGACTTGACCTCGCTCGCGTCGTCCTTGAAACGGCGCAGCGAGCCGATCTTGCCTTCGTAGATCACCACGTTGTCGCGCAGGAGGCGCGCCTGGGTATCGCCGGCGCGCGTGATGCGGCCTTCGGTGACCATGCAGCCCGCGATCGTGCCGAATTTCGGCACCTTGAACGTGTCGCGCACCTGGGCGACGCCGATGCGGACTTCCTTGAAGGTCGGTTCGAGCAGGCCCGTCATCGCCTTCTTCATCTCGTCGGTCACGTTGTAGATGACCGAGTGCGCGCGGATGTCCACCCGCTCGCGCGCGGCGATGTCTTCCGCGTTTCGATCGGGCCGCACGTTGAAGGCGATGATGATCGCATTCGACGCCGACGCCAGCAGCACGTCCGACTCGTTGACCGCGCCGACGCCCGCATGAATGATGCGGATTTTGACCTTCTCGTCGGTCAGCTTGGTGAGCGTATCCGCCAGCACCTCGGCCGAGCCCTGCACGTCGGCCTTGATGATGATCGGCAGCTCCTTCATGCCGCCTTCGGCGATCTGCGCCTGGAGCGACTCGAGCGTGAGCCGCGAGCCTTTCGAGCCGAGCGACCGGCTCTTCGCCTGCTCCTCGCGGAACGTCGCGATGTGCCGCGCCTTGGCCGCGTCGGCCACCTGGAACACGTCGCCGGGCTGCGGGAGGCCGGCGAGGCCCAGGACTTCGACCGGCGTGGACGGTCCGGCCGACTTCACGGGGCGCCCGCGGTCGTCGATGAGCGCGCGGACACGGCCGACGATCGGTCCCGCGATGAACGTCTCGCCGACCGACAGCGTGCCGTCCTGTACGAGCACCGTCGCCACCGGGCCGCGGCCCTTGTCCAGCTTCGCTTCGAGCACGGTGCCCGACGCGCTGCGCTTGGGGTTGGCCTTGAGCTCGCCGATGTCGCTCACGAGCAGGATCATTTCGAGCAGCGAATCGATGTTCTGCTTCTGGCGCGCCGACACTTCCACGGTGACGGTCTGGCCGCCCCATTCTTCCGGCATCAGGCCGAGGTCGGTCAGCTCGCGCTTGACGCGCTCGGGCTGGGCGTTGGGCTTGTCGATCTTGTTGATCGCCACGATGATCGGCACGTTGGCCGCCTTGGCGTGGTCGATCGCCTCGCGCGTCTGCGGCATCACGCCGTCGTCGGCCGCCACCACCAGGACCACGATGTCGGTGACCTTGGCGCCGCGGGCGCGCATGAGCGTGAACGCTTCGTGGCCGGGCGTGTCGAGGAACACGATGTTCCGCTTGTTGATCGTGACGTGATAGGCGCCGATGTGCTGCGTGATGCCGCCGGCTTCGCGCTCGGCGACGCGCGTGGTCCGGATGGCATCGAGCAGGCTCGTCTTGCCGTGATCGACGTGGCCCATGACGGTGACGACCGGCGCGCGTGTGACGACGTCGCTCGCGTTGGTTTCGCCCTCGTCCACCTGCAGCAGCTCTTCCTCGAAGCTGCGCATCTGCACGTCCGCCCCGAACTCGCGGGCGATCATGGTGGCGGTTTCCGTGTCGAGCGCGGAATTGATCGTCAGCATGAGCCGCTTCATCAGCAGCTTCGCGAGGACGTCCTTCACGCGCAGGTCGAGCTTGTCCGCCAGGTCCTTGACCGTCATGCCCTCGGCGAGCGTGATGGTGCGCGACACCGGCGGCGGTGCCGCGGGCGTCGGCGGCGGCGCCGGCCGCGGATCGCGCCGCTGGCTGGCGGCCGGCCGTCCGGAGCCGCCCGGCCGCTGCTGATACGACGGCCGCGACGGCATCCCCGGACGCTGCGGGTACATGCCCGGCCGCGGCGGCATCCCGGGCTGAGACGGGCGAATCGGCTGAGACGGCAGCGGTCGCGGCCCGCCCATCGGCATCTGGGGCGGTCGGGGCGCCGGCGGACGCATCGCGCCGGGCGCGCCGCCCGGGCGCGCCGCCATCGGCTGACCTGGCCGGGGCACGGCCCCCGGACGTCCGGCCGCCAGCGTTCCCGTGGCCGTCTGAGCGGCCGCCGCGGGCTTCGGTGCCGGGCGCGGCGCCATCCGTGGCAACGGTGTGGTCGGCAGCGGCGGCGTCGGCGCCGTCGGCCGTTGTTCTTCGATGCGGAGACGCAGTGTCGGCGGCACCACCCGGCCCGGCGTGGCCGGCCTCGGTGGATGCGGCGGCTCGACAGGCGGCGCCTCAACGGCGGGCTCCGGCGTCGTCGAGGCTTCGGCGGGCGGTGGGGTGGGCGTCTCGACCGGCGCTTCGACGGGCGCGTCGGCGATTGTCGCCGGCGCGTGCGCATGCGCGGCGAGGGGTTCCAGATCGGCCGTGTCGATCGGCGCAGGGCCGGTCTCGACCTCCTCCAGCGGGGCGACGTCGTCGCCTTCGACCGCGGCCGGCGCGGGCGCAGGCTTCACCGTCTTGACGAGGCGCGGCGGCGGCAGCATCGGCGCGGCCGGTTTGACCGGCTCCGGCGCTTTCTTCGACGGCGCGGGCTTCTTGCCCTTGACGATCGGCGTCTCCGCGAAGATGTCGCCGCCCGGGAGCTGGATGTTGCGCTGTCGCGCCATCCGCTCGACGAACTGACGGCCCACGACCTCTTCGATGGTGCTCGACGCGCTCTTCACCTCGATGCCGTGGTCGCGCTTGAGCAGCGCCGTCACTTCCTGGCTGGTGGTGCCCAGCAGTTCCGCGACCTTGTAAATCCGGACAGTGGCCAAACGTTACTCCTGTGGTGCGTCCGCGGACGGCTCGGCTGGCGCCTCGCCTGATGTCTGCGCGGGCGACTCGCCGCGCGCGGCGGCCAGAATCCTGGCGGCCGTCTTCTCCCCGATACCCGGTACTTCGGACAGCTGTTCGGCCGTCGCGGCCGCGACCGCCTCGATCGAACCGAAGCCTGCCTCGACGAGTTTCCGGACCGTCTTCTCGCCGACGCCGGCCAGCTCGTAGGGCGGTGGGGTGGCGCCCGCCTCGGTCCCCTCGGCGCCGTCTGCGGGCGCGTCAGCTCCGCCGGGGCCTTCGTCCGCCGGCGCCGCCTCGAGACCCTCGAACTGCGCCTCGACCTCGCGCCGCTGCTCTTCTTCGCTCTTGATGTCGATCCGCCAGCCCGTCAGCTTCGCCGCCAGCCGGACGTTCTGCCCCTTCTTGCCGATGGCGAGCGACAACTGCTTGTCCTCGACGACGACTTCCATGACGTGCTCGCGATCGTCGACGATCTGCACGCGCTGCGCTTTCGCCGGGCTCAGGGCCTGGGTCACGAACGCCACCGGGTCTTCGGACCACTCGACGATGTCGATCTTCTCGCCGCGCAGTTCGCGGATGATCGACTGGACGCGCGTGCCTTTCATGCCGACGCAGGCGCCCACCGGATCGACGTCGCGCTCGCGCGAGAACACGGCGACCTTGGCGCGATCCCCGGCTTCCCGGACGGCGCCGCGGATGACCACCGTGCCGTCGTACACCTCCGGCACTTCCTGCTCAAACAGCTTGATCAGCAGCGCGGGATCGGTGCGCGACAGCACGATCTGCGGGCCCTTGGCGCTGCGGTTCACGCCCTTGATAACGGCGCGCACGCGGTCGCCCGGGTTGTAGCTCTCGGCGCGCGACTGCTCTTTGCGCGGGATCACCGCCTCGATGCGGCCGATTTCCACGATGATGTCGCCGTTCTCGAACCGCTTGACCGTCGCGTTCTTCACGTCGCCGATCTGCTGGTTGTACTCGGTGAAGATGTTTTCGCGTTCCGCCTCGCGCACTTTCTGGAAGATGACCTGCTTGGCGGTCTGCGCCGCGATGCGGCCGAGCACCTCGGTCGGCTTGGGAAACTCCATCTCGTCGCCAAGCTCGATGCCGTCGGCCACTTCGTCGCCGTAGAGCTCGCGGTACATCTGCCGGGCTTCATCGATCGAGATTTCGGTAGCCGCGTTGGTCACGTCCTGCACGACCTGCTTGAGCGCGAACAGGTCCACCTGGCCGGTTTCCATGTTGAAGCGCGTCTTGAGGTTCTCGCCCGTCTTGTAGTACTTGCGCGACGCCGTGGCGACCGCCTCTTCTATGGCACTGATGACGACGTCGGGCTCGATCCCTTTTTCTTTGGCGAGCGCTTCGATCGTCTGCTGCAAAGGATTCGACATTGTTAGAATTCCACTTCCAGATTCGCCCGCGTGATGACGCCAAGCGGCACCCGGTGCGTGCGCCGATCTTCCCCTTCGATCAGTACGTGGCCCGCGTCGACGCCCCCGAGCCGGCCCTTGAAGTACTTCTGCCCGTCGACCGGTTCCCTCAGCACCACCTTCGCGGAGCGCCCCGCGAAGCGGCGATAGTCGTCCGGACGCGTCAGCGGCCGATCCAGCCCAGGCGACGAAACTTCCAGTGTATACGCCACCGGCACCACGTCGTCCACGTCGAGGATCGCGCTCAGGTCGCGGCTGACGCTCGCGCAGTCCGCCACGCTCACGCTTTCCTCGGCGGTTGCCGCCGGTCCCGCCCGGTCGATCTGGACGCGCAGCACCATCCCGGGACCTTCCCGGCGGAACGAGACGTCGAAGATTTCCAGGCCGTACGACGCGGCCACGCGGCCCGCCAGCATGCGCACCTGATCCGCCACGTCGCTAGCGCCCATCTTTCTCACTGCCGGCTCAACCTCAACGCCGGATTTCTTGGCCCCTAAACGAAAAAAGTGGGCATACGCCCACTTCGGTCCTACACCCACACCCAGGCTCCGAATTGAAAATTATACCACGGGCCGAGCAATCAAGTCGTAGTCTCTCGCGCCCACGATGGTCACGTCGGCGAAGGTGCCACGGCTGTAGCCGGACGGGTCGCAATCGGTCAGGTAGACGGCCGCGTCGATGTCGGGTGCCTGGGTCGACAGGCGCGCCTTGACCACCAGTTCGTGCTCTCCCGACGGTCCGTCGATCAGGACCCTCGCGCGTTCGCCGATCCGGAGGCGCTGCCGTTGCTGTACACCCCGCTTCTGGAGGCTCATCACGCGGCGCCGGCGTGCCTGTTTGACCCGCTCCGGCACGTCGTTGGCCAGGGCGTGCGCGGATGTGCCCTCCTCATGAGAGTAGGTGAACACGCCGACGTGATCGAACGCCTGCCCGCCCACGAACTCAGCCAGCGTCTCGACGTCGGCGTCGGTCTCTCCGGGGAACCCGACGATAAACGTGGTCCGGAGCGCGACGCCGGGCACGCGCGTCCGGATCCGATCGAGCAACCCCTCGTAACCCTGGCGCGTCCCCGGACGCTTCATCCGCTTCAACACGGGATTGGACGCGTGCTGCAGGGGCAGATCGATGTACTTGCAGACCTTCTCGGATTCGGCCATCGCCGCGAGCGTCGCGTCGTCGATGGTGGTCGGGTAGAGATAGAGCAGCCGGATCCACTCGAGGCCCGCGACCCCGTTCAGCCGCCGCAGCAGCCGCGCCAGGGCGCCCCGCTCGCCGCGGTCCACGCCGTAGAACGTCGTGTCCTGTGAGATGAGCAGCAGTTCCCGGACGCCGCGGGCGGCCAGACCCTCGGCTTCCCGGACGATCGAATCCTCAGGCCGGCTTCGATAGTGGCCGCGCAGCGTCGGGATAATGCAGAACGAGCACTTGTAGTCGCAGCCTTCAGCGATTTTCACGTACGCGTAGTGCCGGGGCGTCGCCAGCCAGCGCGGCGTATCCGCATCGTACAGATACGAGGGCAACTGCTTCGCGGGGACCACATGGTCCGAGGGGTCCGAGAGGTCCGCGGGGTCCGCGGGTTTCGCGAAGTCCGAGGAGCGATAGAGCTTCAAGGGAGCGGCTCCGGACGGTGCCGCGATTCCGCCGATCGCGCGGACGATGTCGGGAACTTCGCCGGTGCCCAGGACGGCGTCGATCTCGGGAATCTCGGCCTGCAGCGCCTCGCGATAGCGCTCGGCCAGGCAGCCGGTCACGATGAGGCGCTGGCACGACCCGTTCGTCTTGTGCCCGGCCATCTCGAGGATCGCGTCCACGGATTCCTGCTTCGCCGAGTCGATGAACGCGCACGTGTTGACGACGATGACGTCGGCGGTGGCGGCGTCGGTGGTCAACTCGTGCCCCGCTTCGTGCGCGAGGCCGAGCATCACCTCGGAATCCACGAGATTTTTCGGGCAGCCGAGTGAAATCAAGCCAATCTTCAAGTTACGAGTCCCAATCTATCAAGTCTATAATCAATCCGCCTCGAACCCTCACGGGGCGTTTGTGGACAACACAGAGAAGATGGCCCGCCTGGCGCGTTCCGTGGCAGTGCTCCTGGCGCTGATTGCCGCGCCCAGCCCGGGGCTGGCGCAGGTTATCCGCGGCGTCGTCGTCGACCAGACGGGCCTTCCGCTGCCGGGCGCGACCGTGCAGGTGATCGACGGTCTGGAGACCGTCGAGACCCTCATCACCGAAGCCGACGGTACGTTCGTCATCGACGCGCTGTTGCCGGGCGACGCCGTGCTCGTGACGCTGAGCGGGTTCGAGCAGACGCGCGTCCGGCGCGTCGATGCGGGGCGCATCATGCTGCTCATCGCGCGCGCCGCGGAAGCCACGACGGTCATCGCCACGGCCGCCGGCCCGGCGTCTCCCTCGGCGCCGCTGCTTGGGGGAACGCTCAACGCGGCCACGGTCGCGCGACTGCCGTCGTCGCACATGAAAGCTCGCGAGTCGCTGCCGCTGCTGCCGTCGGTCATCCGCGGCCCGGACGGCCTCATGCAGCTCGGCGGCGCGCGGGCTCACGAGACGCCCGTCATCTTCGACGGGTTCAACGTCGGCGATCCGGCGACGGGCGCCTCGTCCGTCAACCTGCCGCTCGAGACGGTGCGCGGCGTGGACGTGCTGCGGGACCCGATGTCGGTGAGCTACGGAAATCTGGTGGGCGGCATGATGCGCATGGACTCCAGGTCCGGCTCCGACCAGACGACGGCCGGCATCCAGGGATTCGTGCCGCGGCCGCGGTGGTCCTCGCCAGGGTTCGGCCGTCTCGAGGGCATCTTCCCGCGCGCGTTCGTGATGGGCTCGAGCCCCGATCGCAAGCTCCGCTACGTCGTGTCAGGTGAGTACGACTACGAACGCATCGCCGTGCCGGATGTCACGCAGGGCGCCGGCCCGAACATCGTCGAGCAGAGCGCCATCTTTTTCGCGCGCGTGGACACGCAGGTCTCGCCCCGCAACGGCCTGACCGTCGAAGGCTTCGTGTTCCCCTCACACACCGAAGCGGCCGGACTGAGCCCCCGGCGGACGCCCGAAGCCGCGCCGGACGTCGGCGCCCGCGACCTGTTCGCCGGCGTGACGGACCGCTTCGTCGCCGGGACGTCGAGCGTCTTCACCGTGCAAATCGGCGTTCTCGTTCACGACGCGACGCTGACGCCGGCCGGGAGCGGGCCGTCCTACGTCGCCCCGTCGGGCTGGAGCGGCAACTGGTTCTCGACCGTGACGCGGACCGCCACGCAGTACAGCGCGGCGGTGACGTGGGAGCGGAGCGCGAGGCTCGGAGGGCGCAATCACGATTTCAGCGTGAACGGCGAGATCGCCGCGCGGCGGCTGAGCGGCCGGATTGCGGAATCGTCCGTCATCGTCACCGACGGCATCGGCCGCGTCGTGCGCAGCGTGGAGTTCGGTCCGCCGGCCACGCTGGGCGCCAGCGACCGCCCGGTCGGCCTCGCCGTTCGCGACGTGTGGCAGATCAGCGAGCGTCTGCAGCTGGACGGGGGCGCGCGCCTCGACCATAGCCGGCACGGCGGCGGCATGCCGTCCGGGAGGGTCGGTGCGCGATACGTGATCGACGAGGCGGGCACGACCGTCGTCAAGGCGGGCTACGGCAGCTTCGTCGGGAACATGCCCCTGTCGGTGCCGGCGTTCGCCAACTACCCATGGCGGATCGACCGCTGGTTCGATCCGAACGGCGGCCCGCCGGTGAACTCGATCATGCTCCGTCCGGAGGTCAGCGGGCTCCGCCGGCCGAAGGCGGTCGCGGCCGTGATCGGCGTCGAACGTCAGATTGCTCCCGGCCTCGACGGGCAAGTCAGCCTGACGCACAGGACCTCGACCAACATCGCCACGTTCTGCGTCCCCGAGGGCAGCGGGGCGCTCGTCCTGAACAGCAGCGGGTCCGGAAGCTATCAGGAAATCCAGGTGTCCGCGAGGCGGACCTGGGTCAACGATCAGCAGCTCTTCGTGAGCTACGTGCGGTCTTCAGCGGAAGGCGAGCTCAACGATTTCTCAGCCGTCTTCCAGGGCATGGATTCGCCGCTCGTGCAGCCGGGCGGGCGGGCCCGATTGTCGACCGATGCGCGCAACCGCGTGCTGACCTGGGGCACGTTCAACCTGCCGAACCGCGTCGTGGTTTCACCGGCCGTGGAATGGCGCTCGGGGTTCCTGTTCACGCCGCTCAACCACCGATACCTGTACCAGGGCCGGCCGAACGGCAGCTCGTTCCCCGCGTTTGTGTCGCTGGACATGGTCGCCTACAAGACGATCACCGTGCTGAAGCACTCGGCGGACCTCGGGGTCCAGATTTTCAACCTGACCAACCACCACAATTTCCGCGATGTGTATCCGGTCGTCGGCTCGCCCCTCATGGGCCAGTTCGCGAATAGCGTGGGCCCGGTGTTCCGCGGGTATATGCTTCTTAAGTGGTGAGGTCGATGTGCGCCCGGCTCGGGCTGGCCTGCCTCCTCGTGGCGGCTGCCATTCAGACGGGGGCCGCCAGCAGCACGCCCGAAGAAACGCCGATCGTCCGCGACGAGTTCCTCCATCGGTTTCTCGCGCCCGACAGAGACCCGCTGGTGAGCTATCGCGCCTTCCGCAGGCTGACGGCCTCGACCCGGGGCGGCAAGACGCGTGCATCCATCGAAGCGTGGACGACGCTCGATCCGGTTCGCGGGTTCACCTACGAGATCACGTCACGCGAAGGTTCGGGGCTGATCCAGGGGAGAGTGCTCGTCGCGGCGCTCGACGCCGAGCGCGACGCGGTCAAGGCCACAGACCGCGACCAGTCGGCGCTGACGCCGGCCAACTACGACTTTCTGGACATCAGCTCCCGAGGACGCGCGGCTGATCAAGATGGACGTGCGGCCAAAACGCAAGGCCGTGATGCTCGTCAACGGCGCCCTGTTCATCGAGGCCGACTCGGCCGACCTCGTCCGCATCGAAGGCGAACTGTCCAAGCGACCCTCCTTCTGGACGCGCCGCGTCCGCGTCATTCGCGAATACGAACGCCTGGAAGGCGTCCACGTCCCGGTGAGCATGAGCTCGACGGCCGACGTCCTGATCGTGGGCGCCTCGACGTTTTCGATGACCTACCG
This sequence comes from uncultured Acidobacteriota bacterium, assembly GCA_963821285.1. Taxonomy (GTDB): domain Bacteria; phylum Acidobacteriota; class Vicinamibacteria; order Vicinamibacterales; family CAVVIG01; genus CAVQJU01. The sequence goes on from CAWGDD010000007.1 coordinate 67,751, forward strand.
GTACACCGAGATCAACGGCAAGCCCATCCCGGATTCGAAACCGTAGCGCGAGGCTTTCAGCCCCGCGGACGCGGCCCTGAAAGGGCCGCGCTACGAAGGCGGACGCTAGGGATACAGTCGGTACAGCATGCGCGGGTAGGGAATTGTCTCGCGCACGTGCTCCAGCTTGCAGATCCAGGCGACGACGCGCTCGATGCCCATGCCAAAGCCGCCGTGCGGGACGGTGCCGTAGCGGCGGAGATCCACGTACCACTCGAAGGCTTCCTGCGGCAGGTCGTGCTCGCGAATCCGCTGCAGCAGCAGATCGAGATCCGCCAGGCGTTCCCCGCCTCCCACGATCTCACCGTAGCCTTCGGGCGCGAGGATGTCGACGCCCAGGGCCACCTCCGGCCGTGCCGGGTCGGGCTTCATGTAGAACGCCTTCACGGCCGACGGATAGCGATGCACCATCACCGGCCGATCGTACTGCTCCGACAGCATCGTCTCGTCCGGGCCGCCGAAGTCTCCGCCCCAGGTGATCGGCAGGCCGCGGGCCTGCAGCGCCGCCACGGCCTCGTCGTACGAGATCCGCGGAAACGGTTTCTGAACCGACTCGAGCTTCGAGATGTCGCGCTCGAGGACCGTCAGCTCCCGCCGCCGCTTCTCCAGCACGCGGCCGACCACCGAGACGATGAGGTCTTCGGCGAGACTCATGACGTCGTTCAGATCCGCGAACGCCACTTCGGGCTCGACCATCCAGAACTCGGTGAGGTGGCGGCGCGTCTTCGATTTCTCGGCGCGGAACGTCGGGCCGAAGCAGTACACGCGGCCAAGCGCCATCGCGTTGGCTTCGTTGTAGAGCTGACCGCTCTGGGTCAGGTAGGCCGTCGTTTCGTCGAAGTACTGCGCCGGAAACAGCGTCGTCGTGCCTTCGCACGCGGCCGGCGTGAAGATGGGCGTGTCGGCCAGGATGAAGCCGCGGTCGTTGAAGAAATCGCGGACGGCGTTGATGATCTCGTGGCGCACGCGCAGGATCGCCTGCTGGCGCTCGCTGCGAATCCAGAGGTGGCGGCGATCGAGCAGGTAGTCGACGCCGTGTTCCTTGGGCGTGATGGGGTAGTCGTGCGAGGCGCCCAGGACCTCGAGCGTCGCGACGTCGATCTCGTAGCCGCTGGGGGCCCGCTTGTCGGCGCGGGCCGCGCCCGTGACGATGACGGACGTTTCCTGCGAGAGATGATCGGCGGCCTTGAACACCTCGTCGCCGACGGCGGCCTTGGACATCACCGCCTGGATGAACCCGGAGCCGTCGCGCAGCGTCAGGAAGTGGATCTTGCCGCTCGAGCGCCGGTTGTGCAGCCACCCCTTGATGGTGACGGTTTCGCCTTCGTGTCTGCCGATGTCCTCTATGTAGACGTGCATGTGCACCTCAGCCCCAGCCCCTAGTCCCTAACCTCTGACCACTGATCATGCCTTCCATTTTTCGCCGCGCGGCGCGGGCTCTGACGAGCGTGTCTCTGGCAGGTCCACGCGTGGCGAGCTCGAATATCAACACGCCTTCGTATCCGACCTTCTGCAGCGCCGTCATCGCCGCCGGCCAGTCAATCGTACCGTCGAACGGCACGAGGTGATCGTCGGCGCGGCCGCGGTTGTCGTGCAGGTGGATCGACGCCAGGTGTCCCGACGTGATTTCGATCGCGTCCACGACGTCGCCGTCGAGGTGCGCGTGGCCGACGTCGAGGCAGATGCCGATCTCCGCCGCGTCGAGATCCTCCTCGGCGAAGTCCACCAGCGAGCCCGGGCGGGAGAGATCGTTCGGAATGACTTCGACGGCAAGCCGGACGCCGAGCGGTTCGGCCATCTCGAAGAGCGTCTCGATGCTGCGGCGCGCGGCGTCGCGGTTGCTGCCGCCGAAGCCCTTGTGCGTGCGCGGCCAGCCCAGATGGACCACGAACACCTTCATCGGGATGCGCCGCGCGATCTGCAGCGCGCGCTCGACCTCGGCCATGGCCACGGCCCGTGCCTTGGCGTCGGCGCTCGCGATCGACATGTACTCGCCCGTCCTGCCGGCCGGATCGCTGACCGGCGCGTGCACGCTATGCAGCTCCAGTCGGGCCTCGGTGAGCCACTGCTGCAGGTCGGCGACGACGGACGGGTTGTGATAATCGAGGTGCGTCCTGGCGGCGAACACCTCGACGGTCTCGAAGCCGTGGGCGGCGATCTCGAACACGTGGTCGCGCGTCAGTCGTTGATGACGGTAGAGACGCGTTGACACGCCGAACGGTCGCTGGACCACGAGAACCTGATTCTACCGCTACGAGAGCTCGGGCACGTGCGGCGCCAGCAGCTCGCGAAGACGGGCGAAGCGCGGGTACTTCGCGACGTTGGCACGGACGTACCCGAGCGTCCGGGGCATGTACTCGATGTAGGCCGGATTGCCCCGCGCGCTCGCCTGGTTGCCGAACGTCCCGAGGGCCTTGAGGTTGCGCTGCACGGCCATCAGGTCGAACCGCCGGCGGAACTCCGCCGCGTTGGCGCGGCCCGCGAGCGCCAGGAAATGCGTCATCAGCCTCGTGGAGCGCGGCCTCGGAAACGTCCACGTACGAATCGCGCAGCAGCGAGACCAGGTCGTAGGTGTCCGGACCCATGCGCGCGTCCTGGAAGTCGATGATGAAGAGGCCGCCGCCGTGCACCATCAGGTTCCGGCTGTGGTAGTCCCGGTGGCACAGCACGCGCGGCTCGGCGGACAGCTCCGAGGCCATAGCCGCCCACTCGACGCCGAGCGCGGTGCGTTCAGCCGAAGTCAGACGTGCCCCTCGGTACCCTTCCAGGAAGTGCTGGACGAAGAAATCCAGCTCCCACGTGAGCTTTTCGACGTCGAACGCCAGGCGATAAGGAGCGATCGAGCCGTCGGCCAGTTCGGCGCCACGCCGCTGGAGGCGCACCAGGAACTCCACGGCCCGGCGGTAGTGCTCCGTGTGCGTGTCCGCGCCGCCCGGACCGAGATGCGCCTGGAGCGTCTCGTCGCCGAGATCCTGCAGCGCCAGGATCCCGAGGGCATCGGAATGCCCGAGGATGGCCGGCACGGGCAGCGGCATGCGGCGGAGCAGGTCCGACACCTCGACGAAGGGTAGCGCGGCGTACTCGATCGGCCCATCGTGCAACGCGAGGACAATCGGGGGGCCGGACGCCGGCACGACACGGAAGTAGCGCCGGGTCGACGCGTCGCCGGTGAGCGTCACGACGTCGTGATCCCGCGTGATCAGCGGAGTCTCGCTCAGGAACTGGTCGATGCGGCGGCGGTCAGCGGCGGCGCGCTCGCCGGTCATCGTGGCGTCACCTGCAGATGCGGGCCCGCGCTCCTGATGATCGCCCGCCGGTACACGGCTCCCGCCGGAATCTGCACGCGATCCGTCACGATGCATTCCTCCACGACCGCGCCGGCACCGACGTCGACGTCGTCCCAGACGATCGACTGCGTAACGCGCGCGCCGGCGCCGATGCGCGTCCCGCGTCCGTAGGCCTCTTCGGGCGGGCGGCCGGCCAGGCAGTGGAACGACGTGGTCCAGTAGTCGCCCGGCGTGCCGATGTCTTGAAATGCGGCAGCGCAGACGAACCCCTGGATGCAGCCCGGCTTCGCCTCGATGAGCCGGTCGTATGTGTGGCCCACCGAATTGATCGCCTCGCCATCCGGAAGCGGCGCGAAGGCGTCCGCCCGCGCGACCTGCACGCCGATGAAGTGATACGAGCCTTCAGCGCGTGCGCCACGCGGCGCGAAACCCGTCACGTGGCCGCCGGCGTCGATGAGCACGCCGCCGTACTTCTGCGGCTCGCGGTTGGGCACGAGCGCCATCGTCACCAACGCGCCGGATCCCTCGTGCGCGGTTGCCAGCGCGCGCACGTCGACGTCGGTCAGCGTGTCGCCGTTGACGATGAAGAAGGTGCCGGCTCCAATCACGGGCAGCGCGTGCCGGGGCCCGCCGGCGCTGCCGAGGACCTGCGGCTGTTCCCACGTATACCGCACGCGCGCGCCCAGATCGCGGCCGTCTCCAACCTCGGCCGTCAGCGTGTGGGGCAGATGGTGGAGGTTGAGCACGAGGTCGGTGACGCCCTGTCCGGCCAGCCACCGGATGATCCGTCGAACGAGCGGTTCGCCCGCGACCGGGATCGCGGGCTTTGCGCGAACGGCGGTCAGCGGCTGCAGGCGTGTGCCGAGACCGGCGGTCAGGACGAGCGCGTGAGAAAACATCCGCGTCAGTCGGCGTCGAACAGCATGTCGCGGGCCGGCATGCCGCGCTGCCCGCAGTATTGGACGAACAACCCCCGATACGATTCCAGCACGTAGTCGGCGGGCCCGCGGCCGAGGCGCTGCGCGACGCCGTCGATGCCGGCTTCGCCGCCCTCAATCTCGACGAACACACCGACGGGCGTTTCGTCGATCGCGACGATGCAATCGTCGAGGGAAAATTCCTCGCGGTACTTCTGGTATCGAAACCAGACCCGGAATCCCAGCTCCTCGAACATGCGCAGCAGCAGGTGGCCGTCGCTGACGACCGTCTCGAGTTCCTCGCGCACCTTCATGCGAGCGGGCTGTACCGGTCCTTTGAACGTCAACAGGCTCCTGCCCCCGTCCACGCGGACGCGCAGCGCGGACCGGCGCCGGCGCAGATCCTCGGCGGCCGTGTCGAGCAGCGAGTCTTCCTGAAGCCGCCGGCCGTGGACGGGAGTTGCGCCGGTGGCCATGACGGCCGCGCGGGCCGCTTCAACGTTCTCGAATCGCAGTTTCACCTCGCGCTCGAGGGGCGCTGGCATGTCCGGCCTATTCTAGGGCAGGCGGGGCGGGCGGGGCAGGCAGGGCAGGCGAGGCTGGCAGGGCTGGCAGATCAGCAGGGCTGGCAGATCAGGTGACGCGCACGCGGAACGAACAGCCTGCCAGTGCCGGCCTGCCGACGCCCTTGCCGAAAATCATCACCTTGTGCGTGCTGCCCAGGCCGCCGGGCATGAGCAGCGTCTTCAGCGCGAGACGGCGCTTCAGGTCCCCGGCGTCGATGTCGGCCGCGCCGAGGCCCATGAGGAAGTAGGTCTGATCGAGGAAGCCGATGGTCATCAGGCCGGCGGCTTCCGCGGCCAGGCGCACGCCCGTGAAGTCCACGTGGGCCGTGATGTCCTGTTCGCCGGCATCGTCGAGCCAGGCCGGAGCGTCCGCCGGACGCTCGGGTCCGGCCATCGTATGCCGCGCAAACGTTGTCAGCGTCCCGCCGGCGTGGGTGACCGAGTACAGCTCGCGCGCCTCGTGCCCGTAGTCGATGACGATGATGAAGCCGCGCGACAGGCGGCGAGCGGCGGCCCGAATCCACTCGATGGCGCGGAGGTTGATCTCGCCCCGCCACCCCGGCTCGAGCGTCACGCCGAGTCGATCGAGGTACGCGGCGAGCTCCGGAGTCGACGGCGGGCCCTCCACCGCGCGCAGCGATCCGGACGAGCCTTCGACGTAGATCTCGCGCAGGCCGTCGCGGCGCATCACGACCTGGTGAACCGGCAGCGCGTCGAGCAGCTCGTTGGCGAACAGGATGCCTTCGAAGGATGCCGGCAGCTCCGCAGACGAGGACGCGAGCCGCTCACCCATGGTCTCCAGTACCTCTCGCTGGGCGGCGCGGGCGGCCGGGCTGGCTTCGACCAGGTGGAGGCGGATGCGTTCGTAGAACGACGGATCGCGGCGTTGCGCCGCCCGCAGGATGTCGGCAGAGAGCCGCCCGTTGCCGGCCGCCGCCTCCACGAGATCGACGGGATTCAACGCAGATGATTTCTCTGCGTGCTCCGTGTGCTCTGTGTTGTTCGTCGTGACAATGTCCGCCATTTCGGCGAACTGGACTTCGAGCAGCTCGCCGAACACGGGTCCGACGTCGACGCTGGTGAAGAAATCGCCCGCGCGGCCCGATCGCTGCGCGGCGCGGGCGTAGTAGCCGGTTTCCGGGTGGTAGAGCGCGAGCTCCATGAACGCGGCCACGGTGAGCGGGCCGCGTTCACGGATATAAGGCAGCAGAGCCGTCGCTATTCTTTCTTGACGGTGACGAACACCTCGCCGTCGCCGCGCCAGATGAGAATCTGCGCGATGCGGCCCGACCCGATGGCCTGCAGCTCGCGCGCCGCGTCGCCGGCGCTGGCGACCGGCTTGCGGTTCACCGAGAGGATGATGTCGCCGGCGCGGAGGAGGCCCGCCGACGGCCCGTCGGGATCCACCTCGGTCACGAGGGCTCCCGTCCTGCCCGAGGGCAGCTGCTGGCGGCGCGAGATCTGCGGCGTCACGTTGCCGAGCGTCAGGCCGAACCCGCCGCCCTGCTGGGTCTCCGGTATCGGGTTGGCGTCGGACCGCGTGGAGCGCTGGCTCTGCTGCTCGGCGTCGAGATCCAGCTGATCCACGGTCACGTTCAGCGTCCGCTCCTGCTTGTTGCGCAGGACCTTCACGGGCACGGACGTCCCGGGCTTGGTCCCGATGACCATTTTGACGAGATCGTCGCGATTCGGGACGGGCCGGCCGTTGTACTCGATGATGACGTCGCCTGGCTCGATGCCGCCCTTTTGCGCGGCGCCGCCGTTGAGCACGGAGCCCACGATCGCGCCGGTGCGCGACTTGAGGCCGAAGTCCTCGAAGCCTTCGCGCGGCACGGCCGAGACGGTGACGCCGATGCGGCCGCGAATGACCTTGCCTTCGCGCAGCTGCGGCAGCAGATCGCGGACGGTGTTGATCGGCACGGCGAAGCCGATGCCGATGTTGCCCTCGGTGCGGCCGTTGCTGATGATGGCCGTGTTGATGCCGATCACTTCACCACGGATGTTCAGCAGCGGCCCGCCCGAGTTGCCGGGGTTGATCGCCGCGTCGGTCTGCAGCATCTCGTTCGATCGTCCGTCGGTCACCTGGAACGGCCGCTTCGTCGCGCTGATCACGCCGACGCTGACCGTATGGGCCAGGCTGAACGGGTTGCCGATGGCCATCACCCAGTCGCCCGGCGCCATCTGCGACGAATCGCCGAACCTGGCTTCCGGCAGCGGGGTGCTGGGCTTGTCGATCAGCTGAATCAGCGCGCTGTCGGTGAGGGCATCGTGGCCGATGACCTTCGCGCTGTAGGTCGTCTCGTCGTCGGCGTAGAGCAGCACCTCGATCTTGATGGCATCTTCCACGACGTGGTTGTTCGTGAGGATGAGGCCGTCTTTGCTGATGATGAAGCCCGTGCCGGTCGCGCGGGTGGTGGGCTCGCGCTGACGGCGCTTGTTGCCCTGCCCGTTCTCGTCATTGCCTCCGGGGCCTCCGGGGCCCTGGCCGCCGGGACCGCCGAAGAAACGGCGGAGGAAGTCGTCGGGCGCGCCGCCGCCGCCACCGCCGAACAGATCCTCGAGGTCCTGCGCCTTCGCCTTCATCTCGGTCCGGATGTTGACGACCATCGGGGCCTGCGCCTTCGCGATGTTCCGGAACGTGTCGGCGCTCAGGGGACCGGTGAGCGGCGCGCTGTTCATCGGCGGCACGGCAAGGGACTGGGCTGACGACGCCGGCGCCAGATCGAGGCGCGACGCGATGACCATGCCGACCGCCACCGACGCGATCACGATGAGCGGCAGGTAGACCAGCGTCAGCTTCGGCAGGGACAGCAGGGTGAACTTGCGGGTGGACATCGAACTCCTCCTAAACGATCGCCACAATCTTGCTCTGCAGCGGGCCGGTCACGCTGGCGTCCCGGCCACCGATGGTCATGTTGATTTCCGAGCGCACGCCGAAGTCGTCGAAGTAAAGGCCCGGTTCGATCGTGAAGCCGGCGCCGGGCAGCAGGCGCCGGTCGTCGTGTGTTTCGTAGTCGTCCATGTTGACGCCGTTCCCGTGCACCGATTCGCCGAGGCTGTGCCCCGTGCGGTGCAGCACGTGGGCGCCGTAGCCGGCGCCGCGCAGCACGGTCGACGCGGCGCGGTCCACTTCCCATCCCCGAAGCTCGCGGCCTCCGCGTGCCGCCGTCGTGACCAGCGCCACCGCGGCGTCGCGCCCCGCGGCCACCGTCGCAAACACCTGCTCGTAGCGATCCGGCACCCGCGCGCCAGTGTAGCCGACCCACGTGATGTCGGCGAATACGGCCCCGGGCCGGTCCAGCTTGCCCCAGAGGTCGAGCAGCACGATCTCCCCGGGGCGTATCGCCCGGTTCACGGCAGCGGTCGGCAGGTAATGGGGGTTGCCCGCGTTCTCCTGCGCGGCGACGATCGGCGGCGAGTCGCTCACGAGCCCTTCGTCGCGGAACCAGCGGGTCATCAACTGCTGAATATCGTACTCCGTGGTCGGCGTGCCGGAAGCCAGGCGCGTCCCGACCGCGTCGAACGCGCGGTCCTTGATCCGGTACAGGGCGTCGGAGGCGCGTTTGTGGGTGTCAAGGGCGGCGCCGTCCCAGATCGTCGCGAAGCGCTGGACGAGGTCGCCGGATGACACGACGTCCAGACCCATCCCGCGCACCAGCTCCACGGTGCCTGCGTCGACGCGCGCGATGTACGGGATGGCGCAGAGCGGCGAGTACTCCATCGCGACCCGCCGCACGCCGCGGAGCAGCTCGCGCAGCCCGGCTTCGAGCTCATCGCGGCCCGCGTAACGCGCTTTCGAACCGGGCAGCTGGCCGAGCGCGTTGCGCTCGATGGCGTGCACGAGGCCGCGCGGTTCGCCCGATGCCGGGATGAGGTAGTACCAGCGCCGGGTGGCGAGGTGTCCGCCGTCCCGGCCGATGCCGGCGATCTCGCCGGCGATGGGGTTCAACCCGTGGAAGTCGTACAGCAGCCATCCATCGAGGCCATCGGCCGCGAGAGCGGCCTGAACGGCGACGACGTCGAGCCCGGCTGTTGCCTGGGGCATTCCGCAAGTATAGCGTGCCGGGCGGGCTGAGCCGGCCGAGCCTGGCCCTGATTGCCGCCAGAAAACCGGCCGTCCCCAGTCAGGTGAGGCATAATTCGGGCATGAGCCGCACTATCAGCACCGCCGGACTGATCGTTGCCCTGGCGGGGACCGCGCTCGTTTCGGGCCAGGCACCTGCCGGTCAGCCGCCGGCGGGCCAGACTCCGGCCGCAGGGCAGGCGCAGGGACCGACGTTCAAGGTTCAAGTCGACTACGTCGAAGTCGATGTGCTCGTCACCGACGCGCGCGGCAACTACGTGCGCGACCTGAAGAAGGAAGACTTCCAGGTGTTCGAGGATGGGAAGCCGCAGGCCGTCACCGATTTCGCCCTGGTCGACATCCCCATCGAGCGCGCGGAGCGGCCGCTGTTCGCGAAGCAGGCGGTCGAGCCCGATGTGCGCAGCAACGAACGGCCGTTCGACGGACGCATCTACGTGATGCTGCTCGACGAGGCGCACACGCTGCCGTCGAACACGGCACTGGTGCGGCGCGCCGCGCAGAAGTTCATCGACGAGAAACTGGGCGCCAACGATCTGATGGCCGTGGTGTTCGCGCGGGGCGTTGTGGGAGGCGGTGGAAGCTACGGGCAGGAGTTCACGAACAGCAAGCGGCTGCTGAGCCTCGCCGTGCAGCAGTTCACAGGGTCGCAGCCCAGGTCCGCGACACTGAACAAGCTCCAGGACTACATCAATACGTCGGCCGCGCGCTCGGCCGGCGCGGCCGGACCGCCACAGGACATGGACCGGCAGGAGCGCGAGTTCAACGCGCGCGCGATGCTCGAGGAAATGACGGCGGTCTCCGAGTGGTTTGCAAGCGTCCGCGGACGCAAGAAGACCATTCTGCTGTTCAGCGAGGGCATCAGCTACGACATCAATGACCCGTTCGCCAACGGGGGCAACAACGCCGCGTCGATGATCACCTCGCGCATGCAGGACTTCGTCAGGGCCGCGACCAAGGCCAACGTCAGCCTCTACGCGATCGACCCGCGAGGCCTGATGGCGCTGTCGGACGGCAACATCGAGCTCGTCAGCGTGGGCGGCGGCGATCCCAATGCGGCCGGTCTGAACGAACGGGGGTTGCAGGAAGAGAACCGTCTGGCGCGCGAGAGCCTGCAGACGTTCGCGGAGGAAACCGGCGGCTTCGCGGTCGTCAACACGAACGGCTTCGCGAACGCGTACGACCGCATCGTGGAGGAGAACAGCGCGTACTACGTGCTCGCGTACTACCCGCCGAACCCGAAGCGCGACGGGAAGTTCCACAAGATCCAGGTCCGCGTCACGCGGCCGGGGCTGACCGTTCGGGCGCGCCGCGGCTACGCGAACCCGACGGGCAAGGTCCCCACGCCTCCCAAGTCCACCCTGTCCGAGGAATTGCGCAACACGCTGGAGAGCCCGCTGCCGGTGAGCGGCCTGGCGATGAAGGTGTTTGCGGCGCCCTTCAAGGGGACCGCGCCGAACGCGTCGGTCCTGCTCGGCGTGGAGCTGCGCGGCCGCGACATCACCACGGCGGCGAATTCAGGCCTCGAGCTGGCCTTCTTCGCGGTGGACGCCAAGGGCAAGCTCAAGGCGTCGAGCCGCGAAACGCTGTCGCTCAACCTCAGACCCGAGACGAAGACCCGCGTCGAGCAGGGCAGCATCCGCCTGCTCAGCCGGATGAACGTTCCGGCCGGACGCTATCAGCTTCGCGTCGGCGCGCACGACGTCACCGGCGGCGCGCTGGGGTCCGTGCTGTACGACCTCGACGTGCCCGACTTCGAGAAAGCGCCGCTCGCGATGAGCGGACTCGTGCTGACCTCGGCCGCGTCGAGCCTGTTGCCGACGGCCAAGCCCGACGCGGATCTGCGCCAGGTGCTGCCGGGCCCGCCGGTGGCGGCACGCGCGTTTGCCCAGAACGATCAGATGGCGTTCTTCACGGACATCTACGACAACGACACGTCGAACGTCCACACGGTGGACATCACCGCGACGCTGACCGCGGACGAAGGACGGGTCGTGTTCAAGAACGCCGAGGAACGTTCGACCGCCGACCTCGCGGGGAAAAAGGGCGGCTTCGGTTACGGATCGACGATCGCGCTGCAGGACCTCCCGCCGGGCCTGTACGTCCTGAAGGTCGAGGCGCGTTCGCGTCTCGGCAACAACGCCACCGCGAGCCGCGAACTGCAGATCACCATTACGCCGCCGGACACACAGCCTCGCTGAACCAGACGATGACACTCATGCTGTCCCTGTTCGCGACCTTCCTGATGACGCTCCAGGCGCCTGCGCCCGTCCGCACGATCGACAGGGGCCTCGACAGCCAGGTGGACACGGCGCGTCAGGCGACGGTGCGGACGGCGGCCGAGTGGGACGCCCTCTGGCGGCTGCACGGGGGCGAGCGCGCTCGTCCGGCCGTGGACTTCGGGAAGGAAATGGTCGTGGCGGTGTTTATGGGAAGCCGGCCGACGGCCGGCTTCTCGGTGGAGATCGTCGGTACCGGATCGACGGGTCCGCCCTCGTCGTTCAGTATCGTGAAGGGCGGCCGCGCGCGGATGCCATCGTCGCCCAGGTCCTGACGATGCCGTACCACATCGCGGCCGTGCCCAGGCCCGCGGGCGTGACAGATGTGAAGTTTGAGAAGATCAACTAGGGAAAAAGTTCGACCTCTCTACTTTTTGGCGGCCGGCTTCGCCGGCGCGGCGGCGGCCTTCGCCGGATCGTCGAGCTTGCTGACGCGCTTGGGCTTGACGGTGCCGTTCGCGTGGCTGAAGTTGTAGCCGTTGCCGTTCATTTTCGCGGACCACGGCGTTTGGATGGTGATTGTCTCCACGGCGCCCACACCGAGTGGCTTGTCCAGGGTCGCCTCACCCCCGCCGACGATGTTGCCGCCCTTATCGAACCAGGTTTCGGCGATCTTCAACCGCGCGAGAGGCGCGGCCGACATGTTCTTCACCTTGAGCGTCGTCACGACGTTGTCGCCGTTCTTCTTGGTGACGGGCTGGGTGTACTCCACGTCCGCCTGACCCTTTAACGGCGGCTCGACCTTCTTGCCCGCCAGCACCTGCTTGAATTCCGGCGCTTGCTGCGCCATCAGACTGCCAGGGGCGCCGGCGATCCCGACACCAACCAGCGCTGCCACCACTGCAAAGCTGCGCACGAGCCATACCTGACCTCCTCTGACTTACGGGCCGGGATTATACGTTACATCTCGCCGTTCCAATCCTCGGGTTCGGGATTGAGCGAGCGAAAGATTTCCATGTGCCATTTGCCGCCGCCCCAGGGCTCGATGACTTCCGCGGCGACGACGTCCACCAGGATCTCCGAGAAGACCCGGCCCTCGGGATCGCCTTCGAGGTGGTACGCCGGCTCGTCCCAGCCGAAGTTCGGATACAGCATGAGCGTCAGGAACAGGTCGTAGCCGTCGTCGACGACGATGAGCTGGCCGCACGGGCGTTTGAGGGTCGAATGATAGATGAGATACTTCTCGGCGCTGTGCGCGCGGATGTACCGCTTGAGCGCGAACTCGCGGGCGACGATCTCTTCGACGGCGATCTTCTTGTCCCAGCAGTCGCGGCAGTACTTCTCCTCGCCTCTCGGCTCCGACACTTCTTTCGCGCCGCAGAGCGCGCATCGCGACTTGACCACCGACTTTCTCGGCATATCATGAAAGTCTAGCACTATGGACGGACCCCCGCGACCTCCCCACCAGGGCCTCAGGCACCTCGCGCTCAACGCGCGCGACCTCGACGCGATGAAGCATTTCTACGTCGACGTGCTCGGCTTCGCGGTCGAATGGGAGCCGGATCCGGACAACGTCTACCTCACGTCGGGCCGCGACAACCTCGCGCTCCATCGCGCCGCCGTGCTGCCGACGGGACCGGCGGTGTGGGCGAATCAGGCGCTCGATCACCTCGGCCTGATCGTCTCGACCGCGGACGACGTGGATCGCTGGGCGGCGTTTCTCGAAAGCCGCGGCGTGACGGTCGTCGCGCGGCCGAAGACGCACCGCGACGGCGCCCGCTCGTGCTACGTCAAGGATCCGGACGGCAACACCGTCCAGATCATCCACCATCCGCCGATCAGCGGTAAGTAGCGCGGGGCTTCAGCCCCGCGGCGGCCCTGAAAGGGCCGCCCCACGTGATTTCGCGGCGAGTGCCGGCGCGTACATCCGCTCGGCGTATTCCTTCACCATCCGGCGCGCGCAGAACCGGGGGCCGACGGTGCGGATGGACTCCTTCACGACGCCGAGCCAGCGACGCGGGACGTGCGACGCATCGCGATCGTAGTACGCCGGCACGACTTCCTCTTCGAGCAGCCGGTACAGCGCGTCCGCGTCGGCGGCGTCGGTCGTCTCGTCGGAGCTTCCGGGCGGCGCGCCGCCGTCGATCACCCAGCCGTTGGTGCCGGTGAAGCCCTCCGCCCACCATCCGTCGGCGATGCTGAGGTTCGGCACGCCGTTGATCGCCGCCTTCATCCCGCTCGTGCCGCTCGCCTCCATCGGCTTGCGCGGCGTGTTCAGCCACAGGTCGCATCCCTGCACCAGGTAGTGCGCCACGTGCAGGTCGTAATCGTCCACGAACGCGACGCGACCGCCGTACAGCGGATCGAGCGCGCGCCGATAGACACGCTGGAGATCGCCCTTGCCGATGTTGTCCGCCGGGTGCGCCTTGCCGGCGAACACGATTTGCACGGGACGGCCCGAGGCGTTGAGGATGCGCGCGAGCCGTGCCGGATCGGTGAAGACGAGTTCAGGGCGCTTGTAGCCCGCGAAACGGCGTGCGAACCCGATGGTCAGCACATAGGGATCGAGCAGGGTGCCGGCCGCGACGATGCGCGGCGTGCCGACGTGTTCGTCGGTCCAACGCTGCCGCGCACGCTCGCGGACGAAGGCGAACAGATGGCTCCGCAGCGACTGCCGAACGGCCCAGAGATCCTTGTCGGGGATGCCGAGCACGGCCTCCCACATGGCGGGGTCGTCCTGGCGCTCGAGCCACCCGTCGCCGAGATGTTTCGTGAAGAGCTGGGCGAGTTCGCCCGCAATCCACGTCGGCGCGTGGACGCCGTTGGTGACGTGCGCGACGGGCCGGTCGCCCGAGGCGACGCCGGGCCAGATGTCGCCCCACATGGCGCGGGTCACCTCGCCGTGGAGCCGGCTGACGCCGTTGATGCTGGAGGCCGAACGCATGGCGAGCGCCGTCATGTTGAACTGTGTCCCTGCGCCGTTGTCGTGCGCCCCGAGCGCGAGGAACCGTTCGCGGTTGGCGCCCAGCGTGCCCCAGGCGCCGGCCAGGTGCTTCTCGACCAGGTCGAACGCGAAGGCATCGTGGCCTGCCGGCACCGGTGTGTGCGTCGTGAAGATGGTGGACCGCCGGATGTCCTCGAGCGCGGCGTCGAAGTCGGCGCCGTGCTCGACGAGATCGTGGATGCGCTGCAGCACCACGAAGCCCGCGTGCCCTTCGTTGAGGTGATACGCCGCGGGCCGGACGCCGAGCGCCTTGAGCGCCCGGACGCCGCCGATGCCCAGCACCACTTCCTGCTGGATGCGCGTCTCGCGATCGCCTCCGTAGAGCCGCGCCGAGAGCTCCCGGTCCGCCGCCGCGTTCTCCTCGAGATCGGTGTCGAGCAGGTACAGCGTGACCCGGCCGAGGCGGACGCGCCAGACAACGGCCAGCACGGACCGGTCGCCGAGCGGCACGGCGATGATGCACGGCTTGCCGTCGGGCGTGGTGGCGGCGTCGACCGGCGCATCGTTCCAGTTCAGCCGCTCGTAGCTTTCTTCCTGCCAGCCATCGCCGGTCAGATGCTGGTGGAAGTACCCCTGCGGGTACATGAACCCCACGCCGACGAGCGGCACACCGAGGTCCGACGCTTCCTTGCAGTGATCGCCGGCGAGCACGCCGAGCCCGCCCGCGTAGATGGGCAGCGACTGGTGGAGCGCGAATTCAGCCGAGAAGTAGGCGACCTGGCCGTTCAGGTGTGGCAGCGTGCGCGTCCACCAGGTGTTCCGCGCGGCCCGCGCACCATCGAGGCCGTCGATCGCGCGATCGTACAACGCCAGGAATTCCGGGTTGGCGGCCGCCTGGGCGAGCGTCGAGGGCGGAACGGTCCACAGCATGCGCACCGGGTTGTGCGCGGTCGTCCGCCAGAGGGGGTAGTCGAGGCGCCGGAACACCTCGCGCGCGGGGTGCCAGGCCCACCAGAGGTCGATGGCGAGCTCGTGGAGCCTCGAAATCCGTGGGGGCAGCGGGGCCAGGCTGGCGTACCGCTTCATGCGTGTGCTCCGACGAGCGCGGCAAACCGCGTCAGATCGATGTTGCCGCCCGAGACGATGGCCACGACCTTGCCGCCTCCTGCCCCGCCGCCGAGCGCGGCGGCGACCGCGCACCCGCCGGCGCCTTCCGCGATCACGTGCGCGCGCTCGGCCGTCGCCTTGATGGCGGCCGCGACGTCGTCGAGCGACACCACGATCGAGCCGTCGAGGCCGCGCAGGAGCGGCCACATCGTGTCCAGCACCGATTTGCCGCCGGCGCCGTCGACGAACGAGGCGCGCCAGTTGCTGAAGGAGACCGGCCGCCCCGCGGCCAGCGAGGCGCTCAGCGGAGCCGCGGTCTCGGGCTCCGCGGCGTACACGCGGGCCTGCGGATTGATCGCGCGCACGCTGGCGGCGACGCCAGCCAGCAGGCCGCCGCCGCCGATCGAGGCCACCACGGCATCCACGTCCGGCAGATCTTCCATGATTTCCAGGCCCGCCGTCGCGTTGCCCGCGATGAACCGGTCGTCGTCGAACGGATGGATGAAATAGCCGGTCATCCGATCCGATCCGTGCTGTTCGACCGTACGCCAGCACTCGTCGTACGACGCTTTGACGATCGCGGCGCCGAGGCGCTCGATGGCCGCGAGCTTGGCGTCGGGCGCCGTGTCCGCCACCATCACCGAGCAGCGCGCCCCGGCCCGCCGCGCGGCGAAGGCGACGCCGAGCGCCGCGTTGCCGGCGCTGACCGTCCAGACGCCGCCGGCCAGCTGATCGGGCGTGAGCTGGCGCACGACGTTCAGGGCGCCTCGGATCTTGAACGCGCCTATGGGCTGCAGGACCTCGAGCTTGAGGTAGAGCTCGAGATCGCGGGGTGTGCGGGCGCGAGGCGGCAGATCCACGCGCACGAGCGGCGTGCGGATGGATCCACCCCGCATGGCCGACAACGCCGCCGCGGCCTCGCGGATGGCGTCGATCGAGATGCGTCGCTCCACGTTGATCATCCGCGCGACGCCTGCAGCGCGGACAGCTGCGCGGACAGGTCGTCGAGGCGCGCCATGATCTCGTCGTGGCGCGCTCGTTCCGGCGCCGGTTTCTTGGCTGAGAAGCTGATGCCGCCGCCCGGATCGAGGACAGCGCGGTCGATTTCCTCGAGCGACCCGAAGCCCTGCTTGTGCGCGGCCGTTTCGAGCTCCGATCGCGTGATCAGCTCGTGTTTCAGCCGGTCGGCGTTCAGCACGCCGTTGTCGATCAGCACGCATCGATCGCCTTCGATGACGCGGTCGAGCCGTTCGTGGGTATAGAGAAACTTCACGACGCCGTAATTGACGACGAGCAGCGTCGCGGCGCCGATGATGCCGCCCGTGACGCTGTTGTCCTCGCCGATGATCGCGTTCTGGACCGTGTTCGAGATCGTCAGGAGGACGACCAGGTCGAACGGGTTGAGCTGCGCCAGCTCGCGCCGGCCAGCCAGCCGCAGCCCCACAATCAGGAAGACGTACACGAGAATCGGCCGGGCGATCTTTTCGACGATGGGCAGGCCCAGCACGAACATGTCTGTGGCGAGCTTGGAGTTCATGCGTCCATGCTAACGGAACGCGGGCTCTTTGTAAGCATCAAGCGGTACAATTGCCGTCTCACATGCGGCATCTGGTCATTCTCGTCTTCCTTATCACGACGATCGGCGCTCGCGCGAACGCGCAGGACCCGCCGCCGCGCATCGGTCCGTTCGCGGTCGACGTGCACATGTCGATTCCGGCGTTTCCCACCGATTCGCAGCAGCTCGCGGACAGCCGTGCCCTGAACATCGGAGAATTGCCGGGGCGCGGCCTTGGCGGACAAGTGGGCGCGCACGTCTATCTGCCCCCCTGGGGAGCGCTCACCCTCGGCCTCGGCGGCGAGGTGATGATCGCCCGTGCGACCAGCACGCCGGCCGACCCGTCGTCCGGCCTCCGCTCCGTGGAGGAGCGGCTGCTCTCCGCATCGCCGCAGCTGTCGCTCAATTTCGGGTCGGGGCACGGCTGGAGTTACTTGAGCGGCGGCATCGGCCGATCGGTCTGGTCGATCCACGAGGTCGGCCTCGAGCCGAGCGATGCCGACGTGGAGCCGCTTCAGACATTCAACTACGGCGGCGGCGCGCGCTGGTTCATCAAGAACCATCTGGCCTTCAGCCTCGACGTGCGCTTTTACGAGCTCAAGGAAGGCACGGCGATTCCCCCGCTCCCCGGCAGCCCGCGGACCACGCTGTTCATCATCGCCGCCGGCATCTCACTCAAGTAGGCCGCGTTCTGCGCCAGGACGGGGCATGTGTGCGTTGAAACAGCACACGCTAGAACAACGTTAGTCAGGCCAACTAATTAGCCGGTATTCCGGCAGTTCGGCCCACGTGCGTGTTTCGTTCCGAAGCATCCTGCACACTTCATCACTCCCGCCACACTGTCTGTTAAGTGCTGTAATGAAAGCTATTTAGACTGAATCGATCTGCCGGACTCCCGTGGCAGCGTGATTGCTTTTGGAACTCGAGAGTACTCGACGAACCCTTTTGAGTGATCCCATGAGCCATCGTGTAGCCCGTCGCCTCTGGACCCGGCGCATCGCCGGCGTCCTGTTGTGTCTCGTTTTCGGCTCGGCGTTCGGGTTTCGCGGCGCGCAAGGCGCGCACCGTGCGCGCCTGTCGTCCGACCTCCTCGCCCACGAAGGTCGCCAGACCACGCAGCGCAAGCGCGTCATCCTGCACGGCACCCCTGAGGAAGTGCAGATGATCGCCGAACGGCATCGGCTATCGATCGTGCGTCTGCTCGGTGGCGGAGGCGCTGTTGTGTCCGTCAACAGCGCCGAGCTGACCGAACTCGCAAGCGACGACTTCGTCGAGCACATCTCACCGGACTCGCGTGTCCACCTGATGATGACGGTGTCGAACACATCGACGGGTGCGACGCAGGTCCGCACGGGCACCAAAGGACTCCTGGGGCTGGTCGCCGCGTATCCGGCGGTGACGGGCAAGGGGATCGGTGTCGCCGTGCTCGACTCGGGCATCTCCAGCCACAGCGCCCTCAAGAACGTCGTCGCGAGCGTGAACTTCGTGACGGGCGCCGACGGGTCTGCCGACGAGTTCGGCCACGGCACTCATGTGGCGGGGATCATCGGTGGAGCCGCGACCAACGTCACGAGTCTCTACGCCGGTGGTATCGCTCCCGACGCGAACATCATCAACGTTCGTGTGCTTGGCCCGGACGGGACGGGCACCACGAGCGACGTCATCGCCGGCATGGAATGGGCGATCGCGAACCGCGCGCGCTACAACATCCGCGTTATCAACTTATCGCTCGGCCACCCTGTGACCGAGCCGTCAGTCACGGATCCGCTGTGCGAGGAAGTCGAGAAGGCGACGGCCCTCGGCATCGTCGTCGTCGCGGCCGCGGGCAACGCAGGTAAGACCGCTGACGGAC
Source organism: uncultured Acidobacteriota bacterium (assembly GCA_963821285.1). Lineage (GTDB taxonomy): Bacteria > Acidobacteriota > Vicinamibacteria > Vicinamibacterales > CAVVIG01 > CAVQJU01. Next base: position 86,318 of record CAWGDD010000007.1, read on the forward strand.
GCACGGTACTCGGCGGGATTGCGTCGCCGGGGAACTCGCCGTTCGCCCTGACGGTCGGCGCCGTCAATACATGGCAGACGCCGGGCCGGTCTGACGACTCCGTGACGACCTACAGTTCCCGCGGGCCGACGCGATTCGAACAGGTGGTGAAGCCCGATGTCGTGGCTCCCGGGAACAAGATCGTGTCCCTCGAGGCGTCGCGGTCGTATCTCTCGGTGAACTTCTCGGCGCTCCACGTCGCGGGAAGCGGGACGAACGCGTATATGCGGCTGAGCGGCACGAGCATGGCGACGCCAATGGTCAGCGGCGCCGTCGCGCTGCTGCTGCAGGCGAGTCCATCGCTCACGCCCGCACAAGTGAAGCTCGCGCTCCAGTCCGGAGCGGCGTACTTGCCCGAGGACGGCTTGATGGCGGGCGGCGCCGGCAGCGTGAACTTCTGGACGTCGCGACAGATCGCCGGGGCCACGGGCCTCCCAGTTGTGAACGGCCTGCTCGGGACCCTCGGCGGCCCGAGCGGCGCGTCGTTCTGGGATGCGGGATCGCTGACCACGCGGTTGTACCAGGGGCAGGGACTCCGGCTGCTCAACCTGGTGGACTCGCTGGCCGCATGGTTGAACCCGTCGCGCCTGCACTGGGGCGACCTGAATCTCGTCGGGTTGCTGAACCCGCTGGCGGCGGTGCCGGCGAACCGCCTCATCTGGGGCCAGGTGGCGACCTGGACGTCGAGCGACATCATTCTCTGGGGCGATACCGTCTACGACCCTGACGGCCAGATCATTCTCTGGGGCGACACCAACACCACGGATGACTACATCATCCTGTGGGGCGACTCAATCGTCACGGATCCCGATCCCCGCTGATGCAGTCCCCTGCGGCCTCCCCCCGCGCCGGAAGCGCCGGCGACGTGACGCATGTTCCGTCGCCGGTGCTTTCCATTTACGTCCGATCGGTCATCGCGATCGGCGCGGCCGCCATCGTGTGGTCGTTGCCGGCGCTGTTCCGGATGCCGCACGGGGTTGTCTGGCTGCTGTTCACCGCGCTCGCGCTTCTGACCGGCCGCTACACGATGAAGATCGCGTCGTTGTCGGCCAACATCTCGGTCACCGACACGTTCTTCATCACGGCCGCCATTTTTTTCGGTCCCGAGCCGGCGACGATCGCGGTGGTGCTCAACACCAGCTTTGTGTCGTTCAGACGGGGGCACAGCGCCGAACGCATCGCGTTCAACACGGCGGCCCCGGCGCTCGTGATGTGGCTGGCGTCGCACGCGTTCTTCGCGGTCGCCGGGATCCAACCGCTCGCGCAGGCTCCGGCGCCGGTCGCGCATCTCATCCTGCCGCTGTTCGTGCTGACCGCGACGTACTTCCTGGTCAATACCGGGCTCACCGCGGTGGCCATCGGGCTCGACACCAGACAGCCGCCGCTCAGAATCTGGCGTCAGCACTTCCTCTGGCTGTCTGTCAGCTACCTGGCGGCGGCGTCTGTGGCCTTTTGCCTCGTGGTACTCATCCAGCAGGTGAGCCTCGTCGCGGCTGCGATGGTGCTGCCGTTGCTGATCGTGTTCCACCTCACGCTCAGCACGTCGTTCGGTCGGCTCGAGGACGCCCAGCGCCACCTCGGCGACATGGATCATCTGTACCTCTCGACGGTCGAGACGCTCGCCATGGCGATCGATGCGAAGGACGACGTGACGCACGACCACGTTCGGCGCGTGCAGGCCTATGCGATGGGCCTGGCGAAGGAACTGGGCGTCACCGACGAGTTGGCCCTCAAGGCGATCGAAGCGGCCGCGCTGCTGCACGACACCGGCAAGCTGGCCGTACCCGAGCACATCCTGAACAAACCCGGGAAGCTGAACGAAGCGGAGTTCGAGCAGATGAAGCGCCACGTGGACGTCGGCGCCGATATCCTGTCGCTCGTGGAGTTCCCGTATCCGGTCGTGCCCATCGTCCGGTGCCATCACGAAAACTGGGACGGCAGCGGGTATCCACGAGGCGTTCGCGGCGAAGACATCCCCATCGGCGCGCGAATCCTGTCGGTCGTGGACTGCTTCGATGCGCTGACCTCGGACCGGCCGTATCGTGCCGCGATGACCTCCGAGGCGGCGTTCGACATTCTTCGCGAGCGCAGCGGGAAGATGTACGACCCGCACGTGGTCGCACGGTTCATCGCCGTTCAACCGCTCATCGCGCCCGCGGACGCGGAGGATGCGCCCGCGCGGCAGCAGGTGATCCAGCAGATCGTCCGGTCTGGCAAGGTTCAGGCTCCGGCCGCCGACGCCGCGGCCCCGCCGGCCGCCGCATCTTCATCGGGGGTGCCTGAAGATGTCCTCGCGTTTGTCAGCCTCTCGCGTCTTGCCGCAGGCGATCACACGGTCGCCGACGTGCTGGCGCTCGCGTCCATGCTGCTTCGCGACGCCGCCTCGCCGTCCACGCTCGCGTGGTACGTCCTCGACCCGGCCGTGAACGCCCTCAAAGTGGCCCACGCCTCCGGACCCGCCGCCGATCTCTTCCGTGGCCTGTCGATTCCAGTCGCGTCGCGACTGTCCGGATGGGTGGCCGCCAACCGGCAGCCGATCGTCAATTCCGATCCCGCGCTCGATCTCGGATCGGAGCAGGCCGGCGCCGCGTCCCTGCAGAGCTGCCTGAGCGTGCCCCTCGTGACCGGCGAATCGCTCGTCGGCGTCCTGTCGCTCTACGCCTCGAGGCCGCACGCCTTCACCGAGGACCAGGGCCGGCTCATGCAGATGATTGCCCCGCACGTCGCGACCGCCGTCTCGCGCGCCAGGCGGCACGAGCAGGACGCGCCCGCGCCGGTCGCCGAGAAGCGCGCGCAGGCTGGTCCGCTGCGCCTGGTCGCCGTCAACCGGTAGAGCGGTTCACGTTCGCTCGCGTACAATGACCTCAGGCCATGAGGTTTGTTCGCGTCGTCGGGAAGAGCCTCGCCACGACGATCGTTTTCTTTTTCCTTATGGAACTCGTGTTGCGGGCCGCGTACGTCGGCCGCAACTCGCTCGTCAGATACGTCCCGCTTCCGTACACCGTCGGTGACGATTACGGGCCGATACCGCCGTGGCTCGACAACCTGCTGATTCTCCGCCCCGACGACGCGCTGATCTGGAGAAACATTCCCAACGCCAGACGGGCGTACGTGGACATCTTCGCGCCGGTGTGGAGCGACGCCGATCGCGTCGCGCTTCTCCGGCGGTTCTCGCCGTGGCTGCCGGCGGCGTTCCGCGCGAACCCGGTGTGGCGCATCGCGCTCAACGACGATGGATTCCGCAGCGGGCCCATCACCCGCGACAAGCGGGCGGGCGCGCTCCGCATCGCCTGCATCGGCGATTCGTGGACGTTCGGGATGAACGTCAACCAGGACGCCACCTACCCGAGCCGCCTCGAAGCGATCCTGAAACAGCGGCAGCCCCGGGCCGATCTCGACATCATGAACTTCGGCGTGCTCGGCTACTCATCGTTTCAGGGCCTCGAACTGCTGAAGCGCCGTGTGCTCGATCTGAAACCCGACGTCGTGCTCATCGGATTCGGCATGAACGACTCGGAGGTCGCGGGCTACCGGGACAGAGACGTCGGAAGCGCCGCCTCGCCGGGGTGGCGCGATCGCGTGAAGGCGGCCGCCGGCTGGAGCGATCTCTACGGCCTGCTCAAGTATTTCGCGCTCGTGCTGCGGTTTCATCCGCAGAACATGGGCGATTTCCTGAAAGCCGACGTGAAGACCGAGTCGTCCAAGGGCAACGAGGCGGTGAACTACGATGACATCGAGCCCTGGACCCGCGTGTCGCCGCACGACTACGACGGGAACATCCGCGAGATGGTGACGCTCGCGAGAGGCCGCGGAGCCCGCGTCGTGCTGCTCGACAACGAACTGTGGCCGCAGAGTCCGTACAGGCCCGTGCTGGCCGCCATCGCGCACGACGAGGACGTCCCGCTGGTGGACAGCCTGCAGCTGATCGCGGACGAACGGACGCGGATCGAGCGGGGGATAGAAGCCCGCTTTCACCTCGCACCGGCCGCCGGCGGCGAACCGGCCGCGGCGCCCCAGCCGCACGGGCAAGCCACCTCGGTGGTCTTCCGCGTCTTCGAGGGCGCTTACGGCGTTCCTCAGCGGCTGTCGATCGTCGGAAACCACGCGTCGCTCGGCAACCTGGCGCCGAACACCATTGCCCTGCACGACGATGGGACGGCGGGGGATGAACGAGCGGGCGACCACGTGTGGAGCCTGCGGGCGGAGCTACCGGCGGGCACGCGCTTGAAGTACGTCTACACGAACAGCGGGCGTCCGGGGCAGTGGGAAGGGCTCGATGTGCCGCGCGTCCGCGAACTGCAGGTGAACGCATCGCCAGACGGCCAGCCGATCTACCTGCCGATCGAGTCGTTCGGCCGGATCTACATGCAGGCCGACAACTGGCACACCGATGCCGTGGGCTACGATCTCATCGCCCACGCCGTGGCCGACGCGCTGCGCTGATCACGACGTACAACGCAGAGCACGCGGAGCACGCAGAGATTGTTCTTTCAAGACTTCCCCGTTCGGACTCCGTGTGCTCGGCGTGCTCTGTGTTGATGGTCGTGATCAGGTGCTGATACGCCCGTCGGCGAGCTGCAGCACGCGCGTCGCAAACGTCGCCGCGAAGTCTTCGTCGTGCGTGACAACCAGCAGCGTCCGGCCCTGCTCGACCAGGCCGCGCAGCAGAATCCCCAGCTCCTCGCGGCGCTGCTGATCGAGCGCCGCCGTCGGCTCGTCCATCAGCAGCACCTTCGGGTCGACGGCCAGCGCGCGCGCGATCGCCACGCGCTGGGCCTCGCCGCCCGACAGCTCCCGGGGCAGCGCCGCCGCCCGATGTTCGACGCCAAGCGCGCGCAGCAACTCATGCGCCCGCCGGCGCGCGGCGTCGCGGCCGATGCCGTGCGCGTGCACGGGAGCGAGGCACACGTTGTCGAGCGCCGACACGTGCTCGAACAGGTAATGAAACTGAAAAACCAGCCCGACCTTGCGCCGCAGCTGGCGCAGCGCCGCCCGGCCCGCAGCCGTCGCGGACAGGTCGCCGGCCGCCAGCGAGACGTCCTCGACGGCGACCTCTCCTTCCTGGAACGGCTCGAGCCCGGCGATCGCGCGAAGGATGGTCGTCTTGCCCGAGCCCGACGGTCCCATGATGACGGCGAGCTCGCCCTGTCCGACCGCGAGGCTCGCGCCGCGAAGGATGGCCTGCGGGCCCCTGCGGAGATGCACGTCGCGAAGCTCGAGGACGGTGTTCATGATGTCCGCGCCCTCCACCGGCGTTCGAGGCGCCGCGCCAGAGCGGCCAGCGGCAGGGACATCGTCAGGTAGAGCGCCGCGCACAAGGCCCCGGGAATCACCCAGCTGCCGAGATTGGTCGCGAAGATCTGGGTCTGCTTCGTGAGCTCCATCACGGTGAGCACTGAGACGAGGGCGGAGTCCTTCAGCAACGCGATGAAGTCGTTGGTCATCGGCGCCAGCGCCAGGCGCAACGCCTGCGGGCCCCGGATGAGCGTCAGGATCTGACGTTCGTTGAATCCGAGCGTGCGTGCGGCTTCCAGCTGTCCCGGAGATATCGCCTCGAGGGCCGCGCGATAGATTTCGCTCTCGTACGCAGCGTAATTCAAGGCCAGCCCCAGAAGCGCCGCGACGAACGCGGGGAGACGGATGGCGTCGGCCAGCCCGTAGTAGAGGACGAAGAGCTGCAGCAGGATCGGTGTGCCGCGAATCAACTCGACGTACGCGATCAGGCCAAGCCGCAGCGTGCGCCCGCCGTACACGCGGCCGGTCGCGATGGCAATCCCGAGGGCCACGGCGAGCGCCATCGACAGGCAGGAGAGCACGAGCGTAACCACCGACGCCCGCAGGAGCGACGGCAGGTAGCGGCGTGTCGCCGCCCATCGCGAAACAGTGGCCGCGCTGTCCAGCGCGTCCGATCTCCCGCCGCCGGGCCCGTCCAGGAGGACGACCGGCGGCAGCGATTCACCCGCCAGCATCCGGGCATACAGCGTGGCCTGGTCTTCGTTCCAGACGCGCCACTTGCGGAAGATGCGTTCGAGGGACCCGTCCCGCATCGCCCCGCGCAGGATGTCGTTGCATGCTATCGCGCAGGCCGGCCTGGTCAGGCGCGAGCGCGCCGACGTAGTGGCCGATGGCGACGGCGTCCGGCTGAACCGCGAAACCTGGCAACGACCGCAGCCGTCGTTCCGCGAGGACGTGATCCAGCAGAACGGCATCAACTCGCCCGAGCACCAGATCGCTGTAGGGGTGCACGTCGTCGTCGTACGAAACCGCCTGGATACCGTGGTCCCGCTCGGCCCGCAGAAGAATCTCGTACGCGATCGTTCCGCTGAGCGTGCCGACCTTGCGTCCCCGCAGATCCGCGAGCGTGCGGAAGCGCGGCACGTCGGCTGTCCGTACGCTCAGGACTTCGCGGAATTGGTAGTAGGGAATCGTCAGAGACAGCGCCGTCCGGCGCGTCAGCGTGTCCTCCACGCCGCTCAGGCCGATGTCCGCATCGCCCCTGGCGACGGACTGGTCGATCGACGCGAACATGATCTGAACGAACTGCGGCGTGCGCCCGAGGCCGCGCGCGAGCAGGTCAGCGACCTCGACGTCGAAACCCACCTGCCGGTCCGGGTGCGAGGGATCGGCCTCGACAAACGGCGCACCGCCCTCGGAATCGCCCGCCCAGCGGAACACCGGCGTTTGGGCGGCCGCCGCCGCAGCCGCCAAGCACAGCAGTATGACCAGGCCCGCGATGCGAGGACGTGACGTATGTTGGCAGAGCGAGGTGCTCAAAATTGGCATCGGCACGTGCCCGACTGGTACATATCCCTATGAGAGGCCGTGCAATTCCGGTCAGTGGTGGTCGGCATTACAATTGCGTTCCTGTCGCCCGTGACTGCCATGACCTCAAGTGCACCAGCGCCGGTTGCCCGGCTCCTGATTGTGGACGACGACGACGCCACCAGAGAGACGTTCACGCGAATTCTCAGGCTCGAAGGCTACGAGGTCCGCAGCGCGACCAACGCCGAATCGGGGCTTCGCGAAATCGAATCGGGATATCCGGACGCCGTCATTCTCGACTTGCGGATGCCCTTCATCAACGGGCTGGGCCTGCTGTATCGCCTGCGAGCGGTTCAGCCCCATCGTCAGACGCCTGTCGTGGTCGTGACCGGCGACCAGTGCCTGGACGACTCGGTGCTCGCAGAGCTTCGCGACCTGGGCGCCGACGTGCGGTTCAAGCCGCTGTGGATCGAGGACCTCGTGGACGTCGCCAAGTCCCTCCTGCAGGCCCATCCGCCCAGACCCCGGGTCGCCTGAGCCCGCGTCCCGCCGGCGGAGTAGAATAGCCCCGAGGTTTCGCTGATGGGTATCAAACGCAGCGTGTCGATTACGGGTGTGCTTCTGGCCGCCGTTGTGGCGGCCGTGTGGGGCGTCAGGGCCTCCGGTCAGACCGTGTCTCCCGTGGCAGCGCCGGTGCATCAGCACGCCGCGCCCCCGGCCCAATCCAAATCGCAGGCGGTCACGGCGCAGGCCCCCAAAGTACTCGGGCCTCACAAGCAGGCCAACCTGCCGCCGCTTCCGTTCGGCCCGCGCGACCCGTTGCCGCGCCCCCCGCAGGTCGTGGCCCAGGTGTTCCGGTTCGCGGCCGAGCACCCGGAAATTCTGGCCTACGTGCCCTGTTTCTGCGGCTGCGACCACATGGGCCACAAAGGCAACGACGATTGCTTCGTGAAGACGCGCGCCCCCAACGGCGACGTCATTGCGTGGGAGCCGCACGGCACCGAGTGCCAGGTGTGCATCGACGTCGGCCAGCAGGCGATGCAGATGTACTCGTCGGGCGCGTCGGTCCGCGACATCCGGGCGGCGGTCGAGAAGAAGTTCGCCGGCCAGTATCAGAACCACACGCCCACGCCGCAGCCCCCGCCGGCGAAGTAGAAGTAGTCGGCCCTGGCCGACGCCGGTGGTTACGCCACCGGCGCTGGGACCAGTGAGATGTACGAGCGCTGCTGTGGCGGCGGCACTTTGTCGGCCGCCGGCGGATCCGGCATGTCCCCGGTGTCGGGACGCAGGAACTGGTGCTGGTGCGGCTTGATCGTGGCCAGCAGCTCTTTCCGCGACTTGATGTTCAGCGGCCGTCCCATGTGAATCTTGCCCATCTTCGCCATCAGCTTTTCGGGCAAGGCGTTGGCGAACATGAACATCGGCCACGTGAATCCGGGGCCGTTGAGCTTCCGCAGCTTCCACGCCCAGAGCCCGATCGCGCCCAGCCGCCACACGGTCGGCGCCCACCAGCTGGCCTGACCCGGACGCAGGTTCATCTTCCAGCACTTCATCATCAGCTGCCACTGAAGGGGCGTCAGCTCGCGCGTTTCTGACACACCCTTCTTCGACTCCATGCGCGTGTCGTGGAGCGGCGTGAAGATGGACGGGATGAAGAACGCGAACAGGCCGCGGCGCTCGACTTCGTAAATCAGATCGATGGTGTCCCTGACGTCTTCGTCGGTCTCGCCCGGATTGCCGATGATGAGCGTCATCGCGGGAAACCAGTTGTGCTTGTTCATCACTTCGAGGCCGCGGACGAGCACGCTCGGCCAGTCGTCGATCGAAAACGGCACGCCTTTGCTCGGCATGATCTGTTTGGCGATCCGCACCGAGCCGGTCTCGAGGCCGACGAGCGGCACCAGCGCCTTGTGCTTCGGGTGGGTGCTCAGATAGGGGAGATGAATCGGGCTCTTGTCGATGCAGACCTCGGTGATCTGCTCGATCATGATCGGATCGACGAGGGCCGGCGCGATCGTCGAGTGGCTCAGGACGTGCTGCTCGACACCCGGCGTTTCGCAGACCGACTTGTAGAGATCGACGAGGGCCTCGCGGTTCGGGAAATAGAACGGCGTGTTCGTGTGGACCTGGCCCCAGATGAACATGTCTTCGGTGGCCAGAGAGATCTGCTTGTTGCCGTCGCGGACGTTCGCCCGGACGGCCGCCATCATCTTGTCCTTCGGCATGTCGATCTGCGGATTGAGATCGGGCACGCAGAACTGGCAGCGCCGGCCGCATCCGGTCGTCATTTCGACCACGCCGAACGTCGTGCGCTTGTCGGGGAAGAGGATCTCGTTGCGATCCTTCGGATGCGCGACGTCGACCTGCTTCGGCAGGTCCTCGCCGGCGAGCGCCTTGTCGAACAGCTTCAGCACGTCGGCCGATTCGCTCCGTCCTTCGACGACGCAGTCGACGCTCAGCGCTTCCCAGGAATTGGTCTGCGTGATCTGCCAGCCGCCCGACCCGCCGACGATGACCTTGAAATTCCTGCGGTTCGGGTTCGACTTGATGGCCGTGAACAACTCCATCGAGTAGTGCGAGTTGATCGGCTGCTTCGACGACCCGAAGATCGACGTGTAGACGCCGGCGGCAAACGTCACGCCCAGCGGGTTGTGCGTCGAGACGGCGACGACGCGCGTGTCGGGCCCGATGAATTTGTCCAGATCGGCTGGGTAGCAGCACGCGATATCGCTCGCCGGGTAGTGCCGCAGGAGCGAGGCCTCGAGCACGCGGACGCCGGCCGGCATGTACTTGGCGGAGCCGTCGCCGTTGTACTCGACGTTGCGCCAGGTGGGATATTTTCGGTTCAGGATGCCCTCGAGCCACATCGGCAGCGAGGCCATGCTCATCTGAATGAAGTACCCGGCGTGGTCGATGATTTCGGTGAGAGGGGCCGTCAGAACGATTCGCGCCCCGCGTACAGCGGTGCCCTGGCCTGGCGTTTTCTCGGAAGTCGCAGTGTTCATAAGAGTAATGGATGATCCGGCGCTGGTAGCAGTTCAACTACCGTAATACCAGGCGCCGTCTTAGGTCAATGCGGAGGGACTGAATGGTTCACGGTTCAGGGTTCATGGTTCAAGGTTCTTCGCTGAACCCCGGACCCCTGAACCCGAACCGTGAACCTTGAACCGTGAACCGTGAACCGTGAACCGCCGATTTTGCCCTAGTTCGTCGCGAAGCAGTAGAGCAGGCCGGCGCCGCCCGTGCTGATGAGGTTCGGCTGGCTGCAGCCGCGGCTGGCGTGGGTCGAGTTCCACGAGCCGTTGCCGCCGCCCTGCTTGTCGGAGTGGCCGAGCTGGGCCGTGCCCATGTTGTTGCTCGTCCAGTTGTTGCAGGTATGGTCCATGCCGTCGGTGTAAGCACGGCCATCAGGCTGCGAACCCGTCAGGATGTCGTGCTGGTTCGGCATATCGCCGACGCCGTTCACGATGCCCTTCTTCTCGGTCAGCGACAGCTGCTTGCCGAAGGCCACGCCGAGACGCGCATCGTTGATGTCGTCGCCGTGAATCTGCGCGACGCCCCGGCCCACCAGCTGACCGTTCGCGTTGTACCACGGGCCGGTGCCGATGCGGTCGCGGGCGTTGACCGCGCCTGCCCCCTGTGTGCTCAGGTAGGCGTGCCAGGTGACCGGGGCTCCGCGCCCGGCCGCGGTGGCCAGTTGCTGGCAGTACGCGTCCGCGCCAGCCAATCCGCCATAGTTCGCGCCGTCACCCTTGGGCGCGCTCGTGATGAAGAACGACATCGGCGGCGGAGGACCTGCGGGACCGCGTCCCTGTCCGCCCGCCGGCGCCTGCGCGAGCACGAGGTACGAGCCCGCGAGCAGCGCGATCGTGAGGGCCGCGAGATGGGTTTTCAGTCTTGACAGGTGTCTCATAGGCATTCTCTCGTCGTTGTCGAGGCAACCAGGATGGCCGCTCGCATGCGCGCGGATCTTACCCGACGCAGGCGTCTCCGTCCAATTGGCGGGCGCGACCTGAGCCATTTGCACGCGGACTTCCACGACCCGGATGCCCTCGTAGGGCCCGCGCCCGGTGCGGTCCTTGACCCGACCAATTTGGTCGGACTATGCTCTGACATTGAAAGTGAGACTCAATCTCACATTAGCGAGATGTCAGTATTCCCCACGTCACAGGAGCCCGCATGCGCGTCCGGCACGTCATCGTTCTCGTCGCCCTCATGCTCTTCCCGACCCTCCGGCTTGCCGCCCAATCAGGCGCCTCACCGCTGGTGCTCAGCGGGCACGTCGTAGACATGACCCAGGCACCGATCCTGGGCGCGACCGTGACGATCGTGGCCGATGGCGGGAGCGGCGCTCCCGTGACGGTCACGACGGACCAGAGCGGCACCTTCACCGCGGCGCTCGCTCCCGGGCAGTACACGGTGCGCGTGATGGTCGAAGGCTTTCGCGAGAGCGCCCAGGACGTGACGCTGCGGGACAGCTCGACGCAGACCCGGGAGTTCGTGCTGGATGTCGAGGGCTTCCGGGACGCCGTGACCGTCAATGCCCCGGCGGGCTACAGCGTTCCGGCCATCTCCTCAGCCACGAAGACGCCCACCCCGCTGCGCGACGTGCCGCAGTCGGTGACCGTCGTGACCAGGGAGCTCATCAGAGACCAGATGATGATGAGCGTCGGCGACGTCATGCGATACGTGCCCGGCATCGGTGTCCACCAGGGCGAGAACAATCGCGACCAGGTCATCATCCGCGGCAACAGCTCCTCGGCCGACTTCTTCGTCGACGGCGTGCGCGACGACGTCCAGTACTACCGCGACATCTACAACGTGGATCGCGTCGAGGCGCTCAAGGGGCCCAATGCGATGATCTTCGGCCGCGGCGGCGGCGGGGGAGTCGTGAACCGCGTCTTCAAGGAGGCGCTGTTCATGCCGCAGCACGAGATCAGCGTCCAGGGCGGCGAATACGGCAACAAGCGCCTGACGACGGACCTCGACCAGCCCGTGAACGACAGGGTCGCCCTTCGCCTGAACGGCATGGTCGAACACTCGGACAGCTTCCGCAACGGCGTCAACCTGGATCGATACGGTGTCACGCCGACGGTCACCTTTGCGGCCTCGGATCGCACAAAGGTTGTCGCCGCCTATGAGTACCTGAACGACGCTCGTGTGGCCGATCGCGGCATCCCATCCTTTCAGGGCCGGCCCGTCGACGTGGATCGCTCGACCTTCTACGGCAACCCGGCCGACAGCGACGTCCGGGCGAGCGTCAACGTCGCCTCGGCCACGGTCGAGCATCGAGCGCGGAGCCTCACGATCCGCAACCGCAGCGTGGCCGGCAACTACGACCGCGGCTATCAGAACTACGTGCCGGGTGCCGTGACGGCCAACAAGCAGCAGGTGGCGCTGACGGCGTACAACAACGCGACCGACCGGACGAACCTGTTCAACCAGACCGACGTGACGACCATCGCGTCCACCGGGTCCGTCCGGCACACGTTGCTCGCGGGCCTCGAGGTCGGGCGCCAGGTGACGGACAACTTCCGCAACACCGGGTTCTTCAACAACACGGCCACGACGATCCTCGTTCCGTATGGCGCGCCGACCATCACCACTCCTGTCACGTTCCGGCAGGCCGTGACGGACGCCGACAACCACCTGCGCACCAACGTGGCGGCGACGTATGTCCAGGATCAAGTGGAGGTCTCGCCGCACGTGCAGCTGCTTGGCGGCCTGCGCTTCGATCGCTTCGATCTGCGAGTACCACAACAATCGAAACGGGGACACGCTGGGCCGCGTCGACAACCTCTTCTCGCCCCGCGCCGGCGTCGTCATCAAGCCCGTCGTTCCGGTGTCGGTGTACGGCAGCTACAGCGTCTCGTATCTCCCGAGCTCCGGCGACCAGTTCTCATCGTTGACGGTCGTCACGCAGCAGGTTGAGCCCGAGCAGTTCACGAACTACGAGGTGGGTGCGAAGTGGGACGTCCGGCCCGCGCTCTCGCTCACGACCGCGGTGTACCGGCTGGACCGCGCCAATACCAGAGCCACCGATCCCAACGACCCCACGCGCATCGTCCAGACCGGGAGCCAGCGCACCAACGGATACGAGTTGGGCATCAACGGCGCGTTCACGCCAGCCTGGAAGGTCGCAGGCGGCTATGCCTATCAGGACGCATTCGTGACCAGCGCCACCGTGGCAGCTCGGGCGGGCGCTGTCGTCGGGCAGGTCCCGCGCAACACCTTCTCGCTCTGGAACAACTATCAGGTCCACCCCAGAGTCGGCCTCGGACTGGGTGTGTTGTACCGGAGCGACATGTTCGCCACCATCGACAACACCGTGGTGCTGCCGGCGTACACCCGTGCGGATGCCGCGGCGTTCGTTCGGCTGTCAGGGGAACTCAGGCTGCAGGTGAACGTCGAGAATCTTTTCGACGCGAAGTACTTCACCAACGCCGACAGCAACACCAACATCTCGCCCGGGTTCCCCCGGGCGGTGCGGGTCGGCGTCACGACGATGTTCTAGAGTCGCGCGGGCTACCCTCGAATGGCCCGGCACGGCCGGCGAAGTTGTTCGTCCTAACGCATCGCGGCCGCGGCGCCGCCCATCGTGAAGTTGAGTATGGCGGGGGCAGGCGCCGGCGAGGACTGAGGAGGCGGGTGACTCCACCAGAGGAGACTTGGTAGGCACCGCCGAGCACGAGCCGTCCATCGCTCGTGATGTTGCCCATCACGTTGCCGGAGAGTTGACCGAGCGACAGCGTGCCCCGCACTTGCGTCCGGTCGGGGCTAATCGACTGGTCGAGAGAGAGCCCGTACGGCAGCAGTGTCCCGACGCCGCCCACGACAGCGTGGCCGTCGCCGCATAGTTGCCGAAGTTTGACGTCGCTGCCACTCGTCTCTATAACCTCTCGATCTTGAGAGCGGTGTATGTCTGCTCGAGGTCATCGACGAGTCGCGTGAATGCGGGCTCTTCGCGCAGGTTTTCGAGATGGGGATCGATCCGGAAGAACGGCCAGCACGGAAACCCGGTGTCGACGCTCCGTTCGAGCCACGCCATCGCCTTGTCCGTGTCCCCAAGTACCGCATAGACGCAGGCAATGTTGTAGTAGGTGTGGTGTGTGTGGCCGAAGGAACGCGGGGAATCCAACGCCTTACGAACACACTCTAGTGCGAGGTCGGCTTGATCGCGCCGGGCGTGCAGCATGCCTTGAAAGGTGACGAGCAGGGGCTCGTCCGGCAGCGATTTCAGAGCCGCCGCCAACCGCTCCTCGGCAAGCACCAGGTTTCCGCGCAACAGCGCAGGGATGATGCGAGTCGCGAGGGCATAGATGTTTCCGGGGCGTTCTCGGAACCAGGCCTCCGCTGCGTCTTCCGCGCGCGCGAAGTCGCCGCTATAGATATGGAAGTACTCGAGGTTGCCGGTTCGAGTCCGTGGGTTCGACCGCAGCGACTGTTCGTGTGCGATTCGCCTTCTTCAAGTCGTCCGATGTGCATGCAAATCGTGGCCATGCGGTTATGAGCACGCTCGAGATTCGGTCGTGCGGCCAGCACCTGTTCCAACGCGGCGATGGCTTCCGCGTGTTGGAAGTTCTTCGCCGGGCTCCACAGGATCCACGCGCGCGCCAGATGTCCCTCCGGCAGCATCGGGTCGAGCGCCAGGGCCAGGCGGCAATGGTCTTCCGCCCGCTGCAGCCACGTGCGCTGCGGGTCGAAGTGGAAGTGGATGTTCATCGACACGAAGGACAGGGTGGCATGCGCCAGCGCGAATTCCGGGTCGCGCTCGACGGCGCTGGACAAATGTTCGGCAGCGCTCCGCAGCGTTTCCTGCTCATCGGAGGAGCTCTCGCGCAGGCCCGCCATGAATTCGTTGTACGCCTCGGGGTCGCTGCTGTATCGGTCGCGCGACTTCGGCACAGCCGACGGAAACCGACTGTGCAGTGATTCCGCGACCCGGCGTCCAATTTCGTCCTGGATCTCGAACACGTTGTCCAGGTCGAAGTCATGTTTCTCGGACAGCGTGACTTTCTGCGTCGTCGCATCGAACATCTGCATCGAGACGCGCCAGTGTGCACCCAGCTTCTGAACCGTCCCCTGCAGGGAGTGGCGAACGCCCAGATCACGGCAGACCCGGGCGGGTTCGGTACCGGCGGCGTAGTTCAGGATCGCCGATGTCGGCGCGACGACCACATCCTCCAGGTTGCCGAAGATCGTGATGAGCGCATCCGCAAAACCCAGCGACAGCGCTCTGCTGTCTTCCACATCGCTCAGGAAGACAAAGGGCAGGACGGCAATGGACGTGAGCAGTTTCGGGCTCGCCAGCTCGCTCGTGGAAGATCCGCGGGCAGCCGCAGGCGTCGCGAGGGCTTCGAGTGCCGCTTCGGCCGATGGGTACCGCTCCGCGGGATGCTTGCGCAGCAGCGTCTGTACAACGGCGGCGAGGGCCTGCGCCTACGTGCGGCGAGGCATCAATCGGCGGTGGATCGTCGTGGAGGATCGCGTGCAGCGTATCCACCGCTGAGGGCCGTGGCCACGGATGTCGCCCGGTCAGCATTTCATACAGCAGGATTCCGAACGCGAACAGGTCGCTCCGCGCGTCAACGTCCTGTCCCTGGATCTGCTCCGGTGACATGTACGCGACCGTTCCGAGAATCTGACCCGGCTGAGTGACGTGCATCGTTGTGCGATCGGCCTGAAGCTGCGCGGTCGTCGGCAGCCACTTCGCCAAGCCAAAATCCAGCACCTTGACGTAGCCATCGACGCGCACCATCGACGTTTTCGGGCTTCAGGTCGCGATGGACGACACCCGCCCGATGCGCGGCGCCCAGGGCCTCGAGCACCTGCCGCGCGATCCCGAGGCAGCGCTCCACGGGCAGCGGACCCCGGAACCACTCTCGCAAGGTCTCGCCGTCAACCAACTCCATCACCAGGTAGTTGGGGCCGACGTCGTACACCGTGCAGATATTGGGATGATTCAGCGAGGCGATGGCGCGCACTTCGCGGTCGAATCGTTCGCCGAAGCGCTCCGCGGCCACTTTGATCGCGACGTCACGACGCAGCCGGGGATCGAACGCCTTGTAGACCTGACCCATACCGCCCGAGCCCAAGAGGCTATGGATCTGGTACGGCCCGAGCTGTGACCCTGGGGCCAAGCGATCAGACGTCATACGTCACGGTGACTCATCAGTGCCGCCTCGGGCGCGGGACAGACCTCGCGCATCCGCCCAAGCTGGGGCAGAGTCCGCCCAACCCCTACATTTTCAGCCGCGGCGACCCATTGTCGCGCCGGCCGCCGTAGGCCGCAAATGTTTGTTAGCCAACGGCCAGTTCGAAGCCCGGGCTAAGGTGAACGGACCGTGCGTACTCGATATGAAGGACGCGACGCGGCTGATCGTTCTTGGCTTTCGATGACGCGTGCACGACTAACGGTCGCATTGCCACGACCCCACCTGCTGGAGCCACACAGGCGACGGGCATGATGCTGTCAGCCAGCTGTTGAATCTCGTCGTGGGCCAGCACACCGTATGTATGGGTGCCTGGAAGCACCCGCAGGGGACCGTTCGCATGCGTTGAATCATCGAGATGAACGCGAAGGGCGACCACCGTCGCAAGGACCGATGCAGGAGCAATCGCGTGCAGGACGCCGCCTTTGACCGACCACGGCCCCCACAACGGGTCGTCAACCCGCCGACTCAAGGGAAGGGCGGTGTCCTGGTGCCATGCGACCAGCCAGTTAGACACTTGTGACTTGTCGAATAGAGTGGCCCGAAACGGAATGGCCTGCCCGAGGAACGTCGCGGCGAGAGCGATGAGTGCAGGCTCCGAGGCTAGAGCTCGTACCGCTGGAACGCGAAGCACGTGGCGCATGCCGGCCTTCGTCCGAAGCAAGTCAGCCGATGCGAGCGCCTGAGCGACCCGCTCCATGTCGCGGCGATCGAAGATCTCGTCGGTGATCGAATGGCCAGTATTCGCCGTGTGCATCAGTCATTGGCCGGCAGGCGGTTGCCAGAGTTCTACCTTGTTTCCTTCTGGATCGATGACCCACGCAAACTTCCCGTACTCGGAATCGTCGATTTTCTCGAGAACGTTGCAGTCTTCTTCGCGTAAGACTCTAACCAGAGCGTGGAGATCCTCCACCCGGTAGTTGACCATGAAAGTTGCAGTGCTGGGCGCAAACTGGTCACCTTGGGCCGAACCAATAGACCAGGCGGTTGTTCCGGCAACCGGTTTACCTTCATCGTCGGTCCAGGTGAAAGCCGTGCCACCCCATTCTTGGACATCGATTCCGAGGTGCCGCTTGTACCAAGCCCGTAGTGCCGGAGCGTCTTTGGCTTTGAAGAAGACGCCGCCAATGCCAGTGACCCGCTTCATAGAACCTCCGAGGTCGGGTGGTGGTGAGGGAGAGTGTATTTTCAGCGGTCTATGGGCGACACGACAGCCACGAGGGTCTCAGGACACGCAGCGTCTCGCGGCCGGAGACATTAGAACACATAGAACAAGTCCGTTGAGAACGACGGCTCCGAAGATCGGCGCCACCGGTGCCTCGGGCACTCGAAGAAATAGGAGGCCCACGACGTAGTACGCGCAGGCGATGCCACACAGCATCGCTGCCACGAACAGCCCGATGCGACGGAGTCGCCACAATTGAATGGCGGCGATAGGCCCTGTCGTTAGAATCACAATCCAAGCCGCGATACTGAGCAGTCCGAGCGCGCCCGAACGGACGAGTACCCCGAGTCCCACAGTCGAAGCAAATCGCACGATAGTCATCGCTGTCAGGAGAACCGCCACTCCAACAACGATCGCGATTATCCTGAGGACGATTCTCACCGGGGTACGGGCCGTCTAACGCCGAGCTTCAGCCGCGGCGCAGTCGCTCCTCAAAGCTGTCGCACGATGGCTGGCGCGCCGTCGGCTGCAAACTGAGGTTAGGCCGCCATTATTTCTCAGCAAAGAACTCACCGGGGTTCCAACTCGGTCGCTGCGGAGCCTGGGCGGACAAGTAGCCGGTAACGAAGGCCAGCCGGGTCGAGGATCGACCTTTTCAGAACGACAGCACCATCGCCATGCCCGGCCCCCGCGAGAGCAAGGGCACTGCTCGGATCGTCACAGTTCCTGGGGATCGCGCATCAAACCGGATGTGTGGCTTTGAGTGTGCGCGGTCGATCGCCCAGCCAGCCAGCGCGCCGAGGCCGGTGCAGATGCCGCCGATCGCAAGATACGTGAGAGCCCACTCATCGATTTCGTTGTAGTCGACCGCGGCGGCGTGGACGACCATCGCGAGCGAAAACCCCCCGCCTATGCCTGCGCCGATGAGCGCGCCGTTCCGGGAAGAATCGCGAGGCCGCTCGAGCGACCGAATCGCGCTGAGCGGGATCGTGAGATCCAGGGGACGTCGCTGTTCCGTGGGAGCTTGCTGGGTCTCGGCCTCGAGGTCGATGTTGGTGTCCCCGAACCGCCGCAACCGTCCTCTGACCGAGTCTCCCGTCGTCTGGACCACTGAGATGAAATCGCCGGGGCTCAACTCTCGACGTAGCTCATCCAGCGTGGCTACCTGCACTTCGCCATCTGCGTGACGTGTCGTCTGTGACTGACCCGCCAGCGTCATTGCCGGAGCGACGAAGAAGCAAACGAGTCCGCCAACGACTAGAGTCTTCATAAGGGATGCCTTCAGGCTCACTGCTTCCGGGTTTCGGATTCCGTCCGTCCAACGACCGCGCTTCAGCCGCGGCGCATCCACAATCGCACCAAGCGCCGACGGCTGCAATGATTGGTATGGACTCCTCCCCGTTCGTTCGCGGCATTATCTGCCGTGGTGAAGGCTTGGGTTCAACAAGCTGAACGAAGAGGAGGCCGAAATGGATGCTACGACGGTCGCGGTGGACTTGGCAAAGGATGTCTTTGAAGTGGCGACGGCCAATCGCGTCGGCCGAATCCTCGAGCGCAAGCGACTGACGCGCCGGCAGTTCGAGGCGTTTGTCGATGCGTTGCCGGCCGGTATCACCGTCGTGATGGAGGCCTGCGGGACGGCACACTACTGGGGTCGCCGCTGTCAGGCGCATGGGCAACACGTGCAGCTGTTGCCGGTCCAGTACGTGAAGCCCTACGTGCGCCGCAATAAGACCGACCGGATGGACACGGAAGCGCTGCTCGAAGCCGCGCGCTGTGCGGGGATTCAGCCCGTGCCGGTGAAAACATCCGAGCAACAGGCGTTGCAAGCCCTCCATCGCGTGCGCACGCAGTGGCAGCAGACGCGCACGGCCCGCATTAACGCGCTGCGCGGGATGCTCCGCGAACACGGGATGCCGATCGCCCTCGGGGCAAGGACCCTGCTGACGAAGATGCCGCGCATCTTGGAAGACGCGGACAACGGCCTGCCCGCGCATCTGTGCCAGGCGCTGGCGCTTGTCTACGACGAAGTGCGTGCGCTGGAACGACGCGTGAAGGATATCGATCGCCAACTGGCGCGCGTCGCCGCGGCCGATCCCGTCGCCCAGCGCCTCCTCACGATTCCGGGCATTGGCGTCATCACCGCGACGGCGCTCCTGGGGGCCGTCGCGCACATCCACGCGTTTCGTCGCGCCCGCTATTTTGCGAGTTGGCTCGGACTGACGCCCAGCGAGCGCTCGAGCGGGTTCCGCCGGCACCTCGGTCGGATCAGCAAGCGCGGCGACGTCTATCTGCGCTGTTTACTGACGCACGGCGCACGTGCTGTCTTACTCACTGCCCAACGGACGCTCCGGGGGAAGGGCCAGGGGACTCGGCTTCAGCACTGGGCCGTCGCCGTCGCCGCCAGGCGCGGCCACAACAAAGCGGCGATCGCCGTCGCGAACAAGCTGGCACGAATCGTCTGGGCCGTCTGGCGCCGTGAACAGAACTTCAACGCCGGCCCGTGCGTGCCCGTCGCCGCATAACGAACTTGTCCAAGGAGTGCTCAGCGAGAACATCCTGATCATGGCGTGACCGGTCGGACCGGCACTGGAATAAGGCCGATAACACGGCTGGCCCTTGAGGCCGCTGATCAGCGATTGGCCCCCAGTGCGCGGCTCACCATGATGGCCCGGAGCCACGATGCTCCAACGAAGCGGCCGGATATACGACTGCATCCGATCTCAGTCATCGCCACCATTCAGGGTTCTCGTTGATCGCTGGGAGGAGTCCATATAACCGTGTTAGACGGCCTCAAGTCGGCCGTGCTAGTTCCTCAGAAGCCGATGCTCACGAAAGAACGCCCACATCTGACTCGTGGCGTCGATGCTATGGTTCGGCGGCCCGACCATCCATGCCGGTAGCGGCTTGCCGCCAGGCCAGGAATGGCCTCCTCCCCGCACCGTGTAGAGCACCACTGCCGCGTCGTCTGTACAGGTGGTGTATTCGAGACGTGTGACGTCGGTCGCCACCACCGACTCGATGGGGTTCTGTCCGCACCGGTTTCGACGAGCCCAATCGGTCGTCCATGCCAGGACGCTCGGGAACGGTCTGGGGGACACCCACACTCTGCCGCCGTTGTACGGAACAAGATCGGCTGTTCCATGAAAGTTGATGAACGGCACCGGTGGGGCGTCTGCACACCAGCTGAACGGTTGGTCTTGAGCAGCCGACACGGTTCCAACCGCGGCGATTCGACGGGAGAGCCTGCAGGACAACGCAAAGGTCATGGCTCCACCATTGGAGAACCCATTGGCATAGATCCTGGTCGGGTCGATGTTGTAGGCCGCCTCCAACGTGTCAATCAACTCCGAGATGAATCTCACGTTTGCCGACAGGACCGCCTCCGGCCTCAGGAGCCATACCCGGAATGGCAACGCACTTGTGCCGCCGCTCAGATCTGTTCCCGACGGGTAGACGACAATAAACCCGTGCTCATCGGCCACCTTGTTCCACCGGCTTACTTCCATTTGAGTGGCCGGCCACAACGCGGCGGCGTGCATGCTGATGACGAGAGGCGTTGGCTTGGTGCGATCGTAGCTCCTTGGGACGTAGAGGAGGTACTTCCGCTCCTGGCCCGAGGAGACGATGGTGCCGTTGGTGCGATTCGGGGCGTAGGAAGACCAGAGGGCGTAGAAACCCACCACTGCGATCAGGCTCAACACCACAGGCAGGCCGATGACGACCACCACCGCCCTGATGATGATCTTCCTGATATTCATTGCCGTCCTTAAACGTACGGCCGTCTAACAAGCATTCGATCCAACTCCGTACATCGATATTTGAACGACGGCCGAAGTGTAGCGCGGTAGCCGGCTGCCTTCAATTCGTTTGGAAAGTCCTGTCGTCGACACTTTCAGGGGCGTGAGCTGCACAGGGGCCCAGATATGCGAACTCGATAGTGCAAATGCGCCCGCGGGCTTCGCAGGGTAGCGGGCTCACGGTCTGCCCGCGCCTGGACTGAGTGTCCGAACTCCAACATCTCGCCCGGGTTTCGTCGGGCGGTGCGGCGGGGCGTTACGACCGGCGCCGTTTGCTGAGCGTCTTCAGGCCTGCGAGATTCCCAGCGACCAGGGCCTCCTTCTTTCCGGCGGTCCAGCGCTTGAGCTGACGCTCGCGTGCCACAGCCTTTGCAGTCGAATGGAATGCTTGTGAGTACACGATCTTGACTGGGCGCCCCGGCGCCGTGTACCGAGAACCGCAACCTCGATTGTGCGCGTGTTCTCGAGCCGTCAGATCCTGCGTGTGACCGATATAGAGAGTGCCATCAGCGCAGCGGAGAACATAGACGCACGGCATCGGACGACGATGCCATCGTCTCCAACGCCGAGCAAGAGGATGGCGGGCTGGAAGTCGGTGGATTCGGGGCCCTTCGACTCGCTGCGCTCGCTCAGGGCATTCGACTCGGCTGAGGGAGAACGGGGAGGTTGGCCTGCCATGAGCGAGGCCTCGACGAAGCCGCGGCCGAGTCGAATGGTGCGGAAGCGGGGATTTGAACCCCGACCCGATTGCTCGGACTAGCTCCTGAGGCTAGCGCGTCTGCCGTTCCGCCACTTCCGCGAGTGGTGTGAGTCCAGCCGCCCAGAGGACGGCGTGAACGTTTCAGTATAGCTGAACGGGCGCCGCCAGGTCGATTCACCGTAGACGGCGGGCGCCTCGTGCGAGAATCAAAGGGTACTCACAGGAGACCACCCATGGCTCGCCGCCGATTCACGCTCATCTTCACCCTCCTGGGCTTCGCGCTGTTCATCTCGATGGCCGGGTTCCTGCTCCTCTATCTGGCCGTCGGCCGCGAGCCGGCCGTGGCGTCGAATTCGACTCTCGTGCTCAAGGTCGGCGGCGATCTCGCTGAGGTCGCCCCCGCCAACGTCGTCGGATACCTGCGCGGGTCGAAAGCGATCACGGTCCGCGGGATCGTGGACAACCTGCGCAAGGCCAAGGCCGACGCGCGCGTGTCATCGCTCCTGCTCAAGCCCACCGGCTTCGAATCCCCCTACTGGGCGAAGGTGCAGGAGATCCGGGACGCCGTGCTCGACTTCAAGAAGTCCGGCAAGCCCGTGTACGCGTACGTCGAGTACGGCGGAGACCGCGAGTACTACCTGGCCACGGCCGCCGACCGGATCTTCCTGATGCCATCGAGCGCGCTCGACATGAGCGGCGTCGCCACGTATCAGGTCTTTCTGCGCGGCACGCTCGACAAGATCGGCGCCTATCCCGACCTGCACCACATCGGCGACTACAAGACGGCCTCGAACCAGCTCACCGAGAAGGGCTACACGAAAGCCCACAAGGAGATGGACGAGGCGCTCAATCGCGACCTCTTCAATCAGTTTATTCGCGGCGTCGCCGACGGCCGGAAGAAGAGCGTGGCGGACGTCGAACGACTGCTCGATGACGGTCCGTTCCTGCCGGAAGACGCGCTGCGGGCGGGCCTGGTCGACGAGGTCGCGTACGAGGATCAGGTCGAAGAGCGACTCAAGGGGGCTGGCAAGGCAGGCCAGGCGGGCGGGGCGGGCGGGGCAGGCGGACGGCTTCGCAAGATCGATGGCGACGAGTATTCACGCATCGGCGCGTCGTCGTTCGGGCTGGGAGCCGGGCCGCGGATCGGCGTGATCTATGTCACCGGCACGATCAACGGCGGCAAGAGCGGCTACGACCCGTTGAACGGCGAGGTGGTGGGCTCCGACACGCTCATCGAGGCCATCCGCCAGGCCCGGCGCGATTCGTCCCTGCGCGCCATCGTCATCAGGATCGACAGCCCCGGCGGGTCGGCTGCGGCCTCCGATGCGATCTGGAGGGAGCTGATGATCGCCCGGAACGAGCGCGCCGATCGGCCCATCATCGCATCCATGTCCGACCTGGCAGCGTCGGGCGGCTACTACATCGCGATGCCCGCCCAGGTCATCGTCGCGCAGCCGTCCACGCTGACGGGATCGATCGGGATCTTCGGCGGCAAGATCGTGACGGGCGGCATTTACGAGAAGCTCGGCGCCCACATCGAGTCGACGAGCATCGGCAAGCACGCGGAGATCAACTCGCCGGCGCGCCCGTACAACGCCAGCGAGCTGAAGAAGCTGGACGAGCAGCTGCACGCGTTCTACGACCAGTTCGTCGGGAAGGTGGCGTCGTCACGCCACACGACGCCGGAAAAAATCGACGCCGTCGCGCAGGGACGTGTCTGGACGGGGCAGCAGGCGAAGGAGCAGGGCCTCGTCGACGCGCTCGGCGGCCTCGATGCGGCCGTGGCGATCGCGAAGCAGCGCGCCAAGCTCGCGGCCGACGCGGAGGTGGAGCTCGTGGTGTTCCCGCCGCGCAAGAGCTTCTACGAGCTCCTCAGCAACGAGCTGGGCGGCTCGGCCGACAGTCTCGCCGTCAACACCTGGTTGTCGGCGAACCTGTCGAAGGGAGAGCTGGAGGCGCTGCGGCTGATGCGCGGCCCGCTCACCATGTTCCGCCGCGGGGAACTGCTCGCGCTCATGCCGACGGTGTGGGTCAGGTAGGAACTTCCTATGAAACCGCTTTCTGCAGCGACTCCCGATTGACTTCGATCTTCATCCGCTGCTTGGCCTTCGTCATGTACGCCCCGAAGAACCGGCCGCGGCGATCCGCGAGGAGCTCGTCGCGGAACTTGTCCTTCGCCAGCACGTAGTCTTCGGGCTTCGTTTCCTGCTTCTCGACCACTTTGACGACGGCGGCGCCGTTCGCGACGGCGATGGGGGCGCTGATCGCGTTGACGGGCAGCGCGAACGCGGCGTCCTCGACGGCCGGCGCGACGCCGACGTCGGGCAGCGGCGCATCACGCGCGATGAGCTCGGTCGTCTTCGCCTCGACGCCGGCGGCTTTTGCGGCCTTCTCGAAGTCGGGGGCGCCCTTCAGCTTCGCGGCCACTTCCGCGGCTTTCTGCAGGCTCAGGTCGCGCGCCTTCTGCTTGATCACGTCCTCGCGGACCTTGTCCTTCACCTCTTCCAGCTTCGGCGCGTACGGATCCTGTTTGGCGACCAGCGTGATGAACACGAAGCCGCGCGAGGCGCGGAGCGCGGGCGACACGTCGCCGACCTTCATGTCGAACGCGCGGGTGGCGGCTTCGGGCGACGGGCCGAGGCCCAGAATCGGTTCGTCACGGGCGAAGAAGCCTGATTCCTGCACGTTCAGGCCCTGGGCCTTCGCGACCTTGTCCAGGTCCGATGCCTTGGTGACGAGCTTCTCGAGGTTCGCCGCCAGATCGCCAGCCTGCGCCTGGGCCCGCTCGTACGACAGCTGGTCCGTCAGCTGCGGCCGCAACTCGGCGAGCGTGCGCACGGTGCCGGGCTTCTTGTCGGTTACCTTGATGATGTCGTAGCCGAACTGCGTCTTGACAACGTCGCTGATCTGGCCGGCCGGCAGCGTGAAGGCCACCTGGTCGAACTCGGGGACCATGCGGCCGCGCGTGAGGTAGTCGAGGTCGCCGTTGTTTTTCGCGCTGGCTTCATCTTCGGAATACTTCTTCGCAAGAGCGCCGAAGTCGGCGCCGGCTCTGGCCTGTTTGAGTACGTCCTCGGCTCTGGCCTTGACGGTTGCATCGTCTTTGCCTTCGAGGCGG
Organism: uncultured Acidobacteriota bacterium; assembly: GCA_963821285.1. Classification (GTDB taxonomy): domain Bacteria; phylum Acidobacteriota; class Vicinamibacteria; order Vicinamibacterales; family CAVVIG01; genus CAVQJU01. The sequence goes on from CAWGDD010000007.1 coordinate 111,114, forward strand.
AGGAGGATGTGGCTGGCGCGGATCTGCTCGGGCGTCGAGTACCTGATCCAGGTTGTCGTTGTAGGCGCGTTCGATGTCGGCGGGCGGCACGGTGACCTTGGCGCGCAGCGCGTCGATGTCCACGATCATGAAGCGGACCTTGCGCTTCTCGGGAACCTTGAAGTCGGCCGGGTGCGCGGCGAAATGGGCGGCCACTTCCTGATCGCTCACGCTGACCTGCGCGCGGTAACTGTCGGCCAGGAAGCTCACGACCTGCAGCTTCACCTTGTCGTTGCGCCGGCGATACTCCTGCTCGAGCTCTTTGTCGGGCACCGTGAGCCAGTCGGTGAGGGACGCGCGCAGCTTCTCCACCGTGAGGCTGCGGCGGATGCCTTCCTCGAAATCGGCCGGCGTCAGCGGCGGACGCTGCATGCGCAGCAGCTGCTGATAGCGCTGATCGCCGATGAAATGACCGTTCTCCTGAAAGGCCGGAATCGCGAAGATGCGCTGGCGCACCTCCTCGTCGCTCACCTCGATGCCGACGCGCCGCGCTTCGGCGACCGACGCCTGCTCGTCCACCATCTGCTGGAGGATTTGCTGCTCGATGCCCAGCTGCTTGAGCAGCTGCTCGCTCATGTTGCCGCCGTACGCGGACCGGTACGCCTGCAGCTGCGCCTGGTACGTGCGCCGGAAATCGCCGGATGTGATCGTCCGGCCTTCGACTCTCGCGATGGTGTCGCCGGCGGCCGCGTCGGTGGCGGAGCTGCGCAGGAAGTCCGGAATATAGGCAATGATGAACGCCAGCACGATAATGAGCAGGCTCCACTTGAGCCAGGAGCGGTGCTGGCGCATACGATCGAGCATCGTCATGGGGTCACCTTCGGAAACGTTGATGCTACGCCATGAACTTCCACGGTGGCAAGCGAGTTACCCCCGCCCCTGTGGTATATTTGCTGTGGATAGAAGTACTTACGTCCAGCTGTGCCACCTTTGAGCCGAGCCACCAGCCCGTCGAGTTCACGCCGTTCGTCCTATCCAGCCGTGGCCGCCGTCAAAAAGCGCGGGGCCAGGCAGCGTCCCGGCGACCTGTCGCTGGCGGCGCCGGGTCTCGATCTGGCCGCCCGCCTGCGGGTCTTTCAGCCCCAGCTGCGCCGCCGGGTCGAGCACCGCGATGCGCTGCTGGACATCGTGCGGGCCGCCGGCTCGACGCTCGAACCCGTCGAGATCGCCGAACTGCTCGTCGAGCGCGCGGCCGGGTGGATACCGGCGCCGAACTGGGCCGTTGTGTCGTCGGATCTGTCGGCCCGCCTCCAGGTGCTCGCCAGTCGTGGCCTGACGCCGGAGATGGGGCCGGCGCTGCACAGCGTGGCGAACTGGGTGATGTACCGCGGCGAGGATTTCGCGAGCGAAAACCTGCGCGGCGACGCGCGTATCCGGAGCGAGTCGGTCGGCGCCGTGCTGGCGTTTCCCCTCGTCTGCCGCAGTCATCGGGTCGGCGCCCTGATTGGCTTCGATCGCGCGGCCTCCTCGAAGAAGCCGCAGCTGCCGCCTGCCGTGCTGAAGGCTCTGCGCGTGCTCATCGAGCCGGCGGCCGCGGCGCTCGACAGCGCGTTGCAGCTGAAACGCGCCGAAGCGCTCTCCGTGACCGACGACCTGACGCACCTGTACAACTCGCGATACCTCAATGCGATCCTCCATAAGGAGACCAAGCGGGCGTCGCGCAGCGGCCGGCCGCTGTCGCTGTTGTTCATCGATCTCGACGGCTTCAAGAGCGTCAACGACACCCATGGCCATCTGTCCGGCAGCCGCGCGCTGGTTGAAGCCGGCGCCGTCATCAAAGGGTGCGCCCGGGAAACGGACGTGGTGGCCAGGTTCGGCGGCGACGAATTCGCGGTGGTGCTGCCCGATACCGGCGGGGAAGGCGCGTTTGCGGTCGGTGAGCGCGTCAGGGAGCGCATCGCCGCCCACAATTTCCTGGCCCGGGACGGCCTCGACATCCGCCTGACCGCCTCGGTCGGCCTGGCGACCCTGCCCGACGTGGCGTCGTCGGCCGAGGAACTGATGGCCGCTGCCGACAAGGCCATGTACAGCGTGAAGGACTCGGGCAAGAACGGTATTCAGGCCGCACGCGCTCAAGCCGATAACTGACACGACAGTGACCAGTGACCGGAGGCCAGTGATCAGGGATCATGGCCGGAATTGCACGAAACCGCACACGCTTGCGCCGATTCACCGACCACTGATCACTGACCACCGGCCACTGATCGCTGACAGGAGTCTTCTTTGAGTCTTCGTTCGATGTTGTCGCTGTTTTCGAGTGACCTGGCGATCGACCTGGGCACCGCCAACACCTGCGTCTACGCGCGGGGCAAGGGCATTGTCGTCAACGAGCCGTCGATTGTGGCCATCAACAAGGTCAACGGACGGGTCGAAGCCGTCGGCAAGGAGGCCAAGGACATGCTGGGCCGCACGCCCGGCAATATCGTGGCGATCAAGCCGATGAAGGACGGCGTCATCGCCGACTTCGAGGTCACCGAGAAGATGCTGACCTACTTCATCAAGAAGGCCCACAACCGCAACGTCTGGGTCCGGCCGCGCATCGTCATCGGCGTGCCGTCGGAGATCACGCAGGTCGAGAAGCGCGCCGTGAAGGACAGCGCGTACCGCGCGAAGGCCAGCGAAGTCCACCTGGTCGAGGAAGCCATGGCGGCGGCCATCGGCGCGGGCATGCCGATCACCGAGCCGTCCGGGAACATGATCGTCGACATCGGCGGCGGCACGACGGACATCGCCGTCATCTCGCTGGCGGGCATCGTCTACAGCAAGGCGGTGCGTGTGGCCGGGAACGAGATGGACGAGGCCATCATCCAGTACATCAAGAAGACGTACAACCTGCTCATCGGCGAGCGGACGGCCGAGGCCATCAAGATCGAGGTGGGGTCCGCCTTTCCGCTCGAAGAGCGGATGACGATGGAGATCAAGGGACGGCACCTGATCGAGGGCGTGCCCAAGACCATCACGATCAGCGATGAAGAGATTCGCGAGGCCCTCGCCGAAACCGTGAACGTGATCGTCGATGCCGTGCGGGTGGCGCTCGAGCGCACCCCTCCCGAACTGTCGGCCGACATCGTCGATCGCGGCATCGTGCTGACCGGCGGCGGCTCGATGCTGAAGAACCTCGACAAGCGGCTGCGCGAGGAAACCGGCCTGCCGCTCGCCATGGCCGAGGATCCGCTGTCCTCGGTGGTGCTCGGCGCAGGCAAGATGCTGTCGGATTTCAACCTGCTCAGGAAGATTTCGATCGACTAGTGTCCATCCTCGATATTCGCCAGCACGCCGGCTATCTCTTTCTCGCGGTCACGCTGGGGCACGTCATCCTCATCTCCGCCCAGGTCAACTCGCGCAGCGGCGTCCCCGTGCTCGAAGCCGTGACCTTCGGCCTGTTCGCCGAGGCACAGCGGAGCACCTCCGCGGGCGTCTCGACCGTGCGCGGCTTCTGGAACCGGTACGGTGGCCTCCGCAACGTCGAGAAGGAAAACGCCGAGCTCAGGCGGCAGCTCGAGGCCGTCCAGGTCGAGTTCCAGGAGCGTCGCGCCCTGGCCGACCGCGCGAGCGGCCTGCAGAAGCTCCTCGACCTGCGCGACCGGTCCAAGCTCAAGACGGCGGCGGCCGAGATCATCGCGTCGAGCGCGTCCCCCGACTTCCGGACGCTGACGATCGACAAGGGCACGAGCTCCGGCCTCAAGACCGACATGGCCGTGATCGCGCCCGGCGGCGTCGTCGGCCGGGTTGTCACGCCCAGTGGCCGCGCGGCCAAGGTGCAGCTGCTCGTGGACCGCAACGCCGCCGCCGGCGCGCTGGTGGAGCGCTCGCGCGCGCAGGGCGTCGTCAAGGGCATCGGCGAGAGCCGCCTGCAGCTCGAGTTCGTGTCCGAGGCGGCGGACGTGGCCGTCGGCGACCTGGTGGTGACGTCGGGCATCGAGGGCATTTTCCCGAAGGGCTTCACGATCGGCCGGGTGGACGCCGTGGAAAAAGCCGGTCCGGCTTACAAGCGGATTACCGTGATGCCGGCTGTCGATTTCTCCGCGCTCGAAGAGGTGCTGGTCGTCCTGACGCCGACGCCGGCGCGTGAGGCAGAGGAGAGCCGCGAGTGAAGGTGGCCGGGGTCACCCTGGCAATTGCGCTTGCCCTGGTGCTCCAGACGACGCTGACCCGGTTTCTCGTTCGCGGCACGATTGCGGTGGATCTCGTGCTGGTCGTCGTGGTCTACGTGGCGCTGATGTCCGGGTCGGTCACGGGCCTGCTGGCCGGAACCATCGCGGGGCTGGTGCAGGACGTTTTGTCGACGGGCGTGGTCGGAATCGGCGGCCTGGCCAAGACCGTGGTGGGTTTCCTGGCCGGCATCATCGGCACGCAGTTCATCGTCGCGCGGCCGCTGCCGCGGTTTCTGGTGTTTTTCGGGGCGACGCTGCTGCACCAGACGATCACGATCGGCCTGGGGGTGGTGCTGGGCCTGCGGCCGCTTGGCTCCCCGTATGCGGGGGTGGCCGGCCAGGCGCTCGGCAACGCGGTGGTCGGCACGGCGGCGTTTCAGCTGGTCGAGTTGCTGCCTGGCGCCGTGGAGCGCCGGCGGATGGGAAAAACGCGGTTGCGCCGGTAGAAGCCGGAGCGCAGAATGAGACGTTATGGCACTTGAGGAGCGTCGCAAGGCCAACGTACGGCTGAGCGGTCTCCAGTTCGTGGTCGCGCTGCTATTCTCCCTGCTGGCCGTGTGCTTCTGGGTGCTGCAGGTGGTGCAGCACGCGAAGTTCGAGGAGCTGGCCGAAAACAACCACCAGCGCACGCTTGCGTGGCGCGCGCCGCGCGGCCTCGTGTTCGACCGTGACGGCCGTGTGATGGTCGAGAACCGGCATTCGTACAGCATCTCGATCGTCCGCGAGCACACCAAGAACCTGGACCACACCATCCGCACGCTCTCCGCGGTCGTCGGCCTCGACGAAGCCGGCGTTCGGACCATCGTCGACCGGCACCGGCGCGAACCGACCTACCGGCCGATCACGATTATCCAGGACGCCTCGCTGGCGCAGGTCGCGGCAGTTGTCGCGCATCGGCTGGACTCCGAACTGCCGGACGTCGTCGTCGAGCAGGTGCCGACGCGGCGCTATCCCGACATGATTGGTGCGCACCTGTTCGGGTACGTCGGCGAGGTCAGCGACGCGCAGGTGGCCGAGAACGAGGCCCTCAAGAGCGGCGACATCGTCGGCCAGGCCGGCGTGGAGAAGGTGTACAACACGCTGCTCAAGGGCGAGGACGGCGCCAAGCGCGTCGTGGTCAACAGCGTGGGACGCGAGATCCGCACGCTGGACGAGGACGAGCCCACCGAGGGCAAACGGCTGCAGCTCACCATCGACTACGACGTGCAGAAGGCGATCGAGAACGCGTTCGCGTCGGCCCAGTTCAACGGGGCGGCCGTCGTGCTCGAGCCGAACACCGGCGCCGTGCTCGGGTTCACCAGCCGGCCGTCCTACGATCCGAACGCGTTCGCGTCGGGCATCGACCGCGAAACCTGGACGACGCTCAACAGCGACGATCTGCGCCCGCTGCAGGACCGCGCCACGCAGGGCCGGTATTCGCCGGGCTCGACGTTCAAGATGGCCGTCGCGCTCGCCGCGCTCGAGGAAGGCGTGATCACGCCGGACTTCCACGTCTCGTGCGCCGGCCACGCGACGTTCTACGGCCGCCCGTTCGCCTGCTGGAAGAAGGGCGGACATGGCTCGGTCGATCTGCGGCACGCGATCGAGCAGTCGTGCGACGTGTATTTCTACACCGTCGCCAACATCGTCGGCATCGACAAAATCAACAAGTGGTCGACCGCGCTGGGCCTGGGCGTCAAGAGCGGGATCGATCTGCCGAACGAACTGCAGGGCCTTGTTCCCTCGACCGAGTGGAAACAGCGGGTGAAGAAAGAGAAGTGGTACGCCGGCGAGACCATTTCCGTCGGGATCGGGCAGGGCGCCGTGGCGGTGACGCCGGTCTCGATGGCGGTGTACATGGCGACGCTCGCCAATGGCGGCACGCGCGTGACGCCGCACCTGCTCAAGGCCGTCGATGATGGCGCCGGGTGGAAGCCGGTGCCGGCGCCGCCACCGCAGTCGAAGATCGACATCGATCACGACAAGCTGCAGGCGATCCGGGACGGTCTCTGGATGGTGGTCAACGCCGGCGGCACGGGCGGACGTGCGCGGATCCCCGGCCACGACGTGGCGGGGAAGACCGGCACCGCGCAGGTCATCTCCAACACGGGCCGGCTGGCGGCGGCCCGGTCGAACAAGGATCTGCGGGACAACGGCTGGTTCGTGTTCTTCGCACCGCGGGACAACCCGGAGATCGCCGGCGTCGTGTTCCTCGAGCACGGCATTCACGGCCCGAACGCCGCGCAGGTCGCGCACCACATTCTGGATACGTATTTCGCGAAAAAGGACGGCAGGCCGCTGCCGCCCGTCCCGACGCACGAACAGATGCGCCTCGATTACAAGGACCCGTACGCCCGGAAGGGCGACACTCCCGGCGGAGGTCAGGAATAATCCCCTGCACGCGACGTGTTTGAACGACGACTGTATTTCCACATCGACTGGGCGCTGCTGGCGGCGATTCTCGCGTTGTGCGGGATTGGCGTGGCCATGATCTACAGCACGACCGCCGATCCCACCAGGGCCTCGTCGCACCTGTGGGTCACCCAGTCGTACGCCATCGGGCTCGGGCTCGTCGCGATGGTGGTGACGCTCACGCTCGATTACCGCACGTTCACCGACAAATCGCACTTCATCTACATCGGCCTGATCGTCGTGCTGCTGTACGTGTTGTTCTTCGGCACGACGCAGATGGGCGCGCGCCGCTGGATTGCGCTCAAGGCGTTCAACCTTCAGCCCTCCGAATTCGCCAAGGTCGGCGTCGCGCTCGTGCTGGCCAAGTTCTTCGGCGAGAAGGGCGGCGAGCCGCAATGGAGCGACCTCGCCATCGGAGGCGTGCTCACCATCATTCCGCTCGCGCTCATCGCGAAGGAGCCGGATCTCGGCACGGCGGTCACGCTGGTGCCGGTCTTCATTGCCATCGCGTATCTGGCCGGGATGCGGCTGCGCATTCTCGGCGTCATTGTTCTGGCGATCCTCCTGGCGGCGCCGCCCGCCTGGATGTTCGTGCTCAAGCCGTATCAGAAGTCGCGTATTTCCACCTTTCTCGATCCGTCGCAGGATGCGAAGGGCGCCGGGTACCAGCAGATTCAGGCGCGCATCACGGTCGGATCGGGCGGACTGACCGGAAAAGGGTTCAAGCAGGGGACGCAGGGCCAGTTGCGGTTCCTCCCCGTGGCCCACAACGATTTCATCTTCTCGGTGCTTGCCGAGGAACAGGGATTCGCCGGCGTGCTGGTGGCGCTCGGCCTTTATTTGTTCGTGATTCTGCGTGCGCTCGAGTCGGCCCGTCTCGCCAAGGACCAGCTCGGCTCGTATCTCGTGCTCGGCGTGCTCGCCAGCTTCACCTTCCAGGTGATCTACAACGTCACCATGTCGGCCGGACTGGCACCCGTCAAAGGGTTAACACTGCCGCTCATGAGCTACGGCGGGTCGTCGATGATAGCGACCCTCGCGGGCTTCGGGCTCGTGCTCAACGTACGCATGCGCAGATTCACGAATTGAGACCGACATCATGATGCCGGTCCTCAGGAGTTTCGCGCATGACCAAGGAGATGATCATCTCCTCGAATGTCCACGAGACCATCGTGGCCATTCTCGAAGACGACCTGGTTGCCGAGATTTTCGTCGAACGGGAAAATCAGCGCGGCGTCGTCGGTAACGTCTACAAGGGCAGGGTCAACAAGGTCCTGCCCGGCATGCAGTCGTCTTTCATCGACGTCGGCCTCGAACGCGACGGGTTCCTCTACGTCGCGGACGTGATCGACACGATGGAGGAGTTCGACAAGCTCGAGTCGGGCGACGAGGATGGCGCCGCGCGCTCGGCGCGCCCCGAGAGCCAGAGTCAGCCCCACGCGAAGATCGAGGACCTGCTCCGCGAGGGGCAGGAGATCATCGTCCAGGTGGTCAAGGAGCCCCTGGGCACCAAGGGCGCCCGCCTGACGTCCCACGTCACCATGCCGGGGCGGTTCCTGGTCTTCATGCCGACGGTCGACCACGTCGGCGTGTCCCGCAAGATCGAGTCGCGCGACGAACGCAGCCGGCTGCGCGGCATCGTCCGCGAGTTCCGCGAGGCGCACGGGTTCACGGGCGGCGTCATCATCCGCACCGCCGCATCAGGCCGGCCCAAGGAGGACATCCTCAGCGACCTCGAGGCCTTCCACAAGATCTGGACCGAGATCCGCCAGAAGACGGAATCGTCTCGCGCCCCGGCCGTGCTGTACCGCGAGCCGAGCATCGTCGGCCGGTTGCTCCGCGACCTGCTGAACGACGACTACCAGGCGATCCGGATCGACAACGCGCAGGAATACCAGCGCATCATGGACCTCATCGAGCACATCCTGCCGTCGCTCGCGCCGAAAGTGAAGCTCTACTCGAAGCCGTTCCCCATCTTCGAGGAGTACGGCGTCCAGGCGGAGATCGACAAGGCGCTCAGGAGCAAGGTCTGGCTGAAGTCGGGCGGATCGATCGTCATCAACCAGACCGAAGCGCTCGTCGCCATCGACGTGAACACGGGCCGCTTCGTCGGCAAGAAGACGAGCGGACGGCTCGAGGACACCATCGTCAAGACGAACCTCGAGGCCGTGAAGGAGATCGTCCGCCAGATCCGGCTGCGCGACCTCGGCGGCATCATCGTGCTCGACCTCATCGACATGGAGGACAAGAAGAACCGCCAGAAGGTGTACCAGGCGGTCGAGCAGGAGCTGCGGAAGGATCGGTCGCCGTCAAAGGCGCTGCAGGTCTCGGATTTCGGGCTGGTGATTATCACGCGCAAGCGCGTGAAGCAGAGCCTCGAGCGCGTCCTCACCGAACCGTGCCCGTACTGCGCCGGCACGGGCGTCATCAAGTCGAGCTCGACGATCTGCTACGAGATCCTGACGGAAGTGAAGAAAGTCGGGCCGGACCTGAACGGGCACCGGGTGCTGTTGAGGGTGAACCCCGACATCGCGCGCGCGCTCAGGGAAGAGGAGAGCGCGGTGCTGCGCGATCTCAGGCAGTCGCTGGGACGGGATGTGACCGTGAAAGCCGATCACCAGCTCCATCACGAGCAGTTCGACGTGATGGCAGTATAGCTGGGACTACGAAAGGGCAGAGAGCAAAGGGCAGAGGGCAAAGAGAGGGCAGAAGGCAAAACGGGGCCCTCGGCTCTCCCCTTTGCCCTCTGCCCTTTGCCTTTGCCCTACGCTGTGGGCATGTGCAGCAGGTAGTGGTTGGCGCCCTTGCGGATCCACACGCGAAGGAAATCGCCGCCCTTCAGGAGCTCTACTTTCGAGCCGTTGGCCCCCGGCGGCGTGTCCTTCTGCACCTGGGCGATCTCGGACTGCGGGATGATCGTGACCACCTCGCGGCCTTTGACCTGTCCGCCCTGCGTGAACTCCACCCAGCGCTCGAGGCCGTCCGACTGGCCTTTCGCCGGCGGGCTGGCGGCCTGCGCGGTCAGGCGCACCTGGTAGGTGCCCGCCGCAAGCGCCTTGCCGTCGGCCTTGACGCCCTTGGCGAAGTGCACCGAGCCCAGAGCCACTTCTCCGGCCGGCGCGGCGGGAGAGGGTGCGGTGGCCGGCTGCACCTTGGGAGCCGTGTGTCCATCGGCGCCCGCTTTGCTCTGAGCGGCTGCGGCCACGGCGCCTGCTACAACCAGAACTCCCACCATCAGCACGTGCTTCATCATCGCCTCCAGGCTGAACTTCAATGCCTTCCCGCATTATACCCGTCTCAGCGGCCCTTCGGCCGCTGGGTGCGCCAGGTGACCCGGTTGAGCTCTCGTACGCGGCCACCGGCCACCGTGACGCCTTCCGCTACGAGAAGCGCCCGTTTCATCATCTCGCGGCCCCCGTAGCCCCCGAGTCTTCCTCCCGCGGCGATCACGCGATGGCAGGGGACATCCGGTCTTGCACACGTCCGCATGATATTGCCCACGGCGCGCGCGGCGCGCGGCCGCCCGGCCATCGCGGCGACGTCGCCGTAGCTGGCCACGCGCCCGGGAGGGATCCGCCGGACCACCGACAGCACGCGCACGGCAAACGGCGGCAGCTTCGCAGGCCTGGCGCGGGTCACGGCATCACATCAGGGACAGGGGGTCGAGCTCGAACGCCGCTGGATCGAGCGGTGCGACCACCTGTGACGGCCTGTCCTCGCCCACGACGATTTCCCACAGGTTGATTTCGTACGGCAGATCGAGTCGAGTGCCGGCGCGGTTGAACAGCACCCGCACTTGCGGCCGGTACGGGTCGGGCGCATGAATCGACCGCACGACGGCTACCTCGCCCGTGTTGAGGCGAACGAGGTTGCCGATCGGGTAGATCCCGACCAGCTGCACGAAACGGCGGACGAGATGCCGATCGAACTGTTTGCCGTCGTTGCGCTTCAGAACTTCGAGAATGCGATCGGTCGGGAAGGCCTGCTGATAGGCGCGCTGCGACCGCATGGCGTCGTAGACGTCGGCGATGCCGCAGAGCATCGTGCCCACGTTGAGCGTGGGCCGTTTGACGCCGTCCGGGTAGCCGCTGCCGTCGAGCCGCAGGTGGTGCTCGAAGGCCACGACCGGGGCGAGCGTCGGGATGTCGGGGGTGCTCCGGAGCATTTCGGCCCCGTCGACCGTGTGCCGCTTCATGATGGCGAACTCGTCGGGTGTCAGCTTGTCGGGCTTGTTCAGGATCTCGAGCGGCGTTCGCACTTTCCCGATGTCGTGCATCAGCGCGGCGAGGCCGAATTCGCGCAGCAAGGGCCCGTCGATCTTGAGTCCCCGCGCCTGGCCCATGGTCAGGATCGAGACGTTGACCATGTGGGTGAAGGTGTAGTTGTCGTAGTTCTTGAGCGTCGTGAGCGCCAGCAGCGCGGATCGGTTCTGGGCGACGGCCTGGGCGAGGCCGTCGATCATCGTCCTGGCTGCCGTGGCATCCGGCTTGCCCTCGGTCTGCGCGCTGTTCCAGACGTCGGTCGCGACCGTGACGGCCTCGTTGTACATCCGTTTGATCGTCGCGATGTCGGCCAGCTCGCCGGCCGTTCGCTCGTCCACCGTCACGCGGCCCACGCGGATATGCGGCAGGCCGGCAAACGCGGCTTCGGGCTGGTCGCGGGCGTCCTGGTGATCGAGGGCCGTCGTTGCCTCCACGAAGCGGCCGATCTCGTCGATCGTCACACCGCGCTCGATGGTGATCCGCTCGATGCCGTGCTGACGCAGCCGGTTCATGAGCGGCCCCATCGCGTCCGCCTTGGCGATCGGCGTGTCGTCTACGATCACCTCGTCGCCAATCAGGCCGATGACGACGCGCGGGGACAGGGTGTGCAGCAGCTGAAGGGCGTCAAAGAACGACCCGCGATTGCGGACGATGATGGGGTGCCCCTTGGAATACAGCTGCACCGAACGCAGGGTGGCTGCGAAGCTGCGCAGCAGCTCATCGGCGAGCTGGACACGTGGTGCCGTCATGAGGCCCGTCCACCCGGGCGGCCGCGGTTCTCGAGAAACGGGCGCGCCGCGGAGCGGATGCGCCGCGACCCGTCGGCGGCGGTTTCGAGCGCGCTCAGGGCCTCTGGCGTGCCGATCCGCGCGAGCGCCGCGGCCGACGCCGTGCGCAGCGCCGCGCTGCGCCGTGGCGCCCACCATTCGCCCCTGCCGAGCGCTTCCACGAGCGGTGCGATGCCCTCGGGATCTCGCAGCGCGCCCAGGGATTCGATGGCGCGCAGGTAGATGGACGTGAGCCGGCGGTGGTCGACATGGCGGAGGATGTACGCGAACAGCGGCGTCGCGCGTTCGTCGCGCTGCATGCTGATGGCGAGCATGATCGCGTCGCGCGAGCGCGCCGTGCCCGTCGCCAGCGCCTCCTCGAGCACCCGGTAGGCCTTCTCCGTGCCGATGTTGAGGATCGCGCGCACGGCCTCGCGCTGAATCATCGAGTCGCTGTCGTTCAGGAGATCGGTCAGATCCGGAAGCGAGTCCACGCCGCCGAACTGGCGCATGAGGTGGATGGCCGTCCGCCGGACCGCCGCGTTCGGTGACGTCTTCAGCCGTTCGATGGTCCGCCGGCCGGCGGGTCCGAACGCGATCAGGATCGCCGTCAGCCGCTCCCTGGTCCGGCCGCGCTCCTCGACCGACAGCGCTTCGGCGAGCGGGCGCACCAGCACTTCTCCGAGCGACACGCACATGGTCTTCACGCGCTCGAAGGACGTATCGTCGATCGACAGCAGATGCGTCACGATGTGGCGCATCATCGATCCCGCCACGAGCATGTCGACGGCGATCAGCGCGTGCTGCCGCCGTTCCTTCGATGCTCCGTCCGAGGTCGCGCTCGTGATCGCGGCCGTAAGCTCGATGGCCGAGTCGAAGTCGCCGACGAGGAGCAGGTCCTCGAGATTGTGGACGACGGGCGCCATCAGCGTGCCCCAACGCGCGTTGTCCTGCTCGAGCCGCAGCAGATCGAGCAGCAGGTGCAGGTCGAGCGACCGCAGGGCGCTGGCGGCGACGCTGTCCACCCAGACGGCCAGGCGCTCCGGCGGGTCGTCGCTCGCCTGCTCGACATCCACAGCCCGCGTGCGCGCGCCCGACAGCTCGCGCGCGTACTCCTCGGACACGAAGGTGGCGTCGGAGTAGGAGGTGAGCAGCTTCTCCGCCACGTGGTTCCACACCGTCTCGAAGCCTTCGGTCTGGCCGAACGGCGACGCCGCCGTATCGATGTGGGCGAGGTTGAGCAGACGGTGGCGGTCGTCGTCGTTTCTCACCAGGGTCTGGAAGGCCTCGACCAGGCGGTCCGTCGGCGTGCCGTTGTTCGCGATCACGTTCTTCGACACGAAATGCGCAATCGTCCGGTCGGTCATGCGGCGGACGATGGCGTCCATGACGCGCGCCTCGTCGGCGCTGCCGGCATCGTCGGACAGCAGGCCGACGAGGAGGTCGGGCGAGAGTTCGCCGACGGCCGCGGCCATGTTGCGCAGCATGGGCTCGACGCGCTCCGCGTCCTTCTTCGAGACCGTTGAGACGACACCGCGGATCATCCGCATCACCGATGCCGCCTTGGTGGCCAGGCCGCCGTCGGTGCGGCTCTCGACCGCCGCCATGAGCTCGATGACCTTGTCGGGATCGGCGGCGATGCCGAGCAGCTCGGCGATCGCGCTCTCGTCGAGCGCCGTCGCGCCGCCCGACACGCAGTGGCTGACGATGGCGTCCCAGCTGGCGGACTTGCCGCCGCTGCGTTCGCGCAGGACTTCGGCGTAGTCGATTTCCTGGAGCTCGATGCCGCGGCCTCCCGCCGTGGCCCAGAGCTGCGCGATGCCGCCCTCGGCCCGCACCGATGCCGGCGTCCGGCCGAGGAGCATCAGGAAGCTGCGCCACGTTTCGCGGTCCCCGCCGGGCGCGACCGTGAGCTCGCCGACGAGATGCTCGTGGAGGAGCGTGGCCAGCTCACCGAGCGACTGGTCCGGGCGTTCCGGCGCGCGGCCGTCCTGCAACAGGCCGTCGGGCAGGACCGTGAGGCGCAGCGGCTGCGGCAAGGTACGTTCTGACGTGGTGTCGACAATCCGGCCCAGCGTCGCGGCAATGGCCGGATGCGCGGCCGGATAGAGCAGGACGGCCCGCGCTGCTGCCTTGCACGCGCGCGCGAATTCGACGAGGCGCGTCGTGTCGTCCGGGCCGAGCGGCGGAGGCGGGGCCGTGTCGTCCGAGGCCATGGCGATTCTCGCAGTATACTCGCGCGAATGCGCGCGGTTGACATCATCGCGAGGAAACGGGATGGCGCGGCGCTCTCGCGGGAGGAGATTCGCGCGTTCGTGGCCGGCGCGACCGACGGCGCATGGCTCGACTACCAGTCGACGGCGCTCCTGATGGCGATCGTCCTGCGCGGGATGACCACCGAGGAGACCGCCTGGCTGACCGATGCGATGGTCCACTCCGGCATCCGCGTGGATCTGTCGGATATCCCCGGCCCGAAGGTCGACAAGCACAGCACGGGAGGCGTCGGCGACAAGACGTCGCTGATTCTGGCGCCGCTCGCCGCGGCCTGCGGGCTCAAGGTGCCGATGATGTCGGGACGCGGTCTCGGTCATACGGGCGGGACGCTCGACAAGCTCGAGGCGATTCCGGGCTTTCGCGTCAACCTGACCCTCGACGAGATGCGAGCCGCTCTGGTCCGGGTGGGCTGCGCGATGATCGGACAGACGTCGCAGATCGCGCCGGCCGACAAGACGCTCTACGCGCTGCGCGACGTGTCGGCCACGGTGGAGAGCATCCCGCTCATCAGCGCCTCGATCATGAGCAAGAAGATCGCCGAAGGCATCGACGCGCTCGTCCTCGACGTGAAGACGGGCAGCGGCGCGTTCATGAAGACTGAGGGTGACTCGCGGCGGCTCGCCGAGTCGCTCGTCTCCATCGGCAATGCATCGGGCGTGAGGACCGAGGCCATCATCACCGCCATGGACGCGCCGCTCGGCCGCGCCGTCGGCAACGCGCTCGAAGTCATCGAGTGTCTCGACGTGCTCAAGGGCCAGGGCCCTCCCGATCTCGTGGACGTCTCCGTCGAGCTGACGATCCGCATGCTGATCGTCGGCGGCGTGGTGTCCGACCGCGCCGACGCGGATCGGCGTGTGCGCGCCGCGATCGGTTCGGGCGCCGGCCTGGAACGGTTCCGGCAGATCATCGAGAACCAGGGCGGCGATCCGAAGGTCGTGGACGACTACAGTCGGCTGCCTTCCGCGCCGGCGCGGCACGTCGTGACGGCGCCCCGCGGAGGCGTCCTCGCCGGGCTCGACGCCGAGCGGGTCGGCCGCGCGTCGGTGGCGCTCGGCGCCGGACGGGACCGGGCGGCGGACGGGGTGGACCCGGCCGTCGGTATCATGGTGCTCACCGCGCCGGGCACGCGCGTCGCCGCCGGCGATCCCGTGCTCGAACTGCACTATCGGGATCGGTCACGGCTCGATGCTGCGCTGCCGCTGGCGCAGGCGGCTATTGCGGTTGGCGACGCGGCGCCCGCGCCGCGGCCGCTCATTCTCGGCGAGGTGCGCTGATGCTCGGACCTTTCCAGCCGCTGCTCGGCGCGGTGGTGATCCTGCTGATCGCGTACGCCTGCTCGACGAACCGGCGCGCGATTCGCTGGGCCACGGTCGCATGGGGGCTCGGGCTGCAGATTGTCTTCGCGGTGATCGTGCTCAAGACGACCGTCGGCGAGCGTGTCTTCACGTTTCTCGGCACCTACATCACGAAGCTGCTCGGGTTCGCCGGCGTCGGCTCGGCCTTCGTGTTCGGCGCCCTGGGCGACAACGCGGTGTGGACGAGAGTCATGACAGGGGCGCTCGGACCGGACGGTGCCCAGTCGGCCAGCATGTTCGCGTTCCAGGTCCTGCCGACGATTATCTTCATCGCCGCGCTGTTCGCCATCCTGTACTACTTCGGCGTAATGCAACTGGTCGTCCGTGTGTTTGCCGTGGTGATGCACCGGGTCATGAAGGCGAGCGGCGCCGAATCGCTGAACGTCGCTGCCAGCATCTTCATGGGGCAGACCGAAGCGCCGCTCACGATCCGGCCCTACCTGCCGGAGATGACCCAGTCGGAGCTGATGACCGTGATGACCTCCGGGATGGCCCACATCTCGGGAGGCATCATGGCCGCCTACGTCCTCTTCGGCGTCGAAGCCAAGCACCTGCTGACGGCGGTCATCATGACGGCCCCCGGCACGATCATGATGGCCAAGATGTTCGTGCCGGAAACCGAGGTGCCGAAGACCATGGGGTCGGTCCGGCTGGAGGTGGAGCGGACGGACGTGAACGTGATCGACGCCGCCGGGCGGGGCACGGCCGAAGGCCTCCACCTGGCGCTGAATGTCGGCGCCATGCTGATCTCGTTTCTCGCGCTGATTGCCCTCGTGAACGCGTTGCTGGGCGTCGTTCACCTCAGTCTGGGTCAGATCTTCGGCTGGGTCTTCGCGCCGGTCGCGTGGAGCATGGGCGTGCCGTGGCGCGATGCCGGCGTGATCGGCAACCTGCTCGGCACGCGCATGGCGCTCAACGAGTTCGTCGCCTACTCGCAGCTCGGTCCCCTCAAGGCAACGCTCGATCCGAAGTCGTTCACGATCGCGACGTTCGCGCTCTGCGGGTTCGCCAACTTCAGCTCGATCGGCATGCAGATCGGCGGCATCGGCGGGCTCGCCCCGAACCGCCGGCACGATCTGGCGCGCCTCGGCCTCCGCGCGATGCTCGCGGGGACGCTGGCCAACTTCATGACCGCGACGATCGCCGGGTTTCTCCTCTAAATGCCGTACTACGACGACGTCCATGCCGCCGCTGAGGCCATTCGGGCGCGCGCCGGCGAGGCGCCGTCGATCGCAATCGTGCTCGGATCCGGGCTCGGCGACTTTGCGAGCTCTCTGGGAAACCCGGTCTCCCTGCCGTACGGCGAGCTGCCGAAGTGGCCGGTCTCGAACGTCCCTGGCCACGAAGGCCGGCTGGTCGTGGGCACGAGCCGGGGCATGCGGATCGCGGCGCTCGCCGGACGCTGTCACCTCTACGAGGGACACGACGCGAAGACTGTCACCTTCGCGGTCCGGGCGCTGGGCGTCCTGGGCGTCAGGACGCTGATCCTGACCAACGCGGCCGGCGGCGTGAACACCGGGTTCGCGCAAGGCGCGCTGATGGCGATCGACGACCACATCAACCTGACCGGGCACAACCCGCTGGTGGGCGCCAACGACGACCGGTTTGGCGCGCGATTCCCGGACATGTCAGAGGTGTACTCCCAGCGACTCCGGAGGCTGGCTGACGAGTCGTCAGCAGCCATCGGGCTGAGGCTGGCGCACGGCGTCTACGCGGCGCTGCTCGGTCCCAGTTACGAAACGCCGGCGGAGATCCGATATCTTCGGGCGATAGGCGCCGACGCGGTGGGCATGTCGACCGTCCCCGAGGCCATCGCGGCGCGCCACATGGGGCTCGAGGTTCTCGGACTGTCGTGCATTACGAACATGGCGGCGGGCGTGCTGCCCCGGCCGCTCGACCACGCAGAGGTGATGGAGACGGCGCGACGCGTGCGCGGGCAGTTCGTCGCGTTACTGGAGGGCATCATTGACCGCCTCGCATGAAGGACGTCTCTCAGTGGCCATGGTGGACGTCAACGACGGCCATGAGGCCGACTTCCTCGGCATCGCCCGCGAGTTCGCGACCGTGCTCGCCCGCAAGGAGTACGGCCGCGCGGACATCGTTCGCGACGAGGCATCGCCGATGCGGTTCTACGCCGTCCGGCATTGGGCCAGCGCCGCGGCGGCCGAACTGTGCCACGCGGACATCGAGGTGCAGGTGCTGACGGCGAGGCTTTTCAAGATCGCGCGCGTCACGCATGTCGTCAACGGCGTCCAGCGCCACAACCCGATGCGGCTGCTGAGCGACGCCAGCCGCATGGCGCAGGAGCCGGACCGGCGGACCGGTTTCGACCGCCGGCGGGAGAACCTGGGCCGCGCCGAAGGCGACCGGCGCCGATCCGGGCCCGATCGCCGGCTCGGCCCCCGCCGCCTGCGCGATCGTCCGGGTCAGGTGGATCTGGTTGCCGCCGCGCGCCGCGCGCGCGAACACGCCGACGCCGCGTTTTCGCACTTCAAGGTGGGCGCAGCGCTCGAAACGGCAGACGGCACGGTCGTCACGGGCTGCAACATCGAAAACGCCACGTACGGCCTGACTATCTGCGCCGAGCGCGTCGCGATGTTCAAGGCGCTGTCGGAGGGGCACCGCGCCTTCACGCGCATCGCCATCGTCGCCGACACCGACGCCCCGACCCCGCCCTGCGGCGCCTGCCGCCAGATTCTCTGGGAGTTCGGCGGCAACCTGCAGATCGTTCTCGCCAACCTGACGGCCGAAAACGGCGCGCACGAGCTGAAGGATCTGCTGCCGCTGCCGTTCGACGCGCGGCTCCTTTAACAGAGGTTCCAGTGGTTCCGCAGGTTCCAGGGTTCCGAAGGTTCGGACCTCTGGAACCCCCGGAACCTCCGGAACCCCCGGAACCTCCGGAACCCCTGGAACCAGTACAATTCGTTCTATGTTGCCGACGATTGTGCGGGAGGCTGACGCGGTCGTGATGATCGACCAGCGCAAGCTGCCCGCTGACGAGATTTACGTTCGCTGCAAGACCGCTCGGGAAGTCGCGCGGGCCATCAAGACGATGGTCATTCGCGGCGCGCCGGCGATTGGCGTCGCGGCCGCCATGGGCATCGCCCTCGGTATGCGGAAGAGCGCGACGACGGGCACCCAGAAGTTCGCGGCCGAGTTCTACAAGGTGTGCGAGCTGATGGCGGCGACGCGTCCCACGGCCGTGAACCTGTTCTGGGCGATCGATCGGATGAAGCGCGCGTTCGGCGCGGCTGCGGCGGCGGGCGAATCCGTGGAGCAGATCAAGGACCGGCTCGACCGGGAGGCTCAGTCGATTCACGACGAAGACGTCGCGAGTTGCCGCGCGATGGGTGCATTCGGTGCCGCCGTCGTGCCGGCCGAGGCCCGTATCCTGACGCACTGCAACGCGGGCGCCCTGGCCACAGCGGGGTACGGAACGGCGCTGGGCGTCATCCGCGGCGCGGTCGAAGCCGGCAAGCAGGTCACGGTGTTTGCCGACGAGACGCGCCCGTTCCTGCAGGGCGCCCGCCTCACGGCGTGGGAGCTGGTGCGCGACGGCATCCACACCACGGTCATCGCCGACAACATGGCGGGTTCGCTGATGCGGCAGGGCAAGGTCAACTTCGTCGTCGTCGGCGCCGATCGGATCGCCGCCAACGGCGACACCGCCAACAAGATCGGCACATACAGCGTTGCCGTCCTCGCGCGCGAGCACCGCATTCCGTTCTACGTGGCGGCGCCGCTGTCGACCATCGATCTGGCCACGCCGGACGGCGAGCACATTCCGATCGAAGAGCGCAACGCGCGCGAGGTGACGCACGCCGGGGGATCGCAGCTCGTCCCCGATGGCGCGCATGTGTGGAATCCCGCTTTCGACGTCACGCCGCACGCGCTCATCGCGGGCATCATCACCGAGCGGGGCATCTTCAGGTCGCCGTACACGGAATCGCTGGCGCGGGCCTTCGGGGTCGAGGCCGCGCGCGTGTGACCGATGCGAATCCTCGGCATCGAGACATCCTGCGACGAAACGTCGGCCGCCGTCGTTGAAGAAACCGGCGATCCGGCCCGTCCGTGGGCGGTCCGCTCGAACGTGGTGGCCTCCCAGATCGCCATTCATCGCGACTGGGGGGGCGTGGTGCCCGAACTGGCGTCGCGGCAGCACATTCGCGACATCTGTGGCGTCGTCGAACGCGCGCTGTCTGACGCGTCTTCGACGTGGAGCGACCTCGGTGCCGTGGCCGTCACCCAGGGCCCGGGCCTCGTCGGGTCGCTGCTCGTAGGCGTGGCGTTCGCGAAGGCCGCGGCTGCCGCGGCCGGCCTGCCGCTCGTGGCCGCCCATCACCTCGCCGGTCACATCGAATCGCTTGTGCTCCAGAACGGGGAACTGCCGCTGCCGGCCATCGTGCTGGTCGTGTCAGGGGGGCATACGAGTCTGTTTCTGGTCGAGACGCCCGGCCGCTACCAGCTGCTGAGCCGGACGCGAGACGACGCCGCCGGGGAAGCCTACGACAAGGTGGCAAAGCTCCTGGGCCTCGGCTATCCGGGAGGGCCGATCGTCGACCGGCTGGCGCGCACCGGCAACGACCGCGCCGTCCGCCTGCCCGGCACGCGGCTCACGCACGCGGACCGCAACGCGCCGCACCTCAAGGGCGATCTCGATTTCAGCTTCAGCGGTCTCAAGACGGCCGTATTGCGCCTTGTGCGCGAGCGGCAGGATCGCGGACCGCTGGCAGAGGCGGAAGTCGCCGACATTTGCGCCAGCTTTCAACGCGTCATCGTGACGACGCTCGTGGATCGTGCGTTCGAGGCGGCGAACCGGTACGCGGCGAAGAGCATCGGCGTGGCCGGGGGCGTGTCGGCCAACAGCCGGCTGCGGGCCGACGTCACGCGTCACGGCGAACAGCGGGAGATGCCGACGTTTCTGCCCAGCCTGGCGCTGTCGACCGACAACGCGGCGATGATCGCCGCCGCCGGGCTGCGCCGGCTGCGTGCGGGCCTCTTCGCGCCGGCCGATCTCAACGCGGATCCGGCGCTCGCGCTATGAAAGTCCACACCGACTACCTGTGGTTCAACACGAAGCAGCGCCGAGAGTTCGTCCGCATCACCGACGATGTCTCGACGATCGTGAAGGCGAGCGGCGTCACGGAAGGCACGGTGCTCGTCTCGGCCATGCACATCACCGCCGGCGTGTTCGTGAACGACTGGGAGGACGGCCTGCTGCACGACTTCGAGGTCTGGCTCGAGAAGCTGGCGCCCGCCGACACCGGCTACCGCCACCATCAGACCGGCGAGGACAACGCCGACGCGCACCTGAAGCGAACGATCATGGGACATCAGGTCGTGCTGCCGATTACGGCTGGCGTGCTCGACCTTGGCCCGTGGGAACAGGTGTTCTACGCGGAGTTCGACGGCCGGCGCAAGAAGCGTGTGGTCGTGAAGGTGATGGGGCTCTGATGCGATCCCTGGTCGCGCTGGCTGCGCTCGTGCTGGGCGCGATCGCCGCGCCGATCATCGCATCGCAGGAACAGGCGCAGTACCTGGTCGAGCTGGACGTCGTCGTCCTGGACGATGACGACCGTCCGGTGCCCGGGCTGAAGCAGGAGGACTTCCAGGTCAAGGAGGACGGTCGTGCGGTCGAACTGAAGACGTTCGACGCCGTGGCCGACATTCCCGGCGGCCGGAGTCCCCAGCGGTCCATCGTGCTGCTGCTCGACGACAGCGGCGTCGGGCCCGGCAACACGCTGCCCATTCAGACCATCGCGCGGATGTTTGTCTCGCGCATGGCCGCGCCGGACGAATTCAGCGTCGTGCGCCTGAACAACCGTCGCGACGAGGCGTTCGGCGATCGGCTGGAGGCGCTGCTCAGGATCTCCGAGTATCGATCGGACGCGCTGCCGTTTTTCGGCCGCGAGACGGTGGAGAACGCCCTGCGGGCGGTCGCCAAGGTGTCGCGGACGCTGGAGGCGATCGAACAGCGCCGCAAGGCGCTCGTGTGCATCGGGGTGTCGTCCATCTGCAACGTCGTCGAGCCGTCGACCGGGCGCGGCAGCCTCATCTGGCGGTACTGGGTGGACGCCATCGGGGCCGCGGCGCGCGCCAACGCGAGCGTCTACTCGCTGGTGCCCAACGGCCTGTCGGGCCGCGCCGAACTTTCGCGCGGTTCGATCGCAGAGATTACCGGCGGCGAGGGGTTCAGGAACACGAACGATATCGGCCGGGTGATCGACATCGTGCGCCGCGACACCGGCACCTATTACCTGCTGGGCTACTGGCCGCCCGCTTCCTCGAAGGAAACCCACTCGATCGACGTGAAGGTCAACAAGCGGGGGCTGCACGTCCGGGCACGCCGCCTGCGCGGCATGCAGTCGTCGTGAGGTCGTACCCGCCGCGGCCGGTCGTCGGTGTCGGCGCGGTCGTCATCGAGGGCGGCCGCGTGCTGCTCATCAGGCGCGCGCACGAGCCGCTCAAAGGGCAGTGGAGCCTGCCGGGCGGCGGCGTCGAACTCGGCGAGACGCTCGAGCAGGCGGTCGCGCGCGAGGTACGTGAGGAGACCGGCCTCGACGTCGACGTGGGCCCGATCGTCGAGGTGCTCGACCGGATCATGCACGACGAGGACGGCCGCGTGGAGCATCACTTCGTGCTGGTGGACTTCGTCTGCCGCCCCTCCGGCGGCAGCCTGTGCGGCGCGTCCGATGCCGATGCGGCGGAATGGGTGCCCCTCGACGCGCTGGCGCGTTACGGCGTCGCGGACGTCACGGTCGCGGTGATTCGAAAGGCCGTCAAGCGCGGCTTCGAGACCGGCGACCGGCCTCTGGTATGGAGGTAGCGCGGGGGCTTCAGCCCCCGCGGACGCGGCCCTGAAGGGCCGCGCTACGGGCGACTACTACGGCTGATTGCGCGGACGCCACGCGAAATAGACGGGCACGCCGAGCAGCACGATCACCAGCCCCGGCCAGGTCGTCGCCGTCCGGTACACGAAGAGCATCACCAGGATCGTCGCGGCTCCGACGATGTAGAGCGCCGGCACGACCGGATAGCCAAACGCCCGGTACGGCCGCTCGGCGTCCGGACGGGTCCGCCTGAGGCGAAAGACGCCCGCGATCGTCAGGATATAGAAGATGAGCGCCGCCGAAATCACGTAGTCCAGCAGGTTGCTGTAGAGGTTGCCGTACGTCCGGGACGATGCGTCGTAGGTTCGCGGCAGGACGAGGAAGGCCGCCCAGATGCCTTGCAGCGCCAGCGCCCACGCCGGCACCCGCGCGCGGTTGAGTCCGCCAGCCGCCGTGAAGAACAGGCCATCGCGCGCCATCGCGTAGTACGCGCGCGCGCCGGCGAGGATGAGCCCGTTGTTGCACCCGAAGGTGGAAATCATGATCCCGATGGCCATGATGACGGCGCCCGCTCCGGGAAAGACCGCCTCGAGCGTCGCCGTGGCCACGCGGTCGGATGGGGCGTGCTGCACGGCGGCGAACGGCAGCGTGACGAGATACGCCACGTTCGCGAGCAGGTAGAGGCCGATGACGATCGAGGTGCCGAGCGCGAGCGACAGCGGTACGTTCCGCCGCGGCTCCCGCACTTCGCCGGCGGTGAACGTGATGTTGTTCCACGCATCGGCCGAGAAGAGCGACCCGGTCTGCGAGACGCAAATCGCGGCGAACAGCCCGAAGGTGGTCGCAGCCGAGAAGCCGGGCGTGATGTCGGAGAACCCGCGCCGCGTCCAGAACTGGCCGAAGTTGTCGGCCACGGCGTCGTGGTTCCAGCCGAGCAGCACGCCGACGGCCACCAGCCCCACGACCGCGCCGGTTTTCGTGGTGGTGAAGACGTTTTGTACGATGCGTCCGTATTCGAGGCCGCGTGTGTTCGTCCACGTGAGCAGCGCGATGAGCAGGACGCCGACCAGCTGGGCCGTCGAGAGCGAGAGCGCGTAGCCGGCGCTGAGATGAACGGGTGCCACCAGGTAGTGATCCTCGGCGATCCACGGCCAGAGCACGCCGGAGTAGCGTGCAAACCCGACGGCCACGGCTGCGATCGTGCCCGTCTGGATGACCAGAAACAGGGTCCATCCGTAGAGGAACCCCCAGAGCGGCGAGAAGGCCTCGCGCAGGTAGACGTACTGGCCGCCCGCGCGCGGCATCATCGCGGCCAGCTCGCCGTAGGACAAGGCGCCGACCACGGTCAGCACGCCGGCCACGACCCACGCGGCGAGGAGCCAGCCGGGCGCGCCGACATTTCGTGCCATGTCGGCGGACACGATGAAGATGCCCGAGCCGACCATCGAGCCGACGACCACCATCGTCGCGTCGAAGAGGCCGAGGCCGCGTGTGAATTCGGTATCGAGCTGCATTAAGATGCCTCAGCTTACATGAATCGGGACGAGGCCTGGCAGCTCCTGACGGAGTACACGAAGAGCGACAGCCTGCTGAAGCATGCGATGGCGGTGGAGGCGGCCGTGCGCGGCTACGCGCGCCGGTTCGGAGAGGACGAGGACGACTGGGGCCTCGTCGGCCTGCTCCACGACTTCGACTACGAGCGGTGGCCATCGCTCGACGATCATCCGTTTCGCGGTTGTGAGATCCTCCGGGAGAAGGGCTACCCTGAGTGGGTCACGCGCGCGATCCTGTCGCACGCCGACTACAGCGGCGTGGCGCGCGAGAGCCGGCTGGAGAAGACGCTGTGGGCCTGCGACGAGATGGCCGGCTTCATCACGGCGGCCGCGCTCGTCCGGCCGAGCAAGAGCGTGCTCGACCTCGAAGCCGCCTCGGTCGTGAAGAGAATGAAGGACAAAGCGTTTGCCCGCGCCGTCAGGCGGGAAGATCTGCGCGGTGGAGCCGACATTCTCGAACTGCCGCTCGACGTGCACATCGCCAACGTCATCGGGTTCATGCGGGAACGGGCCGATGCGCTCGGACTGAGGGGATCGCTCTGATGGGGACCTTTTCCTTCCTTCCGTCCGTATAAGACTGAGGTATGGCCGATGCCGACGCGATCGTGACCCTGGCCAACGTGACCGTCATGTACGGCCGACAGCAGGCGCTGGCCGACGTGACGACGACGTTTCTGCCGGGGGCCGTCGGGCTGCTGGGCCCCAACGGCGCCGGCAAGAGCACGATGCTCAAATCGCTGCTCGGGTTCGTCGCGCCGAGCCAGGGCCGGATGCACGTGCTCGGCCTCGACGTCGCCCGGTCGCCGCTCGAGATTCGCGCCCGCATCGGCTACATGCCGGAAAACGATGCGCACATCCCGGGCATGAACGCGGTGTCGTTTGTCGCCTATTGCGGCGAGCTGGCCGGGTTGCCGCGATCTGACGCGATGCAGCGGGCTCACGAAGTGCTGTTCTACGTCGGTCTGGGCGAGGCCCGCTACCGGAATGTCGAAACGTACTCGACCGGCATGAAGCAGCGGATCAAGCTGGCCCAGGCGCTCGTCCACGATCCGGACCTGTTGTTTCTCGACGAGCCCACCAACGGCATGGATCCCAAGGGCCGCGACGAGATGCTCGAGCTCGTCCGCGACCTCGCGCACAACAAGGGCGTCAACCTCATCCTCTCGTCGCACGTGCTGCCCGACGTCGAGTACACGTGCGATTCGGTCGTCGTGATGGACAAGGGGCGGATCGCGGCGTCGGGACCCATTGCCGCCCTCAAGCAGCCGCGGGGCCGCGTCTACGAACTCCGGGTCAAGACCGCCGGGGGATCTCGAGACGTTTTTCGGCCGGCTGCGCGCGGCCGGCCTCGAGTGCCATTTTACCGACGAAGATATCGTCCGCGTATTCGTGCCGGGCGACGGCGGCGCGCGCCAGCTGTTCGCGCTGGCCGCAGCCGAGGGCGCGCAGGTGCGGCACCTCCGGCCGAGCGTGCCGACCCTCGAGGACGTGTTCGCTCACGCGGTGGGGCAGGACTAGCGCATGCCCATCCACGACCAGGGTTACCGGCGATATCGGGGCGGCAAGGCCGGCGGGCGGGCGTGGCTGGTCATCATGAAGACCGGCATCCGCACGATGCTCGGCGACAGGAAGTTCATCGGGCTGCTGGCCGCTTCGTGGCTTCAGTTCGTGGTCCGCACGGTGCAGTTCTACATCGCCGCGAACTTCTCCCAGGCCGCCGTCATGGCGCCGAAAGCCGACACGTTCAGGGACTTCTTCGACAAGCAGGACATCTTCGTCTACATCCTGACGGTCACGCTGGGCGCGAGGCTGATCGCCCAGGACCGTCGCGCCAACGCGTTGCAGATCTATCTGTCGAAGCCCCTCACGCGCGCCGAGTACATCTTCGGCAAGCTCGGGATCCTGGCGTCGTTCCTGCTGTTCGTCACGTGGGTCCCCGCCGTGCTGCTGCTCGGCGTGCAGGTCGTGTTCGCGGGCAATTTCGAGTTCCTGAAGGCCAACGTCTACTTGTTCCCGGCGATCACCCTCTACGCGGCTCTCGAGGTCGCGATGGTCTCGACGACGATGCTGGCGCTGTCGTCGCTCTCGACCAACAGCCGCTTCGTCGGCATCATGTACACCGGCCTGATCTTCTTCAGCCAGGCCTTGTACGACGTGCTGCGCTTCATCACCGCCAGCACCCGGCTCTCGTGGGTGGCGTTCGGCAACAACCTCACGCAGCTGGGCGACGTCATCTTCCGGGTGCCGCTGCACTTCCAGACGCCGTGGCCGGTATCGCTGCTGATGGTCGTGGTGCTGATTGCGGTGTCGGCCTTCGTGCTCGAGCGCAGGGTGCGCGGCGTGGAGATCATCGCGTGACCGGCACGTCCCCTGGCGGTGTCGACGTGGTGATCGCGGCCGAGCACGTGTCGAAGTGGTACGGCCAGGTCATCGGCCTCAACGACGTCGTGCTGAAGGTGCCGCCCGGGATCACGGGGCTCCTCGGGCCGAACGGCGCCGGCAAGTCCACGCTGATGAAGCTCATCACCGGCCAGCTGAAGCCCAGCAAGGGCGTGCTGACGGTGCTCGGCGAGCCGATCTGGCACAACGCGCCGATCTACAGCCGCATCGGCTTCTGCCCGGAGCAGGACGCGTTCTACGAACGCATGACCGGGCTCGAGTGGGTGACGGCGCTCGTCAGCCTGAACGGCCTCGGCGAGGCGGCGTCGCGCGACATGGCGGCCCGCGCGCTCGAGACCGTCGGGTTGAGCGACGTGTCGGGCAAACGGATCGCCGCCTACAGCAAGGGCATGCGCCAGCGCGTCAAGCTGGCGCAGGCCATCGCGCACGATCCCGAACTGCTCATCCTCGACGAGCCGCTGTCGGGCATGGATCCGCTCGTGCGGCGGAAGATGATCCGCCTGATCAAGGACTGGGGGCGGGCAGGCAAGAGCGTGCTCGTCTCGAGCCACATCCTGCACGAAATCGAATCGATGACGCCCAATATCGTGCTGATCAACCAGGGCCGGATCCTGGCCGAAGGCAACGTCCACCAGATTCGCGACCTCATCGACGAGCATCCGCACACGGTGTACGTGAAGGCCGACGAGACGCGCGAGCTGGCGCGGCGGTTTCTGGCCGACGATCACGTGCTGAGCCTGCGGTTCGAGGACGGCGCGGTTGTCGTGCAGACGGGCCGTCCCGACGTGTTCTACGCGCAACTGACGGAGCTGGCGGCCTCAGGTGAGCTCGGCGTGATTCACGAGGTGACGTCCCCCGACGACAACCTCCAGGCCGTCTTCCAGTACCTGGTGAAATCGTGAGCGCGCGCCCCGCATTGTTGTCGTCGGCGCTGCGCGTGTTCGACTTCTCGCTCGGGCAGATGCTCTGGTCGCGCCGGTCCGTGTTCCTCGGGCTGCTGGTCGGTGCGCCGATCCTCCTCGCGGTCGTCGTCCGCATCTTCGCGCTGGCCGGCTGGCTGCCGATCGTGAACGGCTCGCAGGTCAGCGGTCCGGCGCTCTTCGGCGTCCTGATCTGGCTGCTCTTCGTCCGCTTCGTGGTGCCGGTGCTGGGGGTGTTCTACGGCACCTCGCTGATGGCCGACGAAGTGGACGACAAGACGATCACGTACCTGTTCACGCGTCCGGTGCCGCGGGCGTCGGTCCTGCTCGGCAAGTACCTCGCGTATCTGGCGTGTGTCGTGTTGTTGCTGCTGCCGTCGATCATCATCGTCTTCTTTCTCGTCGTCCCCGTTGGCGGCAGCATCGGCCAGGCTTTTCCGCAGCTGGCCGCCGACCTCGGGATGGTCGCGGTGGGCGTCGCCGCCTACGGGGCCGTGTTCGCGTTTGTCGGCGCCTGGCTCAAGCGGCCGCTCATCGTCGGCCTGGTGTTCACGTTCGGCTGGGAGCAGGGCGTCCTGCTCATCCCCGGATATCTGAAGCGCCTGACCGTGGCGTACTATCTGCAGGCCCTGGTGCCGCACGCCATGCCCCAGGACTCGGCCTTGAGCATGCTGCTGGGCATGTTCCAGGAGCTCCCGTCCGTTGCGGTCAGCCTGGGGTGCCTCGCCGCGATCATCGTGGCCGCGCTCTGGCTGGGCGGGAGGGCTGTGGAGAATCGGGAGTATGTGCTTGAACAATAGGACCGTGTTACTCGTCTACAAACCCGGGGGCGTCCTATGACCGTCAGAACCCGCTATTTCGTCTTTGCTTCGCTTGTCGTCATTGGCGTGGGCCTGGGCACCGGCCTGTTGGCCTACTACGTCGGGTTTCCGACGAGCGCCTTTCTTGTCACCGGAGGCCCCGAGGAGCTGCGCTACCTGCCGTCCACCTCGACCGTCGTCGCCTACGCAGACGTTCGCGAGGTGATGGCTTCGGAGCTGCGGCAGCGGTTCCGCGAGTCCATTGCACCGGCGCCCAGGAAAACGGTCAGCGCGAGTTTCAGGAGCTGACGGGCATCGATATCGAAACCGACATCGACCACGTGGTCGCCGGCCTCGATGTCTCCGGCAGCACGGCGACGAACCGCCCGAGCACCGGCGTGGTGCTGGCCCGCGGCCGCTTCGACGAGGTGAAGATCGAAGCTCTGATGCGCGAGCACGGCGCGCACGTGGACGTGTACAAGGGCAAGCGTTTGATTACGGCCGAGCCGAAGATTCCGACGCCCCCGGCCCCCCCCTTCCCCCTTCCCGGTGTTCCCCCGATTCCCACGACACCCCAGAGCTTTTCGCTGAGTTTCGTCGAGCCCGGTCTTGTCGCGGTGGGTACCACGGCTCTCGTGCAGCACGTCGTCGACCTGCACAATGGCGGCGGCGAAAGCGCGCTGACCAACGAGGGCCTGATGGATCGTGTGAAGACGCTTGGGACCGGCAACATCTGGGCCGTCGGCCGGTTCGACGTGCTGCGCGAGCGTGCGCAGCTGCCGCAGGCTGTCGCCGACAGGCTGCCCCCGATTACGTGGTTCGCGGTCAGCGGGCGGATCAACGGCGGAATCGAGGCCCATTTGAGCGCCGAGGCCCGGGACGAGGCGTCCGCCAACAACCTGCGGGATGTGGTTCGCGGGTTCCTGGCGCTCGCGAAGCTGCAGACGAGCGCCAAGCCCGAATATCAGCGGTTTGTCGATTCGCTCCAGCTGAGCGGCACGGGCAACACCGTGGCCCTGTCGGTGGACGTGCCGGCCCAGGTGTTCGACGCGCTGCGCGCCGCGATGCCGAAGCCCCCGCCCGGGAAGGAATAAAGTAGAATTTCGTTCCGATCGTGACCGATCTGGTCTTCTTCTACGGCACGCTGATGAGCGGCTTCAAGCGTCGAGGCCGTGACCGGATCGACGCGAAGCTGACGCCCGTGGGCCGGGGCTGGATCCACGCGGCGCTGTTCGACCTCGGCTTGTATCCAGGCGCCATCCCGGCGTCAGACGCGAAGGTCCTCGGCGAGCTGCACCGGATGGTCGATTCCGAGGCCGTCCTCCTCGAGCTCGACGCGATCGAAGGGTTCACCCCCGGCGAGCCCGACGCCAGCCTCTACGTCCGCACCGAAACGCCGGTCACGCTCGACGATGGCCGCACGGAAACCGCCTGGACCTACTTCTACAACGCGCCGCTCGGCGGGGCCCAGCGCATCGAATCGGGCGACTACCTCGACCACCTCAGGATCAGGCATTGAGACGCCGCGTGGCCGCGCTCGCGCTGTGTGTCTGCAGCGTCAGCCGGCTGGCGCCGGCGCAGCCCGTCCCGGATCTCGATCCGCGCATCGTCACGCTGGTGGCCCAGGTATCGGAACCGCGTCTGATCGCGCTGTTGAAGAAGCTCGAGACGTTCGGCACGCGCAACACGCTGTCGTCGGTCGATTCCCCGACGCGCGGCATCGGCGCCGCGCGCCAGTGGATCTTCGATGAGCTGAAGGGCTACAGCCCGAAGCTGCAGGTGTCCTTCGACACCTACCGAATCGCCGCGCAGGGCCGCATCACGCGCGACGTGGAAGCCCGCAATGTCATGGCCATCCTGCCCGGCCGTACTCCGCGGCGGATCTACATCTCCGGCCACTACGACACGATCGCGATCAACGGCGGACAGAGCGGCAGCAACGCGGGCAACCGGGGCCGCGATGGCATCGTCGTCACGCAGCCTGCGGATCCGAACGCGCCGAACGACAGCCTGGCCGCCGGCGTCAACGATGATGGGAGCGGCACGTCGCTGACGATCGAGTTGGCGCGGGTGTTCAGCCAGAGCGGGCTGGAGTTCGACGCCACGCTCGTGTTCATGTGTCACGTGGCCGAGGAGCAGGGACTCATGGGCGCCAAGCTGCATGCGCAGAAGGCGAGGGACATGGGGCTCCGGATCGACGCGGTCCTGAACAACGACATCGTGGGCAACGCCCGCGGCGGCAACGGCATCGTCGACGGTGCATCGATCCGGGTGTACTCGGAAGGGCCCGAGGATTCGCCGTCGCGTGAGCTCGCGCGGTTCGTGCAGCGCTGGGGCATGCGGTACGTGCCGTCGCACACCGTTCGGCCGATCGCGCGCCCAGACCGGTTCTCGCGGAGCGGTGACCACTCGGCCTACAACCAGTACGGCTTCGCGGCGGTCGGTTTCCGCGAATCCCGCGAGGACTTCAGCCGGCAGCACGACCCGCGCGACACGTTCGACGGCCTCTCGCCGGCGTACCTCGCACAGAACGCGCGCGTGAATGCCGCCGCCGCGGCGACGCTCGCCCTCGCGCCGCCGGCTCCTGGCGTGCTCAACGAGCGCGGGCAGGCCAACATCAACCGTGCGCCGTCCGGCTACGACGCGCACCTGATGTGGACGGCGTCTCCCGGCGCGTCGGCATACCGGATCTTCTGGCGCGAGGCCTGGGGCGCCGACTGGCAGCACGACATGCTCGTGGGCAACGTCACCGAAGCGACGCTGCCGAACACGCTCATCGACGACCTGGTGTTCGGGGTCGCGGCTGTGGACGCCGCCGGCCACGAGAGCCTTGTGTCGCCCTACCTCAGCCCGCCGCGCGACACGACAGACGTCAAGACCGCTCGCTAACTGGTCCTTGGGCCTTGGTACTTGGTTCTTGGTCCGTCTCTGGTTCCAGGTCCTCTGCCGCGGTTTCGAAAACGCAACCCGCGGACGCAGAAAAGGACCGCGGACCCAGGACCACGGGCGGACCAAGGCCTAAGAACCAAGTACCAAGGACTGTTGTATCAACCGGCCCGGCGGCCGGTCTTGATCGCGTCGATGAAGTCGGCGATCACTTCGAACACGCGGTCGGACAACTCGACGAACTCGATGCCCGATCGGTAGGTGACCATTTCCTGGTCGACGTCGCGGATGCTGCAGTGCGCGATGCGGCCCTTGACGACGACCGAGCGGTCGCCGAGGGAGAGGCGGAACTGGTGGAGCGAGTCCACGTGGAGCGGGAACACGGTTTCGACCTGGGCGCCGCCCCGGCTGATTTCCTTGATGGTGGTCGGCTGGAAGACCATCACCTCGCCATGGAGCTCGCCCAGAATCGGGATACGCTCGGTATCGCGTGTCTCTTCGTATTCCATCCCGAGCTGGACTATACCATGCAGTCAGACCGTTCAGGCTGGTTAGAATAGAGGCATGCAGGACCTGATCCGGCAGCTGCTGGCCGAGCTTGGCGAGGACCCGAGCCGCGAGGGTTTGCTCAACACGCCCAAGCGTGTCGAGAAAGCCTTGAAATTTCTCACGAGCGGGTACGACGCCAACCTCGACGACATCGTGAACGGCGCGCTGTTCACGGTCGACTACAGCGAGATGGTGATCGTCAAGGACATCGACTTCTACAGCATGTGCGAACACCACCTGCTGCCGTTCTTCGGCAAGTGCCACGTCGCGTACATCCCTTCGAACAAGGTGATCGGCCTCAGCAAGATTCCCCGGATCGTGGACGTGTTCAGCCGGCGGCTGCAGGTGCAGGAGCGCCTGACGAATCAGGTCGCCGACACCATCCGAGACATCGTCAGGCCGCTCGGCGTGGCGGTGGTCGTGGAAGCCACGCACCTGTGCATGTCCATGCGCGGGGTGGAGAAGCAGAACTCGTTCGCGGTCACGAGCGCGATGGTGGGCGTGTTCCGCGATCAGGTGCGGACGCGGATGGAATTCCTCGAACTGATCAAGCTGCGGAGCGGCGCATCGGCCATCCGGGAATCGGCCGCGACCAGCCTCGCCTGCATGGGCGAAGATTGATCGGGATGCGCCGTCTCCCGTCCTTCGTGCCGGTTGCCGTCCTGGCCGCCGTCCTGGCCGCGCCCGTCGCGGCGCAGACGCGCAAGCCCGCGCCCGCGAAGCCTGTAACTACGAAGCCTGCGGCGCCGCCTGTCGCTCCAAAATCCGAGCTCGCCGATCTGACGTGCCCGACGCCGCTCGGCATCGGCATCCGGACGAAGGTGGCCTTCTGCGACATCATGAGCGGCCGCGATCCGGCCGACGGCGTCCTGATCCGGCTGCCGCCGCACCAGGGGCCGGTCACGCTGACGTTCAACCTTCACAACCGCCACACCTACTCGGAGGAGCAGGTCACGCCCAACCGCGCGTTCGCGCGCTATACGGCGACGATCGGCGTCCTGACGATGGACAACACGCTGGTGAGCCGGGCCGTCGTGCAGAGCGAGTTCCGGAGGGCGGCCGACTTCGTGGACCGCGTGGGCGGGGGAGCAGGGCCAGGCGGCGCCAAGGCCGTGGCCCCGACGGGCACCGAGCCGGTGACGATCACGATCCCCGAGGCGGAGCAGCAGGTGAGCATCCTCGGCGAGAAGGTCACGGTGGAGCGCCTCGACGGCACCGCGACGTATTCGTCGCCGGGGCGGCCGGTGGCTGTCGTGAGCAACGTGCAAATCGAGTACACGCCCGCGCCGCCGCCCAAGCCAGCGCCCGTCAAGCCGGCGCCCGCGAAGCCAGCGCCGACCGGGAAGAAATGACGCCGATCGTCGTGAAATGAAAAAGGGCCGGCGGTTGCCCGCCGGCCCTTTTTTGATCCCTAGCCTCTCGTCCCCAGCCTCGAGCCTCTGACTATTACACCGTCGGCTTGTGCAGGACGGTCGTCACGTCCGACTTCTTCTTGGACCCGCCGAGGCCCTTGATCTGAATCGTCGGCTGCTCCTTGAGCACCTGTTGACGATAGAGGCGCGCCATCTCTTCGTGGTACTTGGGGTCGTCCTTGTGTTCACGCGCCCGGAGCTTCTCTTCGCGCGCGTTCTTGGCGATGCCGAGCTCGTCGAGATCCGTCTGCGCGCCGGCGGCGACTGCCTCGGCATTGAGCGCGAGGTGATGGTCGAGCGTCGGGAGCGGGACGTTCTTGTTGCCCGCGAAGATCTCGTGGCGCCCGTGATCCTCGTACCACTTGGTGAGCGTGGCCGTCATGTGCATCTTCTCGATGATGTTGCGCCAGCCGATGCCGGTGTTGTAGGCGCAGAAGGAGATTTCGCCCTGCTGCGTGGCGTACGGGATGATGCACATCTCGGTGCGGCGGAAGTCGTAGTTGAACAGATCCTGGAACCACATGCCCGCGATGAACAGGAAGTTCCAGCGATCCGACCGGCGCTTGGCGATGTCGGCTGACGTCCGGTTGCCCTCGACGCGACCGTACTTGCCCTTCTCGGCCGACTTCGTCGCGCCGAACGTCTTGTCGAACTTGCGGAGCAGGTCGACGAGCTTGAACTCGGTCGGCGCCTTGAACGGGTCGTAATTGCGCATCAGCGAGAGCGCCATGCCGAAGTTCGACAGGCCGCGGCCGCGGCCCGCGTCGCTGACCTGCTGAATGTCCTTCGCGAGCTGTTCGGCCTTGAGGAACGCGGTCACCGGAACGGCTTCCTTGGTTTCCTTGTCGATCATCACAGCCATGCCGACGCCGCAGTTCGGGTGGCAGCCGCACGTCAGCTGGCCGAATTCCTTCTCGGCGCCGTGCGTGACGTCGGCCCAGTCGGTGAAGCTGCCCATGAACGAGATCGGGAACCAGTCGCGGACCGGCTCGCCGATGCCCGTCTGGTTCTTCACGTCGTGCGCCAGGTGCGACAGCGTGTAGCGCTGCGCGTGCCGGCGCTCGTCGGTGATTTCCTCGTCGCGGCCCGTGAACGATACCGGCTGGAAGGAGAGGAAGTTGATCTTCTTGGGGTTGTCGAGCGCGAACTCGATGACACGGCCGACCTGCTCGTTGTTCACGCCGTTGACGATCGTGATGACCGGGACGATGTCGACGCCGGCCGAATAGAGGTTCTCGATGGCCTGCAGCTTCACGTCGAACAGGTTGCCGACCCGGCGGTGCGCGTTGGCGGCGTTGCCGATACCGTCAAACTGCAGGTACGCGTAGCGGAGGCCGGCCTCGGCCGCCTTCTTCGCGTATTCCGGGCTCTTGGCGAACTCGATGCCGTTGGTCGCGGCCTGCACGCTGTTGTAGCCGACCTTGCGCGCGTAGGCGACCGCGTCCAGGAAGTACGGCGACATCGTGGGCTCGCCGCCCGAGAACTGCACCGACATCTGGCGCCGCGGCTTGATGCTGATCGCGTTGTCCAGCACCATCTTGATGTCGTCCCATGTGAGTTCGTGGACGAACCCGACCTGGTTCGCGTCCATGAAACACGGGTCGCACATCATGTTGCAGCGGTTCGTCAGGTCGACCGTCAGCACCGACCCGCGGCCGTGCAGAATCGTCGAGCTGCCGTGGTTGTGCAGCGTGTCGTCGTTGTGGGCGCGGATGTCGCGGCCCGGGAACACCTGTTCGAGATGCTGGAAGAATTCCGTGTCGATCGCCATCACGTCCTCGAAGTGGCCGTGGATGGGGCAGTCCTTCACCATCAGGATCTTGCCGTCGCGCTCGAGGATGGTGGCCTTGATCTCGCCAACCTTCTCGTTCAACAGCACGCTGACGTCCTTCTTGCCGTCCAGAATCTCCTGGCGCGCTTCGCGCGTGCACACCGGGCACAGCGAATCGGTCTCGCGCGGCCAGCCGAGCGGCGGTTTCGTTTTCTGGTACGACTTCAGGAGCGGTTTGTCGGACCACTTCGGCGTGAACGACGGGTTCTGGGAAATCTTGTTCAGCCGGCTGAACAGGAACCAGGCGCCGTTGGCCGTGGCCGAGAGCCCCTTCTCGAAGTACTTGATGGGCGCGTGCATGCGAGCGTCTCCTCTTGGGGCAAGATGGAGCGCCCCAAATCCTGTAAATCATAGACCAGACAGGGCTTGCCCGATTACAATTTCAGCGAACGGGCTCGGGACGGCCCCGAACGGGCGCTGAGGGCTGCCCAACGGGCACTCTCGGGGCAGGCGGGGCGGGCATGGCAGGCAGGCCGGGCACGGCCGGCAGGTGAGATCGGCGGTGAGATAGGATCGAAAAATGTCCGTTCGCGACTTGATCATTGTTGGTGCTGGTCCTTCAGGTCTTTCCGCCGCGATTGCCGCCAGACAACGCGACCTCGATTACCAGGTGATCGAGCAGGGCGTGCTCGTCAATTCAATCTACCGGTTTCCCCCGCAGATGGTGTTCTTCACGACGCCCGAGCTGCTCGAGATCGGCGGTGTGCCGTTCATGTCGCCGTTCGAGAAGCCCACGCGTGCCGAGGCGCTCAACTACTACCGCAAGGTCACGGACAAGTTCGATCTGCGCATCGCGTACGAGGAAGCGGTCATGGCCATCTCACGCGAGAGCGCGCCGGGGGAAGATCCGGTCTTCGCCGTCGAGACGCGGTCGTCGCGAGGTGTGCGCCGCGCGCGTCACGCCCGGCATGTCGTGCTGGCCATCGGCTACTACGACCACCCGGTGATGCTCGGCATTCCCGGCGAGGATCTCCCGCATGTGCATCACTACTACAGCGAGCCGCACGTGTATTACCGCAAGCGTGTCGTGGTGGTCGGAGGCGCCAACTCGGCGGCCGAGGCCTCGCTCGAGATGTATCGCGCCGGCGCCCACGTCACCCTCGTGCACCGCGGTGCGGAACTCAAGTCGACGATCAAGTATTGGGTGCGGCCGGACATCGAGAACCGGATCAAGGAAGGGTCGATCGCGGCGAGGTTCAGCACACAGGTCTGCGAGATTCGGCCGACCTCGGTCGTGCTGACGGGCCCCGCGGGCGTGGAGGAGATGTCAGCCGACGCCGTGCTGCTGCTGACGGGCTATCGTGCGGACAACGATCTGATGGCCCGCGCCGGCGTGACGTTTGGTCCGCGCAACGCCCCGGCGTTCAATCCCGACACCTTCGAAACCAACGTGCCCGGGTTGTTCGTGGCCGGCGGCGCCATGGCCGGCGACGAGACCGGCACGGTCTTCATCGAAAACGGACGCTTCCATGGTGAAAAGATCGTGGAAGTCATCGCCTCACGAATTTAGTCATCTCGTCATCTGGTCATCTGGTCATCTGATCATTTCTGTTCAATTGAGAAATTGCTCAATTGAGCAACGATGACCAGATGACGAAATGACCAGATGACCAGATTCAGTGAGCCACATTCGACAACCCCGGGGTGCGGGCGATGAGGATCTTCATCTCCAGCAGCTCGACGAGCGATTCGGCGCGGCTGCGCAGGCTCCGCTGCTCGAGGAGCGCCTGCTTCTCGAGCGGTTCGAGATCCAGATACTGCGCGAGCGCGTTCACCAGGTCCTCATCGGCCATCGTCGAGGGGATCTTGGGGTCGCGTCCGCCGCCCCCGATCGACTCCAGGCGTCCCGCGCCCGGGAGCGACCGCTCGACGGCCGGCGCCAGCAGGGCTTCGAGCTTCGTCCGCTGCCGCCGGAGCGCCGCGTGGTCGTCCACCGTTCCAGCGCCTTCGGGCACCGATTCCACGATCGCCCGCCGGTAGCTCTTCGCCGCGTCCTCTTCGACGATGCGAAAGCGCTCCACGCCCCGCAGCACGATGTTGTACCGGCCGTCGGCCAGCGACTCCACATGCGTGATGACGCCGCTGCACCCCACCGGGTAGACGGGCGGCCGCCCCTCGTAGTCGTGCTGCCAGCCCGGACGCAGCAGCACCATGCCGATCATGCGATCGCTCGAGAGCGCGTCCGCCACCATCTCCCGATAGCGGGGCTCGAAGATGTGGAGCGGAAGAAACACGCCGGGGAAGAGCACGACGTTCGGCAGCGGAAAGATCGGCAGCAGCTCTGACATGCGAACCGTGAACCTTGAACCCTGAACCTTGAACCCTGAACCTTGAACCTTCTAGTGAATCGTCTTCGTCTTCTTGTCCATGTAGTCCATCAGGACATACTGGCCAAGGGTATAGGGCGTCGTGAAGTACGCTTTGCCCTTGCAGATTTCGGCGACGCGGCGCACGAAGCTGACCAGGTCGTAGTCCCGCGCGAGCATGAACGTGTTGATCATGATGCCGCTCTTGCGGCACGCGGCCACTTCGGCGCACGTCTCCGCGACGATGAACGGGTCGAGGCCGAAGGCGTTCTTGTAGATGCGTCCGTCGGGCTGCGTCAGCGCCGAGGGCTTGCCGTCGGTGATCATGATGATCTGGCGCATGTCCTTGCGCTGGCGGTCGAGGATGCGCCGCGCCAGGCGCAGGCCTTCGCGCGTGTTCGTGTAGTACGGCCCGACGCGCACCCGCCCGAGCTCGGCCAGCGGGATTTCCTCCGCCGAGTCGTGGAACAGCACGACGTTGAGCGCGTCGCCGGGGTACTGAATCTTGATGAGCTGCGCGAGGGCGAGCGCCACCCGCTTGGCCGGCGTGAACCGATCCTCGCCGTAGAGGATCATGCTGTGGCTGCAGTCGAGCATCAGCACCGTGGCGCACGAGCTCTGGTACTCGCCCTGCACGACCATCAGGTCCTCGTGCGTGACGTTGATCTTGACTGCCGACTGCGGACTGTCGACTGCCGACTGCTGACTGCTGACTGCTGCCTGCCGACTCTCTTCCGCCTCCCTCGCGACCGCGTTGAGCAGCGTGGCGGCCGCGTCGAGATTCATCGTGTCGCCGAACTCGTACGGCTTCGGCGCGCCGGTCGTTTCGACACCGGTCGCCTGTTCGCGCGTGTCGTGCCGCCCGTAGCTGCTTTTACCGAGCGAGCCCAGCAGATCGCGAAGTGCCCGGTAGCCGAGAAAGTCGAGCGTCTTGTCGGTGACTTCGAACGTGACCGGCGGCTGATCGGGACCCTGCCCGCCGCCGCGGCCGCTCCGGCGCTGCCGCTCGGGTTCGAGGTCCGGCGGCATGGTGATGTAGCCCTGCTCGCCCATCCGTTCGATGATCTGCTGGATGAGCTCCTCGAGCTTCGAACGCACGTCTTCCTGATCGCCATCCGCCGGGTCGCCCAGCAGCTGCTGGATCGTCTCTTCGGGCAGCACGCCGCCGTTGAACAACGCGTCGAGGATTGCGTCGTGCAGCGCCTGCATCGTCCGCTCCTCTTCGTCACGCCCGTGCGGGTTGCCGAACCCGCTCGCGAGCAGCAGGTCGGACAGCTTCGACACCAGGTCCTCGAGGTCGAGGTCCTCGAGCGGGTCGCCGGTGTACTTGGAGTAGCGATATTTCATGTGATTGCGTGGGGACTGGAGGCTAGGGGCTGGAGTCCCCAGCCCCTAGTTGTAATACTTCTTCTTCCCCCCGGGGACCTGAAACCCTTCGTCCATCGGCGGTTCCTCGCGGCGCGCCGTGCGGCGGGGCTGAGGCTCGGTCGCCGAGTAGCCGCGCTCGTCGCTGCGGCTGATCTTCTTCTGCGCGTAGAGGCCTTCCAGGACGAAGTCGATCGCGGACGCGATGGCGGGGGCGGTGGCGCCCGCGGCGACACCGGCCCGCTCCGCCAGCTCGCGGAGGCCCTGCACGCCGTGCGACTGCGTCACGACGTCGTCGGCCGATGATACGTCGCTGAGCGGCAGCGATCCGCCGAGGTCGAACCACTCGACGACCGTTCGCGTGTCCTGGCCCTCGAACATGCCGGTGAATACCGCGCCGACCGCCGACCGGATCAGGTCGCGCGCGACCTGCTCCGCACCGCGCAGTTCGCCCTCGTACTCGAGCTCGAACTTGCCGGTAATCGACGGGAGCGCCGCCGCGACGTCGGTCACGCGCGGCACGACGACCGTCTCGCCGTTCGAGAGCGCCCGCCGTTCGGCGTTCGACACGACGAGCTCGAGCGTGGTGATGGGCAGACGCTGGCTGACACCCGACCGCTTGTCGATCTTGCGATCGGCGCGGGCCTGGAACGCCACCTCCTCGACCACCTCGCGGACGTAGCCGGGAATTTCGACGCGCAGGCCGCCGGTCCGCTCGGTCCACGCTTCCTGTCTGGTGATGGCCATCGCGTTGTGGCGCGTCGCCGGGTAGTGCGTGCGGATTTCAGACCCGATGCGGTCCTTGAGCGGCGTGATGATCTTGCCGCGCGCCGTGTAGTCCTCGGGGTTGGCCGTGAACACGAGCATCACGTCGAGTTTCAGGCGAATCGGGTAGCCTTTGATCTGGACGTCGCCTTCCTGCAGGATGTTGAACAGGCCGACCTGGATCTTGCCTGCCAGATCGGGCAGTTCGTTGATGGCGAAGATGCCCCGGTTCGCACGGGGGAGCAGGCCGTAGTGCATCGTGAGCTCGTCGGAGAGGTTCAGGCCGGCTTGCGCGGCCTTGATCGGATCGATGTCGCCGACCATGTCGGCGATCGTCACGTCCGGCGTCGCGAGCTTCTCCACGTAGCGCGCCTCGCGGGGCAGCCAGGCGATGGGCATCGCGTCGCCTTCGCGGGCCACCCGCGCGCGGCACGCCGCGCAGAGCGGCGCCAGCGGGTCGTCGTGGATTTCGCACCCCGGTACCACCGGAATCTGTTCGTCCAGCAGATCGACCAGACCGCGCAGGATGCGGCTCTTGGCCTGGCCGCGCAGTCCCAGGAGGATGAAGTTGTGCCGCGACAGGATCGCGTTGACGAGCTGAGGGATGACCGTGTCGTCGTAACCGATGATGCCGGGGAACAGCGTGTCGCCGTTCTGCAGCTTGCGCATGAGGTTGTCGCGGATTTCCTGCTTCACCGATCGCTTGGGCAGGCGCGCCTGTCGAAGCTCGCCGAGGGTCGCAATTGTGGCCGCCATGGGTCGATTCTATCCGAACTGGTGCCTCGTGGCTGACGCGCAGCATCCGTTCTTTGCCGCGTCCCGCCCGCTCGTCTTCGCGCATCGCGGCGGAGGCGGGCTCGGCCCGGAGAACACCATCACGGCGTTTGACACGGCCGTGGCCCTCGGTGCCGACGGCGTCGAGCTCGACGTGCGCCTGTCGAAGGACGGCGTGGTCGTCGTGCACCACGATGCGTCGCTCGATCGCACGACGAACACCCGCGGCGGCGTCGACGCGCTCGATGCCGACGAGCTGGCGCGCGTGGACGCCGGCTACTATTTCCGGCGCGGCTCCAGCTACCCCTACAGGGCGCAGGGCATCGGCGTGCCGACGCTCGCGGCCGTACTTGCGCGCGTCCGCGACGCCCGCGTCATCGTCGAGCTGAAGCTGAACGCCCCCGAGCTGGCGGCCCTGGCGCTGGACGTCGTGCGGCGGGCCGACGCGGTGGACCGCGTCTGTTTCGGATCGTTCGGCCGGCGCGTCCTGCGCGCCGCCCGGGCGGCGGAGCCGGCGCTCGCGACGAGCGCGGCGCGCGAGGAAGTCCGCTGGGCGCTCTACCGGTCCTGGTGCCGATGGCCGCATCGCCGGCCGGCCTACGCGGGCTTCCAGGTGCCCGAGTGGTCGGGCCGCACGCGCGTCGTGTCCCGCCCGTTCGTTGACGCTGCGCATCGGGCCGGCCTCGGCGTCCAGGTGTGGACCGTTGATACCGAAGACGTCGCCCGCCGGCTGCTCGGCCTGGGCGTCGACGCCCTCATCACCGATCGCCCTGACGTCATCGTTCCCCTCGTTCGAGGGCTCCGTTCGTAGGACCGGACCCCTCGGACCCCTCGGACCTGTGTTTGTGGTGTGCGATGTCACCGTCTGGTGACTTGCGTGGCGCGGCGACCCGATCAATCGTGGCGAATGCAGCCCCCGAGCCTTGACGATGTGCGCGCGGCGTGCGCGCGCGTCTACCCGTTCATCCAACCCACCCCGCTCATGCGGCACCCGCTGCTTGAGGCCGAATCCGGGTTGGATCTGCTGGTCAAGCACGAGAACCACAACCCGACCGGCTCGTTCAAGGTCCGCGGCGGCCTGAACCTCGTCGGACAGCTCTCGCAGGACGAGCGCCGTCGCGGCGTCATCTCCGCGACGACGGGCAATCATGGCCAGTCGATCGCGCTGGCCTGCCAGCGCGAGGGAGTGACCGTGCACGATCGTCACGCCCGTGGGCAACAACCCCGAAAAGAACGCCGCCATGCGGGCGTACGGAGCCGACGTCCTCGAGTACGGCCGCGACTTCGACGAAGCCCGTGAGCGCGTCGAACAGCTGCAGGCCGAGCGCGGCCTGCGCTATGTGCACTCGGCGAATGAACCGTTGCTCATTGCGGGGGTGGGCACGCTGGCGCTCGAGTTGTTCGACGCACAGCCGGGTATCGACGTCGTCCTCGTGCCAATCGGCGGCGGGAGCAACGCCTGCGGCTGCTGCATTGTCCGCACGGGGCTTGGCAGCCGCGCGCAGATCATCGGCGTGCAGGCCGAGGGCTCCGACGCCTTTGCGCGATCGTGGCGCACGGGCTCACGCGTGGTGGGGGAGCGGGCTGCGACGTTCGCCGAAGGCCTGGCCACGCGGGTCACCTTCGACCTGACGTTCGAGATCCTTCGGAAGGGACTCGACGACGTGGTGACGCTGACGGAGGCGGAACTGGCCGATGGCGTGCGGCTTGCCCTGCGCACCACGCATAATCTGGCCGAAGGCGCCGGCGCCGCGCCGCTCGCCGCTGCGATGAAGCTGCGCGATCGGCTGGCCGGCCGGCGAGTCGCCTGCGTGATGAGCGGCGGCAACATTGACGCCGCCACGCTCCGCCGCGTGCTCGGAGATCACAACGGTTAACACAGAGCACGCGGAGCACACAGAGTCCTGGGATGGATTTCTTGCCAGGAGAAC
Organism: uncultured Acidobacteriota bacterium; assembly: GCA_963821285.1. GTDB lineage: Bacteria > Acidobacteriota > Vicinamibacteria > Vicinamibacterales > CAVVIG01 > CAVQJU01. The sequence goes on from CAWGDD010000007.1 coordinate 152,678, forward strand.
TCGGCGTGCTCTGTGTGCTCTGTGTTGTACGTCAGGGTTACTGTGACAGCTGGAAGTTGACCGTCACCGTCATGATCACCGGCACCGCGATGCCGTTCAGCAGCGTCGGCGTGAACCTCCACCGGCGGACTGCGTCGAGCGCCGCCGCATCGAGCAGCGGAATGGACCGCAGCACGACGGCCGACTCCACGTTCCCGCGGGTGTCGATCGTTGCCTCGATGATGACGACGCCCTGCACGTGCGACGCGCGTGCGAGTTGGGGATACTGTGGCGCGACGTGAACAAGCTTTGACGGAGGCCGAACCAGGCCGCCCGGCCTGATTGGTTCCTGCGGCCGTGGCGGAGGAGGCGCTGGCAATGCGTCCGGAACGCCGACGCCGTCGATCGCTCCCGTGCCCGACGTTTCGATGCCCGACACCAGCGGACCGGCGACAGCGCCGTCTCGCGCCGAGTCCGGTGCGACGCCCGTCGGCGCGACGAGCGGCGCGAGCTCCGGCGAGGCCGCTGAGGCTGGCGCGGGCGGGCCAGCCCCACGCGTGCGCGGCGCCCGTGGCAGCTCGATGTCCTGCAGAGTGGCCAGCCGTGGGCTCTCGGTGAATGCGAGCACTTCGCGCGGCATCGGCCAGTTGGCGATTGGCGACCACCAGGGCGCCGTGCCGAGCAGCCCCAGCACCACCGCATGAACGGAGATCGAGAATCAGGAGGACCGATGGCTTTCGTCGCATGGCCAACCTCCGTGTAGAGAGTTGGACCCCACGCGTGCGCGAATGTTCCCCCTACCGAACCTCTGGAACTTCCGGAACCCCTGGAACCTCTAGAACCTCTCGAGCCTTCTTGAACACGTCGCCCAGCATGTCGGCCGTGAGCTTGCCCGTGTTCGTGTTCTGCCGGCTCGGGTGATAGCAGCCGAAGAGCATCTGTCCGTTCGGCAGGCGATGTCCGACGCCGTGACCGAACGTGGGACGGGGCTTCAGCACGACGCCGTTCCGCTTGAGCAGCTGCAGGTACGCGTCGAACGCAATCTTCCCGAGCGCGACCACGACCGAGACGCGCGGCAGCGCGGCGAGCTCCGCGCCGAGATGCGGAAGGCAGCGGGCGATTTCTTCCGGCGTCGGCTTGTTGTCGGGCGGCGCGCAGCGAACCGCCGCCGCGATGAACGCATCGTGCAACGTGAGCCCATCGTCGGGGTGCTGCGACGTGCGGATGTTGGCGAAGCCCGCATCGCACAAGCCCGCCATCAGGAAATCGCCCGATCCGCCGACACCGTCGCCGGTGAACACGCGGCCCGTGCGGTTGGCGCCGTGCGCGGCCGGCGCCAGGCCAACGACGAGCAGCCGCGCGCGTGGATCGCCGAACCCCGGAACCGGCTTCGCCCAGTACGTGTCGTCGCGGAACGCGCGCCGTTTCTCGATCCCGATGCGCCGGCAGTACGCGCGCAGCCGCGGGCACAACTCGCAGGACACGATCGCCTCGGAGACATCGGTCAACGTCGTCATGTCCGCTGCCTCGTGCAGTCAGACGCGACAGTTCGGAGTGGAACAGGTGACAGCACGACAAAAATGAAGGACCGCGAGCAACGCCGCATTGTTCCCTTTTCTCGAACGGAGGTTACAATAAACACAGACCTACAGGTCGAGTGACCGCGAGCCGACACTTCCGAAAGGAACGCACTTCGTGCGACACATTTCCCCCAAAGACGCGGCCGATCTCGACGCGACCGAAACACGCGAATGGCTCGATTCCGTTGATTATGTCCTGCAGAGCGGCGGCCCCGCCAAGGTCGCCCGCCTGCTCCGCGAGCTGACCCAGTACGCCCGGCAGCACGGCGTCAAGCTTCCGTTCACCGCCAACACGCCCTACGTCAACACGATTCCGGCCGACGAACAGGCGCTCATGCCGGGCAGCCCCGACGTCGAGCGCCGCATCAAGAGCCTCGTCCGCTGGAACGCCGCCGCGATGGTCGTGCGCGCGAACAAGGCGTCGGAAGGAATCGGCGGCCACATCTCGACGTATGCCTCGGCCGCGACGCTGTACGAAGTCGGCTTCAACCACTTCTTCCGCGGACACGCCTCCGGCGACCCGGATGTGATCTTCTTTCAGGGCCACGCGGCGCCGGGCATCTACGCGCGCGCGTACCTCGAAGGGCGGCTCGACGAAACACATCTCGTGAACTTCCGCCGCGAGCTCAAAGACGGCGGCGGCCTTTCGTCGTATCCGCATCCCTGGCTGATGCCCGACTTCTGGGACTATCCGAGCGTCTCGATGGGGCTGAGCCCCATCATGGCGATCTACCAGGCGCGCTTCATCCGCTACCTCGAGGATCGCGGGCTGAAGGCGAAGTCCGAGACCAAGGTGTGGGCGTTCCTGGGCGACGGCGAGACCGACGAGCCCGAGTCGCTCGGCGCCATCACGCTGCCCGCGCGCGAGAAGCTCGACAACCTCATCTTCGTCATCAACTGCAACCTCCAGCGCCTCGACGGCCCCGTTCGCGGCAACGGCCAGATCATCCAGGAACTCGAAGCCGCGTTCCGCGGCGCCGGATGGAACGTGATCAAGGTCCTCTGGGGACGCGAATGGGATGTGTTGCTCGCGAAGGATCGCGACGGCCTCCTCGTCAAGCGCATGGGCGACATCGTCGACGGCCAGTATCAGAAGTACGCCGTCGAATCCGGCGCGTATCTACGCGAGCACTTCTGGGGCGTCGATCCGCGGCTGCTCGAGATGGTCAAGCACCTGAGCGACGACCAGCTCAAGAAGATGACCCTCGGCGGCCACGATCCGGTGAAGGTGTACAACGCCTTCAAGGCTGCCGTGGAACACAAGGGCGCGCCGACCGTCATCCTCGCCCGGACCATCAAGGGCTACGGCCTCGGCGAAGCCGGTGAGGGCAAGAACATCACGCACCAGCAGAAGAAGCTGAACGAAGACGAGCTTCGCGCCTTTCGTACACGCTTCGGCGTGCCCATCTCCGACGCCGACATCGGCCACACCCCGTTCTACCGTCCCGCAGAAGACAGCATCGAAACCCGTTACATGCGCGAGCGCCGCACGGCGCTCGGCGGGTTCGTGCCCGCGCGCAAGGTCCGCAGCGAGGTCGTGCCGGTTCCGGCGCACGAACAGTTCGAGGAGTTCTTCAAGGGCACCGAAGGCCGCAAGGCCTCGACCACGATGGTGTTCGTGCGGTTGCTGAGCAAGCTCCTGCGCGACAAGGACATCGGCCGGTTGATCGTGCCGATCGTGCCGGACGAGGCGCGCACCTTCGGCATGGAGGCGCTGTTTCGAGCCGTCGGCATCTACTCCCACGCCGGGCAGGTGTACGAGCCCGTCGACATGGACACGCTCCTGTACTACAAGGAAGCCTCGGACGGGCAGATTCTCGAGGAAGGCATCAATGAAGCCGGCGCGATGTCGTCCTTCATTGCCGCGGGCACGGCGTACGCCACGCACGGCGTGAACACGATTCCCTTCTTCATCTACTACTCGATGTTCGGCTTTCAGCGGATCGGCGACCTGATCTGGGCCGCCGCCGACTCGCGCACGCGAGGTTTCCTCCTCGGCGGGACCGCCGGGCGCACCACCCTGGCCGGCGAGGGTCTCCAGCACCAGGACGGCAACAGCCAGCTCTTCGCCCTCGCGTACCCGAATTGCCTGCCGTACGACCCGGCGTATGCGTACGAGATGGCGGTCATCATCGAAGACGGCATCCGCCGGATGTACGTCGATCAGGAAAGCGTCTTCTACTACCTGACGGTGATGAACGAGCAGTACCGAGATGCCGCCGATGCCGGACGGCGCGCGTGAGGGCATCCTGAAGGGGCTGTACCGCTTCCGCGCCACGTCCACGCCGAAGGCGACGCTCCGGGCGCAGCTCTTCGGCAGCGGTGCCATCCTGCCCGAAGTGGTCAAGGCGCAGGCCCTCCTCGAATCCGACTACGGCGTCGGCGCCGACGTGTGGAGCATCACCAGCTTCGTGCAGCTGTACCGCGACGGCTTCACGGCCGACCGCTGGAATATGCTGCACCCGGGCGAGACGCCGCGCGTGCCGTACGTGACGCAATGCGTGAAGGACGCGCCCGGCGTCTTCGTCGCCGCCTCGGACTACGTCAAGGCGCTGCCGCACGCGATCGATCGCTGGCTGCCGCGCCCGCTCGAGACGCTCGGCACGGACGGCTTCGGCCGCAGCGAGAGCCGCGAGAGCCTGCGAGACTTCTTCGAAGTCGATGCCCGCTACATCGTCGTCGCCACGCTTGGCGCGCTGGCCCGCGACGGACAGCTCGATGTCGCCGTTGTGCAGAAGGCCATCAAGAGCCTGGGCATCAACCCCGACAAACTGAATCCGGCGGTGTCGTAGTGGCGGATCTCACCCTGCCCGAACTGGGCGAAAACATCACCGCCGGTGATGTGCTCAACGTGCTGGTGAAGGTCGGCGACACGCTGGCCAAGGATCAGCCCGTTCTCGAACTCGAGACCGACAAGGCGACGATCGAAGTGCCTTCCTCCGTCGCGGGCACGGTCACCGCCATCAAGGTGAAGGCGGGCGACAAGGTCAAGGTCGGACAAGCGATCCTGACCCTCGCGGACAACGGCGCCGCCGCGGTCGCGCCGGCGCCCGCCGCACCGCCACCCGCGCCTGCTGCGGTCGTCGCGCCGCCAACGCGAAGCGAAGGTGCCCCCACACTCGTCCGGTCTCGCGATGCGGAGCGGGGCGAAGGGGCCACCAATGTGATCGATATCGCGCGGGGCCCGCGGCACGTCGTGGCATCCGTCTCCGACGCGGCGTCCGCGCCTGCCGCGCCCTCGGTCCGCCGCATGGCGCGAGAACTGGGCGTCGACATCAACCAGGTCCCCGGCTCGGGCGACGCCGGCCGGATCTCGATCGAGGATGTGAAGGAGCACGCCAAGCGCCTCATCACGGCGGCGGCCTCGTCTCCAGCGGGGAGCGTTGCGCCGCGGCCCGTGGGCGAGCCGCTGCCGGATTTCAGCCGGTGGGGCGCCATCGAGCGTCAGCCGATGCGCGGCATCCGCAAGAAGACGGCCGAGCACCTCGGCGCGTCGTGGGCGACCATCCCGCTCGTGACGCAGTACGACCTGGCCGATATCACCGGGTTCGAAGAAATCCGGAAGCGGCACACGAAGCAGGGCGGCGCCGGGGCGGCGCCGCTGACGGTGACGACGCTCGCGGTCAAGATTGTCGCCGCGGCGCTCAGGCAGTTTCCGCAGTTCAACGTGTCCATCGACATGGCCGCCGAGGAGATCATCGTCAAGAAATACGTCCACATCGGCGTGGCGGTCGATACCGATCGCGGTCTGCTCGTGCCCGTTGTCCGTGACGCCGACACGAAAAGCCTGATGCAGATTTCCGAGGAGGTGGCGGCGCTGGCCGAGAAGGCGCGCAGCCGGAAGCTTTCGCTCGACGAGATGCAGGGCGGCACCTTCAGCCTCTCCAATCTGGGGGGCATCGGCGGGACCTCGTTTACACCGCTCGTCAACGCGCCGGAAGTCGCGATTCTTGGGATTTCGCGCGCGCGCATGGAGCCGGTGTTCAAGGACGGACAGTTCATCCCGCGACTGATGCTTCCGCTGTCGCTGTCGTACGACCATCGCGCCATCGACGGCGCTGACGGTGCGCGATTCCTGCGCTGGGTCGCCGACGTCTTCGAGCAGCCGTTCCTGCTCTCGCTTCAGGGATGATCGCCGTTCAAGTCGTCGTCGTGGGCGGCGGCCCGGGCGGCTACGCCGCCGCGTTTCTCGCGGCCGACCTCGGCCTCAAGACCGCACTGATCGATCCCGAGCTCAATCCCGGCGGCGTCTGCGTGTACCGGGGCTGCATCCCGTCCAAGGCGCTCCTGCACGTCGCGAAGCTTGTCGCCGAAGCGCGCCACGCGAACGCCTGGGGCATCACCTTCAGCGAGCCGACGATCGATCTGGACAAACTGCGCGCGTTCAAGAATCAGGTCGTCGCGCGCCTGACCGGCGGCACGGGGTTGCTCGCCAAGAGCCGGAAGGTGCAGTACCTGCAGGGGCTTGCATCGATCGAAGATGCGCACACGTTGCGCGTGAAGCTCGTGTCCGGCGGGGAAGAGACGGTGCAGTTCGAGCATGCGATCCTGGCGACCGGATCGGTGCCGGCCGTGCCGGCGTCGCTCCGCCTGCCTGGAGGGGATGACCCGCGCGTCATGGACTCGACGGCAGCGTTGAACCTGCCCGCCATCCCGCCATCCCTGCTCGTGGTCGGCGGGGGATACATCGGCCTCGAACTCGGCACGGTCTACGCCGCACTCGGCAGCGCCGTCACCGTGGTCGAAATGACGCCAGGCCTGCTGCCCGGCGCCGATCGGGACCTGGTGGACATCCTGGCCAAAGGCATCGGCAAGACGATGAAGGCCGTGCTGCTCAACACGCGCGTCGTGCAGATGAAGGCCGAGCCAGGCGGAATCCGCGTGACCTTCGACGGCGGACAGTCCGGCGACGCGGTGTTCGATCGCGTGCTCGTCGCCGTGGGCCGTCGGCCCAACGCCAGCGTGCCCGGCCTCGACCGCACGCAAGTCAGGCTCGACGAACGGGGCTTCATCGTCGTGGACGGGCAGATGCGGACGGCCGAGCCGTCGATCTTCGCCATCGGCGACGTCGTGGGCGAGCCGATGCTGGCGCACAAGGCGTCGCACGAAGGGCGGACGGCCGTCGAAGTCATCGCCGGCCACAAGGCCGTGTTCGAGCCCCAGGCGATTCCCGCTGTCGTGTTCACCGACCCCGAACTGGCGTGGGCCGGATTGACAGAGGCGCAGGCTCAGGCCGCCGGACGGACGGTGAGCGTGGCGAAGTTTCCGTGGGCGGCGTCAGGCCGCGCGATCACACTCGACCGCGTGGACGGCCTCACCAAGCTGCTGATCGATCCGGTGACCGAGCGCATCCTGGGTGTCGGCCTCGTCGGCAGCGGCGCCGGCGAATTGATCGCCGAGGCCGTCGTGGCGATCGAGATGGGCGCGACCGCGTCGGATCTGAAGCTGTCCATCCACCCGCATCCCACTCTGACCGAGACGCTGATGGAGGCCGCCGAAGTGTTCTTCGGCCAGGCGACGCACGTCTACAAGCCGAAGCGGCCGTCCTAGGCCGCGCCGGTCCGCAGTTCCTGTTCGGCGAACGAACGCGCGGCCATCATCCACGCGTTGCTGACCCTCAGCCCATACGCCGTCGGACGGTACCAGCGCCGCGGGAGGCCGATAGCGCCCGGGGGGAGCGGCTCGGTCCGCGATTCGACGTAGCCCTTGTCCTGCATACGGCCGAGCGTGACGTACACGGTGCCGCGTTTCAGCGCGCCCTCGGAGCGGTCCACCAGCTGCAGGCCGAAGAGTTCCCCCTGGCGCAGCAGATCCAGAATCAGACGTTCGGTGCCCGAGAGCCGCGGAACCGGTCGAGACATGTCATTCGTCATCATTCCCTCACTTGGAGAGCCAAGGCACCATTCCGAGTGTTCGTACCCGGCGAAGCGTCCATATATCGACAGAAGAGCAAGACTGGCTCCAATCGGCGCGCCGGCCGGTTTTCAACGAGTTCGACGTTTTCAGGCCTGATTTCGACAATTGTGCCTGTCCACCTGCCGTCCGGAGGGCTCCTCCCGGGCGACAAGAACGTGGAACCGCGTGTCAGCGGAGACATTCATGTTGTCCTCGACGGGAGGCCGGACCGGCGGATCGCCCGGGCTGACAGCGGGAAGGACGGCAAGTCGGAGCCTGACCGACAAGAATGTGTGAAACAGCTTTCGACACGACGCTTCTGTCCAGATCGGCGCCATATCCCAGCCCTGCCCGTGCCACCCGGACAGTGTCATCAATCGGATTGTCGCTGGGGTGATGGGAGTGATCAGTTCACGTAACAACCGCGCCGCGCGCCTACGAACCGGCGGCGGCTTGCCAGGCGTCGGCGGTTTCGTGCGCGTGATACGAGCTGCGCACGAGGGGGCCTGACTCGACGTGCACGAACCCGAGGTCGAGCGCGATCTGCTTGAGCTCGCGGAACTCGTCGGGGTGGTAGTAGCGGGTCATCGGCGCGTGTTCGCTCGAGGGGCGCAGGTACTGTCCGATCGTGAGGATCTGGCAGCCGACACCGCGCAGATCGCGGAACGTGGCGACCAGCTCGTCGTGCTCCTCGCCGAGACCGACCATGACGCCGGTCTTCGTCGGGATCTCGGGCGCGTACCGTCGCGATCGATCCAGGAGTTCCAGCGTCCGCGTGTAACGTCCGCCCGAACGCGCCATGCGGTAGAGCCGTGGCACCGTTTCCGTGTTGTGATTCATCACGTCCGGGCGCGCGTCGAGGACGGTCCGGAGCGCGGCCTCGTCCCCCTGAAAATCGGGAATCAGCACCTCGAGCCGGCACCCGGGATGGAGCGCGCGCGTCTGGCGGATGGTGTCCGCGAAGATCGAGGCCCCGCCGTCCTTCAGATCGTCGCGGTCCACCGACGTCACGACGACGTAGCTGAGGTCGAGCGCGTGGATGGCGTGGGCGACGCGGGCGGCCTCATCCGGATCGGCGGGTGCGGGCCGGCCGTGCGAGATGGCGCAGTAGGCACAGGCGCGCGTGCAGACCTCGCCGAGAATCATGAACGTGGCGGTGCCGTGGTTCCAGCACTCACCGATGTTGGGGCACTGCGCTTCTTCGCACACGGTATGGAGCTTCAGCTCGCGCATCAGGCCCTTGAGCCGTGTGTAGTTCGGCGACCCGGGCGCGCGCACCTTCAGCCAGGCCGGTTTCGGCGGCCTGGGCGCCGGCACGAGCGGGATCAGGGAGCCCATGTCGCCAATTATATCGGGCGCAGGCCGGCGATGAGGTAATCGGCAAACCGGGTGGCGATCTGATCGGAGCTGGCCGGGCCCCCCGGGTTGAACCAGCGGGCAATCCAGTTCAGGGCCCCCAGCATGGCAAAGCCCACGAGTTTGGGGTCTCCGGGCGCAAAGACGCCCGTGGCGATGCCCTCCTCGAGAATCATGCGCATGCCCCGGTCGAAGCGGTCGCGCCGCACGATGACGGCTTTGAGATGCGCCGGCGTGAGCGCTTCGAGATCGAGCAGCAGCGCCGTACCGTGCAGCTCGTCGAGAATCACGTGGACGGTCGACACGATGAGCCGCCGCAGCTTCTCATCCGGCGGCGCCGTGCTGCGCACGACCTGGTCCAGCAGTTCCTGCAGCCGATCGTGCGAGTACTCGTGGCAGGCGAAGAGGATCTCTTCCTTGTTGCGGAAGTAGTAGTAGAGGTTGCCCTTCTTCATCCGCAGGGCGGCGGCGATCTGCTCGACTGTGGCGCCGTGGTAGCCGAGCCTGCGGAACGCCGCGGCGGCGCTCTTGAGGATCTCGACCCGCGTGGCTGCGCTGACCTCGCTCCGACGCCCGCGCGGCACCCGGCGCCGCGCCCGCCGGCGTTTCACGCCCGCGGCGGCTGAACTGGAATCGCCCGTCTCCACTGCAGTTTCAAGATTACCCGATTACGCGCGGCAGCGGGCCCCAATCGCCGGATTGCCGGCTTCTGCCTACCGATGCGTCACCAGCATCAGCACCGTCAGCAGCACCATCACCACGACCGTCGTCCAGGCGATGGTGTTGAAGCTGCGTGAGTTCGTGTAGCTGCCCATCAGCTCGCGGTCGTTGGTCAGCAGCAGCATGAACACGAGCACGAGCGGCAGCACGATGCCGTTGGCCACCTGCGACAGCACCGATACGTAGACGAGCGGCAGCCCCGGCACGAGCAGCACGGCGGCGCCGAGCACGATGATCACCGTGTAGAGCCAGTAGAACACCGGCGCCTCGCGGAACTTCTTGTCGAGGCCCGACTCGAAGCCGAGGCCTTCGCACACCGCGTACGCCGTCGAGATCGGGAGGATCGACGCCGCGAACAGCGAGGCGTTGAAGAGGCCGGCGGCGAAGAGCAGGTAGGCGTACTCGCCGGCGAGCGGCCGGAGGGCCTGTGCGGCGTCCGCCGCGCTGCCGATGTCGTGATGGCCGTTGGCGTAGAGCGTGGCCGCGCAGGCGACGATGATGAACCACGCGACGATGTCGGTGAAGATGCACCCGAGGATCACGTCCCACCGTGACGCGGCGTACTGCCTGGCGGTGATGCCCTTCTCGACGATCGAGGCCTGCAGGTAGAACTGCATCCACGGTGCGATCGTGGTCCCCACGAGGCCGATCACCATGTAGAGGTAGCCGTAGTTCCGGATCCCCGCCGCTTCGGGCCGCGTCACGGTGGCGAAGGCCGCCGCCTTCCAGTCCGGATGCGCGAGCAGTCCGGCGATGATGTATGCGACGTAGAACGCCGACGCGGTCAGGAAGATCTTCTCGATGCTGGCATAAGTGCCGCGGACCACGAGCAGCCAGACGACGAACGCCGCCAGCGGCACCACGATGTACCGCGACAGCCCGAACAGCTCGAGGCTGCTCGCGATGCCCGCGAACTCGGCGACGACGTTGCCGAAGTTCGTCACGATGAGCGTCACCATCACGATGAACGTCAGCCGGAACCCGAACTCTTCCCGGATGAGATCGCTCAACCCCTTGCCGGTGACGGCGCCCAGCCGCGACGCCATCTCCTGCACCACGATGAGCGCGATCGTGATCGGGATCATCGTCCAGAGCAGCGAGTAGCCGAACTGCGCGCCGGCCTGGGAGTACGTGAAGATGCCGCCCGCGTCGTTGTCGACGTTGGCGGTGATGAACCCGGGCCCGATGACGGCCAGCAGGAGCAGCAGCCGGGTCTTCCAGTGCTTCAGCGTGGACCGCATGGCTACCGTCTGTGGCGCAGCATCGTGATGACGTCGTCCGCCGTGATGATGCCGGCGAGCCGTTCGTGCTCGTCGAGGACGGCCAGGGTGACGAGGTTGTACTTGTCGAAGAGCGCCGCAACGTCATCATCCGGCGTGTCGGCCGCGCAGGTAACGGCCGGCTCGACCAGCTGAGAGAGGGGCGTGGTGGGCGGCGACAAAGCGATCTTCACGAGCGGCACGGCGCCCACGATCTTGTAGGCGACGTTGTAGAGGTAGACCGTGGCGACGGCCTCGCGGCTGCCTTCGAACTGCCGCAGCGCTTCGATTGCGTCGTCCACGATTCCGTGATCGCCGACGGCGACGAACTCGGTCGTCATCCGGCCGGCGGCGGTGTGCTCGCCGAACTCCAGGAGCTGAGTGACCTCCTGGCGTTCCTCCGGCTCCATCTCCTTGAGGATGGCGCCCGACCGATCTTCCGGCAGCTCGCCGAGCAGGTCGGCCGCGGCGTCGGGGTCCATTTCCTCGACGATGTCGGCCGCGCGGTCGGAGTCCAGCGACTCGACGATCGAGACCTGGACTTTCGGGTCGATCTCTTCGAGCGCCTCGGCGGCGACCTCCTCGTCGAGGGTCTCGAAGACGGCCTCGCGCTCGGCGTGCGGCAGGTCCTCGACGATGTTGGCGATGTCCGCCGGGTGGAGCTTCGAGAGGCCTTCGTAGACGATCTTCAGCTTGACGCGGCGCGCCGGGTCCGTTTCGAGCAGATCGACGTACGCCCACGGGATGACTCGCGGCGGAATGCGGTCGAGCAGCGTGCGCAGGGTGAACGACGGCACGATGCCCTTCGTGAGACGCCGGATGGCGCCGCGGGCGCCGACATCGACGGCGACCACGCTGAGGACGACGTGGCTGTTCAGGGGTGTGGAGTCGAGCTCGACGTCGTTGACGCGGACGACCTTTCGCCCGTGGACGTCGATGATCTGCTGATCGAGCAGGTCGCGCTTGAGGAGCAGGACGCCGTCAGAGGCTGCGTACTTCTCCCAGGCCGAGCCATCGTCGTCTGTGCGGACGATGGCCCCGCACGACTTGAGCACTGTGGACGGGAGCACGCGCTCGCCGTCTGATGTCTTGACGATTAGATAGGCGATCCGGGTGGGGTGGTCCTGCGGGGCGATCGCGATCTCGCGCACGCGTCCGAGAACGGCGCCGGTGGCACCGCGCACGGGAGCGCCGAGGAGTTCGGAGAGCGCGACGAGCGACATTGATGGAAATCCCGCATGAGTGGACTCCCTCAGAATAACAGCATTTCAATGCCGGTGAGCCCTCGAATCGTGCGGCTGCGGACGATAGCGCACGAACACGTGGAACGAGTGCGGCGAGGTGCCGTAGTAGTCGATCATGTTGTCCGGCACGTGGTAGAACGTCGCGTCCCCGCCGAGGCCGAGACGCCCCCATGGTTTGTTTACGACGTCGTGGACATAGCCGAACGTCGCGGCCGCGACGTGTGAAATGCGATGAAAGGACACGAAGCCGGGCGGATCCGGAAAGCCCAGGTCGAGCAGATCCTTGGCCGAGGCTTCTGCGCGTCCGTAGAAGTGCCCGCGCCCGGCGATCGGCGTGTCCCATTCGAAGAGATATCCGTCGAGGGGACCGTGGATCTCGCGGTTCTCGCCCCAGGCGAGCGTGGCAGCGACGGGATGCGACCGCACCGTTCCGTTGAATTCGATTGAGGCCGTGATGCGCGGGATGTCGTACGGCTCGAACCATGCGGGCTCGTGCAGAATGCCGCCCGACACCTGGGCCATCCACGGACCGCGCTGCCATTTCCCTTGAACCGACCAGGAGTCGAGCCACGGCCGGCCGATGTCCAGCCGGTTCTCGTCCGGCTCCTGTCCACGGAACCACGACGCCAGGAACGTCAGGGCCCCCGCCTCGACGCCCCCCGTCACCACGCCCGGTGTGATGTGCGTGGAATCGAGTTGGTGGTGGGTGAGCGGGGCCTGCGGGTTGTTGCGGGCCGACTCGCGGTGCATGAACGGCGTCGGCCCGAGCGCGGCGGGCCCGACCAGGTCGGCTGACATGATGAGCGTGGCGTGTGGCCCGCGCAGCCGGTAGGTGGCGCCGAGCTCCATGAACAGATCGTGCGGATGCTGGCGATCGATGAGCGGGCCCCTTTGGTACGACTCGCCAGTCTGGAACAGCTGCGGGGAGCCGATGCCGCGCATGGTGAACGGCTCGAGCGAGATCATGCCCTCCACCTGAAACGCTCCGCGGCCGAGTCGCCGCGCGCCGTGCAGCATGAACCAGTTCTGCGACTCCCAGGCCGACTGATCTTTGAACTCGCGCTGCTGGTAGTTGTAGCCGAAGAACACGTTGGCGTCGGGCGACCACGACCACGTGGGCAATTCCGCCGGCGTGGCGCCGCGCGCGGTGTCGTGCACGTGATCGGCGGGGGAGGTTGCGGGCTCTTGCGCCGCCGCCGGGGATGCGAGGGCCCGGAGGAAGAAGGGCATGAGGACGACGAGCGGCGGCAGGCGCATCAGGGTTCGGACGGACCGGTTCTTGCCACGCAAGGGAAGTGCCGCCGCTCGCCGGCAAAAGCTGCGAGGTTCGACGGAAGGCTATCCTGCCAGCTTACGCGTTCAGTAAGGTATTGCGGAACGGGTAAGCGGGGGGATCGTATCGGGGGCTGGGGACAGGAGAACATGACGCTGAGCCGACTGTCGATCGTCGCGCTGCTTGCCGTGACCGTGGCGTGTGCAAGCGAGCCCCCGAGTCAGCCGCCGACGCCGGCGGCTCCGACGCCGCCGGTCGTTCCGGCGGGTCCGCCGAAGCCGCTCGAGGGCGCCACGATCACGATTACTTCGTCCGGCTTGCGGCTCGACAGCGCCTCAGCGGCTGCGTATTCCATCAACGATCTGCACGTCTATGCCGGTGCACGTCTCACCTTCGTCAACAGCGACAATGATCCGCACGACATGCTGTCGGGTCCGCTGGGATTGCACAACGACTGCCCCGAAATCAACATCGCCGGCTACCTGGTGCCCGGCCAGTCACGCGCGACCGATCCGCTCACGCATCTCATGCCCTGCGAGTTTCACGATCACACGCACGAAGGCAATCCGGCGTTCGGCGGCCGGGTGACGGCCGAACCGCGATAGACGATCCGGCCGGGCGGCGGTCTTGACCGTCCGGACAGGTCGGGATTATGCTCGTTCTTGAAAGTGAGACTCATTCTCATCTATGTCTCGCTTCTCGATTCCTCTACCTAAAACTGACGTCGCCGGGCCGATCGATGAAACCGTTTCGTACCGCTCTGTTCTGGCTTCACCTGGCCGCCGGCGTCGCTGCGGGCCTCGTCATCCTCGTGATGTCGGCGACCGGCGCTGTGCTGGCGTTCAAGCCGCAGATTCTCGACCGCGTGGACCGCGCCGTGCGGTTCGTCGATCCCGCCGGCACGCCGCGGCTCGAGCCGTCGCGGATCCTCGCGGCGGCTCAGGCTGCCCGGCCCGACGGCCAGCCGGCGACGCTGGTGCTCGACCGCGATCCGTCGGCGTCGGCCGCCGTCGGCTTCGGCCGCGACGGCACGCTGTACGTGAACCCCTACACGGGCGCCCAGCTTGGCGCGGGCTCGGCCGTCGCCCAGCAGTTCTTCCGCGCCACTGAAGACCTGCACCGCTGGCTGAGTTTCAGCGGCGACAACCGCGATACGGGGCGCTCGCTGACCGGTGCATCCAACCTGGCGTTTCTGGGCCTGGCCATCACGGGCCTGTTCCTCTGGTGGCCGCACAAGTGGCTCCCGCAGCACCTGACGGCGATCCTGCTCTTCCGGCGCACAGCCACAGCGCGCGCCCGCGACTTCAACTGGCACAACGTCATCGGCTTCTGGTGCGCGCCGGTCCTCATCGTGCTGACGGCGACGGGCGTCGTGATGTCGTACCCGTGGGCGAACCGGCTGCTGTATCAGATGGCCGGCAGCCCGCTGCCCGCCGCACGGGGTCCGCAGGGTCTGCGAGGTCCACAGGATTCACAGAGGCCGCGCGTTGATGTCGATGCGCTCTGGGCCCGCGCCGAACAGCAGCTGCCGACCTGGCAGACCGTGACCATGCGGCTGCCCGAACGGCCGCGCGCGCCCGTGTCGTTTACAATGAACGACGCCCGGCACTGGAACACGTTCGCGCGATCGCAGCTGACCCTGGACGCCGCAACCGGCGACATCGTCCGCTGGGAGCCGTACGCCGAGAACAGCCGCGGCCAGAAATGGCGCGGCTGGGTCCGGTTCGGGCACACGGGTGAACTGGGAGGCATCGTCGGCCAGACGCTCGCGGGCATCGCGTGCGTGGGGGGCGTGGTGCTCGTCTGGACGGGCCTGGCCCTGGCATTTCGGCGGCTCGTGGGCTGGCAGCTCTGGCGCCGAATGAACACGGAAGCGGCTCGACGCGTTCGAGCCTAGACTGGGAGACAGCGGAATGAAGGGCAACGACGCGATCATCGCAAAGTTGAACGAGGCGCTCCGCGAGGAGCTGACCGCGATCAATCAGTATTTCGTCCACGCGGAGATGTGCCACAACTGGGGCTATCACCGGCTGGGTAACTACATCAAGAAACAGTCGATTGGCGAGATGAAGCACGCTGAGGAGATCCTCGAGCGCATCCTGTTCCTGGACGGGATCCCGTCGATGCTGCCGCTGCCGCTGACGATTGGCGCCGACGTCAAGGCCCAGATCGAAAACGATCTGAAGCTCGAGCTGAACGCGACGGTGATGTACAACGCGTCGGTCAAGGCGGCGCGCGACGCGGGCGACAACGGGTCCGCCGACCTGTTCGAGCGGCTGCTCAAGGACGAGGAGGAACACGTCGACTTCCTCGAGGCGCAGATGCACCAGATCGGACAGCTCGGCTACGAGCGCTATCTCGGGCAGCAGCTCGATGGCGGCGAGGCGAAGTAGCTACCGAACGGTAATGCTCCCCTGAAGCCCCGCCACATCGGCCATGATGTGGTCGTGGTAGCCGCAGATCCGCGCGGTGGTGAGGTTGCCGGTCTGCCGCGACTGGCCGGGGTTGAGGAACCCCGCTTGCGAGATTGCCGGACACTCGGTGTGCTCCGGGTGCGGGTTGGACTCCATGTCGTGCTGCCGGTTGTCGTTGTTGATGAACGTCACCTGGCTGCCGAGCGGTACGATGATGTCCTTCGGCGTGGCGACGTTGTTCACGATCGTGATCGTGGTCGTGTTCACGGCGCCCGCCGGGGTCGTCGGCGGAGTCACCGGCGACGGCCCGGCCGGGTTGCTGTTGGTGTTGCTGCTCCCGCCGCACGCGGCCAGCAGCAGCGCCAGCCCGCACGACGCGAAGAACCCGCCCGCCATCCGTGATCGCATGATGTCACCCCTGATCGGAACGCGGGGCTGAAAGCCCCGCGCTACAGTAGTGCGGCCCTTTCAGGGCCGCCGCCAGAGTTCAGTAGAACTTCCTCGTGAGGTTGAATCCCAGATACCAGTCTGTGCCTTCCGTGCCGTTCACTCTCGTGGTGCGCGTGCCGCCCCGGGCGATCTGCCCGAACGTGGATGCGAACGAATCGGTGAAGTTGAGCTGGAAGATGTGGCCACCCGCCCGCTTCTCGATGGCGAAGCCGCCGTGGTTGACGCCCGGCGCGTAGCCGGCGCGGGGCGCGTACTCCCCGACCAGATAGACGGTGTCGAGCACGCGGACGCGGGCGCCGAAACCGGTCACGAACGTGTCGTTCTCCGGTGTCGACGAATCGTACAGGTTGGCGTGGTGAATCCAGATCGGCTGGACGTACAGCGCGGCACGTTCGGCGATCCGCCTCGACACGATCACGCCGAGCACCGGCTGCGACTGGCTGTCGACGCCGGACCGGCCGACGTCGCTCCAGTCCACCGCGAGCAGTGCCGACGCCTCGATCGGCGACGTCTTGCCCTGGCGCAGGAACCCGTACTGGCCGAACAGCTCGATGGTCTTGTCGCTGGCGCGATGCACGCCGACCTCAGTGTTCGGCATGATCCCGTAGCGGTACTCGAGCCCGATGCGTGCGCCGAAGTCCATGCCGAAGGCGTCGGCGGCAAGGCTGTTCGGACAGAGATCGCAGCTGAGCGGGCGGGTGAATCGGTGCGTCAGGCGGAACGCGCTCCCGTTGACGGGGAGCCGCAGCGACGTCGGCAGGCTGACCAGCGTGAAGTCGGGTTCCGCCAGCTTCAGCACCCGGTCGTCCCCCTCGTCCGTGTTCTGGGCGTAGCCGGCCGTCGCGGCGAGCAGCGAGAAGAGCAGTGTGCAGAGAATGCGGGTGTTTGTCATGGGTTGTTCGTGTCGAACGTCATGGTCGGGTGAATGAGTCTGATGGCCGGAGGAGTTCCACGTCGCAGCCGTCTACGCAAGCCGGATGCCGGCCGTTGCCGGGACCCTTCGTCGGGAACGCCCGGCGGGACGGCGCCCGGTTTACAGAAGCCGTAACGGGTTTCCGTCCCCGTAATATGTCTTCCGGGCTCAGTCGAGACGGTACTTGGCCAGATAGTACGACAGCGCGCGCTGGCTGATCCCCATCAGTTCCGCGGCATCCTTCTTCACGCCGCCCGCGCTCTCGATGGCCCGCCGGATGGTCTCGCGCTCGACCCACTCGATGTTCTGCCGGAGTTTCAGCGAGGGGAGAGTGGTTGCCTGCGGCGCCGCCGCGCCCAGCACCGAGACGGCGCGGGCGCCGATGACGTTTCCCGTCGAAAGCACGACGGCGCGTTCGATCGTGTTCTCGAGCTCGCGGACGTTGCCCGGCCAGTCGTACTGCTGCAGGCCGGCCATCACGCTGTCTTCGGGGCGATCGATGCGGCGTCCGACGCGCTGCGCGTGTTTCCGGATGAAGTGCTCGACGAGCGACGGGATGTCGTCGCGCCGTTCCCGCAGCGGCGGGATTTCGATCGGGATCACGTTGAGGCGGTAGAAGAGGTCTTCCTGGAACTTGCCGTCGGCCACCATCTGTCGGAGATCGCGGTTGGTGGCGGCGATGACGCGCAGGTCGACCTTCTCGGTCCGCTCCGACCCGAGCGGCTCGAACTCGCGCTCCTGCAGGACGCGCAGGAGCTTGCTCTGCAGCGGCGGGCTCATGGTGCCGATTTCGTCGAGGAAGATCGTGCCGCCGTCGGCGAGCGCGAACTTGCCTTTCTTGGTGGTCGTCGCCCCGGTGAACGCGCCGCGCACGTGGCCGAAGAGCTCCGACTCGAGCAGCGTTTCGGGAATGGCGGCACAGTTGACCTTGATGAGCGGCATGTCGCGCTGGGCGCTGCGGTCGTGGATGGCGCGGGCCACCAGTTCCTTGCCGGTGCCCGTTTCGCCGGTGATGAGGACGGTGCTCTTCGTCTCGGCCACCAGCTCCGCGCGCCGGATCACTTCCTCCATGGCCCGGCTGCGCCCGATGATGCCGTAGTGGTCGAACTGCTCGTCGCGCTCGCTGAGCAGATAGCGGTGCTCCGTCCGAAGGCGCTGATGATCGAGCGCGCGCCGTACGACGACGATCAGCTCGTCGATCTCGAACGGTTTGATCAGGTAGTCGAGCGTCCCCAGCTTCATCGCTTCGATGGCGCTCTCGACGGTCGCGTGCGCCGTCATCATCAGGATCTGCGCGCGTTCGCCCTCCGGCGCCGACCCGATGTACTCGCGAATCAGGTCAAGCCCGCTCAGCTCGGGCATCATGTTGTCCACCACGAGCAGGTCGAACGGGCGCTCGGCCAGCAGCCGCTGCGCCTGACGTGGGCTGGTCGTGTCCACGACGGCGTGGCCGGCCTCGCGCAGGGCGCGTCCGAGCGACTTCAGGATCTTCTCTTCGTCATCAACGATCAGGATCGAGCCGCGGCCGTGGGTCATGGGGTTATCCGGAGACGCCTGCGGGGAGGCTGATGCGGATCTCGGTGCCCGTACCGGGTGCGCTGTTCACGCCGATCGTGCCGCCGAGCCCTTCGACGATGTTCTTGGCGATGGCCAGCCCCAGGCCCGTGCCGCTGCGCTTCGTCGTGAAGTAGGGCTCGAACACCTGGGGCAGGTGAGCCGGGTCGATGCCCGCGCCGCGGTCGGCGATGACGATCGTGACGCGGCCATCCTTCGCCAGCGTGCTCAGCGTCACAAGCGGCTCGTTGGTCGTGGCTGGTGGCTCGTGGCTCGTGACGGCTGACTGCCGACTGCCGACGGCTGACTGCCGACTGTCGACTGCCGACTGCGGACTGCCGACTGCCGGCTGCTGACTGCCGACTGCCGGCTGCTGACTGCCGACTGCCGACTGCTGACTGTCGACGGCATGGCGCGCGTTGACGAGCATGTTCACGAGTGCAATCCGCAGCCGTTCGGCGTCCGTCGTGACGGGCGCGGCGCCCGGGTCGAGTTCCAGGTGCACGGCGGCACCCGGCCCCGAGGCCACAGACGCCGCTGCCGACTCGCGGCAGAGCACGTTCAGATCCGCCGGCGCGAGTTCGAAGCGGATGGGCCGCGCGAAGTCGAGGACCTCGTTCACGATCCGGTTCAGCCGCTCGACCTCCTCGTCGATGTCGGCCACCGCCTCGCGCATGGCCGCCCGGCTCACGTCCGGCTGGCGCAGCGCGTGCAGCGATCCCTTGATGATCATCAGCGGGTTCCGCACTTCGTGGGCGATGACGGTGGACAGACGGCCGAGCGACGACAGCCGTTCCTTCTGCGACATCTCGCGCTGGAAGCGCGCGATCGAGTCCGTCAGGGTGTTGAACGTCGTGGCCAGCAGCTGGGCGTCCTCGTCGTGCCAGCGGCGGCCCTCGCCGACGGCGATCTTGCGCGTCAGATCGCCGGTGGCGGCCACCTCGCGCATGACGTCGGTGATTGCCGCCAGCGGCCTCGTGATCGTGCGGGCGACCGCGAAGCTGAGGAGCGTCGCGAGCAGCACGGCGACGATGGCGGTGACGGCGAGACCCGTGTGGATGGCGTCGAGCGAGCGGAGTTGCTCGGTGCGCGATCGCAGGATCAGCGGCCACCGGCGCTGCGCGGCTCCCGGGCTGCGCCGATCCGAGCGCCAGGGCCAGCGCGACGTACTCGTCGGAGCCGAGCGTCACCGTGGAGACCCCCGAGCCGTGGAGTCGGGCCGCCAGCGCGTGGTCGTACTCGCGCGGCAGGGTCGTCGTCAGCACATTGGCGCCCACTGCGAAGGCGATGTCGCTGCCGGTAATCGCCTTGAGCTGGCTGGCCAGTGCGTCGTTGAGGAGGAAGCCCACGCTGACCGACCCTAGAATCTGCGGCTGCGTGAGCCCGATGACGATCGGCACCGTCACCACCTGCAGGATGCCGTCCGGCTCGGGGAGCAGGTCCACGGTTTCGTGTCCGAGCAGCGCGTCCCGCACGGCGGGCCAGTCGCCCGCGACGAGACCGGCCGGGGCCGAGTCTCCCAGCGCCGCGAGCACGCGGCCCGTCCCGTTCGTCACGACCAGCAGGTTGGCGGATTTCAGGGGCTCCTGATAGTCGCGGAGGTTGTCTTCGACCGTGGGCGGATCGTTCGTGAGGACGGCGGCCTTGAGCTTGGGCAGGTCGGCGATGAGCCGGGCCATCACGGTGTAGGTGTCGATGCGGGTCTTGCGAAGCTGGTCGACGAGCGCACCGGTGGCGCGGATCTCGCGCTGCAGGGCACTCTCGGCCTCGCGCGTGACCCGCTGGTTGACGACGTAGATCGCGGCGACGATCGAGAGCACCGCGAGCAGCGCGCTCGCCAGGAAGATTCGTCCCCGGAGGGAGCTGACGAGCGTTGCCCGAAGAACCGCGTTCATGCCCAACGACGGATTATAGCCCCCGGTTTTCGAGCACGTAGCGGATGACCAGCGTGCCGGGCACAAGCGCGGTGAAGGTGCGGTTAGGGTAGGGCGATACGTAGGTCATCGACACCAGCACGCGGCCGTCGCGCAGCCATCCGCGCGCGACGCGCGCCCGGCGGGCGCCGTACAACCTCGCGAGCGCCGAGCGATCGTACGGCCCCGATGTGCCGAACGCGTCCAGCGGGTCCAGGGCGTCCACGGTGCCGACCTGCGCGCCACGCGTGCTCATGTCCGCCCGCACCACGTCTTCGAGCGGCGACAGGGTCGTGCACACATGGTAGGTCCCCAAGAGGGGGCGCCGTGGCGTGAAGAGCGCCGTCAGCGCCGTGTCGCAGTCGTACGCCGGCCCCGGTCCAGGCGGCCTGGCGGGAGCGGCCAGCTCAGCTAGTAGAATGAAGAGGATGGCGTATATCATCTGCGAGCCCTGCGTGGGCACCAAGGATACGGCCTGCGTGGATGTGTGTCCCGTGGACTGCATCCACCCGCGCAAGGACGAGGCCAGCTTCGCGGCGGCCGAGATGCTCTATATTCACCCGGACGAGTGCATCGATTGCGGCGCCTGCGTCCCGGCGTGCCCGGTCGAGGCCATCTTCTCGCTCGACGAGACGCCGCACAAGTGGGCGGGCTTTATTGACAAGAACGCCTCATACTATGATATGATCGTGGTTGAGGTTAGAGGTTAGGGGTCCGGTGGACTATCCGAATGGGCCTAATCGACCATCGATTCGAAGACAACTTCATCACGACGAGCATCGACCGCATCCTGAACTGGGCGCGCGAATCGTCCATCTGGCCGATGGGCTTCGGGCTGGCGTGCTGCGCCATCGAGATGATGGCGGCGTCCGCCTCGCGCTTCGACATCGCCCGGTTCGGCGCCGAGGTGTTTCGCGCCTCGCCGCGGCAGTCGGACCTGATGATCGTGGCCGGGCACGGTCACCAAGAAGATGGCGCCGGTGCTGCGCCGTCTCTACGACCAGATGCCCGAGCCGAAGTGGGTGATTTCCATGGGCAGCTGTTCGAACGCGGGCGGGCCGTTTCCGACGTACAGCGTCCTGCAGGGCGTGGACAAGGTCGTGCCGGTGGACGTGTACGTGTCGGGCTGCCCGCCGCGTCCCGAGGCGCTGCTGTACGGCCTGATGCGGCTGCAGGACAAGATTCGCAAGGAAGGTACCGTGCTCAGGAAAGAGCGCATCATCATGTCGGGCGACACCGAACCGACCCTCATCGGGGACCGCGCGTGATGCAGACCCTCATCCGATTCTTCAACACGATCTTCCTCGTGGACCTGCTCAAGGGCATGTGGCTCACGATGAAGTACACGCCGCAGCCCGCATTCACGTTCCAGTATCCGGCCGAGCGAAGGCCGACGGCCCCGCGGTTCCGCGGCGTGCTGCGGCTGCAGGTCGAGCCCGCGAGCGGCGCCCAGACGTGCATCGTCTGCGACCAGTGCGCCAAGGCGTGCCCCGACGATCTCATCGCGCTCGGCGGACACCGCGAGCCGGGCATGAAGATCAAGGTGCTCGACTACTTCGACTTCAACCTCTCGCGCTGCAGCTTCTGCGGGCTGTGCTCGGAGGTCTGTCCGACCAAGCCTATCAAGGCGCTCATCATGAGCGAGGACTACGAGCTGGGGAGCTACAGCCGCGACACCCAGATTCTGCGGGTGGACCAGATGTACGACGGAGTGCCGATCGAACAGTACACTCGTTGAAACAGGGATTTCGATTTCCGAAAGCCCTTCAACCGGTTACAGTATCCAGGACGCGGTTTGGGCGGGCGCGGATCTTGAATAGGGGCGCCCGAGTCTAGCTGTTCACTCTGACGCTTGCGCTGGAGAAGAGGGGACCATGCAGGTGCGGTTCCGGTCGTTGGCTGTCCTCGTCGTCGTCGCGGCGGCTTCGCTCGCCATTCACGCCGACGGCCCCTCGCAGGCGGCCGACGTCCAGTTTCAGCTCGGCACGCTGCTCTATTCAGAAGGACGGTACGTCGAGTCTCTCGAGGCCTTTCAGAACGCCCTGAAGTCGCAGGACGCGCTCCTGCTGCGCGGGGCGCGGGCGGGCGTCGTTCAGGCGGCGCTGCGTGTGGCGGAGTTCGACACGGCGCGGAACGAGGGCGAAGCCCTGGCCAAGGCCGCCCCGCGCGACGCCGATGCCATCTCGCTGTACGGCGATGCCCTCTGGGCCTCGGGCCTGTTCGAGGAAGCCGAGCTTCGGTATCGGGACGCCCTGGCGCTCACGCCGGGGCTGCCGCGCGGCCTCCACGGCATCGCGCGGTCGCTGCTCGCGCGCAGCCAGCTCGACGAAGCCATGAACCAGGCGCAGGCGGCGCTCAAGCTCGCGCCGCGCGACCTCGAAGTCCATCACACCGTCGGCGCGATCTACGAGCGGATGCACAAGTACCGAGGAAGCAGCCGCGGCGTACGGCAACTACGTCAATCTGCTGCCCAACAAGGACACGAGCGAGAAGGCCGCGTGGTCGAGGGCGGAAATCCGCTTCCTCCGATCGTTCGCGCAGCGCGTGCCGTTCCAGGCCGACCCCGGCACCGACGACCAGGTGTTCACCGTCGACTTCCGGCTGGTGAACGACAAGGTCGTCGTGCGCGCGCGGGTGAACGACGCCAGCGCCCAGGACTTCGTCGTCGACACCGGCGCGGAGAGCACGATCATCACCGAGCCGACGGCCCGGCGCCTCGGCATCGCGCCGATCACGTATACGCTGAGCGCGGGTGTCGGCGAAACCGGTCTGCGCGGCCTGCAGCTCGCGCGCGTGGACTCGCTCGAGCTCGGCACGCTCAAGCTGCGCAACGTGCCGTGCATCATCAAGAGCCCGCCGCTGCGCGACCTGCCGTCGGGCGAAACCGAGAGCCTGTCGCCGATCTCTCTCGGCTACTCGATGATCATCGACTACCAGTCGCACAAGCTCATTTTCGGCAAGCACCTGCCGATTGAAACCGGGGATCTCGAGCTGCCGCTGCGCGTGTATCGGCTGGTCACCGTGCGCGGCCTCGTCGGGAGCCAGCACCAGGCGAACTTCGTTGTCGACACGGGCGGCGAGGTGATTTCCATCAGCCAGGCCACCGCGAACCGGCTCCCGGTCAAGGAAGGCGCGCGCAAGATCGCGCTTCGCGTCTACGGATCGTCGGGCTGGGATCGCGACGCGTTCCTGATGCCGGGGGTGGACCTGGCATTCGACAAGATCAAGTACACCAACTTCCCGGTCGTCGTGCTGAACCTGAACGCGCCGAGCGCTCTGCTCGGCTTCCAGCTCGGCGGGATCGTCGGGCACAAGTTCCTCAGCGGCTACCGCGTCGGCATCGATCTCGAACGCAGTGTCCTCAGGCTGAAAGCGATCTCGTAGGAGGTGGAGGCTAGGGCCCCGAGCCTCTAGTCCCCAGCCTCTAGTCCCTAGAAGTCGTAGCCGATCCACACCGCGAAACGCGGGTGGTGGAATTCCTGGGCGCCGCTGACGCAGGCGCCGGTCGGCAGGACGGTGACGCAGGAGAAGACCACGTTTTCCCAGTCCTGGTTCATCATCGTGCGCCACGACCAGTCGAAGTGGATGGGGAAGCCGAGCGCGAAGGTCTCGAGCCCGATCCCGTACGACGCGCGGCCGTCCTGCAGGCGGAAGCCGTCGATCTGCCGCGCCGTGTAGGTGAGGGCCGGCGACTGGAGGCCGGTGACCGGGTCCGTGTTGAAGACGAGGTTGCCGAACGCGTCGACCTTGGCGCCGGTGGTGACCTGGCAGACCTGAGACGCGTTCGAGAAGAACCTGAAGTTGTCTCCCTCTTTCGCGCAGGGGGTTTGCGACTTCTGATCGCTGAACCAGGCGCCGCCGGCGCCCGCGAAGAGCACGCCCCGGATGCCGCCGATCACGCCGATGGGCGTGAGCGCCGCTTCGATGAGCGGAAAGCGCAGCTCCACGTTGGCCTGAAGGACGTTCTGGCCGGTGAACTGGAGGTAGTCGTAGCCCCGCAGGTCGCCGTTACCGCCGAAGTACTGGAAATCCGGGAAATCGCCCCGGCTCCTGAACCCATGGAACCGCGTGGCCAGCACCCCCGTCGATCCGAGCCGCGTGTAGTGGCGGATGTCGGCGTTGAACGTGCGCCGCGACAGCAGGCCGGCACCGCCCGGCGAGTAGTCCCCCGCAATCCGCATGGTGCTGCCCGCCAGCGGTCCGAATTCGCGAAACACGGTCGTCTCGCGGACGAACGCGGCGCCGAGCGGCATCAACGTGCCCGTATTCGCGAGCTGCTGACCGCCGGTGATCGATGACTGGTATTGGGACGAGTACGCCTGCAGTGTCGGGTCGTTGAACGTCTGGCTGAGGTGTACGAGGCTGCCGCTCACCTCAATCCTGTTGTACCGGTCGAGCGGGTAGATGCCGAACGCCGTGCCGCCATAGGTCGTGCTGGTCGACTGCGCCGAATCACGGCTCAGGAACGGCGTGTAGGCCGGATCGTAGAAGGCGCCGCCGACCTGGCCATAGTAGAACACAGTCTGGGAATAGCCCTGCAGGCCGTACTGGAACCGCTTGGACAGGTTCGTGTAGGACAGTGAGAACGTGCGGTACTGCGAGATGGAGGCGAAGTAGAAGTTGAATTGCTTGTCGCCCAGCACGTCGCCGAAGGTCACGGCCGTGCCA
Source organism: uncultured Acidobacteriota bacterium (assembly GCA_963821285.1). Taxonomy (GTDB): domain Bacteria; phylum Acidobacteriota; class Vicinamibacteria; order Vicinamibacterales; family CAVVIG01; genus CAVQJU01. Next base: position 177,896 of record CAWGDD010000007.1, read on the forward strand.
CCGTAGATGTCGCCGCTGCTCGTCACGCCCAGGTTCACCGGCGGCCGCCCGTCGAGGAACATCTTCTCGAAGGTCTTCTTCTTCCGGACGTTGTCCGCCACCAGCGTGTGCTGGAGTGGCGCCTGGAAGTCGATGATCGGGCCGGGCGAGCCGAAGTCGGACGCCGACGCGGTGTGGAGCGGCTCCTTGCGCTCGAGCGTGCGTATCGTGTAGTCGCCCTTGTAGTAGCTGATGAAGGCGATGCGGCCGGCGTTCGCGCCGTCCCGGAGCACGGCCGGCGACCAGTTGCCGCCGAGCGTGTCGGTGTACTGCCGCATCTCGCCGTTCTTCAGATCCATCGTCCAGATGTTGTAGATGTTGCCGTTCTTTGCGACGTCGGGATCGAGCGGCACGTTCGGATCGGTGGCCGTGGACGAAAACACCAGGGTGTTCTCGTCGATGAACTGCGCCGCGGTTTCATCCACGGTGCCGAAGGTGATCTGGGTCGGCTTCTTCGTATCGAGATCGAGCCGGAACAGTTTCTGGTTGCCGCTCACGCGCGCGTTGTAGACGATGAACTTGCCGTCCGGCGAAAAGGTCGGTCCCGAGTTGGCGAACTCGTCCTCGGTGAGGTTGGTGACCTTCTGCGTCGCCAGGTCCACGAGGAAGATGTCGCCGACGGCGTTGCGCAGCCCGGCGAACGTGATCGTCTTGCCGTCTGGCGAGAATGACGGCGACTCGGGTTCGTCCACCGTCTTCATGTCGATGCGCTGCTCGATGGTTCTGGTCAGCACGTTCTGGATGATGAGCGTGCGCTCCTTCGCCGTGCGCACGAAGTACGCCAGGCGGTCGCCCTTGGGCGACCACGCCATCCAGGGCATCTCGAACCGCTCGCCGAGCTGGACGATGTGGTCGAAGCCCATGTCCTTGTCGAAGCCCTTGGTCAGGTTCCGGACGATCGACCCGTCCTTGCTCGAGATGAGGATGATGTCGATCTCGCGATCCTCGCGGTTGAACGTCATCGCGGCAATCAGGTCGCCCGATGGCGACGGCGCAATCGAGAACGCTTCGGCGAACGACGTCTTCTCTTTGTTCGGCGACAGGTCGCGTCCGTAGTCGGCGGGCCGTTCCTTGTCGCGGAACGGCTTGAACCGTTCCTTGAGGTAGCGCTCGAAGTTCTGATCGAACTCGTCCTTCTTCATCTTGAGCGCGTCTTCGTAGGCGTCCTCGCCGCCGCCGACCACGCTCTTGCGCAGCGCGAACATGAACTGCCGGATGCCTTCGCGGCCGAACTTGGCTTCGATGAACTCGAACACGGCGTGACCGAGGTTGTAGGGGACGAACCGGGCGTTGCTCGCGTTGCCGTACGCCTCCGTCTCCGTCATCTTCGGCACGATGTCGGCGACGGCGGCGTCGCGGACGGTCATCAGGTCGAGCGGCGTCCACTGGCCGCGTTCGAACTCCGACAGGCCCTCGTTCACCCAGAGCGGGACGTTCCGGCGGATGAGCCCCTGCGGGATGATGTCGAACTCGAACTGGTGCGTCAGTTCGTGGACGATGAGGCCGTAGAGCTGGTCGGGCGGCGCGTCGATCGGCATGACCATGCGCAGGCGGGTCGGCTCGGCGAAGGCGCCGACGCCCTCCTGGCCGGCCGACGGGTCCACGTTCTCCTGCTCGAACTCGCTGTGGGTCTTGAACAGGATGAGCTGAATCTTGTTCGGCAGCTCCTTCTTGAGGTCGGCGCTGATCTGCTGGTAGGCGCTCTCCGCGTACCCGGCGACCCGCTCGAGATGCTGTTTCATCTCGGGGTAGTAGTAGATCTCGAAATGGTCCGTCGTGTAGATCTCCCAGTTGAACGTGTCGTAGTGGATGTTGTTCTTCCCGTAATACGGCACGTACGGCGTCTGCGCGGCGGCGAAGGCCGACCAGCCGGCCAGGATGGCGGCGAGGAGAACGGGACGGCAAGGCGGCAGGAGGTGCCGGACGCGCATAGGCGGTTACCTCTGAGTAGGTAAACGAATCTTACTGTGACGCCCCGTGGCCTGCAAACGCCGATCCCGGCAGATCGGGTCTGCGGGCGCCGTTCTGTCCTCAGTCCGGAGCAGAGGCGGGCCCGGTCTGACGCCACGAGGGTACAGGGTATACTCCGGAATAATGGAGGGCGCGCCCGGGTTTACTGACATGGCGCCCATGGAGGATGCGAACGCACGGCCCTAAGGGAGCAGGTCCGAACCGGATGACCCCGCCGGGCACGTTCGAGGCCGACGCCTTGGCGTGTGTGGACAGCTTGTACCGGACGGCGCTGCGGCTGACGCACGTCCCTGCCGACGCCGAGGATCTTGTCCAGGAGACCTACCTGAAGGCGTTTCGGGCGGCCGATCGCTTTCAGGCGGGCACGAATTTGAGGGCCTGGTTGTTTACCATCCTTCACAACACGGCCCGCAACCGCGCGCGCGACCGCGCGCGCGACACGGTCACCGCCGACAGCGAGGCGGTCGATCGCGCGGACGACAGCAGCGGGGTCTGGTCCGGCAGCGGCCGCGGCGAGAATCCTGAAACGCTGCTCCTGCGCGACACGCTCACCCCGGACCTGCAGGCCGCCGTCGAGGCGCTCCCCGACGCGTTCCGCCAGGCCGTCTGGTTACGGGACGTGGAAGAATTTTCCTACGCCGAAATCGCGGAGATGCTGGCGATTCCTGTCGGGACGGTGATGTCGCGCATTTCGCGCGGCCGCCGCCTGCTGTTCGATCGCCTCCAACACTTAAGGCCGGTCAATGCCTGATTGCACGTCGATCGATTCCCTCATCACGCCGTATGTCGACGGCGACATCGGCGCGCCGGAGCGCCGCCTCGTCGACGAGCACGTGCGCGCGTGTGCCCCCTGTTACTCCCGCGTGGCGGCCGAACGTGCGGTGTTCGAGCTGATGAAGACCAGGCGCGGCGATCTAGCCGGTGACACCGCCTCGGTGGCGCTGCGCCTTCGGTGCGAGGCGCTGCGGCGTCTGTCGTCGGCAGCCGCCGCTGGTGGGGGCTCCGTGAAGGCCTGGCGCACCAGGCTCGCGCCGCTCGCCGTCGCGGCGGGCGTCGTGGCCGCCGCGGGTGCGGCGGTGTATTTCCTGACGGATCGTTCGTCGGAGCTGCTGGCCGCGGAGTTGACGGCCGATCATGTGAAGTGCTTCGGCCTGAAGTCCGTGCTGCCCGTGGACGCCGATCCGGCGGAAGCGGAGCGCACGATGGCGTCCACCTTCGGGTGGCACATGCCCCTGCCGGAAGCCGCCGCGCGGGCCGGCATGGAGCTCCTCGGGGCGCGTGTCTGCCTCTACGGCCGGGGACTGGCCGCCCACCTCATGTACCTGCACAACGGACAGCCGGTGTCGGTGTTCATGATCCCGAAAACGTCGCGGCCCGAAACGGTGGTGGACGTCATGGGCCACGAGGCGGCGATCTGGTCCACTGGCGGCCGGACGTTCGTGCTCGTCGCGCGCGAACCGGAGAACCAGGCGGCAGCGGCGGCGGACCTGTCGCGCATGACGGCCGTTGTTCAGGCCGCGCTGCACTGAGCTAAGATCGGGAAGGATATAGCGATGCGAGTGCGATGGATTGCCGCAACGGTGGCCGCGCTGGCCCTGGCCCTGCTGACGCTCGACAGCTCGGAGCTGTGGGGCGGCGGGACAGCGCTGGCGAGCGGCGGCGTGTGCCCGGCGGACGCGAAGCGGGCCAACCTCAACTTCACGCTCAAGGACGTCCAGGGCAGGAACATCAGGCTGGCGGACTACAAGGGCAAGGTCATCCTGCTCGACTTCTGGGCGACGTGGTGCGGGCCCTGCAAGATCGAGATTCCCTGGTTCATCGAGTTTCAGAAGACCTACGGGCCCCAGGGCCTGCAGGTCATCGGCGTGTCGGTCGACGATACGGTCGAGAAGCTGCGGCCCTACGTGAAGGAATACAAGATGAACTACCCGGTGCTCCAGGGCCTGCACCACGACGACATCCAGGATGCGTACGGCCCGCTCTGGGGCATTCCCGTGACGACCATCATCTCGCGCGACGGGAAGATCTGCGCGAAGCATGCCGGGATCTCGTCCAAAGAGAACTTCGAAAAAGAGATCAAGTCCCTTTTGTGATGGTATGATCGCCATCTGATGGCTAAAGGGTTCACACACGCGCGGCTGGCTTGCGGGTGCCGTGTCACATTCCGTGACGGGGTCGAAGGCAGCCCGGTGACCGTCGTGGTCGATACGAAATCGCCCGCGTGCACGCTGTCCCTGCACGTTCGCGACCTGCCGATCTACGACTATCGTGAAGCCCTGCGGCCGTCCACGCGCCTCGGCCCGCCTGAAGAGGAAGAGTTCGAAGAAGAAGGCTGACGCGCCTCCTTCCCCCCGGTCTTCCGTACTTTTCTCCACTTGCTCACGTTCACCGCTATCGTTGTGTTCTGGACCGTGCAGGCCTCTGCGCTGCTCGCGTTCTTCGTGCCGCTGTCAGGGCCGCTGGCGGCCCTGTGGGCCGCTTCGCATTTCGTGCGCGCGATCGGCCTGACGCTCGCGTTCCACCGCTACTTCGCGCACCGCGCCTTTCAGATGCATCGCGCCGCGCGCTTCTTCTTTACTCTCATCGGCACGGCCGCGATGCAAAAGGGGCCGCTCTGGTGGGCCGGCCACCACGTGAACCACCACCGGTTCGCCGATCGCGACGGCGATCCGCACAGCCCCGCGGTCAGCGGGTTCTACTACGCGCACATCGGCTGGTTCCTGACCGACGCGCGTCACGACCGCGTCGAGTCCGGCAACGCCGTGATGCGCGACTTCGGCAGCGTGCCCGAGATCGCGTGGCTGGATCGGTACTACTTCGCGCCGCCGCTGGCACTGGCCGCCGGCATGTACCTGGCCGGCGGCTTCGAGTGGCTCGTGTGGGGCTTCTGCGTGCCGACCGTGACGCTCGCGCACGCCACCTTCGCCATCAACACCGTCAATCATCTGTTCGGCTCGCGCCGGTTCGACACGATGGACGACTCGCGCAACAACGCCGTGACGGCGGTGTTCGCCGTCGGCGAGGGATGGCACAACAACCACCACCGGTATCAGCGCGCCGCGCGCAACGGGTTCTTCTGGTGGGAATTCGACCCCACGTGGTACGTCATTCGCGCCATGGCGGCGGCGGGGCTCGCCTGGGACGTGCAGGCCGTGCCCGCGCGTATCTACGCCGAGGCCCGCGCGCGCCGGGCAGGGCGGCGTATGATGGGGCGTGCGCCAACGCCGCTGTCCCACGACCGCCGTGCGGATCGCAGCCTCGATGCTGCTCGCGGTCGCGCTGGTGTCGGCCTGCTCGAAGAAGACCGTCCCTCCGCTTCAGCTTGATTCCGGTCGGCTCACCGTCACCAACACCACGAAGGACGACTGGAACAAGGTCGAGATCTGGGTGAACCGGCAGTACCGGCTCACCGTCGAGTCGATCCCGGCCGGACAGCAGCTGCAAGCCCCGCTCAGCATCTTCATCGAAGCGTACGGCCGCCGGTTCGACTTCGCGCGCCAGCAGCTCAAGGATCTCCGGCTGTCGGCCACCACGAAGAGCGGCGCACCCGTGGACGTCCGGCTGGATCTGAAAGGGAGCGGCCTCGCCGGCCTCGCCGGCGTCGGCGTCTTCACGAGCAAAGAGAAAGAGGGAAAGAAATGACGCCGCGGCTCAAGTCCGAGATCGAGGTTTCGTGCCCCTGCTGCCAGTCGGTGCTTGTGATCGACACGAACCTCGGGCGCGTCGTGTCGCACAGCGAACCCGAACGTGGGAACAAGCCCGAACTGGGTGACGCGCACCGGATCCTCGCTGAGGAAGCGGCACGCCGCGAAGCCGTCTTTCAGCAGTCGGTGGACGCGGAGAAGACGCGGGGCGACGCCTTGTCCCGGCGGTTCGAAGAGGCGCTGAAGCAGGCGCGCCAGGAGCCGGTCACGAAGCCCACGCGGGATTTCGATCTCGACTAGGCACTACCAACTCGCCAGGCTCCCTTGCGGCAGCTCGGTCCACCGGTCACGGCCGCGGTACCACAGCGGCTTGCGGCCCGGATACGCCTTCTTGAACGCCCGATAGTTCGCGCGCAGCCGGTTCGCCCGCGCATCCGACGTGACGATCCGGCGGTGCGGGTAGTCGAGCAGCATGCGTTCGACCTTCCACACGTTCGTCTCCGCCAGTCTCCAGTCGTACGTGCCCATCTCGCGCGCCACATCGACGACCGCATAGCCCGTCACGCGTCCCGTGAGATCGATGTACGGATCGCAATAGCTCCGCGCGAGCGCGCCCGGTGTGGCGAAGACCGGCTTGCGCCCGTGGAGACCCGGATCGCGCGACCGCGCGACGGATCCCCATCGTCCGCGCTGCTGGTAGACGAAGATGACGTGATCCAGGTGGTCGATCGACTCGAAGCTCAGGAGGAGCGGGGGATAGCCGTTCTGTTCGAGGGCGACCGTCGCAAACAGCGCCGCCTCGAGGCAATGCGCGCAGCCGTGTTGGAGCACGCCCCTGAAACTGCGCAGTGTCGCGCGCCCTCCCGGCTCGTTGTTGTACGGCAGCCGGTTTAGATAGTGCTGAACGGCACTGGGCGTGCGGAGCCGCGCGAGCAAGCCGCGCTCTGCACGCGTGAATCTAGTCATCTGGTCATTTAGTCATCTGGTCATTTCTGTCATCGGAAATGACCAAGTGACCAGATGACTAGATGACTAAATTCATGAAGCCGCGCATTGGCCGTCGGCTTGAGGTCTTCGAGGATGTCTTTCGGCGTCCACTGGTTGCCGGTGTACATCTTGAGGAGCTTGCCCTCGGCCGAGATGACGGCCGTCCGGAGGTTGTGCGTGATGTCGCGCGGGTCGTTCGGCGCCCGCGCCACGCTCATGCCGAACCGCGTGGCGAACTTGTCGATGTCGTCGCGATCGCCCGTCAGGAACGTCCAGCGCGTGAGGTCGGCCTCGAGCTCGAGCGCGTGCTTCTTCAGCACGGGCGGCGTGTCGACGGCCGGGTCGAAGCTCACGGTCACCAGATGCACGTCCTTGAGCGCCGGGTCGTCCTGGAAGTGCTCCTGCAGCGTGACGAAGTGCCGATCCATCATGGGGCAGAATGTCGGGATGGGGCACTTGGTGTAGATGAACGTGAGCACGACCCTCGATCCGCGAAACGCCCGGAATGTCTTCTTCTTCCCGTCCTGATCGACAAAGGCCGAATCGGGGACGGTATCCCCGGGCTTCAGGAGCTCGAGGCCGGACGAAGCGGCCGTGGCCACGATCGTCTCCGGAGGCGCCTGCTCGATCGGGGCTTCCCCGATCCGTTTGACCTTCGTCAGATACGCGTCGTTCTCGACGATGACGAGCGTGCCGTCGACGATGTCGCCGGGCTTGACGGCGTTGAGCTCCGCCTTCTCCTTGAACCTGTACGGCATCGTCATCGCCGGCATCAGGCCCTTGATCTCGCCGTGCTTGATCGTGGCCTCGCTGCGATCGGGCGTGATCGCGATGACCTGGCCTTCGACCGGAAACGTTCGCTCGGTGGGTTTCGTCCCGCCGCAGGCGGCGACCAGCGCGGCCAAAACGAAGACGGGAAACGTGCGCCGTTGCATGTAATCTAGTCTACATGTTCTGGGTGGGCACCTCGGGTTACAACTACCCCGAGTGGAAGGGCAGCTTCTATCCCGACGATCTTCCGGCGAAGAAGATGCTGCCGTACTACGCGGCGCGATTTCCCACCGTCGAAATCAACTACACGTTCTACCGCATGCCGACCGAGAAGCTGGTGGCCGGCTGGGCCGAGCAGACGCCGTCCCCCTACAAGCTGACGCTGAAGGCACCGCGGCGGATCACGCACGACAAACGGTTGAAGGACGTCGGCGACGACGTGAAGTTCTTCTGCGACGTGGCGGCGACGCTCGGCGACAAGCTCGGGACGCTGCTGTTTCAGCTGCCGCCGTTCCTGAAGAAGGATCGGGCGCTGCTGGATGCGTTTCTTGCCGGGCTGCCGGCGAACGTCCGGGCGGCCTTCGAGTTCCGGAACGTCTCCTGGTTCGACGACGAGGTCTTCGCACGCCTGGCCGCACGGAACCTCGCGATCTGCATCGCCGACAGCGAGAAGCTCTCGACGCCGGTGCGCATCGCCGGCGACTACGCGTACTTCCGCCTCCGCGACGAGGGGTATCAGCCGGACGACATCAAGCGTTGGGCTGACACCATCGCGAGGGATGCGGCGGGCTGCCGGGACGTGTTCGTGTATTTCAAACACGAAGAGTCGGGCAAGGGGCCGGAGTTCGCCCGCCTGCTGATGGATCATCTAGGCCTGTAAGGGGAAACATGTCACTCCGTTCACGCAAGATCGTTGCGTTCGTGGCGACTTCCTCTCCCGCGAAGGCGAAGACGTTCTATCGCGACAAGCTGGGCCTGCGCCTCGTCGAGGAGGGCCCGTTTGCCCTCGTCTTCGATGCGCACGGGACGATGCTGCGTGTGACGCCCGTGGAGAAGGTGGCCGCGGCGGGTTACACCGTCCTTGGCTGGCAGGTGCCCGATATCGAAGACACCGTGACGCGGCTCAAGAAGGCCGGCGTCCGGTTCCAGCGTTACGCCGGGATGGGTCAGGACAGGCAGGGGATCTGGCAGTCGCCTGGCGGCGCGCGGATCGCCTGGTTCAAAGACCCTGACGGCAACACGCTGAGCGTCTCCCAGCACTGAGTCGCGGCCTCGCCGGAAAGGGAGGAACGCATGACGTGGCGCCCCGTTGCCGCCTGGGTGGCTCTTCTCGGCCTGTCGGCTTGCGGGCCCAGCCAGCCTGCTGACACCTCGCTCCTCAGGGCCGGCGACGTCTGGATTCAGGATGTCACGCTGATTTCCCCCGAGCGTCCGGCGCCGCTGCCGCACGCGCACGTGGTGGTGCGTGACGCCCGGATCGTTTCTGTCGGCGACGGCCTGCCCACGGCAGTCTCCGGTGTCACGATCGTCAACGGAGCGGGGAAGTATCTTGTCCCCGGCCTCATCGACGGCCATGTCCACCTGGCCGGCGTGCCTGGCATGACGCCCGAGCAGGAAATCGTCATGCGGGAGGCCGTGGCCGCCTACGATCGGCAACTGCCACGCAGCTACCTGTACTTCGGTTTCACGGCCGTCGTGGATCTCAACGTCGTCGATCGTCCGCGATTCGATCGGCTGAAAACCACGGATGTCGGCCCCGCGGTGTTCGATTGCGGGAATGCGCTCGCGTTCGCCAACGGCTATCCGATGGCGTACACGCCGCCCGCGCTGCGATGGGACGCCTACCCGAACTTCCTCTACGACCCGCGTCAGGCGAGCTCGATTCCCGAGAGGTATTCGGCCGCCGATCACTCGCCCGAGGCGGTCGTCACGCGCGTCGCGGCCGGCGGAGGCGTGTGCGTCAAGGCGGCCTACGAGCCCGGCTTCGATCCCAGGGTCGGCAAGCTTCCCGTACCCACCGCCGTGATGATGAGCGAGGTGCGCGAGGCGGCCCATCGCCGGAAGTTGCCGCTGCTCCTTCATGCGAACTCCCTCGAGGCGCATCGCTTCGCCGCCGAGGTCAAGCCCGACGCGGTTGTCCATGGCATGTGGAACTGGGGACAGGACGGCACCAGCGGGACGGAGATGCCCGCCGCCGTCAGGGCGACACTCGACGCGGAGCGCATGGCCGGCATCGCGATGATGCCGACGTCGCGCGTGATTGGCGGCCTCGCCGATCTCGCGGTCCCGGCCTTTCTGGACGATGGGCAACTGCAGCATGTGCTGCCCGCTCCCGTGGCCTCGTGGTACCGCCTCCAGGAGGGGCAGTGGTTCGCACGGGAGATCGTGCAGGGGATGGGGCTGCCTCGAGACCGGGCACACGCTGTTCTTGCCGATATCCAGGCGCGTGGACAGCGGGCCGCGGTCTACTTCGCCGGCGCAGGCGGCAGGATCCTGTTCGGGAGCGACACGCCTTCGGCGCCTACGTACGCCAACCCGCCCGGCTACAACGGATACCTCGAGCTGCGGGAGTTGGAGGCCGCCGGGATCTCGACGAGACAATTGCTGTCTGCCGCCACGATCGAGAACGCGCGCTTCTTCGGCCTGGCAGACTATGGGACGGTCGAGCCCGGGAAGGTCGCCAGCCTGCTCGTGCTGCGAAGCGATCCGCTGGCGTCAACCGCCGCATTCGACACGATCGAGACCGTCATTGTGAAGGGGAAGGTCGTCCAGCGCGAGGCGTTGTCGGCACAGCCGCGCTGACAGACGGTCGCTACAGCCTCAGGCAGAATGTCGGTCCGCCCATCATTGCCTTTCCGAGCTGGTCGTTCTTCCGCGTAGAAGAGCCGGCGCAGGTCGAGATCCATCACCGCGCCTTTCTCGAAGCCGGCCGCTTCGTGCGCGGCGCCCCGTCCCCGTCTTCAGGAACCACCGTGATGCGCATCGCTTCGCGCTCGTGCGTCGCGTCGTGCATGGCCGAGACAATGTCGCGTGTCAGAGGAACCGGCGTCGACGCCCGGTTCCAGACGTACTGATGTGATCCCGGTGTCCTGGGGAGGAACCGCAGCTCGCCGGAGCCGTTCAGCCGTTTCAGGATCGTGTGCACGGCGGCCAGGTCGTTCGCGTACTTCGACATGTCGATGCCGATCGAGGTCAGCCGGTCGCGCACCTGGACCGGCGTCATCGGCTCGCCATGGCGCAGGATCATGCGGCAGGCGTCTGTCAGCCCGAGCGGCACGGTCGGCGTCAGGCCGAGGAGGCGGGTGAGGGTGCCGATGGTCTGGCCGAGCTGCGCCAGGCGATCGTCAATCGCGCCCTTCTCCAAGCCGAGGGTCTCGTATTCCTTGATCGCCGCGTCGAGGGCGGCCCGGTAGTCTTCTTTCGTCATGACCGCAGACTTATACAATATGTATAAGTCTGTGTCAATGCGCGGAAGTCGATCAGGCTGGCAGCGACGGTCACTGGCGGTGCGGATGGAGGAGCTTGACCGTGCTCGCCTGCGGTCCCTTCTCGCCGGGTTCCTCGACGAAGGACACGGCGCTGTCCACGGCCAGGCGATCGAAGGCGCCCTTCAGCACGCTGCTCTTCTGAAAGTACACCTCGTGCCCGTCCTCTGCCTCGATGTACCCGTACTCGTCGATCGGAGACAGCCGCGCGACGCGGCCGCGAGGTTGCCGCGCCGAAACCTTCACGGCTCCGCGCTGCCGACGCGTATAGTCCTGCAGCCGGCGCCGGACGATGTCGAATGCCTCATGAATCGCCACGCTCGCGTGCTGCCGCTCCGGGTCGGCTGCGTCCTCCTTCGTGAGTTTCGGCGAGTCGATGTCCTGCGCCGGCCCATGAAGGCTTGCGTCGTGCGAAACGACGATTTCCTCGCCCGGCACGGTCAGGTCGATCCGGACATGGTAGTGGTTGCCGCGTTCATGATGGCGTGCTCCGAGCTCGACCAGGACGTGGCAGCCCAGAATGGAGCCGCAATACGTCTCCAGCTTGTTGATGCGCCCACGAATGTCGCTTTCGAGCGGCGCCGGGGAGCCGAGGCCCCGAAACGTGATGGTCGGTGTGAGTTGCATGGCAGCCCCCTTCATGTGCCGGAACCCCGGCAGTCGTGGCTCTCTTGATTCACTGATGCAAGGACCCTGCTCGCAGGCTCGCGCGTCGGTTCCGGCCTCCACGCGCTGGCCCTTCGCTCAGGTCGCGCGAAGCCGTGGCATTTCCCACTCGCCGCGCGGGAATTTCCGCTGTCCCTCACTCATGCCGGTCCCGGAGTCCCCGCCCGGCATTGCGCGGGGCCTCTGGCTCGCGGCGGCATGGCCGTTGCCTTCGTACGTCAGGAGTTGGTATGTGAAAGGAGTGAAAGCCATGAAGGTTCGCGATCTGATGACGAGCCAGGTGAGGACGTGCCGGCCTGACATGAACCTGGCGGAAGCGGTCAAGGAGATGTGGGACGGTGATTGCGGCGCGCTGCCTGTCGTGAACGACGAAGGTCGCGTCACCGGTGTGATCACGGACCGGGACATCTGCATCGCCGTGGCGACCAGAGGGCGGACGGCCGATCGGATCGCGGTCCGCGACGCGGCGTCAGGCCACGCGCACACCTGCCTGGTGGAGGATGACTTGACGGCCGCGCTACAGGCGATGGGGCTACACAGGGTTCGACGGCTGCCCGTCGTTGACCAGGAGGGTCACATCCGCGGCATCCTCTCGCTGAACGATATCGTGACGCACGCCGGCGCCGCCTCCCCAAAGCAGGTGGTGAGCGCCCTGGCGGGCATCTGCGAGCATGAACGGCCCGTCGTGAGCACCGACGCCGCGTAGCGCCGCGACCTGGTGCTACCAGGCGCCCCCTGCGCGGTGCTGCTTCTTGTGCGGCACTCGAAAGTGCAGCGATGGCGGCGTGTTGCGGTGATGTCGCCGGGCCTCACCGACCAGGTCGAGGAGGTCCGCGAGGGTCACGATCCCGACCGCCTTCCCCTTGTCGACGACGATCAGGCACCCGATCGAATGCCCGCGCATCAGGTTGGCGGCCTTGTGCACCGACGTGTCCGGGCCCACGGTCACGACATGCCGCGACATGTAGTCGGCAAGGACGACCCTTCTGGCCTCATTGCCGCGACGCGCACCTCGCCGGAGATCCCGGGCCGATACGACGCCGACCAGCTCAGCCCCTTCCTGAACCAGAAGGTGGTGGATCTGTTTCGATCGCATGCGCTCGAGTGCGCTCGCGGCGGCCGTGCCCGGCCTCATCGTCTGCACCCCGGCCGTCATGATTTCAGAGACTGTCGTTTTCATGTTGTTCCAGTTGGCAACAACGATGCCAGAACGTGCTCACGAATTCAACGATCTGGTTCTCCGCCCAGTACCCGTCGTCTTCTGCCGACGCCGGGCCGACGAAGCCGCAGTGGCCGCCGTGCTCGCAGATGGCAAGCCGGACGCACGGGTTGCCGGTGAGCTTCGCATCGTGGAACGGCTGCGACGGAACGAACGGGTCGTCGTCGGCGGTGATGACGAGCGCGGGGACGCCGATGCGCTCGACGATGCGCATCGCGCTCGCGCGGTGGTAGTAGTCCTCGGCGCCGGCGAAGCCGAAGTAGGGCGCCGTATAGGCCTCGTCGAACTCGCGCACGGTCCTGATCTGGCGCAGCTTGCTCAAATCGAAGCGCCCCGGCCAGAAGCGGTCCTTGCGTCGCATCCGCCGCTTGAGATCCTTCACGAAATTCCACTGGTAGAGCCAGTTGTCCGGCTGTTCCAGCGCCTTGACGCACTCGCCGATCTCGATGATCGGCGACACGGCGGCGACGCCGAGCAGCGCTCGACGGCGGCGCGTCGCCGTACTCGGCGGCCAGCTTCAGCGCGAGGTTGCCGCCGAGCGAATACCCGGCGACGGCGATTGCCGTCAGGCCATCGACCGCGATCAGCTCCGCGATGACATGCGCGGCGTCGGCGGTGAGGCCCGAGTGGAAGAGCCCGGCGGACAGATGTTCGGTGTCGCCGCAGTTACGCTGGTTCAGGCGCACGACGTTCATGCCGCGCGCGAACGCCTTCGCGGCGATGCCGCGCATGTAGTGCGCGTCGCTCGATCCGTTCAGTCCGTGCAGCGCGATGATCGTGGGACGCGTCCAGGGCTCCGCCTGCCAGTGGCAGTCGGCGACGACGCGCGCGTCGTGGTCGACGTCGAAGTAACGCCGGACCGGCGGCGGCAGGCGCGGGAAGTAGCGGGGATTACCCCAGCTGTAGAGCGTCATGCGGTGACCGCTCGCAGAGCCAGGGCCGCGGGACGAATGGCACGGTCACAGGTATGCTGGGTTACCCTTCGTCTGCCGACGGCCCGTAAATGGCCGGCACGGGGACGTCGTTGAGTCGCAGATACACGCTGAGCTGACCCCGATGGTGCACGAGGTGATAGAGGACGAAGGTTCGAAATGCCGCGGCCCTCGGCATCGTGAACATTTCCTGCCCGCCGCGCTTGAGCGCCCAGTGCGCAAGGTACTCGGCGTCGGTCTTGTCCATCTTCGCGCGCGTGGCCTTGATGGCGGCATCGAAGGCCGCCAGCACGTCCGCGACGCGATCCCTTCGCCTCCAGGTTGGGCGGCGCAGACGCGAGGTCGAACGACGGGTCGTCCAGGATCGTCGCGCCCCAGTTCGGGATGTTGGCGAGGTGCGTCGCGATGCCGCCGAGCGACATCGATTTCTCATGGGGCTTCCACGTGAGCCGCGTCGTCGGGAATCCGCTCGAGCAGCCGCCGCGTCGTCGCCGTCTCGTGGTCGAATTCGGCCAGCAGCGCGTCCTTGATCGCCATGCGATCTAGTCTACTGCGGCTCCTGCGGCCGATGTGCCTGCTGGGTCGTCCTGGCCGTGCCCGCGTGCCGCCGGCCGGCGCCGCCGGCCGCCGTTCCCGCCGTCGTGCCGCTGCCGCAGGTGTCCGGTTCGCTGGCGGTGGCCGGTGTCAGCGAGCCGGTGCGCATCGTGCGCGATCGGTGGGGTGTGCCGCACATCTACGCGCGGAACGAGCACGATCTGTTTTTCGCGCAGGGCTTCGTGCAGGCGCAGGACCGGCTGTTCCAGATCGACCTGTGGCGCCGGTCCGTGCAGGGCCGGCTGTCGGAGGTGCTCGGGCTGAACTTCGTGGAGCGCGACGCCGCGACCCGCCGCATTCAGTACCACGGGGACACCGCTGCCGACTGGGCGAGCTACGGACCTGGCGTGAAGGCCATCGCCGAGGCCTTCGTCGCCGGCATCAACGCGTGGGTGGACGAGGCGCGCGTGCACGTACCGGAAGAGTTCATCCTGGCGGGCTGGCTGCCGGAGAAGTGGAGCCCGGAGGATCTCCTGAACCGGACGGACGCGTTCGTGGCCGCCGGCGCCGACGCGGACGTCTTTCGCGCCCGTCTGGTCGCGGCGCTGGGCGAGCAGCGCGCCGATGTGTGGCTGCCCGCCGGAGCGCCGTATCGCAAGCCAGCCGGCCTCGCCATCGACTCGGTGTCCCCGGCTGTCGGTGAGGCGCTGCGCCGGGCCGGCACGGCGCCGTTCTTCCTCGGCCTCGCCGCCCCCGTCGTTTCGCCAGCGGATCGCGGCGCCGGTTCGAACGCGTGGGTCGTGAGCGGCGCGCGGTCGGCCACTGGTGCGCCGCTGCTCGCGAGCGACCCGCACCGTGCGTTCGCGCACCCGTCGCTTCGCTATCTCGTTCACCTCAACGCGCCGGGGTGGAACGTCATCGGCGCGGCCTCGCCGTGGCTGCCCGGCGTCGTCATCGGGCACAACGAGCGCATGGCGTGGGGGATGACGGCGTCTTCCGCTGACGTCGCCGACGTGTACGTCGAGCACGTCAACCCGGCGAACGCGCATCAGGTGGAATACCGCGGACGATGGGCCAATACGACCGTCGTGCCCGATCCGATCGTCATGAAGGGCCAGGCGAAGCCGTTTCCGTTCGAGCGCGAGCACACACCAAACGGCGTGATCGTGGCGACCGATTCCGAGCGCCATCTGGCGTTCTCGGTGAAGTGGTCCGGCAGCGAGCCTGGCACGGCAGGTGAACTGGCGGCGCTTGCGCTCGCACGTGCGGATTCCGCGTCCAGTTTCCGCGCATCGCTCGCGCGGTGGAGGTTGCCGGCCGTCGAGGTCGTTTACGCCGCGGTTGACGGCGCGTCAGGCCGCCAGGCTGTGGGCCTGCTGCCCATCCGGAGCGGCTGGGACGGCGCGCTGCCGGCGCCCGGCTGGGACGGGAGCGTTCGAGTGGCGGGGATGGCGCCGCCCCGACGAAATGCCGCACGCGCTGGCACAAGCGGACGGGGGCTTCGTCGTGTCCGCGAATCAGAACATCGCACGGACCAACCGTCTTGAAGAACGGCTCGGTGACACTCGCCAGCACACGGTTGACGATTTCAAACGGCTTCAGCTCGACACGACCGCATGGAACGCCGGACAACTCGTGCCCCTGCTCGCGAATCTCGCGGCGGACCGAAGTGAGGTCGAGGCGGCACGCAGGTCGCTGCTGCAGTGGGACAGGCGCATCGCCGCGGATTCAGCAGCGGCTACGCTGTACGTGTTCTGGGAAGAGGCGTTCGTGTCGAAGCTGGCCGAATCGCGCCTGGCTCCTGACCTGCGCAACGACTACGTGGCGCGGGCGGGCCTGCCCGTTGCGGCGGTGACGAAGCCGTCCCGCGCGTGGTTCGACGGCGATCCGGTCCGGGCTCGCGATCGCCTGTTGCTCGAGGCGCTGGCCGCCGCGGTCGATCGCGGGCGTGCCGCCGGCACGGACGGTCGTGCAGCGCCCTGGGGCAGCCTGCACACGCTGATCTTCAAGCACCCGCTTGCGATTTCGCAGGCAGCCCGACGTCGATTCAACGTCGGCCCGTTCGAGCTAGCCGGCTATGGCGACACCGTCATGTCGACGTTTCCATCGACTGATGTGACCGGCGGCGCCTCGTTCAGGCAGATCGTGGATTTGTCCAACTGGGATCGCTCGGTCTGGACCAACGCTCCGGGCCAGTCCGGCGCGCCTGGCAGCCGCCACTTCGCCGACCTCGCCAAACCCTGGTCGGCCGGCGAATACTTCCCGATGGCCTTCAGCGATGCCGCGGTTGAAGCCGCGGCCGAAACGACCCTGACGCTGACGCCTCGCTGAACGTCTACAATCACCGCACGGAGGTCCCATGCGCCTGTTCACGCGACTCGTGTTCGTCGTCGTCCTTGTCAGCCTTGCGGTCGCATCGAGCGAGCGACATGTCGCGGCCCAAAAGCAGGTGACGACGACCGTCACGCGACTCTACACGGGCGCCGACGGTCAGTCGCACGCCGAGGACACCGAGGTCGCATGGCGGCCGGCAAAGCTGCACCCGGAACTCAACGACTCGGAATCGGTGAGAGTGACCGCCGCGCAGTTCCTCCGCTGGCCACGCGGCTTCGTGTGGGCGGGCCACCCGGCGTCGAAGCGCCAGTACGTGATTATCGTGAGCGGACGAGGCGAGGTCGATGTCGTCGGCGGGAAGAAGGTTCAGCTCGCGCCGGGGCGGGTTCTGTTGGCGGAGGACGTGACGGGGAAAGGTCACACGACGCGCGTCGGCGCCGACGAAGATCTCGTGATGCTCCTGGTGCCGCTCGCGGGAAAGCCCTGATCAGCGTGAGCTGGCTGGATCCTCGTGGCGCATCGGACCGCTTGGACCTCGTGGCCCCATTGGACCTCTCGGACCTCTTGGACCTATTTAACGCGGTGGCAGTGATAACACCCGAACGTGAAGTGTGATCGGTTGAACGCGTACGGCTGCGTGAAATCGTAGGCGGGCCGCCCGAGCAGCTGCGCCATCCCGGGCATGATGACCTCGCGCATGTAAGCGGCGCGCGAGGCCCGGTCCGATTCGGCGCCGTACCCGTAGATCGCGTTGCGCATCTGGTCGTCCATCGTGCCGCCGTAGTTTTCCCATCCGGCGAGGCGCACCGCGGGCCTCGGCAGCGCCGCGACCGCCGGCATGTGCCAGCCGGCGTCCCCGGCGTCCGCGCCGTGGCACGTGTGGCACGTCACGAGGTCAGGCGCGCCCACGATGGGCGCCAGCGCCTGGCGCGCCCACGGCATCACGCGCTGCTCCATGAACCGCACGATCTCGTCGTGGTCCCTCTTCCGCCCGCCCGGATAGATCGCATCGTCGGCGGGGTAGCTGATCGGCGCGCTGGTGCCATGGACGCCGGTGACGACGCCGAACGCGATGGCGGCCGTGGAAATGACGGCGGCGATACCGGTGAGCGATGCGCGTGCGCCCGGAGTCCGGATCCTCGGCTCCCAGGTCATCACGGCGAGCGCGGCCCCGACGGCTCGCGGGTTGGCTCGCGCGACGGGATCGGTGGCCAGCAGTTCGATCAGCGCCGCGAGTTGTGGCGCACGCCTGACGCCGCGAATGACGAGCGTCCGGGCGCGATCACGATGGCGGACTTCGAGGGTCGAGACGCCGAGGATACGCTCGAGCGGCGTCTGACTCCGGGCGACCTCGCCGATGTCGCAGGTCGCCAGCTCGTCGACGCCGGTCCTGGAGATGCGCACCAGGCGCATGTCCGTGAGCACGTAGCGATCACGGCGGAGGTGAAGCCACGGCAAGAGGGGCGTGGGGCGGGCGTTCCACAGCAGCCGCTCCCACGGCAGCGGGACGGTCACATGTCTACGAGGCGGGCTTCCCGAAGTTCACCTTCGGCACCTGTTTCGCTTCGGGGGGCGCCGCGAAGAACGGATATTCCTTGAACCCGAACAGCTTCGCGGTGATATTCGACGGGAACTGGCGCTTCGCCGTTTGATACTCCTGAACGCGCTCGTTGTAGCGCATCCGCTCGACGGCGATGCGGTTCTCGGTGCCCGACAGCTCGTCCATCAGCCCGTTGAACTGCTCGTTGGCCTTGAGGTTCGGATAGTTTTCGACGATGACGAGCAGGCGGCCGAGCGCGCTCGACTGCTGGTTGGCCGCGGTGATGGTTTCCTCGGGCGACTTCGCGCCCGAGCAGCCGCGAGCGCGACTCGGCGATCTCCTTGAAGACGCCTTCCTCGTGGGACGCGTAGCCCTTCACGGTTTCGACCAGGTTCGGGATCAGATCGTTGCGCCGCTGGAGCTGGTTCTCGACCTGGGCCCACTGCGCTTTGATCGCTTCCTCCTGGCTGACGAACTTGTTGTACGAGCAGCCGGACACCGAGAACGCGACGAACCCGAGCAGGAAGATCTGTGCGGCAAATCGACGTGTGGTCTTCATGGTTTCAGTTTACAACCTCCCTCACCAGCTTGAACCGCCTCCGCCTCCGCCGCTTCCCCCTCCGCCGAAGCCGCCGAAGCCCCCGCCCCCGCCGCCGAAGCCCCCGAACCCGCCGCCGAAGCCCCCGCCGCCGCGGCGTCCGCCGCCGAAGGACCCCACGCCGCTCGACCATCCGCTCCACGGACCCAGGGCCCAGAACGGAAAGCCTCCGCCCCCGCCGCCGCGGCCGATGCGGCTGATGATGAGGATGGCGATGAAGATGAGAATCGGCAGGAGCGGCCAGATCGACCCGCCGCCTGGCTGAGCTGTCGCGCTCGCGGGCCACGCCTTCCAGCCGGACCTGCCGGCCGTCGGCAATCCGGTTGACGATGCGCGAGGTGCCCGCGACGAGGCCGAGGCCATACGAGCCGTTCCGGAATTGCGGCACCATGTACTGGCGGCTCGTTTCGCCGGCGAATCGATCCGTGATCCAGGGCTCGAGCCCGTACCCGACCTCTACCCAGACTTTCCGCTCCTTGATCGCGAGGAGAATCAGCAGCCCGTTGTCCTTCTCCTTATCGCCGATGCCCCGGCCGTGGTTCTCGAACATCTTCACGGCGTATTCGCGGATGTCGCCGTAGCCTTCGATGGTCGGGACGGTCGCGACGACGACGATGTCGCCGCTCGCGGCCTTCAGTGCGCGGCTGAGCTGATCGATCTGCGCGGCGCTTCTGGCGTCGATGACGTGCGCGAAGTCGTTCACGGGCGCGACGAGCTCCGGCGGCGCGTCGGTGGCATGGAGCGTCGCGTAGAGCAACGAGCAGAGGGCAAAGGGCACAGCGAAACGCACGGCGAGACGCGGCCCGCGGCGGCTCATCGCGTCTTCCACCGATCCACGTACGCCGTGAGCCGCTCCACCGCGTCGAGATAGCCGGGGAAGATGCGCAGCGCTTCAGCCGACGGGATTTCCTGCACGCCCACGAGCTTGACGACCTCTTCGACGCCGTTGGTGACGGTGAGCAGGCGCTCGACGTGGCGGGCGGCCGCGGTCCGATCGTGCGACGAGTGCCCGTCGAGGCGCGCCACGTTCTGCAGCAGCGACGCCCAGGCTGGCGCCGATCGCACGATCAGCACCGCGAGCGCATCGGCCCGTCCGCGTGTTTCCATGAAGGCCTGCCGCAGGTGCAGGAGATGGCCGCGCACCTGCACCTCGCAGGCCCGCCGCAGGTCGGCGGCCTCGACACTCAGGCCCTCGAACGGGTTCGTGCCCGAGACGACCACGTGGTCGGCGAGGATGGCGCTCAACTCGAACGGGAAGACATCGAGCGACCGCGCGAACTCGTCCGACGCCAGCAGGAGCGGCGTGGCCAGGCCGAGGTCGTGCCACTTGGTCAGGCGCACCGCGCAGGTCCGCAGGTCGTCGGACGCGAGCGAATCGACGACGACCAGCGTGTGCACGAGCGGGGCGTGGTCTCCGTGGCCATGGCCGTCGCCGGCGTGGCGGCGTTCGGCTTCGCGCGCATGGATTCCGTAAACGACGACCGACCGGACGCGGGCGCCGAACACCTCGCGCAGGTCGCCATCGAGTGTCCGCACGGCCGCTGGGATCTCGGGCATATGAGTATTATGTAGCGCATGCGTCTTCGCGAGTTGAACGTCGGGTGCTTTGGCGGCGGTACCGGGATGCCGAGCGTGCTCGGCGGGCTCAAGAACAATCCCTGGTTGAAGGTCAACGCCGTGGTGACGATGTTCGACAGCGGCGGGAGTTCCGGGCAGCTGCGAGACGAACTCGGCGTCCTGCCGCCGGGCGACATCCTGAAATGCGCGCTCGCGCTGTCACGGAACGCGCGCGAGGCGCGGCGCGTGCTGCTGGCCCGGCTCCCCATGCTCGAGCACGCGAAGCTCGGCGGCCACACGGGCGGCAACCTCCTGCTCTCGATGATGCAGCAGTACAGCGGCGACTTCCTCGATGCCGTGGACGGCTTGAGCGCGCTGCTGGGCTGCCGGGGGCACGTCTGGCCGGTCACGGTCGAACAGGCGTCGGTGTGCGCCGAGTACGGCGACGGCTCGGTCACCCGCGGCGAGGTGGAAGTGGACGCGGGGCAGTCCTCCGGCCGCCTGGTCCGGCGCATCTGGCTCGAGCCGCCGGTGTCGATTCACCCGGCGGTCACCGCCGCCATCAGCACGCTCGACGCCGTCGTCATCGGGCCCGGCAGCTTCTACACGAGCCTGATGCCGATCTTCCTGGTCCGCGGCGTGGCCGAGGCGCTGGCCGGCATGCGCGGGCCGATCATCTTCATCGCGAACCTGCTGACGGAAGGCCGCGGCATGGCCGGCTTCACGGCGGCGGAGGCCGTCGCCCGTATCGAAGACGCGACGCGCCGTCACGTGGACGTCGTCATCACCAACACAGTGTGGCCGGCCGCCGCCGTGCTCGAGCGGTACGCGCAGGAGCACAAGCAGCCGCTTCTGGCCGGTGACGTGCCCGCCCACTGTGAGGTGGTCGGCGGCGAGTTCTGGACCGGGGAGATCGCCCGCCACGATCGTCTGCGGCTCGCCTACGCGCTCTGGAGCATTCTGTCGCGGCGCCTGCTCAGCGACAGCTAGTGATCACGACGTGGAACGCAGAGGCCGCAGAGCTCGCGGAGAATCTTCAATCTCTTGTACAGAAAACATCTCTGCGGGCTCCGCGTTCTCTGCGTTCCACGTCGTTGTCAGGCCCCCATCGCGGCGGC
Organism: uncultured Acidobacteriota bacterium; assembly: GCA_963821285.1. Lineage (GTDB taxonomy): Bacteria > Acidobacteriota > Vicinamibacteria > Vicinamibacterales > CAVVIG01 > CAVQJU01. The sequence goes on from CAWGDD010000007.1 coordinate 199,291, forward strand.
CAGCGCGTTGAAGTCCTGCGCCACGACGTCGAAGACTGGATCGGCGGTGAAGTTCCTCTCGCCGTTGGGCCCTTCCTGAGGACGTGGAACGAACGCCGTCCTGAACCCGACGCCGCGCGCGGCGCGCAGGTCGTTCTGGTGCGCCGCGACCATCATGAGCTCCGAGGGCTTGAGGCTCAGGAGGTCAGCCGCCGTGAGGTAGACCTCCTTATCGGGCTTGTAGTGCCGCGCGAGCTCGGCGCCGAGGATCAGGTCCCAGGGCAGCCCGGCGTGTTTGGCCATGTCGGTCATCAGCGACACGTTGCCGTTCGAGAGCGGCGCGATGATGAACTTCTTCTTCAGGCGCGTGAGGCCGCTCACGGCGTCAGGCCACGGCTTCAGGCGGTGCCAGACGCGGTTCAGGTTGTCGATCTCGGCCTCGCTCAAGCCCTTCACGTTGAAATCGGCGAGCACTTTGTCGAGCATCATGCGGTGGAGGGCGTCGAGCTTGGTCCAGGGCAGCTCACCCTTGCGGACGCGGTCCATCGCGGGCGCGTAGGCGCCGCGCCACGCGTCGGCGAACTTTGCCCAGTCGACGGTGAGGCCCTTGGCTTTACCGAGCGCTTCGCCTTCGCTGATGATCGTGCTGCGATAGTCGACCACTGTGCCGAACGTGTCGAACACGAGCGCCTTCACAGCGCCCAGATCGCGTGCCGTCCGGCTGGCCGTCTGCCCGGCCGCGCCGAGCGGCACCGCCGACAAGGTGCCTCCGACGATCGCGATGGAACCCGCCTGAAGAAATTCGCGGCGCGTGGCGCTCATGCGTGCACTCCTATCGCTTGTGCCGTTTCGCTTTGATGGCGGCGGCCCGTTCGATGACGCCGGCCAGCATGGCGGCCGCTTCGCCGCCCTTGGTCGGCCCCTTGGAGATCCAGATGGCCGGTGTGTCCTCGGCGAGGATATCCTCGAAGTCGCCGTCGCTCTTCACGCTTTTGGGCGCGAACTCGGTGATGTCGAGATCGCCGGACCACTCGTCGCGGTGCTTGATGAGCAGCCAGCTCCTGCTGCTGCCCCCCGGCCCGGTCTTCGCGCCGGGCCAGCCCTTGGTCCGGACCAGCACCCACGATCCCTTGAGCTTGTAGCCGTTAAGCGTGAACTTCAGATCACCCTTTGCGAGCGCGGCCTCGACGTCGTCGGATTCGGGCGTCCAGGTCCCGCGATCCCAGAGCATCACGATCCCGGCGCCGTATCCCTCGGGGATGACGCCCTCGAACTCGCCGTACTCGATCGGGTGATCTTCGACGTGCATGGCCAGCCGTTTGGTTTTCGGGTCGAGCGACGGTCCCTTCGGCACGGCCCACGAGAGCAGGACGCCGTTCAGTTCCAGCCGGAGGTCGTAATGCAGGTGACTGGCCAGGTGCTTCTGCACGCAGAAGAAGAGGGCCTTGCCTTTCTTCTTCGCGACCTTGCCTTCCGGTTCCGGCGACTTCTTGAAGTCGCGTTTTCGCCGGTATTCCTCTAGGGCCATGGGCGGATCTTAAAATCTGGTCATTGGTCATCGGTCATTCTGTCATCTCCCTTGGCAATTGCACAACGAGACAGATGCAAATGACAGGACCAATTCGCTCACCCCTCTGCGCGCGCGATCGTTCTCTTGATCTGAGGGGTGAGGAGCGAGAGCGGCACGGCGACGGCGATCAGGATCGCGACGACCATGAAGAAGAACCGGCTGTGCGGCATGGCGTCCCAGATAGCGGCCGACGTAGCCCGACAGATAGCCGCCGAGGCCGAGGCTGGCGAACCAGCCGCCCATCATCAGGCCGCGGAGTTGCGGCGGCGACAGGCTGTTGACGAGCGACATGCCCATCGGGCTGAGGGCGATTTCGCCGACGGCGATGAGCAGGTTCGCCGAGATCAGCCACAGCGGCGACACGCGGCCCGCGTCGCCGCCGAGGGTCCCGGCGGAGCCGAGCAGGCTGAACGCGGCGCCGACGAAGAAAACGCCGATCAGCATTTTCACCGGCGTGGACGGCTCGGATCCGCGCTTCTGCAGCCACGCCCAGAGGGCCACGAGCACCGGGGACAGCAGAATGACGCCGAGCGGTTCGAACGGCTGGAACGTTTCAGGCGCCCACGACGTCGCGGTGTTGTCACGGGCCCAGAAGGTGAACGTATAGAAGATCTGGTAGAACGCGATCCAGAACACCAGCGAGATCCCGAAGATCGCCATCAGCGTGACGACGCGCGAGCGGACTTCATCCGGCGGAAGCGCCCTGGAGTCCGCGGACCCTTTGTCGGCCTTGACCCCCGCCTCCGCCACGTGGTGCTTGAACGCCACGAACGTAATGAGCGAGAAGATCATCGCGACGGCTGCGGACATGAACGCGACGCTCCAGCCGTAGTGCGCGCGCAGCCAGGCCACCGACAGCGGCGACACGAACGCGCCGATATTCACGCCCATGTAGTAGATGTTGAAACCCTGGTCGCGCAGCTCCGGACGGTCGCGGTAGAGGTTGCCGACGAGCGTCGACACGTTGGGCTTGAGCAGCCCGCTTCCGCACGCCAGCAGCACGAGGCCGGAGTAGAAAAACGGCAGCGCCTCGACGCCCAGCACGAGATGGCCGAGCATCATCAGCACCCCGCCCACGATGATCGCCCGGCTGAAACCGAGCAGTCGATCGGCCAGCAGGCCGCCGACGACCGGGAGGATGTAGACGCCCGCGGTGTACAAACCGTAGACGCGCCCGACACGCGCGATGTCGAAATGCAGCGATTCGTTCATGTAGAGCGACAGAATCGCCATCATCGAATAGAAGCTGTAGCGCTCCCACAGCTCCGTGAAGAACAGGACGTAGAGTCCGGGTGGATGCTTTGTCGCCATGGTTTCTGTCGCGTCCGGCCTGAGCCGGACGGAGCATAGCAGACACTGTGACAGAATGTTCCGGAGACCCGCATGCGTGCGCTGCTCATTTCCACGTACGAGTTGGGGCGTCAGCCGTACGGCCTGGCGTCGCCGGCCGCCTGGCTGCGCCGCGCGGGCTGGGACGTCGTCTGCGCCGACGTGACCAGGGAACGGCTGCAGCGAGCCAGCATCGAAGGCGCCGATCTGGTCGGCTTTCACCTGCCGATGCATACCGCGACCCGCCTGGCCGGCCCGGTCATCCGCACAGTCAGGCAGATCAACCCGTCCGCTCGTATCTGTGCGTACGGGTTGTACGCACCGCTCAACGGCGGCTGGCTCCGGTCGATTGGCGTCGATGCGGTGTTTGGCGGCGAGTTCGAGGAAGAGCTGACGACGTACGCCACGCGAGCAGACGACGGCAGCCCGGCCGCGCAGAGCGCCTCGCTCCCGCGCATTCACTACCTCGTGCCCGATCGCCGGGGGCTTCCGCCGCCGGCGTCGTATGCGGTGCTTCACATGGGCGATGGGCGGCAGAAGGTCGTCGGATCGACGGATGCGAGCCGGGGGTGCAAGCACCTCTGCCGGCACTGTCCCGTCGTGCCGATCTACCACGGCCAGTTTCGCATCGTGCCGCCCGAGGTCGTCCTGGCCGACGTGACCGCCCAGGTCCAGGCCGGGGCCGAACACATCACCTTCGGCGATCCCGATTTCTTCAACGGTCCGACGCACGCGATGCGGGTGGTGGACGCGCTGCACGCAGCGCATCCGGACGTCACTTACGACGTCACCATCAAGGTCGAGCACCTGCTGCGCCACCGCGACCTGCTCCCCAGGCTGTCCGCGAGCGGCTGCGCCTTCGTCACGAGCGCGGTTGAATCCATTGACGACGGGGTGCTGCGGATGCTGGAGAAGGGCCACACGCGTCAGGATTTCGTGGACGCGGTCGCCGTGTGCCGCGAGGCGGGCCTGACCTTCGTGCCCACGTTCGTCGCGTTCCACCCGTGGCTCACGCTCGGCGGCTACTGCGATCTGCTCGATCTCATCGATCGTCTCGACCTCATCGACCATGTGGCGCCCATCCAGCTGGCGATTCGCCTGCTCATCCCCGAAGGGTCCCGGCTGCTCGAGCTGGACGACGTGCAGGCGCGTATCGGGCCGTTCGACGCGGAGACGCTCGCGTATCCCTGGGTGCATCCGGATCCTCGGGTGGACGATCTCCACCGCGAGATCGGCCGGCTGGTCGGCGTGAGGGTTGCCGCCGATCGGCGGGCGATGTTCGACGAGATCGGGGCCATCGCGTACGAGCGGGCCGGCAGACCCTCCAGGCACGTGGGGCCGCGGCGCGAGCGGAGAGCCGTGCCGCAGCTGAGCGAGCCGTGGTACTGCTGCGCCGAACCCGACCCCGATCACCTGAGCCTCGTGTGATGGGCGCGCGCCGCGTTCTTCTCTTCGCGACCACCACCGGCTACCAGACCCGCAGTTTCGGCGACGCCGCCGCACGGATTGGCGCCGATCTCGTCTTCGCGACCGACCGCTGCGACATGCTCGAGGACCCGTGGCAGGACGCGGCCATCCCGGTGCGGTTCCACGAAGAAGACCGATCCGTTGCCGTCATCCTCGAGCGGGCTCGCACCCATCCTGTCGACGGCATCCTGGTTGTCGGCGACCGCCCGACGACGATCGCCGCCCTGGTCGGCGAGGCGCTCGGACTGCCCGGGCACCAGCCCATGGCCACGGCTGTCGCGCGCAACAAGCTGCTGACCCGCGAACGGCTGCGCGACAGCGATCTGCACGTGCCGTGGTTCTTCCCGACCGATGCGGCCGCCGACCCGGAGCAGCTCGCCCCCGGCCTGACATACCCGTGCGTCGTCAAACCGCTGTCGCTGTCGGCAAGCCGCGGCGTCATGCGTGCGGACGACGAGGCGTCGTTTGTCGAGGCGTTCCAGCGCCTGCGGAAACTCCTCGCCTCGCCCGACGTTCGCGCCGAGCGCGACGAGGCGCATGACGGCATCCTCATCGAGGGCTTCATCGAGGGATGGGAGTTCGCCCTCGAGGGGCTTCTGCATCACGGTTCGCTGTACGAGCTGGCGCTCTTCGACAAGCCCGATCCGCTCGACGGTCCGTTCTTCGAGGAGACGATCTACGTGACGCCGTCGCTCGCGCCCGAGCCGATGCAGCGCGACATCGTCGACGCGATCGCCCGCGCCGCGGCCGCCATCGGCCTGACGCACGGCCCGATTCATGCCGAGTGCCGCGTCAACGACCACGGCGTTTACGTGCTCGAAGTGGCGGCCAGGCCCATCGGCGGGCTGTGCGCCGGCGCGCTGCGGTTCGAGAAGCACGAGGCGCGCGGGAAGCCCGGCTCGATCTCCCTCGAGGAGCTTCTGCTGCGCCACGCGCTCGGCGAATCGCCCGAGGACTGGCGGCGCGAGGCGGCGGCGTCGGGCGTCATGATGATTCCCATTCCGCAGCCGGGCATCTATCGCGGCGTCGAGGGCGTCGAGGCTGCCAGGGCCGTGCGGGGCATCGACGACGTGCGGATCACGGCCAAACCCGACCAGAAGCTCGTGCCGCTGCCGGAGGGCGCCAGCTACCTCGGGTTTATCTTCGCCCGGGGCGTCACGTCGGCGGATGCCGAACAATCCCTGCGGGACGCCCATGCGTGTCTGGGCTTCGCCATCGATCCCGAGGTCCCGATGGTAAGATCACCAAATGGCTGATGCCTGCGAACCCACTCCGCCCAAGCCGCCCGCCGGCAACACGAGCGGACGCAAAGTGAAATGCGCGAAGCTCCAGCGGGAGTTGCCGGCGCTCGACTCGCCGCCGTGGCCGGGCGAACTCGGCCAGCGCGTCTACGAGAACATCTCCGCCGAAGCCTGGAAGATGTGGGAAGAGCGGATGAAGATGATCCTCAACGAGTACCGCCTGATGCCGTGGCAGAAAGAGGCGCAGGACCTCGTCGCGAAGCACATGGAGGAATTCTTCTTCGGCGAAGGTTCGGCCCTCCCGCCTGAATACGTCCCCCAGCAGGCGAAGTAGGGCCGGCCTTCAGGCCCGCGTCGTTGGACGGTCGCAATGGCCGGATCACCGTCCGACGATGTAGCCCTGCAGAAACTGGATGGTTTCTCCTTGCGTCGAAATGATCCGGCGCACCAGGTCGCCGATCGAGACGACGCCCACGACCGTCTCGCCCTGAACGACTGGAAGATGGCGAATGCGCCTGGTGGTGACGATTCTCATGCAGTCCTCCACGGTGTCGTTCGGCCCAACGAACACCACCGGGTTCGACATGATGTCGCGCACGGGCGTGTCTTTCGATGACTTGCCGAGCAGAACGACTTTGCGGGCATAGTCGCGCTCGGACATCATGCCGACCAGGGCCCCGCCCTCCATCACGAGCAGGGCGCCAATGCCCCTCTCGGCCATCAGCCGGATGGCCTGCAACACCGAGTCGTCAGGGCTCACCGACCAGACGTCGTGGCCCTTGTCGCGCAGAATCGAGCGGACCGTATCGGCCATCGGCATTCACCCTAAGCGAGCCTGGCGTCCATCGTGATCGTCGCGTTGAGCAGCCTCGAAATCGGGCACCCGCTCTTGGCGGCCTCGACGGCCTTCTGAAAAGCGGCCTTGTCGGCGTTCGGGATCTTCACCGTCGTCTCCAGGTGGCTCGAGGTGACGGTGAAGCCCGCATCGGTCTTGTCCAACGAGACCGTCGCCTTCGTGGCGATGTTCTCCGCCGTCATTCCGGCCTCCCCCAGGATCATGGAGAGCGCCATGGAGAAGCACGCCGCGTGCGCTGCGGCGATCAGTTCCTCGGGGTTCGTGCCTTTCTCGTTCTCGAACCGCTTGCTGAAGTTGTAGGGTACGGCGGACAGGACGCCGCTGTCGGTCGACACGGTGCCCTTTCCATCCTTCAGTCCGCCACTCCACGCCGCGCTCGCGCTTCGTTTCATACCGTATGCGCCTCCTCTCGAGCTCGTTGCCGCTGTTCGGCCCGGCCCTTCAGCCGCTCTCGCATCAGTTCTTCAGCGCGGGCGAACAGCTCCTCTTTGGAGATCCTGCCGGCGTCGACATCGGCAAGGATCGAACGCTGCGCCTTGTATTCCCGGTTCTCGATGCCGGCCTTGCTCTGCAGCATCCGCCACGCCTTGCGGCGCTCGACGCAGAAGAGCACGAGCTGGCGCGACAGCGACCGGTACTCGACGCCGCCGTTGGCTCCCTGCACCCGGATGTACACGCCGAAGTCCGGCACGTAGGAGCGATGGCTGGGCACCAGGTAGCGCCGGTAGACGACATCCTGCTGCGTGATGCGGACGAGCATGTTTTCCAGCGGGATGAGCCTGGCCGCGTCTTCCTTGCTTGATCTTCTTCAGGTGATTCCGGAACCGGGCTTCGGTCGCGCACCAGTGCGCCACCGTGTAGCGGTACGGCTCGCCGGTGCCCTTGAACTTCGTCTCGTACCAATCCATGTCGATCGACGGATTGCCCTTGATGTCGAGCGCTTCCTGGTAGGTTTCGCCCAGCCTGGGGTTGAACACGAATTCGGGCGCGCCGCGCGAGTCGCGCACGCGCTGCGCCTGGTCGAGCGCCATGTCGTCGGCCACGCCGTGCTCGGGCTGGCACGTGGTGAAGCACTGCATGAACATCGTGCCGCGGTACTCCAGGCCGTCGAGGATCGCCCGGTAGAGCTTCGGCGCATTGGCAATCGAGACCTGCGCGACGAAGGGCGACCCGTGGCCGGCGAGGAAGGTTTCGGCGACGGTCTTCTTCTCGGTGTTCTTGCCCTGCGTGGCGGCGCCGAACACGTTCATGTCGTTGCCGCCCAGCATCGGCGTCGAGTCGGAGTTCTGGCCGCCGGTGTTGGAGTAGACCTGCGTGTCCAGCATCAGCGCCTTGACGTTGGGACGATTCTGGAGGATCACCTTCGAGGTGTTCTGGTAGCCGATGTCGCCCATGCCGCCGTCGCCGCCGACGACCCAGACCTTCGGCAGCTCGAGGATCTCCTGGTCGGTCATCACCGCGTCGCTGAAGTGCGACGTACTCGTAGTACTCGCGCGGGCTGATGACGTCGACGTCGCTCTGACGGTGCATCAGCGCGTCGGCCAGCCGCTCGGGGATCACGGACCGGCGCCCGTGATCGACGATGAAGCTCTCGCCGAGGAGCCAGCCGACCGTGATCCCGTCCTGGAAGAGCGAGTTCATCCACGGGTACGGGTGCGGGTTGTTGGGCGGGGTCGAACCGTAGACGGTGTTGCAGCCCGTGTGCGCGGCCATGGCCATGACCGACATGCCGTTGCCGAGGCGGCCGTCGATCGGCTGGAGGTCCCGGTGGTTGAACGCCTCCTGCCTCATCACGGCCGTGATGGCGTCGATGACCTCTTTGTCGGAGATCGAGCCGTGGCCGGCGATCCGCGCCTTGGTGTCCTTGTCGTCCTCGCCGCCCAGGCCCATGAGCAGATGGGCGACGGCCTGGCGGAACAGGTCGTACTCCTCCTGGCTCCGCGCCTTCAATTCCGCCAGCTTCTGCACGCCGTCCTTGTCGAGTTCGTTCGGCCTTCGCCCGCAGCCGATCGGCCTTCGCGTGGTAGAGCGGACGCATGTACGCTTCGGTGACCGCCGCGATGGCCCGCAGAATGCTCTTCTCGCCGCAGCCGGCGCACGCGCCGTCGCCCGACACCAGCGCGTCGTAGTTCCTGCGCACCATCAGCATGTTGCGCAGCGTGGCGGTCTTCGAGTCCTGCGGGCGCGAGTCGTTGTAGAGGCCCAGGTACTTCTGCGGCGTGTCGGGCAGCAGGTCCAGGAACGCGGTGCCGGTCTCGTGCTCCGCGTTGACGTCCTCGGTTTCCTGCACCATCTTCAGCGCCTGGTGGTCGCCGCAGGCCGTGACGCAGGCCGCGCAGCCCTTGCAGAGGTCCGACACGAAGATCGAGAAGACGCCGCCGCCGCCGGGCGCTCTTCTTCTCCAGGCGTCGCGAAGATCGCGTTCGCCTTCTGATACGCCATCGGCACCTTGTCGATGACGTCGAAGAACTGGCGCTTGGCTTCCGGCGAGAAGCCGTTGACCTCGTTGGTCACCTTCTGGATGATCTGCTGGAGCGGCGGCGGGTCCTTCGCGAGGCTCGCGCGCATCATCTCGCGCGTGCGCTTCTCGATCTCCGGCATGAGCCGGAGCATCTTCTGGCGCTCGCCCGCGTCGGTCACGTAGTTGGTGACCGCCGTCCGCAGGATCGTGTCGAGGTCCTGCGAGCAGTTGGGGAGCGCCGTGTCCGGACAGACCGCGATGCACTCCATGCACTGCGTGCAGTTCTCCGGAATGTAGAGCGGCGTTTCGCGCCGGGCGACGTACTTGGACGCGGTGTCGCCGCTGCCCGCCGCCATCACACCGAGCGACGACAGCGGCGAGGCGGGCTGGTTGTACCCGAGGCCCGCGCGGAACAGCGCGTCGAAGGACGCGAGCTGCGTCAGCGGCGTCCGCTCGTGCTGGCCCTCCGGCATCGGGTGCGATCGGCATCCCGAGCCGCACCCGTCTCCGTTCCGTTCCGTGAACGACCGGCAGCAGCGCCTGGCCGCGCAGGGTGGACCGATCCGGCGCGCTCGAGCTCCCCGATCCGGATCTCGCGGACGAGCTCGAACCCCTGCGTCATGACCTCCATGTTGGACTTCACGACCCCTTCACCCAGCCGGCCGAACTTCTTGACGTACTGCTTGTGGACGACCTCCCGGAACTGCTCCTGGCTGATGCGGAATTCCTGCGAGCAGCGGCGAGACGGCGAAGAACGCGCCGAGGAACGCGTTGCCCTGCATGCGCAGCTGGAGGTCGCCGCGATCGGTCGCCTTGCCGCGCGATCTGGAAGCCCGGCAGCGTGAACACGCGGATGTTCTTGTCGATGATCTGCTTGCGCGCCCACATCGGGAGCCGCTCCCACGCCTGCTCGCCCTCTTCCTCCGATTCCCACACGAGGCAGCCGCCCTCTGACATGCCGTCGAGCGGGTTGGTGTGGGTGAACGCCTTGGGATCGCAGCAGAGCACCACCGTGACGTGGCGCAGATCGCAGTTCACCCGGATCCGCTCGGGCGCCGCGACCATGAAGTACGACGTCGGCGCCCCCTTCTTTTCAGACCCGTACTTCGGGTTGGCGCTGACGTGAATGATCTCCTTGGGATTGCCGAGCTCGTCGACGACCTTGTCGCGCTCGTAGAGGAAATCGTTGAAGTCGCCGATGATGGCGCCGAGGTTCTTGCCGGTCGTGATGGCGCCCCAGCCGCCGATCGAGTGGAAGCGGACGGCAATCGACCCTTCGGGCAGCAGCGACGGCGTCTCGTCGGCCTTCACCTCGTAGGGATGGTCCACGCCGAGCACCATGAACGACGCGCCGTCCGACGCGCGCTTGCCGTCCTTGCGCGCGCGCGTGCCGGTGGCGTACTCGTAGGCGCCGATCGTGTGCTCGGGCCTGAAGTCGCGCGAGCCCAGGCCGTAGACGCCGGCGAACAGGCGCGGCATCTGGTCGGCCGTGATCGCCGGGAGGCCCGCTTCGCGCTGCAGCGCCTTGTTGAGCGCGGTGCGGATGTCGCGCCCCATCGGGTTGTCGCCCGCCATCGGCTCGTCGGTGCGCTCGAGGATGATGACGTGCTTCTTGCCGGCGAGCGCCTTGACGATGGCCGCGTCCGGGAACGGGCGAAAGACGTTCACGTGGATCGACCCGACCTTCGCGTCGCGGTGCTCGCGCAGGTAGTCGACGGCCGCTTCGATGTTCTCCGCGGCCGATCCCAGCGACACGAAGACGGTGTCGGCGTCGCCGGTCTTGTACTGGCTGATGAGACCGTAGTCGCGGCCCGTCAGCCTGGCAAAATCCTCGTACGCGTCCTCGAGGAACTCGAGAATCGGCTCGGTGAAGTTGTCGCGGCGGGCCACGACGCCCTGCATGTAGTGCTCCTGGTTCTGGACCGGGCCGAGGAGCACGGGGTTCGTCAGGTCGATCATCTGCGGCACGCGGCGGCGTGTCGGACCGAAGAGCACACGCTGGCTCGCCGTCGGACACTCGATGATGTCGTCCGGCGCGCCGAGGTACTGGCGAATCAGCTCCGACTCGTGCTTGTAGAACGTCCGCTCGAGATGCGACGTCAGGAAGCCGTCCATCACGTTCATTCCGGGCGTCAGGCTGAGCTCGGTCACCCGCCGCAGGATCAGCGCCTGGTCGGCCGCCTGCTGGGCGTCCTTGCCGAAGACGATGATCCACCCGGTATCGAGCGCGCCGTACACGTCGTCGTGCCCGCAGTGCACGTTCAGGGCGTGCTTGGTGAGCGCGCGCGCGGCAACCTCCAGGACCATCGTGGAGCACTTGCCGGGGGCGTGGTAGTACTGCTCGACGCCGTAGACGACACCCTGGCCGGAGGTGTAATTGACGACGCGCTTCCCGCAGACCGAATGCGCGATCGCGCCGCCCTGGGCCGCATGCTCGCCTTCGGCCTCCACCGCGATCGTGTTGCCGCCGAAGACGTTGAGTTTGCCCTCGGCAAACGCCTGTTGGTAGAGCTCGCCGCCTTCGGTCGATGGCGTGATGGGATAGAAGACGCCCGCGTCGGCGATCCGCGTTTCCGTGTGGTACGACACCAGCTGGTTCCCGTTGGCGGTCACGCGGATTCCAGGAAATGGAGGACTGCTCTTCATGACACCTCTCCACGCCGGTGTGGTGAGTACGCGGGACGGTCGCTGCCGCCGCCGCGCCTCGGACGGAGTTTCTTGTCGGCCGTGCGGCGGCCGTCCGAAGGTGCCGACGACGGGCTTCGCCAGCTCGGCGAAGTCGCCGTAGTGCATGCAGATGGCTTCCGTGTGGGTGCCGGCGTTGAAGACCATCTCCGGCTCTCCGACGAGGCACCGGTCCACGAACACCCGCTGTCCGTACGCCGCGCCGAACGGGGGCATCGCGCCGACTTCGCACTCGGGGCAAAGCGCCGCGATCTCGTCCTCCTGCGCCAGGCGCAGCGCGTTGGCGTTGGCGAGCAGTCGGAGTTGCTCGAAGTCCACCCTGTAATGCGCCGGGAGCACCGCCTGTACGGGAACGTCGTCAGCGATGCAGATGACGACTTTGGCCCAGCACCGTTGATGGATATGGGACAGCGGCGGCTTCTTCCTGGGCCGTATAAGCCGGGACATGCGTGAAGCAGGTATACGGCACCCGCTCCTGCTCTCAGCAGTTCCGCGATCCAGGAAATTAGCGGCACGACGTCCCCCCTTGCTCCAACGGGTCTCACTTGTTGGCCTCGGCGACGTGGCGACGACGGACGACGGGCCCGGCCTGCGGGGCCAGGAATGCCGACCGTTATACACCCGACCGTGCGCGATGGGGATGCTTTTTCGCGACCCGCGGGTCTGGCGGAAAAGCGGCGTTTACGCCGTAGGAAGGGACGCGACCTGCACGCGCGCGTCGTTGAAGCACGCGCCGCCCGCGATATCCGTCAGCGCATCCGGGACGAGCGACGTGCCGGTCGCGCCGTTGCGCGTGCTGCGGCGCCAGAGACCCTTCGGCAGGCTGATCGTGCCCGGGCGGATGGAGGGCGCCACCTGCAGCGGGCAGTGCACTTCGCCTAGATCGTTGAAGATTCTGACGAGATCCCCGTCCGACAGCCCTCGCGCCTCGGCGTCCGCCGGATGCATCAGCAGCTTCACGTCGGGGCGGGGCAGCTGTCCGAGCGTCGAGCTGATCGTCCGCTCGCTGGCGGGCGAGATGAGCGCCAGCGGATACTGGCCCGTCGCCGGATCCGGTTGAAACGCGTAGAGCCCCATCGGCGCTGACGATTCGTACTCGGCGGGAAAGAGATCGACTTTGCGATCGCGCGTGTTGGGGAACACGTCCACGAACTGCACCGGTGCCGGACCGCAGGGCGCCGTGGGCGGCACGTCCGCGCTCAGGTCAGCCCCCATCGTGCCCGGCAGCCCGTCGAGGACCTTGACCAGGAGATCGAGCTCGCCGGTCGCTTCGCCAGGTTGAAGCAGATCGAGCCGTGACGCCAGATCGCCGAACACGTCGGCGTTCGACCGCGACTCGCCGACGACGTCCACAATCGGACGCGCCAGCCCCATATGAATCGGTCCATATGCCTTGGCGAAGTCGTATCCCTCGAGAAAGGTCGTGTTCGGCAGCACCACGTCCGCGTAGAGCGCCGTGTCCGTCATCACCTGCTCGAACACGACCGTGAACAAATCCTCACGCTCCATCCCCCGGACGATGCGCCGCTGATCGGGGACGGTCGCGACGGGGTTGCAGTTGTAGACGAACAGCACGTCGACCCGGGGATCCGTGTATTCGGTCAGCGCGCGGCCGAGGTGGTTCATGTTGACCACCCGCGTGTCGGGCTCGCTGGCGTTGATCCAGGGGCGCTCGATGTTCCAGGACGCCGAGTTGCTCATCGAGTAGCCGCCGCCGCGCACGCCGAACTTGCCGCCCACCGCGGGCAGCGACAGCACGGCCATCGCCGCGTTCCCGCCGTTGCGGTTCCGTTCGAGCCCCCACCCGCAGCGAATCAGCGCAGGCGAGCGCTCGGCGTAGAGGCGGGCGACCTGCTCGAGAGCGGCGGGCTCGATGCCGGCCAGTTCCGCGGCCCGCTCGATGGTCCACGGTTCGGCGCGCTCGCGCAGCCGGTCAGCGCCCCGCGTGTGCTCGCGCAGGAACGCGTCGTCTGCGAACCCGTTCGCGAACAGGAAACGGTGCATGGCCAGCGCGACGGCCACGTCCGTGCCGGGCTTGACCGCGAGGTGGATGTCCGCCGTTCGCGCCAGCGCCGTCGTCCGCGGATCGATGACGACCAGCGTGGCGCCGCGCGATTGCGCGGCGCGGACGTACGGAATCAGGTGGATGCCCGTCGCCGACGGGTTGACGCCCCAGAGGATGATGACCGACGCCTCGGGGTAGTCCTGATAGGTGACCGAGGCCATCTTGCCGTAGAGGGCCATGTTCGCCGCGCCGGTCGGCGCCGCGCACACGGTCCGCGCGAGGCGCGACGTGCCGAATCGACGCCAGATCTGCGCGTCGATGTTGTCCTGCGTCAGCAGACCGTTCGAGCCGCCGTACGAATAGGGCAGGATGCTGGCGCCGCCGGACCGCGCCTTGGCCTCTCGCATCTTCGACGCCACGAGCTCCAGCGCTTCGTCCCACGTCACGCGCGTGAACTGGCCTTCGCCCTTCCGGCCTTTGCGTACGGCCGGGTAGAGCAGCCGATCGGGGCCGTAGACGAGCTCGTCGAACTTCCGGACCTTCGCGCAGATGAAGCCATCCGTCACGGGGTTCTTGTGCGACCCGTCGATCTTCACGACGCGTCCGCGCCGGACGGTGACCGCCAGGCTGCAGGCATCCGGGCAGTCCAGCGGACACGCGGTGTCCACCTCGACGGCCGACGATCCGAGCGGTCCGGACGGTTCGGGTGTACGCGGCTGCTTGCCTGGCGCGGGCATGGCAGTACGATAAACACTTACGGTTCAGGGTTCAAGGTTCAGGGTTCAAGGTTCACGGTTCGAACCCTGAACCGAGACCCGAACCGGGAACCCTGAACCCTGAACCCTGAACCTTGAACCTTGAACCTTGAACCCCGTGTAGTAATCCTCGGCGCCGGCTTCGGCGGTCTGGACGCGGCGCGCGCGCTGGCGCGTGCGCCCGTGCGCGTGACCGTCCTCGATCGCCACAACCACCACGTGTTCCAGCCGTTGCTGTACCAGGTGGCCACGGCGGCACTGTCTCCGGGCGATATCGCCTCGCCGATCCGCTGGATTCTGCGCCGACAGAAAAACGTCGAGGTCCTGCTGGCCGACGTACGCGCGATCGACCCGGCGGCCCGGCTGGTGCTCACGGATCGCGAGCCGGTGCCGTACGACTACCTCATCGTCGCGACCGGCGCGGCGCACGCCTACTTCGGGCACCCCGACTGGGAGCGGTGGGCGCCGGGGCTCAAGACCCTCGACGATGCGCTGGACATGCGGCGGCGGGTCCTGCTGGCGTTCGAAGCCGCCGAACGCGAACCCGACAAGGTGGCGCAGCAGCGCCTCCTGACGTTCGTGATCATTGGCGGGGGGCCGACCGGCGTCGAGCTGGCGGGCGCGCTCGCGGAGATCGCCCGGCAGTCCCTCAGGGATGATTTCCGGCGGATCCACCCCGAGTCCGCGCGGATCGTGCTGCTCGAGAGCGGCCCGCATCTGCTCGGCACGTTTCCCGAGAACCTTCGGGCCGCGGCCCGTGCATCGCTCGAACGCCTTGGCGTCGAAGTTCGCACCGGTTCGGCCGTGACCGGGATCGATGCGGAAGGGGTCACGGTGGGAGACGTCCGTATCGTTGCTCAGACCATGATCTGGGCGGCCGGCGTCGCGGCATCGCCGCTCGCGGCGTCGCTCGGGGTGCGGCTCGACCGCGCGGGCCGCGTGCTGGCGGAGGCGACGCTGAACGTGCCCGGGCATCCGGAGATCTTCGTCGCCGGCGATATCTGCTCGCTCGAGCAGGATGGCAAACCCCTGCCGGGTGTCGCCCAGGTCGCCAAGCAGGAGGGCGCCCACGCGGCGAAAAACGTCGCCCGCGCTGTCGCGGGGCAGCCGCTCCAGCCGTTTCGGTACGTCAACTTCGGCAACGTCGCCACGATTGGCCGGGGTTCGGCGGTCGTGGACATCGGCCCCGTTCGCGCATCCGGATGGCTCGCCTGGGTGTTCTGGCTGTTCCTGCACATCTTCTGGCTGATTGGATTCCGGAACCGCGTGGCGGTGCTCGGCGAGTGGGCTTGGGCCTATGTGACCTTCCAGCGGCGCATCCGATTGATCACCGGCGGCAAGGTGTGGCCGTCGGAATAGACAATCGCGTTAGAATGATTCCCTACCTCAGCTACCACCCCCGTCATGAGAGCCGTCGTCGTCGCCCTCGGAGATCTGGGACGCAGCGCCCGTATGCGGTACCACGCCCAGGCGCTGGCGGCGCACGGCGTTCAGGTTGATCTGGTCGGCTTCGAGGGCACGCCGCTGGGGCGGGCCATCACGGGGGACGAACGCATTACCGTCCACCGGCTCTCGGCGTCGATGCTGCGGCACGGCGCGCCGAGCCTGAGCTATGCGCCGGTCGCGCTCGTCGATGCGGCGCGTATCAGCTTCCGGCTGTGGACGACGCTGCGCCGGCTGCCGCGCCCGGATCTCGTGCTCGTGCAGAACCCGCCCGCGTTTCCGACGCTCGTGGTGACGCGCTGGGCGCTCAAACGCAAGGGCGTCCGCTTCGTCATCGACTGGCACAACATCGGCTACACGCTCCTGGCGCTCCGGGTGGGGCAGTGGCATCCGGCGGTGCGGCTGGCGCGGTGGCTCGAGCGCCACGACGCGCGCCAGGCGGACGCGAGCCTGTGCGTGTCGCGGGGGTTGGCGGAGTTTCTGAAAGACCGGTTCGGCCTCTCGAACACCCACGTTCTCTACGATCGGCCGGCGTCGATCTTCGCGCCGGTCGAGCACGTCGAGCGCGAGCACTACCGCCAGGCGCTGTTCACGCGGCTGGGTATCCACGCCGGCGTGGTGGGATTCATCGTCTGTCCGACGAGTTGGACGGAAGACGAGGACTTCGATGTCGTCATCGACGCCGTGCTGCGCCTCGAGGACCGCATCCGGGGCTGGGAGACGGCGAACCCGTCTGTGCGGTTTCCGGATCTCGTGATTCTCGTCACCGGCGACGGTGCGAGGCGTACCGAGTTCGAGCGCCGGTTTGCGGGCCTGCCCGCGCGGCGTGTGCACCTGCGCACCCGGTGGCTCGAGCCGGAAGACTACCCGCGCGTGGTCGGCAGCGCCGACCTGGGGCTCTGTCTGCACCGGTCTTCGTCAGGTCTCGACATCCCGATGAAGGTGGCGGACCTCTTCGGCGCCGGCGTGCCGGTCTGCGCGCTCGACTACGGGGCGACGCTGGCGGAGCGCGTCAGGCACGGCACCAACGGCCTGCTGTTTTCCACGGCCGAGCAGCTCTCGAGCGTCCTTTTCGATTTCTTCGAAGACTTTCCCACAGACGAGACGTTCGAACGCCTGCGGACCGGCGCGCGCAAGTCGGCACGGATGTCATGGGACGAAGGGTGGACGCGCGAGGCGCTGCCCGTGCTCCTGCCAGGCAAGAGCTAGTCCTTGGGCCTTGGGCCTTGGTTCCCGGTCCGTCCAGTGTTCGTGGTCCTGACATCCGCCGCGGCGGTCCCGACCCGAATCGCGCTCAGGACCAGAGGACCAATGGACCAGGGACGGACCAAGGACCAAGAACCACGTACCAAGGACCCTACTGAGCGCGCCGCCCCGCGACTATCGCGCCGAACGATCGGCCGCGGATCTCGTCGATGGTCAGGCCGCTCCGCTCGACCGCCTCGGCCTCCGTCATCGCGCCGCAGTTCATGGCCCGCAGAAAATAGTTCAGGAGCCCCTGGCCGGTCGCGGCGTCGTCGAACACGTCGCCGACGCGGGTTGCCTGCGCCGCTTTCTGGACGAAGTTCTTCAGCCGGTCGGACGCCGGCGCCAGGCCCTCGAGAAAGAACGCGAAGACCGCCGCATAACGCGACGGCAGCTGGGCCGGATGCAGGTCCCACCCCTGGTAGATGCCGTTGACGAGCGCGTGGCGGACGTTGCCCGCGTGCAGCTTCCACGCGCGGTGGACGGCGTCACGCGGGCCGACCGGCATGATCGGCGTCGGGCCGTCGGAGACGAAAACGGCGGTCGGCGTCAGCGCGACCAGCATGATCTGACGCGCGAAGTCGCAGGCCGGATGCCGGATGTCCTGATGAGCGGCCGTGATCTGGAACGCGGCCGTGTAGTCGAACGGACCAAAGTGCGCGCCCGTCACACGTCCCGCCCCCGCGGCGATCAGTGACGGCAGGGCGAGGCGTCCGTCCGGCGCGAAGAGGGCCTCCGGCGTTTCCACCATCACTTCGATCGCGATCGACCCCGGCGCCAGCCGGTGCGTCCGCTCGCAGGCGTCGCAGGCGTCCGCCAGCGCCGCGACGTCGCGCGGGGCGGTGACTTTCGGCAGCGTGACCACGAACGGCGACGGGATCGCGCCGCCGCTTTTCGTGACGAGCGCGGACATGAACAGATCGAGCGTCCGGATGCCGCGCGAGGCCAGTTGCGCGCTCAGCGGCTTGATCCGGATGCCGATGGCCGGCGGGAGCGTTCGGCCGGTCATGCCGGCCGCCACCTCCACGGCCGCCGCTTCCGCCGTACGATCTTCCTCGAAGTCGGGGCGGTCGCCGAAGCCGTCCTCGAAGTCGATGCGGTAGTCCTCGACGGGCTCGCGCTGCAGCTTCTCGGCGACGCGCGGGTGGACGGCGGAGGCCGTCGCCGCGTCGAGGCCGAAGGCTTCGCCCAGGGCGGCCGCGTCCGGCGCGTGCTCGTTGAATGCCCGCAGCGCGAGGCCGCCCAGCTTGCGGGCAAGATCGGCCTTGAACAGGTGCGCGCCCCCGTACACCGTGTGCACCGGTTGACGTGGATGAGTCATGGCAGTCAGCAGTCGGCAGTCGGCAGTCGGCAGTCAGCAGTAGCGTCGGCAGCGGCAGCCGCGTCTCCGCTTCGTCTATGATATGCGAGCCCAACGCATGGCCACCGCCGCACATCTTCCCTCGAGCGTGATGACGCGCGAACAGCGCGTCAACCAGCGCAACGCCGTGCTCGCGGGCTTCCTGGGCTGGACGCTGGACGCGTTCGACTTCTTCGTCCTCACCTTCGTGATTCAGGACGTGGCCACGGCCTTCGGCAAGAGCCGGCCCGACATCGCCCTCACCGTGTCGCTGGCGCTCGTCA
This sequence comes from uncultured Acidobacteriota bacterium, assembly GCA_963821285.1. Classification (GTDB taxonomy): domain Bacteria; phylum Acidobacteriota; class Vicinamibacteria; order Vicinamibacterales; family CAVVIG01; genus CAVQJU01. The sequence continues at coordinate 217,950 of CAWGDD010000007.1, forward strand.
CGCGGCCGATCGGCGCCATCATCTTCGGGCTGATCGCCGACCGCTACGGCCGGCGCCTGCCCCTGATGCTGAACGTGATCTTCTACGCGATCATCTCGGTGCTCTCGGGCCTCGCGCCCAACTACACGACGTTCGTCATCCTCCGCCTGCTGTTCGGCATCGGCATGGGGGGGGAGTGGGGTGTCGGCGCGTCGCTGGCACTCGAGTCGGCGTCGCCCCGGCTGCGCGGCCTCCTGTCGGGCCTGCTGCAGGAAGGCTACGCGCTGGGCAACCTCCTCGCGGCGCTGGCGTTCCGCATGGTGTACGTCCCGGTTCACGCGACGCACCCCGACGTCGCGTGGCGCGTGATGTTCTTCCTCGGCGGCCTGCCCGCGCTGCTGTCGCTGTTCATCCGCGCGCGCGTCAAGGAATCCGAAGCCTGGCACGAGAACAAGGTGGACTGGGACACGTACCGCCGGTCGATCTGGAAGCACTGGCCCCGGTTCGGGTATCTCGTCCTGCTGATGACGATGATGGCGTTCATGTCGCATGGCACGCAGGACATGTACCCCACATTCCTGCAGCAGCTGCGCCACTACACCCCGACCGATGTGGCGAACCTCACGATGATCACCAACGTCGGCGCCATCTTCGGCGGCCTGGTGTTCGGCTATTACTCGGACCGGATGGGCCGCCGCCGCGCGATGATCACGTCGGCCATCTGCGCGCTCGTGACGGTGCCGCTCTGGGTGGCGGCGCCCAACACGGTCCTGACCGCGCTCGGCGGGTTTCTGATTCAGTTCTTCGTCCAGGGCGCGTGGGGCGTCATCCCGGCGCACATCAACGAGCTCTCGCCCGGAGCCTTCCGCGGCTTCTTTCCCGGCTTCGCGTACCAGCTCGGCGCTGCGCTGTCGGCGAGCATTCCGTACGTCGAATCGCTGCTCGGCGAGATCTTCAGCTACGGCCAGGCCATGGGCTTTCTCGCCGCGGTCATCATGATCGGGGTGGCCGTCGTCACGTACCTCGGTCCCGAGGCGCACGGCGTCAGCTTCAGAAAATCCGGGCATTGACCCCGATCCCCAACCTCTAACCTCAGGACATTCGCTGCGATGGATCTTCGTCAGCTCGAAATCCTTCAGGCCATCGCCGAGACCGGGTCCTTCACGGCGTGCGGCAGGAAGCTCCACGTCTCGCAGTCGGCCATCAGCCGCCAGATTCTGCTGCTCGAGGAAGAGCTCGGGGAACCCCTGTTCCTGCGCGTGGGCCGTCAGGTCCGCATGACGCCGGCCGCCGAAAAACTCGTTCAGCTCGGCCAGCGTGTGTTTCAGGACGTGCACGACACCGTGGGCGCCATCACCGACCGCACGCGCGAGCTGCGCGGCACGCTGCGGCTGTCGGGCGGCATGACGGTGTGTCTGTACGTGTTTCCGTCGCTCCTCAAGCAGCTTCGCCGGATGCACCCCCAGCTCGACATCCGGCTGATGGTCGCGCCCGCCGGCCGGTCGATTGAGGAAATCCGCACCGGACAGGTGGATGCCGGCCTGCTGACGCTGCCGGTCGAGCACGCCGACCTGATCACGTTGCCCGTGCTCCGCGAGGAGCTGCTGATCGTGACCATGCCGACCCATCCGCTGGCGAAACGCAAACGCATCACCGCGCAGGACCTGGCGGGGGAGCCGTTCGTGCTCTTCGAACCCGGGTCGGGCACGCGCCGCGTGATCGATCGGTTCTTCCTCAGCGAGAACATCGAGCCGCGCATCGTCATGGACACCGAGAACGTCGAGATCATCAAGGCGATGGTCAAGACGGGCCTGGGCATCGGCATCGTGCCGTACATCGCGATTGCGCGCGAAGTGCGCGCGCGCCAGTTCTTCTGCGCCCGCGTGGACGGGCACGAGCTCGTGCGCGAGACCGGGTGGGTGTACCGGCGGGCGAGCCGGCCGCCGCGGATGATCGAGGAGATGCTTGCGGCGTTCGAGAAGGTGAGGGAAGGCCTCCCCCTGCTCGCGCCGCGCCGACGAATTCCTTAGGCGAGCGATCGATAATTGAACCATGCGTCCCCTGGCTCTCGCGCCCGCGGCGTTCCTGGTGATGTCGGCGGCCGTTGCCGCGCCATATGCGCAGGTCGCACAACCCCCAGCGGGCAAGCCCTCGCTCGACGGAGCGTGGACGCTCAACAAGGAGCTCAGCGACAAGCCGCCTGCTGACAAGGAAGACCCCCGTGAAGGCCGTGGAGGCGGACACCGTGGCGGTGGCCAGGGCGGGGGACGCGGCGGCTTTGGCGGCGGTTTCGGCGGCGGCGGGCACGGTTCCGGCGGGGGCCGCGGCGAGGGTGGAAATCCCGAAGACGTTCAGCGCCTGCGGAACGCGCTGCGCGACGAACTGAAGGCGCCGGAGCACCTCACGATCGTCGAGTCGGGCAGCACGATCATCCTCACGGCCGAAGACGGCCGTACCACGCGTCTGTCAGCCGACGGCAAGAAGATCAAGGACGAGTCGACCAACGTGGAACGGCGGACGAAGTGGGAGGCCGGAAAGCTGGTGAGCGAGATTTCCGGTCTCGGTCAGGGCAAGATTCTGGAAACCTACGCACTCGACGCCGAACACAAGCAGCTGCACGTGACGCTGGACATCGAGGGCTCTCAGCGCAAGGCGACGGTCACCCGCATATACGACGCCGACCCCCGGTAGAGCGAAGTCGCGCGCGGTCGCGCGGCTACGACTTGTCGTCTCCGGGCTCGTCGGGCTCCTCGATTTCCTTCTCCTCGGGCTTGCTTGTCGCGAAGTTGTCGATATCGGCCAAGGCCTCGTCGGGGGCGGTGGCATCATCGTCGTCGAGCGAGAACGACCGGCGGGTGGCTTTGACGGGAATCGGGCCGCGCGGTCGCTCGTCGCCCTTCTTTCCCTTCTTCGCGGCCGCGCCGCGCTGGGGTTTGGCGTCGGGGCCGAAGTTCTTGGCGCGGTCCGACGATGGTGCCGAACTGCCCGATCCGAATCCGGGTCCGCCGCCGCCGTAGGACGGGCGCGGCGCGTATCCGCCGCCCGGCCGCGGCCCCGGAGGACCGCCACCGCCCGGCCGCGGTCCGGAGTAGCCGCCGGGTCCACGGTCCTCGCGTGCCCGCGCCTCGCTGACCGCCAGCGGCCGTCCGTTGAACGGCTGACCGTTGAAGCGCTGAATCGCCTGCTCGGCTTGCGCACGGTCGAGGTACTCCACGAACGCGAAACCGCGCGGCCGGCCGGTCTCACGATCGACCGGCAGCACCACCTGCGACGGCGGCGCAACGGCGCCGAAGTACGTGCGGAGCTCCGCTTCGGTGGTGGCGTACGACAGATTTCCCACGAACAGACGGACAGCCAATCAACACTCCTCTAATGACAGTGAAATATCCAGAGTGGACAATGCGGGCAGGAAGGCGCGAAGAAGGTTCGCAGGCGCAAACACGCTGGCAGCCGATCCAGTTGAAAAACCTTACCTGAAGTCTTGCAACATGGCAAGTCGCATATAGTTAGGCCCATGGAGGTTGCGTGAATCCCGGCCGAGCCGGCCTGATGGCCCTGGCCGTCGCCGCCTTTCTCGCCGTTGCACCCCCCCAGGCCACCCGGGCCGCCCTGGCAGCGTCGTCCGGCGGGCCCGCCTCCTTCGACCCCGGCGACCTCAAGGAATGGCTGTCTTACATCGCCTCCGACGACCTCCAGGGGCGCGCCGTCTTCTCGACGGGCCTCGGCTTGGCGGCCTCCTATCTCCAGCAGCATCTGCGGGAGTGGGGCGTCAAGCCGGCCGGCGACAACGGGTCGTATTTCCAGACGGTGAGAGTTCTCGGCGTCAAGGCTGCCCGGCACTCGACGGTGACGGTCACGGTCGGCGGCGAGCGGCGGACCTTCGCCGACGGCGATGCCGTCAGGTTTCAGCGCAACACGGGCGGCCGACAGAGCGTGACGCTCGACCGTGTGGAGTTCACCGGGTACGGGCTCGACGTGCCGCGCGCGGGGTACGAAAGCTATCGCGGCCGTGACGTCAGCGGCGCCGCCGTCGTGTGGCTGGGCGCCGAGGGACCGGGCGGGTCCGCCGCGCCCGGCGGCTTTGATCCCGCGGCGAATCGCCTGCTGCTCAACGGGCGCGGCCGGCACGCGATCGAGGAACGGCGCGCCGCCGCGAGCATCGGGGTCGCAGCGGCCGCCGGCGCTGGACGGGGCGGCCAGAACCAGGCGGGCGCCGCCCAGACGCCCGGCCGCGGCGGCAACGCGATTCCCGCGGCTGACTTCACCACGGCCGAACGCCTCGACCGCATCGTGCCGCCGCAGGTCAGCGGCACCGACCCCTTCTTCGAGTTCCTGTTCAGCCGCGCGCCCGTGAAGTACAGCGAGCTCAAGCGCAGGGCGGAAGCGCGCGAAGCGCTCCCGGCGTTTCGCCTGGACGGTGTCTCGCTCGCCTTCGACGTCAACACCGACTACGAGGTCGTCCGTACCCAGCTCACGCAGAATGTCGTGGCGGTCGTCGAGGGCTCCGACCCGCAGTTGAAGCAGACCTACGTGGCGTTCGGCGCCCACTACGATCACGTCGGCTACGCGGAAGGCGAGCTCACGAACGCGGCGGAGGGGCCGCGCCGCGCGGCGTCGCCGGGCCGCATCACCACAGGGGCGGAAGCCGATCGCATCTGGAACGGGGCCGACGATGACGGTTCGGGAACGGTGACGCTGCTGGCCATGGCGCGGGCCTTCGCACTGGGGCCGCGGCCGAAGCGATCGATCCTGTTCGTCTGGCACGCAGGCGAGGAGCGCGGCCGCTGGGGGTCGATCTACTACGCCGACCACGCGACGGTCGGCCTCGATCGCATCGTCGCGCAGCTGAACATCGACATGGTAGGTCGCAACCGCGACAACAAGGCGAGCGAGTCGAACACGCTGTACATGGTCGGGTCCGATCGCATCAGCACCGAGCTCGACCAGATCGCGCAGGCGGCCAACCGCGATGCCGCGAACCCGCTCCGGCTCGACTACGAGTTCAACGATCCCTCGGATCCGGAGCAGCTCTACACGCGCAGCGATCACTACAGCTACGCGTCGCGTGGTATCCCGGTCATCTTCTTCACGACGGGCCTTCATCCGGACTATCACGCCAACACGGACGATGTGTCGAAGATCGCATTCGACAAGATGTCGCGCATCGGTGAATTCCTCTACGAGACCGGCCTGCGCCTCGCCAACCTCGACCACGCCCCGGCGCGAGACCGGCAGGGAGCACGCCTGGGTACCGTGACGGCGCCCGCGACACGATGACCCGTCCGCTCCTCATCATCTTCCTCACCATCTTCGTCAACCTGATCGGCTTCGGGATCATCGTCCCGCTCCTGCCCTTCTACGCGGAGACGTTCGGGGCATCGCCCGTGGTGATCGGCCTGCTGTTCGCGGTGTTCTCGCTGTGCCAGCTGATCGCGGCACCACTGCTGGGAGACATCTCGGACCGCTACGGGCGGCGTCCCGTGCTCGTGTTCAGCCTCGCCGGCACGGTGGTCAGCTTCGTGATGCTGGCCCTCGCCCACAGCATCGCGATGCTGTTCCTCGCGCGCATCGTCGACGGCCTGTCGGGCGGCAACGTCTCGACGGCGCGCGCCTACGTCGCCGACATCACGGAGCCGAAGGATCGCGCGCGTGCGTACGGCCTGATCGGCGCGGCGTTCGGCATGGGGTTCATCATGGGGCCGGCGCTGAGCGGCGTGCTGGCGAAAGTGAGTTATACGGCCCCGATCTGGGCCGCCGCCGCGCTCACGCTGGTCGCGACGGCCATGGCGTGGCTCTGGCTGCCGGAAACGGTCCATCGAGCGCGGGCGGGTACTGGCAATCCGCTCGGTTATCTGCCGGAGCTGTTCCGGCGGCCGGCCATGCGCCGGGTGCTCACCATCGATTTCATCTACTGGTTCTCGTTCGCCATCTTCCAGACCACCTTTGCGCTCTTCGCTGCCCAGCGGTTCGGGTTCGACGCGTCACGCACCGGGTATCTGTTCGCCGGATTCGGCGTCCTGGGCGCGGTGATTCAGGGCGGGCTCATCCGTCCCATCGTGCGCCGGGCCGGGGACAAGGCGACGTTCATCGCGGGCATCCTCTTCTCGATCGCCGGGCTCACCGCGGCGGCGTTAGCCCACTCCATCATGCTGTTCGCGCTGGCGCTCGTTCCGCTCGCGATTGGCATGGGCTTCGGCCACCCCACCGTGTCGAGCCTCATCAGCCGCGCCGGCCGGGGGGACGAGCAGGGGCGCGTGCAGGGCGCCGCCGGAGCCGTGGAGAGCCTGGGCCGCACGCTGGGTCCTGTGTGGGGCAGCGCATCGCTTCAGCGCTTCGGCGAAGCCACGCCGTTTCTCACCGGCGCCATGTTTCTCGCGCTGACGCTGCTGGTTGTTGCCGGACACCAGGTCGCGGACGACTGAACAGTCAGCAGTCAGCAGTCAGCAGTCAGCAGTCAGCAGTCAGCAGTCGGCAGTCGGCAGTCGGCAGTCGGCAGTCGGCAGTCAGCAGTCGGCAGTCCCGCACTATCGACAGACGGGCGGCGCGGCGCGGCCGTCGATCTGCGTCAGGACACTCTGCACCGCTACGGCATGACCGCAGCTGTTCACGCGGTACCTCAGGTACTCCTGGGTCCAGACGATGTCGCCTTCGCGATCCACGGCCGTTGACGTGGGGCCGCGCCTCAGGCCGTCGCGATACTTGGTCTCGAGCTCGTTTCGGAACTCGAGCGCTTCGTTGCGGGGCGGAAACTGTACGGTGCCCCCGCCGGCGCCGCCGCACACGCCGGGCGCGGCGTTGCCGTCGATCTGCGCGGCGACGCGGTCCACGGCCTGCTGGTGCGTGCACTGATAGACGCGGTACCGCAGATACTCCGAGGTCCATACGACGTCGCCCTCGATGTCGACCGACGTGGAGGTCGGCCCTCGACGCAGCCCGTCACGGTACTTGACCTCGAGCTGGTTGCGGAAGTCGAGCGCCTCGTCGCGCGGCGGAAACGACACCACGACGTTCCCCCCTCCCGGGGAGACGCCGCCGCCTGTGCCGCCGAACAGCGCCTGCGCGCCCGCGATGTCGTCGGACGTCAGGTGGTCGGTATCGCTGATGTGGCTGTTCATCACGGCGGCGAGCGCCTGGCCGTTCTCGTCGGGATGCGTGAGCCCCAGCACGTGTCCGAACTCGTGCAGGGCGACCCTGCGGAAATCGATGGTTCCGCGCCGCCTCGCGCCGCGGTAGGAATCCCAGTCGATCGCCGAGTTGAACACGACGTCGGCTTCGACCCGCACGTTGCGCCGCAGCCAGTTCGTGGTGATGGCGACCACGTTCGTGTCGAACGCCATGCCGTAGACGTCATTCGAGAAGAACACGTTGTTGATGTTGTTGCCGTCGCCCCTCGCGCTCGAGGAATCGCGCACGACGTTGAACTGCAGGCGGCTGACGACCCCGTTCCATTCGCCGAGCGCCGATTCGGCGACCGCTCCCCAGCTCGGCGAGCCGTCGCTCAACGCGCGGCCAGACGTACCGAGCTGCAGGTGCATCGTCACCGTGCCGTCCGGCCACTTGTCGTTGATGAGCACGTAGCTCGAGAGCACGTGCCCGCAGGTGCCGGCGAAGAGCAGCGCGAGCGCCGTCTTCGCGACGCGGCCGTTCATCGGGCGGCCGGAGTCTGGATGCGGGCCTTGGCGCGGATGGCTCCGACGAAGTCGGCGAGCGAGAGCGTGCGCGCTGGCGCGACGCGGGCCGGAGGCCTGGCGTTGCCGACGTCTTCGGTGCTCGCCAGCGGCCGCCCGTCGTAGGTCCGCACCATATCCGTGCCGGACCGCGGATCCTGCACGATGCGGAAGCGGCCGTACATGAACCCGACGAGCGGGCTGGCCGGTCGTCCCGTTTCGTTAATGAACAGCACGTCGCGATCGCCGACCGCGAATTGCGGCATCCCTTCGACCCGCAGCGTGTCGTCGCCGACCGTCCCACCCAGGAACTCGAACGAGCGTTGCGCGTACTCGGGGCCTTTGAGCGTCTGCTCGATGGCCACCGTCACGTCCGTGACGATGGACCGGCCGGAGCGCGAATCCACCCACGCCGACCGCGTGGCGACCACCCTCGCGACCACCACGCTCTCGGCCCGGAGCACGAGCTCGTCGAAAGTCGGCGCGGCGACAGTCGTGGACGATGCCCGACCTGCTGCGGCCATGACGGCGAGTGCGCAAAGGAACGCGACAGACTTCATGGTGTCCTCTCTATCGGCCAATTCCCGGCCCTTGTGCATCAGCCCCGCACGTTCAGTGCATGAGTCGCGCCATCAGACGGCGGCTGTTTCGGCTGTCTCGGGAGTGGAGACGATCGGCAGGTAGATGAGGAAGGTGGCGCCGCGCCCGCGCTCGCTGGCGACAGTGATGTACCCGGCGCTCTGCTTCACGATCCCGTAGACGATGGACAGGCCCAGCCCGGTGCCTTTGCCCTGTTCCTTGGTCGTGAAGAACGGCTCGAAGAGCCTGGCGCGCGTCTGGTCGTCCATGCCCGTTCCGGTGTCCGCCACGCTGAGCAGAGCGTAGCGTCCGATGCGGCCCTCCGCGTTGAGCGCCGCCGACGCGTCATCGAGGTCGACGTCTCCGACAGTGACGACGAGGCGTCCGCCCTCCGGCATGGCGTCCCGGGCGTTGATCGCGAGGTTGAGGATCACCTGCTCGATCTGCGCGGGGTCGGCGCGAACCATGACCTGGCCGCTGCGCACGATCTGAAAGTCGATCTCGGGGCCGATCAGCCGGCGCAGCATCGTTTCCATGCCCCCGACGACTTCGCCAAGGGCGAACAGGCGCGCCCGCGTCGCCTGGCGGCGGCTGAAGGCGAGCAGCTGTCGCGTCAGCCCGGCGCCGCGCTCGACCGACTGCTTGATTTCCGTGATCTCGGCGCGCGCCAGCTCGTCGGAAGCGCCCATCAGGAGCAGGTCGGCCGAGCCCATGATGCTCATGAGGATGTTGTTGAAGTCGTGCGCCACGCCACCGGCCAGCCGGCCGATGGCCTCGAGCTTCTGCGACTGCCGCAGCTGTTCCTCGAGGAGGCGCCGCTCGGTGATGTCGCGCACGAAGCCCGTCATCGCCCGGCGGGTTTCCGAGCCGACGCGGGCCACCGTCAACTCGAACTGGAACTCGGTGCCGTCGGTCCGCGTGCCGGTGAATTCGAGCTGCCGCCCGAGCAGGGGTCCGCGGCCCGTGTGCAGGTACTGGCCGAGCGCGTCGAGCGCCTCGGTCCGGCTGTCGGGCTGCAGGAGGATTTCGACGTGCCGCCCGAGGATCTCGCTGCGCCGGTGCCCGAACATCTGCTCGGCGGCCGGGTTGAATTCGCGGATGGCCAGATGCGAATCCATCGTGATGATCGCGTCGTGGGCGGCCTCGAGGATGGCGCCCTGTCGGGCCTCGGTCTCGAGGCCCGTGCGGTACATCTTGTAGGTCAGGTACAGCGGCGCGGCCGTCAGCAGGAGCGCCAGCCAGTAGCCCGAGCTTTCCGTCACTGCCAGCACGACGGCCGCGGCGGCTGCGCCGAGGATGTAGCTCGGGACGTTCGGCAGAAAGTCCTGCCGCCAGATCCGCCACGCGCTCTGGTTGGTCGCGAGGCCGATCGCGATGGCGATCGGCGCCGTGTTCACGAAGAAGTACGTGAAGGCCATGCCGGACAGCGGTCCCGCCAGTGCGACCAGATCGAGCGTGGACGGCGTGCCCCCGAGCCACGTATACACCTGGCCCGACGCTTCCGCCGTCAGCACGAGGATCGAGATGTTGAACAGCGTGCGATAGAGCGGGTTGCGGCTGGTGGCCGGCTGGTTGAGCGTGGACTGGGTGAGGCCGCTGGCGGCGCCGACGATCATCCCGGCGTGCGGCCCGCGCAGGATGAGCGCGGCGATGTCCACGATGTACGACACGGACATGTTCGAGCCGCTGGCGATGGGAAAATGGACCTTGAACGCGGACGTCAGCGACGACAGGACGATGAAGAACAGCAGCGGGGAGACGGGCGTGAGCGCCGCCCGGGGCACGAGCGCGGCAAAGGTGACGGCGCCGAGCGCGATGACGCCGATCGTGTACCAGCGGGCTCGCGGTGGAAGATCCCGAAGCACAGCCGCATCAGTATACACAGGCGTCACGGCCCCGCCGGCGGCGGCCGGGTTGACAGTTGTCAAACAACTGTTTTATACAGTTGTTTGACATGAAGATCGTCCGCCCGCTCCTCATCCTGCTGGTCCTCGGCGGCGCCGGCTACGCCGCCTTCCGGTACGTGAACCGCCGCCCGACCAGCCTGACCCTCACCGGCATCGTGACGACCAACGACGTGATCGTCAGCCCGCAGATCGCCGGCCAGATCCGGCAGCTCCTCGTCAACGAAGGAGACGCCGTCCAGAAGGGCCAGCTCGTGGCGGTGATCATGCCCGACGAGTTCCGAGCCGACATCGCCTATTACCAGCACAGCGCCGAGGGCCTCGGCTCGCAGGTCAAGGAAAGCGAGGCCGCGCTGCGCTTCCAGGAGCGGCAGACGATCGACCAGATCCGCCAGGCCGAGGCGACGCTGGCCGCCGCCCAGGCGCAGCAGGCCGCGGCCGTCGCCGACCTCGAGAACACGCGGCTCGTGTTCGAGCGCACCCGCGACCTGTCGCAGAAAGGCGTCGAGCCCGTGCAGATGCTGGACCAGGCGCGGACGGCGCTCGACGCCGCGAAGGCGCGCCTCGACTCGCTGCAGAAGCAGGTGGACGCGCAGCGCTCGGCGCTCGCGCTGGCCAATGCCAACGCCGAGCAGATTTCGGTGAAGCGCAGCCAGCTCCAGGCCAATCAGAGCCAGCAGGCCGCCGCCAACGCCCAGCGCACCAAGGCCGACGTGCGCCTCACCTACACCGAGCTGCACGCGCCCATCGACGGCGTCGTGGACGTCCGCGCCGCGCGCATGGGCGAGGTCGTCACGCCGGGGCAGCCGGTGCTGTCGCTCATCAACCCCGACGACTTGTGGGTGCGGGCCGACGTCGAGGAAACCTATATCGACGGGGTACGGATCGGCGACACGCTCACCGTCCGCCTGCCCTCGGGCGAGGAGCGCGAGGGGCGCGTCTTCTACCGGGGCGTCGATGCGGCCTTCGCGACGCAGCGCGACGTCAGCCGCACGAAGCGCGACATCAAGACGTTCGAGGTCCGGCTGCGCGTGGACAACCGCGACCGGCGGCTGGCCGTCGGGATGACGGCGTACGTGCTCCTGCCGGTGCGGTGATGCCTGCGATTGACGTCCGGAACATCTTCAAGTCGTACGGCAAGTTCGAGGCCGTCAAGGGCCTGACCTTTGACGTCGAGGAGGGCGAGATCTTCGGCCTGCTCGGCCCGAACGGCGCCGGCAAGTCCACCCTCATCCGCATGATGGTGACGCTGCTGCCGCCCACGTCGGGCACGGCCGTCATCAACGGCTTCGACATCGTCCGGCAGGCGGACGGCGTGCGCCGGTCCATCGGCGTCATCCCGCAGGCGATGACGACCGACCTGGAGCTGAGCGTCGAAGAGAACCTGCTGATTTTCGCCAAGCTGTACGGCGTGCCGCGCGAGAAGCGGCAGCGGCTCATCCCGGAGCTGCTCGAGTTCGTCGAGCTCACGCAGTGGCGGACGGCGCAGGTGAAGAACCTGTCGGGAGGCATGCGGCGCCGGGTGGAGATCGCGCGCGGGCTGGTGCACGAGCCGCGCATTTTCTTCCTGGACGAGCCGACGACCGGCCTCGACCCCGTGTCGCGCGTGAACGTGTGGGAGATGCTGCAGCGCATCAAGTCGGAGCGCCAGCTCACGATTCTGCTGACCACGCACTACATGGACGAGGCCGACAAGCTCTGCGACCGCATCGCGATCGTGGATCACGGCGAGCTGAAAGCCCTCGACACGCCCACCCGGCTCAAGCTGGCCGTGCCGAGCAACAACGTGCTCGAGGTGAATTTCATGTCGCCGCCGTCCGGCTGGGCCGACCGCCTCAGGGCGCTGCCGGGCGTCGAGAGCGTCACGTCGGACGACGCCGTGTTCCGGATTTCGTCGAAGAACGGCCCGGCGACGACGATGGCGATGCTCGATGCCGCAGCGGCCGCCGGCCTCACGGTGAACTCGCTGGCCGTCCAGAGCACCACGCTCGACGACGTCTTCGTGCACTACACGGGACGCGCACTGCGCGACGCCCTGCAGGACGCGAGCCCGCAGGACTCCGCGTTCATGATGCGCCGCTGATTTCGGGAGAACACATATGAGCCGCACCTGGGCGATCGTCGAACGCGAGCTGCGGAGGTTCCGCCGCAGCCCGATCCTGATCGTGATCTCGATGGTGTTCCCGCTCGTGCAGCTCGTGATCCTCGGCTACGCGATGGGCGGCAACGTCAAGCACCTCAAGGTGGCCGTCGTCGACCAGGACCGCGGCCTGCCGGCCGTGCGGGTGCGCGAACTGGCGGGCGCGGTGGCCGGCGGCGCGAACACGTTCGAGACGGTCCAGTATGCCGACCAGGGCGCCGCGCTGGCCGACCTGCGGAACGGCCGCATCAACGGCGTGTTGACGATCCCTCCGGAGTTCTCCCGGCGCGTCCTCCAGAAGAACGAGCCGCACGTCGCGCTCATCGAGGACAACACGGACAACTTCGTGTCGGCGACGCTCGTGGGGCAGATGGGCAGCGTCGTGTCCGCGTTCAACCTGCCCTCCGCGGCGCCGCGCGTGTCCGCCCTGACGAGGCTGGACGTCGTCGAGGTGTACCCCTACGTCCCGTACGTCCAGTACCTGCTGCCCGGGTCCATCGTGATGTCGATCTTCATGATGGTGATGATCGGCGGCGGCATCATCTTCATCGACGACAAGGCGCGCGGGCTGCACGAGGGCTATCTGGTCACGCCCATCACCAAGCTCGAGCTCGTGGCGGGCTTCAACATCTCGGGGACGATCAAGGCCGTCATGGCCGGCATCTCGATCATGATCATCGGGAGCCTCATCGCGGGGATCCCGTCGCCGCTGGATCCGATGCGCCTGTTCAGGCTGACGGTCGTGATCGTCGTGACCGCGTTCGCCCTCATCAGCCTGATGTTCCTGATCATGGTGCGCGTGACGGATCCGCTCATGCCGCGCGCGATCTTCGGCGTGCTGAACACGCTGCTCTACTTCCCGAGCGGCGCCGTGTATCCGCCCCAGGGCTTCCCCGGGTGGATGCAGGTGATCGCGGCGGTCGATCCCTTCACCTACGCCGTGCACGCGTTCAAGAGCCTGCTCCTCAAGAACACGGGCTTCGCCGCCATCGGCGGCGACCTGCTGTACCTGCTGGTCTTCTCGGCCATCGGCATGACGGCCGCGACGATGCTGTTCAAGCGGACGCTGTAGATCCATGAAGCAGCGCGACGAAGAGACGCGCGAACGGGTGCTGCGCGCGGCCGCGCAGCTGTTCGCTGATCGCGGGTTCAAGAAGGTCACGGTCCGCGACATCTGCCGGGCGGCCCGCGCCAACGTGGCCGCCGTCAACTACCACTTCGGCGACAAGAACGGGCTGTATCGCGAGGTGCTGCAGCGCGCCATCGACACCGTCCGCGCCACGAGCGACGCGGCACGCGTGGCGGGCGAAGGCAAGCCGGCCGAGGAGCGGCTGCGGCGCTACATCCACGTGTCGCTGTGCCGGGTCGTGGCCGAGGGCCACACGAGTTGGATCTCGCGGCTGATCCAGCGGGAGATCGCCGATCCGACGCCCGCGTTCGACGCCCTGGTCGACCAGGGGATCCGGCCGCGCATCGACGATCTCTCGGCCATCGTCGCCGACCTGCTCGGCTGCCAGCCGGGCGACGAGCGGGTGGCCCGCTGCGTCGTGAGCATCCATTCGCAGTGGATCCTGTTCGCGACGCGTCCTATGGGCACGCGCCTGCGGACGAAGTTTCACCTGCGCAACGACAGCCCCGACCGCGTTGCCGAGCACATCACCAATTTCTCGCTTGCGGGGATTCAGGCGGTCGCGAAGCGCTCCGGCTAGAATGGAAGCGGAGCGTTTCTCGTGCCCCTGACTCTCGGCCGCTTTGGTTCGCAGGATCCGGATCGCCCGCTGTTCGCGATGTCGTCGGTGCTCGAACATCTCGACCAGTTCCGCAAGAGCGTGATCCGGTCCTGCATCGGCATCTGCGTCGGCATCGTCGTGGCGTTCGCCTACATCAACGAAATCGTCGATTTCGTGTTCAAGCCGATCCGGGGCGTCCTGCCGGCCGGCAGCAAGATGATCTACACCGTGCCCGGCGAGGCGTTCTCGGTGTACGTCTCGATCGCGCTGATCGCCGGCATCGTGCTGACGTCGCCGTTCATCATGTACCAGGTGTGGCAGCTGATCGCGCCCGCGCTGTTTCTGAAGCAGAAGCGCTTCGCGCTGTGGTTCATCCTGATGACGTCGGCGGGCTTCATCGGCGGCGCGGCGTTCAACCACTACGTCGCGTTCAAGATGCTCATCCTGTTCTTCGCGAGCTTCAACTCGGCACAACTCGCGTTCATGCCGCGGCTGGACGACGTCTTCGACATGTACACCAGGATGTTGTTCATCATGGGCGTCGTGTTTCAGATGCCGACGCTGGTGTTCTTCCTGGCCAAGATGGGGGTGGTGTCGGCGCGGTTCCTCGCGTCGCAGTTCAAGTACGCCGTGCTCGTGATCTTCATCATCGCCGCGGTGGTGACGCCGAGCGGCGACCCGTACAACCAGTCGATTCTCGCGCTGCCGATGATCGGCCTCTACATCCTCAGCATCTTCATTGCCTGGGTCTTCGGGCCGGTCGCAAAAAAGACAGAGGCAGACGAGTAGGGTTTCCAGCGGTTCTCAAGGTTCCGGGGGTTCCAGAGGTTCTGCGTGAGGACTTGCCTCGAACTCATCGGTTGGCCGGAACTTCCGGAACCTCCGGAACCTCCGGAACCTCCGGAACCTCTGGAACCTCTGGAACCTCTGGAACCCCCGGAACCTCTTATTTCCGACATTCCCCTTGAACGGCGCTGACGCGGGCGACCTTGAACGTCGGCAGGTCGGGGTTCCCGCTTCCCGTGGTGCCGCCGCCGAGCGCGGCGACGTGGGCCTTCCCCGGGTCCATCGCGCCGGCCTGCGCGGCGACGTTGGGCGACGGATAGAGTCCGGTCTTCACCTTCAGACGGCTGGTGTCCACGGCGCCGACGATCTGCAGCGGCTGCCCGAGCAGCTTCGAGACGTCCTTCCCGGTGAGACGGTACTGGAAGCCGCTGGAGTTGTCCGTGAACGTGAACTCCTTGGCCGCGGTCGCGCTTCGGCTGACACAGCCGTTCATCGTGAGGGGTTCATTCGGATCCGTCTTCGTCTTGGATGACGGTGCGCTTTGCGATCCGGCCGGCGCTGCCTGCAGCGCGGCGAGTGCGCCTGTGAGGATGACCGCCGTCACTATGGGGTGTGGCATGTACCCACTCTACAGCGTTCAGTGCGAGCGCCCAAGGCCTTCAGCCGGTTGACAATACCCGCCGTCAGCGCCGACAATCCGCAGGTTGACGACCCCGCCCGCCGTTCCAGAGAATTTACGGCACGTGTCGGCATATCAAGGAGATACGCAATGAGCATCCGTCACTTTCACCTCACCGCGTCGTTGGCGATGGCCGCGTGCCTGCTGACCGCGCCGTCCGCGCGCGCGCAGGCGCCGAACGCGACGCCTCCGCCGCCGCCCAGCGTGAAGACGGGCCAGGCCGCGCCCGATTTCACGGCGAACTACCTGGCGATGGAGAACGGACGACCGGGGTTCAAGTCCGTCAAGCTGAGCGACTACAAGGGACAGAAGAACGTCGTGCTCGCGTTCTTCCCGGCCGCGTTCTCGCCCGGATGCACCAACGAGATGGCGAAGTACCAGGAGACGTCGGGACAGTTCAACACGAACAACACGGTCATCCTCGGCATGAGCGTGGACAGCACGTGGGCGAACGCGGCGTTTGCCGACAAGCTCGGCGTGAAGTTCAACATCCTGAGCGATGCCAGCCGCGAGATCAGCAAGTCCTACGGCGTGTTCGACGAGCGCGGCCTCGTGTCGCGGCGCACGACGTTCGTCATCGACTCGAAGGGGATCGTGCAGAAGGTGTTCATGGCGCAGGAAGCGCTCGACCCGGCGCACTCGCTCGAGGCGTGCGCGCTGCTCAAGGAAGTGAAGTAAGGGCAGGTCGGGCAGGTCAGGCAGGTCGGGCAGGTCCGACCCGCCAGGCCCGCCCGGCCCGCTAGTACCGCCTCTTCTGCTGCTTCACGATGTCGAACTTCGCGGTGTCCGCGACGGCCATGACGGCCATCACGCCGGCCTGAACCGGGTCTGACACGACGAGATCGGCGGCGTCCGGCACGCTGCCGGCCATGTTCAGCGAGATCACCAGCAGGCCCTTGGCGCGGACGTCTTCGACGGCCCGCGTAATCTCACCGCCCATCAGCGATCCGGCGAGCACCAGCAGGCGCACCCGCGGCAGCAGCACGACGGCGCGCACGGCCGCTGCCAGTTCCTGCTCGCCGACCAGCGGAATGGTGTCCACCGAGATGCGCTCGCCCCGGATGTTGTGCCGGTCGGCTTCGAGGATGGCGCCCATGGCGACCTGGCCGACCTGCGCGCCGCCACCCATGATCACGATGCGCTTGCCGTAAATTTTCGCGAAGGACGGAGGAAACTCCACGCGGTGGACGCCAGGCACGGCCCCCAGCCCGTCCACGACGGCGTCAATCGGCCCGTCGCACGAAAACTCGAAGTAGATCTCCGCGTGGAGTCCGCCGCGCCGCACGATATCGACGTGGGCGATGTTGGCGTCGTGGCGCGCGAGCACCTGAGTCAGCGCCGACAGCATGCCGGGCTGGTCGGTAACGGTCGTGAGAATCACATGGGAAGGCATATATAATTCCGGCATGAATCCGTATGCGTCGTTCCTCGGCGACAAGAATGCGCTCGAGGTCATCGAGCAGACACCCTCCAACCTGTCCGGGCTGGCTGTCCAATTCGTGCCTGCCAGCATGGAGTGGCGGCCGGCGCAGGGCAAATGGAACGCCCGGGAGATTCTCTGCCATCTTGCCGACAGCGAGATCGCGTTCGGGTTCCGTCTGCGTCAGACGCTCGCCGAGGACAAGCACGTCATCCAGCCGTTCGACCAGGAGCGCTGGGCGGGGATGTACGGCAACCTCGGCGCGCGCTCGGCGCTCAACGCGTTCTCCGCGCTCCGCGAGTGGAACCTCGCGCTGATTGGATCGACGACGCCCGAATCGATGTCCAAGCCGGTGACGCATCCCGAGCGCGGCGACATGACCTTCCGCGTGATCGTCGAGACCATGGCCGGCCACGATCTGGATCACCTTGCCCAGCTCGACCGGATCATCGCCGGCTTCGCCACCGCCTGACCATCCGACGATCAACACAGAGCACGCCGAGCACGCAGAGTTTCTCGTGCATTGATGGCTCTGTGTGCTCCGCGTGCTCTGCGTTGTACGTCGTGACGTCGTTACTTTCGTGCCGGGTCGTTCTTCGGATCCGCGTACGTCGTGCCCGACGGCCCCGTCCCGGAAATCTGAATGACGACGCCGTTGGCTTTGGTCATCGCGAAGTGATCCATCCCGGGCGGCTCGGTGTAGAAGCTGCCGGGCGGGAGGCGCTTCAGCGCCGCTTCGTTGAAGTCCTTGCCGTACCCGAAGTACCAGTCCCCCGACACCACGGTCGCGACGCGGTCGTCCGGGTGCGCGTGCGCCTGGATCTTCGTGTTCGGCCCCACGCGGAGCAGGATCGTATAGAGGCCGGGCCTGCTGGGATCGCCCTTGAGCGTGACCGTCTGAATGCCCGACACGCCCGAGCTGCCCACCAGCGACCCCGTCGCGCCTCCCGCCGGCCAGGGCACTTCCGCCGGCGTCATCCGCTTCTGCGGATCCTGCGCGGAGAGGGCGGCGGCGCCCGTCAGCGCCACCACCAGCATCGCGACTCGTGCGGTCGTTCGCACCATCATTGCCGTGACCCCTAACCTCTACCTCTAACCTCTGGCCTCCGTTACGGTCTTTGACTCGCGGGAGGCACCAACCCGTTCAGCCGGAGGTAGACGACCATCTGCCCGTACGTGTCCTGTGTGTGGCCGATGAGGAAAGCGAACATGCGCACGCGAGTGGACGGACCCATCCAGGGTGGCCCCGCAATCGTGCCGGCCATGGTGGCGTCGGTCTGTTCGTTGAGGATGGCCGTGCCGTAGTCGAACGAATCGTTCATGGCCTTGATGACGGCCGCCTTCGACGTCGCCTTCATGTCGATTTGCGGAGCCGCTGCTTTGGCCCCGAGCGTCTGAAATACCATCACGTTGATCTGCGCGATGTGCAGGACGTGCTCGCCGAAGCTGCGCTGGGCGGGCGTCGCCTTGAACCCGTATTTGTCCTCGGGCATGGCGGCGGCAATCTTGGCCAGGGTGTCCTTCTGCTGGGCCCAATCCTTCAGGAAGTCGCCCTTGAGCGACGCGGTCTGGGCCGCCGGCCGTGCTGTCGTCAACGCTGCGGCCAGGGCGATCAATGCAAGTCCTCGAAACACTCGTGTCATGAGCAAGCCTCCTCGTGCGGGTTGTAACCTGAGGGATTATAAGGGGTCCGAGAGGTCCGAGAGGTCCAAGAGGTCCGAACCCGGAACCCGGAACCCGGAACCCGAACCCTGAACCCTGAACCCTGAACCATGCAATCCTTCCATTCGTTCGAGCAATCCGGCTGGCAGCGCGCGGCGGGGCGGTACGAGGACGCGTTCGGCGGCCTGACGAGTCAGACGATCCCGCGGCTGCTGGCCGCAGCGAACGTGACATCCGGCACGCGCCTGCTCGACGTGGCGAGCGGCCCCGGCTACGTCGCCGCTGCAGCTGCGGCGGTCGGCGCTTCCGCTGTCGGCGTCGATTTCTCGTCGGAAATGGTGCGTCTCGCAGGTCGCCGCTATCCCGGCCTCCGGTTCCAGGAGGGTGATGCGGAGGCGCTGGCGTTTCCAGACGAAGGCTTCGACGCGGTGACACTCAACTTCGGCGTGCTGCACCTGGCTCGGCCCGATGCCGCGCTGGCCGAAGCGCGTCGCGTGCTCCGGCCGGGCGGGCGTTGCGCGCTGACGGTCTGGGCGAAGCCCGAGGAGTCCGTCGGCTTCGGCATCGTGCTGCGGGCGATCGAGGCGCACGGACGGATGGACGTTCCCCTGCCGGAAGGACCTCCGTTCTTCCGGTTCAGCGATCCCGAGGAAGCCGCTCGCAGCCTGCTCGCCGCCGGATTCGTCCGCCCGCACGTGGAGCAGATCCCGCTGGCCTGGCGCCTGGAGTCGGTGGACGGGTTGTACGACGCCTTCATCGAAGGCGCCGTGCGCACGGCGGCGCTCCTGAAGGCGCAAACGCCGGAGGCCACGGCCGCCATTCGCCGCGCCATCGTCGAGAGCCTCGGACCCTACCGGCGCGGAGGCGGCTTCGAGCTGCCGATGGCGGCGGTGCTCACGTCAGGCGCCCGACCCTGATGCCCGGCCCCACATAGTCTCCTCTGCGCCAGCCAGCGTTGCCGTATAATCTCGACCCTGTTCCCGTAAGGCAAGACATGCTCGGGCGGACAATTTCGCACTATCGCATTACGGGCCAACTGGGCGCGGGTGGCATGGGTGTGGTCTACGCCGGCGAGGACGCCCGATTGGGCCGGCCGGTCGCGTTGAAGTTCGTGCCCGACGACCTCGGCAAGGACCCGCAAGCGGTTGAGCGGTTGCGCGCAGAGGCCCGGGCGGCTTCCGCGTTGAACCATCCGAACATTTGCACCATCTACGACGTCGGCGAGTACGAAGAGCGGCCCTTCATCGTCATGGAGCTCCTGAAGGGTCAGACACTACGCGATGCCATGGCCGGAGCCCCGCTCAAGATTCACCAGGTCGTGGACATCGGCATTCAGGTCGCCGACGCCCTCGACGCCGCGCACGACCGCGGCATCGTCCATCGCGACATAAAGCCCGCCAATCTCTTCCTGGTCGATCGCGGCGCCGTCAAGATCCTCGACTTTGGCCTTGCGAAGCATCTGTACTCTCATGGCCCGCTGGGCGCGACGGCAACCACAGCCGAACTGACCGTTGAAGGGCTGACGGTAGGGACTGTGTCGTACATGTCCCCCGAGCAGGTGAGCGGTGAGCAACTGGATGGTCGAACCGACCTCTTCTCACTGGGCATCGTTCTCTATGAGTGTGTGACCGGGCACCGCCCGTTCGAGGGGAAGACCTCGGCGGTCATCCTCTCGGCGATTCTCAACAACTCGCCGGTTGCGCCGATGGTGTTCAACCCGCAGATCCCCCTCCGGCTCCAGGACACGATCAACAACTGTCTCGAGAAGGATCGCGAGCTGCGGTACCAGGACGCTGCGGGGCTTCGCGCCGATCTCAGACGCATCAGGCGCGATCTTGAATCGGGTCACTCGAATGCGATGAAGGCGGTCGCGGCCACGTCCCCTGCCGAAGGTCGCGCGAAGCCCAAGAGCAGCCAGCGGAACATCACAGCCAAAGACGACGGCTCGAGGACGGGTGGAAGGAAGTCGCTCGTCTTGGGCGCCGTCGCGCTCGCGGCCTGGGGAATCGTCGCCGTGATGTCCTATCGGCTGTGGTACCGGCCCGCGCCTCCGCGGGTGTCGGCCGGTGTCGAACAGACGACGTTGCCTCCCAGGGTCACCGACTCGCGACCGGTCACTGAAGCAGCGGGCGCTGCGACAGGTGGAGCCGAAGAGAGGGCGCCTCAGGGCCTGACGCGTCAACGCCCGGAAGAACCCCGCGTCGCGACCGGGGCGCCGCCGCGGCGGAAGAGCCTCGACGAGGAGCGCCCGATTCAGAAGGAACTTCCGGCGTCGCCGACTCCCGACAGGCCGCCGCCGGCCCCGGCCGCGGCGAACCCCGCGCCCCCGCCGCCCACGCCGTCGCCGTCGGCGTCCTCGCTCGCGACAGCGCCACCGTCGGTGCCCAGTCCGGCGCCCTCGGTGGCAACGGCCGTCAGTGCCTCAGATCTCAGAGGCCCCGTCGGCCGTTCCACCGCCACCCGCGCCGGCGGTTCCTGTCGCCCCCGCACCTTCGCGCCCGGAGCTCCCCCCCTCGAACCGTACCGTCGAGAGCCCCGCCAGAACGCGCGTGGAAGACGACGACTCGGCGATCAGAAGAGTGGTTGCGACATGGGCGAGCGCGATCGAGAACAAGAGCATTGCGATTTATCGCTCCGTGAAGCCCAACCTGTCGGCTGATGAACAGCGACGCCTCCAGGCGGGCTTCGACGCGGTCTCGTCCCAGAGGGTCGCAATCTCGATTCTTGCGATCGAGCATCGAGAGCAGGAGGCCGTGGTCCGTCTGCGGCGACGGGACGTGATTGATGCCGGTGGCCGCCAGCAAACGCGCGACGCTCAGCAGACCCTCACCCTTGTCCGATCCGGAAGCGGTTGGGTCATCAGCGAAATCGGGAGATAGATAGAAAGGTGTCGACATGATCAGACGGTTTGTGATGATGCTGTGCTTCGTCGTGGCCTGTTCGCGGGCCAATGCGCAGGACCCGTACCGTCTTTCATCTCCGGTCACGAACCTGGCGACGTTGTTTACGGGCCTCTACGGGCCGCATGGGCTGATCGTGGACAGCGAAGCCACACTGCCGGGAGAGCAGCCGCATTCGGCTCACTTCAACAGCGACTTCCAGTTCGATTTCAGTCAGTTCAACACCGCACTGGTAAATCAACTTGTGACGGTGCCGCTCCCGTCGCCCGCGTCAGGGTTCACCTACGAGTTCGACCCGAACCTGGGCGTTTTTCGCCGGACGACTCAAAGCTTCGGACCCATTCTCACTGAGCGCGCTGAGACGATCGGCTTCAAGAAGGTCTCATTCGGCTTCGCCTCGCAGCGCGTGACGTTCGACACGGTCGAAGGCCTCGATTTGCACACGGTGCCGGCTGTCTTCACCCACGACAATGCCCAACTGCTCGGCGGCCGACAAGATGTCGTCACGACCGTGAACTCGATTGAGGCCACCGTCAATCAGTTCGTGACCTATATGACCGTGGGCGTGACCGATCGCCTCGACGTCTCGGTCGCCGTGCCCATCGTCAATACCAGCCTGAATGTCGTGTCCGATGCGACGATTCAACGCCTGGGCACAACGAATCCCCTGACGCACTTCTTCCGCCAGTCGGACGGAGCCATCGGCAACCAACGCGAGTTCGTCGCGTCGGGCAGCGCCGGCGGTCTCGGTGATCTGGTCGTTCGTCTCAAGGGCTCGGTGATCAAGAAGGCCTCGGCGGGGCTGGCCGCCGGTCTTGACCTGCGCGTGCCCTCGGGCGATGCCCTCAATCTGCTCGGAACCGGCGCTGCGGGTCTGCAGCCCTTTATCGTCGTGTCGGGCACGATTCAGAAGGTGTCGCCCCATCTGAACGTCGGGTATCAGTGGAACGGGACGAGCGTCCTGGCGGGCAATCCGGCAACGGGACAATCGAAGGACTTTGCCGATCAGGTGACCTATGCCGCCGGGGCGGACCTGAGCGCGGGACGGCTGACGGTCGCCTTCGACGTGCTGGGCCGCTACTTGATCGACGCCGAGCGACTCCACCAGGAAGACTTCCATGCGCTGGACGGCAAGTCGACGTTTCCCAACGTGACGTTCTCGACCGAGTCGTTCAACACGCTCAGCGGATCGCTCGGCTTCAAGGTCAACCCGTTCGGGCGGCTGCTGCTGGATGTCAACGTGCTCTTCGCGCTCGACGACAACGGTGTGCGCGACAAAGTGACGCCACTCATCGGCTTCGAGTACTCATTCTGACTCTGCCCATGCCCTTGCACGACGCTCACTGTCACTTCTTCTCGGATCAATTTTTCGAGGCACTGGGCCGCGAGAAATACCGCGAGCGACCGGCCAGCGCTCAGGCCATTGCTGCGGAGCTGGGGTGGGAAGCATCCGGGGATCCCGCGGCCCTGGCGGACCGCTGGATCGCCGAACTCGACCGCAACAAGGTGTCGCGCGCCGCTCTCATCGCCAGTATTCCTGGCGACGAGGCGTCAGTGTCGACGGCAGTCGAGCGCTACCCGGACCGTTTCGTGGGGTTCTTTGCCCTCAATGCGGCCGCGCCGGACGCGCCCGAGCGGGCCGGGCGCATGTTCGCGCAGGGCTTTCGGTGTGCCTGCCTGTTTCCGGCCATGCATCACTACTCCTTGCGTGACGCCGGCGTGATCAAGGTGTTCGAAGCGGCCGCCCGACACGGCGGGACGATCTTTGCCCACTGCGGGTACCTCTCGATCGAAGCGCGCGTGCGGCTCGGACTCCCAAGCCCCTTCGACCTGCGCTACGGGGACCCGCTTGCGGTTGCGGCCACAGCCGCGCACTTCCCCGACGTCCCGGTCATCGTGCCCCACTTCGGTGCAGGATTCTTCCAGGAAGCCCTGATGGCTGCGGAAGTCTGCCCGACCATCTACCTGGACACCTCCAGTTCGAACGCCTGGTTGAGATACTTTCCGGGCTTGAGCCTGGCGGAAGTGTTCCGGCGCGCCTTGACGCTCCTCGGTCCGGATCGGCTGCTGTTCGGCACCGACTCGTCGTTCTTTCCGAGAGGCTGGCGCCGGGTCGTCTACGGGGCCCAGCGCACGGCCCTTAACGAAATCGGGGTCGAACCCGAGGTCAGCGCGAAGATCTTCGGCGGAAACTTCGAGCGCATCTTCGGAGCCTGAGACGCGTCAAGACCGCCGGGACGCCTGCGTCGTCCAATGACAGAGGAGAACGACTGATGAAGTCCATTCAGCTGCTGGTCATGGCCGCCTCGGTTGTCGCTGCTTTGAGCACCATCCGCGCCCAGGAGGTGTTCAATCCCGGCAACGGCGTGACGCTCCCGACGGTCGTTCGGGAAGTCAGACCTGACTACACCGAGGCGGCGAAAGCGGAGCATCTCGAGGGCAAGGTGCTGCTCGGCGTGGTCGTCCGCGCCGATGGCACGGTCGGCGATGTCACGGTCGACGCATCCCTCGACAAAGTCTACGGTCTCGACGATCAGGCCGTGAAGGCCGCGACGCAGTGGACGTTCAAGCCGGGCACGAAGGACGGCATGGCCGTCGCCGTGCGCGTCCACATCCAGATGCGGTTCACGTTGAAGTAGCGCGGGCCTTCAGGCCCGCGATCGGCTCCTTCCAATGGGGGTCGCGCTTCGGGGCGTCGGCTCCGCAAACACGAAGCTCGCCGTGGAAAAACGCGTCGCGGGCAATATCGGTCAGTGTCATGGCGCTCGGGCCGGGCTCGGCCTCTCGCGGAAGTGGCCCGCGACGCGTGTTAGACCCTGACGCGGCTCACGGCGACTTCTATCGTTTGCCCGTTTGCCGAGCCGACGCCCCGAAGCGCTCCGGAGCGGTGAACCGATCTGACCCATCTTGTCTGGCGAGCAGTCCCAATCTTGCACAAAGCGAAAGACCATGCCCAAGCTACGCCTTCGCATTCAGCGGCCAAACCGCATTTTCCACGTTTGCGATCAAGATCCCGATCTCTGGAGCACGGGTTCCCGTCTTCAACGACGTGAAGCGTCGCGCCCGTGGGGACGCCGTCGTTCCGCAGCGGGTTTTGCCGCGCCGATCTTCGTGTTTGCGGAATCGAGGTGCCGGAGCGCGAGTTTCACACGCGGGCAAGGCGTCCGGCTGAAGCCAGACGCTACGGACGAACGGCGGCAACCTCGTCGCGGTACCGGACGATGCTGCGCATGAACGTGCTGGTGCTGACAGTGTGCGCCCAGCCGATGTCGTCCAGTTTGAGCTGCGCGGCGAGCTGATCGTCGGGCACCTTCCGGCGCGCGAGATCCCGCATCCGATCGTTCATCGTCTTCAGCTTGGGGATGTACGTCCGCACGTCGTCTTTTGTCAGGACGCGGCCGTGGCCCGGGATGACGGTGTCGAAGTCCAGCGCCAGCATCTTCTCCAGCGTGGTCACGAACTCGAGCGCGCTCCCGCCGTTGTCGTAGTCGATGACCGGCATGCCGTCGATCACGAGGTCGCCGGAGTGGATGGTCCGGAGATCGGGGAAGAAGATCACCGTGTCGCCGTTGGTGTGCCCACGGCCGAGGTAGAGCATCCGCACCTCGACGCCGCCGAGGTGAATATCCTCTTCGTCGGTGAACGTCAGGCGCGGCGGGCCTGGCTGCTTGTTCCGGATGATGTTCTCCCTGATGTTCTTGTGCGCGATGATCTCGATCCCGAGGTCCATGACGGCGCCGTTGCCGCCGATGTGATCGGCGTGGTGATGGCTGTTGAGCAGGTACCGGATCGGCTGCGTGGTGACGCTCTTCACGCGCGACAGCACATCAGGCACGTTCTGGACGAACTTGTCGTCCACGACGATGGCGCCCTCGGAGGTCACGCGGACGGCCACGTCCCCCGGCTCGTGCAGCAGCCCATCGTCCGTGTTCCGGCCGTTGCAGCCGCCGGGCGCGCACGGATCGAACGGCCCGCGGATGACGTACAGGCCGGGCTTGACCTGCTCGGCGCGCATCGGCGCCGAAACCAGACGCGACTGCCCGGCGCCGCGCGCAACGACGAGCGACAGGACGACAACCGTGAAGATCGCCAGCGATACGCGCATCCGATGCTCCCGTTCCAATTGATCTCACGGCAGACCTGAAGGTCTGCACTACGACGGCACGCTGTCAATTCGACATGGCGATCACGTCGTAGTATCCGGTAATCTGGCCGCGGTTGAAGGCCGCCAGCAGGTCGGCGATCGAGCAGAGACGCGTCTGGGCACGGAAGCCGAATCCTGGCCCCTGGGGTTGATAGCCGCGGTTCGAGACCGATCGGATGAACACGCTCCGGCCATCAATCGGGAGCGTGGCGACGTTGGCGTAATAGCGGCGCCATGCCTCGTCCTGCTGGAACAGGTACTGCTCGACGTTGGACGTGTAGAACGCGTTGACCGTCGCGCCGCGGCCCTTGAGGTATTTGCCGACTGCCCGGATGGCTTTCGGCCCCCCGAAATCCCCGGTGATCGGCACGATCGCGTTGTTGCGCTCCATCTCGGCCAGGATCCGGAAATTCTCCTCGGTGGCGAGATAGCTGCGCTGCTGGCCGCGGTCGTCGGTTTCCGACATCAGCGTCGAGTAGGTGGGGAACCGCATGCTGCCAAAGAACGTGGACCCGCCGAACGTGTAGTTCAGACTCGGCCCGCCTTTGAAGAACGCTGTGTACACAAACTCCAGGCCGCGGATGTCGTCCGCTGTCAGGCGGAACTTGTGGTGTCCGACAAGATGATCCGCCGCGGACTTCAGGTTCTTCTGGAAGAGATCGTCGTTGGGCGCCATCAGCTCGTAGGCGTCCATCATCTCGGCGATCGACGTCGCGTCGTTCAGACCGGCCGGCCGCGGTCGTGCGAACAGACGCGACAGGAAGTCCGCGCGATCCGTCGCCAGCTCGATGAACGCCTTGTAGAGCAGGTGCTCGTTCATGTTCCCGCGGCGGATGTCCACGATGAACGCGAGCTTGGGGCGGAGCGCCACCAGGTACGTGAAGTTCTGCTCGGGGCCAACGCCGACGTAGACACCGCCCGTGGGCAGGGTGCTCTGCAGCCGCGGGATGACGTGCTGGAAGGCGTTCTCGTTGGACAGGAAGTTGTCCGACCGGAAGTAGCCGTTCGGTTCGGAGAAGTCCTCGACCATCTGCCAGAACTCCTGGTCGCTGACCGGCAGCGTGATGCTGCGCGCCGCCACGCTGCGGCCGTACGTGTAGAAGAGGACGCTCACGCACATCACGAGCGTCGCGACAATGGCGGCGAGGCGGCGGCTGTGAGTCATTGGCCGATGAACCCCCTGGCGAATGCGATGAACCGATCGACGTCGGCCTCGTTGCTGACCATCCCCAGCGAGACGCGCACGGCACCCGTGCTCTTGCCGTCCACGCAGAGCTTGAAGTCGTCCACCGTCAGGTGGGTCTGGTGCTCCGGCTGGCGGAAACACGTCGAGAGCTCGGTGCCGGTCAGGCCGAGCGCGATTTCGCCGCCGCCCGGGTTGCAAAAGCAGCCCGTGCGCAGCGAGATCTTCGCCGCGTTGGCGTGCTGCTCGACGAGGCGGTGATCGATGGCGCGGCCGTCCGCGCCGTAGAAGTTGAACGTGACGATGCCGCCGCGACGGTCGGTGTTCGGAGGACCGTACAGCCGGACGAGCGGCGCGCCGTTGGTCTGCCGGAGCGCGAGCAGCTCGTGGAGCAGCCATCCCGTGAGGCACCGCACGCGCTCGTGGATCACGTCGATGCCGATCGACTCGATGTGCCGGATCCCGATCTCGACCGCCGGGATCGCCAGGTAGTCGAGCGTGCCATCCTCGAACGCCGACTCGCCTTCGGCCAGATAGTGCTTGTCGCCCTGCACCGACGCGACGGTGATCGTGCCGCCCGAAAACCAGGGGCGCCGCAGTTTCGCCAGCGCGGATTTTCTGGCCAGCAGGCACCCGACGCCCGTGGGGTATCCGAACAGCTTGTAGAACGACTGCACGACGAAGTCCGGTGTGTAGCGGCCGAGATCGAGCCGGTTCGTTGCCGTGAACGCGGCCGCGTCGAGCAGGACGTCCCACCCCTTCGCCTGGGCCGCGGCGATCCACTCGAGCGGATGCTGCACGCCGGAGAAGTTCGACTGCGCCGGGTACGAGAACAGGTGGTGATGGCCCGGACGCACGTCCGCAAGCTCACGCATCAGGTCCCGCTCGTCCACGCGCATGTCCGGCAGGACGACCGGAATGTAAGTGGCCGCCGCGCCCGCCGACCGCGCGAACTCGCGGATGCCGTTCACCGAATTGTGGTTGTCGAAGGTGAGCAGAAACCGATCGCCCGGCCCGAACGGGTACGACTCGCCGATGAGCTTCAGCGCATGGCTCGCGTTGGCCGTGAAGACGACCGTCCACTCGTCGGGCGAGGCGTTGAAGAACCGGAGCACGGCGCGACGGGCCCGCGCGATGTGTGCAGTGGCACTGGACGACGTCGGGTTGGTCGAATGCGGGTTGCCGAACACCTCCGCGCGGAGCAGTGCCTGATGCTCTTCGAGCTGCGACGTCGCGTACAGGTTGGCGGCGGTGAAATCCAGGTACGTGTGTCCCTGACCGTCGAGTGCCGGATATTCGGTGGCGCGCAGCTGGTCGAGTGCCCGCGTGGACGCATAGGACGGGTACATGTCCAGAAACGTCGTCGAAGAGCGATCGGTGGCGGGCACGATGGAATCAACGTAACATACCTCGTTCTTCGCTTGACATATTCGAGGATCGGCTCTAAATAAGCCGGGGCCCGGTGCGGTCAGGCTGCTGGAGTTCAACGAGGTCCCTATGAGAAGCAGTGTCGTTCTTGCGGCCGTGCTGGCGGCCGGTGTATCCCTGGCGTCCCTGTCGTCCGTAACCGTATCGGCCCACCACGGCGACGCGGGGCGCTACGACGAAACGCCGTTCATCATCACGGGGACGGTCGTCGAGATCAAGCTGACCAACCCGCACTCGATCCTCGTGTTCGACGCGACGGACGCGTCCGGCAAGGTGGTCCGGTGGCAGGCCGAGATGGGCAGCGGACAGCAGCTCGTCAGGCAGTTCGGCTGGACGAAGGACAACCTGAAGATCGGCGACAAGGTCACGCTCAACGGCCGCAAGGTGAAGAGCGGCGCGCCGTACATGAACATGACGGAGCGTGCGCAAATCGTCATGGCGGACGGCGGCAAGGAGATCTACAAAACCCCCAACTTCGGCGAGGCGACGCCGCCTCCGGCTCCTGCTCCCGCAGCCAAGCCGTAGCGACTCTGGAGGCGGCATGAAACGGAACACGCGGTCGGCTGTCATCCTGCTGGCGGCCCTTTGTGCAGGTGCGGCCGCGTATGCCGCCGGCCAGTCAGGGGCCCCGTCCGCCGCGGGCACGCTGCGGCAGGTGGCGTACCTGAAGGCCTCCAACCCGTCCGAGGACGCCCATTTCGGTTGCGGAGGCACGCTGACCGGCCACGCCGGGAACTCGTCGGCCATCAGCGACGATGGCAGCACCGTCGCGATCGGCGCGCCTCACGAAAGCAGCGGCGCCCGGGGCATCAACGGCAACCAGAACGACAAGTCGGCCTACAGCTCCGGCGCCGTCTACGTGTTCACCCGGCGGGGCAGCACGGTGGCCCAGCAGGCCTACATCAAGGCGTCGAACCCTGGCGACGGGGCCAACTTCGGCTCGAGCATCGCCTTGAGCCGCGATGGCAGCACCATGGCGGTGGCCGCCTACTACGAGTCCAGCGCCGCGACCGGGATCAACGGGAACCAGGCCGATCGCTCGATTCCGGAGGCGGGCGCCGTGTACGTCTTCACCCGTACCGGCAGCACCTGGTCGCAGCAGGCGTACATCAAGCCGTCGAACACGGGCCAGGCCGCGGTGGGCGACGGTTTTGCCGAAGGCGATCAGTTCGGCTACTCCCTCGCGCTGAGCGCAGACGGCAACACGCTGGCCGTGGGCGCCATTGGCGAGGACAGCAACGCCACCGGCATCAACGGCGACCAGGCGGACAACTCCGCGAATCAATCCGGCGCCGCGTACGTCTTCACCCGCACCGGCAACGCGTGGTCGCAGCAGGCCTATGTCAAGTCGTCGATGACGAGGCCGAACGTGCTGTTCGGCTACTCGATCGGCCTGAGCGCGAACGGCGACACGCTGGCCGTCGCCGAGTACGATGCCGACCGCGGCCAGGGTGCGCTCTACGTGCTCACGCGCAGCGGCGGCGCCTGGTCGCATCAGGCGCGGATCAAGGCGGAGAACGCCGAGAACGGCGACTCCCTGGGCTACTCGCTCGCCATCAGCGACGACGGGAACACCATCGCCGCCGGAGCGGCCGACGAGGATTGCCTGATCCCGGGGATCAATCCGGCCGGCTGCGACAAGGACCAGCCCCAGGATCACTCGGCCGGGGCGGCGTACGTGTTCGTGCGAAACGGCAGCACCTGGACCCAGCAGGTCTTCCTCAAGTCGTCGAACCCGGCCCACGAGGACTGGTTCGGCGTCCGCATCGCGATCAGCGGCGATGGCAACACGGTGGCCGTCGCCGCACCGAACGAAGACAGCGGGTCGAAAGGCGTCAACGGCAAGCAGGACGACGAGTCCGCCGCCGAGGCGGGCGCCGTGTACTACTTCACGCGTACCGGCACGACCTGGGTCCAGCAGGCCTACGTCAAGGCATCCAACACGAGAGCCGGTGACGAGTTCGGGTCGTCGCTCGCGCTGAGCGGCGACGGCCGCACCCTGCTCGTGGCCGCCCGCGGCGAAGACGGCGGCGCCAAAGGCATCAACGGGAACCAGGCCGACAGCTCCACGCGCGACGCGGGCGCGGCGTACCTGTTTACCCGATGACCAGCGGTCTGTAGCGAGAAGAAGACGCCTATGTAAACGACCTGTCGCCGGCGGTGAACGCACCTTCTTTCGAGGAGGAGTCCCATGGGATCGAGTCTGGTGAGACGTTTGCTCGTTGTCTCGGTGATCCTGGTCGTGCCGGTCGCGGGGTATGCGCAAGAAGCCGCGCTGAGCGGTGTCGTGACGGATGCGACGATGGCCGTGCTGCCCGGCGTCACGGTCAAGGCCGTCCACGTGGCGACCGGTAATACGTTCGAGGCGGTCACCGATCAGCGGGGAGCGTATCGCCTTCCTGTGCGCGTGGGCGTGTACAAGATCACGGCGGAGCTTGCCGGCTTCAACACGGTCACCCGCGACGGCGTGGAACTCCTCGTGGGACAGACGACCGCCATCAACCTGCAGATGACCACCGGCGGGGTGGCGGAATCGCTCACCGTGACGGCGCAGGCGCCGCTCATCGAGACCACCACGTCGAGCCTGGGAGCCAGCATCGACCCGCGTCAGGTGTCGGAGTTGCCGTCCCAGGGCCGCAACTGGATGTCGCTGGCGCTGCTGGCGCCCGGGAACCGGACCAACGCGCAGGGCTCGCTGCCCGTGCAGGACCGGGTGGACGTCCGGGAGTTCCAGATCAACGTCGACGGCCTGCAGGTCACCTCGAACCTGGGCACCGGCAACCAGTCTCGGTACAGCAACGACTCGATCTGCGGAATTCCAGTTCATCTCGAACCGGTTCGACGCGACGCAGGGCCGCTCGTCGGGCGTGCAGGTGAACGCCATTACCAAGTCGGGCACCAACACGCTGTCGGGCTCACTCGTCGGCAACTTCCGGAACAGCGACTGGAACGCGGCCGATCCGGTGCTGAAAGTCGTCGTGCCGTACTCGAACCAGCAGATCAGCGGTACCGTGGGCGGTCCGATCGTGAAGAACAAGCTGCACTACTTCGCGAACTACGAGTACGAGCACCAGCCGGTGACATCCATCTGGCAAACGCCGTACCCCGCCTTCAACGTCACACTGCAGGGCATCAGAGACGTCAAGCTGGCCGGCGTGCGCGTCGATCAGCAAGTCTCGCCGAAGTTGCGTCTGACGGGAAAGGTGAACCACTCGGATTTGTCCGAGCCGTTCGGACCCGGCACCGCCAACCATCCGTCCGGGACGAACGCCAACGAGGAGCATTCGACTGACGTCCTCGGTCAGTTCACGACGGTCCTCAGCAACCGGGCCGTGAACGACTTTCGAGTGGGGTATGCGTCGTACGGCATCAACCAGACGGCCCTGACCTCGTGGTCGAATCACTGGCAGGCGCCCAACGGCATCACGACCGACGGACCTAACATCACGCTCAGGGGCTTTTCGACGGGCCGGAACAACAACCTTCCCCGGTATCGCAATCAGAACGTATACACGTTCCACGACGATTTCTCGTTTTCGTTCGACGCGGCAGGCCGTCACGACCTCAAGACGGGCGGTGAATATCTCCACCTGCTGGACAACACGCGCAACTGCAACCGATGCGGAGGGGTGATTACCGCGAACAACGGCCCGGTTCCCTCCAACATCGAACAGATCCTGCTGGACCCCTTCAACGCCGACACCTGGGCCCTGTCGCAGCTGTCCAGGATCACGACCAACTACCAGGTCGGCGTGTCGGACTCGTCGGCATTCCTAACACCCGTCCCGCTCTGGAAGTACGGCGCGTGGGCTCAGGACGACTGGAGGATTTCGTCGAACTTCACCCTGAACCTCGGATTGCGGTACGACCTGATCTGGAACTCGTTCGCGCAAAACGTCGTCTTCCCGCCGTTCGAGATGCCCGATCGGCCGCAGGACGCCAACAACCTGCAGCCGCGCGTCGGCTTTGCCTGGCAAGTCACCGACCGGACCGTCGTTCGCGGCGGCTCGGGGATGTACTACAACGACATCCTGAACACGAACGTGTTGTGGCCGCAGAGTCCGCTCACCATTGCCGTCATCCGCGTCAACAACGACGGCCGGGCTGACTTTGCCGCGAACCCGTTCAACGGACCGTTGCCGACCTACGAGCAGGCATTGCAGCGGTTCTGTTACGTCAACAACAGACCCGGGTGTCTGCTGCGCGATCTCCAGGAGCAGGCGCCCATCGCTGATTACGCACACGTGACGCACAGCTGGCAGAGCTCGATCGGCTTCGCGCATCAGTTCAACAACAGCACGGCGCTCGAAGTCGATTACGTGAACACCCGCAGCCGTGACGAGAAGTCGATCCAGGACAACGTCAACATCACGTTCAATCCCGCCACCGGCATTCCCTATCCGTATTCGGACGTCGCCCACCGTGCGTTCCCGCTGTACGGCGTCGTCGGGATGATTCCGCACATCGGCCAGTCCGACTACCACGGGCTGCAGATGAACTTCACGAAGCGGATGAGCCAGCATTGGCAGGGCTCGCTCACGTATACGCTGGCTGGTCTGTGGGACCAGGATCCGCAACCGGTCAGCGGGTTCACCACCGTCCCGTTCCCGGTGGCGAAGGACCTCGGGGGCGAACGATCGCTGGCGGAAACCGATCAGCGTCATCGGTTGGTCTTCAACGGCATCTGGCAGGTCGGGCATGGCTTCCAGGTCAGCGGCATCTACTTTTACGGGTCAGGCCAGCGGACTCAGGCCGTCTGCGGCTGCGATGCGCGCGGACTCCAGATCACCAGCATCGATCGGCTGCGGCTCGACGGCACGATCATCCCGCGTCAGGCCTTCGTGGGCGCCCCCATCCACCGTGTCGAGCTGCGGCTGCAGCAACGCGTGCAGCTGGGCGGCCGCGCGGCGATCAACGGCTTCGTGGAAGTGTTCAACCTGTTCAACCACGCGAACTACGGGAGCTACAACGTCACCGAAACGAGTCCGACATACGGGCAGCCCATCTCGAGCCCGAATCTCTCGTACGCGCCGCGGACCCTGCAGTTGGGGTTCAGGCTCACGTTCTGAAACTTGAAAGTTGAGAAGTTCAAAGTGCAAAGTGGAAAAGTAGAGTGAGAAGTGGTGAAGGAAGTGGAGAAGTGGGCGACTTGGGCGTAGACTGCTGCCCGTACTTTCAAACTTCTCTACTTTCTGGACTTACTTTTCCACTTTGAACTTTCCACTTTGAACTTTCTCCGCCGGGGGTATCAATGAGACGCATCGCTTGGGGATTGCTGGTCGCGGCCGTGTCTGTTCTTTCGATCGCTGCGCAGCAGCCGGCGGCGCCGCCGGCTGGACGAGAGCCGTCGTGGGCGTTCCCCGCCATCAACCAGCCGCTGC
The DNA here is from genome assembly GCA_963821285.1 of uncultured Acidobacteriota bacterium. Classification (GTDB taxonomy): domain Bacteria; phylum Acidobacteriota; class Vicinamibacteria; order Vicinamibacterales; family CAVVIG01; genus CAVQJU01. Next base: position 251,532 of record CAWGDD010000007.1, read on the forward strand.
CGGCGGAGGAGGGCGCCAAGAACGTCCCTGGCAGCACCAAGTCGTACACGCCCGCGCAAATCGACGATCTGATGAACCCGCCCGATTGGTTTCCCGATGAACACGCACCGGCGCCGGCGCTCGTTCAGAAGGGCCACGGGACGGCGATGGCCTGCGGGGCCTGCCATCTGATGTCCGGCGAAGGCCATCCCGAGTCAGCCGGGCTGACGGGTTTCACGGCGGCCTACCTGATCCAGCAGATGGCCGACTTCAAGAGCGGCGCCAGGAAAGACTCGGCACGCATGAACGCGATCGCGAAGGACGTCACGGACGAGGAATCAAAGCAGGTCGCCGAGTGGTTCGCAGCGCTCAAGCCCGGCCCGTGGACGAAGGTGACCGAGGCCGACACCGTGCCGAAGACGATCGTGGGCCAGGGCCGGATGCGCTTCCTCTCGCCGGCGGGCGGCACCGAACCGATCGGCAACCGGATCATCACCGTGCCGCAGGATCAGACGCGCGCGAGGAATCGCGATCCGAAGTCGGGTTTTACCGCCTACGTGCCGGTGGGCAGCGTCGCCAAGGGCAAAGCGCTGGTCGAGTCACGGCGGAGCGGGGAAGACCGTCGCCTGCGGCATCTGCCACGGCGACACCATGCGCGGCCTTGGCAACGTGCCGCGGCTCGCGGGTCTTCACCCGATCTACATCGCGCGTCAGCTCTACCTCTTCAAGGACGGCACGCGAAACGGTGTCGATGCGCAGCTGATGAAGAAGCCGGTCGCCCGTCTGACCGACGATGACATCCTCGCGATTGCGGCGTATCTCGGCTCGCTGTAGCCTTGCGTCTCCACTAGCGCAGGCCTTCAGGCCTGCCGGGCAGAAGTAGTGCAGGCCTTCAGGCCTGCTGGGAGATCAGACATGCGTCGAGGTCGAGGGGCTTTCGTGATTCTCGTGATCGTGCCGGTGATAGCCGCGGCCTTGACAGCGTTGACGGCGCTCGGCGGCGCCGCGGCGCAGAGCAGGCAGGAGCTACGGTTCGCGGCGGTACCAACCGAGAAAGGCGGCCAGGACATCTTCGGCGCGTACGACATCGTGCCGAACTGGCCGAAGCCGCTCACGAGCCTGCCGGGCCACGAGAAGTGGACCTGGGGTGCCGGCCAGAGCGTGTTTGCCGAGAGCCCGAACCGCGTCTTCGTGCTCCAGCGCGGCGAGCTGCCGAACATGCCGCGGCCGATGACGATCAAGCTGCCGCAGCTCGGTCCCAATATCGAGTTCCCCAATTTCCGTCTGCCCTGGCGCGACGCGACGGTTGCCAGCCCGCCCGGCCGCCTCGAAACCCCCGACGGGAAAGTGGGGGACGACTCCGATGTCGGGAAGAACGGCGTGGAATTCCGCTGGGAGCACTGCATCGTCGTCGTGAACGCCAACGGCGACATCATCGAGGACTGGACGCAGTGGGACAAGATGCTGCGGCGGCCGCACGCCGTGTACATCAGCCCGTACGATCCGGAGAAGCGTGTGTGGATCGTTGACGATTATCGCCACGCGATCTTCGTGTTCAGCAACGACGGCAAGCGGCTGCTGCAGACGATCGGCGAGCCGAACGTGCACGCCGCCGACGACAAGCACTTCTACCGGCCGACGTTCATGGCGTGGCTGCCTGACGGAACGTTCTTCGTGGCAGACGGCTACGCGAACACGCGCGTCGTGAAGTTCGACAAGAACGGCAAGTACCTGATGACGTGGGGCCAGGCGGGCGCGGCCGGCCGCGGCGCGCCTCCGGAAACGCGGCCCGGCTACATGAACAACGTGCACGGCATTGCCGTCGATCCCATGACGCGGCAGGTCTTCGTCAACGATCGGCAGAACCACCGCGTGCAGGTGTTCGACGAGAACGGCAAGTATCTCCGCGAGTGGAGCTTCGGCCCGCCGCCGTCGGACATCCACCTGTTCATCATCACGGCGGACCGGTATCTGTGGGCCGCCGATCGCGGCACGTCGAAGATGCTCAAGTACGATCTGAACGGCAACTTCCAGTACTCGTGGGGCACGTGGGGCGACTTCGCCGGCGGGATGTGGGGCGTGCATGGGCTGAGCACGGATCAGGACGGCAATTTCTACGTCGCCGAAGTGGATAGCGGGCGCGCGCAGAAGTATCGTCCGCGGCCCGGTGCGAACCCGGCCATGCTGCTTGGAAAGCCCGTGTACGCCGCGTGGAAGTGAGGCGCCGGCCTCTCATCTACCTCCTCTTTTTGTGTTCGGGCCTGAGCGGGCTGATTTATCAGGTCGTCTGGGTCCGGGTATTCGGGAACGTCTTTGGGAACACGGTCCATTCCGCCTCGCTGGTGGTGGCCGTGTTCATGCTTGGACTCGGCGTTGGCAGCTACGTCATCGGAGGATGGGCGGACCGGCGGTATGCCGCCCGCCCCGATTCGCTGCCAGCCGCGTACGGGTATCTCGAGCTGGCGATCGGCGTCCTCGGGATTGGAATCTCCGCACTCCTGCCGCGCCTCGTCGAACTGTCGGCGCGTGTTTCTTCCTATACGCGCGAACCAAACGGCTGGTACGTCCTCTCGACCTCCTCGTACCTGGCGCACGTTGCGATCGCCATCGCCCTGCTCACGCCAATCACCCTGCTGATGGGCGGGACGTTGACCCTGCTCATCCGGCATGTCGTCAGGAATGACCTCGAGACGGGCAGCCGCCGGATCGCGATGCTCTACGCCGTGAATACCGCAGGGGCCGCGCTCGGATGCTTTCTGACGGACTTCCTGCTCGTGCCAGCCTTCGGCCTGCGGGCCACCCAGTTCGTGGCCGTATTCTTCAACCTCGTCGCAGCGGCTGGTGCGTTCTTCGTCGCGCCAGCCGTCCGGCTAAAGCCGGACGTCGGCCGCGAGCCTTCAGCCCTCGGCCCTCAGCCCTTCGGCGTCGCGGTCCCCCTCGCCAGCCTGGCGCTCGCGCTGTCGGGGTTTGCCGCGATGGGCATGGAGATTCTGTGGTTTCGTCACGTGTCGATCCTGCTTGGTGGATTTCGGGCGGTGTTCTCGTTGCTCATGACCGTCATCCTCCTCGGCATCGGCGGGGGAGCTCTGGTCGCGGGACTCTTGTTCCGGCGCGCGGCCAGGCCGGCCGTCTGGTTGATCGTGGCACAGGGCCTTTTCGTGGCGCTTTCGCTGCTGGGGTTGGCGGCCGCCGATGCGCGCGCCATTGAACACGCCGTGGCTGTCGATCGGGCGTTTCACGTCGCAAGTGGACCCGAATCGAGCGCGACGCGGACGTTCCAGGAGTTGTGGTTCAACACCAGGCCAATCCTTCTGGAGGTCGGCCTGCCCGCGCTGCTGATGGGTTTCGGTTTTCCGCTCGCGAACGCGCTCACGCAGCGCACCGATCGATCCGTCGGCCGCCGCGCGGGGGTTCTCTACTTGTCCAATACCTGCGGCGCGGTCTGCGGCAGCCTCGCCTCTGGCTTTGTGCTGCTGCCGGCGCTCGGGATTCAGGGCTCGGCGACGGTGCTGACCGCGTCGGCCGGGCTCGCGATCGTACCGCTGTATTTCGCGATGCGGCAGGCACGGGGACTGGCCGGGCTGACCGCGCTGGCCAGCAGCGTGGCAGTCGGGCTGTGGCTGCTGCTGCCTCCGGGCTACGTCATCGCCCGCGCTGCACCGGTGCTCGAGAACGAGCGGCTCCTGACCCGCAGCGAGGGCCTGACGGAAGTCGTCGCGGTGGCGGAGGTCCCTTCGCAGGGACGAACGCTCCTGACGAACGGCCACCCGATGTCCTCGACATCCCCGCTGTCGCAGCGGTACATGCGCGCGCTGGCGCACGTGCCGCTCCTGTCCATCGACAACCCCGAAACCGTCCTGGTGATCGGCTTCGGCGTCGGCAACACGACGCATGCGGCCACGCTGCATCCCTCGATCCGTCGCATCGAGGTGGCGGACCTGTCCAGAGGCGTGCTCGACCACGCCGGTTATTTCCGCGACGTCAATCGCGATGTGCTGAGCGAGCCGCGAGTGGCGGTCTACCTGAACGACGGGCGCCATCACCTGCAGATCCAGCGCCCGGCCGCGTACGATCTGATCACCCTCGAGCCGCCGCCGATTGGATACGCTGGTGTCGCCGCACTCTATTCCACGGAGTTCTACGCGCTGGCCCGGTCGCGTCTCAAGCCGAAGGGTTACCTCAGCCAGTGGCTGCCGGCATACCAGGTGCCGGCGCCCATGACGCTGGCGATGGTTCGAGCATTCATCGATGTGTTCCCGCAGGCCGTGCTGATCTCGGGCGCCGAGGCCGACCTGCTGCTCCTGGGGGCGAACGACTCACGTATCGAAATCGATCCGGCGCGGGTGGCTGGCCGACTGGCGAAGGCCCCGGCCGTTCAGGCGGACCTCCGGCGGCTGGACCTCGGGACTCTGCGCGAGATCGTGGGCACGTTCGTCGGTTCTGCAGCGACGCTGGCCCGGGCCACACGCGATGTTCGCCCCGTCAGCGATGACCGGCCGATCCAGGAATACGGAGTCAGTTCCCTGCTCGATTTCGGCGAGGCCGTGCCAGCGTCCATTGTCGATCTCGGCGAGGTTGCCGCCTGGTGCCCGACGTGCTTCGCCGGTGGCAAGCCGGTGCCGGATGTGGACGGGCTCGACACGTACCTGGCGCTGGCCGATCGTGCCTACAGGGCGCCGCCTCTCGAAGTGGCCCGCGCGCGCAACCTGGCGGAGCAGCACGGCCGCGTGGTGGCTGGCAGCGCGTACCTCGGCGCCCTCGTTCCCGAATCCGCTGACGTGCACAACATCCTGGGCATCGCGTTCGCTGAGAAGGGCCGGCTCGAGGACGCGATCGCGGAATTTCGACTGGCGCTGCGGCTGGATCCCGACTCGGCACGGACGCACTGGCACCTTGGCGCTGCCCTGGCGTACCACGGCGCACGCGACGAGGCTGTCGAGCATCTCCGCCGGTCCGTGCAACTCGATCCGAACAACGCCGACGCGCGCCGCGATCTGGAAGCGGTGCTCGCGCTTGACCCGCGTCGCTGAACGCCCGTAGACTCGCGGCCTTATGGCAGCTCAAGACACAGTCGCAGCCGCGGTCCCGGCGACAGGCACGCTCACGAAGCTCAATTCGAACCAGATCAAGGGATTCTGGGCGGCGTGGGGCGGCTGGACGCTCGACGGCATGGACGCGTTCATCTACGCGCTCGTGCTCGTGCCGGCGCTCACCGAACTGCTGCCGCGGTCGGGCCTCGAGGCGACGGCCGGCAACATCGGGTACTACGGCAGCATCCTGCAGGCCCTCTTCCTCCTCGGCTGGGGCCTGTCGATGGCGTGGGGCCCGATCGCGGATCGCTTCGGCCGCGTGCGCGCGCTGATCCTGACCATCCTGTTCTACTCGGTGTTCACGTTCATGTGCGGGATCGTCACCAACCTCTGGCAGCTGGGTGTGCTGCGGATCCTGTGCGGGATCGGTCTCGGCGGCGAACAGCCCATGGGCGGCACGTTCGTGGCGGAGGAGTGGCCCGAGGATCGCCGCAAGATGGGCGCCGGCTACATGCACACGGGGTACTACTTCGGCTTCTTCCTCGCCGCGCTTGCGAACTACACGATCGGTGCGAACTACGGGTGGCGCTGGATGTTCATCCTCGGCGGCGCGCCCGCGCTGCTCGTCGGCTGGATCCAGAGCGGCGTGCGCGAGCCGAAGACGTGGCAGGACAAGGCGAAGGGACCGGGCCGCCCCGGCATGCTCGAGGCGTTCGCGACGCTGTTCTCGCCGGAATACAAGCGCCGGACGATCATCAACTCGCTCCTCTTCACCGTGTCCATCGTCGGGCTGTGGGCGGGCTCGATCTACGTGCCCACGGCCGTGACGCAGATCGCCCGCGCGGAGGGCTATGTGGCCGCCGACGCGGCGCGGATCGCGTCGTACGGATCGATGGTGCTGTCGATTGCGACCATCATCGGCTGCCTCATGGCGCCCTGGATGGCCGAGCGATTCGGCCGCCGCCTGGCGATGGGCCTCTACTTCGCGGCGCTCGGTGTCGCCGTCGCGGTCGCCTTCGGCTACGTTTTCTACCAGCCGGAAGCGCTGACGATGTTCTTCGTTTTGATTTTCTTCCTTGGCATCGGCGGCGCGAACTTCGCGCTCTACACGCTGTGGCTGCCCGAGCAGTACGCGACCAACTGCCGCGCGAGCGCCATCGCGTTCGTCAGCTCGGTCGGCCGCTTCGTCGGCGTGGCCATGGTGTTTCTCGTCGGCACCGCCATTCAGCGGTACGGCAGCCTCGGCGTTCCCGTGGCCGTCACGGCCGTCGTCTTCGTGCTGGGTGTCCTGCTGCTGCCGTTTGCGATCGAGACAAGGGGAAAGGCACTTCCGACTTGAGGAAAGTTCGAAGTACGGAGTTCAAAGTTGAGAAGTGAAGTTGAAAGTACAATGGCGAGACTGCTAACTTCCACACTTCTAACTTCACTTGTCCACTTCCAACTTCGTACTTTGAACCTTCCATGTCTCACCCCGTTCTCGAGCTGACCGGTGCGACCGTCATCAAGGGCGATCGTCCTGTTCTTCACGACCTCACCCTCACGATTCGCACCGGGCAGCATACGGCGATCGTTGGTCCCAACGGCGCGGGCAAGTCGCTGCTGGTCAAGCTGCTGACGCACGAAGTCCGCGCGCTGGTGAGAGACGACGGGCAGTCCACCGTGCGTGTGTTCGGCAGCGACAACTGGGACGTGTTCGACCTGCGATCGCAGCTCGGCATCGTGTCGGCGGACCTGCACCAGCGGTTCGTCGCCGGCAACAGCGAAGGACGCATCTCGGGCGAGGCCGCCGTGCTCTCCGGATTCCTCGCGTCCGACGGCGTCCTCCGGTACGGCACGATCACCGGCGAGATGAAGCAGAAGGCAGCCGATGCGTTGGCGCGGATGGGTGCACGCCACCTCGCGCGGCGCTGGCTGGACGAGCTGTCGAGCGGGGAGGCGCGGCGGGTCCTGCTGGCGCGGGCACTCGTGACGTCGCCGCGCGCGCTGGTACTCGACGAGCCGACCACGGGCCTGGACCTGGCGGCGCGGCACGATTTCATGGAGCGCGTGCGGCAGATCGCGCGGGCCGGCACGACGCTCATCCTGATCACGCACCACATCGACGAAATCATTCCCGAGATCGCACACGTCATCCTTCTGAGCCAGGGACGCATCGCCGCGTCCGGTCTTAAGCGCGAGGTGCTGACAACCGAGCGCCTGAGCCATCTGTTCAACGCGCGGATCACGATGGAGGAGAGCGATGGGTATTTCTACGCGAGGCCGGCGGCGGGCTAGTGCCGTGCTCGCCGCCATCTGGCTGGCGCTGGCCGGGACCGCCCCCGCCGCGCAAGGGCCGGCCGCCCCGGCGGACGCCGCCACCGTGCTGGAGGCCGCCGCGCGCGCGATCGGAGCGACGTCCCTGCAATCGATCGAGTACTCCGGCAGCGGATCCACCTTCTCGCTCGGCCAGGCCGAGGGTCCGGGCAAGCCTTGGCCGCGTTTCAGGATGGTCCAGTACACGAACGCGATCAGGTACGCCGCCGGGCCGGAGGCGCAGGCGGAGTCGGCGATGCGCGAGGAACTCATCCGCGTGGACGAGGAGACGCCTCCTCGCGGAGGCGGGGCCGGACCGTTCATTCCCGCGACGGGACAGGGCGGCATTCGTCCGATTCCGTTCGGACCGCAGACGCAGGCGCGTCAGCTGACCGGCCGTACCGATGGCGGTTTCGTTCAGATCGCCGTCATGACGCCGCACGGCTTCCTCAAGGCTGCGGCCGCGAGCCGCGCGACTGCCGCCGGCGCCGCGCCCCGGGCAGGCCAGATCCGCACCGTGTCGTTTACACGCGGACGCTACACGGTGTCGGGCGTGATCGACGGCCGTGACCTGGTGCAACGCGTCGAGACCCGCCTGGACAACGCGGTGCTCGGCGACATGCTCGTGGAAACCATCTTCTCGGACTACCGCGACTTTGCCGGCGTCATGTTCCCGGGCCGGATTGTCCAGCGTCAGGGCGGCCACCCCACGCTCGATCTGACCGTCGCGGCGGTGCGCTCCAACGTCGCCGCGGCGCTGGAGGTTCGGGAGGGCGCACCGGCGCCCGGTCCGGTTCGAGTCCAGGCCGCGAAGATCGCCGACGGCGTCTGGTTCCTGAACGGCGGCGCCCCCGTCAGCGTGCTCGTCGAGTTTGCCGACTACCTCGTCATCGTCGAAGCGCCAGGCAACGACGCGCGGACCGAAGCGGCGGTCGCAGAGGCGAAGCGGACGGTTCCGAACAAGCCGGTTCGTTACGTGGTGAACTCGCACGGCCACTTCGACCATTCCGGCGGCCTGCGCGGATTCGTCGCCGAGGGCATCACCGTCATCACGCACCGCCTGAACAAGCCGTACTACGAGCAGGTGTTCGCCTTTCCCCACACCATCAACCCTGATCGCCTCGCGCAGGCCCATCGGGCGCCGGTCATCGAGACCGTGGACGGGAAGCGGATCCTGTCCGATGCCACGCGGACGTTGGAGCTGCATCACGTTCGCGGCAACCTGCACAACGAAACGCTGCTGATGGCGTATCTGCCGAAGGAGAAGCTGCTGATTCAGGGCGACGCCTTCGCCGCCCGGCCGGCGGACGCGCGGCCGCTGCCGTCGCCGAGCCCGTTCACCGTCAACCTGTGGCAGAACATCCAGCGGCTGAATCTCGACGTCGATCGGATCGTGCACCTGCACGGGGGGGTCGATTCGTGGGCCGCGCTCGCCCATGCCGCCGGGGCCCTGTGACCGCTGCTGACCTTTGACGATGCCTCCACCTCCTGTCGGGATGATCGGCCTCGGGATCATGGGTTCGGCCATGGCGGCGAACCTGCGGCGGGCGCGCTATCGCGTCGTCGGCTACGACGTGCTCGAGGCGCGCCGCCGCGCGCTGCGCCGCGCCGGCGGGCACGTGGCGCGTGATTGCGCTGACGTCGCGCGCCAGGCTGGCGTGGTGATTTGCTCGTTGCCGTCATCCGAGGCGCTTCAGGAGGTCGCCCGCGAACTGGCCGCGGCCAGGCGGCCGAAGCTCGTCGTCATCGAAACCAGCACGCTGCCGATCGCCGTCAAGGACGCGGCGCGGCGGACGCTGGCCGCCGGCGGCGCAACGCTGCTCGATTGCCCGCTGAGCGGCACCGGATCGCAGGCGCGGGTGAAAGACCTGGTCGTCCTCGCCAGCGGCGACCGCCGCGCGTATCGCCGTGTGGCGCCGGTCCTGGACGCGTTCGCCCGGGCGCGGTTTCACGTTGGCGGCTTCGGCGCCGGCTCGAAGATGAAGTTCGTCGCGAACCTGCTCGTCGCGATTCACAATGTCGCCGCGGCCGAAGCCCTCGTGCTGGCGATGAAGGCGGGACTCGATCCGGCGACGGTCTTCAATGTGATCAGCGCCGGCGCTGGGAGCTCCCGCATGTTCCAGGTGCGCGGGCCGATGATGGTCAAGGGCGACTATTCCCGGGTGCTGATGAAGCTCGGCGTGTGGCAGAAGGACATGTCGGTCATCGCCGATTTCGCCCGCTCGGTCGGGGCCCCGACGCCGCTGTTCTCGACGACCGCTCCGATCTACACTGCTGCGACCGAGGTGGACGGAGATCAGGACACGGCTGCCGTGTGTGCCGTCCTGGAACGGATGGCCGGAGTGGGGCGGCGACGAAAGTTCAAAGTACGGAGTTCGAAGTAGGAAGTTAAGTAGGGAAGTAGGGAAGTAGGGAAGTGGTGGAGTTCCGACGATGAAATCGTGCTCAGCGATTTGGCGCCTGCTTGCGGGTCGTCCTGACGGCGGCGCCCAGGATGCTGGCGATTTCCCTGGCCTCTTGCAGCAGAGCCGCGTCCTCCTGAATTCCACCGTCCTTCAAATATTCCAGCCAGTCCACGCACTCGTCAGCCTCTTCAAATGCGATGTGCAGTTTCGCTCGAAATGCCGGGCGCGAGCGGCTCTTGCGAGCGGCGCGATAATTGGAGCGCACCGACGTCGCCGAGCGCAGAAGTTGACGGCCGGCGTCGTGAGCCTCCGCGCTTGTCGGCAGGCGGCGATAGAAGGCGAGCACGGCCAGCGCGAAGCAGCGGGTTCGTTCGATAAGATCCCAGGGCGGCACGGCACCGGATGGAGAGCAATTCGAGTGCCGCGTGGATATTCTGGCAAATCCCGCTTGCACTTTCCCAACTTCGCACTTTCTACTTCACTTCCAACTCCGTACTTTGCACTTTCTACTTTCTCCGGAGGTCGGCATGGATAAGTACAAGTACCTGATGCTGGCGGCGGGCCTTGTGTGTGTCTCGGCCCTATGGCCGCTCAATCGTCCGCACCTGTCCGCGCAGTCCGCCCCGACCCGTGTCGCCGCTGTGCCATCGGAGAAGGGCGGGCAGGACGTCTTCGGCGCGTACGAAGTGGTTGCGGGCTGGCCGAAGAAGCTCAGCACCAACCCGGGCCACGAGGGCTGGACGTTCGGCGCGGGGCAGAGCGTGTTCGCCGAAAGCGCGGACCGCATCTACGTCGTGCAGCGCGGCGAGCTGCCAGAGATTCCGCGTCCGCAGACCAAGAAGCTGTCGGACCTCGGTCCGAGCATCGCGTTCCCGATCGGCCGGCTGCCGTGGCGCGATGCGACGACGGCGAGCCCTCCCGGGAACGGCGGCAGCGGGCAGCTTGCCGAGGGCGGGATGGAAGCCTGGGGACGCAACAACAAGATGGGCGTGGACGCGCGCTGGGAGCACTGCGTCCTGGTGTTCGACGGCCAGGGCAACCTTCTGCCCGAGACGGCCAACTGGATGCAGTGGGACGCGAGCCTGCAGCGTCCGCACTTCATCGCCATCAGCCCGTACGACGCGGACAGAAACGTGTGGCTCATCGACGATCACAAGCACGTGATTTACAAGTTCAGCCACGACGGCAAGACCAAGCTCCTGACGATCGGCACCTACGGCGTGCCGGGTGCCGACGCCACGCACTTCAACCGTCCCACCTACATGGACTGGTTCCCCGACGGCAGCTTCGTTGTCTCGGACGGCTACAACGGGACGCGCGTGGCGAAGTTCGACAAGAACGGGAAGTTCCTGGCGGCGTGGGGCGAGAAGGGGTCGAACCAGAACGACACGCGGCCCGCGTACTTCAACAACGTCCACGGGATCGCCGTCGATCCGAAGACGCGGCGTGTGTTCGTGAACGATCGCGGCAACCACCGCGCGCAGGTGTTCGACGAGAACGGGAAATTCCTGGACTCGTGGCGCTTCGGCGACCCGCCGTCCGACGTGCACATGTTCAACATCACGAGCGACGGGTACCTGTGGGCCGCCGACCGCGGCACCAACCGGATCCTCAAGTACGACCTCAGCGGGAATTTCCAGTACTCATGGGGCACGTGGGGCGATTTTCCCGGCGGCATGTGGGGCGTGCACGGCATGAGCACGGACCTCGACGGCAACTTCTACGTCGCCGAGGTGGACAACGGCGGCGCGCAGAAATACCGTCCCCGCGCCGGCGCCAACCCGGCGTTTCTGGTCGGCAAGCCCGTCAGGACGGCATGGAAATAAGTTCAACGTGGAAAGTGCAAAGTTCAAAGTTAGTGCGCACGTACTTTGAACTTTAGACTTTGAACTTTTTCACCTTTTGTCCTATGGTGTGCGTGTTGATGCTTCCAGACTTGGAGGACTGCTCATGAAGGCTGGGTTCTTAGGCGTGTTCCTGGCGGCGGTTGGCCTTGCAGGGCTGTCCGCACCGCTCCTTGCCCACCACGGGGCCGCGAGTTTCGACACGACCAGAGAGCTCACGTTGAAGGGCAGCGTGACGGAGTGGATCTGGGCCAACCCGCATTGCTTCCTCAAGTTCGACGCGAAAGACGACACGGGGACGGTTCGCAACTGGGCCGTCGAGGTCAGCAACCCGACCGACATGACGAGGCTCGGCTGGGCGCGCACCTCGTTCAAGGGCGGCGACGAGGTCACCGTGACGCTCCAGCCGGTCAAGAGCGGCGCCCCAATCGGCCGACTGCGAAGCGTCGTCCTGCCGAACGGGCAGACACTGGGATCGGGTGGCGGACGAGGCGCGGCGCCGCCGCCCCCGCCGCCGGCAGACAAGTAAGTAAGCCAAGTGAGCCAAGTGAGCGAGGGTTCCCACATGCCGAAACGCTGGTTTGCGCCGATCGTCGGCTCCGTGACCTTGCTCGCGCTGGCGTCCATCCTCGGCGCGCAACAGCAGATCCTCCCCTGGAACAACTCCGGGCTCGCGCAGAGTCCCAATCAACCCGCGGCAGGGGCGCCCGGCCCGGCGCCGAAACGCGACCTCACCGGCATCTGGGACGCGGGCGGCGCGGGCATCGGCGCGCGCGGTTACCAGACGTCTCCGCTCACGGCCTGGGGTGACGCGCTCGGCAAGACGCACAAGTCGGGCGACGGCATCAGGCAGGTCCCGATCGAGCAGAATAACGATCCGCTCTCGACGATGGGCGACCCCGGCGGGTTTCCGCGCAACCTGCTGTTCGAGCTCCGGCCGTTCCAGATCGTGCAGACGCCGAAGTCCGTGCTGATGCTGTACATGTTCGAGAAGCGGTGGCGCACCATCTGGACCGACGGCCGGCAACTGCCGAAGGATCCCGACCCGCGCTGGTACGGGTACTCCGTTGGCCGGTGGGAAGACGACTACACGTTCGTCGTGAACACTAACGGCACGGACGAGCGCACGTGGCTGGACAACGCCGGCAGCCCGCACAGCGATCAGATGAAAGTCGAGGAACGCTACCATCGCATTGACCAGAACACGATGGAGCTCACCGTCACGATCGACGACCCGAAGGCGTACACGGCGCCGTGGGTACCCCGGAACAAGCTGCGACTGCGGCTCCTGCCGCCGGACATCGATTTGATCGAGATGATCCCCTCGGCCACCGAAGCGGCGGAATACAAGAAAGTCTTCGGCAAGTAGGCATCCCTTGAAGTGGACGCCGTATCTCCTCAGCATCGCCCGGATCGTCTTCGGGTTCCTGGTCGTGCGCCACGGCATGGAGCAGTTGTTCGGCTACCCCGAAGCCAGTGCCGCCGCGCGGCTCTCGTACGAGGGGATCGTCGAGCTCATCGCGTTTCCCGCCGGGCTGCTGATCATCCTCGGCTTGTACACCCGGCCGGTAGGCCTGCTGATGGCGGTCCTGTATTTCGTCCTGTTTTTCGTCGGTCCGCTTCAGCGCGGATGGTACACGCACCGCAACGGCGGCGATCCCATTCTGCTGAACGCGTTCTTCTTCCTGTACCTCGCGGCTGCCGGTGGCGGCGCCTGGAAACTGGACAGGAACGACAACGGCGGCGGCGCGTGGGCCACGCAGGCCCTCGGCCTCCTGCGTATCGCCGCCGGCTGCCTGTTCGTGATGCACGGCCTCGAGAAGTTCTTCTCGGTCGGCGGCGGGCGAATCGACCGCGACATCATGACGATGCGCGGGCTGGCGGGGTGGCTGGAATCCGTGGGCGGGCCGCTCATTATCTTCGGCCTGTTCACGCGCCCCGTGGCGTTCCTCCTCTCGGGCGAAATGGCCGTGGCCTATTTCAGGAACTGGGCGCCGCGCGGCTTCTGGCAGAGCTTCCAGCTCGCTGGCATGGAAGCGTCTATTCTCTTTTGTTTCCTGTATCTGTTCTTCTGGGCGGCCGGACCCGGAGCCTGGAGCCTCGATGGCCTCTGGGGGAGACGCCGTGATCACAAACGTGGAGGATCGACGATGAAGGCACAACGCACGGCAGTCGCCTCGGTTGTGGCGCTGCTCCTCTCCTGCGTCGTTGCGCAGGCGCAGTGGGTGAACCGTCCGACGCCGGGAATCCCGCGCCTCCCGAACGGCAAGCCGAACCTGACGGCGCCGGTGCCGCCGCGCCTGCCGGACGGGCATCCGGATTTGTCGGGCATCTGGGACGTCGGCGCCATGACGTACTTTCACGACCTGGCCGCCGGACTGAAAGGCGATGATGCCCCGCAGCTGACGCCGTGGGCGGCCGGCCTGCAGAAGGGACGAAGGGATCGCAATCACGTGGACGATCCCTACACGTACTGCATGCCCCTGGGCGTGCCTCGCCAGAACCACCGGAGCGCGTTCAAGATCGTACAGACGGCGCCGATGACGATCTTCCTGCACGAATCGTTCGTCGGGAACACGTTCCGCCAGATCTTCACCGACGGCCGGCCGCTGCCGAAGCTGAGCGAGACAGAGCCCGCCTGGCTGGGCTACTCCGTGGGCCGCTGGGAGGGCGACGTCTTCGTCGTCGAGAGCATCGGGTTCCGCGACAAGGGTTGGCTGAGCGCGAACATGGCGTACCCCAACAGCGACGCGCTGCACGTGATCGAGCGCTGGCGGCGCATCGATTTCGGTCACCTCGAAGAAACCGTGACCATCGACGATCCCAAGGCGTACCTGAAGCCGTGGACGAACAAGATCATCCTGACGCTGCAGGCCGACACGGAGATCCTCGACTGGTACTGCGACAACCAGATGATCATGCAGGCGCACTACAGCATGGGACCTCCACCCGCCGAGCCACCAAGTCCCGCGCTCGGCGGGAAGTAGGAACTGACGCCGACACGTGCAAAGTACACAGTTCAAAGTAATTGAGACGTTCTGGCCCGCTGCACTTTGAACTTCCGTTGAACTTATGAACTTCCTTTGCACTTCGTACTTTGAACTTTGAACTTGTAAGGAGGCCTCCCATGCGTGGTTTTGTTCTCTTTCTTGCCGGCCTGCTGTGCGGTCTTGCTGTTCAGACGACGATGGCGCAGAACGACGCAACGGGTGTCGTGCTGAACCACGTCGGGATCGCCGTGCCGAGTATTCCTGATGCGGCGGCGTTCTACATGCAGAAGATGGGCTTCAAGGAAGCATTCCGTAACAGCGACCCGCAGGGGAACCCGACGGCCATCTACCTGCAGATCAGCAAGACGACGTTTCTCGAGCTGCAGCAGGCGAACGCGCAGCGGCCCGCGGGGATCAGCCACTTCGGCCTGGAAGCGCCGAACATCAAGAGCACGGTCGCGACGTACAAGTCACGCGGTGCGATGGCGACCGATCCGGGCGCGCCGAGCGCTTTCTCGCACGCCATCCTGGCCAACGTCACCGATCTCAACGGCCTGCGCATCGAGCTGGCCGAGATGGGCCCCGAGTCGCTCCAGCGAAAGGCGATGGACAGCTGGAAATGAAGACGCTCGGCGTGACGGCGGTGGCGTGGCTGCTCGGCGCGGCGTGGGCGGGCGGCCAGGCGCCCGCGGCGCGGCCGTCCACGGCCCCGATGGCAGAGGAAGTCTTCAAGAACGTCCAGATCCTCAAGGGCATTCCCGTCGACGAGTTCATGGGCACGATGGGGTTCTTCTCCGCGTCCCTCGGCCTGAACTGCACGGACTGCCACGTCGACGAGAGCGGCGGCGACTGGGCCAGGTACGCCGACGACAACCCGAAGAAGCGCACGGCTCGCCGCATGATGCAGATGGTGACGGCGCTCAACCGCACCAACTTCGGCGGACGGCAGGTCGTCACGTGCAACACGTGCCACCGCGGCAACAGCCGGCCCAACGTCCAGCCGAGCCTGGCGCTGCTGTACGGCACGCCGCCGCCCGACGAGCCGGGCGAGCCGATTACGCAGGCGCCGGGACAGCCGCCCGCCGAACGCGTGCTCGACAAGTATCTCCAGGCGGTCGGCGGTTCCGACAAGCTGTCCGCGATCACCACGCTCGTCGCGAAGGGCGCCTACCGCGGGTTCGACGACCAGGACAAGAGCGCCGTCGAGATCTTCGCGAAGGCGCCCGGCCAGCGCACCACGGTCGTGCACACGCTCTCTGGCGCCAGCACGACGACGTACGACGGCCGCGAAGGCTGGATCGCCGCGCCGGATGTCGAGAAGCCGATGCCGGTGTTCCCGATCACGGGGCAGGAACTGGACGGCGTCAAGCTTGAAGTCGAGCTGTGGTTCCCGTCGCGCATCAAGCAGGCCCTGACGAAGTGGCGCGTTGGTGCCCCGGCAGTGCTTGGCGACCGCGAGGTCATGGTCGTCCAGGGCAACACCGCGAACGGGGCGACGGCCACGCTGTGCTTCGATTCCGAGTCCGGGCTGCTGGTGCGGCTCGTCCGGTTCTCCGAATCACCGGTCGGCCGCATCGTCACGCAGGTGGACTATTCGGACTACCGGGACGTCGCTGTCCGGGGGGCAGGGGCCCCGGGAGTGATCGGCGTGAAGATGCCGTTTCGCTGGACCGTTTCCTGGCTGGACGGGCGGTCGACGTTCGAGTTGACGGAAATCCGGGCGAACGCCCCGGTCGAAGCAGCAAGGTTCGCCAGGCCGCCCGCCAGAAAGTAGAATGAGCGAACAAAAGGAGATGGCCGTGCTGAAATTCACCCGTACCCTGGCGCTCGCGATGGCGGTGGTTGGGCTCCTGGCGTCAGCCAGGGTGTTCGCGCACCACGGGGCGAACCTGTACGACATGACCAAGGCGGTCGAGTTGAAGGGGACCGTCGCGAAGTTCTACTGGGGCAACCCTCACAACGAGGTCGCGATTGACGTGACCGACGCGGCCGGCAAAGTCGTCCAGTGGGTCGCCTACACAGAGCCGCCGCTCGTCATGCTCGAACGCGGCTGGACCCGGAAGTCCATTCCCGTCGGCGAAAAGGTGACGATGTACATCTTCGTCGCCAAGAACGGCTCGAACGTCGGCACGCTGAACAGGATCGTCCTGCCGAACGGGACGGAGTTGACCGCATACGACGCGCCGCGCGCCGCGGCGCCCGCGCCCGCACCGGCGAAGTAGAAGCAGAGGAGGGCTGGTATGGGACGTCTTCTGAACGCGTCGCTCGCAGCGCTGCTGCTGACGGCGGCCGCAGCCGCCGGTTCGCGCGGCGTGATCGCGCAGGGAGCGAAGGTGCCGGACCTTGCCGGCGACTGGACGTCGGACCGCACGCGCGGCGGCTTCGGCCAGAGCCTCAGCATCGCCGACATGGGCGGCAGGAACCGCGGCAACGAGCCCGACATTCCCTACCAGCCGTGGGCACGCACGAAGACGATGTCCGAGAAGCCGTCCACCGGCCCGAACTCACAGTTCGACGTGACGACGGACCCGCAGGTCATCTACTGCGAGCCGCCGGGTGTCCCGCACATCTATCTGTGGCCGATCAAGACGAAGTTCATCCAGACGAGCGAGGCGGTGTACATCCTCTACGAGATCGGCCCGTTCTACCGCGTCGTCTGGCTTAACGCGAAGCACCCGGCCGATCCGGATCCGCAGTGGTGGGGACATTCGATCGGCCACTACGAGAACGGGGACACGCTGGTCGTGGACACGGTCGGCTTCAACGACAGGACGTGGCTCGATCAGATGGGCCACCCGCACACCGAGCAGCTGCATCTGACCGAGCGCTACAAGCGCGTCGACCAGAAGACGCTCGAGCTCGACATGGTCATCGACGACCCGGGCGCGTACACGAAGCCCTGGAACTCCCACCGGAACTTCACGCTGTCCGACACGGGCTTCCTGCGCTACCAGCAGATCTGCTCGGTGCGCGAGAACCAGCAGTTCTTCGACAACACGGCGAAGCCTGCCGTCGGCGCAGCGGCCCCCAAGTAGACGTGCCGCGCCGATTGGCTCTCGTCGTCGTGGCCATGCTGGCCGCACTGGAAGTAGTGCAGGCCTTCAGGCCTGCCGTGGCGGGCGCGCAAACGCCGCCTTTGCCGGCCGCACCGCCTGCGCCGGCCGCGGCGGCTGCACCGGCGGCTCCGATGGCGGAGGCCGTCTTCAAGAATCTCCAGGTCATCAAGGGCACGACCGTCAACCAGTTCATGGAGACGATGGGGTTCTTCACCGCTTCCGTCGGTGGAGACTGCACGTTCTGCCATGTGAACGAGAGTGGCGGCAATTGGGCCAAGTACGCCGACGACAACGCGCGCAAGCGGATTGCGCGCCGCATGTTCACGATGGTCGAGGGCATCAACAAGACCAACTTCGGCGGTCGGCAGGTGGTTACCTGCTACACGTGTCATCGCGGCGGCAACCGGCCGTTGGTCACCGCGAGCCTCGCGAAGCTCTACGGCGGTGGCCCTATCGACGAGGAGCAGGACGACGTGGTCGTGCCGGCTCAGGGCGCCCCGTCGGTGGACTCGATCCTCGACCAGTACCTCAAGGCTCTCGGTGGAACCGAGCGGCTGGCGAAGCTCACCAGCTTCGCCGCGAAGGGCACGTATCAGGGCTACGGCGATCCCGAGAAGCGGCAGGTGGACGTGTACGCCAGGGCGCCGAGGCAACGCGCGACGATCGTTCACGGGTCGGACGGCGACAGCAGCACCGTCTACGGCAATGGCGCGGCGTGGCTCGCGGCGCCCATCACCGAGCGCCCGGTGACGGTCCAGGCGCTGACCGGCGGCGATCTGCAGGCCGCAAGGCTCGAGGCTGAGGTCACCTTTCCCGCGCGCATCAAGCAGTCGTTCCCGACGTGGCGCGCCGGCCTGCCCACCACGATCGACGACCGGGACGTGCAGGTCGTCCAGGGCAGCGGGCCGGGACGCGGGATGGCGACGTTCTACTTCGACAAGGAGTCGGGGCTGCTGACGCGTCTGGTTCGCTACGCGGACTCCGTCGTCGGCCGCATCCCCATGCAGACCGACTACTCGGACTACCGCGATGTCGCCGTCCGGGGGACAGGGGCCCCCGGAGTGATCAACGTGAAGCTGCCGTTCAAGTGGACCTATACCTGGCTGGACGGCCGGTTCACGATCGAGCTGAACGAACTCCGTCCGAACGTCGCGATTTCACCGGCCCGATTCGCGAAACCTGCGGAACCAGGGAAGAAGTAGGGCGGCCCTTTCAGGGCCGCCGTCGCGGGGCTGAAAGCCCCGCGCTACTGGCGCGCAGGAATGTCTTTTCGATAGTCCTTCACCAACTCGAAGTACTTATTGTTCTCGTTGCAGATGTATTCCAGCAGCTCGGTGTCGGCCTGGAACGCGAGCGGCTGCGTGACCGTCCACGGTTTCGTGTACGCCTTTGGGTCGTCGATCGTGATCTGGATGTCGAGGTTCCCGAAGTCCTTGCGGACGAATCGCTCCGTGACGTGCAACTGATCCGTGGCGGGCTTGCCCGCATTGTCCAGCCAGCCCTGATCGTTGAATCCCGTGGTTTCGACGACGAGCACGTCCCCTTCCCAGTGGGCGACGGAGTAACCGAACCAGGTCGGCTGCGGGTTGGTGGGGAGCTTTCTGCCGTCGGTGAAGATCTGCCGGTACGCGTGGACGGCCTCGTACAGGATGACGACCATGCCGGGCACTTGCAGGATCTTGAAGGGATACCCGACCAGGTCCGATCGGGGCACGCCGCCGACGATGCAGTTGGCAGTGGGGTCGTCCTTACTGTTGTTGGCACGGCGCTCTTTGTAGAGGGCCTCGGCCCAGGGCTGGAAGGGGACCTCGCTGGGCTTCTCGCCGGGTTTCAGGCTGCGCGCGATGTCGCCCGTCAGGCCGGGGGAGGGCCGCCAGAGTCCGGCGAGCTGTGGTTTCCCGTCGGGCGTCCTGGGCACGGGCGCAGCCAGGTTCGGCTTGCCGTCAGGCGTGCGCGGGATGTCCGCCGTGGGATGATTGAGCCATTGGGCCGAGGCCCCGGCGCCCATCGCCAATATCAACACCGTCGCCTGGGCCGCAATTCTCAGAGCACGCATCGCGATCCTCCCTGCCGTCCGGCTGAAGCCGGACGCTACAGAACTCTACTACTTTTTGGTAAAGTCCCAATCCATGCGAAACCGCCTCGACCTGTTCGTCGTCAGCGTTCTCGTGCTGTTCCTCGAGCTCACGTGCATCCGCTGGTTTCCCTCTCACGTGATGTTTCTGACCTTCTTCACGAACATCGTCCTGCTGGCGTGTTTTCTCGGCATCTCGCTGGGATGTCTGGCGGCGGATCGGCCGAAGAACTACCTGGCCTGGACGTCGGCGCTGCTCGTGCTGGCGCTCGGCTGGTCGCGGTGGATCGACTGGGAGCGGGTACGCAGCGGGAGCGTCGTGGACGTCGGCAATCAGCTGTCGCCGCAGATGGTCTTCTTTGGCGCCGAGTATCAGCCCCTTGGAGATCCATCACGCTTCGTCATCCCTATCGAGGTGGTTGCCGGAATCATCTTCGCGATGATTGCGCTGGCGATGGTGGGGCCGGGACAGCAGCTGGGCCGCTCGCTGGCGCGCATGGCGAACCGCATCGAAGCGTACACCGTCAACATCGTCGGCAGTATTGCCGGCATCCTGCTGTTCACGCTGTGTTCGTGGCTGCAGCTTGGCCCGATCTGGTGGTTCGGCCTGACGCTCGCCGGCCTCGGGTATTTCCTGTATCCGGAGAATCGGCTGCGCGGCTTCGCGCTCATGGTCGTGCCCGCGGCGGTGCTGTTCCTGGCGTCGTCGGATTATTCCTTCAGTCCGACCCAGGGCGATCATCAGGAGTGGTCGCCGTACTACCGGATCGAATACGGCGCGGGCCCCCGCACGATCAAGGTGAATCTGATCGGCCACCAGCAGATGGTGTCCCGCGACACGTTCTCTCCGGCCTACGCGCTGCCGCATCTTCTCAACCGCGACAGCGGCCATGCGCCGTTCGCGCAGGTGCTGGTGATCGGGGCCGGCAGCGGCAACGACGTCAGCCGCGCGCTGCAGTGGGGCGCCCAGCACGTGGACGCGGTGGAAATCGACCCCGTGATTCAGAGGCTCGGCGTCGAAAACCATCCCGACCACCCGTACGCCGATCCACGCGTGTCCGTGCACCTCACCGACGGCCGCAATTACCTTCGGTCGACGAAGGCCCAATACGACCTGATTGTCTACGCGCTGGTCGACTCCCTTGTGCTGCACAGCGGCTACAGCAACATCCGGCTCGAGAGCTATCTGTTCACGACGGAGGCGTTCGCAGATATCAAGCAGCGCCTGAAGCCCGGTGGCCTGTTCGTCATGTACAACTACTTTCGGCAGGGGTGGATTGTGTCGCGGCTGAACTCGATGCTCGATCAGACGTTTGGGAAGGGCAACGCGCTCATCCTCAATCTGCCCCCGCGGGATCTGGTGGGTTCCGACGATGTGATGATTGGGGACTTCACCGTGTTTGCCGCGGGAGCGACCGAGCCCATCAAGGCCGCATTCGCAGGGCGCAGGGAATACTGGATACCGCGTGATCGGCCCACTGATCAGAGGACGCCCAACGGATTCACGGCGCCGCCCGGCGAAGGCTGGATGCAGTTCCGGCCCAGTACGATCGCCGTGACAGGTCCTCGCGGACCATTGTCGACCGACTCGTGGCCCTTCCTGTATCTGCAGCGTCCGATGATCCCGCAGTTGAACCTTCGCGGAATGGCCATCATGGGCGTCATCGGCGCACTGTTTCTGGTGCCCTTCCTGCGAGCGCGCATACGGACGGCGTCTTCCTCCACCGGGACGGTCAGGTTCGGGCCGCTGGCCCAGATGTTCCTGCTCGGCGCCGGCTTCATGTTGATCGAAACCAAGGCGGTCGTGCACATGGCCCTGCTGTTTGGCGGCACCTGGATCGTCAACTCGGTCGTGTTCTGCGCCGTGCTCGTCATGATTCTCGCGGCCAACCTGTTCGTCCTGACACGGCGGCCACGCTCGACGTTTCCTTTCTACATCGGACTGCTGATCGCCCTGGCCGTCAGCGCTGTCGTGCCGATGGACGCGTTTCTGGGGTGGGAACGTAGCGTTCAGATCGCGAGCGCCTGCGTGCTGGCGTTCACGCCGGTGTTCTTCGCCGGGGTCGTGTTTGCGCTGTCGTTCAGCAAGGCCGCTGACGCGGATCTCGCCTTCGGCGCGAACATCGCCGGCGCCCTGTTCGGCGGACTCTCCGAGTACAGTTCGATGCTCGTCGGCTTCCAGTACGTCGTCCTCGTCGCCCTGGTGTTTTATGTGGCGTCGTGGCTGGCTTCGAGGACGGGACGAGGCAAGGAAGCGGTCGCCTGATGTCCCGGGTCAGGACGGCGTGTGCGCTGGCGATTTCAACAGCAGTCTTCGCATCGTTTCCGCCGCTCCTGGCGCAGTGGCCGTCCTACCCGACGGCCGGCGTGCCGCGAACACCGGAGGGGAAGCCCAACCTGCAGGCGCCGGCGCCGCGGACCGCCGACGGCAAGCCCGATCTGTCGGGCCTGTGGCGCAACGTGCGCGGTTTCGGAGCCGGCGCGCCGCCTCCGGGCGGCGGACCGGGCGTCGCCGGGACCGCCGGTGCGCCGAACGCGGACGGTTCGATTCCGCCGCGCAACAATCAGTTCTGGGACATCGGGTGGGGCATGAAGGAGCCGCTGCCGTTGCAGCCGTGGGCGTTCGAGCTGCGTAAGAAGCGGATGGACGAGAACGGCAAGGACAACCCCGACGCGCACTGCCTGCCGATGGGCCTGATGCAGCTGCACAATCACCCGCAGCCGCGGCAGATCATCCAGACACCGCGGTCGATGGTGATTCTGTACGAGGGCAATGCCGGCATCCGGCAGATCTTCACGGATGGACGGCCGCTGCCGTCAAACGATCCGCAGCCGTGGTGGTACGGCTACTCGACGGGCCGGTGGGAAGGCGACACGCTCGTGGTGCAGACGACCGGCTTTCGGGACGGAGGCTGGCTCGACATCAACGGCGCACCGCTCACCGATGCGGCGAAGTGGACCGAGCGATTCCGGCGCGTGAACTACGGCAGCCTCGAAATCGAGATCACCGTGGACGATCCCAGGGCCTACACGAAGCCGTGGACAGTCAAAATCGATCAGTCGATCATGCTCGACACGGACCTCATCGAGTTCGTCTGCGCCGAGAACGAGAAATCGACGCACCACTTCGATAAGTAGTCGTGGTGCAGGCTTTCGTATCGGGCAGAGCCCAGTCCTTGGGTCTTGGTCCCTTGTTCTTGGTCCGTCCTTCGTCCTCGGTCCACGGTGTCCCGGAGTTGGCGCACGGGTACGCGGACGATCAGCGGACCATGGACCAGGGACGGATTAGGAACCAAGGCCAAAGGCCCAAGGACCTGAAGCGGCGTTAGTAGACCCACTCGTTGAAAAGCGCGCTCAGGTCGCGGCCGCTCGTGCGTTCGAACACGCGCTGGAAGTCGCGGCTGACGACGGTCGTTCCCGCGTAGGTGCGCGTGAATGACCGGAGTCCGTTCCAGAACGCCTCTTCCCCGAGCTCCCGCCGCAAGCGGTCCATGAAGAGCGCGCCCTTCGAGTACTGGATGGCGCGCCGGGCGGAGAGCGACGGGAACGGTCCGGGGAACGTGAGCGGCCCGCTGGTCGCGGCTTTCGCAGCCGCATCCACGCGCTGGCGTGCCAGCTCCATCTCGCGATCGTAGCTCGCGCGTCCCCAGCGATGCTCCTTCCACGCGGCGACCATGAACGTCGTGATGCCCTCGTTCAGCCAGAATTCGTTCCAGTCGGCGCAGGTCACGAGGTTGCCCCACCATTGATGGGCGAGCTCGTGGGCAATGACCCAGTCTTCCTGTGGATTCTCGAGAACCGGCGACACCATGTCGTCGCCGATGACGGAGAACGCGTCGGCCTCCTGGGCTGCGGTTCCGGGCACGTGCACCTGGACGTAGCGGCCGTGGGGCAAGGGCACGCCCGCCTTCTCCTTGAAAAAGTCCACCATCGCGCCGGTGCCCGCAAACAGCGCCCGCAAGCGCTCCGGCGGCGCCGTCTCGCTGAGATACACGAGCTCGGTGTTGGCGTGGCGCTCCGACACGACGTGGAACTCACCGGCGGCGAAGCCGTAGACGTAGCTCGAGTACGGCCGTGTCTCGCGCGACGCGTGCGCGTCGAGGCCTCGAGGGCCTCCCGCGGCCGGCGCGACGGAGCCGCGCGCGCCAACTCCGACCGACGTCATGCCTTTCGGAACGACGACGGTCAGGTCGATTGTCGCCTTGTCTCCGGGGCGGTCCTGCAGGCAGAACATCCAGTCGCACGTGAAGTAGCTCGTGTAGACGGACCGCTGGCCGAACACGAGTCCCCGGGCCGGAACGCCGTGGAAGGCGATCGTCATCGTGGCCGCCTGCCCGCGGGCAAGGGGCTGCGGCAGGGTCACGACGACATCGGCGTTGTCGCGCGATACGCGAACCGGCTGCCCCCGCATCGTCGCGCGGTCAACGGTCAGCGAGTTGGCGGAGAAGCGAACCTCGGTGAGCGCGGCGCGCAGGCTCTGGAACGAGATCTGAGTCTCGCCGGAGATCGAGCGCCGGTCGAAGTCAGGTGTGACCGTCAGAACGTAGTGGAGAACATCGATGTCTGCCGTGGGTGAGGGTGCGGCGGCATTCAAACCCACGGCCACGAGCAGAGACGCGGACCACCTCGCCAGGCGTCTCACGTTCGGTTCGCTCTCGAGCGCCTTACTTGCCGACCAGGTGAGGAACGTCCTTGTTGTTTTCCGTGCACATGTACTCGATCAGCTCGCTGTCCGGCTGGTAGACGAGCGGCAGCGTCACTGTCCACGGCTTCGTGTAGGTCTTCGGATCGTCGATCGTGATTTCCACGTCCAGGTGGCCGAAGTCCTTGCGCCGGAACCGTTCGGTGATCTTGAGGCTTTCGCCGGCCGGATGTCCGAAGTTGTCCAGCCACACGTTGTCGTTGAAGCCGGTTGACGACGCGACGAACGTGTCCCCCTCCCACTTGCCCACCGAGTATCCGAACCACTGAGGGTTGGCATCCTTCGGGATCTCGCGGCCGTCGGTGAAAATCTGCCGGTACGAATGCACCGCTTCGTACAGGATGACCACCATCCCGGCCGTGTTGATGATCTTGAACGGGTAGGGCACGGCGGTTGACCGAGGAACGCCTCCGACGACGCACCAGCCGGTGGGGTCTTCCTTGCTTTCCGTGTCGCGCCGGTGCTTGTACAGCTCCGCCGCCCATGGCTGCATCGGCACCGGTTCCTTGAGATCCTTGGCGATGTCGCCGATGTAGATGCCGCGGGTCAGCCAGACGCCGGAGAGATCCGGCTTGCCGTCCGGCGTGCGAGGCGCGGGCGCGTCGAGGTTCAACTTCCCGTCCGCGAGGCGTGGCCCCGTCGTGCGAACGCCCTTCCATTGCGCCGAGGCCGGCGCGGCCGCCATCAATACCGCCACGGCCACGGCCGTGGCGATTCTGCTCTGGTGGGTCTGCATCATCATCATCCTCTGGAAACCTGCGTCGTATTGTAGTCGTAGTGCAGGCCTTCAGCTTGCACTCGTAGTGCAGGCCTTCAGGCCTGCTGAAGCTGCGGACCTGAAGGTCCGCACTACATCTGGAGCAAAGCCCAGCACTTGCTTCCGAGCCGGTTCTTCCACTCGGCATAGACGCCGGACAGCAGCGCGCGGAACGCCGCGGCGTCGATGTCGTTGAACGCGAGCCCGCGCTTTTCCATCCGGACGCGGGCCGAGGCGTTCAGGGCCGCCTGATCACGCCGCTGCAGGCGCACGTGTTTCACGACGTTACGTTCGATGACGGTCCGAACGTCGGCCGGCAGGCGCACCCAGGTCGGCTGGTGCGCCAGCAGGTTGAAGCCCGACCACATGTGGTTCGTCATGCTCACGTACTTGACGACCTCGTCCAGCTTGAACAGCTCCATCAGGGCCAGCGGGTTCTCCTGCGCATCGACCCGGCCGCTCTCGAGCGCCGCGTAGATGCCGTCGCTGTTGATCGTGACCGGTTCCGCGCCGAGCGCCTTGAACGTGTCGGCCACCATCTGTCCCGCGGGGACCCGCATGCGAAGACCCGCCAGATCGTTTGGACGCAGGATCGGGCGTTTCGTGCCCGCGATCTGCCGCATCCCGTTGTCGAACGCGCCGCCCGCGAACCCGACGAGACCCTTCGCGGCCATTTCCTCGCGCAGGTAGACGCCGAGGGGGCCGTCCATCGCCTGCTGGGCGTGGCTGGCGGACCTGAAGACGAACGGCACCTGCTGGGCTTCGGCCGCCGGCACGACCGTGCCGAGGATGCCGCCCATCAGCGTGAAGAACTGGATCTCGCCCGCCATGAGCGCGCGCAGGGCCGCCGGGTCGCTGCCGCTGATGCCGTTGTTGTTCGGGAACACCTGCGCGTTCGCACGACCGTTCGTTTCCACGCCGATCGCCGTCCACATCTCGACGAGCCGGCGATGCAGCGGGCTGGCGGCGGTCTGATTGTGATACTGGACGAACGAGTACTCGGCCGCCGCCACCGGCCGACCGGAGCCGATGGCAAAGGCGGTGGAGGCGAGGAAGGCCCGGCGGGTGACGGTACTCATTCGGACGGAGCTGGCGTAGTCTAGCGCAGGAGCCGCCCGTTCATGGCCGCGTACTGGATTGCCCGTTCACATGTCACCGATCCCGAAACCTACAAGAAGTACACCGATCAGGTTCCCGCCATCGTGAGCAAACACGGAGGGCGGATCCTCGCGCGCGGCGGGCGGTATCAGATCATGGCGGGCCCGCAGACGTTCGAGCGGTACGTGGTGATCGAGTTCCCGACCCTCGAGCAGGGCGTGGCGTGCTTTCAGTCGCCCGAGTACCAGCAAGCATCTGTTCACCGCATCGCCGGCGGCTCGTCGAGACGGTTGTCGTCGAAGGCGTGTAGTAGTAGCTGCAGGGCTTCAGCCCTGACAGGCAGGCCTAACTTAGGACCTGCACTACTTGGCAAGAATCAGGGTTTGCGTACCGGTTGCGCGGGTCCTTGCCGACGATGTGCGAGACGTCCTTGTTGTTCTCGTTGCAGATGTACTCCATCAGCTCGTCCTTGTGCTGATAGGCGGAGTGGCCGTGCAGCGTGAACGGCTTCGTGTACGCGCCCGGATCCTCGACCGTGATGTCGTAGTCGAGATGGTCGAAATCGGGCCGGCGGTAGCGTTCGACGACGTGCAGCTTCTCGGTGTGGGGATGTCCGGCGAAGTCGAACCAGAACCGGTCGTTGAACCCGACCGAGTCCACGACGAGCGTGTCGCCCTCCCAGCGGGCGGTCGAGTGCCCGTACCACGTCGGATCCGGATCCTCGGGGTGCTTCCGGCCGTCGAGGAAGATCTGGCGATAGCTGTGAATGTTGCCCTCGAACAGGAAGAACATGTGCGTCGCGGTCTGCACGATCCGCCACGGATACGGCGCCTGGCGGGGCACGCCGGTCGGCAGGCAGAGCGCCTCGGGGTCGTCCTTCGACAGCCGCTCGCGCGCGAGCTTTTCGGCCCACGGCTGGAGCGGCAGCAGTTCGCCCTTGGGTAGGGCGTCGTTGAGGTCGTAGATGAAGGTGCGGTCGGGGCTCCAGATGCCCGAGAAGTCCACCTTGCCGCCGGCCGTGCGCGGCGTGGGGTCTGGTTTCTGGCCCGCGAGCGGAACGATCGCGCCGGCGGCGAGGGCGCCGGCGGCGATCGCGGTGAGCAGGCGGCGTGCGACCTGCATCGGATGCTCCTCAGCTAGGCGAGCGCAGGCGACGACGTCTTCTGCAGCACGCGGTTCACGATGTCCTTGAACTCGTCCGCCGTCAGGAGATCCTTCTTCTCGAAGGACTTCGCCTTCACCTGCTGCAGCATCGCCATCCGCTCTTCGTCGGTGGCCTTGACGCCCAGCTTCTCGCACCACTCTTCCATCGAGGGCGGCCCGCTGTTCTTGCCGAGCACGATGTTCACCGGCTTCTGGCCGACCAGCTCCGGCGTGAACGGCACGAACTCGAGCGGGTGCTCCTTGCGCGCCATGCGCACCCAGCCGGCGATGATCCCCGACTCCACTTCGTAGAGTTTCTCGCCCACGATCGGACGGTTGGGCGGCTGCGTGACCTTCGCCAGGTCCATCACGAACTTCGAGACCTCGCAGAACTTCTCCGTGTGAATGCCGAGGTCGATCCCGTTCAGGCAGAGCAGCGACATCACGACGTCTTCCATCGGCACGTTGCCGGCCCGTTCGCCAAGACCCGTCACCGTCGTGTGCGCGACGGATGCGCCGGCCGCGAGCGCGGCGACGGTGTTCGCGACGCCGAGGCCGAAGTCCTGATGGCAGTGGATCTCGACGGGCTTCTTCAGCCGGGCGATCACCTTCCTGACGGCGTAGCTGATCGCGTCCGGCGTGCACACGCCCATCGTGTCGGCCATCGTCAGCGCGTCCATGTGGCCTTCGGTGGCGACCTGATCGACGATGTCGAGGAAGCGGTTGAGCTCGGTGCGCGTCGCGTCGATCGTGAAGAACACGGTGTACAGACCGGCTTCTTTGGCGGCCAGCGTCGTGTCGATCGACGCCTTCATCGCGCGATCGACGCTCCAGCCGTACGCGTTCTTGATCATGTGGTCGCTGGCGGGAATCTCGACGACGACGCCCTTGCAGCCGACTTCCTTGACGACCTTGATCTCCTCGGGGATGCAGCGCGAGAAGGCGAAGACCTCGGCCTTCAGCCCGAGCGCGGCGATGTCGGCAATCGCGGCCTTGTCCTGCGGCGACACGGCCGGCATGCCGGCTTCGATCCGGTGGATGCCGAGCGCATCGAGCTGCTTCGCGATGGCGACTTTCTCCTCGCGGCGGAACACGACGGCCGTCTGCTGCTCGCCGTCGCGCAGCGTCACGTCGTGAATCTTGATGTTCTTGGCGAACGTATCGTTCTTGCGGACCTCGGGCAGGTAACACCAGGGGCTGGTGAACCATTTGTCGGTTTTCCAGGGTTGATCCATTGCGGGCCTCGTGCGTAGTGCAGGCCTTCAGGCCTGCCGGCAGGCGGACCTACAGGTCCGCACTACATGAAAATGAAAAGGGCGCTAACCGCGGAATGATACCATCGAGGGTAGCGTCATGCCCAGGATCGCGTTCAATCTAAACGGGAAAGCCGTCGAGGCCTCGTACGAGCCGGGGATGCATTTCCTCGAGGTGCTTCGCGAGGAATGCGGCGTCGTGTCCGTCAAGGACGGTTGCGCGCCGGAAGGCTCCTGCGGCTGCTGCGTCGTCATGGTCGACGGCCACCCGGCCATGTCGTGCCTCCGCAAACCCGAGCAGATGCAGGGCAAGGACGTGGTCACCGTCGAGGGCCTGCCCGCCGAGACGCGGCGCGTCCTGAGCGAAGCGTTCCTGCTCGAGGGCGGCGTGCAGTGCGGCTTCTGCATTCCCGGCATCATCGTACGTGCGGCGTCGCTGATGCAGCACGGGAAGACCGGTGACCGCGCCGCGGTGGCGAAGGCGCTCGACGGTCATCTGTGCCGGTGCACCGGCTACGGGCGGATTCTCGATTCCATTCAGACGGCTGGCGAGGCGTGCCGGAACGGCGGCGTCCTGCCGAGCGCGGAGCCGCGCCGGCACTCGTACTTCGGCGAAGAGTTCGGCTTGCGCCGCAACCCTGCGTTCGCCCGCAACGGCCATGGCAACGCAAACGGCGTCGGCCAATCGATTCCCCGCTACAGAGGACTGGAGCAAGCGCTCGGCGATATCCCGTTCGTCGACGACATGCGTGTGCCCGGCATGCTGCACGGCGCGATGGTGCTCACGGAGCACCCGCGCGCGAGGGTGCTGAAGATCCACACCGGCGAAGCCGCGGCCATGCCAGGCGTCGTTCGCGTGCTGACAGCCGCGGATGTTCCCGGGAATCGCGGCACCGGCCTCAACGATCCGGACCAGCCCGTGTTCGTGGCCGAAGGCGAGTTGACCTGCTGCGTGGCCGACTTCCTCGCCATGGTGGTGGCCGACACGCCGTTCCACGCGCGCCAGGCAGCAGCGCGGGTGAAGGTCGACTACGAGGTGCTCGAGCCGATCACCTCGACGGTCAGCGCTCTTGCGCCCGGCGCGCCGCTGGTGCACCCGGCCGGCACGTTCGCGCCGAGACCGTCGAACGTGCTCCAGCCGACGACCGCCTTCTCGCGCGGCGACGTGGACGCCGCGCTGGCGGCCTCCGCCCACGTCATCGAAGCGACGTTCGACACGCAGCCGATCGACATCGCGTTCCTCGAGCCGGAGTCGTGCCTGGCGGTGCCGCAGACGAACGGCGTCCTCAAGGTCCACACGCAGAGCCAGGGCTCGGTGTACGACCACGCGCAGATCGCCAGGCTCCTGAACGTCGATCCCGCGCGCGTCGAGATCGCGCTGGCCGCGAGCGGCGGCGCGTTCGGCGCGAAAGAGGAGTTGTCGATTCAAGGCCAGACGGCGATCGCCGCGCATTTGCTCAACCGGCCGGTCAAGACCGTGCTCACGCGCGCGCAGTCCACGCAGCACCACGTCAAGCGCCACGCGATGACGGTGACGCTGACGGTCGGCGCGGATGAGCAGGGCCGGTTGCTCGCGCTTCGCTCGCGCATCGTCGCGGACGCCGGCGGCTACCACACGACGAGCGCGAAGTGCGCGCTCCGCGCTGCCTGCCATTCGACGGGCGTGTACCGCATTCCCAACGTCGACGTCGAGGCAAAGGCCGTCTACACCAACAACCCGAACGCGGGCGCCATGCGCGGCTTCGGCAGCAACCAGGCCCAGTTCGCGATGGAAGGCGTGATGGACATCCTTGCCGAGCGCGTCGGCGTGGACGGCTGGGATATCCGCGATCGCAACATCCTGAATCCCGGCGATGCGTTCGGTACCGGCCAGATCATGCGCGAGAGCGTGCGCGGCATCCGCGAGACGCTCGAGTCGGTCAAGAGCGTGTACAAGAAGGCGAAGTACAAGGGTATCGGCTGCGGCATCAAGAGCACGGGCCTCGGCAACGGGACGATTGAAGGCGGCTACATTCGCCTCCGCGTCGCGGCCGGTCCGCGCATCGAAATTCTGAACGGTTACACGGAGATGGGGCAGGGGGTCTACACCGCGACGATCCAGGCGGTGTGCGAGGAAACGGGGTTCCCGGCCGACATGATGACCATCCGCTGGGACCACGAGCTGGGCGAGAAGTGCGGCGAGACGTGGGCGTCGCGCGCGACGACGCTCAGTTGCGCGGCGGCGCAGCGCGCCGCGCAGCAGCTGGTCGCCGATTTGAAAGCATCGACGCTCGAGCAGCTCGTGGGCCGGGAGTACTACGGCGAGTGCGTGTACAACTTCACGACGCGGCCGGGCACGCCCGAGTCGGTCCTGAACCCGACGACGCATCTGACGTTCAGCTACGCGGCGCAGGTGGTGATCCTCGACGAGAAAGGCACGCTCGAGCGGGTGCTGGTCGCGAACGACGTCGGCCGCGCGATCAACCCGAGGCTGTGCGCCGAGCAGATGGAAGGCGGCGTCCACATGGGGCTCGGGTACGCGCTGTCGGAGGATTTTCCGTCGACGGGCGGACATCCCGATTCGCTGACGCTGCGCGACATGGGCATCGTGCGCGCGAAGCACATGCCGCCGGTGGACGTGGTGCTGGTCGAAGTGCCCGACGAAGTCGGCGGCTACGGCGCGAAGGGCGTCGGCGAGATCGGCTGCGTGGCAACGGCCGGCGCCGTGGCCGGCGCTCTGCATTCCTACGACGGCATCCGGCGTTTCAGGCTGCCCATGGCGGACGCCCCGGCAGCAGCTCCGCTGCTGCCGAAATCGAGAAAGTCGAAAAGTGCAAAGGTCAAAGTAGAAAAGTAAGTTCAAAGTCCTTCTCGCCTTACTTCTCCACTTTCCACTTTTCCACTTTAAACTTTCATATAATCCACCCCGTGCCGCCTCTCCTCGTGGCTGTCGCCGACTCTGTTTTCCCCAACCTCGACACCGCGCGCAGCGTCCTTTCGGCCATCGGCGCCGACCTTCGGCTCGCGCCTCAGGCCACGCCCGACGAGATTCTGAAGATTGCCGCCGGCGCGGACGCGCTCCTGGTGACCTACGCGAAGATCACCGCCGACATGATCGGCCAGATGACCCGCTGCCGGATCATCTCGCGCTTCGGGATCGGCGTGGACAACGTCGACCTCGCCGCTGCGACGGCCAGGAAGATCGTCGTCACGAAAGTGCCGGACTACTGCATCGACGAGGTGTCGGATCACACGCTCGCGCTGCTGCTCGCCGCGGCGCGTAAGATCACGCTGTCGAACGCGCAGGTGCAGGCCGGGCGCTGGGAAATGCCGGCGGTCGTGCCGATCCGCCGGCTGCGGGGCAGCGTGCTGGGGCTCGCCGGCTTCGGCCGGATTCCGCAGCTCGTCGCGCCGAAAGCGAAGGCGTTCGGCCTGACCGTGATCGCGCACGATCCGTTCGTTCCCCGCGAGGTGTTTGCGCGCGAGGGCGTCGAGAGCGTGGACTTCGCGCAGCTGCTGACGCGTTCGGACTACGTGTCGATTCACACGCCGCTGATGCCTGAAACGCGCGGGTTGTTCGGCGCCGAGGCCTTCAGGCAGATGAAGCCCACGGCCTACCTGATTAATACCGCCCGCGGACCGATCGTCGACGAGCAGGCGCTGGCCGAGGCGCTCGACGCCAAACGCCTGGCGGGCGCCGCGCTCGACGTCATGCCCCAGGAGCCGCCCGTCGGATCGCCGCTGCTCGGGCGCGACAACGTCATCATCACGCCGCACACCAGCTTCTACTCCGAGGAATCGCTGCTCGAGCTGCAGCGCAAGGCCGCGGAAGAGGTCGTCGCCGTGCTCACGGGGAAGCGGCCGAAGAATCCGGTGAATCCCGAGGCATTGGTGTGATTGACCAAGTTCAAAGTACGAAGTTCAAAGTAGAAAGTAAGTTCAAAGTGAACTTGTCCACTGACTTTGAACTTTGTACTTTGAACTTTGAACTTTCTGAGGTCGCCCATTGAGGGCCATGGTACTGACGGGGCCGATGGCTCTGGAATCGGCCGAGGTGCCCGCACCCAGGCCCGACGCTCGGGACGTCCTCGTCCGCATGACGCACAGCGGCATCTGCGGCACGGACTACAAGATCTACAGCGGCGCGATTCCGGTCGGGTACCCGCGCGTCATGGGGCACGAGATGGCCGGTGAAATCGACGACGCCGGCTCCGGGCCGCTCCGCGGCGGCACGCGCGTCATCGTGGACCCGGAGCTGTACTGCGGCGCCTGCTTCCACTGCCGCATCGGCCAGACGCACCTGTGCCCGAACGGCATGCTGATCGGCCGCGACACCAACGGCGGCTTCGCCGACTACGTGAGCGCGCCGGCCAGCCACGTGTTTCCGCTGCCGGACTCGATCGACAGCCGCGACGCGCCGCTCATCCAGGTGCTCACGACCTGCCTGCACGCGCAGCGCCAGATCGACATCTTCCCGGGCGAGGCCGTGGTCGTGTTCGGCCTCGGCGTGACGGGGCAGCTGCACGTGCAGCTGGCCAAGGCTCGCGGCGCGAACCCGGTCATCGGCGTCACGCGCAGCGCAGACAAGCGGGCGCTCGCCGAAACGCTCGGTGCTGACTTCACGATTCCCGGTGGAGACGGAGCCCTGGAGCGCGTTCGCGAACTCACCGGCGGCCGTGGTGCCGACGCCGTGATCGAGACGACCGGATTCCTTCCGTCGGTGGCTTCGTGCGTGCACATGGCCCGCTCGGGCGGCCGGCTGCTGCTGTTCGGCATCATCACGGCGAAAGAAGGCGCGCTGCCGTTCTACGACCTGTATTTCAAGGAGCTCGCGCTCGTCAGCGCCCGCGTCGCGAAGAGCGAAGACTATCCGGCCGCGATTGCGCTCGTGGAGAGCGGGCAGGTCAGGCTGGGACCGCTCGTCAGCAACGTGATGCCGCTCGCCGATCTCAAGGATGCGATCGGCATGCTGGGCCCTGGCAGCGCCGACAGCGGCCCGCGGATGAAGATCATCCTGGATCATGGGGCTAGAGGCTAGGGGCTGGGGACTGGGGCATATGGCTAGACGCAGACGACTCGCGACGACCAGTGCGTGGTTCGCGCTCGCGCTCGCGTGCGCGACGGTTCACGCGCAGCAGCAGCCGGCGGACCTCGTGCTCGTGAACGGGAAGATCGTCACGGTCGACGAACGCTTCACGATCGCCCAGGCCGTCGCCGTCCGCGGCGATCACATCGTCGCCGTCGGCAGCAACGCGGACATCGGCAAGCTGGCGGGCCCCGGCACGCGGCGGATCGATCTCGCGGGCCGGACGGTCACCCCTGGCCTCATCGACAACCACATGCACCTCCTCCGCGGCGCGACGACGTGGGCGAAGGAGCTGCGGTTCGACGGCGTCGAGTCGCGCCGGCAGGCGATTGACCTGATTCGCGCGCGCGCGAAGACGGAGGGCCCCGGCGGGTGGGTGTTCAACATCGGCGGCTGGGCGCACCAGCAGTTCGCCGACGATCCCAAACCGTTCACGCGCGACGAGCTGGACAAGATCGCGCCGGACAACCCGGTCGCGCTCCAGGAATCCTATTACCAGGTCTTCCTGAACAGCCGCGCCCTGAAGGAATTCGGCATCGAAGCGAATGCGCCCGACCCGAAGGACTTCGTCAAGGGGTCCATCATCCGCGACGCATCCGGCAACCCGACCGGAGTGATCAGGGGCGACATCGCCGCGACGCGCCCGGTGGCGGCCAGGCTGCCGAAGGTCGCGCCCGAGCAGCTCGAGGCGAGCAGCCTGCAGCTCGTGAAGGACATGAACCGCGCAGGCCTGACCTCGTTCGGCGTCGCAGGGTGTAACGCGGACGTGCTCGAGATCTTCCAGAAGTGGAAGGCCCAGGATCGCCTGCCGCTCCGCGTCTTCTGCATCGGCGGCGCCGCGGCCGGAAGCCCGGAGCAGGTCGAAGCGTCCATCAAGCAGATCGGGCAGATGAAGCTGTTCCAGGGCGACAGTTACATCGACAACGTGCTGTTCGGCGAGAGCGTGTACACG
This sequence comes from uncultured Acidobacteriota bacterium, assembly GCA_963821285.1. GTDB lineage: Bacteria > Acidobacteriota > Vicinamibacteria > Vicinamibacterales > CAVVIG01 > CAVQJU01. The sequence goes on from CAWGDD010000007.1 coordinate 286,172, forward strand.
CCGCTGCACGATCCGATGTTCGCACTCAAGTCGGATCCAAAGCCCGAGCAGCTGGCGCTCTGGCGGCGGATGGCGACGGAAATCGCCAGGGCGGGGCTGCCGCTGCACGTCCACGCCGAGCTGCACGACACCATCGATGCGTTCCTCGATCAGATCGAGGCGATCAACAAGGAATATCCGATCAGGAACCTGCGCTGGGAGCTCGCGCACATCAACCAGATCAACGCGGCGCAGCTCGAGCGCATGAAGAAGCTGGGCATGTACGCCGCGGTCCACCCGTGGGCCGTCATCAACGGCGGCATCATGCACGAGGGATTCGGCGAGGGTGCTTCGGACATGCCGCCGCTCGCGACGATTCAATCGAGCGGCATCGTCTGGGGGTTCGGCACCGATGGGACAGCGGCCAATCAGTATTTGCCGTTCACGACGCTGTATTTCGCCGTCACCGGGAAGATGCCGGGCGGCATGAAGGTCATCCGGCAGACCATCAGCCGCGAGGATGCCCTGATCGCGCACACGCGCAGGAACGCGTTCCTGGTGTTTCAGGAGAACGTCCTTGGATCGATCCAGCCGGGCAAGCTGGCCGACCTGGTCGTGCTCGATCGGGACTATCTGACAATCCCTGCGGATCAGATCAAGGATATCAAGCCCGTGATGACCATGGTGGGCGGCCGCATCGTTCACGACTCCACACGATAGGTGCCATATGCATCGGTTACTCAGCTCCGCGTCCGTTGTCGTCGTCGCGCTGGCGGTTACATCGCCGGCCCACGCTCAGGTGTCGCCGGCCAACGAAGGCAAGAAGGCTGAGGAGGTCTACAAGAACATCAAGGTGATGCGCGGAACGCCTGCCAACGAGCTGAACCAGTCGATGCACCTCATGAAGGGCGCCGTCGGCCTGGACTGCATCTACTGCCACATCGAGCGCGAGTGGGACAAGGACGTCAAGCTCGCGAAGGAAGTCGCGCGCGCGATGATCGTGATGATGAACGACATCAACACGCGGCAGTTCGGCGGGAGGCAGGTGGTGACGTGCAACACGTGTCACAACGGGCACCCGACGCCGGCGGCGACGCCGGTGTTCCCGGTGCTCGAGCCCGTGACGACGCCGAAGCCGGCGCTGCCGACCGCCGATCAGATCCTGGCGAAATACGTTCAGGCCCTCGGCGGAGAGCAGGCGCTGCGCAAGGTCACGACCAGAACGATCACCGGCACGCAGTACATCCCGACCGGGCCCGGGGGCGTCGTGCCGACGCCGGCGGCATTCGAGCGGATCCAGAAGGCGCCGAACCTTGCGGTGACGACGTACCGCGCGCCGACGTACGCGATCGCAGAGGGGTTCGACGGCACAGCGGCGTGGGCACAGAACCAGGCCGGCCGCGTGACGGAACCGGTCAGAGCTCGACGTCGGGCGTGCCGCACGGGCCGCGGATTTCTACGAGCCGTTGAACCTGAAGCAGGAGTATGCGCAGTTGACCGTCCGCGGCATCGAGAAGGTGAACGGCCGCGACGCGTACCTGGTCGTCGGCGTTCCAGCCGGCGACAAACCCGAGTCGCTGTACTTCGATACGCAGACGGGGCTGCTGCTGCGGAAGCAGACGGTGCTGCCCACGCCGATCGGCGACAGCCCGTTCCAGACGGACTTCGACGACTACCGGGACACGGGGAGCGGCGTGAAGTTTCCGTTCCTGATCCACATGAACCCGGCCAACGCGCGCACGGAGCTCGCGCCCGAGGCGACGCTGCGGGTGATCAAGGTGGAAGACAACGCGGCGATTGACAACGCGAAGTTCGCCAAGCCGGCGAGCAAGTAACTCGCGTCTGGCACCGTCGGTGAAGTAAGGGGGAGTGATGGCACGCCGAATACTGAAGTGGGCGATTCCGGCTCTGCTGTTCGCCGTGGGGGGCGGGGCGGCGGTCCGCGCGCAGGCTCCGCAGGCTGACCTCGTCCTGTCGAACGGCAAGATCATCACCGTCGACGAGCGGTTCTCGATCGCGCAGGCCGTCGCGATCAAAGGCGACCGGATTGTCGCCGTCGGCACCAATCAGGACATCACGCGGCTGGCCGGTGCCGGACACACGGCGGATCGACCTGCGGGGCCGCGCGGTCACGCCCGGGCTGATCGACAACCATATGCACCTGCTGCGGGCGGGCACCACCTGGCAGTACGAGGTGCGCCTGGACGGCGTCGAGACGCGCAAGCACGCCCTCGACCTGCTGCGTGCGCGGGCGGCCGCGACGGCCCAGGGCGAGTGGATCTACACGCTCGGCGGCTGGGCGATCGAACAGTTTGCCGACGACAGGAAGCCGTTCACGCGCGAGGAACTGGATCAGGCGGCGCCCAATAACCCGGTGCTCCTCCAGGCGTCGTATCGCGAAGCGTTCCTCAACAGCCGCGCGCTGCAGGTGCTCGGCGTCAACGAGGCAGCGGCCCAGAATGCCGCGATCGTGAAGGACGCCGCCGGCAAGCCCACGGGCCGCGTCCTCGAAGCCGGCTTCCGCCAGCTGGTCGCGAAGCTCCCGACGGCCTCCGGCGCCGACATCGAGGCCAGCACACGGTTGATGATGAAAGACCTGAACCGCATGGGCCTGACGGCGTTCGGCAGCGCCGGTTGTGAGGCGGACGTGCTGCCAACGTTTCGCAAGCTGGCCGACCAGGGCCAGCTGAACGTGCGGGTGGGCTGCATCACGGCGCCCGCCGGCAGGCGGCAACATCGACCAGCTGCTGCCGCGGATCGCGCAGATGAAGCTCTTCCAGGGCGACGCCTATATCGATTCGATCTTCTACGGCGAGAGCGTCTTCGGGCCGCTGCACGATCCCATGTTCATACCGAAGTCGGATCCCAAGCCCGATCAACTCGCGACCTGGCGTCGCATCGCCACCGAAATCGCGAAGGCGCATCTGCCGCTGCACGTGCACGCCAACCTGACGAACACGCTCGATGCGTTCCTGGACCAGATCGAGCAGATCAACAAGGAGTATCCGATCAGGAACCTGCGCTGGACGCTGGCGCACGTCAACCAGCTCAACGCGTCGCACCTCGAGCGCATGAAGAAGCTGGGGATGTACGCGGCCGTCCATCCGTGGGCCGTCATCAACGGCGGCATCAACCAGGAAGTCTTCGGCGACGCCGCGTACGACATGGCGCAGCTGAGGACGATCCAGAACAGCGGCATCATGTGGGGCTTCGGCAGCGACGGCAGCCGGGCGAACCAGATTCAGCCGTTCACGACGCTCTGGTGGGCCGTCACCGGCAAGATGGTCGGCGGCACGCGGGCGCTCCGCGAGACCAACACCATCTCGCGCGAGGATGCGCTGATCGCCCACACGCGCCGGAACGCGTTCTTCCTCTTCCAGGAGGACAACCTCGGCTCGATTCAACCCGGCAAGCTCGCCGATCTCGTGGTGCTCGATCGCGACTACCTGACGGTGCCGGTCGACCAGATCAAGGACATCAAGTCGGTGATGACGATCGTCGGCGGACGCGTCGTGTACGACGCCAGCGAACCGGTGGCCGTCGCGGCTTCCGCGCGGACGAAATAGGAGACCAGGAACATGATGAAGAAGACGAGTCTGATCCTGACCGCGGTGTGCGCCCTGTATGCATTGTTGGCCGCGCCGGCATTGGCCCAGACCCCGGCCACGCTCGCGAGAGTGACGGTGTCAGGCGAAGCGGCCAAGCGGATCATGACGAAGGCACAGATCAACGCGGACACGGCGCGCGCGCTCGTCGACGCGTGCGTGGAGTTCGGCAAGGCGAGCAACGCGACGTATTCCGTGTTCGTCCTGGCCCCGAACGGCGACACGATCGCCGCGCAGGTGATGGACGGCCAGCTGCCGATCGCCGTCGAGACGGCCCAGCTCAAGGCGAAGACCGCGCTCTACGCGCGCTCGTCGTCCAGCGCCGTCGCGCAGCGCTTTGGCACGATCGACGGGCGGCTGATTCGCCTGGACCTCGGGAAGTCGCAGGGCCTTGCGTACTACTTCGTCGGCGGCGGTCTCCCGATCGTCGTCGAGGATCAGCTCATCGGGGCGATCGGCGTGGGTGGCGGCACGCAGGACGAACTGTGCGCGTACACCGCGCTGACGAAAGTCCTCGGCCCCCAGCCGCCGCTGACGCCCGCCGCACCACCCGCCGCCGCACCTGCGCCGGGACGTGGACGCCAGTAGCGGGTCCAAGAGGTCCGAGAGGTCCGAGAGGTCCCCTAGGTCCGGAAGGTCCAGGTCCAGGCGTTCGCGGACCCCTCAGACCCACGGACCGGACCTCTGGGACCCCTCGGACCTCTGGGACCTCTCGGAACCCCTGGGACCTCTTGGACCCTTTGGACCTCGGCCTGTGATCTATCTGGTCACGCAGACGCTCAACGGTCTTTTTTCTGCGGCATTGCTGTTCTTGATCGCGAGCGGCTTGACGCTGGTCTTCGGCGTGATGCGGATCGTCAACATCGCGCACGGGTCGTTCTACATGCTCGGGGCGTACGTCGCGTCGACGATCGTCGCGCGAACCCGCAGCCTGCTGCTCGGCGTGCTGTCCGCCGTCCTGGCGGTCGCGGCCGCCGGATTCCTCGTGCAGTCGCTGCTCCTGCGCCGTTTTGCCGGCAAGCCCCTCGCGCAGATGATGCTGACGATGGGCGTGGCCCTGGTGTGTCGTGATCTGGTGTTCGTGATCTGGGGCGGCGACCCGTTCACGCTTCCGTATCCGCCGGCTCTGCGCGGTTCAGTCGACGCCGGGGGCGTCGTGTTCCCGTCGTATCGCCTGTTCGTCATTGCGGTGGCCGCGTGCGTCGGCATCCTCCTGTGGTTCCTGAACGAGAAGACGCTGATTGGCGCGAAGCTGCGCGCGGCGGTTGACGATCCGGAGATGGCCGGCGGCACCGGCATCAACGTCGCGCTCCTGTCCGCGTGCGTCTTCGCCGCCGGGGCGGGGCTCGCCGCCTTCGGCGGCGTGATGGGCGGCCCCATCCTCGGCGGCTACACCGGCATCGATTTCGACCTGCTGCCGCTGGCCTTCGTCGTCGTCATCATCGGCGGCATGGGGAGCCTCAAGGGCGCGCTCGTCGGCAGCGTCATCGTCGGGCTCATCGACAACTTCGGCAAGGCGCTCGTTCCGGAGCTGTCGTACTTCACGCTCTTTGCCCCGATGGTAATCGTGCTCGCCCTCAAGCCGACCGGTCTGTATGGCCGGGCCTAGGGCGGCGCGGGCGCTGGCCCTTCCTGTACTGGTCCCCGTTGCGGCGCTGCTTCTCGCTGCTCCGGCATTCCTCACGTCGTACTGGGTGGGGCTGCTCACGCAGATGGTCATCTTTTCGATTCTCGCGATGAGCCTCGACATCCTGCTCGGATACACCGGCCTGCCGTCGCTCGGGCACGCGGGCGTGTTCGGCGTGGCGGCCTACGCGGTGGCCGTGATGTCGACGACGTATCACGCGGGGTTCTGGGCCTGCGTGGCGGGTGGAATTGTCGGCGGGACGCTCCTCAGTGCGTGCCTGGGCCTGCTCGTGTCGCACGTCCGGAACACGTACTTCCTGATGATCACGCTCGCGCTGGGGATGGTGTTGTGGGGTGTCAGCTACCGCTGGATTCCGGTGACGGGCGGCGACAACGGCCTCTCGGGCATTCCGCGGCTCGAGGCGCATGCGGGCCTGCCCGTGTCCGGCGCGACCCCGTTCTACTACGTCGCGCTCCTGGTGTTCGCGGCGTGCGCCGGCCTGATGGCGCTCATCGTGCGCTCGCCGTTCGGCTTCACGCTGCGCGGCATCCGGGAAAACGAGTCGCGCATGAAGAGTCTGGGATTCAACACGTGGCTGCACTGCTACCTGAGCTACGTCATCGCTGGAATGTTTGCGAGCGTGGCGGGCGTGGCGTGGGCGTACTACAACGGCTTCGTGAGCCCGACGTACCTGGATCTCACGGCGTCCTCGGAGCTGTTCCTGATGGTGACGCTCGGCGGGCCGGGCACGCTCATCGGTCCTGCGCTCGGCGCCGCCGCGCTCGTGCTGCTCAAGAACGTCATCAGCGCCTACACGCAGCGCTGGCTGCTCATCCTCGGGACGGTCTACATCGTCACGATTCTCGTGGCACCGCAGGGCCTGTGGAACCTGCTGACCAAGAAGACGTAGCCACAGAGGCGCGCACTTTTCACTTTGAACTTTCCACTTTGAACTTTCTTCCGTGTGCCTCTGTGGCTAACGCGATCTATTTCGCAGTCACCGGCGTCGCGACAGGCTTGCCCGATTCGACGACGTAGTTGGCGAGAACGCGGGCGGTGGACGTTCCCTTGTTCGTCGCGTTGTGCACCTGGCCGTTCGGAATGAAGAACGTCTGTCCGGCGGTCAGCGTGACCGGCGGCTTGCCGTCCTGCTCGAGCACGATCGTGCCCTCGAGGATGTAGCCGATTTCCTCGCCCGGGTGCGTGTGGGCGCCGACGGTGCCGCCGGGCTGGAACTCCGCGATCGCGGTGACGGCCTCGCGGCCGGCCACCGAGAGCTTCTGCTGCTGAAGAACCGTGCGTTTGAACCCCGGCTGCTGCGCAAAAAGCCCTGCGGAAGCGGCGGCGAGGGCGAGCGCGGTGAACATCGCGATGGACATCATTTTCAGGGCTTTCAAGGCATCCTCCTTGGCGTGACGCGGGAGGCATTGTAACCTTCGTTCCGCCGCGCAGTCATCATCCATGACAGAATCTGCGCGTCACGAGAAGGGAAGGCGCAACATGAAACGGACCCTGTGGACCCTCTTATTGGCGGCGGTCGTGTTTGCGGGAGCGGCCGGCATTCCCGCCGCGCAGGGACCTGGCCGCGGAGCACCGGCGCCGCCGCGGCCTGACAATCCCCAGTCACTGATGCACGTCGAGGCCGCCCGGACGCTCGCCGGCAACGACGCGTGGCTGCAGGCGCCGTTCACCTTCTACTGCGTGGCCGGCAACGCTCGAGGGAACAGCCCGGCTGCGCCGGAACTGGAGCCCGTCAAGCTGTTCGACAACGTCTACGCCGTCGGCAACTCCGAGGCGACGGTGTACGCGATCGTGACGCCGCAGGGCATCATTCTCATCGACTCCGGATACGCCGACCGCGTGGAAACCGTCGTCGTCGCGGGGCTGAAGAAGCTGGGGCTCGACCCGGCGAACGTGAAATACGTGCTGCTCGGGCACGGCCACGCGGATCACTTCGGCGGCGCGAGGTACTTCCAGGAGCACTACGGAGCGAAGGTCGGTTCCACGACGGCCGATTGGGATCTGATCAATCCGCCGAATCCGCCGCGCCAACGCGCCGCAGGGGCCGAATCGCGACCTCGTGATCGTCGAGGGCCAGCCCGTGAGCCTCGGCGGGACGACCATCACACCGATCGCCATCCCGGGCCACACGCCGGGGTCGCTGGCGTTCATCTTCCCGGTCAAGGAAGGGCAGCGGACGTACACGGCCGGGCTGTTCGGCGGCACGATCCTGACGGCCGACCGCATCACCACGCCCGGGTTGAAGCAGTACGTGCAGTCGATCGATCACTACCTGGATATCGCGAAGCGAATGAAGGTGGACGTCGAGCTGCAGAATCATCCGCTCTTCGACGGCATGGCCGACAAGCTCGGGCGGCTGCGAGCGCGGAAAGCGGGGGAGCCCAACCCGTTCATCGTCGCCACGGATCGGTACGCCAGGTTCTGGTCGGTCATCTCGGAATGCATCCAGGCAGAGATCGCGCGCCGCGGGAACGAATGAACCGGATCCGTCTTGTCCTGCCGGCGTTGTGCCTCGCGGCCGGCGCCGCGCTCGCCGCCGGCCAGCCGGTTTCACAGGCGCCGATCAAGGTCGGGTTCCTCGGCCCGCTCTCCGGGCCGTACGTGCAGAACGGGCGCGACATCCTGAACGGGTTCCTGCTCGCGCTCGACGAGATGGGCCATCGCGCAGGCGGGCGGCCGGTCGAGCTGATTGTCGAAGACGACGAGGCGATTCCAGCGGTCGGATTGACCAAGGCGCGAAAGCTCATCGAGCGCGATCACGTGCAGTTGATGACGGGCGCACTGCTGTCGTCAACCGGCTACGCGCTGGCGCCGTACATCGACTCGATGAAGGTGCCGATGATCTATCCGGTCGTCTCCGCCGACGACTTGACCCAGCGGCGTCCCGGCCGCTGGATCATCCGGACGGGCTGGACCGCGAGCCAGCCAAACCACGCGTTCGGCGAGTACGCGTATCGGACGCTCAAACGGCGGAGGGTGGCGACGATCTCACTCGATTACGCCTTCGGGTGGGAATCAGTCGGCGGCTTCGAGCGGACGTTCGTGGCGGAAGGCGGCACGATCGCCCAGAAGATCTGGGTGCCTGTCTCGGTCCACGATTTCGCCCCTTACCTGGCGCAGATTTCGAGAGACGTGGACGCGGTGTACGCCCTCGTGCTCGGGCGGGCCGCGCTGCAGTTCATGCGTCAGTACCAGGAATTCGGGCTGAAGCAGCGCGTCCTGCTCATCGGCGGCGGGACGACGACCGACGAGCACGTGCTGCCGTTCATGGGCGATGAAGCTCTTGGCGTGATCACGGCGCTCCACTACAGCGCCGCGCTCGAGACGCCCGCGAACACGGCCTTCGCATCGGCGTATCGCGAGCGCTACAAGAAGATCCCGAGCTACTACTCCGAGAGCATGTACAGCGGCGCCAAGTGGTTCGCCGCCGCGGCCGACGCGGTTCACGGCAACGTGGAGGACTCGGAAGCCTTTCTTCGCGCGCTTCGCAGCGTGCGCGTGTCGGACCTGCCGCGTGGGCCCGTCCGGCTCGACGAGTACGGGAGCCCGATCGAGAACATCTACATCCGGAAGGTCGAGCGCGTGAACGGCGCGCTGCAGAACACGGTCATCGAAACGCTGCCGGACGTCTCGCAGTTCTGGAAATACACGCCAGCGGAGTATCTGGCGAGGCCGCTTTATGCGAGGCGATAGGTTGCCTCCCTGTCTCGAGCTCCAGAACCTGTCGCGGGCGTTCGGCGGGCTGAAGGCCGTCGACGGTGTCAGCCTGTCGGTGCAGCCGGGCGAACGGCGGGCCCTGATTGGACCGAACGGCGCCGGCAAGACGACGCTGTTCAACCTGATCAGCGGGGAGATTCGGCCGACAGAAGGCGCGATCGCGTTTCGGGGTTCCGATGTGACGGCGCTGGCGCCGCATCAGCGCGCCGCGCGCGGGATCGCGCGGACCTTCCAGATCACGCGGCTGTTTGCGTCCCTGACGGTGCTCGAGAACATGCTGCTCGCCTGCGTGGCCCTCGATGCGCGCAAGTTCACGCTGCACCGGCCGCTCTCCGCGTTCAGCGACCTGACCGAACGCGCCACCGGCCTGCTCGAGGCGTTCGGCCTCTGGCCTGCGAGGGCGGAGGCCGCCGGCAACCTGTCCTACGGCAACCAGCGCATGCTCGAGGTCGCGTTGTCCATGGCAGGCCGGCCGGCGCTCCTGCTGCTCGACGAACCGATGGCCGGCCTTTCGGCAGCCGAACGGTCGCTGATGCTCCGGCACCTCGATCGGCTCGATCGCGCCATCGCCGTGCTGATGATCGAGCACGACATGGACGTCGCGTTCGGGTTCGCCGAGACCGTCACCGTCCTCGACCAGGGCCGCGTCCTCTTCGAAGGATCGAAAGACGAGGTCAGCGCGAACGCCGCGGTGCAGCGGATCTACCTCGGCGTGCAGGAAGCATGACGCTCCAGACAACCATGCTGCAGCTGGCCGATGTGCACACGTACTACGGCGCCAGCCACGTGTTGCAGGGGGTGACGTTCGACGTGCCGAAGGGCGGTGTCACCGCCGTGCTTGGCCGCAATGGCGTCGGCAAGACGACGATGTGCCGGACCGTTGTGGGGTTTACGCCGGCGCGGGCCGGCCGCGTGCTGTTTGGCGGCGCCGACATCACGAGGATGCCGTCGCACAGGATTCACGGGATGCATCTCGGCCTCGTGCCGCAGGGGCGGCGGGTGTTTCCGTCGCTGACCGTGCACGAGCACCTCGCGATTGCCAGCTCGACGCCATCCGGCATCGGCCGGGTGTTCGAGATGTTTCCACGCCTCGAGGAGCGGCGGCATCACCGAGGCAACGAGTTGAGCGGCGGCGAGCAGCAGATGCTCGCGATCGGGCGCGCGCTGGTCGCCAGCCCGGTGCTCGTCGTGATGGATGAGCCGACCGAGGGGCTCTCGATCGCGTCGATCGCGATCGTCGCGAACGCCATTCGCCGGTTGAAGGAAGAGGGGACGACGGTGCTGCTGGCGGAGCAGAACGCGGCGTTTGCCGTGAAGCTGGCGGACCGCGTCCACGTGATGAGCCAGGGACGGATCGTGCACTCGTCGGAGCCGGCCGCGCTCTGGGAGAACGAGGACGTCAAGACGCAATACCTCGGAGTACCGTCGCGCGTGCCGTGATGTCTGTGGCAAGATTGGCCGGGAAGGTGAAGAGATGAAGCTCGGTGTTGTGTTTTCGGCGTTCCTCTGGGTGACGGCGGTTCTCGCGGCTGGTGGTCAGGCGCCGCCCGAACGTGCGCCGCTTGCCGAAGAAGTGTTCAAGAACATCCGTGTGCTGCGAGGGCTTCCCGTTGACGAGTTCATGGGGACCATGGGCGTCTTTTCGGCGGCCCTCGGCTTGTCGTGCGAGGACTGCCACACCGGGTCCGACCGGTCGTGGGAGGGCTACGCCCTGGACACCAACCCCAGAAAGGTGACGGCGCGCCGGATGGTGCAGATGATGGCGTCTGTCAACCAGGCGAGCTTCGGCGGGCGGCAGGTCGTGACGTGCTACACGTGCCATCGCGGCAGCAGCCGGCCCCGGGTCACGCCGAGCCTCGCGGCGCTGTACGCGCCCTCGACGCTCGAAGATCAGGACGACATTATTCGCGCCGCGACCACCGGTCCGTCGGCCAACCAGATTCTCGACAAGTACATTCAGGCGGTCGGCGGCGCGCAGCGTCTGGCGGGCATGACGAGTTACGTCGCGAAGGGCACCAGTGCGGGGTACGGCCCGGAAGGCACGCGGCCGATCGACATCATCGCCAGGGCGCCCGGTCAGCGGACGATGATCATTCACACGCTCGATGGCGACAGCTCCACCGTCTACGACGGCCGTGCTGGCTGGATCTCGGGGCCCCACAAACCCATGGCGGTGATGGGGCTGAGCGGCAGCGAACTGGACGGCGTCAGGCTGGAAGCGGAGCTGTCGTTTCCGGGCCGCATCAAGGAAACGCTCGGCCAGTGGCGCGCCGGCGTGCCAACCGAGATCGACGACAAGGCCGTGCTGGTAGTGCAGGGCTCGCGGCCGAACGGGGCGCTGGCCACGTTCTACTTCGACAGCGAGACCGGCCTGCTCACGCGGCTGGTCCGCTACGCCAGCTCCAAGGTCGGCCGCCTGCCGACGCAGATCGACTACTCGGACTACCGCGACGTCGCCGGCGTCAAGACGCCGTTCAAGATCAAGGTGACCTGGCTGGACGGTCTGGAGAGCATCGAGCTCACCGATGTGCAGCTGAACGTCCCGGTCGATGCCGCCCGATTCGGCAAGCCGGCCCCGCCCACGAAGTAACGACATCACGACATTCAACACAGAGCACACAGAGCACGCAGAGATGTCCTGGCAACAAGTACAGGCACTCTGTGTGCTCCGCGTGCTCTGTGTTGATCGTCGTGATCGCTATCGCGTCGTATCTGGCAAGGTCTGTGCGATCGCGAGCGATGCCCAGCTCGTGCCGGCGGCGGAGATCCACTGGTGCCGGCCGAACGGGAACCCGCTCTCGAAGTATCGCTGCGTCGGGAAGGAGTGGGTTCGCACCAGCCACGCGCCGTCCTGATACTGGCTGCCGAGCAGGTACGCGACGCCTTTGCGGTACGCCGGATCGGTCGCCGGCACGCCGGCGATGTGCAAGGCGTACAGCGAGACGCCCGTCGCGTACGCATCCGGTCCTGTGCGGGAGAACTGCGACCACCCGCCGTCGGTTTCCTGCGACGCTCGAATCGCCTTGGTCGCCTCCGCGATGCGGGCCTGCGGCGCGCCGGTCCAGACGAGGCCCATCAGCCGCATTCCGCGTTCCTCGGCTGACTTCGGCTGTGCCGCCAGCAGCCATTGCTTGGCCCGGGTCACAGTCTCGGCCATCTCGTGCAGGCGGCCCGGGATCGGGTATGCGATCAACCCGCCGACGGCGATGGCCGTGTGGCTGATGATGCTGTATTCGAGCGGCGGGCGGTTGAGGCCGTTGCCCAGCCAGCTCCCGTCCGGCATCTGCCGCGCCATCAGCCAGTGCGTCATGATCGCGGTGACCGTGTCAGCCGGATAGCCTTCCGCCGCCATCCCCAGCTGCGTGTAACCGGCCGTCAGCGCCTCGCCGCCCACGGCGGGATCCCCCGACATGACGCGAGCGGTGTTGCGCCGGAAGAAGCTCACCTGGTCGTCGAGTGTCTTTCGCGCGAGCGTCTCGTCGATGACGATGCCTTTCCGCCTGGCGGTTGCGGCAGCCATCGACGGCAGGCCGTTGTGGTGGCACGAAATGCAGTTGGTCTTGTCCCTGAACGTCGACGCCGCCGGCAGCAGCTGCGCCACGCTTTTCGTGAGCGACACTCTGGGATCGCCGAGCCCGCCGGCAGGCGGCGGCGGGATGGCGTCGCGGCGTGGACCGGCGCCGTGCATCGCGCCGTAGCGTTCGAGCACGTCGACCTTCGCGCGATCACCCTTGTACGTCGCCCAGTCCAGTGACGTTTCGCCTTCCGCCATGCGCGCGTTCGGGTCGGCACCTCGATCGAGCAGCAGCTTCACGGTGTCGGCGCCTTCCGCCTCCGACGCGACGGCGTTCATGAGCGGCGTCCGTCCGTATTGCGGGGCGGCACTGTTGATGTCCGCTCCGAGATCGATCCAGCGGGCCACGAGCGCGGCCGGCTGCCAGGTCGCCACGGCGCCGAGCATCTCCTTGGCCGGCGACGGTGCATTGGCCAGCAGATATTCGGCCGTCGGCCGGTCCCATCGCGCGAGACCGGCCCGCCGCTCGGCGAGGCCGAGCGCGGCCGGATCGAGCCCGCGGGCCACGAGAAACCGGACGACGTCGATGTCGGCTGATCGCGCGGCGAGCGACAACGCGGTCGCGCCGCCGCGATCCTGAGCACGGAGGTCCGCTCCGCGTTCGAGCAGCAGACGCAGGAGGTCGGACGTGCGCGGATACGATGCGGCCACGAGCAGCGCGGTGCGTTCCGTCTCGGTCTTCGCGTTCACCGCGGCGCCGTGATCGAGCAGCGTCCGGACCTTCGCGACGTCGGGCACAGCCCAGGTCAGCGCGGTTGTGCCTCCCGGGCCTTTGACGTTCGGGTCGGCGTGGGCGGAGAGCAGGACCTCGACCAGGCGGGCGTCGCCGAACAGGGCCGCCGCCATCACGGCGGGTATGCCGTCGGCGTCCACAGCGTTCGCGCTGGCGCCGGCTTTGAGCGCGCGCTCGACCTCGGCGTCGGCTCCGTGTCGAATCGCCGTGAACAGCGAATCGGAGGGCGGCGGCGTCTGCGCGGACACCCCCGCGGCCAGCAGCGCCACGCACAGCAGGCGATAGAACTTCATGCCCGGAATCTTAGCGCCGTCCGCCCGTTTTGGCCACGAAATCACGAGCCGGAAGGCTCCCCCGATAAAGCCCAGGGCCGGCCCTTCGACAAGCTCAGGGCAAGGTCTGCTAGGATCGCTCGCGATGAATCCTGCGCTCAGAAGGAGCCTGGCCACCGCGGCGACATGCGCGTGCCTGGCCGGTTTTCCGGCAGATCTCTTCGACGCGCGCGCTGCGGCCCAGCAGGGGGGGACAAGACCTCGAAGTCCTGCAGCTTCGGCCGAACTTCTTCATGATTGCGGGGGCCGGCGGCAACATCGGCGTCCAGGTCGGCGAGGACGGCGTCATCGTCGTGGACGCGGGCCTGGCCGCGAGGGCCGACGCCGTTGTGGCCGCGATCAAGCGCATCACCCCGCGGCCGATCCGCTACATCATCGACACGAATGCGGACGCGGACCACGTCGGCGGCAACGAGACGCTGTCCAAGGCGGGGCAGACGCTGTTCACCAACCCGGGTTCCATCGGCATCACGGGCGATTTTCTCGGCGGGGTCGCGTCGATTCTGGCGGCGCAGAAGGTGCTCGAGCGGATGACCGCGCCGACCGGCCGAGCGGCGCCGTATCCGATTGGCGCCACGCCGACCGAGACGTTCGACTTCTCGCGGAAGTACATGTACTTGAACGGCGAGGGTATCGAGATCCTGCATCAGCCTGCCGCGCACAGCGATGGCGACTCGATGGTGTTCTTCCGCCGATCGGACGTCGTGGTTGCCGGCGACATTCTCGACACGACGCGTTTCCCGGTGATCGATATCTCGAGGGGCGGCTCGGTGAATGGTCTGATCGCGGCGCTCAATCGCCTGGTCGACCTCGCGATCCCGTCAGTGCCCATCGTATCGCGCGAGGCCGGCACGCTCGTCATCGCGGGGCACGGGCGCGTGTGCGATCAGACGGATGTGGCCGAATACCGCGACATGGTCACGATTGTTCGCGACCGGGTCCGGGACGCGCGGAAGGCGGGGATGACCCTCGCGCAAGTCAAGGCGAGCGCTCCCACGCGGGGGTACACCAGGCGCTACGGGTCTGATTCAGGCTCGTGGACGACCGACAACTTCGTCGAGGCCGTGTATCAGAGCCTCTCGCTGGAGAAAGACAAGCTGTGAAGCGGCGTGACCTCTTTCCGTTCTGTCTAGTGGCGCTGCTGGCCGTCCCGCTCGCGGACGCACGCCTGCGCGCGCAGAATCCCGGCGCGCCGCCGGCGGCACCCACGCCCAGGGCCTCGGCGCCGATCGATCTCACGGGCTACTGGGTGTCTATCGTGAACGAGGACTGGCGCTTTCGCATGGTGACGCCGGCCAAAGGCGACTACAAGGGCGTCCCGATCACGCGTGAGGCGCTTCAGATCGTGAACGCCTGGAATCCCGCGGCTGACGAGGCGGCCGGAAACCAGTGCAAGTCGTACGGAGCGGCGGCGATCATGCGGGTGCCGACGCGCATCCACATCACCTGGCAGGACGACAACACCCTCAAGCTCGATACCGACGCCGGCACGCAGACGCGGATCTTCCAGTTCGGCGCGGCTTTACCGCCTGGGCCGCCTCCCGCGCAGCCGACGTGGCAGGGTCAGTCGATCGCGCGATGGGAGCGTCCCGGACGCGGCAATCCCGCGATCAAGCTGGGATCGCTGGCGGTGACGACCACGAACATGAAGCCAGGCTACCTGCGGAAGAACGGCGTCCCGTACAGCGACGCCGCGCGCGTCACCGAGTACTTCGACCTGTCGCCGATGCCGGGTAACGGTCAGTTGATCGTCGTCACGACGATCGTGGACGACCCCCGGTACCTGACGCAGCAGTTTGTCGTCAGCTCACAATTCAAGAAGGAAGCGGACGGTTCCAAATGGGATCCCACACCGTGCTCGGCCACATGGTAGCCATCCGCCCCGCTCGAACCGCGATCGTCCTGCTCGCGCTGCTGGCGGCCCTGTCCGCGCGGAACGCGTTCGCGCAGGCCGAGCTGTCCGGATCGTGGAATCCGCGCAACACCGAGGACGTCTCGCGCGATTCCTACCCGGTGGACTACCTCGGGCTGCCGTTGAACCAGGAAGGCCGGACCAAGGCCCTGAGCTACAACGAAGGGCAGCTGGCGATGGTCGAGCGCCAGTGCGAAGGCTGGCCGGCCGTGTACTTCGTGCAAGGGCCGTTCGGCTTGAAGATCTGGGCCGACACCGATCCGGTCAAGGGTTCCATCGTCTCGCTGACGATTGGCGCATGGGAAGACCGGGCGCCGATCACCATCTGGATGGACGGCCGCCCGCACCCGTCGAAATACGCCGAGCACACGCGCGGCGGCTTTACGACCGGCCGCTGGGACGGCGACACGCTCGTCGCCGAGACGACGCACATGAAGGCGGGCTTTCTCCGCAAGAACGGCCCGCCGATGAGCGACCAGGCGACGATGACGTCGAGGTTCTGGCGGCACGGCGACATCCTGACCGTGCTCGCCGTGGTGGACGATCCGATCTACCTGGCCGAGCCGCACATCGTCACGAAGAGTTTCGGTCTCTCCACGACGCCCATGCTGCCCGTTGGCCCGCCGTGTGTGACGACGTTCGAAGGCAAGCGTCCGGGCGAGCCGGTGCCGCACTTCGTCCCCGAGAAGAACCCCTTTGTCGACGAGCTGACGAAGCTGTACAACCTGCCGCGGGCGGCCGTGCTCGGCGAGGTCGAGACGCTGTACCCGGAGTACCGGAAGAAGATCAAGGCGACGTACGTGCCGCGCGAACCGTGCAAGACGGACTGCGGCGCCCCACCGGCGCGTTGAGACACGAGCGCGAGACCGTGATCGACCGTGTCGGCGCTCTGATTTCCAGCTGGCGACGGCCTTGCCCTGCGGCGAGCCTGGACCGAACTCGAACATCTCGATCCGCAGGCCGTTCGGATCCGTGGCGTTCGAGACCGAGGAGTCGTCCGGCCTGACGCGCACGTCGTCCACCATCACGCCGCGGGTCTTCAGGGAGGCGACGACGTCCTTGAGGTTGGCGACGTGCAGGCCGAAGTGGTTCAGCCCGGGCCGGCGGTTCGCGTTGGCCTGCTGGATCTCGACAAACGTGTTGCGGCTCACCTGAACGTACGCCAGCTGCGGCTTCCCGGCAGCGTCCTTTACCGTGAATGCCTCGCGGAAGCCCATCTTCTGCGTGTAGAAGGTCATGGCCTCCTCGAAGTTCTCAACGGCGAAACCGACGTGGTTCACGTAGTTGTCGCCGGGGAGTTTCTGATCCTGCGCCGATCCCGGCGCGATGGCCAGGCCCAGCAGGAGGCCCACCACGAAAACGACTGAAGTGCGCATGCTCGAACTCCTCTCAGGATGACTGCTGACTGCCGACTGCCGACTGCGCGACTGCCGACTGCCGACTGCCGACTGCGAAGTATACGCCCTTGACTCGGGTACCGGCTCCACGTAATGCTTCTCGGGCAACTTCGACGATATTCCCCACACCATACGAGGCGGAGCGAACATGGGAGCGAACTTCGGAATCGCGGGACTCGACTGGCAGCAGCGCGTCAACTGGGATCGCATGCGGAAGTACCGGCTGGAGCGTGCGCGCGAGCGCATGAAGGCGCACGGCCTTGGCGCCATGATCTGCATGTACGACGAGAACGTGCGGTACCTCACCGGAACGTTGACGCCGGGCTGGAACCGCCTCAAGCCCGGGCTGCGATACGCGATGCTCTGCGGCGATGATCCGCCGGTGCTGTTCGAGCAGGGCGACCTCGGGTTCCAGATCGAGCGCCACTCGCCCTGGATTCCGAAGGAAAACGTGAAGTGGTCGTACGCATGGATCAAGGGCGCCGCGGGCGCCGCCTCGCGCCAGCAGGTCGGCAAGTTCACCAAGGCCGCGCTCGAGCAGATGAAGAAGAGCGGCGTAGCCGGGACGAAGCTGGGCGTGGACTTCATCGACATCAACATGATCGCCGCCTTCAAAGAGGCGAACATCGACTGGGTGGACGGCATGACACCCATGATGGAAGCGCGGGCTGTCAAGAACGTCGACGAGCAGGAGTGCCTCCGCATCGTCGGCGCGATCGGCGACGCGGCCCACTGGGAAACCATGCGGTTCCTGCGTCCGGGCGTCACCGAGAACCAGGTGACGGCGCACATCATGCAGTTTCTCTACAACATCCCCGGCATGGAAGACGTCGAGGACGTGATCGTCTCGTCGGGCCCGAACACGTGGCCGAACTGGCGCAACTTCTCGGACCGCATCATCCAGCCGGGCGACATCGTGTTCATGGACCTCGCGGCGCTCACCTGGAACGGCTACAAGTCGTGCTACTACCGGACGTATTGCGTCGGCAAGGAGCCGAGCCAGGAGCAGAAGGACGTCTACGCGACGGCGCTCAAGTGGCTCTACGACTCGATCGGCGCCGTCAAGGCCGGCACGACGACGCGCGAGATCGCGTCGAAGTGGCCGTCAGCCCAGGAAGCGTACGGCTACAAGGAAGAGGACCAGGCCGCGGCGAACCTGTGGGGCCATGGCCTCGGCCTCGCGCAATACGATCCGCCGGTCATCTCGCGCATCTGGTCGCTCGATCATCCGATCGAGATCAAGGCGGGCATGGTGTTCGCGCTCGAAACCCAGCACGGCAAGATGTTCCGCTGGGGCGTGCGCATCGAGGAGATGCTGATCGTCCACGAGGACAGCGTCGAGATCATCTCGAACTTCCCGGTCAAGCAGATTACGGTGGTCGACGCCATACCGGGGTACGGGGATCACGTCAAATGAAAGTTCAAAGTTTAAAGTTCAAAGTGGACAAGTGAAGTTCGAAGTCCACTTTGAACAACTTTGAACTTACTTCTCCACTTTCGACTTTGAACTTTTGAACTTGCCGAAGTCTCTACTCGTCCCGCTTTCGTCCCCTGAGGCCGCCGACGCGGCCCGTTTTGGGCCCAAGGCGGCGAATCTCGCCGCTCTTGGCCATGCGGGGCTCCCGATCCCTGATGGTGTGTGCCTCGACGCGGCGGCGTACCGGCTGCAGCTCGAGGCGCTCGGCCTCGAAGCCTCGGCGCGCGGAGCGTTCGCGTCCGACGATCCCGTCGAGGCTCGGCAGCACGCGCTGCGGATGAAGCTCGAGCTGCTCGAGCAGCCCATTGCCCCGGCGGTGCTCGAGCCGCTGCTCGAGGCGTGGCGGGACCTGGTCGCGCGAACCGGCGGGGCCCTCACCGCCGTGCGTTCGTCGGCGCTTGTCGAAGATCGCCATGGCTCAAGTTTCGCCGGGCAGTTCGAAAGCTACCTCGGGCTCGAGGCCGAATCCGAATTCCTCACCGCCGTTCGCGCGTGCTGGGCGGCGCTCTGGTCGACGCGCGCGCTTCGCTACATGGCCACCCACGATCTGGATCCGGCCGACACCGCGATGGCCGTGCTGATCCAGCCGCTCGTGAGCGCTCGCGCGTCGGGCGGCGGGTTGAGCCGCACGGCGGGCGGCGAGATGCTCGTCAGCGCGACGTGGGGCCTCGGCTCGTCGATCGCCCAGGGCGAGGTCACGCCCGATCGCTACGAGATCAGCCAGGAGGGCGAGCTGCTGCGGGTCGCCGTCGGCCAGAAGGACCACGCCGTCGCCTGCTCGCATCTGCGGGCGCCGACGACCGAGGCCGTGTCGCAGGCGCGGGCGGCCGAGCCGTGTCTCGACGAGGCGCGCGTGCTGGAGATTGGTCGCCTGCTCAAGAGGGCCGAGGAGATCGCCGGTGCGCCGGTCGAAATCGAATGGGCCCTTGATGAGTCCGAAGGCATCAAGATGCTGCAAGCCCGGCCGCTGCACCTCCAGGCCGCGCACGTGCCGGACGAGGTCTGGTTGCAGCACCCGCGCCTCAGCGGACATCCGGCCGGCGTGGGCTGGGGAGCTGGACGCGCCGTCGTCATCAACTGCGAATGTGAAATCGGGCGCGTCGCGCCGGGTGACGTGCTAGTCACACGTGTCGGCGGCCCCGCGCTCGTCCACATCCTGCCGCGCGTGGCTGGCGTCGTCACGGAGCGCGGCGGCAGCACCTCGCACATGGCGTCACTCGCCCGCGAACGCGGCGTCCCGATGGTTCTCGGCGTGGCCGATGCGACCCGGCGCATCCCGGACGGTGCGCAAGTAGCCGTCGACGGCGTCGCGGGAATTGTTCGCTGGATGCGTTAGACGTGCGCGTTGAAAAGGGAGGAACCATGACCCGTGGACTCGTGCTCGGTCTGCTCATCACGGTTGGCGCCTTGTCGATGGCAGGCTCCGCCGCGCAGGCGCCGCAAACGGGGCTGTCGGCCGCCGCCATCGCCGCCACGAAGATCGAGAAGGTCAAGGACAACCTCTACATCGTGACTGGCTCGGGCACCGCGAATCGAGATGCCTTCAGCGGCGGCAACACCGCGGTCTTCATCACCAATGCCGGCGTGGTCATCGTCGACACCAAGCTGACGGGCTGGGGCCAGGTGATCCTCGACCGCGTGCGGACCGTCACCGACAAGCCGATCACCACCATCATCAACACGCACACGCACGGCGACCATACGGGCAGCAATGCGTTCTTCGGCACGTCGGTCGAGACGATCGTCCAGGAGAACACCGCGGCGAACATGGCCCGGATGGATGCCTTCAAGGGCGACAACGCGAAGTTCCTGCCGAAGCGGACATACAAAGACAAGATGTCGATCGGCTCAGGCAAGGATCAGATCGACCTGTACTACTTCGGCCGCGGCCACACCGACGGCGATACCTTCGTCGTGTTCCCGGCGCTGCGGACGATGCACATGGGCGACCTGTTTCCGTGGAAGGACGCGCCGTTTCTGGATCGGAACAACGGCGGGAGCGGCGTGGAGATGCCGAAGACGCTTGATAGCGCGCTCAAGGGCATCAGGAACGTCGACACCATCGTCGGCGGCCACCAGCCCGTGGTGCAGTGGAAGGACCTGCAGGAATACCAGCGGTTCAACGCCGATCTCCTCGCGGCTGTCCAGGCGGCGACGAAGGCCGGCAAGAGCGTGGATGATGCCGCGGCGTCGATCAACCTGACCACCAAGTACCCCGGATACGAATCGACGCGCACCAAGGCCGCCATCCAGGCCATCTACGACGAACTCAACAAGAAGTAGCGAGGTCGGCGCGAGACCACTGGCATGGTGATATATTATCAACATGAAACCTATACAGGTCCTTTTCGACGAGCCGCTCCTCAGGCGGCTCGACGCGGACTACGAGGTCAAGAGGATGGGGCGTTCGGCCGTGCTCCGGCGGGCCGCGGCCGAATATCTTCGTAAGCGGCGGGCGCGGGCGACGAGTGACGCGTATCGACGAGCCTACGGGAAGAGCAAGGGGCTCGGGAACGAGTTCGAGGGCTGGGCGAACGAGGGCGCGTGGCCAGAGCCCTAGCGCGCGGCGAGATCTGGAGCTACACGTTCCGCGCCCCGGACAAACGCCGGCCCGTGCTCGTGATCGCGCGTCAAGACGTCATCGGCCTGTTGCACACCGTGATGGTCGCGCCCATCACCTCCACGATTTACGGCGCCCCGAGTGAAGTGGCGGTCGGGGTTGCTGAAGGCCTGAAGCACGAATCGGCCGTCAACCTCGATCACGTGCAAACCGTCGAGCAGGCTGGCCTCACGCGCCGGATCGGCCAGCTGAGTCCGGCCAAGATGCGCGACGTCTGCCGGGCGCTTTCCATCGCCGTCGGCTGCGCCGACTGACCTCTCAGTGCCGCGCGGTTACCCGCCCGCCCGATCGAGGTCGTCGATGCGGCCTTGCAACCTCCGCGCGCCGCGCTCGTTCAGCTTGCCGACCAGGGTGAATGTGACGACGAAGGTCACCGCGACGCCAAGGGCCAGCAACCGACGGTCCGGGCGCTCGATGGCCCGCCCGATGATGATGAGCGCCCGGCCTGGAACGAGCGGCAGTAGATACCACCACCAGACACCCCGGAGCAGATCCCTCTGGCGCCCAAGCTCCGCACGGTGGAAGTTGAGACAGTCGATAAGGCCAACGTCCGCCGGCATGGAGCGCGCCGAGCCCCACCGGTGCAGGTGGTACACGACGTAGAGAGTCCCCAGAACCAGCAGGCAGCCGCCGACAAGTACCGTGACGTTGGTCTCGTGCCAAACCTTCATAGCTGTGCTCGCTCACGAGAGAACTGTCTTACAAAACGTTCCGACACTCCTTCTGGTTTCCTTATCTCGTCGATTCCAAGAAGGAAATCCTCCATTCGCCAGGTCATGTCGAGTTTAGAATGCGACCTGTCTTGTCGCGATGCGTTCACGTCGCGCCGGAGACGCGGTGTTGTTGGCGACAGAGGAGGCGAGATGAGAGCGAACATTGTCGTGGGCGTGGCGGCGTCGGCGTTCGTCGTGTTTCTCGGAGTGGCTCTTTTGACCGCGGATCAGAACCGGCCCGGCCAACTGTGGGATCGGGATGATGACAAGGACGCGAGAGTCCAGGCCGGGCTGAACTACGCGCGCCAGCAGGGAATTTCTCTGAACCTGCGGCACAGGGACCGGGAGGTCGTTGGACTCGGGAGCTACCTGGTCAACGCGGTCGGTGGCTGCAACGACTGCCACACCGCGCCGCCGTTCACGCTGGACCCGAGCGTTGGCCTCGGTGCGCCGAAGCAGATCAACAACGCGTGCTACCTCGCGGGAGGCACGCCGTTCGGTCCTCCGCCGTTCGGGCTGCCTCCCGGGTCGCCCGTGTCGCGCGACATCACGCCGTTTGAGGACGGAAAGCCCGCCGGGCTGACGTTCAATCAGTTCAGGCATGTCATCCGGACGGGCGAGGATCCCGACAACGAAGGCCAAGTGCTCCGAGTGATGCCGTGGCCCGTCTATCAGGCCATGACCGATAGTGATCTGCGCGCCATCTACGAATATCTCTCGTCGATTCCGCCCATCCCGAAGGACAAGTGCGGAGTCCCGAGCGTGTAGCGTCGTCCAATTGCGCGAGGGCCGACTGACCGGATCGGCTCTAACGAGGGCGGGCAGCGGGCGGGCGGGCAGGCCGGGCAGGCCAGGCAGGCCAGGCAGGCCGGGTAGGAAGGCTCTCTTCGTGCCCGCCCTGCCTGCCTTGCCCGCCCCGCCAGCCTATGCAGCAATCCGCAGGAGCTTTGCGACGTTGCCACCCAGGATTGCCGCCTTGTCCGCGTCCTTGAGGAACGTCGCCTTGAGCACGAGGTCCACCGGCGCGGGCCAGTTGAAGGGCATGTCGGTCCCGTAGGCGACCTGGCTCACCCCCATTTCCGCCACCAGGTGGCGCAGACCTTCGTCGCTGAACACCATCGAGTCGGCGAGGATCTGTCCCGTGAAGTATTCCCGCGGGTGTTTCTTGTTCGCGCAGTTGGCGTTGGGACGTGACTCGCACGTGACGTCGGTGCGCCCCAGATACGACGGCAGGTAGCCGCCTGCGTGGGCGCCGCAGAACTTCAGCCGCGGAAAGCGATCGAGCGTGCCGTCGAAGATCATCCGCGAGAAGAAGACGGTGGTCTCGAGCGGGTTGCCGATGATGTTGCCGAGGTCGCCGCGCCCGCGCAGGACGCCGTCCTTGAGGACGTTGTCGGCGCCGACGGGGTGAACGAAGACGAGCACGCCGAGCTGTTCGGCTTTCGCCCAGAACGGATCGAACTTCGGTGACGAGGGGACCTCGCCGGCGACGTGGCCGGCGATGCCGACGCCGCGCAACCCCAGCTTGCCGACCGCTTCCTCGAGCTGTTCGACGGCCAGGTCGGGATGTTGCAGCGCCACCGACGCCAGCCCGACGAATCGATCCGGATGTGCCGCGCACCACGCCGCCAGCTTCTCGTTCTGAACGGCGACGATCCGGCGCGCCAGATCGCGGTCCGCTCCGTACCACCACCCTCCCTGGTGGCTCAGCGCCTGCACGTCGATGCCCCATTCGTCCAGGGCGCGGATGCGCGCCGGGCCGAGGACGAGCGGCCCGTTCAGGTTGTTGCTGATGTTGCCGGCGAGGTTCGTGTCGCGGACGACCTCCAGCTCGGTCGGCTCGATGAAGTGGCCGTGGATGTCGACGACCTTGACCCGCCGGCCGCCGATGGATACCTCGCGGCGCGCCTGGCCGAAGGCCCTCCCGCCGGTTGCCAGCATGGCCGCCGACGCGCCCGCGAGGGTTCTCACGAAGTCTCTGCGATTCGGCATGGTCTTCACCCGGCGCGTTGATAACACGGGCGATCGACGGTGTCAATCGGCTGGGGGTTAGAGGCTAGAGGCTAGAGGCTGGAGGCTGGAGGCTGGGGAACTGCCGACTGCTGACTGCCGACTGCCGACTGCCGGCTGCCGACTGCCGACTGCCGACTGCCGACTGCCGACTGATCGTGTATCGTACCGACCTCATGTCGCGCGGCATCATCTGGCTCCTCGCCATCAGCACCGGCTGCATCGTCGCCAATATCTACTACGCTCAGCCGCTGCTGGCCGACATCGCGCGCGAGTTCGGCCTGTCGGTCACGCAGGTCGGCGCCGTGTTCATGCTGACCCAGATCGGCATGGGCACCGGCATGCTGATCTTCGTGCCGCTTGGCGACAAGTACGAACGCCGGAAGTTGATTTCCACGCTCCTCGTCGCGGCCTCGCTCGCGCTGGCGTTCACGGCCAGCTCCCCGAACGTCGTGTGGCTGAGCATGGCGAGCTTCGTGGTCGGCCTCACGGCCTCGACGGTACAGGTGATCGTCCCGTTTGCGGCTCACCACGCGCCCGAACGCGAGCGCGGGCGCATCGTCGGCACCGTGCTCGGCGGGCTGCTGGTCGGCGCGCTGCTCGCGCGGACGTTCAGCGGCGTGTTCGGCGCGGCGTATGGCTGGCGCACGGTGTACTGGGTCGCGTCCGTCCTGATGATTGGCCTCGCCGCGGTCATCCGCGTATCGCTGCCGGTCAGCCCCCCGCAGGTGTCGATGCCCTGGACGAAGCTGATGCGATCGGTCGTGGACCTGGCCCGCGAGCACCAGGTCCTGCGCGAAGCCGCGCTGCTCGCCGGGCTTCTCTTCTTCTCGTTCGCCGCGCTGTGGACGACGCTGGTCTTTCTGCTCAGGACGCCGCCGTACCACTACGGCACGGGTGCGGCCGGGACGTTCGGCCTGCTGGGCGCGGCGAGCGCCGCGGCGGCGCCGTTTGTGGGACGCCTGTCGGATCGGAAGGGCAGCGAGCGCACGGTCTTCACGGCCATCGTCCTGACCCTGACGGGATACGTGCTGTTGCTCGTGGCGGGCCGGACGCTCCCGGGGCTCATTGCCGGCATCGTGCTCGTCGACATCGGCGTGCAGGCCGGCCACGTGGCGAACCAGTCGCGCATCTACACGCTCGTGCCGACGGCGCGCGCGCGGCTCAACACGTTCTACATGGTGGCGTTCTTCGCGGGCGGGGCGCTCGGTTCCTACTTCGGGCCGCTGGGGTTCACCGTCGGTGGATGGGCGGGCTTCTGCGCGTTTCCGCTGGCGGCGCTGACCTTCGCGCTCGTCTATTTCATGCGCGCGGAGCGGAACAGGTCGTCGGCCGACGAAAGGATGATGCGCCTGAGCCGGTCGGGGTAGGACGCGGGCAGCGCGTCGATGAAGCTCCTGACGGTCTGCGCCGCGCCGGGCGACCGATGGCCGCTGAGCGTGGCATCCATCCAGCGCTTGGGGAAGAAGATGTCGCCGGTGCGCTGAATCTCGGACAGGAGCGCGAGGCTCGGCTGGATGTACACCGCGGAGCTGTCGGCGCGCAGCGGGTGATGCAGGGATCGGAGGCCATCGAGCACCCACGGCTCGTGCTGCCTGTTCGCCCCATCGCGAAGGGACTCGAAGAACGCGCGTCGCTCCACAGGATCGGACGACAGCGCTGGCATCACGAACCGCAGGCGCGCCTGCCGGTCCGGGTTTTTCGTGCGCGCGGCCTGCTCTTCCAGCATCCGCTTCCAGCCCGTGACTTCTCGCAGCGCGAGCTCCTGAGCCAGCGCGATCTCATCGTTCTCCGCGAGCGTCAGCCCGGGCACCTTCGCCTGCCGTTCCCAGACGGTTGTCAGCCACGCGAGCGTCGAGGGCGTGAGCGCGGTGTCGCGCAGCGCTGAAAAATACGAACCCTTCAGGCTCGGCGTCCGGGCCGCGGCGAGGCCGGACCGCAGCGTCCGCTCGACCCTCGGCGCCAGCGCGCTGCGCCGCTCCGCCGGCGTGAACCGCCAGTACGCCTGGCTCAGGCCGCCCAGCATCTGCTGGACGTTCAGTTCGTCCGTCTCGCGCGGCAGCGATCGAAGCGCGAGATCGATGAGTGCGTCCGCCCGAAGCTCGCCGTCGAGCATGGCATCCCACAGCGTGGTCCACGCGCTGCCGCGGGTGAGGGCGTCGCGGATCTCCGGAAGCTTCGTGCTCAGCCACGCGAGGCTCGCGGGATCCAGGTGCAGTTCCCCGTAGGCGAGGCCGCCGCCGTTCGGCAGCACGAAGAGCGGCGCCGGCAGACCCCGTGCGGCCGTCACCTCCACGGATCCGGCGTTCAGCCGGACCGGCAGCAACTGGACGCGGTCGGGGTAGCCGAGCGCCACCTCCAGTGCCTGGTTCCACGCGAGGCCCCGGTTCGCGTAGGGATCGCGCTGGGTGAGCGTGAGGCTTGCGATGCGCCCATCCGCGACCCTCAACGCCGTCGTGATCACGGGCCTGGCGCGTTCGTCCACCCACGCACGGCTCCACGACGCGAGATCCTCGGGCGTCTTCTCGTCGAGGATCGCGACCAGGTCGGACCACGCCGCGTTGCCGAACGAGAAGCGGCGCAGGTACTCGCGCATCCCGTCGCGGAACGGGTCCGGGCCGACCAGCGTCTCGAGCTGACGCATGACGATCGGCGCCTTGTCATAGATGATGTTGCCGTAGAGCGTTCCGGCTTCGCTCAAGTTCGCCAGCGGCTGCCGGATGGCGTTCGTGCCCTCGGTACGGTCCACCTCGTACGCCGGCGGGTAGTACGCGAACAGGAATCGCAGGTCGTGGTTGATGGCGGGAAACGACGGGTTCACGATCTTCGCCGCCATGAAGTTGGCGAAGACCTCCTTCATCCAGACGTCGGTGAACCACCGCATGGTCACCAGATCGCCGAACCACATGTGCGCCGTCTCATGCGAGATGACGCTGGCTCGCTCGAGCTGCTGGTTCTGCGTCGCCGACTCGTCGAGCATCAACCCGGACGCGTTGTAGAAGATCGCGCCCGGGTGTTCCATGCCGCCGAACTGGAACGCCGGCACCAGCAGGAAGTCGAACTTGCCGAAGGGGTAGGGCACGCCCGTGTAACGCTCGAGCCAGGTGAGCGCCGCCGCGTGCAGATCGAAGATCGCGTCCCGGTTCCTTGCGACCTTCTTCGCGTCTGTCTCGCGGTGCAGCATCCGCATCGTGCGGCCACCGCGCGCGGCCTGCTCGACCGAGAACCGGCCCGCGGCGAACGCGAACAGGTACGTCGGGATCGGTTGTGTCTCGGCAAACGTGAGCCGCACGCGGCCGTCGCGGGCCTCACGCGCGGTCTCGGCCCCGTTGGCGACCGTTTCCCATCCGGTGAGCACGTCCAGCGACAGCGTCCAGCGCGCCTTGAGATCCGGCTGGTCGAAGCACGGAAATGCCTGGTGCGCGCGTGCGGGGACCAGAATCGTATACAGGAAATCGTCGTTGCGGTTGAGCGGCGCGTCCCCGGCGTCGAAATCGATTGTGATGCGGTTGTCGCCCTGGCGGAGCGCCGCCGCGGGCACGATGAGGTGCCCGTTGACGTGGCGCGCCTCGACGGGTGTGCCTGAGATTTCGACACGCCGCACCCGACCTTGCTGGTTCGGCGCGAAATCGATCGCGAGCGGGCCTGACGCATCGCTGAGCGTGAACGCGACGATCTCCCGGCCTGAGATAGCCGCGCGGCGGTCCGGGGGAATGGTGAACGAGAGCTCGTAGCGGAGGTTCGATACCCGAGCCGCGCGCTCCCGCGCCAGCGTCTCGCTGATCCCGGGCTCAGGGTCGCTCGCCGGCGTCTGCGGCTGGCCCGTCGTCAGCGTGCTCGCCAGAAGGAGGCACAGAGGGACAAGTGACCACACAAGAAAGTTCAAAGTCGAAAGTGTACAAGTGGATAAGCTACTTTTCCACTTTCAACTTTGAACTTCTCACTTTCTCGTGTGTCTCACCTCTGTGTCTCGGCCCGCAGGTTGACGTCGAGCGTGGCCGTCTCACCGGGACGAATCTGCACGTCCGTGAGATACCCGACGTATCCGCTCTTCCTGACCTGGACGTTGTGGCTGCCTTCCGAGAGATCGATCGTCACCCGATCGGCGCCCGAACGCGGCCACGATTGCCCGTCCACCAGGACTTCGGCGTCGGCCGGCTGCAAACGGAGTTCGAGCGTGCCGCGCGCCCGTTCAGCCGAAGGTGGCGGTGCCGACGGACTGTCCGGTGCGTTTTGCGTAGACGGCTGTCCGGGCCGGCCATACGGGCCGCGCGTCCGTGGACCGGCTTGCTCGTCGGGCGGGGGGGAGGCGGCGGCGGTGGAGGCCGCTCCGCCGTTTCGCCCGCCGGCAGCTTCTCCATCTGGAACTTCACCTTGAACGTGTGGTCCGGCGCCAGGTAGGCGCGCTGCGTGTGCGTTCGGTAGCCCTCGAGGAACAACGTGATCTCGTGGCCGCCGGGCGCGGTGTACAGCCTTTCGTACCAATCGTTGTAGTCGTCGACGATGCCCGCGTAGAAGCCGTCGACGTACACCTGGGCCTGCTTGGGCTTCACGTCGAACTTCACCGCGGCGTCCGGCACGGCGAAGACCTGCGCGACGGCCGGCCCGCTCGAGGCGACGACGAGCAACGCCGCGGTCCCGCCGGCGGCGGCGAGCCGCTTCAACTGAAACATGTGCAGAGACAAGGTACCACCTCGGTTCTCAGACGACGGCATCGAATGTCAGAGCAACGGCGATGCCAGATGGATGGGCGCCGCTGACCCTGTCTAACTCACACAGCTAAAATCACTTGCCGACCCTGCGGAACTCGGGTAGAACCATGAATTTGTGGCCGTTCAGGGACGGTCGCCGCCGGCGCGTCCGGACGAAAGGACAAGTCATGGGGTTCGTCATCCGATTGCTCGTCAATGCTGCGGCGCTCTGGGTGGCGACGCGCATTGTGCCAGGCGTCACGTATTCCGGCGAGCTGCTCCCGTTCCTGGGCGTGGCCCTCGTGTTCGGCATCGTGAACGCCTTCATCCGGCCAGTCGCCAAGCTCCTGACGCTGCCGCTCATCATCCTCACGCTCGGCATTTTCGCGTTGGTCGTCAACGGGCTGATGCTGTGGCTGACGAGCTCGCTGTCGGAGTCGCTCGGCCTCGGCTTTCACGTGAGCGGATTCTGGGCCGCGCTCTTCGGCTCGCTCGTCGTGAGCATCGTCAGCACCCTGCTCTGGATGTTCGTGCGCGACGATTCAATGCGTTGAAACGCACTGCGCCAGCCCGCCCAGTCTAGCCGCTTGCGTAATAACTACATCTGTAGTAGATCTGTCTACGTCGTTAGGAGGCTGCCCGTGGCGCTGCCGAGGCTGAGCAAGATCGAACTGCGGATCATGGAAGCCCTCTGGACCCGCGGCGACTCGTCTGTCCGGGAGATTCAGGAAGCGCTCCCGGAAAAGAACCGGCCCGCCTACACCACCGTGCAGACGATGGTGTACCGGCTGGAGACGAAGAAGGCCGTACGGCGCGTGAAGAAGATCGGCAACGCGCACATCTTCGCGGCGGCGATTTCGAGGACGGCCGCGCAACGCCGGCTTATCGACGAGTTCCTGAGCTTCTTCGGCGGCCGGATGCAGCCGGTCATGGCGCATCTCATCGAGTCCGGCCGGCTGTCCCTCGAGGACGTCCAGGACGCCGAGAAGACGCTTCTGAAGCTCGCCGGCGAGCGTGGAGACAAGAAATGACTACGGCAGCCTTCGTCAACCACCTCTGGCAGTGCACCATCTTCGCGGGCGCCGCGTGGCTGGTGACGCTCGCGCTCCACCGCAATCGGGCCGGCGTGCGTCACGCGGTCTGGCTGCTGGCCTCGCTCAAGTTTCTCGTGCCCTTCGCCGTGCTCGTCAGCGCGGGCAGCTGGTTCGGATTGGCGTCGCAGACGACGGCGCCGGCATCGATAACGCAGATCGTGGAGACCGTCAGCCTTCCGTTGTCCGTGCCGCCCATCGCCGTGGAAAACGTCGTGTCGGCCGCTGGCGTCCCGGCGGGAGGAAGCGCCATCCCGCTCCTGCTGCTGATGCTCTGGCTCGGAGGCGCAGCCGCGATGATCGTCGTGTGGATCGTGCGATGGCGCAAGGTCGCGGCCATCGTCCGAGCGGGTGTTCGGGCCGAAGACGGGCCGGTGCTCGATTCGCTGCGCCGCATCGAGGCGCGGGTCCCGCGCACTCGGCCGCTGCCGCTGGTTGTATCGAGCTCGCCGTTCGAGCCCGGTGTGTTTGGCATGCTCAGGCCAGTCCTGCTATGGCCTCGCGACCTCGAGGCGCACTTGACCCTGGAACAGATCGACACGATTCTCGCGCACGAAATCGCCCACGTCCGGCGCCGCGATAACCTGGGCGCAGCCCTGCATATGGTCGTGCAGGCGGTCTTCTGGATTCATCCGCTCGTCTGGTGGATCGGCGCCCGGCTGGTGGACGAGCGCGAGCGGGCGTGTGACGAGGACGTGGTGCGCATGGGCGGCGATCGGAGGGCGTACGCAGAGAGCATCCTCAAGACGTGCCAGTGGTGTGTCGAGGCGCCGCTCGCGTGCGTCGCGGGCGTCACGGGTTCGAACCTGAAGAGGCGAGTCGAGCAGATCATGTCCGCCGATGCGAGGGCGGCGTTGACCGCGTGGACCCGGTCGCTGCTCGGGTTCGCGGCGCTAGTGAGTGTCGCCGCGCCGATCGCCGTCGGTGCACTCGGCGCCCCTCCCTTGCGCGCCGAGCCGCAGGACCGAGGCATTCGCGAGGCCCCGGCGCAGCCTGCCGCGCCGGCCTCGAAGCCGGCGTTCGACGTCACGTCAGTCAAGCCGAACAAGTCCGGCGATGGGCGCATCTCGATGCTGCCGGCGGCCAACGGCGGGTGGAGCGCCACCAACGTGACGCTCGGGATGTTGATCCGCATCGCGTTCCAGCTGCAGGACAACCAGATCGTCGGCGGACCGAAATGGCTCTTCGAGGATCGGTTCGACGTTCTCGGCAGCGGCAACGCTCCCGGCTCGGCGCCGTCCTTGCTGTTGCCCAAACTGCAGACGCTGCTCGCGGATCGCTTCGGCCTCGTGACGCACACCGAGACGCGCGAGCTGCCGATGTATGCGCTCGTGCGTACTCGCGAGGACAGGCTGGGGCCGAACCTGAAGCCGTCAACGGCGACCGACTGTCCGGCGCCGCCGGCAGCCGGTGCCGGCAATCCCGGGCCCGCTCCGCAGCCGCTGTCGCCGGCTCAGATGCAGGTCTGCGGCGTCATGCTCGGTCCGGGCCGAATCTCGAGCGGGCACGTCACGCTCGATCAGATCGCCAACAACCTCTCGCGCATCGCCGGCTCGATGGTCGTCGACAAGACAGGGCTCCAGGGCTTCTACGATTTCACTCTCGAATACGCGCCGGACCCGTCCCTGGCCGGACGCAGCGATCTGCCGGGCCGGCCGCCCGGCCTCGATCGGCCGGCAAACGACGGCGCGTCACTCTTCTCCGCCGTGCAGGAACAGCTGGGGCTCAAGCTGGAATCGACGAAGGGCCCTGTCAGCGTGCTCGTGATCGACCGCGCCGTGCAGCCGGAAGCCAATTAGCGCGGCCGTCCGATTTGATCCGGCCGGTGTCCAATAGCCTGGAGCTTTCATGACCAAGAGCGTGCTCGCGGCGGCGGTCCTCACGGCTTTCACCGCCGCTCAATCGACGAGCCCGGCGAAGCCGCCAGCGTTCGAGGTGGCGTCGGTCAAACCGAACACATCGGGCGACGGCCGCGTCCTGATAGCGCCGCAGCCCGGCGGCCGCCTCAACCTCGTGAACGTGCCGCTGCGGTTCATGATTCGCTACGCGTACCGTGTCCAGGATTTTCAGGTCGTCGGCGGGCCCGACTGGATCAGTACCACGCGCTTCGACGTCGTCGCGAAGGCCGAAGGCGGAAACCCCTCGCAGGAAGAGCTGCAGCTGATGCTCCGGTCGCTCCTCGCCGATCGGTTCAAGCTCCTCGTGCGGCCCGACATGCGCGAGATGCCGACGTATTCGCTCGTCCCGGCGCGCGCCGACGGCAAGGCGGGCGCGCAATTGCGCAAGTCTGACGCGAACTGCAGCGGTCCCGCGAGCGCGCCCACCGCGCCTCCGGCGCCAGGCCAGCTTCCACCCTGCGGGTTCAATTTGGGATTCGGCAACCTCAAGGCGCGTGGCTCGACGATGCCGGTGCTGGCCTCGGCGCTGTCAACCTTCGCAGGCCGCATCGTTGTCGATCGGACGGGGCTCGCCGGCGCGTACGACGTGGATCTCAACTGGACGCCGGATCAGATTCCCCGGCCTGCCGGTGGCGGCGATCAGCCGGTCCAGGTCAACGGCGCGACGGTCGACCCGAACGGGCCGTCGCTGTTCACGGCGCTGCAGGAGCAACTGGGGCTGAAGCTGGAGTCGACAAAGGGGCCCGTGGATGTCCTCGTCGTCGAGCGGGCGGAGAAGCCGGCCGAGGACTAGGGGTGAACCCAACCAAACCACCACACGTAATGTCCTATAACCATGCGAAAACTCCTCGTACCGGCCTCGGTCCTGTGTCTCGCCGCGTTGGTGGCCCCTGGCGCCCCTCGGCTCCGTGCACAGGCGCCGAAGCCGCCGGCTGACAGCGCGACGTTCGAGGCCGCTGCCCCGCGCCCCGTTGCGCCGGCGCCGGAGCCGCCGGCTGACAACGCGACGTTCGAGGTCGCCTCGGTCAAGACCAACAAGTCCGGCGACAACCGGATCGGCATCGGGTTCGCGCCAGGAGGACGTTTCCGCGCCACGAACGTACCGCTTCGCGAGCTCATCTCGGCCGCCTACGGCACGCCGCAGCCGCTCGCCGCGTTTCAGATCACCGGCGGCCCGAAATGGATGGAGTCCGATCGATTCGACATCGTCGCGAAGGCCCCCGGCGATCCCCAGCCCGGTCCAAACGGCCCGCCGCCGGCCATGTTCGCGATGCTCCGGAACCTGCTGGCCGACCGGTTTCAGCTGACGGTCCACCGCGAGACCAAGGAAGTCCCGATCTATGCCCTGGTGCTCGCGCGGGCCGACAGCAAGCTCGGTCCACAGCTGCGTCCTGCGGCAACCGACTGCGCCGCGTTGATGGCGGCGGCGCGCGGGCGCGGCACGCCGCCTCCGCCGCCGGCGCCCGGCGAGCGCATGCCCTGCGGCATGCGCATGTTTCCTGGGAACCTGTCGGGCGGCAGCTCTTCGATGGCGCAGCTGACCAACGTGCTGGCGAGGTTCGTCAACCGTACGGTCGTCGACAAGACCGGCCTGACGGGCAACTACGATCTCGATCTGCAGTGGACGCCGGATCAGATGCCGCAGGGGCGCGGCGATCCGCCGCCGGGCGCGCCGGCGCTGCCGGCGATCGATCCGAACGGCCCGTCGATCTTCACCGCGGTGCAGGAGCAGCTGGGCCTGAAGCTCGACTCCACGCGAGGGTCCGTTGACGTCCTCGTGATCGACCGCGCCGAACACCCGACGGAAGACTGACGCAGCGAGCATGTCCTCCGCCCTGCGATTCGCGGTCGTCTTTGCCGCGCTCGTCATCGGAACGCATCACGTGCTGGCCGGCGGCGAGCATTCCGGACAGGTGACATTCGGTGGTCTGCCTGTCCCGGGCGCGACGGTCACGGCATCGGCCGGCGACAAGACGCTGACGACGGCCACAGACGAGCAGGGCGTGTTCAGTCTCCCTGACGCGTCCGCCGGCGTGTGGACGCTCCGTGTCGAGATGCTCGGCTTCGAGCAGTTGACGCGCGAGATCACGGTCACCGCCGAGCCGCAACCGTCGGCATGGCTGCTGACGCTCAAGCCGTTTGCCGAGATCACGCGAGGTCTTCCACCGACTCCGCCGCCGGCCGCCCAGCCGTCAGGGCAAACGGCGTCGCGTGGGCCGCGCCCGGCGTCGCCGGCGCC
Organism: uncultured Acidobacteriota bacterium; assembly: GCA_963821285.1. Classification (GTDB taxonomy): domain Bacteria; phylum Acidobacteriota; class Vicinamibacteria; order Vicinamibacterales; family CAVVIG01; genus CAVQJU01. The sequence goes on from CAWGDD010000007.1 coordinate 319,808, forward strand.
GGCAGCGGCCACCGGACGCGGCGGGTTTCAGCGCGCCGGCGTGACGGCTTCGCCGACGCCGCCTGCGGCGGCCGCGGCGCGCGCGGCGGCGGCACCGGCCGAGGAGCCTGCCCCTGCGGATGCCGGTCCTGGCGCGGCCGATGGATTCCTGATCAACGGCAGCGTGAACAACGGCGCCGCGTCGCCGTTCGCGCAGGCCGCGGCGTTCGGCAACAACCGGCGGGGCCGCGGGTCGCTCTTCAACGGCGGTATCGGCGTTGTCCTGGGCAACTCGGCGTTCGACTCGAGTCCGTTCACGTTCGGGGCTCTGCCGACGGCCAAGCCCGAGTACAGCGACGTCCGCGTCATCAGCACGTTTGGCGGACCGCTCAGGTTCAAGAAACTGCTGCGCAACGGTCCGACGCTGTTCGTCGCCGTGCAGTACGCCGACGACCACAACTCGACGACGCAGCCCGGGGTCATGCCGACGCTGCTCGAGCGTGGCGGCGACTTCTCGCGGAGTGTCGACGCGTCCGGCAACCCGCTCACGATCGTCGATCCGCTCACGGGGAAGCCGTTTCCCGGCAACGTGATTCCAGGTTCGCGCATCAGCCCGCAGGCAGCCTCACTCCTCGGCTACTACTCCCGGCCGAATCTCCTCACGGGCGGCGGCTACAATTTTCAGGCCCCGCTCATCACGGCCGCCCGGCAGGATCTGATCACGACGCGCGTGACGCAGCCCATCAACAACCGGAACCAGCTGATCGGGTTGTTCGCGTACCAGCGCACGTCCACGGATCAGACGACGCTGTTCGGGTTCGAGGACGCGAACGTCGTGTCCGGCGTGGACACGTCGGTCACGTGGACGCGGCGGATCAACCAGTTCTTCTCGATTCGTCCGCGCGTGCAGTTCACGCAGATCACGACGAATGCCACGCCGTACTTCGCGAACCGGACGAACGTGTCCGGCGTCGCCGGCATCACGGGCAACAATCAGGATCCCGCGAACTGGGGGCCGCCGAGCCTGACGTTCTCGAGCATCAGCGGCCTTGCCGACGCCCTGCCAAACTACAACCGGAACCAGACACTGGGGGGCGGCGGCGAGGCGTACTTCAGCCGGGGGCGTCACAACTTCACGTTCGGCGGCGACGTGCGGCGCAACCACGTGGACGTCCTGACGCAGCAGAACCCGCGCGGCGGCTTTGCGTTCACGGGCAAGTTGACAGGTTCCGATCTCGCGGACTTCATGCTCGGGATCCCGAGCACGAGTTCGATCGCGTACGGGAACGCCGACAAATACCTGCGCGCCCTTTCATCCGACGCGTACATCACCGACGACATGCGCCTCAGCCCGACGTTCACCCTGCAGGCGGGCGCGCGCTGGGAATACGAGACGCCGCCCACGGAGCTCGACGGCCGTCTCGTGAACCTGGACGTGGCGCCGGGCTTCTCGGCGATCAGCCCCGTCATTGCCGGTGGGACAGGCTCGCTTACCGGCCAGCAGTATCCGGCCGGGCTGATCAACGGAGATCTCGGCGGGCTCCAGCCTCGCGTCGGGATGGCGTGGCGGCCCGTTCCGGGATCGTCGCTGGTCGTCCGCGCGGGCTACGGGATCTACCGCAACACGTCGTTTTACCAGCCCATTACGCTGCTCCTCGCGCAACAACCGCCGCTTTCCACCGCGTTCACGATCAGCAACAGCCTCGAGCACCCGCTGACGCTCGCCAACGGGTTCACGCCGCCCACCTCGACCACCGCGAACACGTTTGCCGTCGATCCGAACCTGCGCGTCGGCGCGTCGCAGAACTGGCAGGCGCTCGTTCAGCGCGACCTGCCGGGATCGTTGACGATGACCGCCACGTACCTGGGTACGAAAGGCACGAACCTCCTCCAGGAGTTTCTGCCCAACACGTATCCCGCCGGATCGGCGAACCCGTGTCCGTCGTGTCCCGCCGGCTTCATCTACCTGACGTCGAGCGGCAGCTCGTCTCGGCACGCCGGACAGTTCCAGCTGCGCCGGCGGCTGCGCAACGGTCTCGCCGCGAGCGTGCAGTACACGCTGGCGAAGGCCACGGACAACGCCGCGGCGTTCGCCGGGGTCAATCTGAACGGCGGCGTCGTCGCGCAGGACTGGCGCGATCTCGACGCCGAGTTCGCACCGTCGAACTTCGACCAGCGTCATCAGGTGACGGCGCAGTTCCAGTACACCTCGGGCGTCGGCGTGGCGGGCGGTGCGCTGATCGACGGGTGGAAAGGCGCCCTGCTCAAAGGGTGGACCGTGACGAGCCAGCTCACGACGGGCAGCGGCCTCCCGTTCACACCCGTGTACCTCGCGCCGGTCCCGGGGACCGGCGTCACCGGGTCGCTCCGGCCCGGCCTGACGGGCGCGACGCTGACGGCCCCGGACGGTTACTATCTCAATCCGGATGCCTACGTGGCGCCGGCGGCGGGGCAGTGGGGGAACGCCGGCCGGAACTCGGCCGTGGGCCCGATGCCGTTCAGCCTCGGCGCCGCCGTGGCGCGCACGTTCCAGTGGACCGAGCGCCTCAGCTTCGACTGGCGGCTCGACTTCACCAACGTGCTGAACCTCGAGACCTACACCGGCGTGAACAGCATCATCGGCGGCCCGCAGTTTGGCCTGCCGAGCCTCGCGAACACGCCGCGCAAAGTTCTGAGCACGATGAGGCTGAGATTCTGATGGCGAACGCAAAATTCCTGAACCACAAAGCTCACAAAGGTCACGAAGGAGCGCAGGGCTTTCTTTGTGATCTTCGTGATCTTTGTGGTTCGGGAGTTTTCTTGATCGCGACGGCCGTCCTGATCGCCGGGGCGGCAGGGTTCGCCCAAACGCCGGCACAGCAGCCGCCTGTGGCGACGTTTCGCAGCACGACGCGGCTGATCGTGCAGACGGTCACCGTCAAGGATAAAGACGGGAAGCCGATCGAAGGCCTGACGGCGAAGGACTTCATCGTCACCGAGGACGGCGAGCCGCAGACGGTCAGCTTCGCGGAGTTTCAGCGTCTGCCGACCGTCGTGGTCTCGGCGTCTGGTCAGGTGACCATCGGGGACGGGACGCCGGATCCTGCGGCTCCTGCCACCCCGGCTGCACCGCCGCCTGCGGGGGCGAACAGCGTCGCGTCAACGACCGACGTGCGCATCGCATCGTCGCCGCCGGGAGACATCCGGTATCGGAACCGCCGCCTGCTGGTGCTCTACTTCGATCTCACGGCGCTGCCCCCGCCCGATCTGCTGCGCGCGTACAACGCGGCGCGCAAGTACATCAACACGCAGATGACGCCCGCCGACCTCGTGGCGGTGATGGGCTTCCAGGGCGGCGGCGTCCGCGTGAAGCAGGACTTCACGGACAACAAGGCGCGGCTGCTCGAAGTTGTGCAGACGTTCGTGTTCGGCGAGGACAAGGACGGCGACGGCATCCCCGACACGCTCGAGGAAGGCACGGCGTTCGGACAGGACGATGCGGAGTTTGCGATCCTGAACACGGACCGGCAGCTGTCGGCGCTGCAGACGGCCGTCGGGATGCTCCGGCCGCTGCCCGATCAGAAGTCGCTCGTCTATTTCTCGAGCGGCCTGCGTTTGAACGGCGTCGACAACCAGGCGCAGCTGCGCGCGACGACGAACGCCGCCATCAGGGCCAACGTGTCGATCTTCCCTGTGGACGCGCGAGGGCTCGTGGCGTCAGCGCCACTCGGCGATGCGACCCGGCCGTCGCCGACGGGCGTGGCCGCGCTGACAGGGCAGGCGGCGGGCGGGCTGCTGGCCAACTTCCAGCGGTCGCAGGACACGCTCTATTCGCTCGCGAAGGACACGGGCGGCAAGGCGATGTTCGACTACAACGACCTGTCGATGGGCATCGTCCAGGCGGCCCAGGCAGTCTCGAGCTATTACATCGTCGGCTTCTACAGCAGCCACACGGCGCTCGACGGGAAGTTCCACCGCGTGAAGATCGCGCTCGCCGGCAATCTGACGGCCGACGTGTCGTACCGTCAGGGCTACTTCGCCGACAAGGAGTTCGCGAAGTTCAGCGAGGCGGACAAGGAGCGCCAGCTCGAAGACGCGCTGATGCTGGAGAACCCGGTCACCGAGATCACGATCGCCATGGAGGTCAACTACTTCCAGCTCAATCGCGCGGAGTATTTCGTCCCGGTGGCCGTCAAGATTCCCGGCAGCGAGCTCGCGCTCGCGCGGCGCCGCGGTGCGGTCCGGACGACGCTCGACTTCATCGGCGAGGTCAAGGACGAGTACGGCATCACCATCCAGAACGTGCGCGACAAGCTGGATATCAAGCTGACCGACGACACGGCGGCGCAGCTCGCGAAGCGTCCCATCCAGTACGAGACCGGGTTCACGCTGCTGCCGGGCAAGTACGTCCTCAAGTTCCTGGCTCGCGACTCGGAAACGGGGCGCGTCGGTACGTTCCAGGCGGCGTTCACGGTCCCGAACCTGAATAGGGAAGAGAAACGCATCCCGATCAGCTCCGTCGTGCTGGCCAGCCAGCGCGTCCCGTTTGGCGAAGCCATCTACAACGTCCAGAAGTCGGACTCCGACAAGAACGTGAGCGCCAACCCGCTGGTCTACGACGGGCAGAAGCTGATCCCGAGCGTGACGCGGGTGTTCAGCAAGAGCCGCGACATGTACGTGTTCCTGCAGGCGTACGAACGCGGCGCCACGACCACGCAGCCGCTCGTGGCGTTCGTCACGTTCTATCGAGGCGAGGTGAAGGCGCTCGAAACGGCGCCGCTTCCGGTCACCGACGGGCTCGATCCGCGCTCGAAGGCGGTGCCGCTCAGGTTCGCGCTGCCGCTCGAGAGCCTCGCGACGGGCCGGTACGACTGCCAGGTGACCGTGCTGGATCCTGCCGGTCAGAAGGTGGCGTTCTGGCGTGCCCCGGTCGTGCTGGTGCCGTAGCGAGCGGGGACAATCCCGCCGCGCCAAGAGAGCGTCAGGGAGGTTGCGATGATCGAACGACGCCAGTTGCTGACCATGAGCGGGTTGCTGGGTGCGCTCGCGCCGGGCGGTGGCGAAGGAAACGCCCAGCAGATGTCGCCCCAGGCCACGCAGGACATCACCAACGCGATCAGGGACATCAGGACGGCCCTCGCGGCCGAGTGGAGTTTTGCGGAAATCGCGCCCGTGCGCGCGAAGCAGCTCGACTACCTCAAAGCGAACGGGAAGTTCCCGGACTTCATCGACGTCGGCAGCGACGTCTGGTACGCCGTGCACGACTGGCACGTCCGGTTCCAGCAACAGCTGGTGTTCGCGCGTGACGCGGTCGGCCGCTACACGCTGATGCTGGGATTCACGGCGCTCGTCCTGCGGCCGGAAGCCGTGGTGACCTTCATCTCGACGCCCTACGACAACCGGTAACCATCTGGGCATCTGGTCATCTGGTCATCGTTGAGAGAATTGAACAATGACCAAATGAAAGCAATGACCAGCTGATCAAATGACCAAATGACCAGATTCATCCCGTGACACCCCGGAGCCACGGCGGGAGCTCGACGTTCGTCACGTGATCGCGGTCACGCGGCGTGATGCAAACGCCGATGCACAAATACGGCATCGAGGCGTGCGGGTTGTGGCCGCGGTGGAATTTGCCGATCGGCTCCGAGTAGACGTCGCCGGCCGTCGCCTTGACGAGCACGCCCTCCTCGAACGTCGCTTCAAAGATCCCTTCGAGCGCGATGAAGAACGTCGCGCCGTTGTGGCAGTGCCAGTTGGTGAACCCGCCTGCCGCGATCTCGGCGTTGTAGATCTGCACCTTCACCGGAGAATCCGCCGGCATCGACGCATAGAGCTGGTCGAACAGGACGTTCCGAAACAGCTCCTGCCCCGGCTTGGTGTATCCGCTCAGTTTCAGTTTGAGGGACTTGTAGTCGTCGAGTGAGTGGCTCTCCATGGTTATGACATGATAAACGGCCGAGTGGCCAAGGAGCAGGACATGGACAACCGGTCGAGCCGCCGACGTCGTCTGACGCGCAGGGACGTGTTGAAGTCCGGAGCCACCGCGCTCGGCGGCGGCGCCGCGATCCTGACCGGCGCGCCAGCGCCTGGTGCGCAGGCCCCGGCTGTGCTCACGGGCACGCAGACCGGCCGGACGTTCAAGGGCCTCGTCCGTCACGCGAACACCCTCGACGTCCAGGACATGCGCCTGCTGCCGACCGACCCTCGACAGGTGGTCATCCGGTCCACCGCGGTGGCCCCCTGCTACACGATCGTCCGGGGCGCCCTGAGCACCAACACCATCAACCGGGCCGAGGTGCCGAACCACTGCGGCTTCGGCGTCGTGGAGGCGGTCGGCGCTCAGGTGAGGCGCGTCCAGGTCGGCGATCGCGTGGTGGTCGCGGGCACGTCGCAGTGCGGGCAGTGCTACCAGTGCCTGCAGGGCCGGCCGGATTACTGCCAGTTCACCTTCTTCTCGAACGCGCCGGGCGTCGAACCGTTTCCGCCGTTCGCGCAGTTCCTCGACGGCACGCCCGTGTACGCGCAGGCCGGCATCGGCGGCATGAGCGAGGTGATGACGGCCTTCGAGGAATACTGCGTGCCGGTGTTCACCGACCTGCCGGCCGCGCAGCTCACGCTGCTCGGCGATCAGCTGGCGTCCGGGTTTGCGGCCGGACATGCCGACATGCATTTTCAGCCGGGCTCGGACGTCGTCGTGTTCGGTGCCGGCCCTGTCGGTCTCGGGGCCGTCCAGGCCGGACGTGTGATGGGGGCAGGCCAGGTCATCGTCGTCGATCCCATCAAGTATCGTCGCGAGTTCGCGGTCAAGCTGGGGGCCACGACGACGCTCGATCCGGTGGCGGAAGGCGACGGCATCGTCGAGCGGGTGCGCGAGCTGTGCCGGGGCGCGAACGATCGGCGGTTTGCCGGAGGCGTCACCTGGGGCCGCGCAGGCAACGCTGTCATGGCCCGTGGCGCCGACTTCGTCGTGGAGGCTGCCGGGTTGCAGACGTTGCCGCCGAAGGTCGAGGCGCAGCCCGATCCGACCAACGTGAAGACGGTCCAGCAGGCCTGGGACTGCACGCGGATGGGTGGCCACGTGATGTTGATGGGATTCACGCTGCAGCCGGTGTCGTTCCCGGGCGTGGCGCTCGCGCTCCTCGGGCGGACCATTCATCCCGGGCAGCAGGGCGGTCTTCAGATGATGCGCGATATCCCGCGCTACGTGAAGCTGATCGAACGCGGTGTCATCGACGCGACGTCCGTCATCACGAAGCGGTACACGCTGGCAGACAGCCGGCAGGCGGTCCAGGATACGGCCGATCGCACGATCATCACCGGAGTGATCGAGTTCACGTGATCAGCGGAGTGGGGCAGGCCTGAAGGCCTGCACTCCTGCCGGATTTCCGCGAACGCCGCCGGTAAATATTCCGCCCGATTGCGAAATAAATCACAACGTCCCTGCGGCACGGGTGGACCTGAAGGTCCCGGCCACACCTGAACGAAGATTTCACACGCTGGCACCTGCGTTGCACAACGCGCCACCGTGCGTCGCAGACTGGAAGGCTCATTGGTGTCCCTCTTGTTTGCGGGCACCGCGATTATCGGCGTGCTCTACGGAGCGCGGACCTGGATGCCGGCGCTGGCCAGCCGCCACGGCGCCGGCATCGACTCGATGCTGCACTACCTGCTCGCGACGACCGGTGCCTTGTTCCTGGCCGGCTATGTCGCGCTGGCCTATTTCATCTGGCAGGGCAGTCGACGCGACGCGATCGGTCCGAGGCTCGCGCAGCGCCGCACCGAGCTGATCCTGTCGGTGGCGCTCGGCATCGGCATGGCGGTTGTCGCCGAAGGCGGCGTCATCGCCATCGGCATGCCCGTCTGGGCCGAGTACTTCGACGCCGCGCCGCCCGCCGACGCGACTTTAGTCGAGGTGACCGCGCAGCAGTTCATGTGGAATGTCAGGTACCCGGGGCCCGACGGCGTGTTCGGCCGCACGGATCCCAAATTGGTGGACGACACCACGAACCCGCTCGGTCTCGTCAAGTCGGATCCAGCCGCCAAAGACGACATCGTCACGCTCAACGAGATCACCGTGCCGTTCGGCCATGCCGTCCACGTGCTGCTGCGTTCGAAGGACGTCATTCACAGCTTCTTCCTGCCGCACTTCCGCGTGAAGCAGGATGCGGTGCCGGGCATGACGCCCGAAGTCGTCTTCTTCCCCACGCAGACCGGGACATTCGAAATCGCCTGCGCGGAGCTGTGCGGGCTGGCGCACTACCGCATGCGTGGAACCTTCAACGTCGTGCCGCAACAGGAATTCACCGAGTGGCTTCGCAAACAATGACCGGGCCGGCGTCCGACCACCGCGGGTTCGTGCGCCGCTACATCTTCAGCACGGACCACAAGGTCATCGGCATCCAGTACATCGTCACCGGTCTCGTGATGGCGCTGCTCGGCGCAGCGCTGGCCACGCTGATTCGGCTGCAGCTCGGCTGGCCCGAGCGCGTGTGGCCGTGGCTGGCGGTGGTCCTGCCCGAAGGATACAAAAGCGGCGTGATGGCGCCCGAGTTCTACCTGGCCGTCGTGACGATGCACGGCACCATCATGGTGTTCTTCTTCATCTCGTACGTGCTCGTCAGCGGATTCGGCAACTACCTCGTCCCGCTGCAGGTCGGCGCGCGCGACATGGCATTCCCGTTCCTCAACATGCTGTCGTACTGGATCGCACTGCTCTCGGCGCTGGTGCTTATCTTGTCGTTCTTCGTGGCCGGTGGCGCGGCGGCGGCGGGCTGGACGGCGTATCCGCCGCTGAGCGCGGTGGCGTCGGCGGTGCCCGGATCGCAGATGGGACAGTCGATCTGGCTGCTGAGCATGGCGTTGTTCATCGCGTCGTTCACGATGAGCGGGCTGAACATCGTCGCGACGGTTTTGAGCGTCCGGGCGCCCGGCATGTCGATGATGCGCATGCCGCTGACGGTGTGGTCGTACTTCGTGGCGTCGATTCTCGGCCTGCTGGCGTTTCCGCCCCTGACGGCGGCTGCGGTGATGCTGCTGTTCGATCGTCACTTCGGCACGAGCTTCTTCCTGCCGTCGGGCCTCATCGTCGCCAACAAGCTGCTGCCGTCGACGGGCGGTTCGCCGCTGTTATGGCAGCACCTGTTCTGGTTCCTCGGCCATCCCGAGGTCTACGTGCTCCAGCTGCCGGCGCTCGGCGTCGCCTGCGACATCATCCCGGCGTTCACGCGCAAGCCGGTCTACGGCTATCGCACGTCGGTGTACTGCCTGATGGCGGTCGGCGCGCTCAGCATGATCGTCTGGGGCCATCACATGTTCGTCAGCGGCATGAGCCCGTTCAGCGGCGAGTACTTCTCGCTGGTGACGCTGACGATCACCGTGCCGATGACCATCTTCGGCGTGAACATGCTGGCCAGCCTCTGGGGCGCAAAGCTCGAGCTGAAGTCGCCGATGCTGTTTGCCTGCGGCGTCATCGCACTCTTCGGCAGCGGCGGCCTCGGCGGGCTGTTTCTCGGCAACGCGACCGCCGACATGCAGCTGCACGACACCTACTTCGTCGTCGGTCACTTCCACATGATGATCGGCGGCGTCACGCTGCTCGCCACCTTCGGGGCGATCTACTTCTGGTTCCCGAAGATGTTCGGCCGGATGATGAACGAGACGCTGGCCAAGGCCCATTTCTGGCTGACGTTCGCGCCGTTCTTCACGATCTTCTTCATGCAGCACTTTCTCGGCCTCCAGGGCGCGCCCCGCCGGTACTACGCGTTTACAGCCTTCGACTACCTCCAGAAGACACGCGGTCAGAACCTCGTCATCAGCCTCGCGGCGTTTCTCCTCGTGTCGGCACAGTTCCTCTTCATCGTGAACTTCGTGTGGAGCCTCGTGAGAGGACGCGTGGCGGAGGCCAACCCGTGGCGCGCGACCACGCTGGAGTGGACCGTGGCTTCGCCGCCGCCTCACGGCAACTTCGACAGGGCGCCGGTGGTCGAGCGCTGGGCGTACCAGTACGGCGTGCCGGCGGCGGACGGCGACTTCGCCGTTCAGACCGTGCCACGCGACCAGGTTCCGGTGACGGCATGACCTCAGACCGCGCGCGCATCGCCGCCGTCTCGCTGCGCGAAGAACAGGTCCGGCTGGGCCTGTGGATGTTTCTCGGAACCGTGACGATGCTCTTTGCCGCGTTCACGAGCGCCTACATCGTTCGACGCAGCGGGTCCGACTGGCGGCACGTCGCGCTGCCGTCGATCCTGTGGCTGAACTCGTTCGTGCTGGCCGCAAGCAGCCTGGCGCTCGAAGCGGCGCGCCTGAGCGGTGAGCGGAGTCAATGGCGGGCGTCGATGGCGGCCGTGCTGGTCGCGTTCCTCCTCGGCGTCGGGTTTCTCGTCGGCCAGGTGGCCGCGTGGCGCCAGATGGTGGCCGGCGGAGTGTACCTGCCGACGAGCCCGCACAGTTCCTTCTTCTACATGATCACCGGCGCGCATGCCGTCCACGTGGTGGCGGCGCTGGTAGTGCTGGCCCTGGGCGCCGTCGCCACGGTGCGGGGGGCGCGCGAACCCCGGATGTGGGCGTCGCGGATGACGTTGTGTCGGACGTTCTGGCACTACCTGGGTGTGGTCTGGGTGTTGCTGTTCGTCCTCGTGTCTCTCTATTGAAACGTATGGCTCAGCCAGCGACGTCTCCACTCGATCGATGGGCCGGCGGCACCTGTCCGTTCGACGCCGGCTGGCGCAAGGTGATGATGTGGTGGTTCATCGTCACCGACGGCCTGCTGTTCGCGGGCTTTCTGGCTTCCTATGGCTACGCGCGTGTTCTGGCGTTTCACTGGCCGGATCAGGCCGTGGTGTTCAGCCTCAAGTACATCGCCGCGATGACGTTCGTGCTCATCACGAGCAGCGCGACGATGGCGAGCGCTGTACACGCGATGGCGGAAGGCAAACGCGGAGAGGCGCTGAGGTTCGTAGTGCTCACCGCGATCGGCGGCGCCGCGTTCCTCGGTATGCAGGCGTACGAGTGGAGCCACCTCATCGGAGAGGGCGCCCGGTTAGTACGCAATCCGTGGGGCGATGCCTCATTCGGCGCGTACTTCTTTCTGTTGACCGGCTTTCACGGCACGCATGTGCTGACCGGAGTGGTCATCCTCGTGTCCACGGCCATTCGGCTGGCCGGGAATCGCTCGACGAAAGATGGTGTCGAGATGGCGGGCCTCTACTGGCATTTCGTCGATCTCGTCTGGGTCTTCATCTTCACGTTGTTTTATTTGTTGTAGTGCAGGCCTTCAGGCCTGCCGTGGTGGTGTCATGCGCGGCTACTGGATCACCTGGGGCATCTTGCTCGTGTTCACCGTCGTGATGCTGTGGGCCGACACCGCGTCGATCCCCCGCCTCGCGTTCGTGGTGTTCATGGTCGCGGCCATGCTGACCAAGGCGTCGATCATCGGCGCCAATTTCATGCACCTGCGCGCCGAGCGCGCCGGCATCGTGCTGACGGTGGCGGTCGGATTGCTCGTGACCGCCGTCGTGCTGTACGTGCTCATTGTGCCGGATGCGGTCCGGATCCACGAGATGGTGAACCGCTATGGCCCCCGTTAAGCCCGCGAAGCCGGTCAGTCTCATCGCCGCACTGGCCCTGATCGTCGTCCTGCTGTCATTTGACCAGGTGTCGGCGCAGTGCGCGATGTGCCGACGCGCGCTGGACTCGCCGGAAGGGCGACAGATGATCGCCGCCTTCCGCAGCGGCATCCTCATTCTGCTGGCGGTCCCGGTCGCCGTGTTCGCCGTCGTTGCCCGGCTGGCCATTCGCATGGATCGCGTGCGGCATCAATCCGACGAAAGGGAGGGCTGACTGTATGTGGGACGTATTGGAAGCCATTGAAAACAGCGGCTTCTCCACGTGGGTGCGCGAAGCACCGACCGTGCTGGCCTATTCAACCGTTCTCGCGCTGCACACCTTCGGCATGGCCTTCCTCGTGGGACTGAGCGGCATGATCGCGCTGCGGGCGCTGGGCTTTGCCCGCGCGCTGCCGCTGGCGCCGATGGAAAAGTTCTTCCCGCTGATCTTCGTGGGCTTCTGGGTCAACGCAGCGACCGGGGTCGTGCTCACGATGCTGGCCGCGAGAAGCCTGCTGGCAAACCCGGACTTCTACGTCAAGCTCGCGGCCATCGCGGGGGCCATCGTCAGCCTCAGGATGCTTCGGACCGGGCTGTTCGGCGAGGGAGTGAAGCTCGACACCGGACCTGTGCCGCTGAACACGAGGATTGTCGCCGTGGCGATGCTGGTGTTCTGGGCTGTGGCGGTCACAGCCGGTCGCTTCACGGCCTACTCGTGGTACGTCCGCAAGCAGTCCGCGGTGGCTGTTCTCATCGCCGCCTTCCTGATTCTCTTCGTCAGGCATGTCGCGGCTCGTAGTTTCGGTAGGGCGGCCCTTTCAGGGCCGCCGGAACGCGGGCCTGAAAGGCCCGCGCTACAGCGAGGGTGACGACATGGAAGTCTTTCTTCGCCAGTGGATTGAGTGGCCCTCGGTGGCGGCTTTCATCAGCGCGCATTCCTGGGTATGGCCGCTCTGCGAGACGTTTCACTTCTTCGGAATCATCCTGCTGATTGGCGGCGTCGGCATGTTCGACCTGCGCGTGCTGGGGATGGCCAGGGGCCTGCCGCCGGTGGCCTTGAAGCGCTTCATCCCCGGGGGCGTGTTCGGATTCATTCTCTGCGTCGTGACCGGCCTGGTGTTCGTGACGGGCATGCGCTCCAACGTGCCCATGTCGCCGTACGACGTCATCAGGACCGACGTCTGGCTCCAGCTGAAGCTCGTGTTCATCGCGCTCGCCGGCGTGAACCTGCTCGTGTTCTACGTGACCGGCATGTCGCGGGCGGTCGACGACTTGCGGCCGGGAGACGATGCACCGGGGCTCGCCAAGCTGATCGCGGGAGCCTCATTGTTCCTGTGGCTCGGCGTCATCTACTTCGGGCGTCTGATTCCCGAGGCGCTCGGATGACCAGCACCGGCATCCCGGGAACGATTCTCTTCGACGGCCGACAGGCCATGAAGGGCTACGCCCTCAACAAGATGTGTTACTCGCTCAACGCCGCCGCCAATCGCGAGGAATACCGTCGCGACGAGGATGCCTATCTCGACAGGTTCCACCTGACCGACGATCAACGTCTGGCCATCAAGCACCGGAACGTGCTCGAACTGCTCCACGCGGGGGCCAACATCTACTACCTGGCAAAATGGGCCGGCGTTTTCGGCCTCAACGTCCAGCAGATCGGCGCGCAGCAGTGCGGCATGACGGAGCAGGCGTTCAAGGACATGCTCGTACGCAACGCCGGCGGCCCATCCGGGAGGTCCTGACCATGGCGACCATCGTCGGCGGTATCGCCACCTCCCACGTTCCGGCCATCGGCGGCGCCATTGCGCGGGGCTGGCAGAACGAGCCGGCGTGGAAACCGTTCTTCGACGGATACACACCGATCCACCAGTGGCTGGCGTCGGTCCGGCCGGATGTGGCCGTCGTCATCTACAACGACCACGGACTCAACTTCTTTCTGGATGCCCTGCCCACCTTCGCGGTCGGTGCGGCCGCCACCTACACCAATGACGATGAAGGCTGGGGGCTCCCGGTGGTGCCGCCTTATCCTGGGCATCCCACGCTGTCCTGGCATCTGATCGAGTCGCTCGTTGCCGACGAGTTCGACGTGACGACCTGTCAGGAGATGCGCGTCGATCACGCGTTCACGCTTCCGCTGGCGCTGCTGTGGCCAGGCGCGGGGGCGCGGCCTGTCCGGACCGTGCCGATCGTGATTAACCACGTGCAACATCCGCTGCCCACACCGGCCCGTTGTTACAAGCTCGGGGCGGCGATCGGCCGCGCCATCGAATCGTTCGACGAGGATTCGCGGGTGCTGATCATCGGTTCGGGCGGACTCTCACACCAGCTCGACGGCGAGCGGGCCGGCTTCCTCAACCCGGAGTTCGACAAGTTGTGCCTCGATCAGCTGGTCAGCGATCCGGTGGCGTTTACTCGCTACTCGGTGGCCGACATCGTGCGTCTGGGCGGGGCACAGGACACTGAGTTCACGACGTGGCTGGCCATGCGAGCGGCCCTCACCGGACGTGTTGTCGAGCGGCATCAGCAGTACCACGTCCCGGTGTCCAATACCGCTACGGCAGTCCTGCTGCTGGAAAACGCGGCCACGATTCACGTACGCCCTCGGTAGGCCTGAAGGCCTGCACTACGC
>CAWGDD010000008.1:0-111014 GCA_963821285.1 uncultured Acidobacteriota bacterium
TCCTCCGGCATCGCGTCGTGACCGCTGCTGCGGCCGGCAGTGCAGTCACGGCAGGCGAGTTCCTCGTCGATCCGCCGACGCTGATCAACCTCGGCTTCGAGTGGTTCATCCAGGGCGACGACAACCGGAACGCGTCGGTTGACGTGTCGTATCGGAAGCAGGGCACGACCGACTGGAAGCAGGCGCTGCCGCTGCTGCGGCTTCAGGGCGAGCGCATCAGGCAGGGCGATCAGCTCGACGTCACCTCGCCGAACATGTTCGCCGGCAGCATTCTCGATCTCGAACCGAATACGGCCTACGAAGCGCGGTTCGTGCTTCGCGATCCCGACGGCGTGAGCGGCCAGGCCACGAAGACCGTCACGGTGAGAACGCGTCCCGAGCCGATGCCGGCGGCGGGCGGCAACGTCTACCACGTGTATCCGCCAGGCTATAAAGGCGCGAAGATCGAGCCGTCGTTCGAAGGCCTGATGTGCGCGTACAACCTCACCTGCGCCGGCACCGACTGGGCGACGGCCGGCCGTCCGCGCGTGAAGGCCGGCGACACCATCCTCGTGCATGCCGGCGTCTACAAGTACAACCGCTACGAATATACGAACGATCCTGCCGTGAATCGCACGACACCGCTCGACGGGACGTACTACCTGCTCGCGAAGGGCACACCCGAGAAGCCGATCGTCATCAAAGGCGCAGGCGACGGTCCGGCGATTTTCGACGGCGCCGGCAACTTCGCGCTGTTCGACGTCCGCGCCGCGGACTACACGTACTTCGAGGGACTGACGTTCCGGAACACCGACTACGCGATTCTCGCCGGCACGCAGTTCCTGGCCGGCGCAAAAGGCATCACGGTGAAACGCTGCCGGTTCGAGGACATCGGCGCCGGCGTGTTCACGAACTACGCGGGATCGAGCAACTTCTACATCGCCGACAACTACTTCATCGGGCGGCACGATCCCGATCACGTCATCGGCTGGGCGGGCGAGTTCTGGAGGAAGTTCGACGGCAAGGACGGACAGAAGTTCCCGCCGGTGATGGGATCGTACATCGCGGTCAAGGTGTACGGCCCCGGACACGTCATCGCGTACAACTACGTCGCGAACTTCCACGACGGCATCGATACGGAGACGTACGGGAATCCGGACGGCTCGGCGGCGGTCGGCGGCCCGAAGCTATCCGACGCGCGAGTACTTCGACCGGCGCACGGTCTCGATCGACTACTACAACAACTACATGACCAACTTCCACGACAACCCGTTCGAAGTGGACGGCAGCATGCACAACGTGCGGGTGATGCGGAACATGATGATCAACTCCGCATCGCACGCGTTCTGCAACCAGCCGGCGATCGGCGGGCCGGTGTACTGGATCCGGAACATCGTGTATCACATGCCGGGCGGGTCGACGAGGCTGACCGGCGGCTCGGCGGGCGCGATCTTCTACAACAACACCGTGCTGTCGGAGACGCAGGCACAGGGCGCGTCGAACGTCCACTGGGCGAACAACCTGTTTCTCGGCGAGAACTCGGCGCCCGCGATTTTCGCGATCAACACGTACACCAACTACACCTCGTCGGATTACAACGGCTTCAGGCCGAATCCCGGCGCGCCGTATTCGTTCGCCTGGAACTCACCGCCGTGGGCGACGGCTGCCGACTACGGTCCATTGATGCGTGGACGCGGCGCCGGCCCCGCGCCCGCGCCGTCGTCGCTCGAGACGCGTCAGTACGGCACGCTCGAGGAGTACAGCCGTGCCACGCATCAGGATCAGCACAGCGTCCTCGTCGACTACGACGTGTTCATGAACGTCCCGAGGCTCGACGCGCAGGACGTCGCGACGGTCCAGAAAGTCTACAAGGCGGAATCGTTCGACTTCAGGCTGAAGCCTGGATCGGCAGCCGTTGATCGCGGAAAGACGTTGCCGAACGTGACGGATGGATTCGCTGGCGCGGCTCCCGACCTCGGTGCGATCGAGCTGGGTCAGACAGCGCCGCATTACGGGCCGCGCGACTGACGCGCCGCGAAGGGAGATTGCGATGAGAAGCTGTCTGCTGGTCGCTGCCGCGGTGTTCGGGGCGATCGACGTTGACGGTGCACGCCCAGGCGCCTGCCCCGGCCACACCGGATAACCTCGTGAAGGCCGCGAAACGCGCCGCAGGTCTCGACTACGCAGGCACGTTCCTCCGCATCTGCGTCGCGCCCGACAATCTCCAGAGCGCTCCGGCTCGGGGCGCTGCGCCGCCCGCCGCCCGCACGGCGCCTGATCGCGCGCTCTGGTACGCAAAGCCGTACAAAGTGTTCGACAACCTCTACTTCGTCGGCACGAGGATTCACTCCGCCTGGGCGCTGACGACGAACGATGGCATCGTCCTCATCGACACGCTGTTCGACTATGCCGTCGAGCCGGAGATCGTCGAGGGTCTGACGACGCTCGGACTCGATCCGCGCAGTATCAAATACGTGCTGATCAGCCACGCGCACGGCGATCACGACCAGGGCGCGGCGCTGCTCCAGAGCCGTTACCGCGCGAAGATCGTGATGGGCGCGGCGGATTGGGATTCGACGCTCCAGCGCCCCGCGTCGGCGCCCGGCGGCGTCCCGAAGCGCGACGTTGTGGTCGGAGCCGAAGGCACGAGGATCACGCTCGGCGACACGACCGTCGACGTGATCGCCACGCCGGGTCACACGCCGGGTACGCTGTCGTACATCTTCCCGGTCAGGGACAGGGGACGCCCGATGGTGGTCGCGTACGCCGGCGGCACGGCGTTCAATTTCCCGCGACGGGCGGAGAACTTCGCCATCTACCGCGACAGCCAGCGGACGATGGCGAAGGCTGCGGCGGCGGCCGGCGCGACGGTCGTGATGACGAACCATACCGAGTTCGACCGCGCGTACGATCGCGCGAGGCTCGCGCAGCTGCCGCGCACGGCGGGCGAGAAGCATCCGTACGAGACCGACATGGCGACTGTGCTGCGGTATTTCGATATGGCCGCTGACTGTGCGGAGGCGCAGCGGCTGTCGATGCCGTAAGCCGGCGATCGACGACACCATTGGCGCCGATGCGAACACGGTCTGGTTGAGTCGCTCTTGTTCTTGCCCTCTGCACGCGACGCTCAGTCGATGTGAATAATGCCGCGGCGGATCGCCACGCTCATAGCCTCGGTCCGGTCGCCCACGCCAAGTTTGGCGAAGATGTTCTTCACATGCACGCGGACCGTCAGATTGCTGATCGACAGGGCGATCGCGATCTCTTTGTCCCGCCGTCCGGCGGCGACGAGCTTCATCACTTCGACTTCCCGTGACGTCAGCGCCGGCTGCGCCTCCCGCTCCTCCAGTCTGGCCTGGACGTCGAGCGGGAGCCGCCGCAGGCCGGCGTGCACTTCGCGCACGATGCGCGGCAGGTCGTCGGCGATGGCGTCCTTGAGCAGGTACGTGCTGGCCCCGGCGCCGAGGGCCCGATGGATGTCTTCATCGCCTTTGTACATGGTCAACACGATGATGCGTGCGTCCTGGTCGAGCTCACGGATGGCTCGAATCGCGTCCACGCCGCCCATGTCGGGCAGTTGCAGGTCCATCAGCGTGATGTCGGGCGCGTGCTGCCGGTACCTCGCAATCGCTTCGCCGCCCGTCGCCGCGGCATCGACGACGGTCATGTCGGGCTCGCCGTTGATGATCATGCTCAGGCCCTCGCGGACGATGCGGTGGTCGTCGACGCACAGCACGGTGATGGGCCGGGTCGCGCCTGTCTTCACGCCGGGCATCACGTCCGCTGTCGACCGCGCGGCACGCTCGCCTCCACGAACGTTCCGTCGCAGGAGCTCCTGACGGTGAGGCGACCGCCCGCGCGGGCGGCTCGCTCCCGCATTCCCGTCAGCCCGTAATGGCCGGTCGCGGCCGACGCCATCGCGTCCACGTCAAAGCCCCGCCCGTCGTCGGTGACGCGCAGCAGGATCAGGTCCGAGTCTTGACGCAGGTCCACCCGAATACGCGTGGCGCCGGCGTGTCGCGCTGCGTTGGTGATCGCTTCCTGGCCGATACGCAGGAGTTCTCCTTCGATGGCTGGCGCGAGACCGTCGATGGTGCCGGCCGCGACCTCGACGCGGGTCGGACCCTTGGCCGTGCGATGGCCGATCTCGGCCAGTGCCGTTGCCAGGTCGCCCACTTCGAGCATGGGTGAACGCAGATCCAGAATCGCCTGGCGGGCTTCACGGAGGTACTGCTCGACCTGGCGTCTCAACGCGACGAGCTGCGACTGCTGGTCCGAGGCGTGCGGTCCGCACTGGCGGGCGATCGCCTGCACCTGCAGCGCGATTCCGACCAGGCTCTGGAGCATCGTGTCGTGAATCTCGCGGCTGAGACGCGTTCGCTCCGCCAGTGCCGCGGCGAACTGCCGGTGGAGGATCCAGCCGCGCGCGTGCGCCGTGCCCCAGGCGGCCATGAGGATGCCCAGGCCGCACAACGCGTAGAACCAGCGCGTCTGGCGAAACGCCGGTTGAAGCGTGAACGACCACTGAGCCTCCGGCCCGGACCACGTGCCGCTGTGGTCGCTGGCCTGCGCGTGAAAGACGTACTGCCCGGGTGGCAGGTTCGTGTAGTACGCCTGGCGTCGCCCGCCGGCATCGACCCACTCGCGGTCGAATCCATCGAGACGGTAGCGAAACCGCGTTTGTCTCGACGAGGTCAGACGGAGCGCCGTGTAGTCGAGCTGCAGCTTGCGCGTCCCGGCCGGCAGCACGCCGGTCGCCGGAGCCGGGCGATCGTCGATGGTCGCGCCGACGATGCGCGCCGGCGCCTCGGCGTGCGCCTGTTCGCGCGCCAGCTCTTTCGGATCCACGACCGTGAGGTTTCCGCCGATGGCAAACCACAGGCTGCCGTCCGTCGAACGCGCGGCTGCGGCCGATCCCAGGGGCACTCCAGCCAGGCCGTTCAGGATGTCGTAGATCCGATGGCCGGTGAACGGCGTGTTCGCACCGGCGGAGCGATCGAAGTCCGTGGGGTGAAACCGGACGAGCGCTGCGCGGCGGCCGGCGTAGGGAGCGCCTCGATCCACGGCGAGCCACAAGAACCCGTCCTCGCTCTGCGCGATCGCCATCACGCGCCGGGCGGGCAGCCCCTCGCGTTCGCCGCGGTGCCGCACGTCGCCGTCACGAATTCTCCACAGGCCGCCTGTTCCGCCGACCCACGTCGAGCCGAGCGCATCCTCGAATATGGCGTCGACGTTGTACGGGCCGGCTGCGGAGGGCCAGGGGGCTCGAGGGATCGTCGCGATCGTGCGGTCGCCTCGTCGCAGCGTCAGCGATCGGGTATCCGTCGCGGCCCACATCACATCGCGCGCGCCGCAGACGGGCCGCCAGGCAGCTGTGTCCGACGCCGTGCGGACCGGCTCAGACGGCGCGCCGGCCGGACACGGCGAGGCGATTTCGGGATGACGTGCCGAAGGGAGGAGCCGGCCGCCGCTCAATACGCGCAATCCGCGGTCCGTCGTTGCCCATGCGGTGCCCGACGCGTCGCGAAACAGCGAACGGATGTCGAGCGCTTCGCCGAGGCGTCGTCCACGCCAGTCGCCGAACTCATGGCGAAATTGCTGCAGTCCGCTGGTGGTTCCGACCCACACGGACCCGTCCGGGTCGGGCAGCACCGCGCGTACCACCATGCCGGACGCGAGCGGCGTGAGCTGCTGCGGCGTCAGGCTGTGCAGACCGAGCATCGTCCCGACCCAGATGTTGCCGTCTCGATCTTCGAACAGACACTGGACGGCATTGCTCGACAGCCCCGTCTGCATCGTGGCCATTTCAATCAGCGGCGTCGCGGTCCCCGTCGTCGCGCGGATTCGCCACAATCCCTGGCCCGTCGTCCCGACCCAGAGGTTGCCGCTGGAATCGTGCAGGAGGCGCGTGCCCCAGCCGCCGAAGCCGCTCAACGGCGCGCGCTCCCCGTGGCGGCGGACGCCGTGCACGGGGTCGGTCATCCAGAGCGCTCCGTCCGCGCCCTCGCTCGTCTCGCGCGAGATGCCGTTCGCGACGAGCTCGAACGATTCGCCGTCGCGGGTGCGAAACACGCCCTGGCGGGTCCCGATCCAGAGGCTGCCTCGCATATCCTCGCGCACGCTCACCACCTCGTGATCGCGCACGCCATTCCGAATGATCTGCCAGGAGCCGCGGCGCAGCCGATAGAGCAAGCCGTCGCTGACAGCCCACACGCTCCCGGTGTGATCCTCGACGATGGAGGTGACCGCATCGTGCGGAGGCGTGCCAGCAGGCGAGAAGACGACGTTGCCGTCGCGCAGCGCGGCCACAGTCACCGTGCCGCCGGTCCGGTCGAACCCGGCCCACAGCGTGCCATCGCGCGCGGAGCTCAGCGCGCGGACATCAGCGCGTGGCAGCGGCGTTGGATGGATGGCGTCCCATCGAGTGAATCGGGTGCCGTCGAAGCGCACGACCCCGCCCGTGATGCCGAGCCACAGATACCCCTCGTGGTCCTGGGCCATGGCGTACACCGGCCCGACCGGAATCCCCTCCGACAGGGTCCACGAGTTCATCATGTAACCGCTGAGGAGCCCGTGCTGCGTGTCCGCGGCGGCCGAAGGGGGACCCGTGACGGCGAGCGCCGCGACGACGAGTGCGCCGGAGGTCCAGCGTGGCATAGGGTCCGGAAGGGCGGAGTGTAGCGCCGATCCGCCGGCGGGGCCAACTGCTACCGCATTTGCGGTATTGCCGGTAACGGTCACGTGCCGGATAACAAGCAGCTGTATGACCACACCTACAAAGTCGCTGTTCCTTGCGGCCGGTGTCTGCGTCTTCGCATCCAGCCTGGCGTCGGCCCAGACGCTGGCCGGCACCGTGCGCGACGCGTCCGGTGGCGTGCTGCCCGGCGTGACCGTCGAAGCGTCGAGCCCGGCGCTCATCGAAAGAACCCGCTCGGCCGTCACCGACGGCACGGGTCAGTATCAGATTCCCAACCTGCCGCCCGGGGCCTACGCGATGACGTTCTCGCTCCAGGGTTTTGCGAGCCTGAAGCGCGAAGGCGTGGAGCTCTCCGGCGGAGGCGTCACGACCATCAACGCCGAACTGCGGGTGGGCGCCGTGGCCGAGAGCGTGACGGTCACCGGGGAAACTCCGGTCGTCGACGTGCAGTCGGCGCGGCAGCAGACCGTGCTCAGCGGCGATGCCGTGCGGGCGCTGCCGGCCGCGCGAGGCTACGGCAACTACCTGGCTGCCTTGCCCGCCATCCAGGCGACCGGCTTCAACAACGGCCTCGCGACGAACACCAACTTCTTCACCGCCCGCGGCGGCCGCGCCAACGAGGGCGTCGTGCAGATCGACGGCATGACCGTCGGCTCGCCGTTCAACGGCGGCGGTGTGTCCAACTACGCGTACGACATGAACAACGCGAGCGAAGTCCAGGTCTCGATCTCCGGCGGCCTGGGCGAGGTCGACCGGGGCGCGCCGTCCTTCAACATCATCCCGAAGACCGGTGGCAACAGCTTCAGCGGGAACGTCTTCGGGAGCTGGGCCGGCAAGTTCGGCCAGGCCAGCAACATCGACGACGAGCTGCGCGCGCTGGGCTTCGCCGCTGCGCCGGCCACGTTGAAGAACTGGGACGCCAACTTCTCGCTCGGCGGCCCCATCAAGCGCGACCGTCTCTGGTTCTTCGTGAACACGCGGACCACGGGCAATCACGCAGAAACGCAGAATCAGTACGCGAACAAGAACGTCGGCAACGCCGCCCTGTGGTCCTGGGCCAAGGACGACGGCGTGCGCGTCCGGAACGACACGAGCCGGCTTGTCAACAGCGCCCGCCTGACCAGCCAGGTCAGCCCGCGCAACAAGGTGGGCTTCTATGCCGACTACACGATCAACTGCAGCGGTTCGGCGGTCGTCAAGGACAGCGGACAGTGCCGCAGCCCGGGCGACGACTGGACGGCGGCGGGTCCCGGCATCGGTCCCGGCGTCGCGACGACGTCGCCGGAGTCGGGCACGATCTGGAATGCCCCGCTGAGCATCATGCAAGCGACGTGGTCTTCGCCCATGTCGAACCGATTTCTATTCGAGAGCGGCTACTCGGATTTTCGCGCCCGTTGGGGCGACGTGATGCCGGAGGGCGCCAGCACCACGCTGATCCCGGTCACCGAGCAGTCGACCAACGCAGGAGTGCCGTTTGCCAACTATCTCTACCGCGGATGGCTCGCCCAGCCGTCGCAGAATCAGAAGCACGTCACGTGGCGCGCGTCGCTCTCCTATGTCTCGGGCGGCAACAACCTGAAGTTCGGCTTTCAGGGCGGCTACATGGTGGCGAAGACCACCACGCAGGTGGCGCAGCAGCTCAGCTACACCTTCAACAACGGCGCGCCGATTTCGCTATCCACCCGCGTCGGTCCCACGCGCGTCAGCGACCGCATCCGCTACGGCGGGGTCTACATCCAGGATGCCTGGACCCGCGGGCGCCTGACCCTGCAGGGCGCCCTGCGCTTCGAGACGACGTCGAGCTGGGCTCCGGGCGGGGAGAACGGCGTGCTCGAGGCGCACCAGTTCGGCCCCGCGAACATCTTTCCGCGCACGGACGGCGTCACGGGCTACCGCGACCTGTCACCGCGCGGCGGTATCGTCTACGACCTGTTCGGCAACGGCAAGACCGCCGTCAAGGCGAACTTCGGAAAGTATCTGCAGGGCGCGTTCTCGGGCGAGGCCTATACGATCAAGAATCCGGCGACGACGCTCGTCTCGAGCATCACGCGCAGTTGGACCGACCCGAACAGAGACCGGATCGCCCAGTGCGACTTCATGAACCCGGCGGCCAACCTCGAGTGCGGGCCGTGGTCGAACCTGAACTGGGGTGCGTCGGTCGCGACGACGCGCGTGAATCCGGCCGTGCTCGAGGGCTGGGGCGTGCGGAACGCCGACTGGCAGTTCGGCGGCGGCATTCAGCACGAGATCCTTCCGCGGATGTCGATCGACGTGAGCTACAACCGGCGTTCGTGGAGCAACTTCTTCACGACGCACAACGCCGCGCTGACGGCCGCCGACTTCGATGAGGTGACACTCACCGCTCCGCGGAACCCGCGGCTGCCTGATGGCGGCGGCTATCCGGTGAAGTTCCTGGTGCGGAACGCCCGCCAGGCGGTCGGGGTCTCGGATCCGTACTACACGACCAACGCCGACTTCGGCGACGAAACGCACTACTGGCACGGCGTCGACGTCACCTTCAACGCCCGCTTGCACAACGGCGTATTCCTCCAGGGGGGCACCAGCACCGGACGCGGCGTGAACGACACGTGCGACGTGCTGACGGCGCGGTTCGGGCGGCCGATGTCGCCCTCAGCCGGCATTGTCATCGCGTCGGGCATCGTCAACGGTCAGCCCAGCTGCAACGCCCCCGAGCCGTGGCTGACCCAGGTGCGCGGCCTGGGCAGCTACACGGTGCCGAAGGTGGACGTGCTCTTCAGCGCGATCTTCCGGTCGCAGCCCAACGCACAACCGGCAGCCACCGTCGTGGCGACCAACGGCGGCTCGCGAACCGCCAACTATCAGATGACCCCCGCACAGTTTCTGGCGGCGACGGGCGTACCGCTGCGGGCCGGCCTGGCCCAGCAGAGCGTCGACCTGCTGATTCCAGGCGCCCTCTACGGCGATCGCATCACCGTCCTGGACCTGAGACTGGCCAAGGTGCTGCGCTTCGGGAACAAGCGCCTCAACATCGGGCTGGACCTCTACAACCTGTTCAACGCGAACCAGGCGACGGCGTATGAAACGGTCTTCGATCCGGCCACGGTCGGCGCCCGATGGATGCAGCCGACGGCCGTCCTCACCGCGCGAGCGACGCGGTTCAACGCGCAGTTCGACTTTTAGCGACTGCGTCGGACCTGAAGGCGGTCGGGCGTGCTGTCGGATGGCGCCACGCACGTGAAGTTCGCACCGTCCTCCAGGCTTCCGTTGCCGGTGTAGCGGGCGTATGACGGATACGCGCAGAGCGGGCGCGTCCGCCCCGGGAAGTACGACGTGCCGGGACGCGCCGACGCCTCGATGCGAGACGGGGCGGTGCCTTTCTCGACCCAATCGACGATGGCGGCGAGGCCGTCGAAGCTATCCGTCGCGGGACCGCCGGCGCAGTGGTTCATGCCCGGCACGAGGAACAGGCGGGCCCACCGGGCCGTGGCGTCCGGCCCGCCGTTATTGCGCGTGAGCCGCTGGTAGTAGTCAATCGACTCGAGGGCCGAGAAAATCGGATCGGCCGTCCCGTGGAAGATCAGCAGCTTGCCGCCGCGCGCGTGGAATCCGGCGAGCGTCGCGTCGCGGTAGGTGTCATAGACCTGTGAGAACGCCTGCATCCGCTCTGGATCACGATCGAAGTCGAACCGTGTGATCGCCAAAGACGGGTCGGGCGGCGTGACGAACTCGTAGGCCAGCGCGCCCGCCATCAGCGTCGTGTTCGCCGAGTTCGGCGTGCCGGTCTGCGACGAGCCCAGCTTCCACTGCCGCCATCCGGGCGCGGCGATGCCGGGATCCCAGGCCTGTCCCACATACAGCGCGCGCCCCGACGAGGTCCGCGGGCCGCCGAACGCGCGCTCGAGCGCGGCGACCTGATCGGAGGTCAGGCAGTTCGCGGCATCTTCCTTCGCGCCGGCGCACAGCAGCGTCTTCGGATCGAAGCGGCAGGCCTCAGGGCGGAGGACCATCCCGTCGGCCGCTCCGTCGCCGGCATCGCACGCCGCCGTGATACCGCGCGCGACGAGCGCCAGGTCGGCGTCGCTGAACGCGCGGCTGAGCACCCGTTGTCCGTTCGCATCGGCCGGAGCGGCTGAGAAGTACGTCTGCGTGTCCCAGGCCGCCGCGATCGTCGCGCCGCTCGACACGCTCATCGCCGGCGCGCAGATGGCGATGCCGTCGAAGTACGTGGGATAGCGCTGCGCGAACATCATCCCCTGGCGTCCTCCGCCCGAGCAGCCGACGAAGTACTTCTGGTCGGGTGCCCGGCCGTAGTACCGCGACTCAATGGCCATGGCGATCGTGTACGTCCGTTCGTGCGCCGCGTACGCGTGATCCACACGCGCGACCGGATCGACTCCGAAGTCGGCGGTCACGCCCTGATGACCGGCATCCGTGGTGACGACAGCGAAGCCTCGCTGGATGCCTGTGTCGGGAAAGGATCCCGTGTTGCGTCCGACGGCCGGCGCCACCGTGCCGTCGTTGCCGCCGCCGCCCTGATACAGAAATCGTCCGCTCCACATCGTCGGCAGACGCAGTTCGAAACGCGTCTCGTATGGCTTGCCGTCCGCTCCGGTGCGGGGCGCGGCGGAGCCGCGCACGACGCAGTGGGCCGGCTGTGTTGTCGATCCGGGCTCATAGGCCGTGCTCAGTGCCGTCACCGCCGCGAACTGCGCCGTGGCGAGGGCCGTACAGGCCGCTGCCCCGGGAGGCGCCGTATCGACGGCAGCGCGGCCTGTGTCGCCCGCGCCAGCCGCGAATGCCAGCACCGCCGTGCACGCCAACTTAGACGAAAGCGTGATCTTCATCACCCGTTCTCATTGCGATACTGCCGCGCATGACCAGTCATGACATCCGCCGCGCCGTGTCTTGCCCGCTCCTGGCCGCGCTCGTGTTCGTCTTCACGGCCGCCGCTGCGACCGCACAGCAGGCCGGCGACAGTAACAATCGGCCCGACACGCCGGGCACCGGGCGTTTCCCCGCGGTCAAAGAGGAAGTCACGTCCTTGCCGGGGCACGTCGTCTACCGCCCGAACGATCTCGCCGCGCTTGGCGCCATGAAGCTGGGCGTTGTGGCCTGGGGCAACGGCGGATGTTCCGACGACGGTGCGAGCAGCAGGCTGCACCTGCTCGAGATCGCCTCGCACGGGTATCTGGTGATCGCGAGCGGCCGCATCGATCCCGCGCTCGTCGCGTACCTCCGGCTGGAGCTGCGGCGGCCTGCAGGCGCTTCAGGTGGCGAAGGACCCGCGCGTGAAGACGATGGTACTGCACAACACCGGCGTGCTGAACGACGGCCCCGGCGCGATTCCGGGCATGGACGTCCGCAAGGACGTGCTGACGACGCTGCACACGCCGACGATCTACATCCTCGGCGGGCCCAAAGACATCGCGTATCCGAACGGCATGGACGACTTCGCGCGGATCGCGCACGTGCCCGTCGCGGTGGCCAATCTTCCCGTCGGGCACGGCGGCACGTTCCTCGAGCCGAACGGTGGCGCGGCGGCATCGGTCGCCGTGAGCTGGCTCGACTGGCAGCTTCGTGGCGACACGCAGAGCGCCGGACGGTTCGTGGGTGAGAACTGCGGGCTGTGCCAGGACGCGCAGTGGTCGCTGCAGCGCAGGCAGTTCCCAGGGGTGGCCAGCGGCCACTGACGCGGCCGTCGTCATCGCGCGGCTCGTTCGAGCGCCCGCGCCGCGGAGAGCATGTTGCTCATGCCGTGATTGCCTTCGTGGCATGCGTACTCGAAGACGCCGGCGTTCTCCGGCCGCGACTTCATGTCGAGCGCGGCCGTCCACGGCGCCGTCCACGTCGCCGGGTCGGTGAAGGTGACCTGGTACTGCATCGCATCGCGGCTCGTGCGCGTGAACCGTTCCGTGAGCCGGAGGCCCGGCGACGACCCGCGGTTGGCCGCCTTGAGATTGGTCGTCTCCACGACGAGCGTCGTCCCGTCCCAGCGCCCGCGCGCGTCGCCCATGTACAGGCGGATCTTCGGCGACAGCAGAGGACGTTTCGACGCCGGGGTCTCGATCGGGATGATGCGCGTGTCGTGAATCAGCTCGTAGGTGATGGTGACGTAGCCCGGGGTCTGCGCGATCCGCATGTTGGCGTTGTAGACGGCCGGGATCATCGCGTCGGGAAAGCCTCCGCCGTGGACGATGCAGCGGACACCGAGGCCGTATTCGTCGTACGAGTCGCACGGCTCGCCGCCGAGGAGGCTCCCGCACCGCTGCACGGGAACCGGTCCGGCCGTCGGCGTGCGCGGCGGAAGACGGCCGTCCGGCGGATCGATCACGAGCGAGGTGCGCCGCGACGTCGTGTTGTATTCGCGCCAGTGGGGAATCGGGGCGCCCGCGCCCCGCACGGGGCCAGACAGAACGTCCACCCGCTCGAGGTCCTGCTCGTCGCGGACGCGGATGTCCTGCATGCGTTTCGCGTACTCCTCGTCGGTCAGGAACTGCCGCGCGCCGTACTGCGCGGGCCGCTCGAACGGCACGCCGTACTCGCCCTCCGTGGTCCACTCGCCATGCAGGTCGGGGTCGCCCCACGGCGTACGCGCCCGCCAGGCCGTTTCACGGCCCGTCTGCGCGCGGACAGGCCATGTCGTCCACATCAGGTGTGCCGACAGCGCGATCGCGAACGCGCCCACGGTGATCGTGCGGGTCATCATGTCTGTCGCTCCTGATCGACCATTCTAGGACCCAGCGCCGCCTGCGGGCCGGGCGCGTGACTTTTTGCTCAGAATTTGCGGGGGAGCGACCGCCACACGGTGGCGCCCGACGCCGTCCCGTCGGCCGAGCACGTCACGGCGGCGTCCATCGCGGCCAGGTCGACCTCGAGGCGCGCGAAGGCGGCGCCGCCTTCCCAGGCGAACGTCAGACGGTTCGTGTCCGGCGCCTCGCACCGGAACACGCCGCCGAACGCCGGGTGCGCGTGGCGGAGGCGGAGGAGCGCGATGAGCGAGCGGACGAGCGGCTGTGCCAGCGCCGCCTTCAGCTCGGGCGGCGTGTAGTAGTGCCGGTTGATGTCGCGTCCCTCGCCGGTGCGGCGCAGCAGATCGAGGTCGTTGATGCCCGCGAGCAGCCCGACGTAGTAGATCTGCGGCACGCCCGGGACGAAGCACTGGATGGCGCGGGCGACGAGGTATTCGGCATCGCTCCGGCCCAGCGCGTCGTAGAAGGTGCAGTTGATGTGGTGGGCGTCCACGTTGCGCGCGGCGCTGCCGCTGGCCAGCCGGCTCTCGCCGCGGCTCCGCCGGTGGATCGTCTCCACCAGCGCGTCGATGGCCTCCCGCGGGAGCAGCCCCGGCGAGCCCCCGTCCGGGTCCTCTCCGACGTCGGTGACGCCGATCCCGTCGTGCGTGTCGAGCACCGTCACCGCGTTGCGGGGACGGATCGCCAGCCATCGCCGCAAGGGCGCCGTGTCGTGGGTGTAGAGGGTGTGCAGGACGAGCGGCGGCAGCGCGAAGTCGTACACCCAGTCGACCTGGCGCGCCACCTCGACTTGGGCCTCGTAATGCCCGTGCGCCTCGACGAGCACGTCCATCCCGAGCGCGCGGGCCCGCGCGGTGAGGTCGCCGATGAACGCGCGCGTCTCCGGAATCATGAAGGAGCTGGTGCCGGCCTTCTTGATCGCGTATCCCACCGCGTCGAGCCGGATCGCGCGGACGCCCGCCCCGTGGAGGCGCTCGAGGATGCCCTCGAGGTACCGCCGTCCTTCGGGATGGCGCACGTCGATGTCGATTTGATCGCCGGTGAACGTCGTCCAGAGGAGGAGCTCGTCTCCGCGCGCGTTCCGGTGTTTCGTGAAGGGGAGGCTGGGTCGCGGCTCGTTCAGCGCGATCAGGTCGGCCTCGCGCGCGCCCTGCGGAAACACGCGGGAGTAGGTGAGGAACATGCCCGCGTAGGGCGAGGCCTCGCCCCGCTGATCCCAGTCGGCGAACTGCGGGGAATGGCGGGAGATGTGATTGACGATCACGTCCGCCATGACGTCCATGCGGGCGGCCAGCGCGGCCACGTCCTCCCAGGTTCCCAGGCGAGCATCCACCTGCGTGTGGTCGATCGGGTCGAAGCCGGCGTCGGCGCCGTCGATCGGATGGAAGAAGGGCAGGAGGTGCACGCCGCCGAACGCGCCCGCCAGCGGCCCGTCGAGCAGGCGCTGGAGATCGCGGAACGTGCCGCCGGAGCAGCGGTCGACGTAGGCGATGAGCTGCGGCTGATTGGTCATCGGTCGGGGATCGCGCCGTGAACGGCGGCGGCGGCCGCGCCGGCACGATTGGCGAACGCCGCGACGGCCGCCGCCGGCCAGCCAGCGACGAGCCCGTGCACGAACGCCGCAGCAAATGCGTCGCCGGCGCCGACCGTGTCGACGACCTCGACGGGAACGCCGTCGGCTTCGGCATATGCCTGGCCGACGATCAGCGCGCAGCCGCGGGCGCCGAGCGTCACACACGCCGCCCGCCAGCCGTACCGGGCCGCGCCGGCGCGGCAGAACGCTTCGGCGTCGGCTGGAAGATCGAGCCAGCGATGGACGTCCGCCAGTTCGTGTTCGTTCAGCTTGACGACGTGCGAGGCGCGAAGCAGCTCGCAGACGAGCTCGCGCGACTCGAAGCCCGGCCGCAGGTTGACGTCGTAGAACCGGTGCGCGTGCGGCATCGCGTCGAGCAAACGGCGCAGTACGTGTCTCGCGGGCGGGGACGACGGGAAGAGCGTGCCGTAGTAGCACCAGTCGGGATTCCAGTTGACGATCTGCCGGAGGCTGTCGTCGGTGAGCTCGACGGCGTCGTAGGCCGCCGGCCGCTCGATCCGGAACGACGTCTGATCGCCGGGGCCGAGCCGGACCGAGGCCGTGCCGGTGCTGAACCGGTCGGTCGTCTGGAGGAACGCGGTGTCCAGCCCGAGCGACGTGATGGCGGCGCGGGCGGCCTCGCCGAGCGCGTCCGTTCCGACGGCGCTCACGATTCGCGGCGCGTGGCCCAGCCGAGTGAGGTGGGCGGCGAAGTTCAGCGCGGCGCCACCGAGCCGGGTCGCGTCGGGAAACAGGTCCCAGAGCACTTCGCCGACCACGAGGGCGCGGGCCCTGCGGATGTGCCGGTCCGGCTCATCCTGTACAGACAGATCTTCCGAAATGATGCCGTCCACTCGCGCGGGACGGCACGGTAGCAGCAGGACTGATCGGCTGTCAACGGGCCGGCGGGCCGCTCGATTCGCGGACCACCAGGCGGAAATTGAGCAGCACGTCTCGTGCGGGCAGCTTCGGGTGGCGCAGCCGCTCGAGCATGGTGGCGATCGCCATCGTGCCGATTTCGGCGCACGGCTGGTGGATGGTCGTCAGCGGGACCGACAGCAGATCCGCGTACTTCACGTCGTCGATGCCGGCGAGCCGGACGTCGCGAGGGACCGAGACGCGGAGCACGTCGAGGGTCTTGAGGATCTGCGCGGCGGTGAAGTCGTTGGCGCAGATGACGCCGTCGGCGCGGGTTCTGCCGAAGATGCGCTTCACCTCCGTGCGGTCCTCAGGGTCGATGCGGAAGACGTGCGGGGCGAGGCCCGCGTCGCTCAAGGCCTCGGTGTACCCGGCGATGCGCGCGTCCACGGTGGGGGCCGACTGCGGGCGGCCGACGAACGCCACGCGGCGGCAGCCGCGCTGCAGCAGATGCGCCGCAAGCACGTACCCTGCGCGGCGGTTGTCGATGCCGACGAGATCGTACGCGCTTCGCCCGGGATAGGGCACGAGGTCGCGATCCAGAAGCACGAGGGGAATGCCGGCCCGATCGAAGACGTTCGCGATGCGGCGGTTGATCGCGTCCTTCTCCGGCGTCAGCTCCAGCGGCGCGAAGAACACCCCCGACACCTTCTTCGCCACGAGCTGGCGGCAGGCGTGCGACGCCTGTTCCTCGACGTTGCCGGCGTCGGCCAGCGAGGTGCCCCAGAGCAGCACGTGCTGGCTCGCGTGCTGCGCCTCGGCCATGCCGCGGCAGATCGGCTCGAAGATCTCCGTGCGGCCCAGCTCGGGGATGAGGAGGCCGAAGACGTAGCCGCGCGCCGCCGAGTCGGCGCGCACGTAGCTGCCCGACCCGGCGCGCCGATCGATGAGGCCGCTGAGCTGAAGCTCGCGCAGCGCCCGGTTCACGGTCGGGCGCGACGCGCCGAACGTCCTGACCAGCGCCGATTCGCTGGGCAGCCGTTGGCCGGCCTCGTACTGGCCGCTCGCGATCTGGTCGGTCAGCGTCTGGCGGATCTGCGCGTGCTTGGACTGCGCGGGCTTCGCGGCCACGATCCTGATAATACAGGTGAGCCGAGTCCCGCCGCGAACAGTATTGACACCTCGTCGCATCGTTGAGTACAGATCCAACTCGTCTTGCCCAGCCCCCGCCGTCTCGCGGTCTCTGCACTCCTCATGTTCATCCTCGCGGCCGGGATTGGCGCGCAGGGGCCGCGAGGCGCGGGCGGGCCGCCGCCGGCCGTGCGATCACCCGACGTGCACGACGATCGCCGCGTCACGTTCCGGCTGCGCGCGCCCGACGCGTCACGCGTCGAGCTCGTCGGCGAGGTGCTGCAGGGCGCGGGACCGCAGGCCATGACGAGGGGCGCGGACGGGATCTGGAGCATCACGGTCGGCCCGCTCCCGCCGGAGATCTGGATCTACAACTTCCGCGTCGAGGGCGTCGATCTGCCCGATCCCGCGAACATCAGCCAGATGCCGCGCGCGGCCGGGACGGCGATCTCGAGCTTCGTCGAGGTGCCCGGCGGCGGCGCGGCGTTCTATGACGCGCGTCCGGTGCCGCACGGCGACGTGCGGATGGTGCTGTACGAGTCGAAGGCCATCGGCGTGAACCGGTATCTCTGGGTCTACACGCCGCCGAACTACGACACCTCGAGGGCGCGGTATCCCGTCTACTACCTGCTCCACGGCAACGGCGAAACGCAGAGCGGCTGGGTGATGAACGGGCGGGCGAACATCATCCTCGACAACCTGATCGCCGAGGGCAGGGCGGCGCCGATGGTCGTCGTCATGCCACACGGCCATCCGATCCAGAGCGCGTCGGTCGGCGCGCCCGTCGTGGTGCCGCCCTACGGCGGCGATCCCGGGATGCTCAACTTCACGCTCTTCACCCGGGATCTGCTCGATCAGATCATCCCGCTGGTGGAGCGGACCTACCGCGTGGACGCCGATCCGGCTCACCGCGCGATCGGCGGCCTGTCGATGGGTGGGTTCCAGAGCATCGAGATCGGCCTCGCGCACCCGGAGCTCTTCGGCTACGTGCTGGCGTACAGCGGCGGGTTCGGGGCCCTCGGGCCGCAGCCGCCCGCCGAGCCCATCGAGACGCAGGCGCCGTGGACGCGGCTGCTCGCGAACGCGCCGGCAACGCAGAAGAATCTGCGGCTGCTGTTTCTTGGATGCGGCCAGCGGGAAACCGGGATGCTCGCGCCCGGGCAGCGGCTGGTCCGGCTGCTGCAGGAGCGCGGGATCGACGCCCGCTGGGCGGATCATCCGGGGGGGCACGTCTTCAGCGTGTGGCGGAATCTCCTGCACGAGTCCGTGCCGCTGCTCTTCCGGCCGCGGCCCGCCTGAGTGAGTGTCGTGATGATGGCGATGCAGATGCCAAGGAGAGAACGGCCGGGCGCCGGGCGGCGCATGCGGGCGGCGGTCGGCGCGCTGGCGCTGGCGCTCCTGAGCGCGCAGGCGGCGGCGCCGCAGGCGCAGACCGGTCGATCGCCGGCGTCGGACGAGCGCTGGGTCACGACGTGGGCGACGGCACAGCAGCTGGCGCCGACGCGTCTGCCGTTCGGCAGCGGCGAGCCGGTACAGCCGCCTCCGGCCGCGCGTGTTCCCGCGACGCTGATGGATCAGACGGTGCGCATGGTCGCGCGGACCAGTCTCGGCGGCCGGCGTGTCCGCGTGGCACTGGCCAACGCGCTCGAGAAGCCGCCGCTGCGTGTGGGCGCCGCCCACATCGCGCTTCGCGCGACCGCCGCTGCGATCGTGCCCGCCTCCGACCGCCCCCTGACGTTCGGCGGCCGGGCCTCGACCCTCGTGCCTCCGGGCACGATGGTCGTGAGCGACCCGGTCGATCTCGCCGTGCCCGCGCTGACTGATCTGGCCGTGTCGCTCTATCTGCCGGAGGAGACCGGTTTGCCCACGGTGCATCCCGACGGGATGCACACGGCGTTCATCGCGAGCGGCAACGCGGCCGGCCAGGCCACGCTGGCGGCCACCGCGACGACGACCGCGTATCTCTGGCTCGCCAGCGTCGACGTGCTGGCGCCGGCTGATGCCGGCGCGATCGTCGCCTTCGGGGACTCGATCACGGACGGTGTCGGCGCGACGCTCGACACGGACCGCGCGTGGCCCTCGCTGCTGGCCGCGAAGCTCGCGGCCGGGCGTGCCGCCGGCGCCCGGAGCGTCGTCAACGTCGGGCTCTCTGGCAATCGGCTGCTGCGGCCGGGCTTCGGCGTGAGCGCGCTGGCGCGCTTCGATCGCGACGTCCTCGGCCACGCCGGCGTGCGCTGGATGACCGTGCTGCTCGGGATCAACGACATCACGTTCCCGGCCGTTCCCGGTGCGCCGCCGGGCGAGGCCGTGACGGCGGACGATCTGATCTGGGGATTTCAGCAGATCATCGAGCGGGCGCATCGCCACGGCATCAGGGTCGCCGGCGCCACGATCATGCCGGTGGAAGGCGTGAACACCTACACCGACGCCGGCGAGCGGATTCGTCAGGATGTGAACCGATGGATCCGGACCAGCAAGGCCTACGACGCGGTCATCGACTTCGACGCTGCCGTACGCGACCCGGCCCACCCGGGCAGACTGCGCCTCGACTTCGATCCCGGCGATCACGTGCATCCGAACGATGCCGGAAACCAGGCGATGGCCGCGGCGATTGATGCGTCCATCTTTCGGCGATAGCCAGGGAGACCAGACATGCGGGCCCGTCTCGCGATTCTCATCACCACGCTGGCCGTCGTCACCGCGATTCCCCGTGCCGGCGCCGCGCAGGATGTTCGCGCCGCGTCACCGCTGCGGGTGGGGGCGGCGAAGGTCGACGTGACGCCGGCCGATTCGGCGCTTCCGAAGAACTACCTGGGCGTGCTCGACCGCTTGTACGCGCGCGCGATCGTACTGGAGAACGGAGCCGCACGCGCCGCGCTCGTCACCGTCGATGCCGGAGGGCTCTCCGATGCGATCTGGCAGGTCGTGACACGCCAGGTCGAAACGGAGTTGGGGATTCCGTCAGCGAACGTGTTGTTGACGGCGACGCATACGCACAGCGTGCCCGGACCGCCGGCGGCCGACTTCGCACGCCAGATCGTGGACGCCGTGCGGCGCGCGCAGCAGAAACTGACGCCCGCACGAGTGGGCTACGGGACGGGCGAGTCCTACATCAACGTGAACCGCCAGATCACCGATCCCAGGACAGGGAAGTGGTGGGAAGGGCCGAACCGGGAAGGCCCGTCAGACAAGACGGTCGCCGTACTCAAGTTCGAGAGCCTGAGCGGCGAACCGCTCGCGGTGTACTACAACTACGCCGTCCACGGCGTGATTGCCGGCCAACTGGACGAGATCAGCGGCGACATCCCCGGCGCGAGCTCGCGCTACATCGAAGACGCCTTCGGCGGCAGCGTCGTCGCCGTCTGGTCCACTGGCGCGTCGGGCGACCAGAATCCGATCTACTTCCAGCAGACGTACGACCTGCGGGAGATCCGCATCAAAGACTACGCGACGCGTGGCGTCGACATCAGCAACGCGATGCCGCCCGGCGGACAGGGCCTCGACCGGAAGGATCCCGCCGTGGCCAGGCTGATGAACCAGCAGCGGCAGATGGTGGCGTCGATGGGCCAGTTCCTCGGCGAGGAAGTCCTGTACGTCATGCGGAACATCGAGCGGACCGAGACGGATGTCCGGCTGAACGGCAGTCAGAAGACCATCAGCTGTCCGGGCCGCGAGCGGACGAATCAGGGGCGGGCCGGGTTCGAGGGCACCTACAAAGAGGCAGGTCCGGTGGAGATCAGGCTGGGACTGCTGCGGGTGGGCGACGTCATGATCGGCGCGGTGAACGCCGAGGTGTTCAATCCCATCGCGCTGCGGCTGAAGCGCGAGTCGCCGGTCAAGGCGACGATGATGGCGACGCTGACCAACGGGTCGGCTCGCTCCGGCTACGTTCCCGACGATGCGTCGTACGGCAGGTACACGTTCGAAGTGCTGTCCTCGCGGCTGCAGCCTGGCTGTGCGGAATCGTCGATCGTGAACGGCCTGCTGGAGCTTATCGATGGTGCGCGCAAGGCGGACGCCGGGTGGACGAGAGGAGCGCAGTAGCGGTGCAGGTTCCAGTTCCCGCAACTGTCCGTCTGCCGGTGACGCTCGTCGTGCTCGTCTGCGTCGCCTGGGCAGTCGGTCTCGCTCAGGCGCCGCAGCGCGGAGGAACGCCAGCCACCGACGCTGTCCAGCCCGTCAACAGCGGCCCGAATCCCTATCGCGCGATCCGCGACTGGGCCCGGTTCACGGCCGAGAAGCGCGAGTGGGGCGGATCGAACGGCGTCGCGATCGACCGCGACGGCAGGACGATCTGGGCCGTGGACCGGTGCACGGCGGCGACCACGCCCGGCTGCCTCGGGACGAACGCCAACCCCGTGCACCATTTCGATGAATCCGGAAAGGAGATCAGGAGCTTCGGCGGCGGGCTGTTCGTCTGGCCGCATGGTCTTCACGTCGACCGCGACGGGAACATCTGGGTGACCGATGCTCGCGCGCCAGGCGCCGACGACCTCCGCACGTTTCCCGGAGAGCCACGCAAGGGCAGCACCGTGGTCAAGTTCAGCCCGGAGGGGCAGGTGCTCATGACGATTGGCGCGCCCGGGATCAAGGGCGATCCTCCCGGGGCGCTTACCGAACCCACGGCGGTCCTGACCGATCCGGCCAACGGCGACGTATACATCGCGGAGAGTCACACCGACGTCGGCGACGCGCATCTGGTCGGCCGCATCTCGGTGTTCGACAAGAACGGGAAGTTCCTGAGGACGTTCGGCAAAGCCGGCACGCGGCCCGGCGAGTTTCGCACGCCGCACGCGCTCGCCTTCGATTCCCGGGGCAGGCTGATCGTCGCGGACCGTCACAACCATCGGATTCAGGTCCTGACGAAGGACGGAACATTCGTGCGAGAGCACGCGGAGTTCAGTCGCGTCAGCGGACTGGTGGTCGATGCCAACGATATCGTCTACGCGACGGATTCGGAATCGAACGACCGCGTTCATCCGGGATGGCTCCGGGGTATTCGAATCGGAAGCCTCGATGACGGCAGGGTCACGATCTTCGTGCCGCCCCACCAGACCGGTGATCGCGACGGCGCGATGGGCGAAGGCATCGCGATCGATCCTGCTGGCCATCTCTACACGGCGGAATCCATCCTGCGAGGCGTGACCAGGTACGTCCGGGACTAGAGAGGAGATTCTCGCATGCTGAGTCGGCCCATCTGGATCGCGGCACTCGCACTCGTCCTTGCCGGCAGCGCGTCGCTCTGGCTTCGCGCGGCGCAGGCGCCAGCGCGCGAGCGCGACCGCAGCCAGATTCCGATCGACGCGGACGACATTGCCGGAGTCGTCCGGAGCGCGCGCGGCCCGGAGGCCGGCGTCTGGGTGATTGCGGAAACGACCGACACGCCGACGGCGCTGAAGAAGGTCGTGGTGACTGACGATCAGGGCCGATTTCTGATACCCGATCTGCCGGCCCGTCGGAACACGGCGTACAAAGTGTGGGTTCGCGGCTACGGCCTCGTCGATTCAGCGCCGGTTCAATCCAGGCCCGGACGCAGGCTCGCGCTCGAGGCCCTGGTCGCACCGAACGCGGCGGCCGCCGCGCGCATCTACCCGGCCAACTACTGGTTCGGGTTGATCGAGATCCCCCCGGAGGGCAACTTTCCCGGCACCGGGCCGGCTGGCAACGGCATCGGCACGCGGATGCAGACACAACACCACTGGATCAACGAGATGAAAGCGGGCTGCAGCGCCTGTCATCAGCTGGGCATCAAGGCACTGCGTGAGATTCCCCCGGCGCTCGGCACGTTCGCATCGAGTTTCGACGCATGGGAACGGCGGATCCAGGTCGGGCAGGACGCGCCGAGCATGACGACCGAGATCGACAACATGGGACGCAAGCGCGCCCTCGATTTGTTTGCCCGATGGACGGATCGGATCGCCGCCGGTGCGCTCCCGCCGGTGCCGCCGCGCCCGCAGGGCCTGGAGCGCAATCTCGTCCTCACGATGTGGGATTGGGGCGGCCCGGCGACCTTTGCGCACGACGAGCTGACGACTGACAAGCGGAACCCGACCGCGAACGCGAACGGCCCGATCTACGGCGTGGACTGGGGGAACGACGGCTTCCTGACCATCGATCCGCTGGAACACACCGCGACCGAGGTCAGAATGAAGCCTCGCGACCCGAACAC
Organism: uncultured Acidobacteriota bacterium; assembly: GCA_963821285.1. Classification (GTDB taxonomy): domain Bacteria; phylum Acidobacteriota; class Vicinamibacteria; order Vicinamibacterales; family CAVVIG01; genus CAVQJU01. The sequence goes on from CAWGDD010000008.1 coordinate 23,139, forward strand.
GCCGACGGGAAAGCAGCAGTCGATGCCCTACCCGTCGCCGTACTGGGGTGACAAGCTGTACTGGTTCGATCAGGTCATCCCGAACCACGCCGCGATGGACAGCAAGGGGCGCATCTGGATGTCGGCGAGGTTCCGGAAGCCGGAGGATCAGCCCGCGTTCTGCAAGGATCATCCGTCTGCCGCGCTCGCGCCGCAGCCGAGCAGCTTCAGACAGGTGCAGTATTACGATCCGCGAACGCGCGAGTTCAGGCAGGTCAACATCTGTTTCGACACGCACCACGTCCAGTTCGCATCGGACGCGGACGAAACGCTCTACGGCAACGGCCCGTTCAGCCGGGCAGTCGGATGGGTCAAGACCCGGGTGCTCGACGAGACGGGTGACGAGCGCGCGGCCCAGGGCTGGTGCCGGCCGTGGTACGACGTCAACGGGGACGGCACGATCGATCCGGCCGTCGACCGCCTGATTCCGATTGGGCTCCTCTACAGCGTGATTCCCCACCCCGACGGCAGCGTGTGGGCTGCGTCGCCTGAACCGATGCCAGGCAAGCTGGTTCGCATCGACCCGCATACTTGCGTCAGCGAGGCGTACGAGCCGCCGTTCGATCCCGCCTCCGGACTGGTCGGCTACACGCCTCGCGGGATCGACGTCGATTCGAACGGCGTGATGTGGACGGCATTGGCGAGCAGCGGGCATCTGGCGAGCTTCGATCGCCGGAAGTGCAGAGTGTCTGACGGGACCGGCTGCCATGGACGGGCAGCACTGCCGCGAAGGGTGGACGCTCCATCCCGTGCCTGGTCCGCGCTTCGCCGGCGTTCGCGGGGATGTCGCCGTCGACTTCCAGTACTACAATTTCGTCGATCGCTTCAACACGCTCGGCCTGGGCACCGACGTGCCCATTGCAACCGGGTCGACGTCGGATTCGCTTGCTGGCGCTTGGACCCGACGGCAAGTGGGTCGTGCTCCGTGTGCCCTATCCCCTGGGATTTTTCGCGCGAGGCCTCGACGGGCGTATCGACGACCCGAGAGGTGGATGGAAGGGCCGCGCGCTCTACGCCGATTACGGTGAGAACGCGATCTGGCACGTGGAGGGCGGCCTTGGCACACGCAGCAAGGTCGTGAAGTTCCAGATCAGGCCGAATCCCCTCGCGAAATAGCGAATCGAGGACTTTCGGCGGACTCTTCGTTAGACTTCGCTGCACTATCAGGGAGATTCCGGCCCATGAAGCGTCATCCTCTTTTGATCACGGTAGTCGCGGTCGCCTTTGCCGGCAGCGCGTCGCTCTGGCTGCACGCGGCGCAGACGCCGGCGCGCGAGGCCGACAGCAACCAGATTCCGATCGACGCGGACGACATTGCCGGAGTGGTCCGGAGCGCGCGCGGTCCCGAAGCCGGCGTCTGGGTGATCGCGGAGACCACCGACACGCCGACGAAGTTCCGGAAGATCGTGGTCACCGACGATCAGGGCCGGTACCTGTTGCCGGACCTTCCCGGGCGGCGCGCCACGTACAGGATTTGGGTGCGGGGCTACGGCCTCGTGGATTCGGTGCCCGTTCGATCGACGCCGGGCCGGCGTCTGGCTCTCACGGCCGTGCAGGCGCCCAGTCCAAGAGCCGCCGCGCAGGTCTACCCCGCGAACTACTGGTACTCGATCATCAACATCCCGCCGGAGAAGGATTTTCCGGGCACCGGGCCCGCCGGAAACGGGATCAGCCCCGAGATGGCCACGCAGCATCACTTCATCAACCAGATCAAGGCGAACTGCAACGTGTGTCACCAGCTGGGCAACAAGGCGACCCGGGAGATTCCGGCCGCGCTCGGGAAATTCGCGTCGACCGTGGAGGCCTGGGACCGCCGCGTGCAGGCGGGACAGGACGGCCGGGGCATGAGCTCGGCGGTCACCGTGCTCGGGCGCCCGCGGGGGCTCGAGATGTTCGCGAACTGGACGGATCGGATCACCGCCGGCGAAGTCCCGCCAGTGGCGCCGCCCCGGCCGCAGGGTCTCGAGCGCAATCTCGTCCTGTCGATGTGGGACTGGGGCGGCCCGGCGACCTTCGCGCACGATGAGCTCGCCACCGACAAGCGGAATCCGACCGCCAACGCGTACGGCCCCATCTACGGCGTCGACTGGGGCAATGACGGGTTCCTCACGCTCGACACGCTGGAGCACACCGCGAAAGAGACGAGGATTCCAGTCCTCGATCCGAAGACGCCGCCCGGCAAGCCGCAGTCGATGCCGGTGCCGTCGCCGTACTGGGGCGACAAGCTGTACTGGTTCGACCCGGCCATCTCCAACCACGCGGCCATGGACAGCAAAGGGCGTGTCTGGATGTCGGCGCGATTCCGCGTCCCCGAGAACCAGCCCGCGTTCTGCAAGGACCACCCCTCCGCCGCGCTCGCCCCGATGCCGAGCAGCTTCAGGCAGATTCAGTATTACGACCCGAAGACGCAGCAGTTCAAGCAGGTCGACATCTGTTTCGACGTGCATCACGTGCAGTTTGCCTCTGACGCCGGACGAAACGATCTACGGCAACGGCCCCTTCAGCGGGGCGATCGGCTGGGTGAACACACGGAAGCTCGAGGCCACCGGGGATGCCGGTGCGGCTCAAGGCTGGTGCCGCCCGTGGTTCGACGTCAACGGCGATGGAAAGATCGATCGCGCCGTCGATCGCGAGATCAAGGTGGGCCTGTTCTACAGCGTGATTCCTCATCCGGATGGCAGCGTCTGGGGTGCCTCGCCGGGACCGATGCCCGGCAAGATCGTCCGAATCGACCCGAAGACGTGCATCGGCGAGGCGTACGAACCGCCGTTCGATCCTGCCTCAGGCGTCGTGGGCTACACGCCGCGAGGCATCGACGTGGACTCACATGGGCGTCATCTGGACGGCTCTCGCCAGCAGCGGCCACCTGGCGAGCTTCGACCGTCGCAAGTGCAGGGTCCTCACAGGGCCGGCGGCGATGGACGGCCAGCACTGCCGCGAGGGCTGGACGCTGTACCCCGTGCCGGGGCCGCGCTTCAAGGGTGTCCGCGGCGACGTCGCGGCCGATTTTCAGTATTACAACTTCGTGGACCGCTTCAACACGCTCGGCCTTGGCGCCGACCTGCCGCTGGCGAACGGCACGACGTCGGACTCGCTGCTGGCTCTCCGGCCCGACGGCAGCTGGCTGGTCCTGCGCGTGCCGTACCCGCTCGGATTCTTCTCGCGGGGCATGGACGGGCGCATCGACGATCCGAACGGCGGCTGGAAGGGCCGCGCCATCTACGCCGATTACGGACCGAACGCCGTCTGGCACGTCGAAGGCGGCCTGGGCACGAAGAGCGCCGTAGTCAAGTTCCAGATGCGGCCTGATCCGCTGGCGAAGTAGGGGTGGGGCTCATGCCGCGCGCACCGTCTCACCGTCGCCGTGGTCGTCGCCGGGATCGTCTCGGCGACGTTTGCGGTGTCGGCGCAGATGGACCTGTCGGGCTCGTGGAGCCAGCGCTTCCACGAGGACCTGCCCGAACGCGGCGCCGGCCCCGACATCGGCGACTACCTGGGGCTTCCCATCAACGACGCGGCACGCCTGCGCGCGGACTCCTGGGACGCGGCCAAATGGACGATGCCCGAGCGTCAGTGCGAGCCGCATCCGGCGGACTACGCGCCGCGGGGGCCCGCCAGCATGCGGATTTCGAGCACGCTCGATCCCATCTCGCAGGACGTGACGTCGTGGCACACCACGCTGATGTGGATGCTGCCCCGCCGCACGATCTACATGGATGGCCGGGGCCGTCCGTCGCCGACCGCGCAGCACAGCTGGCAGGGCTTCTCGACCGGCGAGTGGGAAGGCGACATGCTCAAGGTCACGACCACGCACCTGAAAGAAGGCTGGATCCGGCGCAACGGCGTCCCGCGCAGCGAGAGGGCCACGCTCGTCGAATACTTCATCCGGCACCGCGAGTACCTGACGCTCGTGACGGTCGTGAAAGATCCCGTGTATCTCACGGAGGCGTTCGTCCGCACGTCGAACTGGGTGGCGGATCCCGGGTTCCAGCTGAGCCCGTTTTCCTGCATCCCTACGGTGGAGATCGAGCGGCCGCGCGGGGCGGTGCCGCACCATCTGCCGGGGACCAACACCTACCTGCAGGAATTCGCCGGCAAGCACGCCATCCCGTTCGACGCGACGCGTGGCGGCGCCGCGACGATGTACCCGGACTACCTCGCGCAGTTGCATCCAGCCGGTGCCCGATGAACGTGCGACGCCACGTTCTGCCCGTGATCTTCGTGCTCGCCGCCGCGACAAGGGCGGCCGCGCAGCCGCGTCTCGAGACCCTGCCGGTCCAGGGCGACGTGTTCGTGATTGTGGCACCGGGCGGCAACACGACGGTGCAGGTCGGCCCCGAGGGCCCGCTGATCGTGGATGCGCAGCCGGCGGCGCTCAGCGCGTCCGTGCTGGAGGCGGTCAAAGCGCTGACGCCGCACCCGATCCGGCACATCGTGTTGACGAGCGGCGACAACCAGGCGTCGGGAGGCGCGGGCACGCTGTCCAAAGCGGGCCGCTACGTTCGCGTGATCGACTCGATCGACCCCCGCGGGTCCGACACGCGGGCCTCGATCATCGCGCACCTGAACGTGCTGAACCGGATGAACGCGGCGAAGGCCCCCACGGACATCTGGCCGACGGACACCTATTTCACCGCCCAGTGGAGCCTGTTCTCGAACGGCGAGGCCGTACGGTTCATCCACGTGCCGGCCGGACACACCGACGGTGACACGTTGGTGTTTTTCCGCCGGTCCGACGTGATCAGCACGGGTGCAACGTACGACACGACGGCCTACCCTCGATTCGATCTCGATCGCGGCGGCAGCATCAACGGCGTGATCGACGCGCTCAACCGCGTGATCGAGATTGCCGTGCCCGGAGAAAGCCAGGAGGGCGGCACGGTCATCGTGCCGGGCCGGGGGCGGCTGAGTGATCAGACCGATGTCGCGAACTACCGTGACATGGTCACCATCATCCGCGACCGCGTCCGCGACCTCATCGCCAAGGGCCGCTCGCTCGACGAGGTGAAGCGGGCGAAACCGACGTTCGACTACGACGGCCTGTTCGAGCCGCGTGAGGACGGATGGAACGGAGACGCGTTCGTCGAGGCCGTCTATCGCGACTTGAGTCGGAGGGCGCGATGATCGGCCGCCTGGCCACGCTCGCCGCCCTCGTCGCTGCCGCAGCAGGCGGCACCGTCCTCGCGCAGACCCCGCGCGCCGATACCCGTAGCCCGCGTGAGTCTGCGTTGATCGACATCACCGGCCAGTGGGTGTCGGTCATCACTGAAGACTGGCGGTGGAGGATGATCACGCCGCCGAAGGGCGACACCGCGAGCGTCCCGCTCAACGCCGCGGGGCGGAAGGCGGCGGACGCATGGGATCTCAACGTCGACCGCGCCCGCGGCGCATTGTGCAAGGCGTTCGGCCCGCCGGGGTTGATTCGGCAGCCGGGCCGGATGCGGATCCGATGGGAGAGCGCTGATACGCTCGCGCTCGACTTCGACGCTGGCATGCAGAGCCGCCGCTTCCGGTTCGGCACACCGCCGCCGGCCGGCGCGCGGTCGCTGCAGGGGCATTCCGAGGCGCGATGGTTCCGTCAGCCGCAGAACCGCGGGATCTTCGCGCAGGTCGCGCGGACGCCGGGCGGGTCGCTCGAGGTGGTCACGACCGGCCTCCAGGCCGGCTATCTCCGCCCGAACGGCGTGCCGTACAGCGAACGCGCCGTCGTGAAGGAGTTCTTCGACAGCTTCACGCTTTCGGAGGACGGGACGTGGCTGATTGTCACGACGGTCGTCGAGGATCCCGAGTACCTCACGCAGGAGTTCGTGATCAGCTCGCAGTTCAGGAAGGAGTCCGATCCGTCGAAATGGAATCCCCGGCCCTGTGAGATTCCGGCGCCGCTGGCGCCCGCGCGAGGGCGGGGCCGAGGGTGATCGGAAGGACCGCCCCCCTCCGGAAATCGTGGCGGCCGCTGCCCGCGGCAATCGGACTGGCGCTGGCACTGGCGTGTCAGCCGGGTTTGCGCGCCCGCCAGGAAGGCCGCTCCGCCGTCGGCGCCGCGCCCGGCGTGCGCTCGTTTCACGTACAGGGCCAGGTGTGGGTCATCGCGGGCGCCGGCGGCAACGTCATCGTGCAGGCCGGCGACGCGAAGGCCGCCGGCCCCGGGGCGGGCGAAGGCGTCCTCGTCGTCGATACGGGCGCGCCCGGGATGACCGCCGCCCTCCTCGCCGAGATCCGGCGGATCACGCCGGGCCGGATCGAATACATCGTGAACACGAGCGGCGATCCCGAGCACGTGGGCGGCAACGAGCCACTGGCGAAGCCGCAGATGGATTTCCTGAGCACGCCGGGGTCGTTCTCCGGCCCCGGCGTGAAGATCATCGGGCACGAGGCGGTGCTGCCGCGGATGAGCCTGCCTGGGCCGGACGGCAAGGTGCCATACCCGGCCGTCGCATGGCCGAATGCCACCTACTCGCTGGCGCAGCGCCGGGTGTTCTTCAACGACGAACCGATCGTCGTCACGTACGTGCCGGCGGCGCACAGCGACGGCGACAGCGTCGTCCACTTCCGCCGCTCCGATGTCATCGCGGCCGGGGATCTGTTCGACGCGACGCGGTATCCCGTCATCGAGCGCGCGCGCGGAGGGACGGTGGCGGGCATCATCGCGGGACTCAACCGCGTGCTGGACCTGATGGTGCCGCGCTACAACCAGGAGGGCGGCACCTACGTCGTGCCCGGGCACGGCCGCGTGGGCGATCAGCACGACGTCCTCGAGTACCGCGACATGCTGGTGATCGTGCGCGATCGCATCAGGGCCGCGGTCGGGAAGGGCTGGACGCTGGCGCAGGTGAAGGCGCAGCGCCCCACGCTCGACTACGACGCCCGATGGGGCGCCGGCGCCGGCCCCTGGACGACCGACATGTTCATCGAGGCGATTTACGCGGAGTACGCGAGGACACGATGACGTCGCGATCGCGTCGTCAGGTGTCTGCTGCCGCGCTCGCCGCCGCGCTCGCGGTACAGGCCGTCGCGCTGGCGGCGCAGTCCACGCCGCGCGAGCAGGCGCCTCTCGACGTCACCGGCTACTGGGTGTCGATTGTCACCGAGGACTGGCACGAGCGCATGGTCACACCCCGCCACGGCGACTACGCGAGCCTGCCGCTCAACGACGCCGGCAAGCGCGCCGCCGACGCGTGGGATCCGGCGAAGGCCACGCCGGCTGACGCGTGCAAGCCGTTCGGGGCCGCGGCCATCATGCGCGTTCCCGGCCGCGTGCGCCTGTCGTGGGAAAGCCCCTCCGTTCTCAAGATCGAGACGGATGCCGGCCTCCAGACGCGCCGCCTGGTGTTCGACGGCTCCGCGCCGGGACGCTGGCGGACCAGCGCACGGGGCGAACTGGTCTGGGAGGAGGGTCGGTCCGCGGTCCGCACGTCGACGCGGTCGCGCGACTGGCAGGGCCAGTCGGTGGCGCGGTGGGACATCGCTTCCGACCCGGCCGCCGTCCGCACGTCGCTCTTCTTTCCCGGCGGCGTCGGAACCGGACCCGACGGCGCCGGACTGGTCGCGCCGGGGCGCTTCGGCTCGCTCCACGTGGAGACGACGGGGTTCAGGGCCGGCTACCTGCGGCGTAACGGCGTGCCGTACAGCGACCAGGCGCGCGTGACGGAGGACTACGACTTCAGGACCGAAGACGACGGGACGCAGTGGTTCACGGTGACCACCGTGGTCGACGATCCGACTTACCTTGCCGCGCCGTTCGTGACCAGCACCGACTTTCGCAAAGAGAAGGACGGTTCGAAATGGAGGCCGCTCTCGTGCGCCGAGTACTGACGAGACGTCTCGAGGCGATGGGCGCTGCGGTGGTCCTGTGCCTGCTGACCGCCGCCCCGGCCCGCGCGCAGTCGGACATCACCGGCGAGTGGGGTCCGCTCTACCACGAGGATCAGCCGGACCGGGTGCCGGGCCTGGGGCCCGCGGATTTCGCCGGGCTGCCGATCACGCCGGGTGCGCGCCAATGGGCCCTCAGCTGGAACGCGTCGCGGCTGTCGGTCCAGGAGCACCAGTGCCAGGTCCACGTGCTGCCGTACATCCTCAGCGGCCCGACGCGGCTGCGTATCGACGCCGAACGCGACGTGAACACGCAGCGCATCGTGGCATTCCGTCAGTACGTCAGCCTCTGGGGCCAGCAGCGGACCATCTGGGTGGACGGCCGGCCGCACCCGTCGGATCTCGCGCCGCACACGTGGATGGGCTTCTCGACCGGGCGGTGGGAGGGCAACACGCTCGTCGTGCGGACCACGCACATCAAGCAGGGATGGATTCGCCGCAACGGCGTGCCGCAGAGCGACCGCGTGACGACGACCGAACGCTTCACGCGGCATGGCGACATGCTGACGTACGTGATCTACATCCACGATCCCGACTACCTGACGGAACCGATCGCGCGCAGCCGCAACTTCGCGCGCATGTCGGGCCTGAACGAGGGCAACTGGATCGCCGCCACGCCCTGCGAGCCGGGCGAGGAGACGGCGGGCCCGCTGCACCAGGTGTCGCACTATCCGATCGGCGAGAATCCGTTCGTCGGCGAGCAGGCGAAGCAGTCGGGCGTGCCCGTGGAGGCGCTGATGGGCGGGCCCGAGACGACCTATCCCGAGTACCGGCAGCGGCTGCCGCGCACGCCGCTGAAGTAGTGCAGACAGGAGGAGACACCCGATGCGATCGCTGGCCGTTGCCCTGACATGTGCTCTCGTTGCGACCGCCGCGCACGCGCAGGCGCCGGCGGCGCCCGCGCCTCCCGGCCCGAGCCCGACGGGCCTGGTCGTCGGGTCGGGCAACTTCTTCAGCCCGATCGTGAGCGACCTGGACAGAGCCGTCGCGTTCTACCGCGACGGGCTCGGCCTCGACGTCCAGGGGGCGCCGGCCAACGCGGACACGAATCCGGCGCTGCGCAACATGTTCGGGCTTCCCGACGCGCAGTTGCGCTGGCAGATCGGCCGTCCGGCCGGGATGCGCAGCGGCGTCGAGATCGTCGAGATCAAGAAGGCCGGCGGCAAGGCCCTGGAGCGGCGGCTGCAGGACATCGGGGCAACCACGCTGATCGTGCTGGTCCGGGATCTCGACTCGGTGTTCGGGCGCCTCAAACAGCTCGGGGCGCCCGTCGTCACGACGGGCGGCGCGCCTCTGTTCGTGCCGGGCGGCGCGCGCAAGTCGCGAGCGGTCATCGTCCAGGATCCGGACGGGCACTTCGTCGAGCTGTTCCAGCCGGATCCGCTGCCGGAGGCGCCGGCGACGCCGGCGCCGAACGTGATCGAAGTGCGCGTGCGCCTGTCCGTGTCCGACGTCGAGCGGGAGACGCGTCTGTATCGAGACGCGCTCGGCCTCGCGGTGCGCGCGCCCGGCGAGTTTGCCGGGCAGCCCACCGTGCTCGACATGATGGGCCTGCCCGCGGGCGCCCAGTACCGCGCCTCGATGTTCACCGTGCCCACGACCGGGCTCACCTTCGAGCTCATCGACTTCAAGGGTGTGGAGCGGCGCGTGGTCCGCGGCGACATCCAGGATCCCGGCTCGACGCGCATGCAGTTGCAGGTGCGCGACGTGGACGCCACGATCGCGGCGCTGACGAAGGCCGGCGGTACGGTCGTGTCCGCCGGCGGGACGACGGTGGAACTGCCGGGACGCGGAGGTGCCACGACCAAGGTCGCCATCGTCCGCGAGCCCAGCAATCTGTTCCTGGTGCTGCTCCAGGCGGCTGCTCCGCGCCCCCAGTGAAGAGGCTGGCTCTTTACAAAACTTAACAGTCGGCGCACCGTTGTGCCGCGGCATAGTTCGGGTAGAGCGGCCGGTTCTGGAGGGCGCATGTATACGGCTCTGACGCGTCGATGTCGTTTCGGAATCCTGGCCGCGGCACTGGTGCTCGGTGGTGCCGTACCGGCCGCGGCGCAGGTCGATATCGCCGGCGAATGGGCGGCACGCGTCCACGAAGACCAGCCGCATCGCGGCCCCGGCGCGGAGCTCGGCGACTACTCAGGTTTGCCAATCAACGAGGCCGCGCGGCAAAAGGCGCGGTCCTGGGATGCGTCCATCCTCTCGCTGCCTGAAGAAGTGGCGAAACCGCACGCGCCTCAGTACTTCATGCGGGGCCCGGGTCCGAACATGCGGGTGACCAAGGTCACCGACCCGGTGACGCAGACGTTGCTGGCCTACACGATCGAGGGCGTGTTCGGACGCGACGACCGTGTCATCTGGATGGACGGCCGGCCCCATCCGTCCGAGTACGCGGAGCACACCTGGGATGGCTTCTCCACCGGCCGGATCGCCGGCAACCAGCTCGTCGTGACGACCACACACATGAAGTATGGCGTGATTCAACGCAACGGCGTGCCCGCGAGCCCGCAGAGCACGATGACGGAGCACTTCATCCGGCACGGCAGCTATCTCACGCTGGTCTCGATCATCGACGACCCGGCGTATCTGGAGGAGCCATTCATCCGCACCTCACAGTGGGTGTTGTCGTCGAACATCACCCCGGATCAGCGATTCGTCTTCGAGCCGGTGGACGAAGTCGCCGGACATGACCTGGGGTACGTGCCGCATTATCCGCTGGGGACGGCGCAGTCGGAATTCGCACAGAAACACGGTATCCCGCCAGCGGCAGCCAACGGCGGCAAAGAGACGTTGTATCCGGAATACGAGGACACGTTGAAGAAGCTGATCGCCGACATCGGCGGCAAAGAAGGCCAAGTGAGCGCGCCGACGCGTCGGCTTCGTCGCCACGGCCGTCGCCGTCGCCGCATGTGCCGGGATCCTGTCTGCACAGCAGCCACCTGTCGGTTCGTGCGCTGACCGAACCACGGCCGGTCGACGGAAAAGATCGAAGGGATCGAGATCGTGCCCGTCCTCAAGCATGTCTACATGCTCGTCGGCGCGGGCGCGAACGTGACCGTCCAGATCGGCGACCAGGGCGTGACGCTGGTCGATTCGGGTAGCGCGGGCAAAACCGAGGCGCTGCTCGCAGCCGTGCGCCATCTGACAGCGAAACCGCTGCGCTACCTGGTGGACACCGGGTCCGACGTGGATCATGTCGGTGGCACTGCGGCACTCGTGAAGGCTGCAGGCGGCATTCTCGGCGGCGCAGCCGCGGGGAGCCGGCGACGGTCGCGGGCGGTGCCCCGAATCAGAACATCGGTATCTTGACGGTGGCGCATGAGAACGCCTCGAACCGCCTGAGCCGGGTGGCGGTTTGACCGGTGACGCGATCCCCTCGTCGACGTTCTTCACGCGCCGCAAGGATCTGTACCTGAACGGCGAACCGATTGAGTTGCGTTGGCAGCCGGCCGCACACACCGATGGCGACATCTTCGTCTTCTTCCGCGGTTCGGATGTCGTGAGTGTCGGGGATGTGTATCTGCCGGACAGCTATCCTCACATCGATCTCGCGCGTGGCGGATCCGTGCAGGGTGAGATCGACGCCCTGAACGCGATCATCGACATCACGGTACCCGAACGAAATCAGATGGGTGGGCACGCGTGTCGTTCCCGGGCACGGACGCCTCGCGAATGAGGCCGACGTCGTCGAGTATCGGAACATGATGACCATCGTGCGCGACCGTGTGCGTGACATGGTGAAGAAAGGCATGACGGTCGACCAGGTCAAGGCCGCGAGGCCGACGCTCGAATACGACGGCATCTACGGCACGGACAAGAGCTGGACCGGCGAGATGTTCGTCGAGACGCTCTATCGCGATCTCAGCCAGAAGAAAGGGCCCGGCAGATGAGGCAACTGGTCTTCGCCGTTCTTGCGTTGGCGAGCGGCGCGACGGCGTTTGCCCAGAACGCGCCGTCGCCCTCAACCGCGCGCGCCGCCGCCCCGACGGACTTCACCGGCTACTGGGTTGCCGTCGTGACCGAAGACTGGCGCTGGCGGATGATGACGCCGCCGAAAGGCGATGTCTCGAGCATTCCGGTGACCGCGGAAGGACGGCGCGCCGCGGAAGCCTGGGATCGGGCAAAGGACATCGCGGATGGCGAACAGTGCCGCGCCTACGGCGCGGCCGGAGTCATGCGCATGCCGGTGCGGCTGCACATCACCTGGCAAGACGAGGACACGCTGAGAGTGGACATCGACAACGGCACGCAGACGCGCCTGCTCCATTTCAACGCAAACGCACAGCCGCCGTCCGGACCCGAGTGGCAGGGGTTTTCGCTCGCGAAGTGGGAATCGGTCGTTGAAGGACAAGGCCAGGCGCCGTTCGCGGGCGGGCAAGCCGGCGGCCAGAACGCGCTGGCCGGGAACTTGAGCGGCTCCGTCCGCATGACGACGACGCACATGCGGCCGGGTTATCTGCGCCGCAACGGCGTGCCGTACAGCGCCAACGCGGTGCTGACCGAGTTCCTCGATCGGACCAGCGAGCCGAATGGTGACTCGTGGCTCGTGCTGACGTCGATCGTCGACGATCCCCAATACCTCCAGATCCCCCTCATGTTGACGACGCACTACAAACGTGAGCCCGATGGATCGAAGTTCCGTCCGCGGCCGTGCGACGTTACGCCGCCGGTCGCCACCGTCCGGTAACGGTCGCGCTCGTGGATCGCACTCGCGAACAGCCTGCAGTCCTCCTGGTGGACGACGATGTCGAGCTTTGTCAGATGATGGCCGAGTTCCTCGGTCATCATGGCTTTCGTGTCTCAACCGTCCACGACGGCCGATCGGGTCTGGGTACGGCCCTGAAGCCGGGATGGGATCTGGTCATTCTCGACGTCATGTTGCCGGTCATCGACGGCTTTGAAGTACTTCGACAGATGCGTCGCCGCACCACGGTGCCGGTCATCATGTTGACGGCGCGCGCCGAAGAGCGCGATCGCGTCGGCGGCCTCGAGGAGGGCGCCGACGACTATCTCGTCAAGCCCTTCGCCACCGCCGAACTGCTGGCGCGCATCCGCGCGTTGTTGCGGCGAACGGCTCAGACCGGTGCCATCGCCCGCCGCCATGTGGTCGAATCCGGCGACTTGAGCCTTGACATCGACGCGCGCGAAGTCCGTTGCGGCGATGCGGTCGTTGCTCTGTCAGAAAGCGAGTCCGCCATTCTCGAGGTGCTCATGCGGGCCAGCGGAAGAACCGTTTCGCGCGACGAGCTCGCCGCGCTTCTCTATCAGCGCGAGGCGACACCCTACGAACGGTCCGTCGACGTGCACGTCAGCCATCTTCGAAAGAAGCTCGAGCCGTGCCGCCACGCGACCATTCGAAGCGCGCGGGGCGTCGGTTACGTGCTGCCGGTAGGACGCTGACCAGTGCGATCGCTGTATCTGAGGATTCTGCTCGCGCTGGTCGGCACCGTGCTCGCCTCGCTGGTCGCTTTTCTCGCCACGTTCTTCGCGATGACACGGCCAGCCCAGGTAAGCCTTCTCCATCAGTTTCAGGCGCGGCGGATTGGGGACGCGGTCGTCACATACCGCCGCGGTGGTGTGGAGGCTCTCGCCTCCTATCTCGAGAGTCTGGATCGCACGTGGGTGGGCGCCACGCATTATCTGGTCGATGCGAGCGATCGTGATGTCGTGTCCGGCGACGACCGATCGCCCTTGGTCCACGCCAGGCGCGGACCGCTCGGCGGCCCGCCCGAAAGCGACGGCCGTCTCGTCATCGTGGAGGGGACGGAGAACGCGCCGTACCGTCTCCTCATCCTCGCGCCGCCGCCGTTCAACGTGTGGTCGTTCGTGCCGTACTTACGTGCTGATTCTGGCCGCTGTCGCGCTGCTGTGCTGGCTGTTGGCGCTCACCATCGTCAGGCCCATCCGGCAACTCGCCGGCGCGGTCGATCGCTTCGGCACCGGCGATCTCACGATCCGGATACCGGCCCCACGCCGCGATGAAGTCGGCGATCTCGCGCGCGCGTTCAACCGGATGGCCGAGCGTATCGAAACCCTGATGACCGCCGAGCGGCGATTGCTCCAGGACATCTCGCACGAGCTGCGGTCTCCGCTCACGCGCCTGCACCTCGCGGTCGAGCTGGCGCGGACCGCCACCGATCGCGATCAGCCGCTCGTCCGAATACAGAAGGAAGTCGATCGGCTGACGACGCTCGTCGAGACATTGATCGAGATGACGCGCGCCGAAGGCGATCCCGCGACGCGCAAGTCGCAGCCGGTCGAGCTCGCCGCGCTCGTGCAGGAGGTCGTGCAGAGTTGCAGTCTCGAAGCGCAGGCACGTCACTGCCAGTATCGTGATGAGCGGCGACTCCCGCGGTACGGTCTCCGGAGACCAGGAACTGCTGCGGCGCGCGATTCGAAAATGTCCTGCGGAACGCGATTCGCTACGCGCCGGAAGACAGCGACATCGAGGTGCGCGTCGATGATCGCAATGTCTTGACGCACATCAGCGTGCGCGATGGCGGGCCGGGCGTTCCGGAGGACGCGCTGCCTCATCTCGCGCAGCCGTTCTTCCGGGCGGACGACTCACGCGACTCGGCGACGGGCGGCGTCGGTCTGGGGCTCGCCATCGCGCAGCGAGCCATCCATCTCCATCACGGCACGCTCTCGGCCGAAAACGCCCACCCAGGTCTGCGCGTCACGCTGACGCTGCCAAATCTTTACAATCCTTAACATCCGATACGCCGGGGGCCGGGTAAGTTGGCGGCATGGCCCACGACAACGCGGCCGCGATCTCGATTGAATCGCGGCTCGAACTCTCTCCAGGTGCCAGACGACGACGCCGTGTGATCCGCTGGTCCATCTGGCTGGTGGTGATTGCGGCTGTCGTGGCCGGTGCCGCGGCGGCCGCGCGCAGCATGCGCGCACCTGCCCCGACGCAATACCAGACCGAGCCGATCCAGCGCGGTCCTTTGACCGTCACGGTGACGGCGACTGGAGACGTGCAGTCGCTGACCGAAGTGAAAGTCGGCACCGAGATCTCCGGGATCGTCGAAACCGTCAGCGTCGATTTCAACAGCCGCGTGACGCGGGGGCAGGTATTGGCGAAGGTCAACACCGACAAGCTCGAAGCGCAGGCGCAGCAGCTGAAGGCCGCTCTCGAATCGGCTCGTGCCGACGTGGCCAATACCGACGCGGCAGTCGAAGACACGCGCCGGGCCTTCGAGCGGTCCCAGGCGCTCTTCGAACGCATGCTCGTCTCGCGCAGCGACCGTGACGCGGCGGAGGCGGCGTCCAAGAAGGCCGAGGCATCGCGGTTGAGCGCGGTCGCCCGTGTCGGCCAGGCGGAAGCCAACCTGTCGGCGCTCGAAACCGATCTGAAAAAAGCCTACATCCGGTCTCCGATTGACGGCATCGTGCTCGATCGCCAGATCGATCCGGGACAGACGGTGGCAGCTTCGTTCCAGACGCCGGTCCTGTTCACCCTGTCGCAGGATTTGACGCGCATGAAACTGAGCGTCAACGTGGACGAGGCCGATATCGGGAAGGTCCGCGTGGGTCAGTCGGCGACCTTCCGTGTCGATGCGTATCCGAACCAGTCGTTCGCGTCGCGCGTGTCCGAAATCCGAAGCACGCCGAAGACGTCGAACGGCGTCGTGACGTACGAGACGATTCTGAGCGTCGACAACAAGGCGCGTCTGCTGCAGCCGGGAATGACCGCCACGGCCGACATCGTGGTCACCACCATCCCCGACACGCTGCTCGTTTCGAACGCGGCGCTCCGGTTCACGCCGCCGGCCGCGTCGCAGCCGACCACTGGACGGGGCGGGTTCTTCCTGCTGCCGCCGCCGCCCGGCGCGCGACGGACGCCGCCGCCGGCCAAAGGCCGGCCTCGCATCTGGATCCTCGAAGACAACAACCCGACGCCGATCGACGTCGAGACCGGACCGAGCGATGGAAAGGTGACCGCCATCACGGCTGGCGCGGGGGAGCTCAAGCCCGGCGATCCAGCCGTCGTCGATCTCGCCACGAAATCCCCTGCCTGAGCTGGTTGCAAGGTCATGAGTCGTTCAGCGCTCATCGAGTTCGAGAAGGTCACAAAGACGTACGGCACGGGCCAGGCGAAGGTGGAAGCGCTCGCCGGTGTCGACCTGCAGGTCGGCGAGGGCGAATTCGTCGCCGTCATGGGACCGAGCGGGTCCGGCAAGTCGACGGCGATGAACATTTTCGGCTGCCTGGATGTGCCGACGAGCGGTGCGTATTGGTTTCGAGGTGTCGATGTCGGCGCGCTCGATCGCCGTCAACGGGCGCTGTTGAGACGCTACTACCTCGGGTTCGTCTTTCAGGGATTCAACCTGCTGAACCGGACGTCCGCCCTCGAGAATGTCGAACTCCCGTTGATGTATCGCGGGACACCGCGCGCGGAACGCCACGCGCGCGCGCGGGCGGCCCTGGAGATCGTGGGGCTGCGTGGCTGGGAGCACCACACCCCGAACGAACTGTCAGGCGGCCAGGCGCAGCGGGTCGCCATCGCGCGGGCGATCGTCGCCGAACCCTCGGTCCTGTTTGCGGACGAGCCGACCGGCAATCTCGATACGGCACGCAGCCTGGAAATCATGGACCTGCTCGTCCGGTTCAATCGTGAACGCGGAATCACGATCGTGATGGTGACGCACGAGCCGGATATGGCGGCGTACGCCTCAAGGACAATCAGGTTCCGCGACGGCCACGTTGAAAGCGACGAGAGGACACACTGATGCTGTGGAACGCCCTCAATCTGGCGCAACGCGAGATCCGGCGCAACGTGCTGCGATCGTCGCTGACCACGCTCGGGATCATCATCGGCGTGTCGGCGGTCATCATCATGGTGACGCTCGGCAACGGTGCCACGGCCGCGGTGACGGCCGACATCGCGAATCTGGGCAGCAACCTGCTGACGGTCATGCCGGGGCAGCGTATGGGACCCGGGGGGGCTTCAGGGAGCGCCAAGCCGTTCAAACAGCCGGACGTCGAGTTCCTCCGGCGAGAACTGTCGTCGGTCGGGGCCGTGGCCCCGGTGGCGAGCCAGGGCATGAGCGCCATCGTCGGAAACAAGAATCGATCGATTACGGTCACCGGGACCACCAACGAATACTTCACGTCCGGCGGCTGGCAACTCGCGAACGGGCGCTTCTTCAACGACAGCGAGTTGCGATCCGGCTCCGCCGTGTGTGTTGTCGGCGAAACCGTGCGCAAGGAATTGTTCGGAACGGCTGAGGTCGTTGGCGACCGCATCCGACTCCGTGCGGTGTCGTGCGAGGTGATCGGCCTGCTGCAGTCGAAAGGCAAGAATCCCTTTGGCATGGACCGCGATGATGTCGTCGTCATGCCGGTACGAACCTTCCAGCGCCGACTGTCGGGCAGCGACGACATCAACCAGATTCAACTGTCCGTCCGTGACACGGTATCGACGGAAAAGGCGCAGCAGGACATTTCGAGATTCATGCGCGAACGCCGGCGGCTGGCCGACGGGGACAACGATGACTTCAGCATCATGGATCAGAAAGAGCTGGCGTCGACGCTCAGCGGCACCACGCGGACGCTGACGGCGCTGCTGGCGGCGATCGCGGCTGTGAGTCTGCTCGTTGGCGGCATCGGCATCATGAACATCATGTTGGTGTCGGTCACCGAGCGCACGCGTGAAATCGGCATCCGTCTTGCCATTGGAGCACTGGAGCGCGACGTCCTGACGCAGTTCCTCGTCGAGGCCGTCGTTCTTTCCGCGTTTGGAGGCGTCATCGGCGTCAGCTTCGCTCTGGTCGTCTCGTCGCTGGGCGCCCGGGCGCTCGGGTTGCCCCTGGTGCTCGACGTGAAGATCGTCCTGCTGGCGCTGCTGTTTTCCGCCGGAGTCGGCGTCGTCTTCGGCTTTTTTCCGGCGCGGAGAGCCGCCAGTCTCAATCCGATCGATGCGTTGCGACACGAGTAGCTCGTGGCAGGCTGTGGACACTGAAAGGTCTCGGAATTCGTGAACAATTGTCTCCCTTTCCTGCAGTAGTCGCACTTTCCGCAGGCCGTAACACAGGAGATGATCACCCGATCGCCTGGAGGAACGGCCGTCACGGCAGTGCCCACCTCCATCACGACGCCGATGCCTTCGTGCCCGAGAATCCGGCCGGGCGTCACACTCGGCAGGTCGCCCTTCAGGATGTGCAGGTCGGTACCGCAGATGGTTGACGTGGTGATCCGGACGATGGCGTCGGTCGCGCTCTGGTGGGACGGCGTTTCTTCCAGGCGCGCTTGCCCGGACCGTGATAGACCAGCGCCTTCATGCGACCGGTCGCGGTGCTCTTGGATTGCGGAGACTCGGGTGTGGTGGCACAGTACGATCCCTTGAAGCAGACTCGTCCGTGTTCATTGGCACACCTGTGCGCACCACGACGAATTTACGGTAGCGGTTCGCCGGGGGACTGTCTGGCCAAAACGGAACACCCTCAGGGATCGCTGCTGTGAAATCGGAGACGGTTCTGCGGTCTGGCCGGCAGTAACCTGATCAAGTGTGGAGCGATCTGTCTGGAAGGGAACGACGTGCCGACACCGAGTCGATGATCGACTGGAAGATCGACAAGGACTCGACGACGGCTTCAGGGCTCGCGGCAACTCCGCGCTCGCTTGTGAGGAGGGAATTACCCGCCTAGACGGCAATTGTCGCGGCTGCCCAGCCTGCCGGATCTTCTAGACCGCTCGATTGACGAT
Organism: uncultured Acidobacteriota bacterium; assembly: GCA_963821285.1. Lineage (GTDB taxonomy): Bacteria > Acidobacteriota > Vicinamibacteria > Vicinamibacterales > CAVVIG01 > CAVQJU01. The sequence goes on from CAWGDD010000008.1 coordinate 41,754, forward strand.
GTCACACCACGGCCCCGAACAACCTGCCCACGATTGCGGTCACGCCCATTGCGAGTGCTCCCCAGAAGGCTACGCGCAGCGAAGCCCTGAGCACCGGCGCGCCCCCGGTTCGCGCTGACAGGGCCCCGAGCGCAGTGAGGAACATCAGCGACGTGGTGGCCACCACGGCCACAACATGTGATGGCGGGGCCACGAGTGCAGTCAGCAGAGGCAATGCCGCCCCCACGGCGAACGTCCCGGCTGATGTCAGCCCAGCCTGTACCGGACGCGCACTAACGCTTTCAGACATGCCAAGTTCATCTCTTGAATGGGCGCCGAGGGCGTCGTGAGCCATCAACTGCTCCGCGACTTCTGTCGCGAGTTCCGGGGTCAGCCCGCGAGCGACGTAGATCGCCGCCAGCTCCCTTCGCTCGAAGTCCGGTTGATCGGTTAACTCCTTGCGCTCCCGGACGAGGTCGGCTTGTTCCGTGTCGGCCTGCGAGCTGACGGAGACAAACTCGCCAGCGGCCATCGACATCGCCCCTGCCACTAGGCCGGCGACCCCAGCGACCAGCATCTCACCACGCCCGGCACTGGCTGCAGCCACGCCAACGATCAGACTCGCGGTGGAGACGACGCCATCGTTTGCTCCCAGCACCGCGGCCCGCAGCCAGCCGATGCGCTCGGTGCGATGTCGTTCCAAATGCACACGTCGGAGCATAGGTGGCAGTGTAGACCAGGCGCGGCGAAGCGGAGCTGACTTATAGCGAGTCAGTTGCTCGTCCTGCATGTGGTGTCGAGCATCAGCGCCCGGCGCCGTGGCGCGAAACCTTGGCTGCTCATGAACGGATCCTGCTAGCGAGAGCGCGCTCGAAGATGGAGACGTTTGTCGCGGCGCTCGGCACCGGATCGCAGATCGAGACGCTCGTCACGACGGGGTCCCCCGCCGACGAGATTGGCGTGGATCGGCTGGGCGAGGGCAGCGTCAAGGAGATCACCCGGGAGCTGTTCGGCCCGCGCGGCTCGACGTTTGAGTTTCTCTCTGTCGTGACCGAAGAGTTCGGCGGGCGAGGGTGGGCCCCCCGACGCGGTGACGTACATGTCGGCGGGGATTGCCTTTTGTTTCAAGACGCAGCTCGGGCGCTACGCCAAGATCAAGAAGAAGACCTGGAGCGGTACAATGTGATCCAGGACGCCCACTTCTCGCCCGGCGGCGCGTCGGGCGGGACGCGTCAGGCCGGCATCGCGAATCCCATCGAGACGCACGTGTACCTGACCAGCTCCGAAGGCGAGGACTTCGCGCGTCAGTGTCTGGACTTGGGCGAGCGGACGTGTTTCCTGCACGCGTTCTGAGGGACTGAGTTGAAAACCAGGATTTCCCTCAGGCCGCCACTCCCGAAGGCCGTTGAATGAGGAGGCCACGCGATGAGAGTTGCCGTTATCGGCGCCACCGGCACGATCGGAGCGCCCGTCGTCGATCTGTTGACTCGGAGCGGACACGAGGTGATTCGAGTGTTTCGCCACTCGAATCCTCGGGTGAATCTCGACGATCCCGCATCGATCGACGCCTTCTACGACGCCATTGGCGAGGTAGACGGCGTCTTGAGTATCGCTGGAAACGCCGCGGCTGGCCCGCTTGGTACGGTGACCGACGAGCAGCTCGGTCTCTGTCTCCACAGCAAGCTGCTCGGACAGGTCAACGTCGTCAGGAAGGGGTTCTCGAGAGTGAAGCCCGGCGGCGTGCTGGTGATCACGGGAGGCATGCTGGCGTATACCCCGTGGCCGAATACCTCGCCCGTGGCGATGGTCAATGCCGGCCTGGAGGGCTTCGTTCGAGCCGCCGCGCTGGAGATGCAGAACGGGCGCCGCGTGGTGATCGTCCACCCTCCGCTCGTCCGCGAAACGGCGGCGAAGTGGGGACGGGACGAGACGCCCTGGCCTCAGGCGACGGCGGTCGCCAATGCATACAAGACGGCACTCGAGGGCACGATGACGGGTGTGCCCGTCTTCGTCGACGGCTACGGTCCGAAGCGGGGATAAAGGCCGGCGGCGGTCGTTGTCTCGCGTGACCGTTTCGCGAGCGCGGCCTGTGAAATCATCGGACCGCGGCTCGGCTCGCTTCACGGGCACACTTCGATGCAGATCGCGCAGCCGGCCGCAAGCGCCAGCCTGATGTGCAGGATCTCGCCCGTCTTCGTGTCGCCGTGCCAGAATGGCTCTCCGGCGGCTTTTCTGCGGAGATATTCGTTGCGGACCCGGCGTCCGAGCGTGGCCAGCACTGACATGACGGGCTCCGGGAGCGTCGCGTGCGCTACTTCAGGATGGCGCTGACGTCCTCGGACGAGATCAGGTCGGGCACCGTCCAGCCGTCGAGGTCGTATTCGGCCATACACTGCTCGGCGAAGCCCTTGTAGCGGGCGTTCGCGCCGGTCATCTCCGACACCATCAGCAACTCAAACCGGATGCTCTCCTGGTTGCCGAAGTAGTGGCGTTCGTACAACTCGTGCCGCCCGCCGAACTCGCTGCCGATCGCATCCCACATCAGCTTCATCAGCTTGACGCGGTCCACGGCCGAGTACCCGCCAGATCCACGGACGAACTGATCCAGGTATGGGCGGATCTCCGGCACCTTGAAGTCGAGCGCGCTCGACGGTAAGTAGATGAGCGCGCTGGCGAGCGTGTTCTCGATGATCTCCTTGACCTTCGGATACGCCACGCTGGCCACGATGCGATACGCGAGGCCGTAGTCGAAGTTCGGCAGCACGTAGCCGTCGGTCCAGGGCACGGGCGTGCGCGCCATCGCGTCGGAGAGTCCCCAAAACGTATTCCGCCACGCGAGCACTTCGCCCACCTGCGTCTGTACGCCGCGGAAGTCCTTTACGCCCGTTGCTTCGACGGCCTTGAGCAGCAGCCCCGCGAGAAAGTCCATCTTCACGGCCAGGCGCGTGCAGCCCTGCAGCATCGCGCGGTTCAGGAACCCCGAACGCGGGAAGAAGCTGTTGACCTTCTCGAGGTCGCCGTACGCGAGGACGTTTTCCCACGGCACGAACACGTTGTCGAACACCAGGATCGAGTCGTTCTCGTCCATGCGGCTCGAGAGCGGGTAGTCGAACGGCGCACCCATCGTCGCCGCCGTCATCTCGTACGACGGGCGGCAGAAGAGCTTCAGGCCGGACGCGTCGGTGGGCACCATGCACACGAACGCGAATGGTTTGGTTTTGATCGGCAGCGCGCCGTTGTTGGCGATGAAGTTGTAGTGCGTCAGCGTCGAGGTCGTCGCCACGACCTTCGCGCCGCTGACCACCAGGCCGTCGTCGCGCTCCTTGACAACGTGCATGTAGACGTCTTTCACGTCGTCGAGCGGCTTGTCGCGGTCGATCGGCGGGTTGACAATGGCGTGGTTGACGAAGGTGACTTCTTCCTGCGCCTTCTTGTACCAGCGCTTCGCGTTTTCCTCGTACGGCGCGTAGGCGCCGGGGTTGGCACCCATCGTCGCCAGAAATGCCGCCTTGTAGTCGGGCGTGCGGCCGACCCAGCCGTAGGAGATGCGCGCGCTTTCGGCGATGGCATCGCGTGCGGCCACGAGTTCTTCGACGTTACGCGACGCCTTGTAGTACCGGTGCGTGAAGCCGCCGCTGCCGGTGTCGGTCTCGGTCGTCAGGACCGCCTTCCGCGCCGGATCGTGCATCGCGTCGTAGAAGCGCGCGATCATGCGAGCCGTATTGCGGAAGGCCGGATGCGTCGTCACGTCCTTGACCCGCTCGCCGTAGATCCAGATCTCACGGCCGTCGCGAATGCTCTCGAGGTACTCGGCGCCAGTCAGCGGCCGCGTCCGCGGCACGTTCGATGTGTCCCGGCTCATCGTCGTCCCCGTAGTGTCCCACAACAATGCGCCTGAGTGGCACGGCGAATATCAAGGCCGTTGAGTGGACGGCGGGCAGCTCTTCGTCGCCCGCGAAGCGCAGCCCGCCGAGCTGTGCCCTCGTCACCCGTGAACCACGGCCGGCAGGCCTTCGAGCGTCGCGCCCTACTGCAGCAACGTCGCGAGGTCGGCGAGCGACGTCACGACGCGGGTCGCTGGAAAGCCCAGCTCTTCGGCCGGCTCGTCGACGTGGCGCTGCATCCAGAACGTCGTCAATCCCGCCGACGCCGCACCGCTGATATCCCACGAGTTGGACGATACGAACCCGAGCCCGCCGGCGGCCACCTTCAGTCGTGTCTGCGCCAACCTGTAGACGCGGCGACTGGGCTTGAAGACGTGGAGCGCATCGGCGCTGATGGTCGCGTCGAGCAGCGCGCCAATGCCCGCGCGCTCCGTGGCGGCGTCGAGCATGTTGGGCGCACCGTTCGACAGAATGGCGAGTCGCAGCCCGAGCCGTTTCAACGTCTCCAATCCGGGTGCCACGTCCGGAAAGGCTGCGAGCGTCAGGTAGGCGTCCATCAGCTGTCGGTGTGTCGGGCCGGAGAGATCGAGGTGCAGGCTGTTCGCGGCATACCGGAGGCCATCGTCGGTGAGCTGCCAGAAATCCTGGTACCGCCCCATCACGGTGCGCAGGAGGCTGTACTGGAGCTGCTTGGCGCGCCAGAGCTGCGCCAGCGCCGTGCCCTGTCCGGGAAAGAGCTGCTCGCAAAGTGCCGTGACGGAAAAGACATCGAAGAGCGTCCCGTACGCATCGAACGCCAGCGCCTTGATGTGCGCGAATGGCCGCCCGGGCTCCCGTTTCGGCGGTTCGTCTTTGCTCACGCGACGCAAGGCGTCAAGATACACCATTCTTCTTATGAAGACCGTTCTCTCCAGCATCGTGCTCGTCTTCTTGGCGGCCGCGACCGCGATCGGTCAATGTGCGCCGCTCAAGATCGATGTGTCCAAGCTCGGCCCGCGGGTCGGCGAGCGGATCGCGGACTTCCGGCTGCCGGATCAGAACGGCACGGTGAGGACTCGCGATGCCCGTGCCGTCGTCCATTGTGAGATCGAGCCAGACGTGCGGGTTCTTCCACAGGACGTTTTCGACCCGCCCCTCGATCGTGACGCTCTTGCATTGATCGTAGAAAAGCGGATGGCTGTGATGCGCGGACAAGGAAAGCGCTGACGCCATCAACAGCATTCCCGCGAACCCGACGCCGATGTGCGTTCTCATCATCACTCACTCTCCCTGGGTTTCGGTGGGAGGCCGGGCGCTCTCGACCACGACCAGCCTAAACGATCCGGGGCGCCGCGTGGAAGTCGATGGCGAAGCACAGGCGGTTTCCTTCCCAGGCGGCGACGAGGTGGCGTATAAGTATCCGCGTCGTGAACACCGATCAGGCGCGCGGAATCGGGTCCGCGCTGATTGAGCACGGCTGCGTTGATGCCGTCAGAAGCGGCGCGAAAACCACGGTCTTGCTGGCCACCACGGAGGGGCTTTCAACGCGCGTGCTGATCACGCAGGAACGTAGGCCAACCTGATCACGTCCGCGCCAATCCGATCATGAGCCATAAGGCGGAGCGGCGGCCGGGGCCCGGCGAAATATGGCTTGCCGTGACCGAGCACGACGGGGTGCAGGTAGATTCGATACTCATCGATCAGGCCACGTTCGGTCAGGCTGTGCGCCAGGTCCGGGCCGGCAACTTCGATCTCCCCGTCGCGCTCGGCCTTCAGCCCGCGGATCGCGCCCTCGAGATCCCCCCCGACAAGCCTGGCGTTGGGCCCGACCGACTTCAACGAGCGCGAGACGACCCATTTCGGCTGGTTCCGCCACGCCGCCGCGAAGGCGTGTTCCTCTGCCTCCCATTCAGGCTGATCGTCGTCCCAGTAACGCATGACCTCATACATCTGGCGACCGTAGACACTGCCCGCCTGCCCCTGAGCCTCCTCGATGAAGTGGCGGAAGAGCGTGGGGCTTGGCGCAAACGCCATATGGTCGACGTAGCCGTCCAGGGACTGGTTCATTCCGAACACGAGCCTGGCCATACCACTTCCTTTCCTCGCGCGGCGCATGCGCGCGGTTCTGATTGCGTCATGCAATCGGTTGTAAGCCAATGCGAACCCCACTGTAAAGAGCGAGGCGCCATCCACAATCCAACTGGACTGGATTTCCGTCGAGGGTTATGTTTGTCGGCCGGAAGCCCGCCATGACAGGTCGAGGGAGGTCTTATGCGTCAGATCAGTGCGTTGATGCTGCTCGGTGCAGCGATCGGGATGATGGCACCGCCCGGCGCTGCGGGACGCGTGGAACCCATTCAGGCTCAGAATCAGGAGCGCCCGCCCGAAGGGTTCCGCATCATCGGCAACATTTACTGGGTGGGCGGCGAGTATGGCTCTTATTTGATCACGACTCCGGAGGGTCACATACTCCACGATACAGGCACCAATGAGATGCACGACGTCATCGTGTCGAACGTCAAGAAGCTGGGGTTCGACGTCAAGGACATCAAAGTGATCATCTCGAGCCATGCGCATTTTGATCACGTCCAGGGACACGCGGCGATGAAGAAACTGACCGGAGCGCAGGTCATCGCTCTCGGCGGCGATGCCGCGGCGCTTGAAGCCGGTCAGGACAACTCCGCTGGGGGATTCCGAGGCATGGTGGCGGTCCATGTCGATCGCGTCATCAAGGACGGGGATACGATTTCCCTGGGCGGCATGACCTTGCGCGCCCTCTGGGTGCCGGGGCATACGCAGGGGGCCACCGTGTGGATGACCACCGTCTCAGAAGGCGCGAGAAGCTATTCGGTCGCATTCCGCGGCGGTGAAACTCCTAACGCGGGGGTTCAACTCATCGGCAATCCCAGGCACCCCAAGGTCATCGATGATACGAAGATGACGCTTCAAAGGATGAAGGCGCTACGGCCTCCAGACCTCTTCCTTCACAATCACCGGCAGAACCTCGGCCGTCCGTTGAACCCCGCGCTACCCGTCAATCCGCTCTGCGTCACGTGCATGGACACCGAGGCGTTCAAGGCGATGGTTGCGAACGCCGAACAGTCGTTCGCAGAGAGAGTCCGCGAAGCGGAGGCGCAACAGAGAAAATAGCGCCCGCCCTATTTCGCACGCCCCGTATAACCCTGCGCGAGGGTCGGAATCGCGATGATCGCGTTTCGCGCGCTCGGCGTCCCCCACGTGCCGTAGAAGACGATGCCGTAGAGCGTCTTGCGGTCCTTGCCGCCGAAGAACGTCCCGTGCAGGCCCTGCGGACCCGGAATCGTCCCGAGGAACTTGCCGTCGGCCGCAAACACATCCACCGACTTGCCCGTCGCCACGTACAACCGTCCCTGCTGATCGACCGCCGATCCGTCGCCACCCTCGCCGCCCTGCAGCTTGCCGAACTCGCGCTGATTGGTCAGCGAGCCGTCGCCGTTCACGTCGAAGGCGTAGACGAATCGCGCCGTTGGTCACATACAGCGTCTTCTCGTCGGGGCTGAGAATGATGCCGTTGGCGAGCGGCACGTCCTTCCCGTACTGGGAGACGACGCCTTTCGAGCTCGCGTAGAAGACGCCGCTCGTTCTCGCGCCGGTGACGGAGAAGTACACGCCGCCGTTGGCGTCGGCCGTGAGGTCGTTGATCACGCCGCCGATGCATTCGAGCGGCTCGCCGTTGAACGTGTTCGCGAGCATCCGGCGCTGCGGCTCGAGCTGCCCGATGCCGCCTCCAAGCCCGCGTTCGGCGACAAACAGCGCGCCGTTCTTGCTGCGCGAGACGGCGCCCGCGGTATTGACGTTGCCGTAGGCGACCTTCGCCAGGCCGGTCGCCGGATCGAACTGGATCACGTCGCCCGCGTCGTTGTTCGCGAACAGCAACGCGCCGTTCTCGCCGGCGATCGGGCCGTCGACGTTGTTGCCTTGCCACGACCAGGCGACCTTCCAGCTCTCCAGCGCTTCCAGCACGCCTGGAATCGATGTTGTCGGCGGGAGCACCAGGTCAGGCGGCGGAGCGGCGGCGGCCGCCGCGTTTCCCGCGCCCGGAATCGCGAACGGCTGCGGCGGGTTCTTGCACTGCGCGAGCGTCGTCTTGTAGCCGGCGTTCTGCCACGCCTGCTGACTGCTGCCGCGATCGAACGTCGCCGACGGACCCTCGTTACGCGCGTCTTTGTAGCCTTTCGCGCGAACGTCCCAGTTGCCGTTCGTGCAGAGCTCGCACTTGTCGCCGACGAACATCGCCCCCGCTTTCTTGTCGTTCTTGAACTGCCAGAGCAGCCAGTTCGACGCGACGTTCGCGTATTCGCCGCCGCCCGGGTGATCGACTGTCGCGGTGTGGCCCGCGCCGTGGCGGGCGCCGTAGAACGCCGGCACGTTCTTGAGCAGCTCGAACGTCGTGAGTGACGCGGGCGTGAGGAAGTCGCGTTCGGCGCCGTTGATGAGCAGCACGGAACCGTGGACCTTCTGCAGCGCGTCCTCGTTCGACTCAGGCCTGGCGCGCTGGACGCCCGAATTGAAGACGCCGATGGTCTTCACGCGCGGGTCCGAGCCCAGCGTGATGGAGAGAAATCCTCCGCACGACTGCCCCATGACGGCGACGTGCTCGAGATCGACTTTTCCCTTGAGCGGCGAGCCGTCGCGCGCGTTTTCTTTCTCCGCCCACGCGATCGCCTTGCGCAGGTCGTCGGCGTTCTGCTGCCGTGGCGCGGCACCCGGCTCCGGCACGTTGCCGATCACGAGGAAGCCGTGCGACGCGATCGTCGTGAAAAAGCCCGAGTAGCGCGCGCTGTTGATGGCGCAGCCGCCGTCGCCCCACGCCATCACAGGCAGTTTGTCCCTGCCGGGGAATCTGCCGAGATCCTCCGGACGGAAGACGACGTGGCCCGGCGAGCCCAAGGCGGGCTCCGACACGACTTTGTATGGGCCCGGGATGGCTTTCGGCGCGCCTTCGAGCGGCAGCGTCGTCCTGACCAGGTCGGCCCTGGGCCCGGGCCCGGGCCCGGGCGCCTGGGCGAACGAAACGCACGCCGTCAGGACGAATGCGGTCGTGAGTGCTGATTTCATGCGCCGTAGCTTAGCAGACGGGGACACTGGTTTCGCTCAGTTGGTCGCGAAGCAGTACAGCAGACCCGCCCCGCCCGTCGGGGCGAGCTGCTCCAGGCCGCACCCCTGCGAGGGGTGAATCTGGTTCCACGAATTCACACCGGGGTTGCGGCCCAGGCGATCGGCGTGGCCGAGCATGGCCTTGGCGTCGGCGTTGCCCACCGTCCAGTCGCGGCAGGTGTCCGCGTTCTTCGTCCCGTCCTCGTTCGTGCCGGTGAGGATGTCGTGCTGCAGCGGCTGCGCGACGGGCTGGGGCGGATTGCCCGCGAGGTAGTTCGGGGCCGTACCCTTCTCGGTCAGCGCCGTGGCCGCCGTGATCTTGTTGTTCGCGCTGTGCAGGTCGGGCACGCTGCTCGCAATCAGCTCGCCTTTGAAGTTGTACCAGGGCCCGTTGCCGATTCGCGTCTTCGCGTCGACCGTGCTTGAGCTCAGGTAGGCGTGCCAGGTCTTGCCGCCCGCGCCCGCCGCCTGCGCCAGTGACTGGCAGAGTGCGTCGCCGCCGGCGAGGCCGCCGAGGTTCCCGCCTTTCGGGTTCGAGCTCGTCACGAAAAAGCTCATGTTGGCTGCCGCGCGCTGCGCCAGACCCGTCGCGACCGCTCCAATGATGCACACGGTCATGGCTGCCGCCAGATGTTTCTTGTTCATCGCTCGCTGCTCCTTTTGACTTGACGGCCCGCGCCGTCAGAACCGATTCCAACGAACAGTCTACTCGCGTCGTCGTTCCGGCCGGTAGACGGTTCACGCGTGGGCGGGGCCGTCAGGTGGCCAGAGTGAAGTTGACGCTGACTGTCAGAATCCCTTCGAAGCCCGGCGCCGTGTACCGCCACTGCTTTACGGCCGCGATCGCCGATCGCGCGAACGCGTCGTTGGTCGACCGCAAGACGCTGATGTCACCGATAGTGCCGTCCGGATGGATGATCGCGTCGAGGACGACTTGTCCCGTCATGCGCGCGGACTGCATCAGCGTGGGGTAGATCGGAGTGACCTTTTTCAACAGGGTCAGGCTGCCGCCGGTTCCGAGCCTCACCGGCCCTGTACCTGTACCTGCCTGCCCGCCCGCGACGCCTGCCGATCCAGCGGACGTTCCCGCGCCTGCTCGATCGTCCTTCGGGGCTGCCGTCGCCGTCCTCGTCGCCAGCGCGGTCTTCTTCGGCTCGACCGGTTTCGCCGGTGCCGCCGCCTGTCCGCCTGCGATCGGACCTGCCACGTAAGCCGTCATGCTCCCGTACGGCGATCCCGCGGAACCGACACGCATCGGCTGGGTCGTGACGTGGATCACGAGCGCGAACACGAGGATGTGGACGACCGCCGCGATGCCGTAGGTCAAGCGGCTGTGGCTCGGCAGGCCCGACGACGGTTGAGCGAACGGCAAATCCTTCACGAGGCACCTCTTGAGATCGCCTTCAGCGTAACTCGCGAACCGATCACCACCTGTGCACAAGCGCACAGTTCCGTCCCGGATCGTCGGCAGCCGGACCGGCACCGCCTCTGCAGGATTTGTCGTGTGCAATCCGGAACAGGCTGGCGAGGGAGTCATGCGATATCGTCAGGTTCATGATCGGGGACGCGATCGAATCACCGAAACCCGAGAGGAGTGCGCGATGAGCGTTGTAGTTCTGTTGATCATCCTTCTATTGCTGTTCGGCGGGGGCGGTCTTTACGTCGGTGGCCCGTTAGTGGGGGGCGGTCTTGGCGGGCTCATCCTCCTGGTGCTGATTGTCATGTTGTTTACAGGCAGGCTCGGCAGTCGGGCCTAACGCCCTCGTGACTATCTGAATTGAGCAGGACCGGCGGGTGCGCCCGCTCGGCGTGCCAGCCGGACCCCCACGCCGTTCGGGTTTGGCGGGTGGGCGGTTCGCGCGATGGCTCACGTTGATTTCAGGAAGCCGATCAGATGCTGGCTCACAAGCTCTGGCTGTTCCTCCTGGGGCCAGTGGCCAGCACGATTCACCAGCTGCACTCCTGTGAATTTCGTATACCCGGTCTTTCCGGCTCCCTCAGCACCTCCCGCGATCCGGTTGGCGCCCCAGTCCTGTTTGCCCGCGATGAACTGCGCGGGGACGTCGATGGTCCTCCCCGAAAATGTGAGCTGCTCGGCGATGTTTGCGGGAAACGCGGTACGGCGGTGCCGATAATTGTGCAGGGCCCCGGTCCACCCCGAGGCGTCGTACTCCTGCCCGTAGACATCGCACTCCGCCTGAGTGAACCACTTGCAGTTCGCGATGTACTCCTTCGACGGCATGTACGCGACCATCGTCGCCGGCATTCCTCTATCCCTTCGCATCACGTAGTACTCCGGCATCCGCGCGTTCTCGGCGGCGGCCTCTCTCGCGGTCGGCATCGGCCGCAAGGGCGCCAGGTTCTGGTTGCCGGGAAACTCGCCGCCCTTCATGTAATAGAACGCACGAAAGAAATCGCTCATGCTCTGCGGCATGTGCTTCATGTCTTCATCGGCCTGCCTGCTGGCCCAGTACTCCTGATAGTCGCGGCGGGGCGGCTCGAGCTTCGCGAACTCCGCGTCAAGTTCAGCCGCGGTGTAGGCAGGGTTTCGCTCCGCGCCCGCGAACGGGAACGATGGCGGTGCGCCGCCCGCCGACGAAACCGTCGTCAGGCGAAGAAACATGTCGGGACGGACGATGGCGGCGTACGTGGCAATGAGCTGACCTTGATCGTGCCCGACGATGAGCTCCGCCTTCCGGTAGCCGAGCGCATAGACCAGCGCGATCTGGTCGCGCACCATGTTGAGCGTCATGAACCGCGTGGGATCCGCGTCCCAGGATCTGTCCCAGCCGACCGTGCGCCCATACCCGCGGCAGTCCGGCGCGATCACGAAGTAACCCGCGTCTGCGAGCGCCGGCATCACTTTGCGCCAGCTGTAGCCCAGGTTGGGAAACCCATGGAGCAGCAGTACGAGGGGCCGCCCCTGCGCCCCTGCCTCGAGCATGTTGACGGTGAGGCCGTTGACGTTCGGCACGAGCCGCGGTGTGACGCCCGCGGGAAGCGTGTGGTTGCCGTACGGCGGCAGCTTCTCGAAGGGCGCGAACGTCGTGATCTGCGCCGGTGCAGCGGCGGACGCGATCGCCACACCTCCGAGCGCAGAAGCACCCGCCAGAAACTCGCGTCTCGAGCGTCCGGGCGTCGCCGTGCCTTTCATGTTGCCTCCTTGGAGGGCGTGCCTACGTGCGTGTGAGCCTCTTCGCCGCTTGTGGATCGACCCGCCATATGTATTCGAGCTCGAACGCCAGCGAACGCGCGAAGCCGTCGACGCCTGGAAAGAGCGCACCGTTGTTGATGTTCATGCTATAGAGGCTCGTCATCGTCTCGCGCCGCAAGCGGCTCGTCTGCAGCGTCAACTTCAACACGAAGGGTCCAGGCAGGAGGCTGTCAATGGGCACATCGATACGCCGGCTTGGAACGAGAAATGTACCCGCCTGCGTGATCATGCGCTGATTCATGAGCACGGGTTCGCCGAGCATCGCATGGGGCACGTCCTGGCGAGCCACCGCTCGTCGATACTTCGGTGCGAGCCCGTTCGTGTCCTCGAGGCCCATCAGCCGGTTGAGGATCGCAGAAATGTAGAACCCGCGGTAGTTGGGCATTGTCGGGCCCGAACAGATGGCCCAGATCGCCGCGTTGGCCGTGGCGCGCTCGAGCGCAAAAAATGCCGCGACGTACGGCGACCAGCTGAAGTCCAGCAGCCGCGTCGGCGCGCCGTGATGCTGCATGAGCGCCAGCCATTCGAGCGTCTCGCCTTCCTCGGGGGTCTCAGGCAGGAGCAGGTGCGCTTTGCGTTTGAACGTATGAAGGATATGGCGCTCTCGCTCGGGCCATCCGCTCGACGGTCCGCCAAATGTCCGCAAGTAGCGCGTGAGCGACGTCTCGAGCGGCCAGGTCGCGTCGGCCTGACCCCTGAACGTCCAGCCCGCGCTGGCCAGTTCTTCGAGGACGTCGCGAAGCTGAGGCCACGACGTGATGTGCTTCTCCAGAAGGCGTCCGGTGGCTCTCGGCATGTCACGCCCTCACATGACCTACCGCGCCGCCTTGTGTTCGATCAGCTCTATCGCGTTGCCGGCGTTGTCGCTGATGAACGCAAATGCCTCGGTTGGGGTGTCGCGCATCTCGAATGCCATCTTGACGCCCTTGGCTTTCAGCTCCGCGAGGACAGCGGGCAGGTTTTTCACCTCGAAGCCGAAGTGTTTCACGCCGTGCGTCCGGAAGTCTTCTGACGGGTTCTTCCGCGATTCGGGCAGCGGGGCGGCGTCCGCGAGCTGAAACAGCTCGATGGTGATGTTCCCGCGACGGAGGTCCGCGACCTGCTGCCGGGCATTCGGGTTCGGCTGACCGCCGCGCACGGTGCCCGTGAAGCCGAGCATCTTCTCGTACCAGGCAATCGACTCCGCGATGTTCGGCACGCTCAGCGCCACGTGATTCCAGGCGATGTCGAAGCCGACGGTGTCGGCGAGGTGTGCGCCGTCCTGGGCGCGGGCGGCGCTGGGCAGAACACCACCAAGTACGCCGGATAACACGAGGAGAACGGCCGTCCTGAGCGCAGCGCGCATGCACAACCTCCTGGCGAGTGGGTGATTATTTTCGCATAGGCGTGCGGTTGATCCACACCTGAAGCATGTCGTCCACGCTCCGCCCGCGAGCTCACGTGGGCCCCGGCCTTCAGCCATGCCATGGTATGTTTCTGCCTGCGATAACATCGTCAATTCCACTCAACCTGGAATTGATTGCCGATGGAGATCCAGGATGCCAGCGCCAGTCCGCCTGGGTGCTACGCTCGCGGTCGGCACCGTCCTGGTTGCCGCCCTTGGCATAGCGGCGCACGCCCAAGGTAGCCGGGATAGGCCGAACCCGAAACCCTCTACGCTCCCAAATCCGTATCGGCTTGTGCCGGACTGGCCGACGCTTCCCGCGAGCATGAAGGGTCCGAATGGACATCGATGGGGCGAGGTCATCAGGGTGCATGTCGCTCCCAACGGCAATGTCTGGGTTTTTCACCGCTGTTTCTACGACAAGCCCTCCGGCGACGCCACGTGCCTCAATCGAGGCGATGCCAATCCGCCGATTCTGGAATTCAACCCGGCGGGCAAGCTTCTCAAGGGTTTCGGCGTCGGACTGTTCGCGCATCCGCACGGATTCACCGTCGATAAAGACGGGAATCTGTGGACGACTGATACGAATGATGACCAGACGATCCTTGGTATGCCCGCAAAGAACGCGCAGGGCATCACGATGGGCCACGAGGTGCTCAAGATAAGCCCCAGCGGTCAGGTGCTCATGACGATCGGTCAGCACGGCGTGGCCGGGAATGGGGCATATACGTTTGACCGGCCGACCGGAGTGGCCGTTGCGCAGAACGGCGATATCTTCGTGGCGGATGGTCATGCGCCGAACAAGTCAAACAGCGCCCGGGTCGTGAAGTATTCGCCGAAGGGCACCTTCATCAAGGAGTGGGGACACCTGGGGTCGGAACCTGGCAACTTCAGGGAGCCGCACGATATTTTCGTCGGCGGGTCCAAGGGCTATGTGTACGTTGCCGATCGTCAGAATAATCGCGTCCAGGTCTTCGACCAGGATGGCCATTTCATCGCCGCATGGAAACAGTTCGGTCAGCCGAGCTCGGTATTTGTCGACAAACGCGACAACCTCTTCGTCGGCGCGACATACCAGAGCGCGGACGCCCCATCTCGAGGCCGCTCAGTCGTGGGACCGACGACCAGCGCGAACGACAGGGCCATCGTGATCGGGAACGCGATCACCGGCGAGCTCAAGTACTTGATTCCCGATCCGGGCGATCTGAGCAAGATGACGGACACCGGGACTTCGGCGTCGGGGATTGCGGCAGACGACCAGGGCAACATCTATGCAGCGGACGTCGGTCTCAACAACTTGAGGAAATACGTGAAGGTTGAATAGGGTCGCCTCATCATGAAACACCAAACTGGAAAGTTCCCCAGGCAAGACGTCACGGTTTCTCGACGCAGCCTCTTGAAGGCTGGCGCCGGGGTTGCCATTGCTGCGGCTGCACCGCTCTTGCCAGCGTCGGCCGCGGCCGCCGGACAGGCCGCCGAAGATGCCGGCACGCTCGATCGGTCCAGGCGTCAGGCGCCGGCGTCCAACCACCGCATTCTTCTCAAGGGCGGCACCATCGTCAGCATGGACCCTCAAGTCGGCAACTTCGTGAAGGGAGACGTGCTGATCGAAGGCAAGAAGATCATCGCCGTGGGCGGCGCCGGGCAGGTCAAGTCGCCATCCGGCGCCCAGGTGCTCGACGCGTCGAACACCATCGTCATCCCGGGCTTCGTGGATGCGCATCGTCATTCGTGGGAAGGTCAGCTTCGACGCATCATTCCCGACGGCGCGATCGCCGACTACATGGCGACGACCCACAACGGGTTTGCCCGGTACTACCGGCCGCACGACATCTACGTCGGCAATCTCATCACGGCGCTTGGCTGCATCGATGCCGGAATCACGTGCATCATCGACAACAGTCACAACTCACGGTCGGCAGCCCATTCGGACGCGGCCGTGCAGGCGCTCATCGACTCCGGCATCCGCGCGTCCCATGCGTCGGGTGCGCCGCAGACAGGCGATTGGGACAAGCAGTGGCCCCAGGATCTCGAGCGGCTGCAGAAGAAGTTCTTCGCATCGACCGATCAACTGATCACGCTGCGGATGTTTGCGGCGATGAATCGAGAACACTGGGCCCTGGCGCGCCGGCTCGGCATTCCCATCACGACCGAATCGAACGCCGCCGGCAGGGAATTCGAAGACTTTTCGAACGAGAAGCTTCTCCGCCCCGACAACACGTTCAACCACTGCCAGGGCTGGCCGGACGCTGTCTGGCAGCGCGTCAAGGATTCGGGTGCGACGGTGAACGTGTGCCCTCGATCCGACTCGCAGTATGCGCTCGGCGAAGGCGTGTCATCGTTTCAGAAAGCGCTCGATCACGGCATGCGGCCGGGGTTCAGCATCGACAACGAAGTGTCCTACGGCACCGACATGTTCACCGAGATGCGCGTCGCGTTCTACGTGCAGCGCGCGATGGCCACGTATCGCAAAACCAACGGCGACGCGAAAGCGCCGGCGCTGGTCGGCGTTCGCCAGGTGCTGGAGTGCGCGACGCTTGGCGGCGCAGCGTGCGCCGGCCTAGCCGACAAATGCGGGTCGCTCACGCCCGGCAAAGAAGCCGACGTCGTCACGATCCGGAGCGACGATATCAACGTCTACCCATCGAACCATGCGCTCGGAACGGTGGCGCTGGCCGCGGACGCCCGGAACATCGACACCGTCATCATCGGCGGCCGCGTCCGGAAGCTTCGCGGAAAAATGGTCGGCGTCAGCATGGACAAGTTCCGGCAACTGGCCGACGAATCGCGCGAGTATCTGTTCATGAAGGCGGGTTACACGCTGGATATTTTCTCGAAGTCATAGACCGTTCTGGTGACGCGTCGCTGAGAGGGAGGCATTCATGAAGATCAACGGGCTCGTCGTCCTCTTGTTCGCTTCGGCGCTGACGGCACGAACGGCGGTTGCGCAACCAGCCCCGTTCAACGAGCTCGGCGTGACGATGGGCCACTGGCATCTGGCGTCGAAAGATGTGGAAGCGAACAAGAAGCTCTTTCTCGCCATGGGCGGCAAGCTGTTCATGCCCGGCGGCAACCCGTTGATCATGTTTCCCGGGCTGTACATCAACCTGAACCTCCAGAACGAGCGGGGCGATGGCGCGACCGTCGGTTCGGTCGTGAACCACGTCGGCTTCATCGTCAACAACGTCCAGGAACGCGCCGCACAGTGGAAGGCCGCCGGCGTGGCGGTGCTCCCGGGCACCAACAACCGGCTCGACCAGGCCTTCGTCGTGACGCCGGACGGCGTCCGCATGGAAATCCTGGAAGACAAGGCGCAGCCGGTGCCGATCCGCGGTGAACACGTTCACTTGTCACTGACGGAAGCTGAACTTCCCAAGGCGCAGGCCTGGTATACGAAGACCTTCGGCGGGAAGATGGGCACTCGCAACGGCGCCCCCGTCGTGGACCTTCCGGGGGTGCAGGTCCGGTTCGCCAGGGCGGACGCGGCGCAGGCGAAGACGCGCGGGCGCGTGCTCGACCACATCGGTTTCGACGTCAAGAACCATGCGGCCTTCCTGAAGAAGCTCGAGTCGGACGGCATCAAGCTGGACGAGCCGGTTCGCAAGAGCGCAGCCGGCAACACCATCACCTACATCACCGATCCGTGGGGCACCCGTATCGAGATCGTCGAGCGGGTGCCACTGGGGCCGCAGGTACAGTAGCGCTGAGGAACGCCGTGGCTCAGTCCCGGAACTTGTGCAGCAGGTTGTCCATCATGGACGGTTCGTGGCGTTCGGGCACCTCGACGAAGCGGAAACGCTTCACCGCATCAGCTCCCCAGAAGCGGCCAACCGCGATCAGCAGATCCAGATCGGGTCGAATCCAATCCGGCACGGACGTCGTGTGAACCGATCTCCTCGAGTTCCTCGTAGCTGAGCTCGCGCAGATGGATGGTCTGCCGGCCTCGCTTGACTGCGTGGTCCGGCACCGTCGCACTCTCGATCAGGACGTGCAGGAGCCGCTCGCGCCACTCCCGGGAAAGCCGGTCGAGCACGGTGCGAAACCACATCATGCCGAGCAGCCGTCTCAGCTCGGTTCCGTCGACGGGGATGTCCGATGTGACGCCGTCGCCCGCCAGCGCCAGTGCCGCTGGATCGGAACGGTTGAGGGCAACCGCAAATTCCCAGAACGTGGTAAAGGCACGCGCCGCGCGGCTTGACGACCTTCGATCCGATGCGATTCGTGCGTGCTCGACCGGCGCAGGCGATTGCGGGCGTCGTCGGCCGCGATCGGTTCGACGCAGCCGGTCGGCCGTCGTACGCACGCCTCTCTCGAGGCTCCAATCGACGTCGAGCGGCTGCTGCGTTCCCGTGTACTCGGCAAACAACGCCGTCACACCCCACGGTCTCGGTATGCCCACCGCCCGGGCGTACAGCGGACTGTAGGGGCTCCTGGCATCGGCGCCCATCGCGACGGCAACCCGTCCCTTGATCTGTGCATCCACGAGGTTCGACCAGTCGCCTTCAATGCAGATCAGGGACGTCCCGGCGGGCTTGTGAAAGGCGTAGTACGGATTGTCACAGCATCGGCGGGCCGCGTGCTCCACCAGTTCATCGCTCGGCTCGCAGCCCTCCGGAGGATCGATCTCTGCGAAGCCGATTCGCAGGCGGCCCTGGCCGGCAAACAGGATCGAGAGATCGGACGGATCGACCTGCGAGAGATCCCACAAGACGTAAATCAGGCCGCGGAGACCGCGCGCGATGGGAACGTTCATTCGTTCCCAGACGACCGGCTGCGGCTGCGGATCGTGTTCCGCGTATCCGCGGTCGTTCAGAATCTCGATCAGCCGGATGCCCGCTGCGTCGAATTGCTCGATCGCGCGCACCGCGTGGTCGTAGTGCCGCTTGTCCACTTCGTGCCGCTCGAACGATGGCCGAACGAAGATCGGGATCACGAGCTTCTTCTGCTGACGCGCGATCTGCGCAAGCGGAAACATCGTGCCCGAACCGGTGCCTTTGCCTCCCGTGCCGATGAGGATGATGATCGAATACCGGCTGAACAGCTCCTCGACTTCGCTGCGTGATTCCTCGAGCGCGCGGAGCGCCACCTCCGGGTCGTGCCTCGCGCCGAGACGGCCGGTCGTGCGAGCGCCGATGAGGAACCGCTCCTCCTGCGGCAGATCGGACAGCGCAAACTCGTTGGTGTCCAGAAATCGAGTGGTCACGGCGCGCCTGAGCCGTTCCGCGTACCCGGGGTCGGTCTTCTGCGTCACCGCCAGGTCGCGCCGGAACGTCGCCATCACCGATCGCAGAATGTTTCCACCGCCGCCGCCGGCGCTCATAAGGAGGATATGCATGTGACACCTGATTGCTTGGGATCGGCCGTGAATTGAAACGGCACCACGATCCATCCTGCTTGCGTGTAGGGCGCACCGCTCACGAAGGAGTCATCGGCGAGCACGTGCATCACCCGGGCCACGTCGTATTCGACGTTCTTCTTGTGGTCCGACAGGTTCGGATAGCGCCTGCCCTCGCCCGGCGCGAGAAGAATGTCGAATCGCCTCACGTCGCGCGCCGCAGCGGAAACGCGCTCTCACGGGACGCTCCCCGACGTCGTAGCGAACCAGTGGCCGTTCGAACTCATCGACGAATCGATCGACAAAGTGCCGCACGACGATGGATGCCGTCTTCCTGCGAGCGAGATAGTCGTCGACGATCCGCCACCCGAACCACGGCACGACCATCGCGGCGCCAAGCCACACCATCGTGAGATCGACACCCCCGAGCCTTCGAAGGACGTCGGAGGCTGCGGCCTGCGGCTGTCGCCGGCGTCGTTCGCCGGCGCCGGCGCTCGCGAGCGCCGTGGGCGCCGCGAGTACTTCGGGAACACCGGAGCCGTTGGCGCCTTCGGGTACGTCGGCAGCGTTCGGGATCTTCGACGTGATTCGCGTTCGAAGACAGGCTCCGGATGGCCGGCTTGATGACGCAGGCCCGCCAGCCGGCACGAATACGGTCGTATTGCGACTTGGGAACGAACCTCGACGAGGCGTTCATGATCTGGAACGACGCCTGATACGCGTTCCGGCCGTTGCCGGTCATGCGTCGTGCGGCTTGCGTGGCGGACTCGCCACGCCGAATGGCGTGACAGACGGGCGACTGCGCGAAGGCGTCTGTCGGTGATGCCTCCAGCATCAGGACGATCGCAGCGCAGACCACGCGACGCGCGTCATCGGCCGCAACCCGCACCTCATCAGGAAGATAGGAAACGTCAGGGCCACCTCGCCGCTAGCATAACGCTCCTTCCCGGTCTCTGATCAGCAACGGAAAAAGCTCTTGACGGCATATACTGTGTGCCATACACTGTGTGCAATAGGCTGTGTATGACCTTGTCGGCCTTGCTCCCATGAACGCAGACCTCCTCGAAAACCTCCGGCTGGAACTGCGGCGCGGCGGCCTGGTGCTGGCCGTGCTGGCCAAACTCCGCTCCGAATATCACGGATACGCGCTGGCCAAGGCGTTGAAGGAGGCCGGCCTCGAGATCGACGAAAACACCTTGTATCCCCTCCTGCGCCGGTTGGAGAGCCAGAAACTGCTGGTCAGTCACTGGCGGGTCGAAGACAAACGGAACAAACGCTTCTACCGCCTGTCCGCGGACGGACGGCCGGTGCTCGACTGGCTGCTGGACGAGTGGCGGAGCATCAACGGAGCGATTGACACGCTGCTCGAGGCGCCCATAGCGGCCGGAAGGAAGAAAGCATGAAGCCGGAGCTGACGAATCAGGAAGTGCTGGACCGGTACATTCACTCGTTCAGGATGATGCTGCCTCCGGACAAGATGGAAGACATTGCGGCGGAAATCCGCTCCAATCTCGAGTCACTCGCGGAAGACCGGGCCGCCGAACTGGGGCGGGAACTGAGCCTCGCTGAAATGAGCGCGATTCTGAAGCAGCACGGTCATCCGATGGTCGTGGCCAGCCGGTACCGCGATCGGCCCGCGCGCGGTCTGATCAGTCCGGATCTGTTTCCGCTGTACTGGTTCACGCTGCGCGCCATTTTCGCGCTGTGGGTGGCGATCAGAGCGATCGTCGCGGTGTTCACGCTTCAAGGAGCCGCGACCGCCGGCTCGGTACTGCGGCTGCTTGGCCGCGACGTTTTGCTGGCGGCGCTCTGCATTCCTGCGGGCGTCACGCTGTTGTTCGCCGTCTGGGAATACCTGGAGTTCAAGTTCCGCTATTCGGAACGATGGAAGCCGGAGTCTCTGCCTCCTGTCCCGTCCTCGGTCTGGCCGCCTAAACAATCGCGGCCCATGGTCCAGATTATTGGTGGCGTAGTGGGTCTCATCTTCTGGGCTCTGGCGTTGTTCGTGCCGGGGCTCTTCTGGATCTGGGGCGGAAGGGGCGTCTTCAGCCCGTCAGAGACGGTTTACGCGATGCGCCCGGCGTTGTGGCTGTTGGCATTCTTCTGGACGTCTGTGTCGTGGCTTGGCTATCGCTTCGCCGATGCCGAGTGGCGGCGGTTCCTGCGCACCGCGGTGGTTGTCGCGGGTTTGTTGCTCGCGCTCGTCCTGCTGCGCGGGGGCGACCTGGTGGTCGCAGGTCCCAACTGGATTCCAACCCAGGCCAGGTCGCTCGCGACGCTGAATCAGATGGTCGCGGGGACATTGGTGCTGGCCTGCATTTTTTCAGGCCTGACGCTTGCGCAGGAGTTACGCCGCTTCGTGCGTCGCATGGGCAGGGACCGCCAGACCGCTTGATTCCGCCTCCCAGGAATTAGCGACAGTATCGGGGGCGGTTGTCCGCTTCTGATGAGCTTCCATCCGGGTCCTGCAGCTGTGGTCCCCCTCCGAAGCTCCAGAGGATCTCCGATACTCCGGAGTTCGGTTCCGCCAGCTTTCCGCCAGGTACGTCGAAGAACCGACGGTTTCCCGCGAAATTGCCACAGAACGAACGTCGGCGCCAACGACGCGTTCACGACGGCACGAAGCCTGCTCATGCCTGGAGCGTGGCCGTATGGCTGTGGTTCGAAAAGATCGAAAAGATAAGGCCCG
The DNA here is from genome assembly GCA_963821285.1 of uncultured Acidobacteriota bacterium. Taxonomy (GTDB): domain Bacteria; phylum Acidobacteriota; class Vicinamibacteria; order Vicinamibacterales; family CAVVIG01; genus CAVQJU01. Next base: position 63,354 of record CAWGDD010000008.1, read on the forward strand.
CTCGACGCCACCGGTCTAATATCGCAACAGACAAAGAGGTGATGCCATGAAGACCCTCGGCATGTTCGCAGTCACCGGGATGCTGGCCCTGGCCGCGGTCCCGGCAGCGGCACAAACCAAGACCCTCACCGGCGAAACGAAGACGGTCACCGCCAGCGTCGAAGCCATCGACAAAGCGACGCGGGAAGTCACCGTGAAGAAGCCGGACGGGACCTACGACGTGTTCTACTTTCCGGAGACCATCAGGCGATTCGACACGTTGAAGGTCGGCGACAAGATCACCGCCAAATACTACGAGAACCTCGTGCTGCGTCTGAAGGCGCCGAGCGAGAAGTACGTCGACAGCTCGTCGGGAGGCACCGTCAGGGCTGAAGGCAAGGCAGCGGCCACCGTGTCGCGTCAGCGCACGATTACGGCAACGATCGCGGCGATCGATCGGGCGGTACCGTCGATCACGTTCACCGGTCCCAACGGCTGGAATTACAGCAGCCGCGTCGAGGACAAGAAGGCGCTGGAGAAGGTCAAAGTGGGCGACAGGCTCGACATCACCTGGACCGAAGCCTTGATTGTCTCGCTTGACGACGGGAAGTAGATGGATCCGTCAACAGCGGTATCGCGAAGGAGAAGACCGATGACTTTACGATTTGTCGTCAGCGCGTGCCTGTCCGCCGTCGTCATGGCGGCGGGACTTCACGCACAAACGACCACGACCAAGGAGCCTGCGGGCGCGGCGAACGTGGTGACGTCAACGCTCACCGGAGAAGTGGCGCTGACCGAGGGCAACCAGCTTCTGGTCAGGATGCAGCCGAGCGGCCGCTACCGCTACTTCAGCCTCAAGCCGGGGCAACAGTTCATCATCGACGGACAGCCGAAGGTGATTAAAGATCTCAAGCCGGGAACCACGCTCACCGCGACGATTTTCACGACCACTCAACCGGTCACCGTGCGCACGGTGTCCTCGCTCAACGGGACCGTGTGGTACGTCTCGGGCGACTACGTGATTCTGACCCACGAAAACGGCGAAAACCACGAGTACACCGTTCCGCCGTCCTTCAAGTTCATGGTCGAGGGCAAGCCCGCAGCGGTCGGCGACTTGCGGAAGGGGATGAAGGTCTCGGCCACGAAGATCGTCGAAGAGCCGCGCACCGAAATCTCGACGCAGGGGTATATCACGGGTAAGGCCCCCAAGTAGCGGCATCACGACGGCGGGGAGCTCGAACATGACACGGACAGCGTTGACAGGCGCCATCATGATCGCGTTGCTTGCCGTCGGAACGCCCTCCGCCATGGCCGCGGACAAGGCCGCGGAGCTCAGCAAGAATTCCCAGGCGGCCCTGGCATCCCTCTACGCGAAGGTGCCCGCGGCCAAGGCACTCGGGGCAAAAGCCCAGGCCATCCTTGTTTTCCCGAAAGTCACCAAGGCGGGCCTGGGCATCGGCGGACAGAATGGCGACGGCGCACTGTTCAAGGCCGGCAAGACAGTCGGGTACTACCGCACGTCGGGCGCGTCGTTCGGCCTGCAGGCGGGCGGGCAGACGTATGGCTACGCGATGTTCTTCATGAACGCCAAGGCCCTGGAGCAGCTGGACGTGGCCAAGGGGTTCGAGGTCGGTGTCGGCCCGACCGTCGTCGTGATGGACGAGGGGAAGGCCAAGTCGTCGACGACCACGACCATGAACGACGACATCTATGCCTTCATCTTCAGCCAGAAGGGGTTGATGGGCGGGCTCGGCCTCCAGGGCAACAACATCAGAAAGATCGATCCCAAGTAGCCCGGAGCCATGCTGTCCAGAGCGCGATGCGTGAGGTTCCTGTGGGTTCTTCTGCTCCTCGTCCCCGCCGCCAGCGCAAGGGCGGCGACGGATGTGGTGACGACGCTCAGCGGCGAGAAGATCGTGGGTGAGATCAAGAAGGTCGAAAAGGACGTGCTGACGATCGAAACCACCTATTCGGACTCCGATTTCAAGATCGAATGGGATCAGATCGCGTCTATCGAGAGCGATCGGCAGTTCCTGGTCGAGACGTTCGACGGAAAACGGCTGTCCGGCACGCTGAAGGTCGATCCGGCGAAGAAGGCGACGGTGCTCATCGGGAACGACACCGTGCTATTGGCCGACCTGGCCGCGATGGTGCCATTCGAGCGATCGTTCTGGTCCCGGTTCGACGCCGGCTTCGATTTCGGCTACAGCATGACGCAGGCGAACTCGGCCAAGCAGCTCACGCTCGGAGGGACCCTGCTGTATCGGGACGAGCAGGTTGTCGATACGGCGCTGGCCAACGCGTTCAAGAGCTCGCAGTCGAACGCGCCCGAGACGCAGCGCTGGGACTTCGGGAACGACTTCAGGTATCTCCTCGGCGACCGCTGGTACGTCAACACCACCCAGGACTTCATGAACAGCGACGAACAGAAGCTCGACCTCCGCACCACGATTGGCGGTGGCGGCGGGCGATACCTGTTTCGCTCGGCGGCGCAGCATCTGGCGCTCGGCGGCGGGCTCGCCTGGACGAATGAACAGTACACGGATCCCGCGATCCCGACGAAGGACTCGGCCGAGGCGTACATCGGCACGGAATTCATGACCGAGAAGATGAAGTTCGCCGACCTGGTCACACGGCTCACGTACTACCCCAGCCTGACAATCGACGACCGGTACCGGATCAACTACAAGTTCGACCTCGACTTCAATCTGCCCGGCGACTGGTATTTCCGGATTGGGATCTTCGAGAATTTCGACAGCCTGCCGCCCCCGGGGTTGTCGAGAAACGACTACGGCTGGTCGAACTCTTTCGGCCTGAAGTTCTGACCGGGCCGCTCGCGCGCGTCGGCTCAGCAAACGTATGGAAGCACGCCGCCGGCTGCTGCTCGTCGAGAGAACCTGCCTGATCATCGGCTTCGTGGGCCTTGCCGGATGGGGTGTGTTCCACTTCCGGTCTGCCACGTCCACGCGGCAGAGTCTGGAACGCTTCGCGACGCTCAGGTCGATCGCGCTGCCGGCCGGTACGCCGGATCAGTCCCTCTGGTCCGCCCATCGCGTCAGCGCCTGGCAGAAGGCGCTCGGCGACCCGGCCCCCGTTCCGCTCGCGGTGCTCCGAATCCCGAAGATTCGTCTCGAGGCGCCGGTGTTGCCCGGCACCGACGACGGCACACTCGACCGCGCCGTCGGCCACATCGAGGGCACGGCGAAACCGGGAACGGAAGGAAACGCCGGCATCGCCGGACACCGGGATGGTTTCTTCAGGGGACTGAAGGACATCGTCCCGGGCGATGTGATTGAGCTCGAGACGATCCAGGGGAACGACTCATATCGCGTCGAGCGGACGTGGGTGGTGGATCCGGAAGACGTCTCGGTGCTCGACCCGACGTCCACGCGCGCGCTGACGCTGGTGACCTGTTATCCCTTCTACTACATCGGCTCCGCGCCCCGGCGGTTCATCGTCCGTGCGGTGCTCGCGGGGGATAGGTTGGCGTCCGTAAATGCTCGAACAGACAGAAATGGAGAAGTGTATGGCACGTTCAATGACTAGGGTGGCCATGGCCGCGGCGGTGGTGTGGTTGACCGCCGTCGGGTCGTTGGCGCAGACGACGACATCATCGTCGGAAACAAAGAGCTTCGAAGTGCTCGCAGTGGACGGCAATCTGCTGGTCGTCAGGCTGCCGGAAGGGACGAGGGAGCTGACGGTCGCCGATGACTTCCGCTTCACCGTCAACGGACAACAGATGTCCGTGCACCAGCTGAGGGTGGGCATGAAGGGCACGGCCACCATCACGACGCGAACGACGGTCACGCCCGTGACGGTCACCGAGGTGAAGAACGGCCAGGTCGTGGTGCGTTCCGGTGCGGGCGTCATCGTGCGAACAGCGGAGGGGGTCAAGAGCTTCACGCAGGGAGACGTGGACAAGCGCGGCGTGAGGATCGTTCGGGACGGTCAACCCGTGCAGCTATCGGAGCTCCGTGAAGGCGATCGGCTGAGCGCGGTGATCATTACTTCTTTGCCGCCGAAAGTCATGACGGAACGCGAGGTCAACGCGTCCCTCGCCACGGCGAGGGCTGCTTCAGGAGGAGCGGCGCCGGCACCGGCACCAGCCCGGTCGGCTAGCTCGGCAAACTCTACAACCTCGGCAACCTCACCAGGGGGCTCCACGGCATCGTCGCGGACCACGGCACCCACGAGTTCCACGGCGCCAGCGGGGTCCAGTGGTTCATCCACGCAGTCGGCGTCGGCCGCCCGAACGCTGCCGAAGACCGCCAGCCCGTGGCCCCTCGTTGGCCTGACGAGCGTCGTGTCGCTCGCGGTCGGGTTCGCCCTGACCCTCAGGCGGCGCCTGATCTAGGCGACTGGCTGACCAGGGGGGTTGCGCCAGGAGCCGTCTTCGATGCGGCGGGCTTCCAGAATTTCGGAGGCCCGCCCGCATCGAAGGGACTTCAGCGATTCCACTTCGGACCTTATTTCAATCTACGAGGGACGGTGCGCCATGCTTTCGAACCGCTCTCGGACGCACCAGCCCCAGTTTCGCGATGCGGCTGTCAAGCGTCGTCGGTTTGAGCCCGAGGCGCTCGGCGGCTCCCCCTGCCCCTCGGATTCGCCAGTTCGTGCTCTCGAGCGTGGCGCGGATGTGTTCGAGCTCGAGGTCGGCGAGTGACGACTGACGGTGAGGGATCGGGGGTTGGGGGAGGGGTACCGTGAGCCTGGGACCGGTGGCCAGGATGACAGCCCGCTCGATCGCGTTGCGCAGCTCCCGGACGTTGCCGGGCCACGCGTAGTGCTGCATCAGCCGCATCGAGTCCTGACAGATCGATTCGATTGGCTTGCCGAACGATTTCGAGAACTCTTCGACGAACTCCCACACGAGCCCGGGGATGTCTTCGATCCGCTCGCGCAACGGCGGCACGGTAATGGGAAAGACGTTCAGACGGTAGAACAGGTCCTCGCGAAAGGTCTTGTCGGCGACCGCCTGTTCAAGCGACCGATTGGTCGCGGCGATGATGCGGATATCGACGCCGATTGACTGCGCGCTCCCGAGCCGTTCGATGACGCGCTCCTGAAGGACCCGCAACAGCTTGACCTGCACGTCGAGCGGCAGCTCGGCCACCTCATCGAGCAGGATCGTCGACTGGTGTGCTGCCTCGAAACGGCCGATTTGCCGCGAAACGGCTCCCGTGTACGCGCCACGCTCGCGGCCGAACAGCTCGCTTTCGATCAGCGCACTGGGGATGGCCGCGCAGTTCACGCGAATCATCGGACGCTGATGCCGCGGGCTCATCTCGTGGATGGCCCTGGCGAAGACTTCCTTGCCGACTCCGGTTTCGCCCAGCAGCAGGACGGTAGCCGGTGTGCGCGCGACCAGCTCGGCTTGCGCCAGCGCCTGCCGGATTGCGCCGCCAACCGATACGGTCAGGTGGGACACTTGCGTCCCGGCAATCGGACGACCGAGCGGAGCCTCGCCTGTCGTAGTCTCCCGGGCCAGCTCGTTGCGCGCCCGCTCGAGCGCCCTCTCGCTGGCCTGCCGGGCGAGCGCCTGGCTCAACATGCCGGCGGCGAGCCGCAATTGCTCTACAGCCGCCGGCGTCCACTCATGTTCCCTCGTCGCCGAGATGAAAGCGAGGGCGCCACGTTCGTCGTCGCCGCCAGTCAACGCGACCGGGACCACCACCGCCGATCGAAGTCCCTGCCGGAGGCTCGTGGCCCGATCGATCGGATCGAGAAGGTCCGTGAGCCGGGTCATCCACGTGGCCTCGCGGCTGAGAAGCGCCGAGGCCATGAAGGACATCGAGGTCAGCGCCACCGGGTCGGGAAGTGGGCGCAGGGGATGCTTGTGGCCCAGATGCGAGGCCACGATGCTGACCTTGTTTCCGTCAGCGCGCCACAGGATGGCGTGATCGAACTGCAGCGCGTCCGCGATCAGGCGCAGGCTCTCCAGCACGGCGCCGTCGATTGCGTCCGTCGCGATCGTGACAAAGCGGATGGACAGGTCGGCAATGAGCCGGTGAACGGCCAGGGGGCTTCCCGCGCCGTGGGCCGGATCGGCTCTGAGCCGGCTTGAACTCGGGCTGGTGGCGTGCGGGACGATGTCGTGCACCGTGCTGGCGGTTCGGTCTGTGACTTGTGGAAGCATTGGTGTGACCTCTAAGCCCCGGCAGCCGTGCCGCGAACCTGTTTTCGGCCGACGCTCTGCAGTGTCTCCGACGGGGTTTCTCCGAAGGCCTGTTTGTAGCTGCCCGCAAATCGTCCCAATTCGTGGAATCCGTAGCGCATTGCGACGCCGGTGACGGCACCCGGCTTCGGCGGCGCGCCGATCAATGCGTGGCGGACCAGCTGGAGCCGCCCGGCGAGCAGGCAGCGCTTGGGGCTCATGCCGCGCACGCCGTAAAACGCATTGCGAAGGCCGCGTTCGCTGAGCCCGACGATCTGGCACAGCGTCGAAACGGGGACCGGCGTGCTGGCGTGCGCCCGCGCATAGGCCTCGGCCCGCTCCACCGCTGCCAGCCTCGACACTCCGGGGCGGCCAGGTTTGTGACTCTCGACACCCGTGAGCTTCACGCGGAAGACAGTAATGCGTGCGCCGGCCCGCGGAAACCCCGTCAAGTGACAGGTTTCACGGGCAAAAGTGACAGGGCGAAGGTAATGTAACGGACAGAGTGGTACGCGGGCTAAGATGACTGACGAGCCAGCGAGAGGAGGCATGAAAGCCGTCGTCATCATTCTCGGTTTGGCGTGCGCCCCGGCGGCGGCGTTTGCCCAGGCCGCGATTGCCGGCACCGTGAAAGATTCGTCCGGCGCCGTCCTCCCTGGCGTTGCCGTGGAAGCCAGCAGCCCCGGACTCATCGAGAAAACCCGCATCGCCGTCACTGACGCCGCCGGTCAGTACCGCATCGACGATCTGCGTCCCGGGACCTTCTCGGTGCGGTTCGTCCTCGCGGGCTGGAGTTCCTTCCAGCAGGATGGGGTGGAGCTCGCCGGCACGTTCACCGCGACGGTCAATGCGCGACTGGCTGTCGGGCCGCTGTCGGAAACCGTCACGGTCACCGGCTCGGTTCCAGCCGTCGATGTGCACGGTGCGGGGCACGACCTGACGCTCGGTGCGGACGTGATCAGATCGCTGCCCACGGTGCGCAGCTATAACGCGCTGCTCGTGCTGGTGCCGGGCGTCGTGACCAGCGGCAACGATACCGTGACCGGTACGGCGTCGGTTTCGTTTCCCATACATGGCGGGCGCACCAACGAGGGGCGTCTGACCCTCGACGGACTGACAGTCGGGAGCCCGCCGAGCGGCAATTCGGCCACCAGTTATGTCGTGGACACCGGGCAGTCGGAAGAGGTCACGTTCGTCACCAGGGACGCCGGCGGCGAACACGAAACCGGTGGGCTGGTGATGAACATCGTGCCCAGGATGGGCGGTAACACCCTGAATGCCGCACTGTTCGCCAGCGGCTCCGGCGGAGGACTTCAATCAGACAACCTGACCGCCGAGCTGCAAAGCCAGGGCGTCTCGGCAGCCACGCCACTGACCTGGGTGTACGACTTCTCCGGAACGCTCGGGGGGCCGATCGTGCGTGATCGGCTCTGGTACTTCGTCAACGCGCACACCGGCGGCAGCGCAAGGGACAGCGCCAGCGTTTACTACAACCTGAACGCCGGCGATCCGGCGAAGTGGTTGTATGCACCGGACTTCAGCCGGCGGGAATACTCCGACCGGACGTTCGACAACGCCAGCGCACGCGTCACCTGGCAGGTGACGCGTCGCAATCGCGTCAGCGTCTTCTGGGATCAGCAGTCGCTGTGCCGCGCCTGTACCGGAGCCACGCCAGGGCTCTCGGAACCCGCGCAGTCATCGCCCGAAGCGGTCGGGGTTCTCGGTCGGCCGCTCACGGTGTCGCAGGCCAGGTGGTGGTCGCCTGTCACCAGCCGGCTGTCGATCGACGTGGGTTACGGTGGGACGCGATTCGGCGTGGGCAACTTCGAGCGGTCACCGAATCCTACACGCGACCTGATTCGCGTCGTCGAGCAGTGCGCGAGCGGCTGCGCGGCGAACGGCGGCATTCCTGGGCTGGCGTACCGATCGCAGGACTTCAGCGTCGCCCACACGGGTTCGTATCTGTGGACCGGCTCGATGTCCTACGTCACAGGCACGCACAGCCTGAAGGTCGGGTACCAGCACACGCTGATGACCGACGACCGGACCTGGTTCACGAACAATCAGAACCTGACCTACCGGTTCAACAACGGCGTGCCGAATCAGCTGACCGAATCGATTTCACCGTGGGTGAACAACGCACGCGCCTCGTGGGATGGCGTCTTTGCGCAGGCGCGGTGGACGCGCGAGCGTCTGACCTTGCAGGGCGCGGTCCGGTTCGACCGCGCCCGCAGCTGGTTCCCGGCTCAGCAGGAGGGGCCGTCGCGATTCCTGCCTGCGGCCATCGTCATTCCCGAGACGAGCGGCGTCGACTCTTACAAGGACGTGACACCGAGGGCCGGCCTCGTCTTCGACGTGTTCGGTACGGGCAAGACGGCCCTCAAAATGACTCTCGGGAAATATCTCGAGGGCGCAGGTGTGTCCGGCAACTACGCCAACACCAACCCGACGCTGCGGCTGCCGCAGACGACGTCCGCGTTCGGCACGGCCGGCGTGACGAGGTCCTGGACGGATGCCAACGGCAACTTCGTGCCCGACTGCGATCTGCTGAACCCCGCCGCCCAGGATCGCCGGGCGGCCGGCGGCGATCTGTGCGGCGCGCTGTCGAACACGAGCTTCGGCCAGAATATTCTGACCAACAATTTCGCGCCGGCGGTTCTCGATGGCTGGGGCGTGCGGCCGTCGGATTGGAATCTCAGCGTCTCCTTGCAGCAGCAGATTCGAGGCCGTTCTCTCGTTGATGTGTCCTACACGCGCCGCTGGTATCACGGCTTCTTCGTCGCCGACAACCTGGCGCTCCAGCCCTCCGATCTGACGCCGTTCGAGATCGTCGCTCCCGCTGACGCCCGGCTGCCCGGTGGCGGAGGATACGCCGTGTCGGGTCTGTACGACGTGGTCCCGGGCAAAGCCGGACAGGTCAACAATCTCATCGCGGATTCGTCGGGGTACGGGGACTGGTCTCAGTATTTCAACGGCGTGGACGTGACAGCCAACATCCGGCTCGGCCGACGGCTCACGTTTGGAGGAGGGACGAGCACGGGCCAGACCGTGGCCGACAGCTGCGGCGTCCGCGGCCGGCTGCCCGAACTGGCCACGACAGCAACGGGTACCAGCGCGTTTGGCGCCGGACTGAACGGCTCTGCCGTCACAACGGCGAGTCCGTACTGCCACGTCGGATTCGGCATCCTGACCCAACTGCGGGCATTTTCGTCGTACGAGATCCCAAGAGTCGATGTTCAGCTGTCGGCGGTGTTCCAGAGCAAGCCCGGCGCGATGCTGGCGGCCAACTACGCCGTACCGAATGCGGCAGTCATACCGTCGCTCGGCAGAAGTCTCTCGGGTAACGCGCCGAACGTCACGGTCAACCTCGTGACGCCTGGCACGATGTACGGCGATCGAATCAACCAGTTGGACGTTCGCGTCGGCAAGACGCTGAAACATGGCCGCTCGCGTTCCCTCATCGCGCTCGACATCTACAACGCGCTCAATTCGAGCGCGGTGCTGACCTACAACAACGCGTTCGTTCCGAACGGGCCGTGGCTGCAGCCCCTGACAATCCTGACGCCGCGTTTTCTCAGGTTCACAGCCGAGATCGACTTCTGAATACTTATGAGACGCCGTGGATTCAAGGCCTGCCTGCTCCCGGTTGCGACGCTGCTCGCCTGCCTGAGCGGGATCGAGTCGGCATGGGCCGCGGATCCGCCGGCGCGCGTGCTGGTGCTCTACTCGACCCGGCGCGACGCGCAGATTTCGGTCGTGGGTGAGCGCGAGCTGCCGCGCGTCATCGAGGCCGGCCTGGACCGTGAACTCGACTACTACTCCGAGTACATCGACCGCGGCAGGTTTCCCGATCCCCTGTACAGGGAAACATTCCGCGGCTTCCTGCGATCGAAATACCGGGGGCTGCGCTTCGACGTCATCATCGCGATGCAGGACCTCGCGCTGCAGTTCATCGGCGACGCCCACAACGAGCTGTTTCCGGACACACCGGTTGTCTTTTTCGCCACGTCTTCAGCGTCGCGCCGCATGCTCAATTCCACCGGCATCGTGTCCGAGCTGAACCTCGCACGGACGCTCGATCTGGCGGCGGCCCTCCAGCCGGAGGCCCGCCGTGTCTTCGTCGTCAGCGGCGCCGATCCCGGCAGCGTGGAGTACGAGCGCCTGGCGCGTCGGCAGCTCGCGAGGTTCGAACCTCGACTGACGATCACCTACCTGGCGGGGCTCACGACAGAAGCGCTGCGCACACGGCTCGCATCGCTGCCGCAGCAGTCCCTGGTCTACTATCTCGTCGCGAGCCGGGACGGCGCCGGCCATAGCGTTCACCCGCTGGAGTATCTGGACGGCCTGGCTGCCGTGGCCAACGCGCCGATCTACTGCTGGGTCGATTCCGCCTTGGGCCACGGCATCGTTGGGGGCAGCCTCAAGAGCCAGACCGCCGAAACCGACGCCCTTGCTCAACTCGCGGTCCGGGTGCTTCGAGGCGAAGCGGCTGACACGATTCCGGTGTCCGCTGCCGATTTGAACGAGGCACAGGTCGACTGGCGCGAGCTGCAACGCTGGGGCATCGCTACGGCCCGGGTGCCGGCGGGCACGCGCGTGCTGTTCCGCGAGCCCACCGCATGGGATCGCTACAAACCCTACATCGTGGGCTCCGCCGCGGTCGTGTTCGTCCAGACGATGCTCATCGCCGGCTTGCTCGTTCAGCGGGCGAGACTGCGCCGGGCCGAGGCGCGGGTGCGGGGTCGCGAGCAGGAGCTGCGATCGAGCTTCGAACGGGTCCGTGATCTTGGCGGACGGCTGTTGAACGCACAGGAAACGGAACGGGCGAGGATTGCGCGCGAGCTGCACGACGACATCAGTCAGCAGGTGATCCTGCTGTCGATCGATCTCGAGTTGCTGTTGAAACGACCGGTCGATCCTGCACTCCTGGCCGGCGAAGCGTTGAGCCGCGCGCGGACTCTGGCAAAGAGCGTGCACGACCTCTCGCACCGTCTGCATCCCGCCAGGCTGCGGCTGATCGGCCTCGTGCCGGCGCTCAAGGGGCTGGTGGACGAGTTCTCGGCATCCGGCATCCCGGTCACGTTCACGCACGACGACGTGCCGTCTGCGCTGCCGCCGGACGTCACGGTGTGTGTGTTCCGTACCGTGCAGGAAGCGGTGCAGAACGCTCTCAAGCACAGCCGCGCACGCCAGATATCCGTCCGCCTGATCGGGTCGGCGCACCAGCTTGCCCTGACAGTCGCAGACGATGGCGTCGGGTTCGACGTCAACGCGGCGCGGGGCAGCGGGCTCGGCCTGATCAGCATGGGCGAGCGGCTGGAAACCGTTGACGGCACGCTCGCGATTCGCTCGACGCCAGGCGTTGGAACCACTATCGAGGTGGTCGTGCCGATTCATGCGACTGATGATGCCGTTTCGGTCTGACTTATCCGCCGTGCCGATTCTGCATAGACAACACGGGAGGCGGGTGCGGTAACGTTTATGAGTGTGCCTCGAGTGCTGCTGGCTGACGACCACGTGCTCCTTCTCGGAGCATTCGAGACACTGTTGTCCGGCGAGTGCGACATCGTCGGCCAGGTGTCCGATGGACGGGCGCTGGTCGAGGCCGCGGAGCGGCTGAAGCCCGACGTCATCGTGCTCGATATCTCGATGCCGCTCTTGAACGGCCTCGAGGCCGCCCGCCAGATCAAGCGGAAGTTGCGCAACGTGAAGCTGGTGTTCCTGACGATGAACGAGGACGCCGAGATCGCGGCCGAGGCTTTTCGGGCAGGGGCGTCTGCTTACCTGCTCAAGCGCTCGGAGGTGTCCGAGCTGCCGGCGGCGATCCGCGCCGTCATGCAGGGCCGGTCCTATATCACGCCGCTCGTCGCCGACGACCTGGTCCACGCGCTGATGCACGCCGAGGTGCCGCACCAGTTGACGCCCCGCCAGCGGGAAGTGCTGCAGCTGCTCGCCGAGGGACGGTCGATGAAACAGGTCGGCAGCGTGATGAACCTGACGCCGCGGACGATCGCCTTTCACAAGTATCAGATGATGAAACAGCTCAAGGTCAAGACGACCGCCGAGCTCGTTCAGTATGCCGTCAAGCACCACATCGTCTAGTCCAACGCGCGTGCTGCTCGTTGACGACAGCGAGGCGATGCTGGCCCGGGCCGCTGCCGCGCTCGCCGGGGAATGCGAGATCGTCGGAGCGGTGACGGACGGGCTGGCGGCGCTCGCAGCCGCCCAATCGCTTCAGCCGGACGTTGTCGTGCTCGACATCTCGATGCCCGGCATCAGCGGCCTCCAGGTCGCGTCCCGCCTCAGCGCGGCCGGTGTGATGGCGGCGATCGTGTTTCTCACCGTTCACGACGGGGAGGAATTCGTCCTGGCGGCGAAACTGGCGGGTGCGACCGGCTACGTCGTCAAGACCCGGCTCGTCGTCGATCTTCCGGTCGCGGTGCGCGAAGCCCGGGCCGGACGGTCGTTCGTGTCGGCGTTCTAACCGGCTGCCTTTTGACTAGGGGCGCGCCGAGAGCCTACAGTGAGAGGGTCGGCTTGTGACTCATCGCTCCAGGAGGAACGGATGAAAAGGTTGATCGTCGTAGCCGTGATGTGTGTGATGGCTTCCGCGGCGCTGCGCGCGCAAATGCCGGTTTACGGTGTCACCGTGACGGTGGCGAAAGGCGTGGATCCCGGGAAGTTCAAGACGTACTCGTGGACGAAGGGTGGGCCGTCGGCTGACAAGGCGGTCGACAACCAAATCGTCGCGGCGATCGACAAGGAATTGGCGCGCGTCGGCATGACAAAAGCCGCGTCTGGGAAACCCGATGTGCTGGTGACCTATTTCTCACTCAGGCGCACGGACGTGGACCTGAAGGCGAAGCCCGACAGCGCGGGCGCGCTGCCGCAATATTCGGTTGGTACGCTGCTGATCGCGCTCCTCGATCCCGGCACGCGCGAACGGATGGTGCAGCTGCGTACAGACAAGCCGATCGACGTGGAGGGCGCGAAGCTCGAAGCTGTGATAGGCGGCGCGGTGACGGAGATGTTCGCGAAGTATCCGACCGGGCAGAAGAAATAGTGAACGGCGTGAGGAAGAGGGCGATCGTCGGACTGCTGCTGGTGTGCTGCGCGTGGAGCGCCGCCGCGAACGCGGCGCAGCCTGCCGCCGACAGATGTGACCGCGAATGCCTGCGCGGCTTCCGCCAGGACATCGTCGACGAGCGCGCCGGCGTGGCGGGCGCCCATGTCGTGGTGGAGGAGACCGGAGCGCCCGTGCTCCTGGTCGTGCGGGTGAAGGTGGTCGCCGACACGCTCACCGAAATCGAGCTGGTGGCCACACGCGGCCGGGCGGAAGGGCTCATCTTCAACATCGACGGCCTGAGCGCGGGCAGCGCAGTGATGAACTACGCCCCTCGTCCCGAACAGCTCGCCACCCGCGACGAGGCGATCAAAGCGGCGCTCCACTACCCGCAAGGGCTCAATGCCGCGAAGACCTTCGCCGCCGTGAACGCACCCTTCGCGCCCAACGCGTATCGCTTCGAGAACGGGCAGGTGATGGCCGGGCCCGACTGCAAGTTCGCCCCCGGCTGCCAGAACATCTCCACGCAGTCGCTCGCGATTTTCGAGCGCCTCGGTGACGTGCAGACGCGCATCATCGCTGCGGATGAGCGCATGGGCATCGTCTGGCTGCGCATGGCCTGGGGCGTGCGCGAGCGCGGCGGCGATCAGTTGACGGTGTGGGAGACGTTCAAGGTCTACGACGGCCAGATCCACGCCGTGGAGGCGTTCATGCGGATCCTGCCGGTGGAGAAGCGCAACGGCGGGTGGGAGTAGCTCACCTCACCAGGCCGGGACACATCAGCTTCAACGCGCCAGCGGCCTCAGGGGGCAGCCCGGCGATCTGCACATCCGCCCCCGCCCCCAGGACTTCGGTCAGGATGGCTTTTGTAATCGCAACCCATCCGCCCGGCGTTTTGTAACTGAGGAGGCACCGCCCCTCACGCCGATCGCTCAAGAGCTGGATCTCGTCATACGACTCCGGAGTCACCAACACCGTCGAATCAGCCGGTCGATCATCCCCGGGGAGGATGAACAGGCGCCCGGTTCGAACACCGGCGTTCGCCTCGCCAGTTGACGCGCGTCTGCGCAGCGCCTGCTCGATCCGATCGAACATGTCTTCGGCAAACTGCTGGGGGTAGTCGAAGAGCTTTTCCACTTCACGTTGGAGGTGCGGCAGCTTCCGCCAGCCGCTCACCCAGGCCAGCTTGCCTGCGTCTCCACCAGCAAAGACGTCTTCCAGGCTGAAGCGCGTCGCGGCATCAGGCTGCGAGGCTTTGAGCGCCATATGTTCGAGGAGATGGGATGAAAACCCGTAAAGGATGCCGTACGGAGAATAGGCGCCGTCCACGGGCCGGAAGCGTGGACAATCGTCAGACAGCGGCTTCGACACGCGGCCGATCCGTGTTTCATATTCCTGGAGCAGCTGAACGTGCCGGCGTCCCATGGGCGTATAGACGGCGTGCCCATCGCGATCCGTCGTGACGAAGAGATGCTCGATCATGCTGTACGCGCCCAGCAAGTCGACACGATTCAGAAACAACTCCGGATCCGGCGAAACGCCCTGACAAATGGCGTCTGCCAATTCGAGCCGCTTCCGGCCGTCGTCACTGCGCCAGGCGCGTTCGTAAGCCTCGAGCAGCGGCACGAGCGCTTGAATCATCAGGGCGAAATCAAGCGCGTTGGAGGTGCGGGTGCTCAGAACCACGCTCGGCTCGTCAAACGGCACAGCCTTCTTCGTGGAGTAGTAGCGAATCTGGGAACGTAGGTGCCCGGCCGCCATTCGAACGCCGGCTTTGTGGATCTCAATCCGGTCTTCGTCCGAGAGCTCATCGATCTGTTCCGCGACTTCGAAATAGGCGCCCAATCCATCGGTCGCGGGGCTCTGCGCCATCTGGATCAGCCATCGCGCATCCCGCACGAACACCGGCTGATCCGCCGGTGTGGTCGTCCAGAGCTGGTCGAGCAGGCCCTGGACGTGCGAGAGCCGATCGCCAGCGCGACTCGAGTCGTCATCCCACAAGCGCATGCTCAACATCTCGAGGCATCGAATCACATACAGGTTGAACAGCGTATGCGCGTAACGGACGCGACCATTGCGACCCGGCCAGCGCGTCTGCCGCCACAAATAGAAGACGCGTGTCATCACCTCGCCCGGATCGATCAGGCCGTTATGCAGTCCCGGCATCTCGCGCGGTCTGAATCCACTTGACCCATGCGCGTCTTCCAATTGACCTCGAAGACGCGATTGGCTGTGGGTGACACCCGTGAGCGTGAAGAAGCAATCCTCGACGTCACGAGAGAGAAGGGAAGCGTCCTGCAGGTATTCGATCGGCTTTCGCTGGGCGTTCAGCACCCCCTGGAGTCGCTCGGCGATGTCGTCGCGATGGGCCAGGAAGAATTGGAGAAGCTCGATGTGATGAAGAATCAAGCGTCGAGGTCGGTTGCTATTCGAGTGTGATCGGCAGCGCGGCCAGGCCCGCAGCGGTGTTGACCTCGAGCCGGTGGGTCCCCGCGTCCCAGCTTCCTCGAGGCGTTCTGAAGAGCAGCTGCCCGCCGGTCACGTGGTTGCCGTCGACGGTGACTTGACTGGAGGCCGTTCCTCCGGTTTGAAACGCCTGAAACCTGATCTGCTCGTTCGGAACGCCGCCACTCCGCTGGCTGAAATACGACGTGAGGTTGCGTCTCCAGATGCGCGCGTTCTGCAGCGCAAGGGTGATGCCCGCGCTGTCTTCGAGCAGTTCCTCTTGCGGCGCCACCGGCAGGCTGCGGCCGTCGGGAGTCAGGAGTGTGACGTCCTTGCTGTGCAGGACGAACGACTGCCTCGATGCGATCGCGAGATCGAGGAGCAGCCACTTCGTCTTGTGATTGCGCTGCGCGTAGTCGTAGTTGACGACGATGTGCAGGCCGTTGCGATCGTATTCCGGGGTGGCGCGTCCGTTCGGGCGTGTGTGAGGGAAGGACCATTCCGTCTGCGCAGCGAGGCTGCACGTGGCCAGAGTGACGAGTGTCGCGATCAGCAGGCGATTCATGACAAACCCGTTATACACCTGGGCTTCGGGAACTGCTATACGATACTTGTCGATGCCGTTCAGCCGCATCGCGGAGAACCGGATCAGGGGGGCGCTCGAGCAGGGTGTTTTCGAGAACCTGCCAGGCGCCGGCCAGCCACTGGACCTCGAGGAGTACTTCAGCACGCCCGAAGAACTGCGGATGGCTTATTCGATCCTGAGGAGCGCCAATTGCGCTCCGGCGGAAGTCGAACTGGCGAGCGAGATCGGACGATTGGAACGTGCCCTCGCACAGAGTGAAGACACCACAACACGGAAAGTGCTTCAGCGCGCGCTCACGGACCGCCAGACACAGCTCGCGGTGATGCTCGAGCAGAGGTCCCGTCGCTGACTCACCTAAGGCTCTGCACGATAGATCCCGTTGTGCGGCCCACTCATCAGTGCCTACGCGTTGTTCGTTTCCTTCACATGAGCTGCCTCGTTCCCGGCCTGGTTGGTGCCGGGAAGGCTATGTTTCGTGAGCGTGCTCGAACCAGGGATCAGCGCATGAGGATGCCGCCGTCCGCGATCAGCGTGGCGCCGTGCACGAAGTCGGCGTTCGGCGAGATCAGCCAGGCCGCCGCTTCGGCAATCTGTTCCGCCGTGCCCAACTTGCCCACCGCCGCCACGACCTGCGCGCGCCGTACCGGGTCGCTCATGGCCGAGGCGACAAACGGCGTGTCGATGAGGCCCGGGGCGACGGCGTTCACGGCGATGCCTGTGTCGCCAAGGGCCCTCGCGAAGCTCTTCATCATCGTCAGCACCGCACCCTTGCTGGTCGCGTAGGCTCCGGTGGCGACGTAGCCGCCGCCTGTGTAGCTGGAGATACTGGCCACGATGCAGATGCGGCTGCCGGGCTGCATCAGCTTCGCGCCCTCGCGCACGCTGAGGAACGAGCCGATCACGTTGATGTCGAACAGGCGCCGGAACTGCTCCACGGTGGTGTCGAGGAAAGGCGTCGTCTCGATGACGCCCGCAGCGGTGACCAGCGCGTCGAGTCCGCCGAACGCCTCACGCACCCCGGCGAATGCCGCCGCGGTCGACGCCTCGTCCGCGACGTCAATCAGGACCGCGATGCCGCGATCGCCGGCGGTCGCCCTGGCGCCCTCGATGTTGCGATCCAGGCAGGCCACGCGCCAGCCGTCCGCCATCAGCTTCCGCGCGGTTGCGGCACCGATGCCGCTCGCGGCTCCGGTCACCGCGACCCGTCGCCCCTGAACCGTTGGTGTCATGCGTTGCGGAAGGCCCACTCCCAGCGCGGCGTGGCGCCCGGCGCGGAGGCGTCGGGGTCGCCGTAGCTCATCGCCTACTTCGGCGTCACCCGGAACAGGGTGCCGGGGTTGGCGTCCTCGAGCATCCACAGCGCGCCGTCAGGACCAACTTCGACGTCGCGGATGCGATGGCCGACACTCCACCGTTCGGCGGCTTTGGCGCCGCCCTTGCCGTCGAACGTGACGCGGTTGAGCGTCTGGCTCCCCATGCCGCCAATCAGGGCCGAGCCATCCCACTGCGGGAACATCGCGCCCTTGTAGAACATGATGTTGCCCGGCGCGATGACAGGCGTCCAGTAGATGACCGGCTTGGTCAGATCCGGCCGCGTGTCGGGACTCGGAATCGGCACGCCGTTGTAGTTCGGCGCATAAGAGACGATCGGCCAACCGTAGTTCTTGCCCTTCTCGATCAGGTTCAGCTCGTCGCCGCCGCGCGGGCCGTGCTCCACCTCCCACAATTCGCCCGTGGGCGAAAACGCCAGGCCATAGGGTGTGCGGACGCCTGTGGCCCAGGTCTCAGCGGGTGTCAGGTTGGGACCGGTAAAGGCATAGGTGCTCACCACCTTCGCCGTCTTGGCGGCTTCGGTGTCACGGGGCGGATCGATGAGAGGAACCGTGGCCGCGCCGGTCTTGCCGAAGTTGGGATTGCCCGGGGCCGGTTTGCCGTCGAGCGTCAGGCGCAGGATCTTGCCGACGGGCTGGTCCGGATCCTGAGCAGGGGTGAAGCGCTGGCGGTCGCCCACCGTGAGGAACAGATACTGGCCGTCGGGCGAGAAGGCCACTGCCGCGCCTTCCTGGCCGCCCTTGCCTCTGGGCAGCTGGCGCCACAGCACCTCGAAGTTTTCGAGCCTCGCCGAGGTGGCGGTGGCGTTCAGCTTCGCGCGGGCCAACGCCAGGCCGCCGCCGTAGTCACCCGGCTCGGCATAGGTGAGATAGATACTCTGGTCGGCAGCGAAACGCGGCGAGACGAACACGCCGTGCATGCCGTTCTGACCCTGCCAATAGACCGGGGGCGTGTTGCCCACCGGGGCGATCTTCTGTCCCTGCGGGGACAACAGCCACACAGGCCCGATCTTTTCCGTGATCAGCATGCGGCCGTCGGGCAGGAAGGCGAGCCGCCAGGGCAGCTCGAAGGTGGTCACCGGGGTCATCGTGAAGGGCAGACCGGCTTCGGGCTTCTGTTCGCCCATATTGACCTGGGCGCCGACGGCCGCCGTCGCCAGGGTGAAAATCAACGCCGTTTTCGCCAGGCTCATCGTCATCTCTCCATGTTCGCCGCGGGCTGCTAGCCCCCGCCGCCGACCTGCTGGTGCTTGCTGCGGACCACGTTTCGCGGATCCGCGTCTATGGGAACGACGACGCTGTAGAAGGGGTTCATCATCTCTTCCCACGTCATCGTCCCGTAGTAGACGGTCTTGTTGGGATCCGGATTGGACCTGTTGCTCGTCGAGTTGTCGAAGTGCGCGTCCACGTGGAGCTTCGTGCCCTTCGGCACGTGGATCGACACGTTGTAGCCCAGCTGCCAGTTGAAGTCGTAGCGCGGCACGCTGAGAATCACCTGCTTCCGTCCGTCGGGAAACTCGAGCGAATACGTCATGTCCTTGCCGCGCGCGTGCATGTGCGGCATCAGGTACACGAGCTCGGCGTCCTGCAGGAACGTGACCTCGGCGTAGGGGCTCTCCCAGTTCGGCGTGTTCGGCGGAATCGCAAACCGCTTCGGATCGGTGGGCGAGCTCGTGAGGAACGACAGGTAACGCCGCTCGGGCGCCTTGTCGATCACCGTGAACCCGACCTTCACGTGATCGGTCAGCGCCTTTCCGTTCGGCGTGTAGTGCAGGTTGAACGTGATGTCGGAGCCCGCTGGAATCAACTTGGCCGCGTTGATCGGCCGGTAATCTGCGGCGAAGTTTCCCGGCAGATAGCAGTCTTCGGCGCCGGACGGCGGCGGCACGCGTACTCCCTCGCGGACGGTAACCGGCGTGGGATCGTCGTCGCTGCTTCGCGCGGTGCCGCTGCCGAGAAACGTCGGCCCCTTGTCGGGCAGGGCCGAGCCGTCGCCGTCGCGATCTTTGTCCGCCCAGTACGCGACGCCGTACTTGTAGCTTGGGTTGTGCGGAACGTAGCTGATGCACAGGTGATGCGTGATCTCCGGGAACTCCGGCTTGATCTGCACGGACGTCACCCACGTGTCTTTCTTGAAGCCGGTGGGCATGACGACCGTGATCCACTCGACGACGTTGTTCCTGGGGCTTGCAGGGACGTCGGTCGTCGGACCCTCCACGATGATGTCCGGCGTGATGGCCCAGCCTTCCGGCCACCGGACCGCCGGCGGGGCGTCGCTCCCGGCGCCTTCCGGCGCGCCGGCGTCCACCCAGTTTGCAATCGTCTGGATCTCGCGTTCGCTGAGCGAGCGGTCATTCAGGTAGGGGCCGTAGTGCGGGTCCGCGAACCACGGCGGCATTTTCCTGGACGTCACCGCCGCCTTCATCGCTCTGGCGTAGGGTCGAACGTCTTCGTAAGTCATGAACGACATCGGCGCGACTTGTCCGGGCCGATGGCATGTCTGGCAGTTCTTCTGAAGGATCGGCTCCACGTCCTTGTGGAAGGTGAGGGTGGGAACATCCGCGTTCAGCGCGCCCCCGGCCAGGGCCCCGAGAACGACGACCGACACTCGAAGGATTTGAGAATGCATCCCCAGCCTCCACGTGATGGACGTCCGCAAGTGAGCCAATAATACTCGACCTTGACGGCCGCGACCCCCTCCTGTGACCCGTACGGCGCCAGCCCCTCGGTCTTCCTATAGAATCTGAGGTCCATGCTGAAGGCTCCGCCCGCCGTCTCTCTGCTGCTGATGTGTCCGGCGATTGCGCTGGCGTTGGGCTGTGCGCAATCGAAAGTCGATCCGCGTGACGGACGCAAGCCGGCCGCCAAGCAGGTGAAGACCGAACCGGTCCGGCAGGAGGCGCTCCACCGCACCGTCGAAGTCGTCGGCACGCTCGCCGCCGCAGACGAGGTCACGATTTCGTCGCAGGCCGAAGGCATCGTCCGCGGCGTCCTGGCGGACCTTGGCGATCCGGTCAAGGCGGGCCAGACGCTTGTCGAGATCGATCGTGAAAAGCTGCAATACACGCTCGACGAGCAGAGGGCGACACACGCGCGTGCGCTCACCAGGTACGGCGCGTCCGAGTCGGGCCGCCTGCCGCCGGTCGAGGAGACGGCCGAGGTCCGCAAGGCGGCCGCCGAGCTGGCGCAGGCGAAACAGAGCCACGAACGCGCTGCCGAGCTGCACAAGCGCACGCTCATTTCTCAACAGGCGCTCGAGGATGCGGACACGGCGCTGCGACTCAAGGCGGCGTCGTATGATGCCGCGCTTCAAAACGCCAGGAACCTGCGGGCGGACGTCGACGCCAGCGACGCCACCATGAAGCTCGCGGATCGACAGTTGCGCGACACCTTCATCCGGGCGCCGTTTGACGGCTACGTCCAGAAGCGGATGGTGTCGGTGGGCGAGCTCGTGAAGGATCAGATGCCGGTGATGACCGTGGTGCGGGTGGATCCGCTGAAACTGATGGCGGAGATTCCCGAGCGCATGGCGCCGTGGATCAGGGTCGGGCAATCGCTCGACCTCCGCGTGGACGCGTTTCCGGGCACGACGTTCGCGGCGACGGTGTCGAGGATCAGCCCCGCCGTCAACACCCAGACGAGGACGTTCTCCTTCGAAGCCTCGGCGCCCAACAGGGACGCTTTGCTCAAGCCCGGCACGTTCGCGCGGGTGCTGCTCGAAACCGCGCTGGTCGAGCAGGTCCTGACGGTTCCATACGCAGCGATGCAGTACCGCTACGGGGTCTATCGGGTCTTCACCGTCGACGGCGATCGCCTGACCGTCCACGAGCTGAAGACCGGCGACCGGGTCGGCGACCGCATGGAAATTCTGGGCGGCGTGAAGCTGGGCGAGCACGTC
Organism: uncultured Acidobacteriota bacterium; assembly: GCA_963821285.1. Classification (GTDB taxonomy): domain Bacteria; phylum Acidobacteriota; class Vicinamibacteria; order Vicinamibacterales; family CAVVIG01; genus CAVQJU01. Next base: position 84,810 of record CAWGDD010000008.1, read on the forward strand.
GCGCTCACCGATGTCGACAATCTCGCCGACGGCATGAATGTGACCGTCGGCGCCGATGGAGAATAGCCGTGCTTTCTGAGCTCTGCGTCCGGCGGCCCGTCTTCGCCACGATGCTCGTCACCTCGCTCCTGGTGCTGGGCCTCTTCTCGTTCCGCGATCTCGGCGTCGATTTGTTTCCCAAGGCCGATCCCGCGACCGTCAACGTGTCGCTCCGGCTCCCGGGTGCGGCCCCGGACGAAATGACCACGTCGGTCATCATGCCGATGGAGAACGCGCTCAGCGGGATCGCCGGCATCGACCAGCTGCGCGCCAACGTGAACGCCGGCGGCACGGCCAGCATCACCGTGCAGTTCCTGCTCGGGCGGGATCTGGACGACGCCGCGAACACGGTACGCGAAAAAGTGGCCGGCGCGATGCGGAACGTGCCGCCCGAGGTCCTGCCTCCGGTGATTCAGAAACAGGACCCGGACGCCGAGCCGATCATGAGCCTGGTCGTCTCGGGGAAGAGCACGAGCCTGCGCGCGCTCACCGAGATTACCGACAAGCAGGTCAAGCGCGCGCTGGAGTCGGTCGATGGCGTGGGCGCCGTCACCATCAGCGGCGACCGGCCGCGCGAGATTCACATCGTCGTCGACGTCCAGAAGCTGAATGCGCACGGGCTGTCGATCGACCAGGTGCGAAACGCGATTCAGACGGAGAACGTCGAGATTCCCGGCGGCACGCTCGAGCAGGGCAAGTGGGAGGTCGGGCTGCGCACGCTCGGCCGCATCGATGCCAGCGACCAGTTCAACGACATCATCATCGCGACCGTCAACGGCGTGCCGCTGCGGGTGTCCGACATCGGCTACGCGGAGGACACGTCTCAGAAGATCGCGACCTCGATGTTCATGCAGGACGGCAGCCCCGCCGTGCAGCTCGACATCCGGCGCGCATCCGGCGAGAACACCATCAGGGTCACCGAGGCCGTCAAGGCCAAGCTCGCATCGGTCCGCCAGACGCTGCCCCCCGACGTGACGCTGACGATGAACACCGACGATTCCCGCTTCATCTACGCGTCGATCGCGTCGCTCGAGGAGCACCTGCTGTGGGGAAGCCTCCTCGCGTCGCTGGTCGTCCTGTTCTTCATCCGGAACATCCGGGCCGTCATCATCTCGGCCCTGGCCATTCCCGTCTCGATCATCGCCACGTTCACGCTGATGCGCGCCATGGATTTCACGCTCAACAACATGACGCTGCTCGCGCTGACGCTCGCCGTGGGCATCGTCATCGACGATGCGATCGTGGTGCTGGAGAATATCTTCCGGTACGTCGAAGAGAAGCGCCGCACGCCGTTCGACGCCGCCATCGAGGGCACGCGCGAGGTGGCGCTGCCGGTGATGGCCACCACGCTGTCGCTCGTCGTGATCTTCCTGCCGGTGGCGTTCATGACCGGCTACGCGCGCCGCTTCATCTACCCGTTCGGATGGACGATGGCGTTTGCGATCCTGGTCTCGATGATCGTCAGCTTCACGCTGACCCCGATGCTCAGCTCCCGCTGGCTGAAGATCTCCAGCTCGCACGGCGAGGAGGACACCAAGCACCACCGGTTGTTCCGCGCCCTGGATCGGTGGTACACCGCGTCGCTCCGATGGACGCTCGCGCATCCGATGGCGGTAATCGGCATGTCGGTTGCCCTGGTCGTGCTGACCTATCCGCTGAACCGGGTGGTGGGGCGCACGTTCGTCCCCGGCGAGGACATGGCCGAGTTCACGGTGCACGCCGACACGCCGCAAGGGACGTCTATCGAGGGGACGACGGAGATTGCACGGAACGTCGTCCGCGAGATCGGCGAGCAGGAGGGCGTGTCACACGTCGCCTACCTGGCCGGGGCCGACAGGTATACGCATTTCCATGTGTTGTTCTATCTCCTGCCCGCGGCGGAGCGGACCGTGACCCAGGAGCAGGTGACCGCGCGCGTGCGAAAGATCCTGGCGCAGCACCCGGCCTACAACGCGTCGGTGCAGGCGCGAAACCTGCTCGGATCGGGGTTCAACAACGCCATCCAGGCGGTCCTGCTCGGGCCGGACATCGACAAGCTCTACGAGTATTCGCAGCAGATTCTCGCGAAAGCGCAATCGACGCCGAGCCTGGTCGACGCGAAGACCGACTACAGCGATGCCAGTCCCGAAGTTCAGGTCGCGGTGGATCGCGCGCGCGCGGCCGACCTTGGCGTCCGCATGGCGACGGTCGGCAGCACCCTGCGCCTGATGGTGTCGGGCGACGACGAAATCTCCACGTATCGTGAAGGCGGCGAGCAGTACCCGGTGAAGATTCGCGTGCTCGAGAGCCAGCGGCGCGATATCGCGACCGTCGGCAAGCTCACCGTGACGTCGCTCTCCGGGCAGCCGGTGCGGATCGACAACATCGCCCGCATGATCCGGGGCTTCGGACCCACGAGGCTCTCGCGGTCGAACCGGCAGTATTCCATCAATCTCAACGCCGACGTGGCGCAGGGGTACGCGCTCGACAAGGCATCCGAAGACGTCCGGGCACTCGTCGCCGACCTCAAGATGGCCCCGGGGTACAGCGTGCGGATGCAGGGTCAGACCCGGAATCTCGACGAGACCACCGAGAACATGGTGATGGCCATGGCGCTCGCCAGCGTGTTCGTCTACATGGTCCTCGCGGCGCAATTCGAGAGCTTCGTGCAGCCGCTCATCATCATGACCGTGCTGCCGCTGTCGGTGCCGTTCGCACTGTTCACCATCTGGGTGACGGGAAGGACGTTGAACCTGTGGAGTGCCCTCGGCATCCTGCTCCTCTTCGGCATCGTCAAGAAGAACTCGATCCTGCAGGTGGACTACACCAACGTGCTGAGGGCGCAGGGCATGCCCCTTGAGGAGGCGCTCGTCGAAGCGTGCCGCACGCGGCTCCGCCCGATCCTGATGACGACCACGGCAATCATCGCCGGCCTGATTCCCACCGCGCTCGGTCTTGGGATCGGCGGCGCCCAGCGCTCGGCGATTGCCGTCACGATCATCGGCGGTCAGTCACTCTGTCTCTTCCTGACGCTGCTGCTCGTGCCAGCCGCCTATGCGAAGCTCGACGCGCTCGAGCAATCGCTGGCGAACCGCCGGCTCAAAACGTGGCTCGACAAGCTTCGCTCGTCGATGGCCGGCCGGCTGCGCCCGGCGGCGCCCGGCCGACTCTGACCGCCAGATGATGTGAACCTCAGCCGCACTGTTGAGCGACAACGGTGCGGCATAATCCGCACATGACGCGAGCGCTCTTCCACGGGCCGTTCGAATCTGGCGTTCCTCCAGGGTGGAGGTGAGATGGGCGCGCGGATGCGCGCGCTGGATTGGTCGAAATCGCCGCTCGGACCGGTCGACGCGTGGCCCCAGAGCCTGCGCAGCACCGTGAGCATGCTGCTGCCGTCCAAGGCGCAGATCATCGTGTTCTGGGGGCCGGAATTCGTCGTGCTGTACAACGATGCGTACCGTCCGGTCTTCGGCGCCAAACATCCGCACGCGCTCGGTCTTCCCGGTGCCCAGGCATGGAACGAGATCTGGGACAGTCAACTTCACCCGCTGCTCGCCGGAGTCGCCCGCACCGGCGAGGCGTTCTGGGCGAAGGATCTGCTCTTCGAGCTCGAGCGCCACGGGTTTCCGGAGGAAACCTACTTCGACGTGTCGTACGACCCGGTCCGGGTGGAGTCGGGCGACGTCGGCGGTGTCTATTGCATCGTCACCGAAACCACCGACCGCGTCGTCGGCGAGCGGCGTCTGGCGTTGTTGAAGGGCCTCGCCGAGCGCAATGCCACCGCGCGCACGCCCCGGGACGCCTGTGTCCTGGCCACCGAGACCCTCGCGGTGAAGCCGCAGGACGTCCTGTTCGCGCTCACGTATCTCGGTGACGAACTCCAGAGCTGCACGCCCGGAGCGCGAGAACAACTGGCGGTGTCGAAGCGGGAACTCGTCAAGGAGCTCGCCATTGGTTCGTCGAGTCCCGACGCCCAGGCCGGACGACTGATCGTCGGACTCAATCCGCGGCGCCCATTCGACGATCAATACCGTGCGTTCCTGGATCTCGTCGCCGACCAGCTGGGAACGGCGCTCGCCAACGCGCGCGCGTACGAACAGGAACGACAGCGTGCCGAAGCGCTGGCGGCGCTCGATCGGGCCAAGACGACGTTCTTCAGCAACGTCAGTCACGAGTTCCGGACGCCCCTGACGCTTCTCGTGGGCCCGCTCGAAGACGGCCTGGCCGATACAGGAACGCCATTGGCGCCCGTGCATCGGGAACGACAGGAGGTCGCGCATCGCAATGCCCTGCGACTCCTGCGTCTCGTCAACACGCTCCTGGATTTCTCGCGCATCGAAGCCGGCCGCATCGACGCCAGCTACGAACCGACGGACCTCGCGCGGTTGACGGCGGAGCTCGCAAGCGTGTTCCGATCGGCGATCGAGAAGGCGGGTCTTCAACTCGTCGTCCAGTGCGATCCGCTGCCCGAGCCCGTCTACGTCGATCGCGAGATGTGGGAGAAGATTCTCCTGAATCTGCTGTCGAACGCCCTCAAGTTCACGTTCGAGGGCCACATCACGGTCGCACTGCGAGGGCACGCCGATCGCATCGAGCTGCGTGTCACCGACACCGGCGTCGGCATTCCCGAGGCCGACCTTCCCCGGATGTTCGAGCGTTTCCACCGCGTCAAACACAGTCGAGCCCGCACCCATGAAGGCACCGGCATCGGACTCGCGTTCGTGCAGGAGTTGGCCCGTCTTCATGGCGGCGGCGTCACGGTGGCGAGCGAGGAAGGCCGAGGCACGACCTTCACCGTCACGATTCGCCCGGGGACTTCGCACCTGCCGACCGAACGCATCGCGGCGGCGCGGCCGCTGTCAACGAGCGACAGCGCCATCCCCTACGTCGAAGAAGCGCTTCGCTGGCTGCCTGCCGCCGATGCATCGATCGCACCGAGAACCGGCGCCGACCGCGATCCCTGGTGCCCACGGCCATGTGTCTGACCCGGCTCCGCGTGTCCTGGTCGCCGACGACAACGCCGACATGCGCGACTATCTGCGCCGCATTCTCGGGCACCACTACCGCGTCGACGTCGTTGGCGACGGCAGCGCCGCCCTCGAACAGATTCGCAGCCACGCTCCCGATCTCGTGCTCGCCGACGTCATGATGCCGTCGCTCGACGGGTTTGGCCTGCTCGCCGCGATTCGCGCCGACGAACGGACTCGCTCGCTGCCCGTGATTCTGCTCTCGGCCCGTGCGGGCGAAGAGGCGCGCATCGAGGGTTTGAAGGCCGGTGCCGACGAGTATCTCGTGAAGCCATTCAGCGCGCGCGAATTGCTCGCGTGCGTCGCCTCACAACTGCAGTTGGCGCGGATGCGGCGCGAGACCGAGCGCGTGCTTCGCTATCGGAGCGATCAGTATCAGACGCTGCTGAACCAGGCGCCGCTCGGGGTCTACGTGGTGGACGCGGACTTCCGGATTCGCGAAGCCAATCCCCTCGCATTGCCGGTGTTCGGCGATATTCCCGGCGGCGTCATCGGGCGGGATTTCGACGAAATCATCCACATCCTCTGGGAACGGGAGTATGCCGACGAAGTCGTCCGCATTTTCCGCCACACCCTGGCGACGGGCGAGCCTTACGTCACATCCGAGCGGACCGAGCTCCGTCTCGATCGCGGCATCACCGAGGACTACGAATGGCGCGTCGATCGCATCACGATGCCCGACGGACGTTTCGGGGTGGTCTGCTACTTCCGCGATATTTCCGAGCAGAAGAAGGCCCTCGCCGCGAAGGCGTATCTGGCGGCGATTGTCGATTCCGCCGATGACGCCATCATCTCGAAAGATCTCAACGGGGTCATTCAGTCGTGCAATGCCTCGGCCGAGCGCCTGTTCGGCTATACGTCTGCCGAACTGGTCGGACGACCTGTCCGCATGCTGATTCCGGACGAACGGCAATCGGAGGAAGACGACATTCTGTCGCGGCTGCGGAAAGGCGAACGCGTCGATCACTTCGAGACGGTCCGGATGACGAAGGATGGCCGGCGGCTCGATGTCGCGTTGACGATCTCCCCGGTCCGCGATGACGTCGGCACCATCATCGGCGCCTCCAAGATCATTCGGGACATTACGGCCGTCAGACAGATGGAGGCCGAGCGGATCCGTCTGCTGCAAGAGACAGCGACCGTCACGGAGACGCTGAACAACGTGGGCGCCATCGTGGCGTCCGACCTGGACCGGGACAAGGTGGTGCAGGCGGTCACCGATGCGGCCACGGAATTGACGACGGCCGAATTCGGTGCGTTCTTCTACAACGTCGTCAACGACAGCGGCGAATCCTACACGCTGTATACGATTTCCGGCGTGCCACGAGAAGCGTTTTCGAAGTTTCCGATGCCGCGCAATACCGAAGTGTTCGCGCCGACGTTCAGCGGGACGGGTGTGGTCCGAAGCGCGGACATCACCAAGGATTCTCGCTACGGTCACAACGCGCCCCATCACGGCATGCCGGCGGGCCATTTGCCCGTGCGCAGCTACCTGGCCGTGCCCGTCAAGGGCCGGTCGGGCGATGTGATCGGGGGCCTGTTCTTCGGCCATTCCAGCGTTGGACGCTTCACCGAGCATCACGAGCGCCTGGCGGTGGGCGTCGCATCCTGGGCGTCGGTCGCGCTCGAAAACGCCCGGATGTACATGAGCGTGCAGGAGGCCAGTCGCATCAAGGACGACTTTCTGGCCAGCCTGTCGCACGAACTGCGCACGCCGCTGAATGCGATCCTCGGCTACGCGCGCATGCTGCGTTCCGGGATCGTGGGCCCGGACAAGAAGGACAAGGCGATCGAGACGATCGAGCGGAACGCGACGTCACTGACGCAGATCGTCGAGGACGTGCTCGACATCTCCCGGATCGTCTCCGGCAAGATTCGACTGAACGTCCAACCCGTTGAATTCCCTGACATCGTCCGGAGCGCCGTCGACGCCATTACGCCGGCGGCCGACGCCAAGGGGGTACGCATCGAGACGATGGTCGATCCGGAGGCCGCGCCGGTCTCGGGGGATCCGGAGCGCCTGCAGCAGGTGTTGTGGAATCTGCTGTCGAATGCCGTCAAGTTCACCAACCGCGGCGGCAAGGTGCAGGTCCGCCTCGAGCGCGTCGAACTCGCACCTGGAAGTCGCGGTCAGCGATACCGGCATCGGCATTGCGCCCGAATTCCTTCCGCATGTGTTCGAGCGATTCCGCCAGGCGGATGCCGGCATCGCCCGCGAGCGCGGCGGACTCGGTCTGGGTCTGTCCATTGCCCGGCAGCTCATCGAGATGCACGGCGGAACGATCGACGCATCCAGCGGCGGCATCAATCAAGGGGCCACCTTCCGAGTGAAGATTCCGCTGATGATCGTTCATCCCGTCCGCGACGATCTTCCCCGGGTTCATCCACGAGCGGGCGCGAGCGCACGACAAGATCGCTGGCTCCAGATCTGCGCGACGTACACGTGCTCGCGGTCGACGACGAGGCGGATGCCCTGAGCCTCGTCTCCGAGGTGCTGCAGGCCGCCGGCGCCCGCGTGAGCACGGCGCGGTCGGCGACGGAGGCATTGAGCATTCTCGATGCCGAAGTGCCGGATGTCGTGGTCGCCGATCTGGGAATGCCACTCGATCGACGGCTTCCAGTTCATCGACCGCGTCAGGCGGCATCGCAATGCTCGCGTGCGCGAGCGTACCGGCCGCGGCGCTGACGGCGTATGCGCGATCCGAGGATCGGATGAAGGCCTTGCGAGCGGGATTTCAGATCCACCTGGCGAAGCCGATCGATCCCGCCGAACTGGTCACGACCATCGCGGCGCTGGCCAAGCGGTTTGTCGTGAAACGGCCGGACGGCGACGGCGACTGACGATCAGGCGCCAAGCTCGGCGCGAACGCCCTGGAGCCGTCCAATCGCGTTCTGCATCGACGAGACCACGGCTCTCGTCGCCGCCGTGTCATCGTCCAGTTCGGTCACGGCTTTGTGCATCACGGAGAGCGTCATCTCGACCTGGGTGACGTCGATCTCGCCGGGCCGGTGAGCCAGTGTTTCGACCATCTCGAGGCATGCCTGAAGAACTCGCTCGGCCTGGGCGTTCGGCGTCGACGCCCGCGAGGTTGCGCGGATCCCGACCATCAGAAAATCACGGGTGGAATTGAGCTGGCTCTTTACACTCATGGTCGAACCTGGCCTCCGTTATCCTGAATGTGGGTTTCGCAACCACCTTGCCAAGTCATATGTGTCGTACAACTCAATTAGATGCAATTGTTTGCGGACTCTGACTCCTCCGGGGTCCATAGGTTCAGACATTTTTTGGCAGTTGTTGGATGACGCTTATTGTCGTATAGAGTCCTCCCTATGAGATCAATTCGACAGCAGATTGAGGCGCCCACCTGGCAGCCGCCCTCCCTGGACGTTGGAAGACGCCGTGCGTTGATCGGGTTGTCAGGCCTGGTGATGGCGGCGATGCACGCCGGAGGCGCATGGGCGCAAACGCCCGGAAGCTGTGTCCTGACTCCCGAAGCCGGTGAGGGACCTTTTTACCTCGACCCCAACCTGGTGCGGTCCGATCTGAGCTCCGAACGGCCTGGTGCGCCGCTCGAACTGACAATGCAGGTCGTGCGCGCGCGCGACTGCGCGATGCTCACCAGGGCGCGCGTCGACGTCTGGCACGCCGATGCCATCGGCCTGTACTCCGGCTATGCGCGGCAAGGCGGCGTCGGCGGCGTGTCCACCGATGTGGCCGTCGGCAAGAGCTATCTGCGCGGAACCCAGTTCACCGACGAGAACGGCTACGTGCGCTTCCGCACGATCTTCCCGAGTTGGTACGGCGGCCGTACTCCGCACGTCCACTTCAAGGTCTTCCTTGGCGGCAACGAGGTGATCGCGAGCCAGATCTTCTTCCCCGACGAAGTCAGCGACGAAGTCTTCAAGCAGTGGGAGCCGTACCGGCAGCACGTGTCGAAGCGGCAGACGTTCAACCACAACGACCCGATTCGAGCCGGCGTCCATTCCAGCGTGTCCCGCGCCGGGAGGTCCCTGGCCGCGAAGGCCACGCTCGTGGTGGCACCGCGGTAACACCGGCAAAAACGGCCATGTACGTCTCTCAAGACATTGTTTGCCCTATAGTGTCAGTTCTGCTATAGTCCGTTCGTCGTTGCGGCAATGCAGACCTCCCAAACCAATTCAACAACAACCGGGTCGCGGCTAATTCGGACCGGACACGGAAAAGGACCTGTGCCGATACTCTCCACTGAGCTTCCTGCAAGCCTTGCGGATCTGGTGTATCCACCGGTCAGCAGCGTCGGGATTCAAGAGGAATCGTCGGCGATCGACGACTGGTCGATCGTCAGACACGAGCGGCTGCACGCGCTGCTCGTCGGATCGCAGGCGGCGGCCGACGCCGTGTTGTCGCGAGTGTTCCCCGACGTGCAGTGGTCCCTTGCGCTCTGGTCGCCCGGCGATGGTCCGGACCGCCGCCACGGTCACATCGCGCTCGTCCGCGACGCGCAGGACTTGACCGATGCGCAACAGCAGCAGCTGCTCGCGTGGATGGAACGGCATCCGGCCATCCAGGTGATATCGGTGGCTTCCCGGCCGCTCTATCCCCTTGTGGTTGCCGGATCGTTTCGCTCGACGCTCTATTACAGGCTGAACTCGTTCTACTTCGTCCTGTAGCGCACTCGCCGGGGCGAAGCCCTAACGCGGGGGAGCCGGCGCCCTCGGGTTTCCGTTCTCGTCCACCTGGACCGTCTTGACCGGTCCCATCCCGACCAGCATCAGGACCGCGGGTTCCTTTTCGCCGAGGCGCGCGCCGTCCCAATGCACCGTGTTCGCCTTGTCGATGGCGACGGTGCCGGCATGCACGGGATAGGTCGTCTTCTCGTCATAGACGTTGCTGGTCGAGACCCACCAGGTTCCCGAGATCACATACGCGTAACGCTCCTGGTCGTGACGATGCGGCCGGGAGAAGTTACCCGGATACCATTTGATGACGATGCCGTAGAGTCCAGGCTGGCTGGGATCGCCGAACAGCGTACCGGTCTGGTTCCTGCCTTCCTGGCCGCTCCACTTGATGTCCTTTGGCAGAACCACAGGAATATGCGATGGATCGGGCAGTGGGCCCACAGGGTCGTTGATTGTCGCCTTGGCGTCCTGCGCATGGACGACTCCGGCAGGAACGGCGGCGCCGATGCCTGCGCCGATGACGGCACCGAAAACAATCGCTCTGGTCATACGCATGCTTCTCTCCTCCATGATCGCGTCAGGACCTTGTCAGCGCCAGCCGAGTCCGGGGGCGACAAACTTGAGGATGCTGTTGATGGCGTGGGCGTTGTAGTCCACGCCCAGCTGATTCGGAACGGTCAGCAGCAGGGTGTCGGCGGCGGCGATGGCCTCGTCTTCGGCGAGCTGCCTGACGAGCACGTCAGGCTCGGCGGCGTACGAGCGGCCGAAGATGGCGCGAGTGTTCGCGTCGATGTAGCCGACCTGGTCCTGATCGCGGGCGTCGCGTCCGAAGTAGGCCCGGTCGCGGTCGTCCACGAGCGCGAAGATGCTGCGGCTCACGGAGACGCGCGGCTCCCGCTTGTGCCCGGCCTCTTTCCACGCCTCCCGGTAGGCGTCGATCTGCTTGCGCTGCTGAACATGCAGCGGCTCGCCGCTCTCGTCGTCCTTGAGCGTCGAGCTCTGGAGGTTCATGCCCAGTTTCGCCGCCCACTTGGACGTGGCGTTCGAGCTCGAGCCCCACCAGATCCGGTCGCGCAGCCCTTCCGAGTGTGGCTCGACGCGCAGCAGCCCGGGTGGGTTTGGGAACATCGGCCGCGGGTTGGGCTTGGCAAACCCTTTGCCCTTGAGCACCTCGAGGAAGACCTCGGCGTGGTGCCGGGCCATATCGGCAGCGGTCTCGCCGTCCTGGGGGGCGTAGCCGAAATGGCGCCAGCCGTCGATCACCTGCTCGGGTGACCCTCGGCTGATACCCAGCTGGAGCCGGCCGCCCGCGATGAGGTCCGCCGCTCCCGCGTCTTCCACCATGTACAACGGGTTCTCGTAGCGCATGTCGATGACGGCCGTCCCAATCTCGATACGGCTGGTGCGCGCGCCGACGGCCGCAAGCAGCGGGAACGGCGAGCCGAGCTGGCTGGCGAAGTGATGCACGCGGAAGTAGGCGCCGTCGGCGCCCAGCTCCTCGGCGGCCACGGCCAGCTCAATCGACTGGAGCAGCGAGTCCGCCGCCGTGCGCACCTGCGAGTGGGGCGAGGGCGTCCAGTGCCCGAACGACAGAAATCCGATCCTCTTCACCTGTACATCTTCACCCATCTTGCCACTGCGCGGTCAATACGTTTAGCATCCGGGAATGCGCGCAAGCCTCACCGCCTTTGCCTTGACCATCGCGCTGACGCTCGTCGCATGCGGCGGCAGCGCGGTACCCGAGAGCCCCTCGCCCAAAACCGAGCCGCCGCCGGTGGCTCAGTCTCCGCCGCTCATTCCGGGCGTCGGCAACCACCATCACGCGATCGCGACGGCCAGTCCCGAGGCACAGCGCTACTTCGACCAGGGGTTCGACCTCGTGTTCGGTTTCAACCACGAAGAGGCCGTCCGGTCGTTCAAGCGATCCGCCGAACTGGATCCGAAGTCGCCGATGCCGCACTGGGGCATCGCGTGGGCGCTTGGCCCCAACTACAACCTCGACGTAGACGACGATCGGGCGAAGCAGGCGAATGCCGCCATCGCGCAAGCGCTGGCGCTCTCGAAGGAAGGGGCCGCCGCGGAGCGAGCCTACGTCGAGGCGATGGCCATCAGGTTCGCGACCGATCCCAGGCCGGACCGTGCCGCGCTGGCGCGCAAGTACGCCGACGCGATGCGGGATCTGTCACGCCGGTTCCCCGACGATCTCGATGCCGCCACCCTGTACGCCGAGAGCCTCATGAACCTCCGGGCCTGGAAGCTGTGGTCGCTCGATGGCAAGCCCGCAGAGCGGACCGAAGAAATAGTCGCGGTGCTCGAGTCGGTCCTGGCGCGCGATCCGAGCCATCTCGGCGCCAATCACTACTACATTCACACGGTCGAGGCCTCCCCCAGTCCCGGCCGCGCGCTCACGAGCGCCATGCGGCTCGACTCGCTCGCGCCCGCGGCCGGACATCTGACCCACATGCCGGCGCATATCTACGCGCGCACCGGCGACCACGCCGCCGCGGCCCGCGCCAACCTGGCGGGCGCGAAAGCCGACCGCGAATATTTCAAGATCGCGCCGGCCGACGGCTACTACGGACTCGCGTACTACACGCACAACCTGCACTTCCTCGCCGACTCCGAGATGATGCAGGGACGGCTGGCCGGCGCGCGGCAGGCCGCCGCCGAAGTGGCCGAGCGGCTCGGACCTCACACCAAAATGATGCCGATGGTCGAGTCGATGATCACCATCCAGACGTCGGTGCTCTTGCGCTTCGGCCGCGACGAAGAGATTCTCGCGTTGAAGCAGCCGCCCGTCGATCATCCGGTCGAAGTGGCATGGTGGCGGTTCGCACGGGGCGTTGCGCTCGCGCGGACGGGAAAAGCCGGCGAAGCGGCGGCGGAGCGCGCGGCGCTGGTCGAAGGATCCGCGAACGTACCCGAGGACGCGCTCTTTGGCGGTACGGGTCTCGAGAGCGCCAGAACCATCCTCGCTCTGGCGACGCTCGTGCTCGACGCGCGCATCGCGTGGGCGCGCAGGTCACAGGACGAAGCCATCCGTCTGTGGAGGAGTGCCGTGGCCGCGGCAGACAAGGTGGCTTACGACGAGCCGCCGATCTTCTTCTACCCGGTTCGCGAGTCGCTCGGCGCGGCCCTGCTGCTCGGCGGCAGGGCCGGGGAGGCCGAGCGGGTGTTCCGCGACGATCTCGCGCGGTACCCGCGGAATGCGCGATCGCTGTTCGGCCTGCACGAGAGCCTCGTCAAGCAGGGAAAGGCCGCGGACGCCGGGTGGGTCAAGCGTGCGTTCGAGGAGGCCTGGAAGAACGCGGACACCGCGTTGACGCCCGAGGCGCTCTAGTCTCAGCGCCAGCTGAGATCGTGCCGGCTGTAGGGCAGATCGCGGAAGCGCTTGCCGGTAATCTGGAATATCGCGTCGCCGATCGCGGATTGGACCGAGGTGGCGCGGTCGTGACCCATGCCGATCAGCCAGTGCCCGGTCGGGAAGAAGCGGATGTTGATCTCGGGCGGATCCTCGCCGATGCGCGACAGCGGGAACGTATTGAAGTTGTTCTCGACGACGTGGCCGTCCGCGATCGTCGTCGCCTGGTGCACGGCATCGTTGTAGAACCAGGTGATCTGGCCTTCGATCTGCTTCTTCACCGAGAGCGGGTTGACCAGGCCGAAGCCCGTGTCGTGCGCGACGTCGACACGTTCCAGCCTGACCTTTCCGTCGCGGCTGAGCGAGACGGTATGCACCATGGCGCTGATCGTCGCCATGCCGTTGCCTTCCGCCCCTCGTTCCTCGAGGCCGATGGCGCGGGCCTTGCCCCGCGGGAGCGGCGTTCCCCAGCCCGACATCTCGGCCGCCATGTCGAGCGCCTTGATCATGTCGTTCTTGTAGGGGAGACTGCCGCGGACGAGGAGCTCGCGGCGGTAAAGATACGGATCCTTTCCCGCCGCCCGCGCGAGCTCGTCGATGAAGCTCTCGCGATAGAACTCGTGGGCCGCCTGGCCGACGCCGCGCCGCGTGCCGACGGGCACGTGGAACTTCGTCGTGTGAAACGAGTAGCGATAGTTCGGCACGTGGTAGCGCGAGATGATGTCGAACGAGGCGTCGGGGCCGAACCCGCCTTCCTGCATCGAGGTGCGCACGTCGAGCGCGATCGGCCAGCCGTCGGCGTCGAGACCGGCCTTCAGGCGTGCGACGCCCATGGCGCGATAGGTCGTCCCGATGAAGTCCTCTTCGCGGGTCCAGAGCATGTGGATCGGGATGCCGCGGTTGGCGTTCGCGATCATGATGGCCTGCTCGGCCTGCGGGCCGTTGCCGTTGCGGCCGAATCCGCCGCCCAGGTGGCACATGTGCAGATGGACGTTCTGCTCGGGGATTCCCGTGATCTTCGCGGCGCTGAAACGCGTCTCCTGGGGGCTCTGATCGCCGATCCAGATATCCACGCGATCGCTCCCGACGAGTACGGTGGCGTTGCCGGGCTCCATGCGCGCGCGCGCCAGATACGGGGTCGAGTAGGTCGCTTCTATGACTTTGCTGGCGCGGGCGAAGCCCGCCTCGACGTCGCCCTGAGTGACACGCACGTTGCCGGGCCGATCGAGCGCGGCCAGCAGCTCCTGCTGCAGGCTTCGCGTTGTGACCGCGGCGTGCTCGGCGGGAATGTGCCACTCGATCGGCATGCGATCGAGCGCGGTTGTGGCCTGGTACCAGGTGTCGGCGATGACGGCGACGCCGCCGCTGAAGACGCGCCCGCGGCACAGCGCGGGATCCGGGATCGGGAACTGCACCGCGGAGCGCACGCCGGGCATCGTCCGAATCGCGTTGAAGTCGTAGCTCCTGACGTCGCCGCCGTAGACCGGACACGCCTTCACGGCCGCCCATTTCATGCCGGGCACGCGGACGTCGATCGCGTAAACGGTTTGACCGGTCACCTTCGGCGGCACGTCGAGGTTCTTCTGCTCGGTGCCCATCAGCGTCCATTGGTCCGGCGGCTTGATGGCGATCGCCTCCGGATGCGGATGCGGTGTTTCGGCGGCACGATGGGCAATCTGGCCGTAGGTCGTGGTGCGGCCGCTCGACGCGTGAGTGATGAGGCTGTTCCTGGCGCTCAACTCGGCCACGGGCACGTTCCAGAGCGCCGCCGCGGCCAGCAGCAGCCGCTCGCGTGCCTCGGCTCCCGCAAGCTGCAGGTAATATCGGCCGTCCTTCACCGACGACGCGGCGTTCGTCCGCATGCGCCGATAGAGACTGTCTGGGATGCCCGCCACGCCCGTACGGTTGCGATTGCCGAACGTCGGCTCGCCGCCGCCTTTCGGATCGGTGGCGCCCTGACCCGGGACGTTGAGCGTCCACTCAGGCGCCTTCTCGCGTGCATCGCGGTTCGCCGACGCGTATTGCGGGCGTACCTTCGTCCAGTCGCACTGCAGCTCCTCGCAGACCATCATGGCGTTGGAGGTCCAGACGCCCTGGCCGAGTTCGGTCTGGGCGATGCGGATCGTCACGGTGTCATCCGGCGAGATCACGATCCAGGCGTTGATTTCGGGCGTCGCCGGCTCTTCATACCACGTGGCGTTACGCACGGTCTGCGCGCCGGCCTTTCGCGGCATCCAGAAGCCGAGCACGAAGGCGCCCTGGGCGGCGGCGACGGTCGCAAGAAATTCGCGGCGGTCGATGTCCACGACTACGCCTTCGCTTTCATCAGGTCCGCGGCGAGGTGGATCGCCTGTCTGACGCGGTGATACGTGCTGCAGCGGCAGGCATTCGTCACCTGCGCGTCGATGTCGGCGTCAGAGGGGGCCGGCCGCTGGCGCAGCAGCGCGAGCGCGCTCATGATCATGCCGGACTGACAGTATCCGCATTGCGGCGTGTCGAATGCCTTCCAGGCGACCTGAATCGGGTGGCTTCCGTCCGGCGAGACGCCTTCGATCGTGACGACCGGCTTGTCGATGGCCATCGACGCGGCGACGCTGCAGGAGCGGATCGCCCGGCCATCGACATGCACGGTGCACGCCCCGCACTGGCCGATGCCGCAGCTGAACTTGGTGCCCGTCAGCCCGACGTGATCGCGGATCACCCAGAGAAGGGGCGTCTTCGGGTCTGCATCGACGGTATGCCGGGTTCCGTTGACCATCAGATCGAACGCCATACCCGCCCTCCTCCGGCTGGCGGAATTGTAGTCGACGCCCCCTGAGTCGAACCAGCGCTTTCGTATCTGACGAGTGGCTTGCCTTTCCAGAACCAGTTCCAATTACAGCGACGACAACGTACAACGCAGAGCCCGCAGAGCGCCGCCGCTTCGCGGCGCCGCGTCGAGCGTCTCGGCGTGCTCCGCGTGCTCTGCGTTCATCGTCCGGTACCGTGACCGAATCATCGAGTGCGGGTCACTAGACGATCTGGACGTGCACGCCGTCAGGATCGTTGATGTAGAACCCGTACTCGACGTTCTCCTGCGGCGTGATTCCCTGCGGTTTGAGCGCCTGGGTGACGGCCGTGCGGTTGAACCCCTCGACGGCAATCGCGAAGTGATCGACCGTGCCGGCCGGCGGCTCCTGGCGCAGCGAGACGACGGTGCGCCTGCCACCGAGGCGCAGAATCCGGTGCTCTTTGTCCTCGCTCACCGGCGCAAGACCGAACACGGACTGATAGAACCCGGCCGACCGCGACATGTCGCTCACGAGGACCGACACGTGATCGATGCCCGTGCCCGATAAGCCTACTGTCTGGCCTGCTGCCTGGGCCGCGGTCTGGGCTCCGGCAGGTGACGCTGACACGGCGATGAGCGTCGACAGGCTCTGAATGAGCTCGCGGCGCGTGAGCGCGCGGCGTTCGAACCGGTGCACGAGTTCCGCGATCAGCTTTTCCATGTGAACGCTCCTTGTCGGCGCGGACCCCCGGCCGTGCTGAGAGCATACCCGGTATGCTCGGCCTGCCCGCCGAGGCCCTGGCGGAGGCGGGAGGGGAACCGCAGGGCGGCCGTCGAATTGTGTTGTCGCAGTCGAGGGACTAGAATCCGCAGCCAGTATTCACCGGGGGAACTGCAACATGCGCGAAGGAATCGTAGCGGGCCTCATGATCATGGCGAGCGTGTCGCTGACGGGCCAGTCGGCGAAGAGCGGGACCGGGTGGACCGTGCCCCGGATGGCCGACGGGCATCCGGACATGCAGGGCGTGTGGGCGAACAACAGCATGACCCCGCTCGAGCGGCCCCTGACTTTCGGCATGCGCGCCACGATGACCGATGCCGAGCTCGACACTCTCAAGAAGCGGGCCACGGCGATGATGGACGGCGGGGATGCCTTCTTCGCCGACGAGCTGTTCAACGCCGCCGTCGAGGGCAAGACGAAGTTCAAATCGGCGGACACGGAAACGGGCAACTACGACCAGACGTGGCTGTCCGACCGCGTGTTCGACAACCGCACGTCGCTCATCATCGACCCGCCGGACGGTCGCATTCCCGCCCTCGTCCCGGAGGCCGTGGAGCGGGCGCGGGAACAGGCGGCCGCCCGCCAGGCCAGGGGGCCGGCCGACCAGGCGCAGGATTTGTCGCTTGGCACGCGGTGCGTCACCTACGGCACGCCCAACCCCCGAGCCGGGTACCAGAGCTATTTCACGATCGCTCAAGGCCCCGGTGTCTTCGCCCTGGGCAGCGAGATGATCCACGACATGCGAATCTTCCCCATCGGCGGAGGACCGCATGTGTCGAAGACGCTCAAGCAGTACCACGGCGACTCGCGGGCCCGCTGGGAGGGCGACACGCTGGTGGTGGACACGACCAACTTCGTGCAGAACGCCTTCCGCCTCACGAACACGGAGCGGCTGCATGTCACCGAGAAATTCAGGCGGGTTGCCGCGGACACCGTCGAGTACTACATCACGATCGACGATCCCCTGACGTGGTCGCGCCCTTGGACGATGATGCTTCTGCTCAAGAAGACCGGCGAACGGGCGTTCGAGTATGCCTGCCACGAAGGGAACTACGGGCTGCCGGCGATCCTCAGTGGCGCCCGCGCGCAGGAGAGCGGCCGGTAATCACCATCCGCTCGATCAGGTAATCGAGCGAAAACACACCAGGGCCTCGCGTCAACACCAGCACGAGGATCGAACTCCACACGAGATGATCGTTGTACGCGTTGGGATAGACGAAGGTCTGGATCACGGCGATCATGCCGAGCAACGGAATCGTCGCAATCCGGGTCGCGAGACCCAGGAACAAGAGGATGGGGATGGTCAGTTCCTGCACCATCGCGATGCGCGCGGCGACTGCCGGGTCGAGCAGCGGCACGCGATACTCCTCCTGAAACAGCCTGACCGCGAACTCAAACGAGTGGTATTTCAGCAGGCCCGCCTTGAAGAACGTGGCACCGACACCGATGCGCCCCGCCAGCAGAAGAAGTGACAGCGGAAACCGCGCCAGCCATGCCCGGGTTGCATCAATCGGGGCGACGCCCGTGGAATCGGCGGCGTCGGCAGCGAGCTGCTGATTCATCCCCGGCGTCCCGCCGGCTGCCCGTTCGCGCGTCGGAGGAACTCGTCCGTCGTCAGGCGTTGCATCTCGAGTGTTCCCCGCAGTCCACGCACCTCCAGCCGGACGTCTTCGTGCCGCAGCGGGAATGTGTCTGGCGCGATGTCCGAGAGATACACCCCGATCAGCTCATCCAGCGACCAGTCCAGATGCAGATAGTGGACGTTCGGCGATTCATCCGTCGCCAGGGCGAGACGTCCGAGGTGCCATTCGAGCTCGGCGAATTGCGACAGATACGGCAACGACGCCGCTGCAGGATGCGCGCCAAGGCGCCGGGGAAACGATTCGCCGTACTCCGCAATGCACGGTTTCGATGGCGGATGTTCACGGACGAACGACATGGCCGCATCGGTGACCAATTCGGACCCGACCAGCCAGACGGTCGCCGGAAAGCGATCCAGTATCGCCCTCGTCAGGCTGGCGACGTAGTGCCGTTGATGGATGCCCAGACGATGTTCGGGATGGACGCCGCCCGAGAGTAGCGGCGCAAGTGCAGCGCGATCGCCCCTGACCAGCGCGTCCCGGATCGCGGACTGAATCTCAGCAAGTGCCGGCATGGCGGGTCTCGTGTGCGTGTTCGCGGACGCGATCGGCTTTAGCGGCCTCTCCGGTCAGGACGGCCAGTGTTGGCAGATCGTTGTCCCACTCGACGATCGTGGGCTGTGGCCCAAACCGGCGAATCGCATGGGCGTACAGGTCCCAGGACGGTTCGGCGACCGCCTGTGCGTGCGTATCCACCAGCAGGGTGGCACCTGGCGTCGCCTCATCCTCTTCGGGCGTGAAGCCGCCGAGATGGAGTTCTGCGACCGCATCCGCAGGAAACCTGTCGATGAAGTCGTACGGGTCGTACCCCATGTTGTGCCCGCTGAGATAGACATTGCTGACGTCACAGAGCAGTTGGCATCCCGTTGCGTCAACCAGTGCATGCAGAAACTCGACCTCCGTCATCGTCGAGGTCGCGATCGATACGTAGGTTGAGGGATTTTCGATGACGTAAGGACGTCCGAGCGCGTCCTGCACCTGGGCCAGATGGGTCGCTACCAAACGCAGCGTCTCTTTCGTGTACGGCAGCGGCAACAGGTCGTTCAAATACGCGCCGCCGTGGACGGACCAGGCCAGATGACCCGACACCTTGACTGGATTCAGGCGATCGACCAGAGCGCGCACTCGCGTCAAGTGTTCTCGATCGATCCCGTCGGCGCTGCCGATTGAGATCCCGACGGTGTGAACGGAAATGGAATAGTCGCGGGCGAGGTCCGTCAGCAGCTCGAGCCCATGCGGATTCGCCAGGAAATTCTCGGGATGGATTTCGAGCCATCCGACAGGCGGACGAGTGGCCACCACCTCCGCGATGTGCGGGAGCCGAAGACCGATACCGGTTCGTTCAGCCGCGTGCACACTCGCGTTGCTGGTGATGGCCACGTTTCCCTCTCCTTGTCGTTACTTCGGCTGGAGGCTGCCGCCGACGATGCGGTCGCAGTAGCCGGCGGGGACGTAGATCCACGCCTTCGGATCGCTGCTGAGCTTCGACGAGCCGCCGCACGAGTTGTTGCCGGTCGACGCGCAGTCGTTCTTGCCGGCCTTGGCGATGCCGTAACACTTCTCGGTCTTGAACGCCGTCGGTGGCGGCACGGGCTTCTGTGCCGACAGGATGGCCGGGGCGGCCACCGCGGCCGCTAGCGCCGAAGCAGCAATGAGAACACGGGTGTTCATGCAGTTCCTCCGCTGAAAGGGCTGGCGATGCGAACGCCGACATGGCGCCGGGCCGCCTTCCAGACTCACCCGGTAGTTCGGAGGCAGCGTCAAAAAGGTTACGCTTGACGCGCACAGTCACTGCAGATGGCCGAGCCTGAAACCCACGAAGAGCGTCTGGCGGCGCTGATGAGGTCCGCTCAGGGCGGCGATGCCGAGGCCTATGCGGCGTTGATGCAGGAGCTGGCTGTCCGCGTGCGCCGGATCGTCCGGTATCGACGCGCCTTCCTGGAGTATGCCGACGTCGAGGATCTCGTGCAGGAGGTGTTGTTGTCGGTGCATGCCGTGCGTGCGACCTACGATACGAGCCGCCCGTTCATCCCCTGGCTGCTGGCGATCACGAGAAATCGGCTCGTGGACGCCGCGCGCCGATATGCACGGCATGGCGCGCATGAAGTCGCGGTTGAGGATCTCGATGTAACCTTTTTCAGCGAGGACACGAATACCTTGACGGCGACGTACGGCGATCCGGACGCGCTCCGGGCGGCGATTGCCGAGTTGCCGGCAGGCCAGCGGCGCGCGATCGAGATGCTGAAACTGCGTGAGCTGTCGCTCAAGGAAGCGGCGGCGGCGAGCGGGACGAGCGTGGGTGCGCTGAAGGTCGCGACGCACCGCGCGATGGACGCTCTTCGCCGGAAGCTCAAGAAGGAAGTCGAAGGGCGATGAGGGCCACGGACACGGAGACGCTCATTCGAGAACTGGCGGACCAGGCCCCGAGGCTTCGGCCGCTTGCACGGCCGTGGGTGCGTGCGGCGGCGTGGCTCGCCATCGCCGTGCCGCCAGCGCTGCTGGCGGCCGTCATGATGTCACGGCATGGCGATTGGGCGTCACGGCTGCTGCTGCCGCGTGTGGTCGGTGAGGAGGCGTTTGCTGTCGCGACAGGCGCCCTCGCGGCGATCGCCGCGTTTGCCAGCGTGGTGCCGGGCCACAGCCGCAAGGTACTGTTCCTGCCGCTCGTGCCGCTGGCGCTCTGGCTTGGAGGACTGGGACAGAGCAGCGTGCGCGACTGGCTGCAGCTCACCTCGCACGGGTTTTCGATGCAGGCTGAATGGGTGTGTCTGCCAGGGATCGTCATGGCGGGTACCGTGCCGGCGATTGCGATGGCCGTAATGCTGCGACGCGGTGCGCCGCTGACGCCGCGCCTCTCCACGCTGCTTGGTGGTCTGGCGGCGGCCGGGCTGGGCAATCTTGGAGTCTGCGTCACGCATCATGCGTACGGCAATGTGCTGGTGCTGGTCTGGCACCTCAGCATCGTCTTGCTCTTGACGATGATCATGGGCAGTGTTGGCCGGCGCGTGCTCAGCTGGCAGTCGCTCGTCGAGCGGACGAGACGAGACGCGACAGGAGTGCATCGATGACGGGGCTGCTGAACTGTGCTGCGCGATCGGCGATTGTCGCGTCCCTACTCCTGGCCGCCGGGACGGCGTTCGGTCAATACGCGCCGCTCAAAGTCGATGTCAGCAAGCTCGGCCCGCAGGTCGGCGAGCGGATCGGTGACTTCCGCCTGACGGATCAGAGCGGCACGGTGCGGACTCGCGATGCCCTCATGGGCCCGAATGGCTTGATGCTGGTGTTCTCGCGGTCCGCGGACTGGTGTCCCTACTGCAAGACTCAACTGGTCGAGCTGCAATCGCGGTTGCCGGAGCTCCAGAAGAAAGGGATTGGGCTGGCGGCGATGACGTACGACTCGCCGGCGATTCTCGCGGACTTCTCGCGGCGACGAGGCATCACGTTCCCGCTGCTGTCGGACGCGGGCTCGGCCACGATCACGGCGTACGGCCTCTTGAACACCACCGTCGATGCCGCGTCCACCAACTACGGCATTCCGTTTCCGGGCACCTTCCTCGTCAATCGACAGGGCATCGTGACCGCACCACGGACCACCTGGTGATCACGACCTACGTGAGCGACCAGGTCGTGGCGCTTCGACTTGATGCGCAGCCGCTGCTGCTGGCGCGTCCCCTTCGCTATCCCGCGTCGGACATCTACGAGTTCAAGCCATTGAACGAACGCGTCGAGGTCTTCCAGAAGCCGTTCCGGCTGGTCCAGGACGTCGCACTCGATGGTTCGGCCGAGGGGCGAAAGGCTCTGGCGTCCGTCGGCGCGTTTTCCATCACTGGCGCTCTGGAATATCAAGCATGCGACGACAAGGTTTGCTTTCTCTCGAAGTCGGTGCCGGTCACGTACA
This sequence comes from uncultured Acidobacteriota bacterium, assembly GCA_963821285.1. Taxonomy (GTDB): domain Bacteria; phylum Acidobacteriota; class Vicinamibacteria; order Vicinamibacterales; family CAVVIG01; genus CAVQJU01. Next base: position 106,967 of record CAWGDD010000008.1, read on the forward strand.
CCGTGAAAGTGAGGCAGCTGGATACCGAGCGGGCCAGGTGATCGAGGACGGAGAACGGGCGCTATACTAGGCGCCAAACAGGCCTGATGCGTCCTGCCATCCAGCTCGAAACGACGACCCGGGAGGGCACCATGATCTCGACTCTCTTCAACACCCGTAAGCGCTTCAGTGCCCGTGCGTGGGCCATCGCGGGCTCGATCGCCCTGCTCGCCGCCGGCGGGCGCGGCGTTCTCGCGCAGACCAGCAACCTCAGCCCCGGTTTCCTGGAGCATCCGGCGGTGACGCCGCCAGTGTTGTTCCGCGAGGTCTGGCGGCAGCCGCCCCAGTACGGGGCCGCTCACTGACGAGAATCGCCGCATTACGCCGCAGGCCCTGACCAACCCCGACCTCGAGTACCGGCTGTACGGCACGGACGCGCGCAACATCCAAGTGACCGAGCACAACGGCATCCCCGACCTGTGGAACGGCTTCACCACCTCGCCCGTGGCCCTGACGCTGCGGCACAAGAACGCCTACCTCGATTCGACGGGCCTGACGAGGATGCGGTGGCGGACGCGCACGGAGAACCTGCACGTGCTGCATCCGGTCGTGAAGCTCGCCGACGGCAAGCTGCTCGTCGGCAGCCAGACGTTCCAGAGTCCACAGCGGCGGATGGTGGGGTCGGACGGTTTCACCGGCAATTTCGTGGTGTCCGAAGTCACGTTCGACGACCAGCGCTGGTTCGAGCTCGACCCAGAGAGGGTCGTCGTAAAGCTGGAAGTCAATAACCCGGACCTGAGCCGCGTGGACGAGATTGGTTACGTCGATCTCATGCCCGGCGGCGGACACGGGACTGCCGGGTGCTCCAACGTGTCCTGGATCGAGGTGTACGCCACCCCACGCAAGCGTTGAGGCAAGGCCCGGTGGACCCGGGCTTGCTACGACCGCAGGGCAGTGTGACTCGATGCCCGGCGGCATGACGTCGCGACGCCCCCGATTTGTACGCGCGATCACGTTTCTGGCGTGCCTGATGGCGTACGCCCCGGCCGTGTCCGCTCAGGGCTTCGAGATTGCGCCGATCGGCGGCTATCGCTTCGGTGGCGACTTCTTCGAGCTGCTCAGCGGGAGGCCGATCGACATCGACGGCGCGCCGGCGGTCGGGGTCGTCCTCGACGTCCCGACGTCCAACGGATATCAAATCGAGGGGCTGTTCTCGACCAGCGCGCCGCAGGCGCTGGTCCCGGCTTTCATCAGGTCCGCCCGTGAACTTCCGGTTCACCGTCGATCACTGGCAGGCCGGCGGCCTCCAGGAATACGACTACGGGAAGGCGCGGCCGGTCCTGACGGGGACGCTCGGTCTGACGCGCTACGCGGCGAACGGGGACAACGAGTTCCGTTTCACGGTGGGGGCCGGCGGCGGCGTCAAGCTGTTCCCCACGCGGCACGTCGGACTGCGCCTCGACGGCCGCCTCTTCCTGACGTTCGCCGACGCCGACGTGGCGCTCTTCGGCTGTTCGACCCTCGTCCCGATCGCGGGCTGCGTGATCGGCTTCAACGCCGACATCGTCTGGCAGACCGAGTTCACGGCCGGCCTCGTCGTCAGATTCAACTGATCGCCGCCTTCAGTCTCTGCCTGGCGAGGTGAAGTACAATCCCGCCGTGATTTGAGCGCTGAGAGGCCCCGATGACACATGCGTTCCCGTTCCGCCGCCTGAAATCGAGCGCGCTTGCGCTGGTCATCGCGCTCGGCGCGCTCGGCCCCCAGCGCGTGATCGTCGCCGGCGACTCCAGCGATCGCGTCCTCCGGCTGATGTACAACGTCGAGCGCGCGGAGTCGGTGCGAGCCGTCAAACGGGTCCAGGAGACCTACGCGCAGTACTCGCAGTTCGGGCTGTGGACCGACATGGGGGCGCTGTTCGCGGACAACGCCCAGCTGTCTTACGGCAAGGACAACGAACAAGGACGCCAGGCCATCCGGAACTACTTCCTCACCAGGTTCGGCGGGGGGACCGACGGCCTCAAGCCCGGCGGCGTGCACACACAGATGGTCCTGCGTCCGCTCATCAACGTGTCGGCTGACGGCCAGAGCGCAAAAGGACGCTGGTGGGACTCTCGACTACGGGCCAGCTCGGCGTGAACGCCGAGTGGGCGGCCGGCATCTTCGAGAACGAGTACGTGCGCGAGCGCGGTGTGTGGGGATTTCCCGCATGCGCTACAACCCGATGTTCGCGGGCCCCTACGCGACCGGCTGGCGCAACGTCGACGAGGACCAGAAAATCGTCCCGTACCACTTCACGCCGGACGAGACCGGCATCCCTGTCCCCGAACTGCCCGCGTCGGCGATGCGGACCGTGGACATGGATGCGTCGAAGACGCTTGCAGCCCTGGAGCAGCGTATCGCCGTCATGAACGACGAGGACAAGGTCCGCAACCTGCAGAACGCCTACGGCTACTACATGGACCGGAAGATGTGGGACGACGTCACGGACCTCTTTACGGCCGATGGCGCGTTGGAGATCGCCAGCCTCGGCGTCTACGACGGTCCCAGAAGCATCCGCCGTGCGCTCGAGCGGAGCGGCCCGGCCGGGTTGAAACACGGCCAGCTGGACGAACGCTATGCAGCTCGACATGGCGGTGGCCATCGAGCCCGGCGGGATGGAAGCGCGGGCGCGCGGCCTCGAGTTCGGCATGCTCGGCGAGGCCGACAAGGGGACGGCGTTCTACACGCTGGCCATCTTCGAGAACCGGTACGTGAAACAGGACGGCATCTGGCGGATTCCGCGAGATGCGGATGTTCCCGGTGTTGAACAGACTACGCGCAGGGCTGGGGCGAAGAGCCAGGTCGCCATCTGCTGCCCGCCAAAGAGCACGCGCCCGATTGGCCGTGCCGGCCTCCGACGCGATGACGCCCGGCGCCATCCCGGTGTTCTTCGCACCCAATCCGGCCACAACGGCAGGCCCGCGAGCCTGCCGCCTGGCGCCAGAACCGTTGGCCACGAGCGCCTGCTGCCCGCACCCGCGGCCCACAAGCACGCCGCGCCGTCCGGCGATCTGGACGCGCGCCTGAAGGATGCCGAGCGCCGGCTCGCGGTTTCGAAAGCCTGGGATGGCGCCGAGAACATGTTGACCGCCTACGGCGACTACCTCGACGATCTCGACTTTGGCGGCCTCGGGAAGCTGTTCGCCCTGAAGGGCCACAAGGAGGTTCCGTTCAGCGGCTTCTATGTGGGGCGCCAGCGCATCATCGATTGCAACGCGACCGCACCGCCGCCCGCATCATGCCGCGCAGCGACGCTGCCCCTTCACTGGCGGACCCAGCCGGTGATCCTGGTCGCCGAGGATGGACGCTCCGCGTCGATCCGCTCCCGACTCTTCCAGCCGGGCTCGAGTCACACCCGCGCCATGGGCTTCGGCGGCGGCATGTATCACGATCAGGTTGTCCTCGAAGACGGTGTGTGGAGGTTCTGGAGCGTCGTGATCGACGAGCACTACTTCGTCGCCGACGTACGAGGGCGGCTGGTCCGCGGCCAAGGATCCGGTCACACCGCGCCGGCCACCGGCGCCGAACACCGCCTATCCGCCCGACATCCCCCTCACCAACCTGGGTGAGCGCGAGCGCGGCTTCCGTGTCGGCACCGGCCAGGACATGGGCGGCTGGCGATCCTGCCGATGTGGTTCCACGACAAGAACCCTGTCAGCGGACGCGTCCCCGAACACTACTGGCCGGACTGCGTCCCGTGCTCGCAGTACCCCGAGACCAGCATGAAGAACCACGGCTACCTGCTGCCGCCTTCCTGAACGGGACGAAGGGCTAAAGGCTAAAGGCTAAGGGCTACTGTTCTTGGTAAAGCCCTCAGCCCTCAGCCCTCAGCCCTGATTTACCGCTTGTCCAGGCCGTGTTCGGCGAGGAACTTCGACAGCAGGTCAGCCACGGCGACGTTGTTCATGTCGGCAAAGGGGATGTGCGTGTTGCCCTTGAGGCCGGCGTCCGTCAGCATCAGCACCTGGGCCTTGCCGCCGTACTTGTTGATCTTCTCGGCGAACAGCTTCGACATCCGGACGGAATCCG
>CAWGDD010000009.1:0-95347 GCA_963821285.1 uncultured Acidobacteriota bacterium
CCTCGTCAAGCGTGCGCAGAAGGGCACACAAACGGCTCTTGTGTATTGACACTGCACGATCTATCAGCTAGCCTTCCCGCATCTGATCCCGCGTTAGCTGCAGTAAACGGGCGAGCTCTCCCAAGAGGTGAGGTAGAGGCGATGTACAGCAGGATTCGACAGATCGTTCTCGTTGTCGCGTGCCTGGCCCTGGCGACAGCGGCCTCGGCGCAGCAGCTCGGTTCTGTGGCTGGCGTCGTCAAGGACGCCTCCGGCGCCGTTCTACCTGGCGTGACGGTCGAAGTTGCGAGCCCGGCGCTCATCGAGAAGGTGCGAACGGCGGTTACCGATGGCTCCGGGCAGTACCGAATCGTGAACCTGCCGCCAGGCGTCTACACTGCCAGCTTCGGGCTGACGGGTTTCAGTTCCGTCCGCCGCGAAGGTGTTGAAGTGTCGGCCGGTGTGAGCTCGCAGGTGAACGCCGAGCTGAAGGTCGGCGCCGTGGCAGAAACCATCACCGTCACCGGCGAAACGCCGGTTGTCGACATTCAGTCGGCCACGCAGACGCGTACCGTGACGGCACAGGCATTCAAGGAGCTGCCCTCTGGAGGGTCGTGGATTCAGATGGCTGCGCTCACGCCTGCCGTGCGGGCGTCAAACGTCGACGTTGGCGGCGTCCTCGGCGATCAGACCGGCGCCCAGGTGTCCGCGCACGGTAACAACCCCGGCGACGGCGTGTCGCTGGTCGACGGCATGCGGATCGGCAACATGTACATCAGCTCCAACCTGACCAACATGAGCCTCTCGCCGCTGCTGTTCGATGAGGTCAACGTATCCGCCTCCGGCCAGATGGCGGAAACCGGCACCAACGGCGTAATCATGAACGCGATCCCGCGGTCGGGCGGCAACCGGTTCAGCGGCTCCTTTGTCGCGAACGGTTCGGGTCCGTCGCTGCAGGGCACGAATTTGACCGACAACCTCAAGGCGCGGGGTGTGCAGACGGCCTTTTCGCTCAAGACGCTCTACGACCTCAACGGCGCGTTCGGCGGTCCGATCAAGAAGGACAAGCTGTGGTTCTACGCGACGTCGCGCTACTTCACGAACGAGTACTACATCCCATCGCGCTACTTCGCGACGGACGTGACCGCGATCAACCGGACGAACGACCTCGGGCAGCAGGCGTACGCGGGCACCTACACATACGACAACAACGGGCGGGTCACCTGGGCCATTTCCGAGAAGCAGAAGGTCTCGAGCTGGTACGCCTACCAGTACAAAGTGGACCCCCACTGGCTCCTCAATATCTTCAACGCGTCGCCCGAGGCGGCGCGCATCACGACCTGGCACACGCAGCTGTCCACGACGAAGTGGACCTACGCGGCGACCAACAAGGTGTTGTTGGAGGTCGGCATGATGGCGGGCGCGAGCCCGGACACCATCGACCTGAATCATGACCTGGTCGGGCAGTGCCCGTCGCAGGGCGCGCTGGCGCCCGCCTGCATCTCCATTACGGAGCAGACGGCAGGCAATTTCTTCTATCGGGCGCCCACCGGCGCGAACAACAACGACCGGCTGCCGTCGCAGTCGTTCACGGGCTCGATGAGCTACGTGACGGGTTCTCACACCGCGAAAGTCGGCTTCGACATGCAGCGCGGCCACTTCTGGCGCGGGGACAACAACGATTCCACCGGCGGCATCTGGTACACCACCACGGCGGGTGCGCCGGCGTTTGTGACGATCCAGGCACCCGTGTATGGCTGGCAGATGAATCTCAACTACAACCTGGGCATCTACGCCCAGGATCGGTGGACGATGAACCGGCTGACGCTGGGCGGCGGCATCCGTCTGGACCTGCAGAACGAGTCCACGGAGGCGTTCACGGCCGGACCGCACAAGTGGGCACCCAATCGCAACTCCAGCTTCCCGGCGGTCAAGAACGTGCCCAACTGGAAGGACTTCGATCCGCGCGTCCAGGCGGCCTACGACCTGTTCGGCACCGGCAAGACGGCCCTCAAGGCGAGCGTCAGCCGCAGCATCGAACAGGACTCGATACGGTACGCGCAGGCCAACAACCCCGCCAATACGATCCTCACGTCGACCCAGCGCGTCTGGACCGACAACAACAAGAACTTCGTGCCGGACTGCAACCTGACCAACAGTGCGGTGAACGGCGAGTGTGGCGCGTGGCTCAGTCCGACGTTCGGCACGGCGGTGCCGGGCACGGTGTATTCTCCGTCCATCATGCAGGGATGGGGCGTGCGTCCCTACAACTGGGAGTTCTCAGTCAGCGTCCAGCAGCAGATCGCGCCGCGTATGTCCGCCAACTTCGGATATTTCCGGCGCATCGGTGGCAACTTCTACGTCATCGACAACGAGGCGCTCGGCCCCAACGACTTCACGCAGTTCTCGGTGAAGGTGCCCACGAACACTGGCAACGGCCTTACTCTGCCGAACGCCGGCCAGACGATTGGCGGATTCTACGATCCGAACCGAATCGTCGCTCCGCTGAACGTGGTCAAGATGGCGTCCGATTTCGGGGAGCAGCTTCAGCATTGGAATGGTTTCGACTTTGGCGTCGACGCGCGGCCACGCAGCGGATTGCTCCTGCAGGGCGGTCTCGGCGTGGGCAAGTCGATGACCGATAACTGCGCGATCGTCGGCGCCGTCCCCGAGGCGCTGACGGCGAACTTCCCGGCTGGCATCCAGATCCCGGTCTCGAACCCGGGTGCCAACGTGCTCACGTCGAATGCCTTCTGCCATCAGGAAACGCCCTACCAGGCGGGCTACAAGGGCCTCGCCAGCTACCTCACACCGTGGTGGGGCATCCGCGTGGCCGGCACCTTCCAGAGCCTGATCGGTCCGCAGGTGCCCGCGACGAACATCTACAACAACACGAACCGGACGACGACGACGGATCTGGCGCGGCCGTTTACGAACGGTCAGGCCAACGTGAACCTGATTCAGCCGGGCTCGATGTGGGGCGATCGGCTCAACCAGATCGACTTGCGGTTGACCAAGGTCGTCAACGTCGGCAGCGGCAGGATTGACCTGAACGTGGATTTCTACAACGCGTTCAACTCGGACGCCGTCCTCACCGAGGTCGGCTCGTTCGGCCCCGTGTGGCGGTTGCCGACGAGCGTCATCCAGCCGCGGTTCGTGAAGCTTGCGGTGCGGTACGATTTCTAGCTTGCCGGCTTGACGCGGGTGTCGCCGTGGCGGTTGAGGACGACCCAGACCGCCACGGCCGGTTCTTTGCCGACCGTCCAGAGCCGGTGAGGCATCTGCGCGTCGAAGGAAATCGAGTCGCCGGGGCCCAGCTCGAATTCCTCGAAGCTGATCTTGATGCCGAGCCGCCCGCTGATGAGATACGCGTACTCCTTGCCGCCATGCCGGATCAGCGCGTCCTTCGGACAGGATTCCGCGCCGACGTTGTAAACCACGATCAGGAACTCGAGCTCCTTGTCGGGGACCGGCGTGAGCCGCTCCCACCTGACGCCGTCGGCCAGGTTGATCGTCTTGCGCTGGTCGGGCGTGATCACCGGGTTCTGGATGTCCACGAAGGACGATTCCTTTTCCGGCGTCTTCTCACGGCCCTTCGCCCGTGACGGGGAGCCTCTGAAGAGATCGTCGACGACCAGCCCGAGCTCGTTCGCGATGGCGTAGAGCGTGCCAACCGATGGCATGACGCGGCTGCGTTCGATCTGTGAAACGAGGCTCGGGGAGACGCCCACGTAGCGCGCGAGCCCTCGAACCGTCATGCCTTTTTGCTCGCGGGCGATGCGAAGCCGCGAGCCCAGCGCGGCGGAGATCTTTTCGCGGCGCCCGTCGGCACTTGCTGCGGCGTCCCGCTCGACTTTTTTCGATCCGGACATGGCCGCGATTATACAGAACGCTTGTGCGGCGGCCTCGCGATACGTGCGTGTGCATTGACACTACACAAATCACCGTGTCATGCTTCGGAAGATCTGCCGGTGAACATCCGAGTTGACCTGTGTTGACCCCTTATCCAGTGCGCCGCCGACCGGCGCGCAAGAGAGACTGAATCATGTTGAAAGCCACCGCTGGGCTGGTGATGCCCACGACGATCACGGGTTCGCTGCCGCGTCCGAGCTGGTATACCGAGAATCTGCAGTTGAAGTCGTTTCTGGACGCGATGGTGATCAGCCGCTTCCGCGAGCAGTATGTGGATGCGCTGTCGGTGTATCTGCGCGAGCAGGAAGTGGCGGGCCTGGACATCGTGACCGACGGGGACTGCCGGTTCGACCAGGACGTGGGCGGGCAGAGCTGGACGAGCTATCCGCCGCATCACATGAGCGGGTTCGACGCGACGCATCCGAAGCTGGCGACGGTGGGCGCGGGCGGCATCGGGTTTCCGCGCGGGCACATCCTGCACGACTACCTCGAAGCGCGGGTGATGCCGAAGATCGTCGGGCCGCTGGGCCCCGGCGAGATGCAGTATGCGGAGATCTGGAAGGCCGCGCAGCGCCTGACGAAGAAACCGGTGAAGTTCGGGACGGTGACGCCCGAGCTGGTGGCGTTTGCGGTGCAGGACGAGCACTACAAAGACCTGCCGTCGCGGATCCTGGCGATGAGCGACGCGTTCAACCAGGAGCTGCACGACCTGGCGGATGCGGGCTGCCCGATCATCCAGATGGAAGAGCCGCAGATTCACCTGCTGGCGGCGCGCGGTTACAAGGACCCGGTGATCAACCCCGAGTTCATGCTCAAGGTGTTCAACAACACCGTGAAGGGGCTGCGGGCGAAGACCGAGGTGTGGTGCCACACGTGCTGGGGCAACCCGTCGCAGCAGCGGATGTTCGCCAAGGTCCAGTCGTACAAGCCAGCGCTGGAGCTCTTGAACCAGGTGGACGCGGACGTGATCACGTTCGAGATGGCGAGCAGCCAGTGCGCGGACCTCGAGGACGTCGGCAAGCACATCACGTCCATGAAGGTGGGGATCGGCGCGATCGACCACCACACGCTGCAGGTGGAGGCGCCCGAGGAGGTGGCGGCGCTGGTGAAGCGGGCGCTGCAGGTGATCCCGAAGGAACGGCTGATTCTGTCGTCGGACTGCGGGATGGGGCGGGAAGGGATGTCGCGACGCCATGCGTTCTACAAGATGGTGGCGCTGGTGCAGGGCGTCAACCTGGTGAAGCAGGAGCTCGGCCTCCCCGTCACGCCGAGCCAGGCGGCCGATCCGAAGTTCTCGCTGATTCGCACCGTGTAGGACGGCCGACTGCCGACTGCCGACTGCCGACTGCCGACTGCTGACTGCTGACTGTTGACTGAGACGCGTATGTTAAATGCGGCGATGGTGGGACTGGGCTGGTGGGGGAAGACGCTGGTGGAGTCGGTGCAGGGCACCAGCGCGGACCTGCAGTTCGTGGCGGGCGTGGCGCGGACGCACACCGCCGAGCAGACGGCGTTTGCGACGGCGCAGGGGTTCACGCTGTACCACACCTACGAGGAGGCGCTGGCGGACTCGCGCGTCCAGGCCGTGGTGCTGGCGACGCCGCATTCGCTGCATAGTCCGCAGGTCATCGCGGCCGCGCAGGCCGGCAAGCACGTCTTCTGCGAGAAGCCGTTCGCGCTGACGAAGGCCGACGCGGTGGCCGCGGTCGCCGCCACGCAGGCCGCCAAGGTCACGCTGGGACTCGGCTACAACCGACGGTTTCACCCGGAGATGACCACGCTCCGGCAGCAGGTCCGCCGCGGCGAGTTGGGCACGATCCTCCACATCGAAGCGACGATGACGTTTCCGAACGGGCTGTTTCTGAAGCCCGATGCGTGGCGGGCGGCGAAGGACGAAACGCCCTGCGGCGCGCTGACGCCGATGGGCGTCCACGCCATCGACGGGATGATCGACCTGTGCGGCCCGATCGCCCAGGTCTACTGCCAGAGCTTCCGGCGGGTGGTGGCGGTGGACAGCGACGACACGACGTCGATGCTGTTCCGGATGGCGGACGGGATGTCGGGGTATCTGGGCACGATGACGGCGACGGGCCCGGGGTTCAGTTTTCAGGTGTTCGGGTCGGCGGGGTCGGTGCGGCTCGAAGGCATGACGCACGTGGCGGGGGCCTCCTCGGAGGAGCGCCGGACGCGGCTGTTCGGGACGTGCAAGTTTCAACCGATCAAGGGCGCGGCGACCGTCTGGGAGGCCGCGCGGCTCGACGTCACCCGGGCGTGCCTCGAGGCGTTCGCGCAGGCCGCCGCCGGCGGCGCGCCCTTCCCCATTCCGCTCGACCAGATGATTCACGGCGCGGCCGTGACCGAGGCGGTCGTCCGCTCGGCGGCCTCGGGCCAGGTAGAAAAGGTGTAGACGCGACATGAATCTCGGCAACGGCCTCGGCCATCTGACGTACTCGACCCTCGTGCATCCCGCTGACAACTGGGATCAGCTGTGGTCGAGCGTGCAGACATATCTGCCGAAGGTGAAGGCGCGCATCTCGCCAGACCAGCCGTTCGGCGTGTGTCTGCGTCTCGCGGCCCCGACCGCGGAAGTCCTCGCCGCCAATGCTGACGAGCGCAAGAAGCTGAAATGGTTTCTGGCCGACAACGACATGTACGTCTACACGGCCAACGCCTTCCCGTACGGCGCGTTCAAAGGGACCGTCGTCAAGGAGCAGGTGTACGAGCCCGATTGGCGGACCGAAGAGCGCACCGCCTACACGATCAACGTCGCTGACATCCTCGCCGATCTCTGCGTCGACGGGATTTCGCCCTCGATCCAGACCGCCCCGCTCGGCTTCAAGCCGAACGTCACCGGCCCGGACGTCGTGGACAGCTACACGGAGCATGTCCTCCGCGTGGCCGCGCACCTGGTCGGGATCGAAGCCCGTACCGGACATCTGATCACGCTCGGCCTCGAGCCGGAACCGCGCTGCTTCCTCGAGACCACGGACGAGACGGTCGCGTACTTCACGAACCATCTCTACACCGGCAAGTCCGCCGCGCGCCTCGCCAAACTCGCGGGCATCCCGATGGACACGGCCATCGCCGCGCTCCGCCGCCACCTGGGCGTCGTCTTCGACATCGGCCACCAGTCGGTCGGTTTCGAAGACATCCCGGTGTCGCTGCAGAAGCTCGTCGACGCCGGCATCCCGATCGTCAAGCTCCAGGAAGCCGCGGCGATGTATATCGGCGAGGTGACGGACGAAAAGGTCGAGGCCCTCAAGCGCTTCGCCAAGACCGTGTATCTGTCGCAAACCGTCGAGTGCCGGGGCGGCGCGGAGCTCGGGCACTACCTGAACCTCGAAGACGCGTTCGCCGGCTGGGAGACAGACAAGACCAAGCGCGAGTGGCGCACGCACTTCCACGTGCCGGTCTTCCTGACCGACCTTGGGCCGTTCAAGTCGACGCAGTTTGCGCTCGAGCAGGCGCTCGCCATGCACAAGAAAACCCCCCTCAGCCGTCAGCTCGAGATCGAAACCTACACGTGGGACGTCCTCCCCGACCACCTCAAGACCGGCGACATCGTCGAGTACGTCTGCCGCGAGCTGGAGTGGGTGAAGGGACAACTGACGTAGTCAGCAGTCAGCAGTCAGCAGTCGGCAGTTGGCAGTCGTAGTGCAGGCCTTTAGGCCTGCCGGAACACATGAAACGAAGCACCGATCGCATCCTGACGACGCACGTGGGAAGTATCGTGCGGCCGCCGGCGCTGCGTGAGCTCTCGGCGGCCTCATCGAAAGATGACACGAGCCAGGAACGGTACGAGACGGGCTTGATGCAGCTCGTCGCGGATGTGGTCGAGTCTCAGGCGACCGCCGGCCTCGACATCGTCAACGACGGCGAGTTCGGGAAATCGAGCTGGTCAAATTACGTCCTGGCGCGGCTGACAGGATTCGAACCGCGTCCCGACCGGCTGGCCCCCGCCACGTGGCTCGGCCGCGATCGCGTGCGATTTGCGGAGTTCATGGCCAGCGAGTTTCCGCGCGGGCTGAAGGGCGCGCCCGCCGACGCCTGCGTCGGACCGATCGGCTACAAGGACCACGACAGCATTCGCCGTGACGCGGCCAACCTGAAGGCCGCCCTCGCCAGGGTCAAGGTCGAGGAAGGCTTTCTCACGACCGTCGCGCCGGCGAGCGTCGGCTACGACACGTTCCAGGAGTACTACACGAGCGAGCGCGACTACGTCTTCGCCATCGCCAGTGCGCTGCGCGAAGAGTATCTCGCCGTCTACAACGCCGGCCTCGTGCTGCAGGTGGACGATGCCGTGCTGGCGAACATGTACGACGAGCTCGTGCAGCAGAGCCCCGCGCATTACCGGCGATGGGCCGAGCTGCGCGTGGAAGCCCTCAATTACGCCCTGGCCGGGATTCCCGAAGACCGCGTCCGGTATCACATCTGCTTCGGCAGCTGGCATGTCCCGCACGTGGCGGACGCGCCGCTCGAGGCCGTCGTGGATCTCGTCCTCCAGGTCAACGCCGGCGCGTACCTGATCGAAGCCGCCAATGTCCGGCACGAACACGAGTGGCGCGTCTGGGAGAAGGTCAAGCTGCCGGCGGGCAAGATTCTCATGCCGGGGGTGGTGACCCATCACACGACGACCGTCGAGCACCCCCGGCTGGTCGCTGACCGCATCGTCCGGTTCGCGAAGCTCGTCGGACGGGAGAACGTCGTCGCGTCGACCGATTGCGGCTTCGCCCAGGTCGAGACCCTCGCACGGGTGCACCCGCAGGTGATGTGGGCGAAGTTCGAGAGCCTGGCCGAGGGCGCGCGGCTGGCCTCGGCCGAGCTCTGGGGCCGGTAGCCGGCGCTCCATCGCGCGTCCGAGTGTGTATTGACGATACACGCCGGATGGCTGTAGTGTGACGCCTGCGCCACATGCACTACGCCCTCTGCAGCAGAGATATCAAGGTCGTCCCGGCCTATTCCGGGAATAGCCGGCAGTTCGCCCGCTGTTCGCTGGTCGACCTGTCGGTCGGCTCCGTGCATATGGGCCTGGGGCTGTGCGAGCTGAGGGCCGGGGGCTACCTCGACGTTCACGTCCATTCCTTCGAGGAAAGCTTCTACGTGCTCGAGGGTTCGCCGACGCTCATCATCGACGCGCGTGCCTATCAGCTGGGTCCTGGGGCCTGCGGTCTGGTGCCCCTCGGCACGCCGCATGCCTGGGTTGCCTCGGCTCACGGTACGGCGCGCTGGATCGACATGCTGGCGCCGCAGCCGCGCGCCGGGAACGCGCCCGCCGACACGTTCTTCCTCGGGCCTGTCGCCACCTACGAGCGGCACGATTTCGACATCCGCGATCCGCGGTCGCGGCACCTGTTCCTTGTCACGGACGGTGACATCGAGCTGGACCGTCTCAAGGCCGGCGCCTCCGTGGACGCACCCACCGTGTCTGCCAGCATGAACACCGCACTGCTGGCCTACAGCGGCATCGCGCTCAAGATGATGGTCGATCAGCGCCTGGGCGCCGAGCTGTCGACGATGTTCATGGTGGAGTACCAGCCGGGGGGCATCGCGCACCCGCACGACCACCCGCTGGAGGAGTCGTACTTCATTCTGGAAGGTGAGATCGAAGCCGTCGCGGACGACCGTCAATACCTGCTTCGCGCGGGGGACGTATTCTGGACGGGCGTCGGCTGCATTCACGGCTTCCGCAATACGAGCCGCAAGCCCGTGCGCTGGCTCGAGACGCAGTCTCCACAGCTCCCGTCCCGCTACGGGTACCGGTTCAATCGGGACTGGCAGTACCTGGCGGACAAACTCGCCACACCCAAGGCAGAAGAGCTGAACACCGCCGCTCGCTGAAGTCCGACATGGCGTCCGCCTTCAGGCTGACGTCCGTCTCAGGCGATGCGGATCCGGCTGCCGTTGTCCCTGAGCCACTGTTCGAAGGTCTGGAGGGATGGGTTGAGCTGCCGCGCCACCTCGACGCTGCGCGCCGCGCGAAAGACGTCCTCGAAGTCCCGTTTGAACTGGAACATGCTGCCCAGATCGTCGGCGCCGGGAATATCCAGGCGCCGATAGGCCTCTGGCGTCACGTCGGCATATCGGACGCGCTCGCCGATAGCGCGCGACAATGCCGACGCGAGCTCCTGCCCGGTGAGGTGATCGCCAGCGATCCCGACCGCCCGGCCGATGTAAGTTTGTCCACCCCGCAGGACGCCGTAGGCGCACCGGCCGATGTCCTCGGCCGCGATACTCGGCAACCGTTTATCGCCCATTGGGAGCGTCAGCGTCAGCACGCCGCCGGCATCCCGGCGCGGAGCCATGCCGGGGAAGCTGATGAAGTTGTCGAAGTAGAACGATGTCAGGAGAAACGTTGCCGGCACGTTCCGGCGCGTGAACTCCGCGTTGGCTTCGCCCTTGGCGTCGAAGTGCGCGACCTTGTAGTGGCCGTGCAACGTGGGCATCTGATCGCTGTCGAGCGGAACCCATCGCCGTGTGTCCTCGAGCGTCGACCAGATCACGTGTTCGTTGCCGGCGCAGGCCACTGCGTTGGCCATGGCCCCAGCCTGTGCCAACTCTCGCTCGGGTGAACCGTGCTCCCAGAAGTTCGTGACGCAGAAGACGGCGTGGGCGCCGTCGAACGCGCGCTTCAGCGTCTCGGCGCGATCGAGATCCGCGGCCACGACCTCCGCGCCGCACGCCCTGAGCGCGCAGGCCGGCGCGGACTCCGGCCGCCGCGTCAAGGCTCTAACCGAAAAGACACGGGCCGAGTCGGCCAGGATGGCGCGCGCCAGCCCGCCACCCTGCGCGCCGGTCGCGCCCACGATTGCGACGATCTTGTGATCCTTCACGTCTCCCCGACAGATCCAGCTTGGAGATTATAGGACGACCGCTGCCATCCGTTCAGCGATACGGAACGATGGGCCTGGTGCATTCAGATTCTTGGATGCGGCGTAGACCAGGCGCTCGTCGTGTTGCCGCAATAAACAGTGTCGTTTGGCACTACACACGAGAAGGATATCCGGGGCGGGATTTCCGGCGGTAGAATCTGGCACACCGGCTCCGCCGGCGAGTCCTGCTCATGCGCTCTCTCGCCTTCACGTTCCTGGCCGCGCTGCTCGCGGCCGCTCCTGCCGCGGCGCAGCCCGAAGCGATTGTGCCGTTTAAGGTTCAGATCCCAAACGCGGTGCTGAGCGATCTGAAGCAGCGCCTTGGACAAGCCCGGTTTCCCGACGAGCTGTCGGGCACGGGCTGGACGTACGGCACCGACCTCGCCTATCTCCGGCAGCTCACCGCGTACTGGCGCGATCGCTACGACTGGCGGGCACAGGAGCGCCTTCTCAACGACCTGCCGCAGTTCAAAACCAGGATCGACGGCCTCGACATCCATTTCGTGCACTGGCGATCGAGCGTGCCCACCGCGATGCCGATCGTCATGATTCACGGCTGGCCCGGGTCGTTTCTTGAGTTCGTGAAGATCAGCGATCTGCTGGTGAATCCCGCCCGGCACGGCGGACGCGATGCGGACGCGTTTCACGTGGTGGCAGTGTCGCTCCCTGGCTACGGGTTTTCGGACAAGCCGCGCGAGCCGGGCTTCTCGCCGGAGCGGATGGGCGGCGTCGTCGCGACGCTGATGAAGCGCCTGGGGTACGAGCGCTACGGCGTCCAGGGCGGCGACTGGGGATCGGTGGTCGGCCGAATGGCGGCGCTCAACGACGCACCGCACGTGGCCGGCCTGCACCTCAACTTCTGCACGGCCGGGGCCCCGCCGGGAACCGCCAACCCGAACGACGGCGTGCCGCCCGCCCAGCTGGCCCGGGTTCGCGAGCGTCAGGCCGCCATGCAGAACGAGCTGGCCTACTTTCAGGTGCAGTCGACGAAGCCGCAGACGCTGGGCTACGGCCTGAACGATTCGCCGGTCGGCCTCGCCGCGTGGATCGTCGAGAAGTTCCGCGCGTGGTGCGATTGCGGGGGAGACGTGGAGCGGAAGTTCACCAAGGACGAGCTGCTGAACAACGTCATGCTCTACTGGGTGACGCAGACGATCACGTCCTCGACCCGGATCTATTTTGAGAACCGCGTGGCCCCCAACCCGCCTCGCAAGGTCGAAGTCCCCGTCGCCTGCGCGATATTCCCGAAGGACCTCCTCGTGTCGACCGAGCGCTGGATGTCAGCGCAGCACAATCTGGTCCGCTGGACCGAGATGCCGCGCGGCGGCCACTTCGCAGCGATGGAGGAGCCTGAGCTGCTGGCCGAGGATGTGCGAACGTTCTTCCGCCCCCTCAGGCGGTTCTAAGCGAAAGAGGCCTGCCCCTTTCTTAGAGGAGCAGGCCCCGTTTCGGCAGGCCTGAGGGCCTGCAGTCTACTTCTGACTTCTAACTTCTAACTTCTAACTTCCAAGTTCTGCCAGCCTAGAAGGACCACTCCCCGTTCAGACGGAAGACGCGCGGGTTCATGTAGGTCGTCGGCTGCAGCCAGCCCGTCGTCGTCGGGGAGTACGTGTAGTTGTAGGCCAGCGTCACGCTGTTGTTCATCACGTTGTAGATGTCCACGCCGGCCGTCACGCGCTGACGGCCGAAGCGAAGGACCTTCTTGAACGACAGGTCGAGCTGACGGACGCGATCGCCGTATACCTGCCCCGGGGCAATCAGGTTGACCGTGATCGGCCCCGTCAGCGTCAACGGACGACCGATCTGCGCGGCGGCAGCTGCCTGGTCCGCCGCCGTGAGCGTGTAGTTGGCGGCGAACGAGCCGAGGAGCTGATCGGTCCCGTTGTTGACCTCGGGCTTGTCCTGGTACACGCCGCTGATAATCACATCGGCGCGCGGGATGATGTAGCTGGCCAGGCCGCGAAACGCGGTCTGGAACGGCGATGAGACGTTGCAGTATGGGTTGAGGATGAACGCCGTCGCCTCCGGAACCTGGGCGCGGACGTCGCACCAGTTGTTGGTCACCTTGCCGGTGCTCGTGCCGCCCGAGAAGGTGAAGCTCTTGAGCGAGCGCACATTGAACGTCACGTCCACGCCGTTGAACACGCGCGTGTCGTCGCCGACGTCGCTGGTGGACCTGAACAGCTGGTTCGGTACCCTGCTGAACGCCGCGGGCGTCAGGTTGTAGAACGGGCCCGCTTTGTAGCCGCCGCCACCAGGCAGACGCGGATCGAGCGGCGCCGTCACGTAATACGCGCTGACGTCGCTCGGTGACACTGCGAGGTTGTCGGTCACGGTGCCGCCGCTCGTGAACTGGGTGAACGTGCGGCGGTAGTAGCCGACCTCCACGGACGCTCGGGCGACGAGTTGCTGCTGCACCGACACGCCGTACGACCAGTCGGACGGACGGACGCCGTAGCCGGAGAGCAGGCCCGGATCGAAATTCGTGCCCACGGTGTTCGTCTTGCCGAAGTCGAGGTTGTCGATCTGGCCGCAATTGTCGATGCTCCCGGTCGTCGCCGGGCCCTGTGCCAGCGGACTCTGGAGGTTGCAGTCCGGAACGAAGTTCCGGTTGTTATCCGTCCACGTGCGGCCCGTCGACGGGGCGAAAATGCCGCCAAACGTCGTGTTGCCGTTCGGGATCCGCAGTGCCGGGTTCGAGCCGTACGCCAGATTGCTGACGCTGGCACCCTGCAGGTACTTGCCGGCGTTCGCCTTCAGCGCCGTCTTGCCGTTGCCGAACAGATCGTAGGTGGCGCCGACGCGCGGGGTGATGTCGTTGTAGCCGGTCACGCCGTCGGCGCGGGCGAAGCTGGCGCCGGGGAAGAAGCGGCTCGAGGGCTCGGTCACGGCCGGGAACCAGCTCCACGGATGGTCGTACCGGATTGCGCCCTGCAGCGTCAGCCGCTTGAGCGTCCACTGGTCTTGTGCGTAGAACGAAGCGTCCGCCGCGCGCGCGTTCACGTTGTAGCCGTTGATGTACTCCGTGATCGAGTTCGGCGTGCCGCCAATGAACGTGTACTGCACGCTCTGGCTGTTGACGTACATCCCCCGGTCGTCCTTCCACCAGTAACCCTGGTACCCGAACTTCATGCTGTGCGAACCGGTCACGTAGGAGGCCGACCCCTGCCAGTTCACGGCGTTGGTGAAATTCTGATACCAGCTCTGCGACCGGTACGTCATGTTGCCCGTCACCGCGGGCGTCGTTGCCGTGGCCGGCACGAACACCTGTCCGATGTTGAACACGCGCGCGAGGTCGTGGGTGGGGTTGGGATCGCGTTCCTTGCCGGCCCACTGGTAGTAGCTGGTGCCGAACCCGGCCTCGAGGAGCAGCTTGTTGGTCATCGGCGACGTCCAGCGCACCTGCTGGACGCGCTGCGGGTTGAAATCGCCGAGGCCGTCCGCTTCGGGCGACGTGGTCGGAGACGGCGAGCCGCTGAACGAGGTCGCGCCCGTGCACTTGCGGCAGATGGGCTGCTCATCCCACACGAACGAGAACTTGTTGCGCGGGCTCGCCTGCCAGGTGATACGCGGCGTGTAGTTTTCCCAGGTGCGGTCGGAATAGGCGGGCTGGTTGTAGTCGCCCACCCAGGTCCACGCATCCGCCTTGCCCGCGTTCTGGTTGAAGAACATGTTCAGCGTGTTCTGCCGCGAACCCTGCTGCCGGACGCTCATGTAGTACCAGAGCGTGTCCTTGACGATAGGCCCGCCGACCGCGGCGTTGAAATCGTACACGTGGTACACAGGATTCGGCTGCGTGACACCGCGTGACTGGAGATCAGGACCGAAGTTGCTCGACTGCATGCCCTTCCCGAATCCGGAGGCGAACACGAGGCCCGACATCGTGTTGCCGCCCGACTTCGGGATGACGTTGACGGTGAGGCCGGCCGTCTCCAGTTCGCCGAGGCCGCCGGACGTGATCATCGACACTTCGGCCGCGTTGCCGATGTCCGCGACGTAGTTCGACGGCTGGTTGCCGCCGGGCGGGTTACCGATGTTCAGGCCATCGACCGTCAGCCGCGATTCGACGCCGCGGCCGCCGTGGATCGGGAAGATCGCGAAGACCGGACCGGAGTTGACGTTGTTGTTGTTGGGCAGCACTCCGGGAACGGCGGTCAGCAGGTAGCTGTAGCTGCGGACGCTCGGAAGGTTGCGCATGGTCTCGTTGTCGAGCGTGACTTCGCGCCTGGTGCTCTGCACGTCGACCACCGGCGTCTCACCGGTGACGGTGACCGTCTCCGCGACGCCGCCGACTTTCAGGTCCGCGTCGATCTTGATGACGCCGGTACCTGAGAGCACCACTTCATCGCGCTTCGTGGTGGAGAACCCGGCGAGCGTGAACGTCACGGTGTATGTGCCCGGTTGC
This sequence comes from uncultured Acidobacteriota bacterium, assembly GCA_963821285.1. Lineage (GTDB taxonomy): Bacteria > Acidobacteriota > Vicinamibacteria > Vicinamibacterales > CAVVIG01 > CAVQJU01. The sequence goes on from CAWGDD010000009.1 coordinate 15,166, forward strand.
AGACTTTCGATGCGGTACTGTCCTGTGGCATCGCTGGTGGCCGTCCGGGACTTTTCAATCAGGACAGGACTCGACGCTTCGACGGTCACACCGGGCAGCACGGCGCCGGAGGCGTCTTTGACGGTGCCTGCAAGGGTCGCCTGGGCCCACGCGGCCGACGGAGCGAGGCCGACACACGCCAGCAACGCCACGAGTCTTGCGATTCGCGCCATATCTATTCCCTTCCCTCTCTGGTTTTGCTTGAATTGATTACCACTGCTGATCTACCTCAGACGGGTTAAGTGCAGTCCTAATCTACAAGACGTCAGCTCGAAATTCTGTAAGAAAAGGCTGCGTTTGAGGCGATCCAGGCCGTCGGATCCCATTTCTTGGATCCCAGCTTGTGCATGGCCACTATACGCGGCCCGGCGTGCATTGCCCCGAAGCTGAGCAATCTTTTGGATCAGCGGCGGCATTTTTCCGGGCCGGCGGCGAATGCCTCTTGACGCCTACCACATCTGGGGCATATGTTCAGCCGCGCTACACGGCTGGATTGGTGTCTCGCGTCTTGGTGGAGGTCCGCAATGCGTGGTCTGCGATTCCTGTTCGTCCTCGGGCTCCTCCTGCTGCTTCCCGCGGTCTCGCGGGCACAGTCGATCGCCGGTGTCGCGAAGGACACATCCGGCGCCGTGCTACCGGGCGTGACGGTTGAAGCCGCCAGCCCGGCGCTGATCGAAAAGGTCCGTTCGGTAACGACTGATACCAGTGGTCAGTACAAGATCGTCGATCTGCGGCCCGGCACCTACACGGTCACCTTCACCTTGACCGGCTTCAGCGTCGTCAAGCGCGAGGGCATCGAGCTTGGCGGTTCCGGCACCGTCACGGTCAACGGAGACCTGAAGGTCGGCACGCTGCAAGAGACGATCACGGTGACGGGCGAGACGCCGATCGTGGACGTGCAGAACGCCGCGCGCCAGCAGGTGCTCGACGGCAATCTCGTTGCGAACACGCCGGCCGCGAAGAGCTGGAACGGCATCATGCTGCTCGTGCCCGGCGTGACGGGCGACCCGGGCACCGTGCAGCTCACACCCGGGATGGTGCTGTTCGGCATCCACGGCGGGCCGGCCACGGAAGGCCGTCTCCAGGTGGACGGCATGAACGTCGGCGCGTCGCGCGGCGGCGGCGGCGTGTCGGGGTACTCCGTCGACACGGCGAACGTGCAGGAAGTGACGTTCCGCACGTCGGGCGGCCTGGGCGAGGCGGAAACCGGCGGGCCGTACATGAACATCGTGCCGAAGACAGGCGGCAACACGTTCAGGGGAACGGGCTCGTTCCAGTTCTCGAACTCCTCGCTGCAGAGCGACAACTACGACGACTTTCTGCGAAGCAAGTTGAACAAACCGAGTACGCTCCTCAGCCTGTATGACGTAGACGGCGCGCTCGGCGGGCCGATCAAGAAGGACAAGCTGTGGTTCTTCTACCTCGGCCGCACGTACGGCAACGGCACGTCGGTCACCGGCATGTTCGCCAACAAGAATGCGGGCAACCCGAACTCCTGGAGCTACACGCCCGATAACACGCTGCAGGCGCGCAACGACGGCTCGACGATTACGAATGGCGTGCGGCTGACGTGGCAAATCACCCAGAAGGGCAAGCTCAATCTGTTCTGGGACTCGCAACAGGGGTGCAACGGCTCGGCGTGGATCGGCACCACGGCCCAGGCCTGCCGGCAGAATCCCGACGGCTGGATTGAAGGCGGCACGTCGACCGTCGCGCCGGAAGGCCAGACGTATGGCAACACGGCGCCCCAGCGCATCCAGCAGGCCACCTACACGAACACGCTCAACAGCCGGATGCTGTTCGAGTTCGGGTACAGCGGCTACAACAGCCGCTGGGGCGGACCTCAGGGCCCTGGCAACCCGACGCAGGACTTCATCCAGGTTCGCGAACAGGGTGGCTCCATTCCGGGGCTCTGCTATCGCTCGATCAGCACGTTGTGCGGCACCGGTTTCCTGACGTCCACGGGGTGGATCTCGGCGAACACCTGGCACGCCAATCTGTCGTACGTGACCGGCTCGCACAACATCAAGTTCGGATACAACGGTCTGTACGACTACGACAACCAGGATTCGAACTACGCCAACTCGCAGGCGATGGTCTACCAGTTCAACAACGGCACGCCGAACCAGTTCTGGGAGCTCTCGGGGATCTTCAAGAGCCAGTGGCGCACGCGGTATGACGCGTTCTTCATCCAGGATTCGTGGACGCGCGACCGGCTGACGCTGCAGGCCGCCGTGCGCTACGAGCACGCCTGGAGCTACTACCCGGAGTCCTTCATCGGGGGGACGCGCTTCATCCCCTACTCGACGATTCCGGCAGCGGACGGCGCGAACTTCAACGACATCCTGCCGCGCGTCGGTGTCGCGTACGACCTCTTCGGCACCGGCAAGACGTCGGTGAAGGCCAACTGGGGGAAGTATGTCCAGCCGGCGCAGAACGCGGGCATCTATACCGGCGCGGCGCCGACGTCGACGATTGTGACGGCGGCTACGCGCAGCTGGACCGACGCGAACAAGAATTTCGTCGTGGACTGCAACCTGACCACGCCGGGCGCGTCGGACGCAACGGGCACCGGCGGCGACCGCTGCGGCGGCCTGAGCAACACCAACTTCGGCACGCTGACCCCGGGCTTCACGTACAGCAACCAGCTGATGACCGACCTGCGGCCGTGGGACTACCAGTTCGGCGTCGCCGTCCAGCAGCAGCTCACGTCACGCATTTCCGCCGAGGTGCAGTGGAACAAGCGGTGGTTCGACGGCTACTACGTGAGCCGCAACACCGCGATCAGCCCGTCTGACTGGCAGACCTTCAACGTGACGGCGCCGGTCGACTCCCGCCTGCCGGGTGGCGGCGGCTACACCGTGAGCGGCCTGCACGATATCGCCCCGACCCAGTTCGGGAAGGCGAACTATCAGATCCAGGCGGCCGGCAACTACGGCCTCGACTCGTCGTTCCAGCAATGGAGCGGCGTGGACGTGACGGTGGCGATGCGCTCGGCCAAGGGCCTCTCGTTCCAGGGCGGCACCAGCACGGGTGAGTACAACATGGACATCTGCAGCGCCTCCAATGCCGTGCCCGACGCGCTCCTCGCATCGCAGGCATTGGCCATCGGGGTGAGTGTCCCTGGTTTCAGCTCGTTCAATGGCGTCCTGCCGTTGACGCAGGCGGGCATGGCGCCTGGCCAGTACTGCAAGATATCCTCGGGCTTCCTCACGCAGTTCAGAGGGCTCGGATCGTATGCGGTGCCAAAGGTGGACGTCGAGGTCTCGGCGACCTACCAGAGCAAGCCGGGTGCGCTGCTGGCCGCCAACTACAACATGCCAGCGGCGCAGGTCGCACAGTACCTGGGTCGTCTGCCGTCAGGCGGGGTCGCGAATGTGTCGATGAATCTCGTCACGCCCGGCACGCTTTACGGTGACCGGATCAACGAGCTCGATCTGCGGTTTACGAAGGTGCTCAAGTACGGCCGCACGCGGACGAAGATCAGCCTGGACATGTACAACGCGCTCAATTCGGCGCCGGTGCTGACCTACAACCAGACCTACAGCCCGACCACGACCACGTGGCTGACGCCGACGGCGGTGCTGGCGGCGAGGGTCATGAAGATCGGCGCGTCGATCGACTTTTAGATAGAGCAAAGGGCAGAGGGCAAAAGGCAAAGGGGAAGAGTTCCCTTTGCCCTTCCCTTTGCCCTCTGCCCTTTGCCTTCTGCCCTTCTTTATTCCTTTTCCTCCGCCCGCGCGCCGCTCAGGATGTGCTTCATCGCGTAGTTGCCTTCGTGGCACGCGTACTCGAACATTCCGTACTGAGGCTGTGACCTGAGCGGAAGGGTGACCGTCCACGGACGCGTCCACGTCGCCGGATCGTGCACCGTCGCCTGATACTGCAGCGTCGTCGCGTCGACCCTCGTGATGCGCTCCACGATCCGCATCTCCGGGCTCGTCGGCAGCGTGTTGCCGTTGCGGGTGATGCCGACTTTCCCGTTGAAGTTCGTCGATTCGATGACCAGCGTGTCGCCTTCCCAGCGACCCCGTGAATCCCCCATGTACGACCGGATCTTCGCGCCGACGTGCGGCCGGCCGTCGAGGGGAATGACGCGCGTCTCGTGGATCATCTCGTTGCGGATGATGACGAATCCTGGAATCTGGAAGATCTGGTTGCCCATGTTGTAGCCCGTGGGCAGCATGGACGGGAGCAGCCCGCGCGTGATGCATCGATCGTAGGGCCCCAGATCCTCGAACGTGTCGAACGGGTGCGCCGTGACGGCGTCGGGGAAATCGAGGAAGTACGTGCTGTAGGCTTCCTTCGATCGGCGGACGCCGTCGGCGGTCATCGGCGGAAACCGGCCGTCAGGCGGATCGACGATGAGGGAGGCCTGCGGGGACGGCTTGCCGCGCTCGCCCCAGTGCGACGGTGGACCGGTTCCCGTGCCCCGGGGCGCACGCTGTGTGTTGACGACCGTCTCCGAGTCCACCTCCTCCTGACGCACGGTCTGAGCCTGCCGTTCCGCGAGCTCTTGAGGCGTCAGGGTCGCGCGCTCGCCGAACTGGGCCGGCCGCTCGTACGGCGTGCCCTGCATGTCGTTGGCGGGCCAGAGGCCCTGCAGATCCGGATCGCCCCAGGGCGTGCGGGGGACCGTCCAGGTCTTGCTGCTGCTGCCGGTGGTGGCCCGTGCCGGGCTGGTGCCGTTGGCCTGAGCCGCCGCGTCGGGCAGGCTCAGCGTCAGCGCGCCGAGAAACGTGGCCGCGACGACGATAATGTGGTGTTTCATGGGCGGATTGTTCCACCCGGCCTGTGTAGTGTCAATAAACCTGTTGGTGTACGATGACCCCGATTCCAGCCCGGGAGGCATGTACCGTGTCACGGATTCTCATCGCCGCTACCGTTACGCTCGCCGCCAGTTTCTCGCCGAACCTGCTGGCGCAATGGCCGCGTCAGATCGTCTCGAACGTGCCGAGAACGGCGGACGGCAAGGTCAACCTCGACGCACCGGTGCCGAAGACCGCTGACGGCAAGCCCGATCTTTCGGGCGTCTGGGAAACCGTTCCGTGCCGTGGCTGCGGCGTGCCGGTGATCTCGGGCCTTGGTTCGGCCCCGCCGCAGGGACGCGGCGGCGCGCCCGCGCCTCCGCCCGCGCCGGCGCCGAACCCCGGCGCCAACGTCTTCGGCAACATCGGCGGCCAGACCCAGGGCGGCGCTCCGTATCAGCCGTGGGCCGACGAGCTGGTGAAGAAGCGGATGGCGGACAACAGCAAGGACAACCCCGATGCGCATTGCCTGCCGATGGGCATCATGCAGCTCAATTCGCATCCGTTTCCCCGGAAGATCATCCAGACCGCTTCGGAGATCGTGATCATTTACGAGGGATCCGGCACGACTGTCCGCGAGATCTTCACGGACGGCCGCGCGCTGCCCGGCAAGGATGCCGAGCCCTGGTGGAACGGCTACTCGGTCGGCCACTGGGAAGGCGACACGCTGGTCGTCGAGACCACGAACTTCATGGACGACGGCTGGCTCGACGTGCGGGGGAGTCCGCTCACCAGCGAAGGCAAGATGATCGAGCGCTTTCGCCGTACGAGCTACGGGAACCTCGAGCTGACCGTGACGATCGACGACAAGAAGGCCTACACGAGGCCGTTTTCCGCGGTCATTCACAACCGAATCGCTCCCGATCTGCAGCTGAGCGAGTTCGTGTGCATAGACAAGGATGCCGGCCACTACGTCGGAGGGAAGTAGGGCAGGCGGGGCGGGCAAGGCGGGCAGGTCGGGCTGCTGCTCACGTCGCGACGATGTCGCGCAGCGCCGACTCGACGTCGGTGAACTGAAACCTGAAGCCCGCCGCGGTCGCACGCCGAGGTTCGACGTACTGTCCGGTCAGCAGCACATCCGCCACTTCGCCGAGCGCCAGCCGCAACATCAGCGCAGGCACTGGCATCAACGCAGGTCGATGCAGGGCGTGGCCAAGGCCTCGCGCCAGCTGCGTCATCGTCACGGGCGCCGGCGCCGTCGCGTTGAACACCCCTGACGCGTCCGGCCGGGTGAGCAGGAATGCGATCAGCGACGTCAAGTCGTCGATGTGGATCCACGACACCCATTGCCGGCCGCTGCCCAGCGGGCCCCCGACGCCGAGCTTGAACGGCGGCAGCATCTTCGCCAGCGCGCCGCCGCCCTGGCCGAGCACGACGCCCAGACGCACGATCGCGGTTCGGACGCCGGCGGTGGTGGCCGCACCGGTGGCCGCTTCCCATTCGCCGCACAGGCCGGCGAGGAACCCGGTTCCTTGAGGCGTCGTCTCGTCGAAGCGCGCCTCGTCGCTGGCGCCGTAGTAGCCAATCGCTGACGCGCTGATGAAGCAGGCCGGCCGCCGCTGCGCGACGAGCGCCGCGAGCCGGCGCGTGGGGTCGACCCGGCTCGACCCCAGGATTTGCTTCTGCTTCCGGCTCCAGCGCTTATCGAAGAGGTTCTCCCCGGCCAGATGAACGACGGCGTCGGCCTCCCTGACGCCCCGCGCCAGGCCATCATCCGACCAGTCATAGCGGGCGCCCGCCCGCCGGCTCACCGGCAGCACGACGTGTCCTGCTGATTCGAGGCGGTGGGAGAGCGCCGTGCCGACGAAGCCGGTCGCGCCGGTGAGCAAGATCTTCATGATCGATCCTTTCTGTGGCTTCTTCGGCCGGCCGCGGCCACGAGCACTTTCAGGCCGAGGCGGTTCACCATGCCGCCTTTGAGGAACGATTCGGCCATCGAATCCGCCAGGCCGACCAGGGCTTCGAGGGCCTTCAGGCGGTCACGAAAGACCTGGGCGTCGGGCGATCGGTCGGCGGTAAGCTTGGGAATCCACGTTCGCAGGTGTTCGAGAATCGGATCCCACTCACGGCGCTTGCGCGTCTGCACGATGTTCCGAATCGCCTTTTCGAGATCCGTCTCCGGCCGGTAGGACGACTGGCGGGAGCCCGACGCGCGGTCGTCGTGGATGAGGCCCCAGTCGCGGAGTTCGCGGCAGGCCATGCTGACGGCGCCGCGGCTGAGGCCGAGGCCTTCGACGATGTCGTCCGCGGTGGCGCTGTCGGGGCGGGACAGCAGCCAGCCGTAGACGCGCGCGGTCGTGGGCGGGACGCCCCAGAAGGGCCCCATGCTGCCCCAGAGCCGCACGAACTCCTCGCGTACTGCTTCCGTTTCGGTCATGGGGCATCATACACACAAGCGGATTGAAATTTCAATAATTATTGAAACTTATACAATATGACCGGCGGGGCACTCATGCGGGCGGGTCGGGCCTGACGGGCGGGCCGGGCAGGGCTGGCGGGTCAGGGGTCGGGCGGGTCGGGCGAGGCAGGCGGGTCGGGCAGGCTTGCCGAGCCGAGGCTTGCTCCTACGGGTCCTTGCGTGGCTGGCTTGCCAGCCGAAGCTCACGCTCAGCGTCAGCGCGCGTGAGCGAAGGCTGGTGCCGGAGGAGGGAATCGAACCCTCACGGGGGGTGACCCCCACGGGATTTTGAGTCCCGCGCGTCTGCCAGTTTCACCACTCCGGCCGGAAGTGGGGGAGTCCTGCAGTATACCGCCCAACTTCGCCTTACTGAGCCACTTAGCTCACCACTTGCGCCGATTGACGGCTGCGCAGACCGGGGCGTCTGCGCCCAATATCCGTTCGTTCGGCGACTTCTCTTTGCAACCTTTCACCAGGCAAAACTGCGAAAACGCCCATGTTTTCGGCCCTTTCTCGTTGTTTTTCGGGGGTGACTGCGCTACACTTAGAAGGCTGCCGGGACGCTGTCCAGCCTTCCATACAGCACTTCCAGTCAGGGGGAACCGTGACATTTGAGGTCGGAGACAAGGTCATTTACCCGAACCATGGTCTCGGGATCGTCGAACGCATCGAAGAGAAGACCATTCTCGGCACTACCTGCGGTTTCTATCACCTTCGTATCGTCGCCAACGAAACCATCGTGCTCGTTCCCATCGCCAACGTCGACGGCGTCGGCCTCCGCCGCGCTATCAGCGATATGGAAGTCGAACGCCTGTTCGGCCTGCTCGGCGATGGCAAGATCGACAACCATCAGAACTGGAAGGGGCGCTTCAAGGACAACTCCGACAAGATGCGCAGCGGCTCGATCTACGACGTGGCCGATGTGCTCAAGAGCCTGACGTTCCTGGCCAAATCCAAGAGCCTGTCGTTCCGCGAAAAGCGCATGCTCGACCGCGCCAAGTTCCTCGTGGTCTCCGAAGTCTCCGAAGTGATGCGCGAAACGGCGCCCGCCATCGAAGCGCAGGTCGACCGCGCCCTCGAGCGCTGCTTTTCGACCAAGGCGCGGACCATGGCCCGCGCGAAGGTCGTGAAGGTGGCCCCGCGCGTCGCGGCCCCGGCCGCGGCTCCCCGGCGCGCCGCACGCGCTAGCTGAACTTAGAAGTTAGAAGTTAGAAGTTAGAAGTTAGAACGCCCGCTGTGGCACCAACCGCAGCGGGCGTTTTTCATTTTGTAGCAACCTGCCGACTGCCGACTGCGGACTGCCGACTGCCACTGCTATCATTGGCCCCGTGCTCATCGCCGCGGTTCGTTCCGCGATCACCTACGTCGCCGTTTCCCTCTACGTGCTCGTCACCGGCCTGGTCGGCATGCTGCTGGCGACGCTGTTTGGCTGGGTCGGGCTCCTGTACATCTTCGGGCACGGAGGCGTGTACCTCGGCCTCTGGCTGTGCGGGATCCGGTTCAAGGTGGCAGGCCAGGAACACCTTCCGCTCGATCGCGCCGCCGTCTACTGCTCCAACCACGAGAGTAACGTCGATCCACCGCTGCTCTTCACGGCGCTCCACCCGCGGATGCACATTCTCTACAAGCACGAGATCGACCAGATTCCGGTGCTCGCGCGGGCGTTCCGCATGGGCGGCTTCATCCCCATCGACCGCCGCAACAAGGAATCGGCGATGCGGTCGATCGAGAAGGGCGCGGCCGCGATTCGTTCGGGCAGTTCGTTCCTGATTTTTCCGGAAGGCACGAGGAGCCGGACCGGGGAGATGCTGCCGTTCAAGAAGGGCGGCTTCGTGATGGCGATCAAGGCCGGCGCGCCCATCGTGCCGATCGCCATTTCGGGCGGCCGTGCGGCGATGCAGCGGGGCAGCGCCATCATCCGTCCGGTCAGGATCAGCATCCGCGTCGGACCGCCGGTCGAGACCGCGCACGTCGACCTCAACGACCGCGACGCCCTCATCGCCGACGTCCGGCAACGAATCGAAGCCCTGCTGCGAGAGGGACCTGTTGTAAGCTGAGGGTGTCTTGAGGCTGTCAGTTGCGATCGCGATCGGCGCCTCGGCCGCGGTCCTCGCCGCTGGACAGGACCAGCAGCCGCCTCCGCCCCAGCCCCCGCCTCAGCCAACGTTCCGCGCCGAAGCCAACTACGTCCGCGTGGACGTCTACCCGACGCTCGATGGCGCCCCGGTGGCGGACCTGCGCCAGGACGAGTTCGAGGTCTCCGAAGACCGCGTCGTCCAGAAGGTCGAGCAGTTCGAGCGCATCGTCATCGCCGGCGGGGCCGGGCAGCCGGGCCGGCCAGAACCCAATACCGTCGAGGAATCGCGCCGCGCCGTCCAGGACCCGCGCGCGCGCGTCTTCGTGCTGTTCCTGGACCTCAAGCACGTCGAAGGCGACGCGTCGCGCACGATTGCCAGGCCCCTCGTGAAGGCGCTCAACAGCCTGATCGGTCCCGACGACTACGTGGCCGCGATGACGCCAGGCATGTCGGCTCGCGACATCACCTTCGCGCGCCGCAGGACCTCGATCGAGGGCCTGCTCTCGCGGGAGTGGTGGGGTGAACGGGACCGGGTGAATTTCAGCGACCCGGTCGAGAACGAGTACGCGCTCTGCTATCCGGGCGTGCCGTCATCCGGTCAGGCTGACGCATCCGACAAGGGCATTGCCCAGGAGATGATCCTCCGCCGGCGCGAAAAGCAGACGCTGGACGCGTTCGAGGACCTCGCGACGTTCCTGCGGGACGTGCGCGAGGAGCGGAAGGCTGTCATCACGATCACGGACGGCTGGCGGCTTTACACGCCCGATCGGACCCTTGCGCGGCCGCTCGACAACGTCAGCCCGCCGATGGCCACCGTGAATGTCGACCCGCGAAACGGCAGGCTGACGACCAGGGACACGCCGAACACCACGGGCAACATACGCGCGAGGTGCGAGGCGGATCGCTACACGCTGTCCGAACTGAACGACCAGCAGCGCATCCGGACGATTTACGACGAGGCCAACCGCGCGAACGTCTCGTTCTATCCGATCGACCCGCGCGGCCTCGTCGTGTTCGACGAGCCGATTGTCCCGACGGCGGGCGTCGGATTCGGCCGCAACGCCAACCCGACGCTGTCGTTGACGGAGGAGAATGCGCGGGTGTTCGAGCGGAGCACGTCGCTGCGCGGGCTGGCCGAGGCGACCGACGGGCTCGCCATCGTCGGCACGAACGAGATCGAGAAGGGCTTCAAGCGCATCATCGACGACATGAGCGCGTACTACCTGCTCGGGTACTACTCGACCGGGAAGCTCGACGGCCGGTTCCACTCGATTCGGGTCCGCGTCAAACGTCCCGGCGTGGAAGTACGGGCCCGCCGCGGCTACCTGGCGCCGAGCGCGGCCGACGCCGCCCGCGGCCTGCCCAGGGCTCCCACGCCGGGCGCGCCCGGCGCGGAGAACGCCATCGCCACCGCCGCCGCCGCCGCGGTCGCCACGCTGCCTGCCGCGGTCCGTGACCAGCCGCTCCGCGTGCACGTGACGGCGGGCTGGCGGCCGGGCGGCGAGGGCTCCGGTGGGCAGCCGCAGGCCGCTTTCTGGACCGTCACCGAAGTCGCCGATCGCATTCCCGGAAGCGAAATCGAGACCCTGCTGATGCGTCGCGGCGAAGTGGTCGGGTCGGCTCGCGGACGCATCGCGCCCGGTGCCATCAGCCTGCTGATGCCCATGGTCGCGACCGGTCGCCTGGACCAGGGCGATTATCAGATTCGAGTGCGCAGCCAGACGCCGAGCGGCGTCGAGACGCTGACCGTGCCCGTCACCTTACCGCCGGCGTCGTCGGCGTCCGGAGCCGTCTACCTGCGGCGCGGGCCGTCATCGGGAAACAAGGATCTGCCGACGGCCGACCTCAGGTACCGCCGGAGCGATCGGCTGCACGTCGAGGTGCCGTCGGCGGCCGCCTCGGCCACGGCACGGTTGCTCGATCGCACCGGGAAGCCTTTTCCGGTCCCCGTGGCCTCCTCGATGCGCGACGATGCAGACGGTTCGCGCTGGGCGAGCGCCGAGGTCGCGCTCGCGCCGCTGGCGCCCGGGGACTATCTGATCGAAGTGTCAGCGGACTCCACGCGAACGCTGGTGCCGTTCAGGCTTGTGCCGTAGAGGATCCGTACGGTTCAGGGTTCAGGGTTCAGGGTTCAAGGTTCAGGGTTCACCGTTCTACTGAGCTCCACCCAGGTCGAAGCTCAACACCCACGGCTTGAGCGGCTGCTTGTCGGTACCCAGGATCCCCTCGCCGAGCTCGATGCGAATCGTCCGGAACCGCTCGAGCGGTTTCGTGAATTTCAACTCCAGCATGCGGCTGGCCCCGGTGTACTGCGTCGTGAACTCGGCGGTCGGCGTCGTCGGTTCGCCTCGCTCGGCCGTCTGCGCGTCGAGATAGCGCACGCGCAGGTTGCCGCGGATCGTGGACTGATCGATCTCGCGCGAAAACTGAATCCGGACGGTCGTGCTCATCGAGACGTCCGTTTCGTCCTGCGTCGGGGCGCTGAAGATCACTTCCGGCGGCGGCGCGGCCGACACGCGAATAGGCTCCGTGTCCACGGCCGGCGCCTCGGTCGGCGCCTTGCCGAGCTGGATCCCGTTCTCCCCGACCTCGAGCCACTCGAGTCCGCGGCCGGTCTTGACGGTGCCGGTGATTTCGAGCCATCGGCCGGTGTCGATCCGGGCGTCCAGCGACAGATTGAAACCCTTGCCCTTCGGCTGCGCGCCGCTGATCCAGATAGCCGCGTCCGCCGATCGCACCACGAAGTCGTACCGGCTCTTGCCCGGCGCGTCCGGGAGGTCGCCGAAGAGGTTCCTGCCGCCGAACTGTCCGATGATCGTCACCTTCTGATCGACGAACCGTGTCGGGTGCAGTGCGATGGACCGGATCGAAGCGTTGGGCGGCAGCTGCGCCTGCGTCACGGAGGTGGCGATGATGGCCGTCACTTCGCCCGGTCGAGGCCACGACCCGATCTGGTCGATGTTGAACGTGCGCTTCAGGTCGTAGCTCGAAAGCTGAGGATCGTCGGGCTTCATCCGGCCGATGTCCCAGAACTCGCCGCGGACCTCGTCCAGGCCATCCGGCGTGGGGCCTTTCGAGAGCAGGCGGATGGACGCGTTGTCGTCCGCCACCCGCGCGCCGGCCTCCGTCGTGGTCACGGTGCCGACGATGAGAATCGGGCGGCCGTGGTAGAAGCCTGGGTAGGCTGCCAGCGAGGCGAGATTGGTCGAACGGCGCGTGGCCGTCTGCGCGGAGACGACGCCCGGCAGGGTCGCGAGAGCAACGACGAGCCCAATGAGAGTTCGCTGCATCCTGCCTTCTAGTGTAGCGCGGCCCTTTCAGGGCCGCGGCGCTGGCGGGCCTGAAAGGCCCGCCCTACATCACTTTCTTCTGGGCCTGCCGCGCCAGGATGCCGGCCAGCGCCAGGAACAGCAGCACGCCCGCGATGTAGCCGCTGCGGCCTTCGTGCAGGAACGGCACCAGGTTGCCGATGGACTGCGGTCCGGCGATGTTCCCCGTCCCCACGAGCACCGCGAACAGGATCCCGCAGAGCGATCCGCCGGCGATCAGGCCTGAGCTGAACAGCGTGCCGGAGCTGACGTCGGACTCCTGCGGCGCGCCCGTCCTCCGCTCGACGTAGGCGCGCACGAGGCCTCCGACGAAGATCGGCGCCGTCGTCGCGATCGGCAGGTACGATCCTACGGCGAACGACAGCGAACGAATGCCGCAGAGCTCGAGCGCGATCGAGACGAAGACACCGACCAGCACGAGGCCCCACGGCAGGTTCTGGTCGAGCAGGCCCTTGATGATGGTGGCCATGAGCGTCGCCTGGGGCGCCGGCACCGCGGGGGAGCCGATCGTGAACACGCTGTGGAGATACAGGGTGGTCCATCCGATGACCCCCGCCGATGTCACGACGCCGATGATGAGCCCGATCTGCTGGTACTTGGGAGTCGCACCGACGAGGTATCCGGTCTTCAGATCCTGAGACGTCCCTCCGGCGTTGGCGGCCGCAATGCAAACCACGGCGCCCACGCAAAGTGCGATCGGCCCGTACTGGTTGCCGGTCCAGCCGAGCGCGACGAATACGAGGCACGTGACGATCAGGGTGGCGATGGTCATCCCCGAGATCGGATTGGAGGAGGTCCCGATGAGGCCCGTGATGCGGGATGACACGGTCACGAAAAGAAACCCGAAAACGATGACGAGAATTGCGGCGAGGAAATTGCCCTGCATCGGCATCTTCGGCGCCAGGGCGAGGAAGATAGCTAAGAGCAGCGACCCCACGAGCACGAAGATCATCGGCAGATCGCGCTCCGTGCGGACGACGGCACCGCCGCCGGCCCCTGCTCCGAAACCTTTCAGGCCTTCGCGCGCCGAGGCCAGGATCGTCGGGAGCGTCCGGCCCAGCGTGATGAGCCCGGCCGCGAGCACCGCGCCCGCCCCGATGTAGCGGATGTACGCGCTCCACATCTGGCCGGCGGCCATCTCGGAGATGAGGAACGGCATCCCGGTCGCGGGGTTGTTCGCGAAGTTGGGGTGTATCGGCGGAAAGGGCACCGGGATGTAGGCGCCCAGAATCGTCAGCAGCGGCAGCAGCACCAGCCACGACAGCACGCCGCCGGCGAACATGATGCCGGCGATGCGCGGGCCGATGACGTAGCCGACGCCCATGTACTCGGGCGAGATGTCGACGTTCAGGGTCGCGTTCGGAAACTGGCTGCCGCGCGGCGTGGAATAGTCGAGTTCGGTCAGGAAGATGTTGAACACCCACGAGAGGGACTTCCACAGCGCGCCGATGCCGAGACCGCCGAACACCATCGACGCGAGCTTTCCGCCGCGCTCGCCGGCGACCAGCACGTCCGCGCACGCGGTCCCTTCCGGGTACGGCAGCACGCCGTGTTCCTTGACGATCAGCGCGCGCCGGAGCGGCACCATCATCAGGACGCCCAGAATACCGCCCGCGAACGCGAGCATCGAGATCTGGTAGTAGTTGAAGTAGCCCGGCCCGTCCGGCGTCAGGAAGATCAGCGCGGGGATCGTGAACACCACGCCGCCGGCCACCGACTCGCCGGCCGACCCGATCGTCTGGACGATGTTGTTCTCGAGGATGGACGAGCCGCCGAGTCTCTTGAGCACCGAGATGGCCAGTACGGCGATCGGAATGGACGCGCTGACGGTAAGGCCCGCACGCAGGCCCAGGTACACGGTGGAGGCGCCGAACAGGAGCCCGAACAGCACGCCGATGATGACGGCCTTGAGCGTGAACTCGGCCGGCGACTGCGAGGCCGGGACGTAGGGCTGAAAGGCGCGCGCCCCTGACGGTGAACCGGCGGGATTGGCCATATGGAGCGCGATATTAGCATGCGGTCTTTTGCTACAATTCTGATCAGCTTGTGAAAAACGCGAACAAAGACGGGGCGAAGACGGCATCGGGCAAGGCGAGCGGCGACCAGGTGTCCGAGCTCACCACCAATCGCCTGTCGGTCTACCTGCGCTGCCTGAACACCCTGGAGGAAGCCGGCGTCCGCGCGATCTCGTCGCAGGCGCTGGCCGAACAGTTTCACCTGAACGCCGCCCAGATTCGGAAGGACCTGGCGTACTTCGGGGAGTTCGGCGTCCGGGGGGTGGGCTACTACGTGCGCGACTTGAAGCGCCACCTCCGCCAGATCCTCGGCCTCGATCGCAACCTGCGCGTGGCCATCATCGGTGCCGGCAACCTGGGCCTCGCGCTGGCCGATTACCCCGGCTTCCGCCAGGAGGGTTTCGAGATCCTGGCGCTCTTCGATACGCTCAGCGCCAAGGTCGGCCAGCAGTCGCGCGGGGGCGTACCGATTCACGCGGTGGCGGACCTCAGGAAGATCGCGCGCCGCGACGGCATCAGCATCGCCGTCATCGCCGTGCCGGCGCCGTCGGCGCAGCTCGTGGTCAACCAGGTCGTCGCCGCCGGCATCAAGGCCGTCCTCAATTTTTCGCCCGGCACGCTCGAGGTGCCGCCGGGGGTGAAGATGAAGAGCGTGGACCTCACGGTCTCGCTCGAGAGCCTGTCGTTCTTCCTGGCGCGGGCCGACCATGAAGACTAAGGCGCGCCTCTCGCACGTCGACGCCCGGGGCCGCGTCAAGATGGTGGACGTCGGCGAGAAGCCGGCCACCAGGCGCGAGGCGATCGCGCGCGGGTCCATCCGCATGTCGCGCGAGGCGCTGACGCTCGTGCGCAGCGGCCGCGTGAAGAAGGGCGACCCGCTCCAGGCCGCGCGGCTCGCCGGTATCATGGCCGCGAAGCAGACGTCGGCGCTCATCCCGCTCTGCCACCCTCTCCCGCTCACCAGCGTGCGCGTGGAGCTGACGGAGGCGAAGCGCGGCTACGACATCGAAGCGCGCGTCAGCACCACCGCGCAGACCGGCGTCGAGATGGAGGCGCTCACCGCCGTCGCCGTGGCCGCGCTCACGGTCTACGACATGGTCAAGGCGGTGGACAAGGGGATGGTGATAGGGGACATCCGCCTCGAATACAAGAGCGGCGGACGGAGCGGGGTCTACACAAGGGCGGGCAGGGCGGGCGGGGCGGGCAGGGCTGGCAAGGCTGGCGGGTAAGAACGATGAAGCCGCTGTGTCTCGCGCTGGGTCTATTTGCGGTTCTTGTATTCCCCGGCCTGCCAAGCCCGGCCCGCCCGCCCGGCCTGCCCGTTCCGGCCGTCTCCGCCCAAGTCCCGGCCGTGCCTCCATCGTCATCCCGCGCGCCGGTGTGGGGCTATCAGATCATCCGAGCGTATCCCCACGACGCCGAGGCGTTCACGCAGGGTCTCGAATACGTCGACGGCTTCTTCTACGAAGGTACCGGCCTGAACGGCCGATCGTCCATCCGCAAGGTGAAGCTCGAGACGGGCGATGTGGTGCAGCGGCGCGCGGTCGGTGCGGAGCACTTCGGCGAGGGCATCACCGTCTGGAACGACACGCTGGTCGAGCTCACCTGGCAGTCGCAGGTGGCGCTCGTCTACGATCGGCGGACGTTTCAGCCGCTCCGCACCTTCTCGTACTCCGGCGAAGGATGGGGGCTGACGCACGACGCGGCGAACCTGATCATGAGCGACGGCACGGCCGCGCTGAGGTTCCTCGACCCGGCCACGTTTCGCGAGCGCCGCCGCGTGACGGTGACCGATGCCGGCGTGCCCGTGACGGCGCTGAACGAGCTGGAGTTGGTGAAGGGCGAGGTGTGGGCCAACGTGTGGACCACGGACTTCATCGCCCGCGTGGACCCTGTGACGGGGCGCGTGGCCGGCTGGATCGATTTGCGAGGCCTGCTGCCCGCCCGCGAGCGCGCCGGCGACGCCGTGCTGAACGGGATCGCGTACGACGCCGCCAACGACCGTCTCTTCGTGACCGGCAAACTCTGGCCGCGCCTGTTCGAGATCAAGGTCGTCAGTCGACAGTCAGCAGTCGGCAGTCGGCAGTAACCCCCGATCCCCAACCTCTAACCTCTAACCTCTACTAGAACATCCTCGCCGTCGGCACCGGCCACCAGCGCAGCTGGATCTTGCCGATGATGTAGCGCTTCGGCACCATGCCCCAGTGGCGGCTGTCCGAGCTGTTGTTCCGGTGATCGCCCATCACGAAGTCGTAGCCCTCGGGAATCATCTGCGGGCCCCAGTCGTCGTGGCTCCGGTAATCGGCCGGCACGTAGTCGTCGCGCAGCGGGATGTCGTTGACGTAGACGCGGCCGTCCACGATGCGCACGGTGTCGCCTTCTTCGGCGATGACGCGTTTGACGAACGACTTGTCCGGGTTCAGCGGGTAGTAGAGCATCACGATGTCGCCGCGGCGCGGCTCGCCGATCCGGTAGACCAGCTTGTTGACGATGAGGCGGTCCTGATCCTCGAGCGTCGGCGCCATGCTCTGGCCCTCGACGCGCGCGACCTGGACGCCGAACGTGACGATCAGGACGGCGTACACCGCGGCCGACGCCAGCGTCTTGACCCAGGCCACCAGCTCTTCCTGCACCTGCGCCAGCTGGATGGCCGGACTCGGGACCGGCACCTGCTGCAGCTGGGCGTCGGACGCGGTCAGAGCTTCAAGTACTCTTTGAGCCGGCGCGTCTGCGTGCGGCTCACCGGGATCTCCGTCGCCTTCTCGTCTTTCATTCTCAGGATGTAGTTCCGATTGAACCAAGGGACGATCTCCTTGATCTTGTTGATGTTCACAAGATGTGAGCGGTGGACGCGGAAGAAGACGCCGGGATCGAGCCGTTCCTGCAGCTCGTCGAGCGTCCGGTAATTCGATGTGCCGACGTGTTTGCCGGCCGCCACGGTGATGACGTCATCGGTCAGCGACGCAAACACCACATCGTCGGCCTGGACGAGGACAAAGCGTTCGCCGACCTTGAGGGCCAGCCGCTCGCGCCTGTTCCGGCGCTCGGCGACGCGTTCGACAATCTGTTCGAGCTGTTCGGCGGTGACGCCGGGCGCCACGTCACCTGAGTCGGGGGACCGCTCGAAGGCGACGAGCCGGCGCGCGCGCGTGACGGCGACGTCGAGCCGCGCCGGATCGACCGGCTTCAGCAGGTAGTCGACGGCGTTCACTTCGAACGCCTCGATCGCGTGCTGGTCGTACGCGGTCACGAAGATGATGTGCGACGCCGCGTGCGCGTCGATCATGCGCCGCGCGACCTCGAAGCCGGTGAGGCCGGGCATCTGGACGTCGAGGAACACGACGTCCGGCTGGAGCCGGCCGATCGTGGTCAGGGCTTCGACGCCGTCGCCCGCCTGGCCGATCACCGACACTCCGCCGACCTGACCCAGCAGGAACCCCAGCTCGTCGCGCGCGAGCTGCTCGTCGTCGACGAGGACGGCCTTGAGGTCCATCGATCAGGCCGTCACGCGTTCGGGCACGGCCAGCTCCGGGATTTCGAGGCTGACCGCCATGCCCTGTCCGGGGGCGCTCTTGAACCGCAGCTGGCACTGGGCGCCGTAGATCGTCCGCAGCCGCTCGTTGACGTTGCTGAGGCCGATGCCGCGCCCGAGCACCTGCTCCATGCGTTCCTCGGACA
Organism: uncultured Acidobacteriota bacterium; assembly: GCA_963821285.1. Lineage (GTDB taxonomy): Bacteria > Acidobacteriota > Vicinamibacteria > Vicinamibacterales > CAVVIG01 > CAVQJU01. The sequence continues at coordinate 33,510 of CAWGDD010000009.1, forward strand.
TGCCCATGCCGTCGTCCACGACTTCGATGATCGTGTGGCCGTTGTGCGGGCGGCTGGCGATCGTAATCCGGCCGCCGCCGACCTTCGGCGCCAGGCCGTGCTTGATCGAGTTCTCGATGAGCGGCTGCAGGATGAGGCTCGGCACGGTGACGTCGAGCGTCGCCGGGTGGATCTGCTTGACCACCCTGAGCTGGGGGCCGAACCGCGTCGTCTCGATGTGGAGGTACTCGTCGATGGCCTCGAGCTCCTCGCGCAGCGTGACGAAGTGATCGGTGCTGCGCAGCAGTCGCCGCAGGAGGCCCGAGAGTTTCGTGATGAGGACGCGCGCCGTTTCCGGCTGCGTGCGGATGAGCGAGGAGATCGATGTGAGGGTGTTGAACAGGAAATGCGGGTTGATCTGGTTCGCGAGGGCTTCGAGCTTGGCTGCGAGCAGGAGTTTTTCCTGTTCCTGGAGACGATGCTCGATGCGCGCGTTGTTCCAGATCTTGATCGGCGTGGCGACGGCCAGCACGGTCGCGAATACGATGATGACGAGCCACACCGAGCGCGGCGAGCCCGGCGCCATGAAGAAGAGGCGGTGGTAGCGCGCGCCGAGCAGCTGCCGGATGATCTCGAGGCCGATCGGCGCGAGCAGCAGCATGACCTGCCAGTCCACCTTCAGCGACCGGAGCATCTGCCAGGCGCGCCGGTGGAGGCTGGTGAAGACGAACGGCGAGAACTGCCAGAGGACGTCCTTGGGGCACAGCTCGCGGAGCCCGCCGCCCGCGAACCCGCAGCCGATGGCGAACGGCAGGGCGATGAATTCGTGCGAGAAGAGCGGAGGGATGCCGACCATCACCCCGACGGCGAACCCCGCGTACGGGCCGTCGATTAGTCCCGCCAGAAACGCGCCTTCGAGCGTGAGATCGGCGGCCTGGTAGCCCAGGACGAGACGCGCCACCACCCCCAGTGACAGCAGGCTGCCCAGGCTCAAGGCGAAGGTGAGCCGGTCGGGCGACGGCCGCTGCTCGAAGATCAGGAAGTGGCGAAACCGCCGGAACCGCACCAGAATCGTCGCGGCGGCCGCCATCACGGCTAGTTTCACGACCAGCGTCGTGAGCAGCACCTGGTCCGTCGGGAGTGAATTCGGCCCCGGCATGATTTACATTGATCTTATCGGCCGGGTAAACTGAGGGCAATGGGTGTCATTCGGCCTCTCCTCGTCGGGTTCGCGACGACGTTCAAGCACATTTTCAAGAAGCCCGTGACGGTGAACTACCCGGACCAGAAGGTCCCGATGTTCCCGAAATACCGCGGCAAACAGGTGCTGATGCGCGACGAGAACGATCTCGAGAAGTGCGTCGCCTGCGGCCTGTGCTCGGTCGCCTGCCCGGCCGATGCCATCTATCTCGAGGCCCAGGAAAACACCGGCCACGTCCAGGCGGGCCCGCGCTACGCCGCGGTGTACCAGATTCACAAGACGCGCTGCATCTTCTGCGGCTACTGCGAGGAGGCCTGCCCCGTCGGCGCCATCTTCATGGGCAAGGACTACGAACTGGCCGTCTACAGCAAGGACGACTTCGTGTGGGACAAGACGGACCTTCTGGTGCCCGCGTCGACCACGCGAACGCAGACCCCGTAACGGCAGGCAAGGCAGGCAGGGCAGGCGAAAACCGATGATCGCTTCGTCAGAACTGCCCGGCTCGCCTGCCCGCGCCAGTTCTGTCCGCCTGCCCCGCAGATGACGATCGGCGCGCTCGGCGACATCCACGGCGAGTTCGACACCGTCCAGGAGATCATGCGCCGGCACGCGGACGTGCCGTTCTGGCTGCAAGTGGGCGACGTCGCGAGCAACGACGGCGAGTACTTCACACCCGCCGCGCCCCTCTACTGGATCAAGGGCAACAACGAGGACTTCGACGTGGTGGCCGAGGCAGCGGCCGGCCGTTCGCCGGCGCCGACGCTGCACTACCTGCGCAACGGCGCGCTCCATCACGTGGGGCAGTGGCGCGTCGCGGCGCTGGGGGGCACGTTCGCGCCGAGCTGGTACAACGCGCCGGCCTCGGCTCTGCCGCCGTCCAGGGGACACAGGACCACGACCGCCTTCGTCAAGCTGGGCAAGCGGCGCGACGATAAACGCCGGCATTTCGTCAAGGACGAGGTCCTGGCGTGCAAGGCGCTCGCGGGCATCGACGTGTTCCTGACGCACGAGGCGCCGAGGCCGTTCTATCCCGCGGGGCGGCATATTGACGCAGGGAAGACCGTCTTGAACGAAATTCTCACCACCATGCGGCCGCGGCTGCATCTGTTCGGCCACCATCACGAATTCACCGATTCGGCCCGACAGGGCGTCCGGTCGATCGGACTCGACCTGGTGACGAAATCGTATTTGCTCATCAACGACGAAACCTTTCGCTGCGAGCGGCTCGATACGTGATATTACGCACTGACATGGACTTCGCTGACCTTCCCATGTATAGTTCCGAAGGCACTGATGGCCATTTTTGAGCCGCCGTCGACGCAGTCGCGCGAGGAGTTCATCGGGTCCGACGCCGCCTCGCGCGCGTTGTCGGTGGCCGTCGTCGAAAACGACTTCGTCGAGCGGGTCTACGAGAACATCGCGTGGGCCTACGACGCCTTCTTTGGGCCGACGCTGCACCCTGGACGCGTCCAGGCGATCCAGCGCATGGCCATCGGTCCCCGCGATCGCGTGCTCGAGGTGGGCGTCGGCACCGGAATCAACGCGGCGCTCTATCCGCGTTCGTGCTCGGTCACCGGCATCGACTTCTCGGGATCCATGCTGGAAAAGGCCCGCGACCGGATGGCCCGCAAGGGCATCCGCAACGTGCGCCTGCTCGAGATGGATGCGGCCGACCTCAAGTTCGCCGACGACACCTTCGACATCGTGTACGCGCCGTACGTCATCAGCGTCGTTCCCGACCCTGTAGCCGTCGTGCGCGAGATGCAGCGTGTCTGCCGCCCCGGCGGGCGGGTCGTCGTCCTCAACCATTTCCGCAGCCCGCACAGGGCGCTGGCAACCGTCGAACGGGCCATCTCGCCCTTCACGGTTCACATCGGCTTCAAGTCGGATCTCGACCTGCCCGCTTTCATCGCCCAGGCCAACCTTCGTCCCGTGTCAATCGAGAAGGTGAACCTGCTGGGGCTCTGGTCGCTCATCACCTGCGTCAAGCCATAAGACCAAGAATTTCGTCCGCGGCCACCTGAGCCCCGTCAACGCGCGCGGTGTCAGGCGGCGACGGCTGCGCGAGCAGCGCGCGGACCGCCCCGGACCATCGGCCCGCCAGAAAATCTGATCGATCGAGATAGCGGCAGCGCAGAACACGCGGCATCCCGGCGACGAACACCTCGTACTCGGCGAATCGTCCGCGCGAGGTGTAGAGCAACGGCGTCCCGTTGGCGACGCATTCCGACACGATGCCGTAGCCGGGCTTACTGACGACGACGTCGGCCGCGGCCACCAGATCCGGATAGCTCAGCCCCGCCGGCGGCTCGCGCTCCGGCGCCAGCACGGTCAGGTGTTCCGTGTCGGCGATGTGCTGATACGGCAGGTCGAGGTCCGCGGCGCTGAAGCAGGCCAGCACGAACGGCCGATTGCCGGCGATACCGAGCCGCTCGCGCGTCTCGGCCGCATCGCGCGTCGAGCGCCGCGCGATGAACGGGATGTCGGACGTCACGGTCGCCATCGCGTCGAATCCGCCATGGAGCGGCAGCCGCAGGGCACGAGTGGCCGTGGCATACGCGTCGCGGACGACGCCGATGACATCAGCCCCGTCGTTTCCCACCGCGCCGAACGCGTCGTACGCGCGGTAGATCCAATCCCAGGTGAAGTTCCCGATCGCGACGGACGGCACGCGGGCCTGTGCCGCCGCCGCGAACGCAAGAGGCGGGATGTCGCCCAGGACCACCGTCGCGCGTTCGGCCAACAGGAAGGCGGCCTCCTCGTCCACACGCCGATCGAACGTCCCATAGAACCTTGCCGCGCGACGCGCCGTCTCGGGCTCGTCGACGTTCAGGCTGTCGATCTGGACGACGCCGGTATCCGTTTCGATCGGCCTCACCTCCGCGTGCGCCGGCGCCGTCGCTCGAAACAGCCACAACGGCACCGCCGTGCGGACGATGAGCCGCGCATCCGGCCGGCGCGCGGCCAGCTCCGTCAGCAGCTCAATGCTGCGCGAGGCGTGGCCGAAGCCATGGCCGGAGATATAGAAGACGATGGTCACGGCTTCCAAGGTGCTCTGGCGGCCACGGTTCCCAACGTGCTGCCAGCACTGTGCATGTTCTTCGCACCCGAGCACGTTGCGGTGTTCCTGACGCCGTGAGCACCTTGCGGGGCTCTTGATGGCCGAGCACTCTGCGCGTTCTTTACCACCATCGCTTCTGCCAGACGATCTGAACCCCTCCCTGCTGGTCCCAGGTCAGTCGTCCGTACGGCTGGCGGGCGTAGTAGCTGGCTTTGAGGGTGATTTCGCGCGTGAGGCGGTACCGCGCGGTGAGTTCGTTGGCGAGCAGGCGGGGCTGCGCGCGGAAGATCGCGCCGGTTCCCGCGATCGGTGCGTCCGTGCCTTCGTGCCGGCCGCCAATCGACCAGCGCGGGCTGATCGTCTGGGTCGCCTGGATGAACCACGCGTAGGCGGCGGCGTCGAGTTCCGGGATGGCGAAGCTGTCGCGCACGAATTCGCCGGTCACCTTTGTGTACCGCACGGCGTAATCGCCCTCGAACCCGATGAGCGTCACCGTGCGATCGCCGCGCACCGCGTTGGCGTTCAGCTCCTCGTCCTCGAGAAATGTGCCGTGGGCGAACGACACGCCAAAGCGCAGGCCCGTCGTGGGCGTGATGCCGGCGCCCGCTTCGAAGACGGGCGTGGAGAGGGGGTTGGTCGCGGCACCGAGGACAAAGCTGCGCACGGGTGCGGAGTTCACGACGGCCGCTCGCGCATCCCATCGGGCGGCCGACAGCGTGAGCACTGCGCCGAGTGGATACGTCGACGCCACCGCGGGCCCGCGCGGGCCGCCGGCGTCGAACGGCAGCATCGGCGTGAAGTAGCTCGTGTGTCCGGCGATCGTGGGGTTGACGCTCGGGTAGGAATCGAACAGGCCGAGGCCGACGGGCGATGCCATGTAGCCTGCGTCCACGCGCGTCGCGATCGGTCCCGGCCGCTCGTAGCGCACGCTGGCCTGGTAGAGCTGCGTGTCCCACGCGGGCGGCGGCGCTGTGGGCGGCGAGGGCCGCGGCAGACGGAACCACGGCCGCACGTAGACCTGCCACCGGTCGCTCAGCTGCACTGTGCCGATGATGTCGACGATGACCTGCGGGCGATCGGACACGTTGTCGCCCCTGAACAGATCGAGGCCGACGGTCGTGTCGAGGCTGAACCGCTCGTACGGCGTCTGGGCGGAGGCCGGAACGGCCGACGTCCAGACGGCCAGAATCGCCATGCCCGGCAGCAGCCCGACGCGCGCGCTACGCATGCATGCGCTCGAGCACGACTTCGCCCGTGTCAGAGATCACGCCGGGCAGCACCGTCGCGAGAGCGCCGACCGCTTCGGCGTGGAAGGCCGTACCCGCGAAGTGCCAGAGCTCCTGCAGCGCGGCCGTCGGGTGCCGGGCGCCACGGTACGCGCGGGCCGTCGTCATGGCGTCGTAGGCGTCGGCCACGTGCACGATGTGCGCGGCGATGGGGATCTCGTCCCCGCGCAGTCCGTGGGGGTAGCCGCGTCCATCCGGCCGCTCGTGGTGCAGCTCGACAATCGGGATATGGGGCGCGAGGAACGGGACGGACTGCAGGATCCGCGCGCCCGCGCCGGGATGCTGCTTGATGATGTCGAACTCGGCGGGCGTCAGCGCCGTGGGCTTGAGCAGCACCGCGTCGGGCACGCCGATCTTGCCGATGTCGTGCAGCAGCGCGCCCAGCCGGATCACTTCGATTTCCTCGTCGCGCAGGCGAAGCGATCGGCCGATGGCGACCGACAGCACGCTGACGCGCTCGGAGTGTCCTGCCGTGTACGGATCGCGCGCGTCGAGCGCCATCGCGAGCGCGCGAATCGCCCCCGTGTAGGCGCCCTGCGTCTGATCCTCGGCGGCCGTGACCGACGTGATGAGGGCGTTGAACGTGTCGGTCAGCTCGTCGATCTCGAGGCTCGACCCGCTCGGCGCCGGCAGGCCGGCCACGTCCCGTGACGCGGCCATGCGCTTCAACGACGTCGAAAGCTGTCCGATCGGCTCGGTGATCATCCGCGCCAGCCAGAAACTCGCCGCGAGGGCCAGCAGCGTCGCGCCGCCGGCGATGAGCGACAGACGCTGCACGGCCGTCCGCGTCGCGGCGCGGGAGGAGTCGTCGATCGACGTCAGGGCGTAAAAGCTGGCGCCGTTCACGTCGACCAGGCGGCGGAACGCGTGCGAGTCGCCGTCGAGCGCGATGATGCCCCCGGCCGGGGGTGCTGACGCCCATGCGGACTCAAAGGCGCGTGCCGACGCGGGCGAGAGCGTGCTGGCCACGACTCGACCGCCGCTGACGATCGCGGTGCGCGCACCGGCCAGCGCCGAGAGATCATCGGCGTACCGGCGATCCAGGCCGGTCGCGAGGTAGAGCGCGCCGATTCTCACGCCGTCCAGATCGAACGGGACCGAGACGACCCGGAACACCGTGCCGTCCACGCGCGCGACGCCGTCCACACGATCGCCCTCGGCGCCGCCGGCGATGCGGACTTCGCGGTCGCGCGGCCAGAGGGCTGCCAGCCGGCCTGCGGCCGCGAGCGTCCGATGGCGGGTGTCGGTCAGCACGATCGCGTCGGAGTCGATCCGCGCCGCCACTTCCTCGAGCTGCCGGCCGATCGTCGTCAGCCATTGCTCGCGAACCGCCGGATCGGCGTTCGTCCGGGACTCGGCCGCGTATGTGTCCACGGCGGCCTTGAGCCGCGGGCTCTCGGCGAGCGCAGCCACCTGCTCGCTGAGCTCGCGCTGTCGCCGGGCCTCGATCGCCGCAAATACCCGCTGGCCGGCCTCGAGGTTGGTCGACACAGACTGCCGGACCTGATCGCGGACGCTGGCAGTCACGAGCACGAAGACGCCGACGAGCAGCAGCGCCACCGTCGCGAAGGTGACCGCGAGCGTTTTGACGAGCAGGCGCGGCGGCCGCCGCCGATCCGTCACGGCTGGTCCTCGACGGGCACGGTCAGGTTGACCGTGGTGGTCTGGCCCGCGTCGACGCGCACGGTCAGCGTCCGTTCGCCGACGCGCTCGTGCCACCCGACGAGCGTGTACCGGCCGGCAGGGATGTTGGGCAGCTCGAACGCACCATCGGCCGAGGGAATCGTGAAATACGGATGATCGAGGACGAGGATTGAGGCGCTCATGTGCGAGTGGATATCGCAGAACACCTTCACCAGGCCCGGCTTGTTGAAGCGCTGACCGCGCGTCTCGCCGCGCGGGTACCGGCCCAGGTTGAACGTCGCCGTCGAAGACAGGGAGAACACGTTGTGGAAGAACGGATCACCGTTGGGAAACTCGACCGTCGATCCCCGCGTGATCGCCAGCACGTGCGGGATGAACGTCTCGTCTTCCTGCCGGAGCTCCGACTTCGTCGTGCGCAGCACGCCGCGGAATCCCACATCCTTCAGGTAGACGACGACGTTGCGGATTTCCGGAATGGCGGGGGCCGTGTGCTTGCCGATCGTTCTCGAGGGATAGACGTTGGAGGGCAGCGGCGAGCGGATACGGGCGGTCAGCCTGACGCGGCCGCTGATCGTACCCGTGCCGGACTGTGCTGTTTGCGCGCGCGGTCCCGCGGTCGCGGCGGCGAGACACATGAGTGCAACGACGTGCAGCAGCACGACCTGAGAGCGCACCTCGTCATTTTACGTCCGCGCCTGTCGCGGCCGGCAGCGCCACGCGTAAAACTTCTGCGAGGGTGTGCACGGGAATGAAGCGCATCCCGCGCCTGAGTTCGGGCGGCAGCTCGGCGAGGTCCGGCTCGTTGCGGGCCGGAAGGATGAACTCCTTGATGCCGTGCCGCATGGCCGCGAGCGCCTTCTCGCGAATCCCGCCGACGGGCAGCACGAGGCCGCTCAGCGTAATCTCGCCCGTCATCGCCACGTCGTCGCGCACCTTCTGCTTCTTCAGCGCCGACACAATCGCCGTCGCCATCGTTACGCCGGCTGACGGCCCGTCTTTCGGGATCGCGCCGGCCGGCACGTGGACGTGCAGATCGTGGTTGTCGAGGAAGTCCGCCGGCACGCCGATCTCGGCGGCTTGCGATCGGATGTGGCTGACGGCGGCGCGCGCCGACTCCTGCATCACGGCGCCCAGCTGGCCGGTGAGGATCACGTCGTGGTGTCCGGACGGGAGCAGGGTGGCCTCGATGAACAGCACGTCGCCGCCCGTCTCCGTCCAGGCGACGCCGGTGGCCACGCCCGGGCGTGACACGCGGAACGCCACCTCGTCGTGGAAGCGCGGCGGGCCCAGGTAGTCGGGGATCGCGTCGGCGCGGACGATCGTCGGCTGCGCGTTCTCCGTCGACGCCGTGCGCGCGGCGATCTTCCTGGCCACGGCCCCGATGTGGCGCTCGAGGCTGCGAACCCCGGCCTCGCGCGTGTAGTCCAGGATGATGCGCTGGATCGCGGCGTCCTCGAACGTCACGGACGCAGCCGTCAGGGCATGCTCGTCGAGCTGCCGCGGCACGAGATACCGCGTCGCGATGTGGAGCTTTTCATCCGCCGTGTAGCCGGCGAGCGAGATGATCTCCATGCGATCGAGGAGCGCCGGGTGTACCGGGCCGAGCTGGTTGGCCGTCGCGATGAACAGCACGCGCGACAGGTCCATGTTGATTTCGAGGTAATGATCGCGGAACGAGTGGTTCTGCGCCGGGTCGAGCACCTCGAGCAGCGCGGCCGCAGGATCGCCCTGGAACCCGACGCTGAGCTTGTCGATCTCGTCCAGCATGAACACGGGGTTCATCGCGCCGGCCTGTTTCAGCGCCTGGACGATGCGGCCGGGAATGGAACCGATGTACGTGCGCCGGTGTCCGCGGATTTCCGCCTCGTCTCTCACGCCGCCGAGCGAGATGCGCACGAACTTCCGGTTCATCGCCCGCGCGATGGACTGGCCGAGCGACGTCTTGCCCACGCCCGGCGGCCCGACGAAACACAGGATCGGCCCCTTGATCGAGCCCGCCGACGCGAGGTCCTTCGACTGCCGCGACTTCAGCTTCTGAACGGCCAGGTACTCGACGATGCGTTCCTTGACCTTGTCGAGATCGTAGTGATCGTCGTCCAGCACCTGCCGGGCGGCCACCGGATCCAGGCGATCCGCCGTCACCGTGGACCAGGGCACGTCCAGCACCCAGTCGAGGTACGTGCGGATCATCTGGTGATCGGGCGAAGCCGACGGCGTGCGCTCCAGCCGTTCGACTTCGCGCGCGGCGACCGCGGCGACCGCGTCGGGAAGGTGGGCGTCGCGGATCCGCTTGTGGACATCCTCGAAGTCGGTTTTCTCGCCTTCGCCGAGCTCGTCCTGGATGGTCTTGAGCTGCTGCCGCAGGTAGTACTGACGCTGCGCGTCCGTCATCTCCTCCTGCGTCTCGCTTTCGATCTTGCTCTTGAGCTCGAGCAACGATATCTCCCGGCTGAGCGCTGTGGTCACCGCCTGCAGCTTCGCGACGAGTTGGTCCGTCTCGAGAATGTTCTGCTTTTCCTCCGCTTTCATGTCGAGCAGGTTGGACAGCAGGTAGGAGAGGCGCAGCGGCTCGTCGATCCCGCTGACCATCCCGCGAAGGTCCTGCGACAGCCCCGCCGCGATCGACAGGCCGCGCTCGACCAGTTCCTGCAGCCGGCGGACGTAGGCGTCCACTTCGAGCGTTCGTTCGACGGGCTCGGGGATCGGGTTGACCGTCGCGCGCAGCGAGGCGCCGCTCTTCGTGACGATCTCCGCCCTGGCCCGCATCAGACCTTCGACGATGATGTGCAGGCCGCCGTTGGGGGCACGGGCCATCTGCCGCACGGCCGCGATCGTCCCGATCCGGCGGACGTCGTCCGGTTCTGGGTCCTCGGCCGAGTCGCTGTTCTGAAGCGCCAGAAACAGCAGCCGATCGGTGGCCAGCGCGCGGTTCACCGATTCCATGGAAGCCGGCCGGTTCACGGCCAGGGGCTGCAGCGTCAAGGGAAAGACGACGATCTGCCTCAGTGCGACGACGGGGAGCTCGCTCGGGTAGGCGCGGACCGATTCGGCCATCCAATCGAGTTTACTCAATTAGTCAGCAGTCAGCAGTCGGCAGTCGGCAGTCGGCAGTCGGCAGTCGGCAGTCGGCAGTCGGCAGTCGGCAGTCGGCAGTCGGCAGTCGGCAGTCAGCAGTCGGCAGTGGCAGTCGGCAGTCAGCAGTCGCAGTCAGCAGTCGCGATCGCGCCAGCCCAGCCCGCCAGTCCCCAGCCCCTGAACCTCCGCCCTCTGTCCCCGTAACCCCTTTCAATACACGTAAGGCACGATCCGCCAGCGTACGAGTTGGCGGTATCGGCGGTACGGCTCCCCGAAGCTCTGCGATGAGGGATCGTTCCTCGAACGGCATCGCGATCAGCAGGTAGAACAGCGAGATTCCCGCGAACATCAGGCGATCGCCGGTCATGTGGGCCGGGCCGAAGGTGGCGAGCAGCCAGCCGAGGTAGAGCGGATGGCGCACCCAGCGGTACGGGCCGCGAAATTGCAGCGCATCGGCAGCGGGATGGGGACGAATGCCGGCCAGGTCCAGCGCATCGATCGCCCGGACGGCGCTCGCGATGATCAGCACGCCTGCGACCTGGACCGCGGCCAGCGCCATCGCCGGCCAGCCACGGGCGTCGGTAGATCTCGCCGCCGACAGGCTGCCACGCCGCGCAGACGGCGACGAGCAGGAGGCTCGCGAGCCCAGACGTAGACCGACCGCAGCAGACGTTCCGGAACCACGCGTGCCAGCCAGCGCTTCGCGGGGTCGCGCGCAAACACGCTGTGGTGAGCGGCGAAGGCCGTAAAGAGGGCCGCGTCCATCCAGATCGCCGGAGGCGTCAAACGGCGCGGGCCGGTTCCACACGGCAACAAACGTGTAGCCGCAGTAGAGCAGGGCGCCGACGAACACCGCGCCGCCCGTCCACAGAATCGCGCGCTCCAACGTCTTCATCTCAGAACCTTGAACCTTGAACCCTGAACCCTGAACCCGGAACCTTGAACCCGGAACCTTGTATTGTAGAACCTGCCATGCATCACTCGGACCAGCCACGCGTCGTGATCACCGGCATCGGCGTCGTCTCGCCGTTTGGCGTGGGGCGCGAGCGCTTCTGGGATCACGTGCGCCGCGGCTGCAGCGGCACCCGCACGATCACCGAGTTCGACGCGTCGACGTTCGGGTGCCAGGTCGCGGCGCCTGCGAGCGGCGTCACGATCGACGATGTGCCGGCGTTCGAGGGAGAGGACGTCTGGGACCCGGACTACCGGGCGGACCCCAAGCGGTATTCGCGGGCGGCGCTCATCGGCGTCATCGCCGCGCGCGAAGCCTGGAGCGACGCCGGCCTGCGCATCGGCGAACCGGGCGCGGGCGTCATCGTCGGCAGCGGCGGCGGGGGTATCGATGTCGGCGAGCGGCAGTACGCAGACTTCTTCGGCGCGCGTGAACGGAAGGTGACGCCGTATGCGATCCCCGTGTCGATCGTCGGCATGGTGTCGAGCGAGATTTCGATCTCGCTGCGTCTCCGCGGCGTGAGCCACGTGCTGTCGTGCGGATGCACCAGCTCGACGGACGCCATCGGATACGCGGCGGCGCAGATCCGCGCCGGCGAGGCCGACGTCCTGTTGTCGGGCGGCACCGACGCGTGCGTGACGCCGGGGATGATCTTCGGCTTCTCGCGGATGAAGGTCGTGTCCACGGCGTACAACGACGCGCCCGGCAGCGCCTCGCGGCCGTTCGATCGCGGGCGGGACGGGTTCGTGCTGGGCGAGGGCGCGTGGATGGTGGTGCTCGAGCGCGAGGACCGCGCGCGGGCGCGGGGCGCGCGTGTCTACGCGTCGATCGACGGCTACGGATCGACGTGCGACGCGTACCACCGCGTCCAGATGGCGCCGGACGGACGCGAGATCGTGCGGGCGATCGGCCTGGCGCTCGAGCGGTCGGGGCGTTCGCGCGACGAGATCGGCTACGTGAGCTATCACGGGACATCGACGGTGCTCAACGACGCCGTCGAGGCGCGGTGCGTGCGCGAGGTGTTCGGCGGCCATGCCGAGCGGCTCGCGGGCTCCTCGGTAAAATCGATGATCGGGCACCCGCAGGGTGCGAGCGGATCGGCCGGCGTCGTGACGGCGGCCCTCGCGCTGGCGCGGGGCTATTTCCCGCCCACGATCAACCAGCACCACCCCGATCCCGCCTGCGATCTCGACTTCGTCCCGAACACCGGCCGCGAGGCGCACGCCGAGGCCGCGCTGTGCAACTGCCTCGGCTTCGGATCGAAAAACAGCGCGCTCGTCATCGGAGCCGCGCGGTGAACGGCGAATTTAGTCATCTGGTCATCTCGTCATCTGGTCTTCGTTTTGAAATTGCCCAGATTTCAAAATTGATCAGCAATGACCAGATGACCAGAATGACCGAGATGACCAGATGCTTGATTGCCTGATCGTCGGCGCGGGCCCGGCGGGTGCGGTCGCCGCCACCGTGCTGGCGCGTGCGGGTGCCCGTGTGCGCATCGTGGATCGCAGCACGTTCCCGCGCGACAAGCTGTGCGGGGACACGGTCAATCCGGGCACGCTCGGGCTGCTGCGGCGGCTGAAGATGGCGGCCGCGATCGACGCGTGCGGGCTGCCGGTCGCGGGCATGCGCGTCACGGGCGAACGCGGCGTCGTGATCGAGGGACGCTACCGGGACGGCGTCGCCGGCCGAGCGCTGCTGCGGCGTCACCTGGACTGGATGCTGCTGCAGGACGCGCTCGCGGCCGGCGCGCAGTTCGAGCCCGCGTTCACGGTCCGAGGCGCGATCGTGGACGGATCCCGCGTCGCGGGCGCCCGGGTGAGCGGGCGCCAATTCGACGGCGAGATTCGCGCGCGTGTGACGATCGCGGCCGACGGCCGCCGGTCGACGCTGACGTTCGGGCTGGGGATGGCGCGGCATCCCGCGCGGCCGCGTCGCTGGGCCATGGGCGCGTACGTCGAGAACACCGCTGTGACCGGGCCGCCTCGCGACCTGGGCGAGATGCACGTGCGCGCGGGACGCTACATCGGCGTCGCGCCCGTGCCCGGTGGCCTGACGAATGTCTGCGTCGTGAGGCCGTGGATGCCCGGCGACCGGACGATTGGCGATCCGAAGGCGGCGGTGCTCGGTGAACTGGCGCGCGACCCGTTGTTGCGCGACCGGTTTGCCGGCGCGCGGCTGGTCGGCACGCCCGCCGTGCTGGGCCCGCTGGCGGTCGACGTCAACGACTCCGCACACCTCGAGGGGCTGCTGCTGGCCGGCGACGCTGCGGGGTTCATCGACCCCATGACCGGCGACGGCCTCCGGTTCGCCGTGCGCGGCGCCGAACTCGCCGCCCTTGCGGCGCTCGACGCGCTCGAACACGGCTGGCACGGCGTGCACGAGCGGCTGGCGATCAGCCGCAGGGCCGAGTTTGCGGGGAAGTGGCGATTCAACCGCCTGCTGCGGTCGCTCGTCACCTCGCCGGCTGCCGTCGGCGGGGCATCGTGGGGCGCGCGCCTCGCGCCTGCGGGTCTGCGCGCGGCGATCGAATACGCCGGAGATGTCGGGTACGCCTGAAACGGTCGCGCTGCTCGCGATCGTGTTCGTGCCGATGCTCGTCGAGGCCCGGCGCGCGGATCGCAACGAACGCGTGCAGTGGGCGCGCGGCGGCATCGAGCCTTCGGGCGATGTCTACCGCCGTGATGCGCATCGCCTACCCGGCCGTGTTTCTCGCGATGATCGTCGAGGGTGGCGCCGTGCGCCGGCGCAGGCGTTCGCACAGCTCGATTCGGAGCTCGCCGGATGTTCGTCGCGGACTCGGAGCTGGCGATCGCGGGGTTCTTGCGCTGTTCTGCGGCGACAAGGCGCTCAAGTGGTGGGCCATCGTGTCGCTCGGCCCGGCGTGGACGTTTCGCGTGATCGTCGTGCCGGGTGATGCGCCCGTCGCCGGCGGCCCGTACACCTGGCTGCGTCATCCGAACTACGTGGGGGTGGTGGGCGAGCTGGTGGGCGTCGCGCTGATGTCGGGCGCGCGCGTGAGCGGGCCGATCGGCACGCTGGCGTTTTGCGCGCTGATGCTCAGGCGCATCGCCGTCGAGAATCGCGCGCTCCATCGGGTCTAGCGTGCGCTGAGTGTACAATTCGCGGCGGCAGATGCCTTCGCCGACCGCCCGCACACCTCTGCCTTCCTCCGAGCCGCGGCGCTGGGTTCGCGCAATCGACGCGCTCTGCCTCGCGCTGGTGGTGCTGAGCGCCCTCGTCGCGATGTCGGGCGGTTTCCGCGTGCGCCTCGGCCCGCTGCGCGTGGCCGTCACGTCGCCGTACTCGACGCTGCTGTGGGCGTTCGTCGATCGCGATCGTCCGGCACGTCCTGGCACCGGCGGCGCCGATCTACCGCGACCTGCCGGCGCGGCTGGCCGCGTGGTGGCATCAGCCCGGCGTGCACACCGCCGCGATCGTGACGGCGGGGACGCGCCCGGCGATCCTGTTTGTCGGCTACATGGCCGTGCTCGTGTTCGGCTACCCGCCGGGGCCGGCGCCGCCGGTGCAGATCAACAACGAGCTGGTGAACCTGCAGGCGCGGTGGGACGCCAACTGGTATCTCGGCATCGTGACCGAGGGCTACCACTTCGTGCCGGAACCAGCCGGGCCTTCAGCAGAGCATCGCCTTCTTCCCGGCCTACCCGCTGCTCGTGCGCGGCGTCGGCCGCATTCTGGGCGGACGGCTGACGAGCTACATCGGCGCGGGTATGCTCGTCTCGTTCGCGGCGTTTTTCGGGGCGCTCATCTACCTCTACGCGCTGGCGCGCGACACGCTCGAAGAAGACCAGGCGCGCTTCGCGGTCTGGGCGATGGCGACGTACCCGTTCGCGCTGTTCTTCGGCGCGATCTACGTCGAACCGCTGCTGCTGCTCGGGATGACCGCGACGTTCTACCACTTCACGCACGGACGGTTCGCGCGCGCCGCGGCCTGGGGTGTGCTGGTTGGTCTGACGAAGACGAACGGGTTTCTGCTCTCGATCCCGCTCGCGATGCTCGCGATCCAGGTCGGACGCGCGGGGCAGGCCGGGCAGGTCGGGCAGGTCGGGCAGGCCGGGCAGGGCGGGCAGGGCAAGAACGTCGTCACGGCGCTGGCCGCGGCGGCGATGCCTGGCCTGGGCATGCTCATCTACTCCGCTTACGTCTGGCAGCTGACCGGGGATCCGCTGGGGTGGCTCAGGGCGCACGGCGCGTGGGGCCGGGAGTATCAGGGGCTCGTGACGCTCGTGGGCGACCGGCTGAACATCATCGCGAACGCCGGCATCGAGGGCTACGTCGCGTCGCTTCCGTACGACCTCATCAACGCGCTCGGTGCGATCTTCGTGCTGGCCGCGGTCTGGCCGGTGGCCCGCAAGCTCGGTCTGGCCTACGCGGTGTTCATCCTCGTCTTCATGCTGCCGCCGCTGGCGGCCGGCGGCCTCATCTCGGCCGGGCGCTTCTCGTCCGTGTTGTTCCCCGCGTTCCTCTGGCTGGCCGGTCTGGTGCCGCCGAAACATCGCCCGGCATGGCTCGCTTCATTCGCGGCCTTTCAGGCGCTGAACGCGGCCATGTTCTACACCTGGCGCCCGCTGTACTAGCAGTGCAGGCCTTCAGGCCTGCGTGCAGGCGGGCCTAAAGGCCCGCACTACTTCAGGTTGTCCATCGCAGCGCGGATATAATACGAGGCGAGATGCCTCGCACCTTCTCGCGCAGGTTCTATCTGCTGGCGCTGCTGCTGGCGGTCGGCGTGCCGCTGGGCGCCGTGCTGGTGGTGGCGCAGGGACAGCGCCGGGCGCAGGCGCCCGCCACGCCGGCGACGCCGTTCCAGGCCGCGACTCGTGCCTACATCGAGGGACGGTACGCCGAGGTCGACACGCTCACCGACAAGCTCGATCTGAAGGATCCGAACGTCGTCGCGCTGCGCGGCCGGGCGGCCATCGCGCGCGGGCTGTACGCCGACGCGGAGTCCGCGTTACAGGCGGCCGCGTCCCGCGCGCCTTCCAGCGAGGCCGCGCTCGAGCTCGGTCTGCTGCAGCAGATGCTGAGCCGTCCGGCGGCGCGCACGACGCTCTCGCGCGTGGCCGCGCTGGCGGAGACGTCGCAGAACGCGCGTGAACTCGCGCGCGCGGGCCGTGCCCTGCATGCCCTCGACCTCATTCCGGACGCCAAGACGGCCTTCATCGAGGCGACGCGCCTGGCTCCAAACGATGCCGCGATCGAAGCGGCCTTCGGCGATCTGTTCCTCGCGAAGTACAACAACGCCGAAGCCGTCAAGTCGTACCAGCGGGTCCTGGAACTCGATCCTCGCTGGGCCCCCGCGCTCATCGGCGCCGCGCAGGCGCTCGAAAACGACAACCCGCCGCAGGCGGCGGCGCTCGTCAAGCGCGCGATGGAAATCAATCCCAACTCGGTGGACGCGCACGTGTTTCTCGCGAACCAGGCGATCGACTCCGAGAAGCGCGCCGAGGCGCGCGAGCTGCTGACCAAGGCGCTGGCCATCAACCCGTCCAGCCTCGACGCCCGCGGCACCCTGGCCGCGCTGGCGTACGTCGAGGACAAACCCCAGGAGTTCGAGGCCGAGGTGGCGAAGGTCCTGGCCATCTCGCCCGGTCACGGCGAGGTGTACCGCGTGGCCGGCGAGATGGTCGCGCACAACTACCGGTTCGAAGAAGCCGTGGTGCTGACGCGCAAGGCCCTGGCGCTGACGCCCAACGATCCGCGCGCCCTGGCCGACCTCGGCGCCCAGCTCCTCCGCACGGGCGACGAGCCCGAAGCACGTTCGGCGCTCGAAGCCTCGTTCAAGATCGATCCGTACGACGTCGTTACCTTCAACGCCCTGCGCCTGCTCGACTCGCTCGACAAGTTCGAGACGATCACCGACGGCGATCTCGTCGTCAAGCTGAGCAAGGAAGAAGCGCCGGTCCTCAAGGAATACACGGTCGCGCTCGCGCATCAGGCGCTCAGCACGATGGCGGCGAAGTACGAATTCACCCCGAAGGGCCCCATCCTCATCGAGATGTTCCCGAAGCACGACGACTTCGCCGTCAGGACGCTCGGCCTGCCCGGCATGATCGGCGCGCTGGGCGCGTGTTTCGGCCGCGTCGTCACGCTCGACTCGCCGAAGGCGCGTCCGCCGGGTGAGTTTCAGTGGGAAGCCACGCTCTGGCACGAGCTCGGCCACGTCATTACGCTGCAGATGTCGAACCAGCGCGTGCCGCGGTGGCTGACCGAAGGCATCTCCGAATACGAGGAGCGCCGCGCCCATCGCGAATGGGCCCGCCAGATGGACTTCACGTTCGCGTCGCTGCTGAATCGCGACGGAACGATCAAGCTCAAGGACCTGAACGCCGCGTTCCAGGATCCGAAGCTCATCGGGATTGCGTACTACGAGGCGTCGCTCGTGGTCGATCACCTGGTGGGCACGTTCGGACAGAGCGGCCTGAACAGGCTGGTGCGCGCGTACGCCCGCGGCCTCGACACGGAAACGGCGCTCAAGGAGGTGCTGAACACCGACTTCGACAAGCTGCAGATCGGCTTCGATCAGTACACCGAGCGGACGTTCGGCGCGCTGCAGAAGGCGCTGGTCGTGCCGAAGGACGTCCAGCTCGCGAAGGCCCCGATCGACGAACTCCGCAAGCTCGCGAACGAGAATCCCCGGAGCTATCCGGTCCAGCTCGCCTACGGACATGCGCTCCGGAAGGCCGGCGGCACCGACGAGGCCATGCAGGTGTTCGAGCGGGCGGCGGCGCTCGCCCCGAGCGCCACCGGGGATGACAGCCCGCGCGCGCAGATGGCCGAGATCGCGCTCGAGAAGAAGGATCGCGCGCGCGCGATCTCCGAACTGACGGCGTTCCTGAACGCCGACTTCGAGAACGTCGGCGCCGCGCACAAGCTGGCGTCGCTCCTGAAGGAGGCCGGCGTCACGGATCCGGCCCGTCTCCGCCCCGTCTACGAGCGCATCGTCGCGCTCGATCCGTTCGACGGCGACGCCAGGGCGGCGCTCGGGCGGATGGCGATGCAGCGGAACGACGTCGACTACGCCGCGCGCGAATTCCGGACCGTGATCGCGCTCAAGCCAATCGATCCGGCCGTCGCGCACACAGACCTGGCCGAGAGCTACCTCAAGGCGGGCAAGCGCGACGAAGCGAAGCGCCAGACGTTGGCGGCGCTGGAGATCGCGCCCACGTACGAGCGCGCGCAGGACCTTCTGCTGAAGCTGGCGGAGGCGCGGCCGTGAACCGGGCGGCCGTGGCCGCCGCCGCGGCGCTGCTCCTCAGCCTGCCCACCGCCGGCTCTGGGCTCGACGGCGCCACCGATGGTCATGAAAACGTCAACGTGGCCGCCCGCTCCGCCGGGCTGCAGTGGCGCTTCGTTCGCATCAAGTACCACTACGACCCCGCCGCGCTGCGCGCGATGCAACTCGATGTCTACGGCGAGCCCTGGGGCATCGACTCGCCGGCAGCGGAGCAGAACCTCTCGCGGCGCGTGAAGACCGCGACCTCGATCGCCGTCGAAGATCCCATTCTGATGACGCTCGACGATCCCCAGCTGTTTGAGCACCCCTGGATCTACATCGTCGAACCGGGAGCGCTCCGCCTGACCGACAGCGAGGCGGCGAACCTGCGCGAGTTCCTGCTGCGCGGCGGGACGGCGATGCTGGATGACTTTCACGGACCGTACGAGTGGGAGAGCCTCGAACGCCAGCTGCGCAAGGTGTTTCCGGATCGCCGGATCACCGAGATCACGCCCGACCACCCCGTCTTCAGGTGCTTCTACGCGCTCGAGGCTTACCCGCAGGTCGCGGGCATCGGCTCGTTCCTGGCCGGGCGCACGTGGGAGAAGGGCGGGCTCGTCCCGCACCTGCGCACCATCCTGGACGATGCCGGGCGGCCGATGCTGTTCATCAACTGGAACACCGACATGGGCGACGGCTGGGAGTGGTCCAACGTCGAGGAATACCCGGGCTACCTGAAATACACCTCGATGGCCTATCGCATGGCGATCAACGAGATCGTCTACTCCCTGACGCACTGATACGGGTTCCACACCAGACATGAGTGTTGCTGCTACAGCGGAGAAGGTCGCGGAAGGCCGCGCGCAGATCCTCGCCGAACTGAGAAAGGTCATCATCGGCCAGGACGAGGTGGTCGAGGAGGTCCTCATCGCGCTGTTCACGGGCGGACACTGCCTGATCACCGGCGTGCCGGGCCTGGCCAAGACGCTGCTCATCAAGACGCTGGCCGGCATCCTGGACCTCGACTTCAAGCGCATTCAGTTCACGCCCGATCTGATGCCGTCGGACATCACCGGCACCGAAATTCTTGACGAAGACCAGGGTGCACGCCGGCTTCATTTCGTGAAGGGCCCGATCTTCGCGCAGATTATCCTGGCCGACGAGATCAACCGCACGCCGCCGAAGACGCAGGCGGCGCTGCTCGAGGCCATGCAGGAGGCCCACGTGACGGCCGCGGGGCGGACGTATCCGCTCGAACAGCCGTTCTTCGTCCTCGCCACGCAGAACCCGATCGAGCTCGAGGGCACGTATCCGCTGCCGGAAGCGCAGCTCGACCGCTTCATGTTCAACATCGTCATCACGTACCTCAGCCAGGATGATGAGGTGCGGGTGGTGACGCAGACGACCGGCGGCGCGCAGCCGCTGCCGGCGCGCGTGCTGACCGGGTCCGACATCCTGCAGTTCCAGGAGATCGTGCGTCAGGTGGCGATCGCCGACGAGATCGCGCGTTATGTCGTCCGGCTCGTCGACGCCTCGCGCCCCGGCCGGCCCGGTGCGCCCGAATTCATCGAGCAGTGGGTGAAGTGGGGCGCCGGACTCCGCGCGTCGCAGGCGCTCGTGCGCGGCGCCAAGGCGCGCGCGCTGATGCACGGCCGCTATCACGTCTCGGTCAAGGACATCCAGGCGCTTGCGAAGCCGATCCTGCGTCACCGGATCATGACGAACTTCTACGCCGACTCCGAGCGCATCACCCCCGATGCCATCGTCGATCGGCTGCTGGACGCCGTGCCGGTGCCGAAGAGCGGGATGTAGGATGCAGGCGAGCGAGGGGAGGTTTCTCGACCCCGCCGTCATCGCGCGCCTCGGCACGCTCGAGCTGAAGGCCAAGACGATCGTCGAGGGATTTCTTTCGGGGCTCCATCGCAGCCCGTACAAGGGCCTCAGCGTGGAATTCGCCGAGTACCGGCAGTACATCCGCGGCGACGACCTCTCGACGATCGACTGGAAGGTCTTCGCGCGCAGCGACCGGTACTACGTCAAGAAGTTCGAAGAGGAAACCAACCTCGACTGCCATCTGATCCTCGATGTGAGCGGGTCGATGGCCTACCAGTCGCGCGGGCCGAGCAAGTTCGAATACGCCGCCTGCCTGGCCGCCTCGCTCGGCTACCTGATGAGCCGGCAGCGCGACGGCGTGGGGCTGATGGCGTTCGACGATCGCATTGTCAGCGCCGTACCGGCGAGCACCCGTCCGGGCCATCTGCGCAACCTGCTCGTGGCGCTGTCTCGCCTGCATCCCGGCCGCCGCACGAATGTGGCCAGGCCGCTGCGCCAGGTCGCCGAAGCGCTGACCCGGCGCGGTCTGGTGGTCGTCATCTCCGATCTGCTGGACGACCCCGAGACGGTCGTGCGCGGCCTCAAGCTCTTTCACCATCGAGGCTCCGACGTCCTTGTCTTTCAGGTGCTCGACCCCGACGAGATCGACTTTCCGTTCGAGCGGCCCACCCGTTTCGAGGATCTGGAGAGCGCCGAAGCGGTGACGGCGGTGCCCGACGTCGTACGCGAGCACTACCGGAAGGCCATCGGCGACCTCATCGATCGCTATCGTCGCGAGCTGGGCGGCGCCGGCATCGATTACCAGCTGCTGAACACGAAGCAACCGCTCGAAATGGCGCTGCTGGCGTATCTCTCGACCCGATCGAGAACAGCCAAATGAACCACGAAGATCACGAAGCCCACAAAGCTATCCTTGGTGGTCTTTGTGTGCTTTGTGGTTCTGAATTGTGATGCCCTTGTTCCTCTCTCCGTTCTTTCTGTTCGCGATAGCCGCTGCGGCGATCCCCGTGGTTCTGCACCTCCTCAAGCGCGATCCGGAACCGCGGGTGAAGTTTGCCGCGGTGGCGCTGCTGCGCCGGGCGCCGGTGGAACGCTCGTCCACACGACGACTGCGACAGATCGTGCTGCTGCTTCTGCGCGTGTCGGCGTTGATCGCGCTGGCCCTGGCGTTCGCCCGGCCCTTCTTCCCGTCCCCCGCCGCCGCAGTCGCGCGCCACGCGACGATCGTCGCGCTCGACACCTCCTACAGCCTGTCGGCGCCCGGCAGATTCGCCCGCGCCCAGCAACTCGCACGAGAGGCCGTGAACCGCGCGCCGGCCGGAGACGATGTGGGCGTCGTGACGTTTGCGGATCGCGCGGATCTGGCCGCGCCGCCTTCGAGTGGCCGAACGGCGGCGCTCACCGCCATCGACTCGGCCGCGGCGGGAGCGGGAGGCACCCGGTATCTGGCGGCCGTGAACGCCGCGGGTCGAGCGCTCGGCGGCCGAGGCGGAACCGTTGTTGTTGTCACGGATCTCCAGGCAGGCGGATGGGACGCAGGCGATCACGCGTCGCTGCCCGAACCGGCGCGCGTCGAGGTGCGCGACGTCGGCGCGCTGCCCGACAACTTCGCCGTCATCGGATTCCGATCGGACGGCGATCGCGCGGTTGTCACCGTGAGAAATGACAGCCTGCGGACCCGCGAGGCCGCCGTCCGCCTGACCGTCGATGGCCGGGTCGTGGGCGGCCAATCGGCGTCGATTGCGCCACATGGTGCCGGCGACGTCGTGTGGTCGCGCGTGCCCGGCGGCGAAGCCGCCGCAGCCGTGGACGATCGCGAGGGACTGCAGGCCGATAACGTCCGCTACGCGCGGCTCACTGGCGCGTCGCGTGCTGCGGTGCTTGTCGTGACGGCCACCGGTGATCTCGACCGCGAGGCGTTCTACGTGCACCAGGCCGTGGCCGCGGGTGGCGATGCCCGCGGGGGGGCGGCCGTGACCGGCGTGGCCGCCGGGCAGCTGAGCAGCTGGACGGCCGCACGATTGGCCGGCTTCCCATCCGTGCTGCTGCTGTCGACGCGCGGCCTTGAGCGTCGCGGCCGCGAGCTGATCGCGTCGCATGTCGCTGCCGGGGGCGGACTGCTGATTGCCGCCGGCCCGGATGTCGACGGCGACGTGGCGGCCGACGTGCTCGGCCCGAGCGCGAGACTGCGCGTGCTGCCGCCGGACGATCGACGGATGCCGGATCAGGTGTCGCTGGCACCGGCCGATATCCGGCACCCGATCTTCCAGCCGTTCGGCCCGGCGGCTGCCTCGCTCGGTCTCGTCCGCTTCGGTCGCACATCGAGCATCAGCGGTGCGGGTTGCCAGACGCTGGCGAAATTCACCTCGGGCGAGGCCGCCGTCATCGACTGCGGCATCGGCGAGGGCCATGCCATCGTGATGTCGTCCGACTTGAACAACCGCTGGAACGACTTTCCCCTGCACGCGTCTTTCGTGCCCTTCGTCCACGAGACGGTGCGGTATCTGTCGAGCGCACGTGCCCGGGCCACCGAGTACCTCGTCGGCGAGGTGCCCGCGGGCGTTTCGCCCGTGCCGGGAATCGTGACGGTCGGAGTGGCCGGCGCGCCGGGAGCACACCGGGCCGTGATCAACGTCGATCCGGGCGAGTCCGAGCCCGCGCGGATTTCGCCGGACGAGTTCGGATCCGCCATCGCGCGGTTGAAGGACGCCGGGATCGCCGAGACGCGAGCGGCCGAGTCCGGCCGCGAATCGAGCCAGCATGTCTGGCAGTATCTGCTCGCAGCGATGATGGTGTTGCTGGCCGTGGAAGGCGTGGTCGCAGGGCGAACTGTGTAGAAATCAGCAATTAGCAATCAGCAATCAGCAATTGAACATGGGCCGTCAGTACGAACCAATTCGGCGATTCCTGCAGCGCGTCCGGACGCGGCTGCGGGCGTTGTCCGCGCTCGACGCGGCCGCGCGCGCGGCGCTCGCGTTGTCGGCGGTCGTCGCCGTCGCGCTCGCCGTGTGGTCGCTGGCGTCGCTGGGCGGCCGCCCGCCGATCGCACTCGCCGGCCTGGCTGGCGTCGTGCTCGCCCTTGCCGCGTGGGCGCTGGTGTGGGGCCTTCTCCCGCTTCGCCGCGCGCCGACCGACGCGCAGCTCGCGCGGTTTGTCGAAGAGCAGGTACCTGCGCTCGACGACCGCCTCGCAACCGCCGTCGACATCGTTCGGCGCGACACGCCGTCCCTCCTGGTCGGGCCGCTGGTCGAGGATGCGGCCCGCCGCGTGGACGCCATCGATGTGGACGAGATCGTGCCGCGCAGCCGTATCCGCCGCGGTGGTTTCAAGGCGGGGGCCGCGGCCATCGTCCTGCTCGTCCTCGCCGTGATGGCCCGCGAGCCTGCGCGCCAGTCGCTCGACGCCGCGTCGCTCGCCCTGTTTCCCGAGCGGGTGCGTCTGGAGATCAAGCCCGGCAACGCCCACGTGCTCCAGGGCGCGCCGCTCACGATTCAGGCGCGCCTCATTGGCAACCGCGCCCCGGTTGGCGCGCGCCTCGAGGTCGGCGGCGGCGACATTTGGCGGGCCAGCGAGATGCTGGCCGAGTCGGCTGGCGCATTCCGCCTGGTGATGCCGCCGGCTGCCGCCGATTTCCAGTACCGTGTGGTCGCGGGTTCAATCACATCGCCCGTCTATCGGATCACCGTGGCGCACCCGCCCCGCGTCACGCGAATCGACGTCGACTACGCGTACCCGTCGCCTCTGGGCCTCCCGCCCCGCACCGAGACCGATAGCGGCGACGTGTATGCGCCGGCCGGCACGGACGTCACGCTCCACGTCCACACCGACCGTCCCATCGCGTCCGGCCAGCTGTCGCTCGCGAACGGCCGGTCGATCGCGCTGTCGGCGGGCTCGCCCGCGCAGCTCACCGCCGCGCTGAAGGTCGTCGAGGACGGGTCGTACAGAATCGCGCTTCGCGATCTCGATGGCCTGGCCGATCAGGGCCAGACCGAGTACTTCATTCGCGCGATCGAGGATCGGCCGCCGGACGTGCACGTGGTGAAGCCCGCGAGCGACCGATCCGTCACGCGGCTCGAGGAAGTGGAGATCGAGGCGCAGGCCGAAGACGACTACGGCATCGATCGTATGGAGCTGGTGTACGCCGTACGCGGGCAGTCCGAAACGGCCGTCCCGCTCGACGTGCCGCGCCGCGGCACCAGCGTGACCGCCCGGCATACCCTGTACCTCGAGGACCTCGACGTTCGTCCAGGCGATTTTGTCTCCTACTACGTGCGCGCGCGCGACATCACGCGCGGCACGCGCCCGAACGAAGGGCGCAGCGACATCTTCTTCCTCGAGGTCAGGCCGTTCGAACAGGAATTTGCCCTGGCGCAGAGCCAGTCGATGGCCGGCGGGGGCTACAACGGGTCGATCGACGACCTCGTCACCGCGCAGAAACAGGTGGTCGTCGCCACATGGAAGCTCGATCGGCGCGGCCAGAGCGCCAGGGGCGCGCAGTCGCCGGCCGATATCCGGGCGGTCGGCCGCACCGAAGCCGATCTCAAGGCCCGCACCGAGGAGACGGCGAGCTCGCTCCGCGAGTCCGCGATGCGCGACCCGCGCCGCCGGCTGCAGGGCAGGGGCGACACCGCCGGCCAGGCGATGCCCGAGGAAGATGCGATGGCGACGGCGGTCGAGGCGATGGGACGCGCCGTCGTGGCGCTCGACGCGCTGAAGACGGGTGCCGCGCTCCCCCCCGAGATGCAGGCGCTGAACTCGCTCCTCGAGGCGCAGGCGCTCGTGAAGAAGCGTCAGGTGTCGCGGCAGCAGTCGGGACAGGGCGGCCCCGGCAACAACAACCGGAACTACGACATCTCGGCGCTGTTCGACAAGGAGCTGCAGCGGCTGCAGCAGACACGATACGAAACGCGCCAGCCCTCCGGCGGCCCGAATCGGGAGAATCGTGAAGCCCTCGAGAAGATCGCGGAGCTGGCGCGGCGGCAGGACGAGATGCTCAAGCGGCAGCAGGACCTGGCCCGCCAGCGGCCGGACGAGGCCGAGCTGGCGCGGCAGCTGGAGAAGCTGACGCGTGAGCAGGCCGAGCTGCGGCAGCAGGCCGAGGAGCTGGCGCGCCGGATGTCGATGCTCGAGTCGGGCCAGCAGAACACGGCGGGGCCGCAGACCGGGTCGTCGTCCGGAAGCGAGCAGACCGCGCGTCAGCTGCGCGACATCTCGAACGACATGCGCGGCGCCACGAACGATCTGCGCCGCCGCGACTCGGTGCAGGCGGGGGCCGGCGGCAGCCGGGCGCTCGAGAAGCTGAGGTCGCTGGAACAGCGGCTCCGCGCGGGGAACGAAGGCCAGCAGAAGAAGAGCAACGACCCGCAGCGGGGAGGGGCGGGCTCGGGTACACGCCGCGACGCGGAGTCGCGAGCGATGGCGGAGCAGCGCGGACGCGCGCAGCAGCTGCGCCAGAACATCGAGCGCCTGACGCGCGATCTCGAGAGGCTCGCCGGTCGGGAGTCCGGCAGGAACACACCGGGCGGCCAGAAGGCGCCAAACCAGACGGGGAAAACCGACGAACGCCGCGAGCCCGGTCCCGGCGGACGCGGCGACGAGATTACACGGCTGCGCGAGCAGGCCGCGCGCGAGCTCGAGCGAACGCGGCAGCTGCTCGACGAGCTGCGCCGGCAAGACCCGAGCTTCGCCAGTGGCGGCGCCGGCTTCACGTTCGAGGGCGCGGGCATGGTCTTCTCCTCGCCGGGCACCGAGGCGTTCAAGCAGGACCTGGGGCGCTGGCAGGCGCTCAGCGCTGAAGCGACGCGCGCACTGGACCGCGCCGAGTCGTCGCTGTCGAGCCGGCTGCAGGAGAAGGATGCGTCCGGCCGGCTGGCTGCGGGCGTCGACGACAAGGCGCCGGCTGCGTATCAGCAGCAAGTCGACCGCTACTTCAAGGCGCTCGGGAACCGCAAGCAGCCCTGACCGCGCTGCGGTTGGCCTCTCCATGCATTTCGCGTCTCTCCCGCCCTGGTGGCTGACGGTGCTCGCCGCGCTGGCCCTTGCAGCCGCCGTATTCGCGGCGTATCGCCGCCCGCTCGCGCCGCTCTCGACGGCGCAGCGGGCCGTGCTGATCGGGCTTCGGTCCGCCGCGCTCATCGCGCTCCTGCTCGTGCTGTTCCGTCCCGTTGCGCTGCTGCCCCCGGCCGGCGATCGCGAGCAGGTCGTGCCCGTGCTCATCGACATCTCGCGCAGCATGCGCGTGGCGGACGCCGACGGCGACACCCGCATCGCGCGTGCGGCTGCGCTGCTGCGCTTCGACCTGCTGCCCCTGTTGTCGCGCCAGTTCCACACCGAGCTGCTTTCTGTCGGCGACGCGGTCGAGACGGCGTCGATCGACGCGCTGACGGCGCACGCGAGCCAGAGCGACTTGTCAGGCGCGCTGGCGTCGGTCCGCGAACGCTTCCGGGGTCAGCGGGTCGCGGGCGTCGTGGTGTTATCCGACGGCGGCGACACCGCTCCGCCCTTGCCGGCCGGACGGGGCGGCGATGCCGCCTCGCCCTGGCCCGTGTTCGCGATCGGCGTCGGGTCCGCCAGCGGGTTGCGCGATCGGGAAATCCTCGGGATCGCGGCAGGGGATCAGCGGCTCGAAGACGCGTCCGTTGACCTGCAGGTGTCGGTGGTCAGTAGCGGGTTCGGGCGCGATCCCTTTCAGTTGCGGGTCCTGGCCGGCGGGAAGCTGCTTGAAAGCCGCCGCGTGGTTCCGTCCGCCGACGGATCGCCGATCGGGCAGCGCTTCACCGTGTTTCCCGACCCGCGGCAGCCGACCGTGTACACCGTGGAAATCCCCCCGGCGGACGGAGAGCCTGTCGCCGAGAACAACACGCGCAGCGTCATGGTGAGCCCGGCCGGACGCAAGCGCCGTCTGCTGGTCATCGAGGGCGCGCCCGGATTCGAGCACACGTTCGTCAGGAGGGCATGGGCCGCCGACTCTGGGCTCGAGGTCGACTCTGTCGTTCGAAAAGGCAGGGACGTCAACGGCAGCGATACCTTCCTGATTCAGGCGGAAGGCGGCCGTGCCACCACGTTGACCACAGGCTTCCCGGCGAGGCGCGAGGATCTCTACTCCTACGATGCCGTCATCGTCTCGAACGTCGAGGGTGGGTTCTTCACGCGCGGCCAGTGGACGATGATCGCGGACTTCGTGTCCGAGCGGGGCGGCGGCCTGCTCGTGACCGGCGGCCGATCGTTCGCGCAGCGAGGGCTGGTGGGCACGCCCGTCGAAGCGGTTCTGCCGGTGGAACTCGACGAGCGCCGCGGCGGGATGTCTCGCGCGGCCTCCGGCGACCGCGCGCCCGCCAACGGCGTCGTCGTCACGCCAGAAGGCGAGACGCACCCGATCATGCGGCTGGGCGCGTCCGGCGAGGAGACACGCCGGAAATGGGCCGCCCTGCCGGCGCTGGCGACGACTGCGCCGCTTGGCAGCGCCCGGCCGGGCGCCGTCGTGCTCGCCGCCGCGTCGGCCTCCGGCGGCGCCGTGTTCCCGGTCGTCGCCGTGCAGCCGTACGGCCGCGGACGCTCGATGGTGTTCGGCGGCGAGGCGTCATGGCGCTGGCGGATGATGGCGGCCACGACCGATCGGAGCCACGAGCTGTTCTGGCGCCAGACGGCGCGATGGCTCGCCGCAGCCTCGCCCGACCCGGTGGCCATTGCTGTCACCGACAGCCCACAACCGGGCGATTCGGTCGCGATCGACGTCGACGCGCGCGACGCGGCCTTTGCCCCCGTCGCCGACGCTGCCGTCGGTGCGACGGTGGAGCTGCCAGATGGAGCCCGTCAATCCCTGACGTTCCGGCGCCTCGCATCGCCTGCCGGCCGTTTCACGTCCACGTTCCGTCCCGATCGCGCGGGTCTGTATCATGTGCGTGCCGAAGCGGCGCGGGCCGGCTCGCCGCTTGGAGCCTCCGATCGGTGGATCTACGTCGGCGGCGGCGACCGCGAGTTCGTGGATCCGCGGCTCAACGAGGGGTTTCTGAGGCGAGCGGCACGCGAATCCGGCGGCCGCTACGTTCGTGCG
Organism: uncultured Acidobacteriota bacterium; assembly: GCA_963821285.1. Classification (GTDB taxonomy): domain Bacteria; phylum Acidobacteriota; class Vicinamibacteria; order Vicinamibacterales; family CAVVIG01; genus CAVQJU01. The sequence continues at coordinate 61,825 of CAWGDD010000009.1, forward strand.
GCTGACGCGACGCGGTTGATGGCCTGGCTGCAGGAGGCCGCGAGGCAGAATGCGGTGCCCGTGCAGAACGATCTGTGGGACAAGCCGTGGGTGCTCGGCGCGCTCGTCCTCCTGTTGTCTTCCGAGTGGGGGCTGCGCCGGATGTGGGGCCTGAGATGACGCTCGTCCGGTGCGCGCTCGCGCTGGCCGCCGTCTGTCTGGCCTCACCGGCTGCGGCCGGCGACAACTACGCCCTTGTCGTCACGGGCGCATCAGGCGGCGACGTGTACGCGAAGAAGTACGACGGCTGGCGCCGGTCGTTCGTCTCGGCCCTTCGCGACAAGTTCGCGTATCCCGCCGATCACGTGATCGCCCTGGCCGAGAAAGAGGAGCCTGGCGTCGGGCCGGCCACGCGGACACAGGTGCAGCGGGTATTGACGGACCTGCGCACCCGTCTCACGCGGGACGATCTGCTCGTCGTCCTGCTCATCGGGCATGGCACGTTGACGGACCATGCCGACGCCAAGTTCAACCTGGTGGGTCCCGACCTGAGCGCGAGCGAGTGGGCGGACCTGCTGAAACCCATCACCGCCCGCCTTGTCTTCGTCGACACGACGTCGGTCAGCTTCCCGTTCATGGCGAAACTCGCGGCTCCCGGCCGTGTCGTGGTGACGGCGACGGATTCGACCGCGCAGGAATTCGAAACGATCTTCGCCGAGTGGTTCGTCAAGGCGCTGACCGAAATGGCCGCCGACGCCGACAAGAACGGCCGCGTGTCGATGCTCGAGGCGTTCACGTATGCCAGCGCGGCCGTGCGCCGCTGGTACGACGAGCACAACCAGCTCCCGACCGAACGTCCGCTGATCGACGACGATGGCGACGGCGTGGGGCGGGAAGCGCAGAATCAGGGGGCCGACGGGTCGCTGGCGCGCGGAACGTATCTCCAGGTTGCCGGTGAGCCTGTCGATGCGCCGCGGCGGGCGCTGGCCGCGCGTCAGGCCGCGCTCGAAGCGCAAGTCGACGCGCTCAAGGCGAGGCGATCGTCGATGGCGTCCGAAGCGTATCAGGCAGAGCTCGAACGTCTCCTCCTCGACCTGGCTCGCATTTCTGCTGAACTCCGGTCCAAGTCCTGACCGGCCGTCTGCCAGTCGCCTGCCGAGATCGTGCCCACCCTGGTCGATGCGAACGTATTGCTCGACTCTCTCGACGAGGGCAGCGAGTGGGAAGATTGGTCAGCGTCCATGATCGCGTCGGCGAGCGAGACTGGTGTCCTCGTCATCAATCCGATCATTTACGCAGAGGTATCCGTCGGATTTCGATCGATTGACGACCTTGATGACGCGCTGCCTCCGGAATACTTCACGAGGGCGCCACTGCCATGGGAGGCGGGCTTTCTCGCCGGCAAGGTGTTCGAGCAGTACCGACGGCGAGGCGGAGCGAAGCGTTCCCCCCTGCCGGACTTCTACATCGGCGCGCACGCCGCAGTGACCGGAATGACCCTTCTCACTCGCGACGCCCGTCGCTACCGTGCGTACTTTCCGAAGCTCCGGATCATCGCGCCCTAGCTTCAGGCGTCCCACGCGCCAAACCGCTCGCGCCTTCGGAAAACGAAGACGCCGAGCACGCCGACGACAAAGCCCGCCACGTGCGCCGCGAACGCGACGCCGCCCTGCCCCGTGTTCGCCATCGAGGCCACCGCGCCGGCGTTGAACAGCTGCATCAGGAACCAGAACCCGAGCAGGGCGATCGCCGGCATCTCGATCACGTTGAAGAAGAAGATGGGCACGAGCGTCAGCACCCGCGACTTCGGGTAGAGCACGAAGTACGCGCCCATCACGCCCGCAATCGCGCCGCTGGCGCCGATGGTCGGCAGCATCGACGCCGGCTCCATGAGGATCTGGCCGGCGGCCGCCGTCATCCCGCAGAGCAGGTAGAAGATCACGAACCGGCCGTGGCCGAACGTGTCCTCGATGTTGTCGCCGAAAATCCACAGGTACCACATGTTGCCGATGACGTGCGACCAGCCGCCATGCAGGAACATCGAGGTGAAGAGCGTGACGGGCCTGAAGGCGGCCGGCACGACGCCGTAGGTGACGAGAAACCGGGTGAGCTCGCGCGGCTCCATCGAGATCTCGAGGACCCAGGCCGCGGCGTTGAGGAAAATGATGGTGACGGTGACGAAGGGTACGGTTCGCGACGGAATCACGTCGCGCAGGGGAATCACTGGGATAGCTTACAACTTAGAAGTTAGAACTTAGAAAGTTAGAACCTAGAAGTCCTGGTTCCTAGTTCTTACTTCTTACTTCTCAGTTCTAACTTCTAAACCCCGTGTCCGTACCCCACATGCTCGACGTGATGTCCACCGTTGGCATCGTCGGGCGCCGCGGGGCCGCTCCCGCGCAGCCGCTCGACGATGCGCCGAAGATCGCCGTCGCCGACGATCTTGCGGTGCTCGCCGAACGAAATGACGGCGCGATACACCTGGTCGATCTCGCCCGCGGCGACGTGCAGGCCGAGCGCGTCGCAGCGCCGTTGAACCGCGTGCCGGCCGGAGTGCCGGCCGAGGACCAGCTGCTCGGGCTCCTGGCCGACGTCCTGCGGCCGCATGATCTCGTAGGTGCGCGCGTCCTTCAGCACGCCGTCCTGGTGAATGCCCGCTTCGTGGGCGAAGGCGTTGCGTCCGACGATGGCCTTGTTGGCCTGCACCGGTTCGTTGGCGAGCTTCGCGAGCAGCTGGCTCGTCTCGAAGAGCAGGGGCGACTGGATCCCCGTCTCGAACGGCAGCCGGTCCTTCCGCACGCGCATCGCCATCACGACTTCTTCGAGCGCCGCGTTGCCGGCCCGTTCGCCGATACCGTTGATCGCGACCTCGACCTGACGGGCGCCGCCGGCGATCGCGGCCAGGCTGTTGGCGACGGCCAGGCCCAGATCGTCGTGGCAGTGTGCGCTGAAGACGGCCTTGTCGGAGTTGGGAACACGCCGGATGATCTCGGCGAAGAATTCCTGCGTCTCGTCCGGCGTCGTGTACCCGACCGTGTCAGGCAGATTGATCGTCGTTGCGCCGGCCGCGATCGCCGCCTCGACGACGCGGCACAGGAAGTCGTGGTCGCTTCGCGTCGCGTCCTCCGCCGAGAACTCGACGTCGTCGGTGAACTGCCGGGCGCGGCGGACGCCGTCGACGACGGCCGTCAGGCAGGCCTCGCGCGTGATGCGCAGCTTGCGCTCGAGATGCAGGTCGGACGTCGCCAGGAACGTGTGAATGCGGCGGCGGGCGGCCGGCGCGAGGGCGCGGGCGGCTTCGTCGATGTCCAGGGGCCGGCATCGGGCCAGGGCGGCAATCACCGGCCGGCGGACCTCTTTGGCGATCTGGGTGACGGCTTCGGCGTCGGCCGGCGACGCGATGGGAAAGCCGGCTTCGATGATGTCCACGCCCAGCGCGTCGAGAGCCCGCGCCATCTGCACCTTGGCCGGGACCTCGAGCGAGAAGCCGGGGGCCTGCTCGCCGTCCCGCAGGGTGGTATCGAAGATCACGACCCGTGCGGATTCAGTAGCCATGGACCTGAGTGTGCGCGCCCGGCAGATTAGAAGTCAAAGTGATAATCATTACGATACAATAAGCGCAATTTATGGACATCGCCGCCCTGAAGACCTTCCTGGCCGTCGCCCAGGAGCGAAGTTTCTCGCGCGCCGCGGCCAAGGTTCACCGCACGCAGCCCGCGGTGAGCCAGGCGGTGCGGCGGCTCGAAGAGGATCTCGGTGAGCAGTTGTTCGATCGCTCCTCGAAGACGGGCACCCTCACCGATGCCGGGAAGGTGCTCCAGAACTACGGGCAGCGTCTCGTGCGGCTTGCCGAGGAGGCGGAGTCGGCGATGCGTGAACTCCGCGACCTGCGCCGCGGCCGCGTGCTGATCGGCGCCAACGAAGCCGCCGTCCACACGCTGCTGCCACTCATCGGGCGGTTCCGGCGGGGTTTCCCCGATATCGCGATCGACGTCCGCCGTGTCCCGGCCCGGCAAATCGCGGTCGAAGTCCAGCAGGGGAGCCTCGACTTCGGCGCCCTGACATTTCACCCCACGGAAGAAGGCCTCCTCGAGGTCCCGGTCGGCAGCGACGAGCTCGTGCTGCTCGTCTCACCCTCGCACGAGCTGGCCGGGCGCCGTCAGGTCACCATGGCGGAGCTGGCGGGGCATCCCGTGGTGGCCCACAACGATCCGTCGCCCGCGCGGGAACGCGTCCTTCGCCTCTTCGAGGAGCACCACATCACGCTCAACATGGTGATCGCGTTGCCGAGCCTCGACGGTATCAAGCGCGCGGTCGAACTCAACCTCGGTGTGGCGCTGCTGCCCAGACGCTGCGCGATCACCGAGATCGCGAGCAAGCGGCTCGTGGCGGTGCAGGTGACGGGTGTGTCGCGCAAACGCCAGGTCACGCTGGTGTGTCGCAGGGCGCACCGGTCGCATGCGTCGGACGCGTTCCTGAAAGTGGCCCAGGAGCACTCGCACAACCATTTAGTCATCTGGTCATTTGGTCATCTGGTCATCGTTTTGGAATTCTCAGATTTCACAATTTCCAAACGATGACCAGATGACCAGATGACTAAATGACCAGATTCATCGTTCGCGAGCGCGCAGGTATCGCGCGACCAGCTGCTCGCGAAAGTGCGCGGCCTGTGCCTCGCGCAGCGCCGCGCGATCGGGCCCGGCGGGCGCCGCGGCGAGCAGGGTCATGCTGCCCATCTCATCGAATGATCCCAGGCCCCACGTGACGCGTTTGGGCGGCGTGCTGGGGTTTCGCGCGTTGTCCGCGGAATTGTCGTACGCGATCTCGACGTCGAGCCGTGTGCCCCGGGGCAGGACGATCGGCGTCTTGTAGAAGTACGAATCCTGCCAGCCGAAATCCCAGTCGCCTATTGCCAGCAGTCCCTTCATCGACCCGTCGGGAAGCGTGGCCGTCATCTTCATTTCTTTCGCGAGGTAGTGCGCGTGGCCGCGCGCGCCCAGCGCCTCGACGTCGACCGGCAGGACGAGCGAGTCTTTGATCGTATAGCGGCGCTCGTCGGCCGGAATGTCGATCCCCATCGCGAACCCGAACGTGGGCGGCACCTGAATGCTGGTCAGCGATTTGGCCGGCGGCTGCTTCGCGAAGTAGATCCCGATCTTTCCTTCTTCGCGCTCGGCCTTGCCCGACGGGTGCAGGTGCAACTGGGCGACGACGCTCGTGTGCGCTGGCAGCGACTGCGCAACGCCCTCGGGAAAGAACCGCGGCGTCATCCCCGGCACCCATCCGCCGATGCCGGCCGCGCCCCCGGCCTGTCCGGCACCGCGTCCGCCCCGTCCACGCCCTCCGAGCAGCGACCGCGCGCTGATGCCGGGCAAGACGTCGTTTTCGCCGATGGCCCCGACCTCGCTCGCCGGCGCCAGGAAGAACAGCGCGTGGTGAACGGCCTTGCGCGCGCTCGGCTCGTAGTCGATTGCCGTGATCCACTGGTCGGCTGGCAGGTCCAGCGGGAGCGCGATGTTGCGATAGAGATCCGGGCCGTCGGCCGGCACGTCGATCGCGCGCGGGAACGACAGGACCACGTCGGGTTGGCCGAGCGTCCAGCCCGACGCAAACACGGGCGGCTGCGGCGCCCGGGCAAGATCGCCCGCGGCCATCCCCGTGTCCACCCAGCGTTTGAGGGTCGTGACGTCGGCGTCGGATAACCGGCGGGCGTCGCGGAATTCCGGGAAGCCTGGCGCCGGCGTCGCGTGCCACGGCGGCATGTAGTGCCGGGCCGTGACCGAGACGATGAGCGCCCCTCGTTTCTTCACATCGTCGTAGCTGAGCAGGGAGAACGGGGCGGCCTGTCCGGGACGATGGCAGACCGTGCAGTTCGCGTAGACGATCGGCGCAACGTCTCCGGCGAAAGTGGGAGACGGGTCGGCCTGGGCGCCCGCGCGGCGCGTGCCGCCCGATGCCGCCACGATCGCCGACAGCGCCGCGGCGAGCAGCGCACGTGCTACGGGTTGGCGATGAAGCATCCGACGGCCTCCGTTTCGGCTGGAGCAATCGACCGGCCCAGGAGCGCGGCCTCGATCCTCAGCCTCAGATCGTGTTGGGTGGCCTGACGCCGGGAGCGGCCGACGTCCACGTACCAGTCGTCGATGCGTCCGCGGTAGACGCGCCCGCTGGATGAGTAGAGGGCCGCCTCGGGCGTCACGCGCGGCCCCGCGGCGCGAACCAGCCGATGATCGCGATCGACGATCGCGGGGGTGGCCGTGAGGCCGTACTCGCGCCGGTGCGCCGCAACGGCCGCCGCGTCGAGCCCGGCGTCGGGATAGACCAGGAAACACCGCACGCCTTTTGAACGATAGTCGGCGCAGATGCGTGCGATCTCCGGCGCGTAGCGATTCGAAATCGGGCAGTCCGTGGCGACAAAAACGAGGAGGTCGAGCTCATGCGCGGCGGGCGCGAGCAGCGTCCACGGCTTGCCGTCCGTGTCGACGGCGGTGACGGCGAGGAAGGCCGAGAGGGCGAAGCTCAGCCGCAACATCTCTTCACATGGTAATACGTCTGCCGTCCACTGATTTGTTCTAGACTGGGCTCCGTACCAGGGCAGGCCTGCCCTTCGACAAGCTCAGGGCACCCCGAGCCATGGTCGAGGGGTGAAGGCCTGCACTACGACTGTCGACTGCTCGACTGCTCGACTGCCGACTGCTGACTGCTGACTGATATGAACGTCCTCCTCCTGTCCATGCCCGATTCGTTCGAGCACATGGCGCCGGTGGCCATCCGGATTCCCAATGGCGCCCTGGCCTCGCTCGCGGGCAACGTGGACCGCCATCACCGCGTGTCCATTGCCGACCTGATCCTCGTGCAGGGCCGGGTCGGCCCGACCATCGCGCGCCTGATGGACGAACTGCGGCCGGATGTCGTCGGCCTGTCGATCATGACGTTTCAGCGGGCGACGGCGATGAAGGTCGCGGCGCTTGTCCACCGGCTGCGGCCGGACACGAAGATCGTGGCCGGCGGCTACGATCCGAGCCTGGCGCCCGAGGCGTACGACGCGTGCGCGCCGATCGACTTCCTGGTGCGCGGTGAGGGCGAGCACACGTTCCGGGAACTGCTGCAGGCGATCGAATCAGGCACCGTGCCCGAGACCATCGCCGGCCTGTCGTACCGGTGCGGCGGCGGGTTCGTGCACAACCCCAATCGTCCCGTTGCGTCGCTCAGGTCAGCGGATCTCCAGTTGCCCGACCGCGGCGCGCGCGTGCTCGAGGGCTACACGGTGCTCGGCCGGCAGGCCGACGTCGTGGAAACGTCGCGGGGCTGCACCTACGACTGCAGCTTCTGCTCGATCATCGAGATGCGCGGCCGGAACTTTCACCCGTATGCCATCGAGCGTGTGCTCGCCGACATCGCCGACTCGCGCAGCCACGGCGCGCGCGCGATCTTCCTGGTCGACGACAACATCACGCTCGACGTTCGGCGGTTCGAGGCGCTCTGCGAGGCGATCATCGACGGCGGCCTGAGCGACGTCGACTACATCATGCAGGCGATGACGTCGCCGCTCGCCGAGCACGGCGCCCGCCTCGCGCCCCTGATGCGCCGGGCCGGCTTCCGCTACGTGTTCCTTGGCATCGAGAACATCCTGGAATCGGACCTCGCGTTCCTGAAGGCCGGCGCGAAGAACACCCATCGCCACGGCGGCCGGGCCGTCGGCAACGCCGCGATCACCGCCATCGACCATCTCCACCGCCACGGCATCTACGTCGTCGGCGGGCTGATCGTGGGGAACCCGGACGATACGCGGGAGTCGATCGAAGCCAACCTCGAGTTCGCGCGGCGCTACGTGGACTGGCCCTACGTGCAGCATCCGACGCCGTACCCGCGGACGCCCATGACCGACGACTTCAGGCGCCGCCGGCTGATCGTGGACGAAGACGTCGCGCACTACGACGGGACGACCGCCGTCGTCGGAACCGAGCACCTGCCGCCGCGCGAGGTGGAGTACCTGCGCTGGCGCGCCGAGCGGTGGATGAAGCTGCGGCACATGCCGGTGGCGTGCCGCCACAGCCCGGGTTTCGTGCTGCAGCACGGCCGGGCCATGCTCGCGCATACGTTCGCGGGATCGACGTGGCGGTCGGCGCTGGGGCTGGAAGACGACCACGCCGTCTTCGACCGGTTCCGCGAGCACCGGCGCCGCGAGCGCGAAGCGGCGACGTCGGTGGAGGTGCCGGACGCATCCGCGCGCTTCGTGCGGCAACACGCCGATAGCCCCGCAATCTGACGGATCGGGACGTCACGGCTGCATCGGCGCCTCTGCGCGGGCGGCCGACAGGTCTGCGAGGTCTGCGAGGACTGCGTTGGCCAGCTGTAGCGGGCGAAGCATCGCCTGTTTCTTCGCCTGGTGCGCCTGCATGCGCCTGAGGATGTTGTTCAGGGTGCCGACGGCCTCGCGGATGAACGGGCCCTTGTTGAGCATCACGCACTCGGCGCGCTCGGACATGGCTGCGTCTGTGACTTCGGCCCTGGACGGCATCCCGGTCTTGGCGAGCGACTCCAGGACCTGCGTCGCCCAGATGACCGGCGTGTGGGCCGCTTCGCAGATCCACAGGATCTCTTCCTGCACTTCGGCCAGGCGTTCGAACCCGCACTCGACGGCAAGATCGCCGCGCGCAATCATCACACCGAACCGGCCTCGTCGCATGCACGCTAGAAGCAGTTTGGGCAGTTCGGCGAAGGCCTGCCGCGTTTCGACCTTGAGGACGATGCCCGGCTGTTCGGCTTCGAGATCCGAGAGCCGTTCGTGCAACAGCTCGATGTCCTCCGCGCGACGGACGAATGAGTACCCGATCAGATCGGCGTGCCGCACGACGAACGAGAGGTCGTCGAGGTCCTTCGGAGTCAGCGCCGACAGCCGCAGGTCGGTGTCCGGGAGGTTGATGCCCTTGCCGGCCGCGAGTCGTCCGCCCCCGACCCGCGTCTGCGTGATCTCCACGGTGATCTGGTCGTCGTCGACCTGCCGGACGATCCCGCCGATTTTGCCGTCGTCGAACCACACGGCTTGCCCCGGCTGAACGTCCTTGAACACCTCGGGCAACGTAACGCCGATGCTCGCCGGCATCAGCACCCGGTCGCGCTCGTCGCGCACGGCCGCCCGACCTGGTGCCGACTCGGGCGTGAGCAGCAGCGTCTCGCCGCGCTTCAGCAGCAGGCTCTGAGAGAGCGCCGGCACGTTCACGACGCGACGGGTTGACGTCCCGGACGCGGTCTGGAATCGGAGCGGCGTCCCGGACAACACGTACGCGGTGCGCTCGATCTCGGCGATGATCAGCCCGCCGTCGCAGGCTCTCACGCGCAGGTGGCGTGTCCTTCCTCGCGCATCCTCGAACGCGATGGTCTGGTCCGGTTTCATCGACGCAGGCGGCTCGGCGTCGAGCGACAAGACAGCATCGACGGGGGTCGCGACGGAGCGCCGATGTGACGCGACGACCAGCGCGACGACCGCCGGGCGCGTCACGCAGCCGAGCGCGTCGCGACGAGGTTTGATCTCTGATCACCCGGGGCCCTGTTCGAGTCAGGCCTGTGCGCAGCTTGGGGCCGGCGATGTCCATCGAGAGGCGGCACGCGCGACGGAGCTCCCGGTTCGCGCGCGCGAGATGATGGATCATGCGCTCCCAGGTCGCAGCGTCGTCGTGAGCGCAATTGATCCGCATGCAATCCATGCCGGCTGCCGACCAGGTCGCGAACGAGCGTATAGTCGGAGCCGGCGTCGCCCGGCATGGTCACCATGATGCGGCACGCCGCGCCCGTCCGGAGCCGGGCCGAGCAGCGCGTCGGTGTGCGCGGCCAGGAGCACTTCGCCCGCGTCTTTCGTGAGCGGTGTCGCGCTCATCAACGTGTTCCACGAGCTGCCGTCCAGCGCGTGGAGGACCTTCAACACGGTTTCCAGACCATGGCGGACGTGCGACTCGGTTCGGCCGAGCGATGACAACCCATGCGACGCCGAGCAGCGGCTGGGCGCCGTCGCAGATCGTGCGAGCGAAGCGCGAGGTAGTGAAGCAGATTTCTGGCGCTCGCCTGCTGATCGTCAGGGATGGCGCTGAGGTAGCCGGCGCACGTCTGGTCGACGCGCGCCATCGCCGCGTGAATCGGACGCAGCTCAGCGATGAGCGACGTGAGCTAGGAGGTCATCGCGGCGCGCCTTCAGCTCGAGGATTTGCATCGCGCGCTCGACGCGATGCCAATCGTCATGGTGCTCGACGTGGACGACGGCCGAGTCGAGCGCTTCTCTGCACGTCCCAGCCAGGTCGTGGATCTGCTGGACTTCCGAGGTGTAACGACATGCCCGTGTGCGGCAGAAGTGACGTTCGACCATGTGAGCATCCCCCGACGGCTGGCGGCGGGCACAGTCATCGCGAGCAAGAACCGTACGCGCGCATCCGACGTGAGTTCGATTACGTGACGCATCGGCGTGGCTGGCGGACCTGATGAGTCGCGTGTGACATCGGCGCGTTTCCGACGTGAATCGCCGGAGGCGTCGGTTACTTCGTCGCAGGCGATCGTTACGCGATGACGTGCGTAGAATTTCTCGCACGGGCTCTCGAAGATCCGGCATTACGGCGCGTACACGCCGGCGGCCTTGAAGTCGCCGGCCTTGACGATCGAGAGCTGATCGAGGCTCACGTGCCGGCGGAACGCGGCGTTGACCTCATCCACGGTCAATGCCTCGATCTTCGCGTCCATCTGCGCGTCCCAGGCCAGCGTGCGTCCGAACTCCTCGCGAGCCGCGATGAGGTTGAGCAGCTGGGCGTCCTGCGAGCGTCCCACTGTCCGCTGATCGCGCAATGCCTTCTTGGCGGCGGCGACCTCGTCGCCCGTGAATCCGCTCGCCAGCGTCTTCGCCAGCTCGTCGCGAAAGCTGGCTTCCACTTTCGGCGTGTTCTGGGGGTTGGCGATCGCGGTGCCGCCGAAGCTGGCGGCGTTGCCGAGCGCGGGCGCCGAGAGCCGCGAGCTCACGCCGTAGCTGAGGCCTTCCTGGTTGCGGATCCGGTTGGGGGCGCGGCCGGTGATCGACCCGCCGAACATGTAGTTGGCGAGGACCATGGCGGGGTAGTCGGGATCGGCGTCCGACATCGCGAAGGCGAGCGCCGCATCGAACGTCGCGTTCTGCTTGTCCGGTGTTTCCACTTTCAGGTTGACCGGCGCCACTCTCTGGTAGGCCGTGGCGATCGGCGCGTACGGCGCCGCGACCGACCAGGAGCCGAGCAGCTCCGTCGCGGCCGCGCGCACGGCGGGTTCCTTGAACTGCCCGACGACGACGACTTCGCCGTGGGAGGCCCCGTAGAACCGCGCATGGAACTTCCGCACGTCGTCCAGCGTGACGCGGTTGACGTCGGCAACCTGCTCGTCGATGGTGGCCACGTACCGGACGTCGCCGCGCGGGAACGGGTTCAGGGCGCGGGCGAGTGCCAGCGGCGCGAGCGCGGCCGGCTCGCTCCGGCTGTTCTCGATGGCGGCCAGGCGCTGCTTCTTCGCCTGGTCGAACTCCGCCTCCGGGAACACCGGCTCGCGCAGCATTTCGACCGCGAGCCGGATCGCCGGCACGAGGTTCGCTTCGGTCGTGCCAATGGTGGCCGAGGCCCGTCCCGCGCCGCCGGTGACGGTGATGCGGGCGTTCAGCTTCAGCATCTCGTCCTGCAGCTCCTGGCGCGTACGCGTCATGGTGCCGCGCCCGAGGAGCGTGCCCGTGAGCTCGGCAGTGGCACGCAGTCCGGCCAGCGACTTCTCGTCGCCGAAGCGCAGCTGGATCGTGGCCGAGACCGTGTCGCCGCGCGTGCGCCTTCGAGAGCATCGCGACCTTCATCCCGTTCTGCAGGGTCGCTCGCACGAGGCGCTTTTCGACGCTGGCGGGCGTCGAATCGAAGGCTTCGCCGGCCGACACCGACAGCCCGGTCTTGTAGTTGCGCAGGCGCGCGTCGAGGTCGACGGACGCGGGCACGTCGGTCCGATCGGGGTCCGACGTCGGGATGAAATAGCCGACCGTGCGGTTGGACGGCTTGAAGTAGAGCCGGGCGACGCGGACGAGATCCGCCGGCGTGACCGCTTTGACCTGGTCGTAGTTGACGAAGTACAGGCGCCAGTCGCCGGCCGCGATGGTCTCGGACAGGCCGAGGGCCGCCTGCTGCGAGTTGGCCATCCGCGTCTCCATGCCCTGCAGGATGCGCGTCCTGGCGCGCGAGACCTCGTCGAGCGTCGGCGGATCCGCGGCGACGGCCGCGATCGTATCCATCATCACTCTGCGCGCTTCGTCGAGCGATTGATCGGCGCCGAGCGTCGCGGTCGCGGTCACGAAACCGGGATCGTGCAGTTCCTCGACGCCCATGCGGACCGTCAAGCGCCTTCTTGCCGTCCACGAGCGCCTTGTACAGCCGTCCCGTGCCGCCGCCACCGCCGCGTCCGCCACCGCCGCTGACCATCACGCCGGTCAGGACTTCGAGCGCTGCCGCGTCCGGATGCGCCAGCGCAGGACCGTGCCACGCTGCCATCACCACCGGCGTCGAGCCCACACGCCGCAGTTCGACGAAGCGCTCGCCGTCCTGGGTGGGCTCAGCCGTGTAGGGTGCGTCCAGGGTACGCGCCGGGCGCGGGATCGCGCCGATGCGTCTCGGCCACCATCGCGAGGGCCTTCGATGCGTCGAACTGCCCGGCGATGACGAGCACCGCGTTGTCGGGCTGGTAATACTTGCGATAGAACGCCGCCAGCCGGTCGATGGGCACCCGCTCGAGGTCGACGCGGGAACCGATCACCGCCTTGCCGTAGTTGTGCCAGAGAAACGCCGTCGCGAGGACGCGTTCCTCGAGGACGCGCTGGACGTTGTTCTCGCCGCGCTCGAACTCGTTGCGGACGACGGTCATCTCCGTGTCGAGCAGCGCCTTCTCCATGCGCATGTTGACCATGCGCTCGGCTTCGAGGCCGAGCGCCCAGCGCAGGTTCTCGTCGCTGGCCGTGACGGTTTCGAAGTAGTTGGTGCGGTCGAAGTCCGTGCTGCCGTTCCACTGCGCGCCATGGTCGGTCAGCTCCTTCTTGATGTCGCGGTCGTGCGTCGAGCGGATGAAGTTGAGGTGCTCGAGCAGATGGGCCATGCCCGTCTCGCCGTACCCCTCGAAGCGCGATCCGACGAGGTACGTCATGTTGACCGTCACCTTCGGGTTCGACGGATCCGGGAAGAGGAGGACGCGCAGGCCGTTCGGGTACGCGTATTCGGTGATGCCGCCCAGGCTCGCTGTCTGCGCAACGCCGCGCGGGAGGGTCTGGGCGAACGCCGGGTGGGCGAGTGCGACCAGGACGGCGAGCAGGCACAGTTTCACGCGCACAACGGCCTCCCGGGCAGAGTATAGCGAAGGGCAGAGAGCAAAGGGCAAAAGGCAAAGAGCCTGATGTCGCTCAGCCTAGTGTGTGACGGGGAGGCCGGCCGCGACCGCCGTCGCGGCGGCCGAGCACACCGGGTGGCCCCACCCGCTGGCGCTCACAGACAGATGTCGTGCAGGCCTTCAGGCCTGCCGGCTCCAGCAGACCTGAAGGTCTGCACTCCTCCTGAGGCGGCTCAGAATCCGGCGACGTACGGCAGTCGCTTCGCGACCTGGCGCACCGCGTCGAAATCGGCGAGCAGCATCGACGTCGGGTCCCACTGGCCGCTGACGAACGCGTCGCGCAGGGCCGGCGGAACCGACGCGGTGAACGTCAGCGTGCCCGCCGTGACGGCGCCCGTTTCCACGTTGGCCGAGATGGTGACGTCCGGCGTCTTCTCGACGAGCGCCTGCAGTTGCGCGATCGCATCGTGATCGGCCGTGAAGCAGGGCAGCCCCAGCACGGCGGAGTTTCCCAGAAAGATTTCCGAGAACGACTCGCCGATGATCGCGCGGATGCCGTAGCGCACCAGGCCCTGCGGCGCGTGCTCCCGCGAGGATCCGCAGCCGAAGTTGGCGTTCACGATGAGCACCGTCGCCTCGTGGTAGCGGATGTCGCCGAACGGGTGCTGTTCCCGGTTGGTCTTGCGGTCGTCCTCGAACAGATGCTGCTCGAGCCCTTCGAAGGACACGACCTTCAGAAACCGGGCCGGCATGATGCGGTCGGTGTCGATGTCGTTGCCGTGCAGCGGGATGCCGCGTCCCGTGATGGACGTGATCTTCTCGCCTGGACCTGCCTGTGGGCTCATGCCGGCACCGCCTCGAGCATCGTGCGAACGTCCACCACTTCGCCGGCAATTGCCGCCGCCGCGACCATCGCCGGGCTCATCAGCAACGTCCGGCCCGTCGGGCTGCCTTGCCGGCCCTTGAAGTTCCGATTGGACGACGACGCGCAGACCTGGCGTCCCTCCAGCTTGTCCGGGTTCATCGCCAGGCACATCGAGCAGCCGGCGCCGCGCCACTCGAACCCGGCGTCGATGAACACCTGGTGCAGGCCGCGCTTTTCCGCCTCGCGCGCGATCGCCCGCGAGCCCGGCACCATCAGGGCCTTCACGTGCGGTGACACCTTGTGGCCGCGGACGATGCGCGCGGCTTCTTCGATGTCGGAGAGGCGGCCGTTGGTGCACGAGCCGATGAACGCGACGTCGATCCGGGTCCCGCGGATGGGGGCCTTCGCCGTGAATCCCATGTAGGCGAGCGCTTCCGGGTCGGCGTCGGCGGGAATCGACTCGGTGACGCCCACGGCCTGGCCGGGGTTGATGCCCCAGGTGACCGTCGGCTCGATGGACGCCGCGTCGAGCGTGACGCGGTCGTCGTACGACGCGTTCCGATCCGACGCGATCCCGCGCCACCACGTCACGGCCCTGTCGAACGCGTCGCCCTTCGGGACGTACTGGCGGCCCTTGAGGTACGCAAACGTCGTGTCGTCCGGGTTGACGTAGCCCGCACGGGCGCCGCCCTCGATGGACATGTTGCAGATGGTCATCCGCTCGTCCATGGACATGCGATCGAGCGCGCTGCCGCCGTACTCGTACGCGTAGCCCACGCCGCCCTGGACACCCAGCCGGCGGATGATGGTGAGAATCACGTCCTTCGCGAACACGCCGGGCCGAAGGCCGCCGTTGACGTCGATGCGGCGCACCTTCAGCGGCTCGACGGCGAGGCACTGCGAGGCCAGGACGTCGCGAACCTGCGAGGTGCCGATGCCCATCGCGATGGCGCCGAAGGCGCCGTGCGTGGACGTGTGGCTGTCGCCGCACGCGATCGTCAGCCCCGGCTGCGTCAGGCCGAGCTGCGGCCCGATGATGTGGACAATTCCCTGTTCGTCGGTGTCCGGCGTGTAGAGGCGGATCCCGAAGTCGCGGCAGTTGCGTTCGAGCGCGACGGTCATTTCCTCGGCCATCACGTCGAGGAACGGGCGCTTCTGAGAACTCGTGGGCACGATGTGATCGATCGTGGCCACGGTGCGCTCGGGAAACGCGACGGGCAGACCTTGCTGGCGCAGCATGTCGAACGCCTGCGGGCTCGTGACTTCGTGCACGAGGTGCAGTCCGATGAACAACTGTGTCTGACCGCTTGCCAGCGTGCGCACGCGATGCGCGTTCCAGACTTTATGGAAGAGGGTTTCGGCCATGGGACTCCAGTACAATACAAAGATGCCGCGTGCGCATCTCCGCTACTTCTTCCTTACGCTGGCCGTGGCGGCCGTCGCGGCGGCGTTCGCCGCGCGGGCCGTTGTGCATGGCCAGGACGCCGGAGCGTTCCGGTCGTTCCTGCCCGCCAGCATCCTCCCCGCCATCGATCGCGGCGTCGCCGCCGACTGGTCGCATGCGCCGGGATCGCCGCAAGCGGTCGTCCGTGAATCGATGCGGCGCTCGACCGTCTCGCTCGACCGCGTGGGCCCGTCCGGCACGCACTACATCGCCGGCCGCGTCATCGTGAAATTCCGCGACGGCAGTCGTCTTCGTCGTCGTCTTCGTCCATGGCCGCGCGCGTCCGCGCGATGTCCACGGTGTCGCAGACCGCGACGGTGTCCGAACGACCATCATATGCGAATTTCGACGTCGTTCGCATCGATCCGGGCGAGGACCCGGAGGCGGTGGCCGCGGCCCTGCGGCAGCGCCCCGACGTCGAGTACGCGCAGCCCGCGTATCGCATGCGCCCGGCCTTCGTGCCCAACGACCAGTACTACAAGGAGCTGCAGTGGAACCTGCCGCTCATCGATCTCGAGCGCGCCTGGGACATCCAGCCGGCTGCCGGGTCGAACATCATCGTCGCCGTCCTCGACACCGGCGTGTCGTATACGAACGCCACCGTGCGGTTTCACGCCAACGCGTTTCGCGATGACAACGGGGTCCTGTATCCGTCGCTGGGCGACCTCACGCTCAACTTCGTGCTCGCGCCCGAGCTCGGGCCCGCCAGCCGGTTCGTGGCCCCCCGCGACTTCATCTGGAACGACACCGCTGCCGCTCGATCTCGACGGCCACGGCACGCACGTCAGCGGCACCATCGGACAGCTGACCAACAACAGCGCCGGCGTCGCCGGTGTGGCCTTCAACGTGAAGATCATGCCGGTCAAGGTGATCGACAGCACGTGGGACGACATCTTCGGCGCGCCGAACCACGGCACCGACGACGTGGTGGCCAGCGGGATCCGGTACGCGGCCGACAACGGCGCCAACATCATCAACATGAGCATCGGCCGTCCCGGCGATCCCGCGCCGGTGATCGAGGATGCGATGAAGTACGCCGTGGGCAAGGGCGTCTTCATCGCCGTGGCGGCCGGCAACTCCTTCGAAGAGGGCAACCCGAAGGAAGTCGTCGCCGACATCGCCTCGCGCGTGCAGGGCGCAGTGTCGGTGGCGGCCGTGGATCCCAACAAGGCGCATTCGCACTACTCCACGACGGGCAGCTACGTCGAGCTTTCGGCGCCAGGCGGCACCGATCGCGGATTCGGCCAGAACGGCTACGTCTGGCAGCAGACCTACGACTTCACGGTCACCGACACGTTCCTGCTCCCGCCGTCGGCCTACAGGGCGCCGCGCTTCGACGTGCTCGGCTACATCGGCTACATCGGCACGTCCATGGCGACCCCGCACGTGGCGGGCGTGGCGGCGATGCTGATGCAGCAGGGCATCAAGGACCCCGCCGCCATCGAGGCGGCGCTCGAGAAGTTTGCCACCGACCTGGGCGACGCCGGCCGCGACAACACGTTCGGCTACGGGCTGATCGAAGCGCGCAACACGCTGCGCGGGCTGGGGCTGGCGAAATGAAGACGATCGCGGTCTGCTTTTTCGTTGTCCTGACGGCCGTGCCCGTCGCGGCGCAGTCCACCGCCGACCCGGCTGCGTTCAGCCAGCCCTACGAGACGTCGTTCCGCGGTTTCTTCGTCTTCACCGAGCAGAGCTTCGCCGCGAAGACCACGGTCGAAGCCGCCTTCGGCAGTTCGACGCAGCCGTTCTTCGGCGGCGGCGTGCAGGTGGCCTCGCCGAACGGGTTGTACATCGAGTTCGGGATCACCCGGTTCCAGAAGACCGGTCAGCGGGCATTCATCAGCAACGGCCAGACGTATCCGCTGGGGATTCCCCTGAAGGCGACCGTCACGCCAATCGAATTCAGCGTCGGCTACCGGTTCGGCGCCAGGTCGTCGAAGGTCATTCCTTACGTGGCCGGCGGCATCGGCCGATACGCGTACCGTGAGGAGTCCGATTTTTCGGGTGACGGCGACAACCTGGACACCCATCACGTCGGCTACCTGGCCACGGGAGGCGTGGAATTCCGTGTCCAGAAGTGGATCGGCGTGGCCGTCGACGCGAACTACACCCACGTGCCCGGAATCCTCGGCACGGGCGGCGTGTCGATGGACGCCGGCGAGACTGACCTGGGCGGTATCGCCGCCCGGTTCAAGCTGTTGATCGGGCGGTAACCACCATTGGGCTTATGATCGAGGAAGCGTGAACGCCAAGCGAAGCCACGATCGGTCGCTCCTGCGTCTGGCAGGCATCGCGCTCTACGCGGCGTTCCTCGTCGTGGCGTCGTTCGAGCACCACGACCTGCTCTGCCACCTGAAGAACCCGCAGCACTGTACGGCCTGCACGGCGAGCCAGCTCGGCACCGATCCCGATTCCCCCACAGTCGTGGGCGCCTGGCACCTGGCCGATGCCGGCAGCGCCTTGCCGTTTCAGCTGCTCGCCGAAGGCGTGCTGCTGCCCAGGTCGTCGACCGGCCGTTCGCCCCCGTCCCTCTCATCTGATCACTCCGTCGCGGCGCGTCACCGCTGATTCTGCCCGCGCGCGGCGAGAGCCATTCGATCACAGGCGATCCGTGCAACACGCGGATCGCGGGAGGGTACGCAGTGTCGCATCGACTTACTTGTGCGGCGTTCGTGCTTGTCGCGTTGTCGGCAGCGAGGGCCTCGGCGCAGGCCGCGCCGCAGCCGCCAGGGGACGCACAGGCGCTTCGCGCCGCCATCGACGATTTGAAGAAGGACTTCGAGACCCGGTTGTCGGCCCTTGAAACGCGGCTGGCCGCGATCGAGGGCGCTCAGCCGGCTCAGCAGGCTCCAGCGCCGACGCCGGTGCACCGGAACCTGTCCCGGCATCGGCTCAGGCGCCCGCAGGCGCTTCGAAGGTGTTCAACCCGGACATGGCGGTCATCGGCGATTTCCTGGGAACCGCCGGTCGGGTCCGCACCGACCCGGCCAACGACGTCACGCCGGCTCCGGCGCTCGAGATGCACGAATCGGAGGCGTCGTTCCAGGCGGTCGTCGATCCGTACGCGCGCGCCGATTTCTTCCTGTCGTTCGGCGAGGAGGGCGTGGACCTCGAGGAAGGCTTCGTCACGCTGACGTCGCTGCCGGGCGGCCTGCTGACGAAGGTCGGCAAGATGCGGGCGGCGTTCGGCAAGGTCAACAGCCTGCACAACCACATCCTGCCGTGGGCCGATCGGCCGCTCGTCATCAACAACCTCGTGGGCGGGGAAGACGGCATCAGCGACGCGGGCGTGTCGGTGGCGCGGCTCATCCCGAACCCCTGGATCTTCCTCGAGGCGACGGGGCAGGTCTTCCGCGGCGATTCCGGCCCCGAGGAGCAGCCGCTCTACCAGACGAGCCAGCGCGGCCAGCTGAGCTACGTCGCGCATCTGCGGGGGTACCACGACCTGTCAGAGTCCACGAACCTGGACCTCGGGTTCTCGTCGTCGCGCGGTTACAACGGGTCGGGCCTCCCGCAGGGCATCGACGACCTGACGACGAGCCTGCTGGGCTTCGATGCGACGGTGCGATGGAAGCCGCTGCGGCGCTCGATTTACCACTCGTTCGTCGGCCGCTCGGAGGTCATCTGGAGCCGCCGCGAGCAGCCGGATGGTTTGCAGAGCGGCATGGGCTACTACGTGTCGGGCGATTACCAGCTCGCCCGCCGCTGGTTCGCAGGCGTGCGCTTCGACGGATCGGATCGGGCCTACGACTCGACGCTCCACGACACGGGAGGCTCGGCCATCCTGACGTTCTGGCCGAGCGAGTTCAGCCAGATCCGCGGCCAGTACCGGCGCACCAACTACGCCATCGGCCCGGCGGCCAACGAACTGCTGTTCCAGTTCCAGTTTTCCATCGGCGCGCACGGCGCGCACCCGTTCTGAGCAGCATGACACCAAGGTTGCTGAACCACGAAGGTCACGAAGATCACGAAGGAACGCTGATTCGTGACCTTCGTGTCTTCGTGGTTAAACGCGCTGATAGCGAGGCAATATGAAAGCAACTTGGATTCTCGTTGCCGCTGTTCTGGTCGCTGCCTGGAGCGGCGTCGCTCGTGCGCAGAGGAAGTTGAACGTGATGACGACGACGGAGGATCTGGCGTCGATCGCGAGGGAGGTGGGCGGCGACCGGATCGCGGTCGAAGCCATCGCGCGGGGCTATCAGGATCCCCACTTCGTCGAGGCCAAGCCGAGTTTCATCCTGAAGCTGCAGAAGGCCAATCTGCTGATCGTCGTGGGCCGCGAGCTCGAAATCGGATGGCTGCCGCCGCTGGTGCAGCAGAGCCGCAACGGGAAGATTCAGCCGGGCGCCGAGGGGTATCTCGACGCGTCGTCGGGCGCCCAGATCCTGGAGATCCCGACCGGCCAGATCACCAGGGCGATGGGCGACGTGCACCCGCTGGGGAACCCGCACTACTGGATGGATCCGGAGAACGGCAAGCGCATCGCGAAAGAGATGGCCGACGCCTTCGATCGGCTGCGGCCCGGCGACCGCGCGTACTTCGACCAGCGCCTGGGCGACTTCACCACACGCCTGGACGCGGCGGAGAAGCGGTGGCTGGGGATGATGGCGCCCTACAAGGGCACGAAGGTGGTGACCTACCACCGGTCGTTCCCCAACTTCGCCGAGCGCTTCGGCCTGGAGATCGTCGGCTACGTCGAACCGCGGCCGGGCATCCCGCCGACGCCGCAGCACACGCTGGACCTGATGAACGAGATGAAGCGGCAGAACGTGAAGGTGGTCCTGGTGGAGCCCTACTTCGATCTGAAGACGCCGACGGCCATCGGCCGCGAGACCGGCGCCCGCGTGCTGGTCATGCCGCCATCGGTGGGCGGCGTGAAGGAAACGCCCGACTACTTTGCCCTCTTTGACTACAACATCGCCATGCTCGTGAACGCGCTGAAACAGTAGGCCGCCATGCTTGATGCCTCGATGATTTCGTTTCTCGCGCCGGCGTTCTTCGCCAGCCTGATCCTGACCGGCATTCACGCCTATCTGGGCGTGCACGTCGTCGAACGCGGCGTGATCTTCGTGGACCTGTCGCTGGCGCAGATCGCCGCCCTTGGCGCGACCGTCGCGATCTTCCTGCCGGCGGCGCACGGCGACCCTCACGCCCCGATCGTCTACTGGATCAGCCTCGCGTTCACGTTCATCGGCGCGTTCGTGTTCTCGACGGTCCGCAGCCAGCGCGCGCGGATCCCGAAGGAAGCCATCATCGGGATCTGCTACGCCGTCGCGTCGGCGGCGGCCATTCTGGCCATGAGCAAGGCCACCTCCGAGAGCGAGCACCTGAAAGACATGCTCGTCGGCAACATCCTCGCCGTGTCGTGGAAGGAAGTGGCCGAGACGGCGGTGCTGTACGGGTGCGTCGGGCTGTTCCACTGGGTGTTCCGGCACCGGTTCCTCGAGATTTCGATGGACCCGCACCGCGCCGAAGCCGAGGGCGTCTCGATCCGGTTCTGGGATTTTCTCTTCTACGCGTCGTTCGGCTTCGTGGTCACCTCGTCGGTGTCGATTGCCGGCGTGCTGCTGGTGTTTTGCTACTTGATCGTGCCGTCGGTTGCCGCCATGCTGTATGCGAAGAGCGTCGGCCGCCGGTTGGCGATCGGCTGGTCGATGGGGACGATCGTATCGGCTCTGGGCGTCTATCTGTCGCTGAAGCTCGATCTGCCGACCGGCGCGACGATCGTCTGCACGTTCGGGCTGGTCCTGATTCTCATGGCGTCGGTCCGCCCGCTCTTCCGTCACTGATCGACGGCCGACGGCCGACGGCCGACTGCGCTGACTGCTGACTGCCGACTGCTGACTGCCGACTGCTGACTGCCTGACTGCCGACTGACTATGACCTGTCGCAAGTGCGGAACCGACATCGCAGACAAGGCGCTCGTCTGCTACAAGTGCGGCACCGCCACGACCGAACCCGTGTTCGCGCCTCCCGGCGAGGGCCGCGCGCGATCGACGGCCACGCTCGTCACCTCGCTCGTGGCGCTGGCGCTCATGGTGCTCGTGGCCGTCTTCATGACCCGCGCGTCCCCGGACGGCACGCCTCGATCGGTCACCTGGGTGTTCGCCGGTGTGGCCGTCGTGATCATCATCCTCCGCGCGTACGCGAGACGACGGTAGATGGTCCTTTGTCCTCGGTTCTTGGTCCTTCGTCCGTACCTGGTCCTTGGTCCCGAGTCCAGGCTGGCTGCTATTGATGGACCTAGGACGATGGACGGACCGGGGACTATGGACGGACCATGGACCGCGGACGGACCAAGGCCCAGGAACTAAGGCCCAAGGACCATGAGACGCATAGCCGTCGCGTTCTGGATCGTGCTGGCGGTCGTGGCCTGGAACGCGGTGTTCGACCGGGTGCTCATCGAGGCGGGGCGGGATTACGTGCGGACCGCTGCTGACGCGGCGAGGGGGTCTGGTCCACCCGCACGCATTGCCGACTACATGCGTCCGGCCATCCCCCGTGCGCTCGTGCTCGCCAGTGCCGTGGCCGGCGTGATTCTGGCTGTCGGCTTCGCGGCCTTCCGGTGGTCGGCCCGCGCTACTTCAGGAGAATCTCTTCGAAAAACCTGAGCGCCCGCGGATCGTTGGACTGCCCGAGCCAGAACATCGCCTGTCTGCGGACGGCGGCGTTCCGGCTGTTCCGCGCGACGTCGATCAGCTTGGGGACGCCCTCGTCTTTCGGCAGCTGGCTCAGGGCGAAGACCGCCCGCCGCTTGACCTCGGTCTCAGGGTCGCGGTCGATGGCCTCGGCAATGGTGGCCGCGGCTTCGTTCCCCGCGCGCTGTCCGAGCCAGAAGAGCGCGTCGGACCGCATGCGGGCCACGGAGTGCTCGCGTGCGATCGTGGCAAGCGACCGCGTCGCGGCCGCGCCCTCGTGCATCGCCAGCGCCACCACGGCGGGCCGCACGACGCGGTCGAACCGTTCGCCGGCGGCGGGGATGGTGTTGACGAGCGAGGTCAGCCACGCGACGCTGTCGTCGGGCTTCACGCCGTCGAGCCAGGCGACCGGCAGGCCGCCCGCGTCGATCTCGCAGTCGGGCGTCGCCGTCCGCAGCCTGACGATGAGGCCGGCGTCGAGGCGGGCGAGCACCAGGACTTCGCGCGCCGGCTCGAGCGCGATGCGCGAGCGCTCGTAGCAGTCCATCGTGCGCCGGCTGCCCGCCACCGCGATGCGATAACCCACCCACCGGCTGTCCTTCCGCGCGGCGAGGCCCGCGATCTCGCGCTCGAGGCTCTGCGCAACCGGACGTGTCTCGACCTGGGCGTTCGTCACGTTCTTCGGAGGGCCCTGCGCCAGCGCGAGGGCCGCGGTCAGCAGCACGCCGATCACTTGAGCAGCTCCAGCAGGTAGTCGGTCGCTTCCGGCGCCTTCATGACCGACAGCTTCGAGACAATCTCCTTCTTCAACTGCGGGTCTTTCTCGCCGCGCGCCAGGTCGACGAGCGCCTTCGCGTTGCGCTGCATGAACAACGAGTTCAGGACAGTGCGCTTCACCGAGAGGTCCGAGCTCGCGCGATAGATGCCGGGGAGCAGGTCGCGCTCCTCGGCGCCGCCCATCATGCCGAGATAGCGGACCGCGCGCAGCTGCAGCTCGGGGTTGGCGTTGTTCTTCGCCGTGGCGAGCATGATGTCGCGCGCCTTCGGCGACCGGCTCTGGCTCAGCACGAACAGCGCGCGCTCGCGGACGCGCGGCGCCGCGCCGCCCGCCAGCATCTTCTCGATGATCGGCAGGCCCTTGTCCGGATCGGTCTGCATGATGCCCCGCAGCGCGAGCAGCTTCAGTTCTTCGTCGCCCTGCAGATCCGCGGAAATCGTCTGGCCGGCGGCCTGACGGATCTCGAGCTCCAGGGCCTTCGCGTCCTTGACCCAGGGGCTCGCGGCGAACTGCTTCGACATCTCCTTGATGGTCTGCAGGGCTTCCTTGCTGAGCTCCATCTTGGCCTGGCTGTACGCCTTCCAGTACATCGCCGCGTCGGCCCGGCTGTTCGTTTGACCGATGACGCGGTCGAGCTCCGCGAGCGCGCGATCGAACTGGCTGTTCTCGATGGCTTCGCGCGCCTGCTCGTACAGCGCTTCCGGCTCGATCACGAACGGCGGCATCGGCGGCATCGGCGGAACGTTGACCCGCACGCGCGGGCCGGACCGCCCGTCGCGCGACGCACGCGATTCGGGCGACGGCGCAGGGTCCGGTGTCTGCGCGGCGAGCGGAGCCGCCAGTGCGGCGACGAGTGTCGAGACGGTGGCGATGCGATGGATGGCCATGGGTCCCTCAGCTGACTTGTGAAGTGACGGCACGCGCGTGCGGAGCGGCCGGCGGCGCGGACAGCTCACGCTGCCGCAGCTCGTCACCGAGCACGCGCACCTTGAAGAGCAGCGACGCCGCGTCGATACGCTGGCGGACGTCGTCGAGATCGGCGGCGGTGATCTTCGACGGGCTGTGGATGACTTCGAGCAGGTTGCGCTCGAGATCCTCCAGGACGCTGGCCACCGACTGTTCCCCGGCTTCGACGGCCTCCTGGCGATACAGCCGGCTGGTGGAGACCAGATCCTCCGCCCGGCGCTGCTCGGTGGAGATGTCGCCGCCGTCGGGCGCGTTCATGATGTCGGTGAGAATCCGCTCCGACCGATCGAGGTGCTCGGTGACCGACGTCAGCAGGATGCGCTGACGCCCGTCGCCGGCGCCGGCAGCGGTTGAAACCACGGCTGGTCGGGAAGGGGGCAGCGGGCTGCCCGGGTTCGACCACGACAGGCCGGTGATGAACGCCGCGACGACCAGCATTGCGACCGCCGCGGCGACGGCCAGCCGATCCCACTTCAGCCACCGCACCCACCACGGCGCCTCCGGCTCGGGCAGGCGCGCCCGGATGCGCTGCCAGACTTCGAGCCCGTACTGCTCGCCGCGCTCGGGTACTTCCGGCGCCTCGAGCAGCTGCAGTGTGCCGGCCAGCTCCCGGTAGGCGGCCGCGCACGACGCGCACTCGTCCACGTGCTGTGAGACGTCGCGGCGGCGCCTTCCAGCGTCTTCGCCGTAGAAATGAAGGATCAGGTCTTCTTCCGAGTAGTGCTTCACGATTCACCCCGAATCGGCGCGAGCGCCGCGCGCAGTTTCCTGACAGCACGGAACACGCTGTGCTTGGCGGCGCTGGTATTGAGCCCCAGTGTCTGGCTGATTTCGGCGATCGACCGGCCTTCGTAGTGGCGCAGCGTGAAGGCCGCGCGTTCGAGCGGGCTGAGCCCGGTCAGCGCGGACGCCACGAACCGGTCGATTTCGGCGCTCCGCGCCAGGCGCTCAGGCCCGGGCGCGTCGGCCGGCGGCTGTTCGACGATGGCGTCGAGGTCGTCGACGCGGTTGTAGTCCTGGCGGGACCGGCGGGCCCGGAGCAGGTCCACCGAGCAGTTGGCGACGATGCGGTGCAGCCAGGTGCCGAAGTGGGCCCGCGACTCGAAGCGACCGAGCTGCCGGTAGGCTCGCAGGAAGCTGTCCTGGACCACGTCCTCGGCGTCGTGCTCGTTGCCGGTCATCCGGTAGGCCAGCCGGAAGGCGCTCCGGCTGTGCCGCTCGACCAGGGCACGAAAGGCTTCGCTGTCCCCTTGCCGGGCCCGGGCCAGAACGGTGGCTATTTCAGCGTCCATCCGGGAAGTTAGACGGCCCGGGGGGCAAAACGTTGGGTTGGCCGCCCCCGGCCTCTCGGCTGGAGAATTTGGTCATCTGGTCATTTGGTCATCTGGTCATCGTTGGGCAATCGAGCAATGGCCCAATTGAGCAGCAATGACCAGATGACTAGATGACCAAATGACCAGATTCGCGAGACTTACGTGCGCTTGTCGCGCGGGACGTAGTCCCGCTGCTGGGGACCGGTGTAGATCTGGCGCGGGCGGGCGATCTTCTGTTCGGGGTCGAGGAGCATCTCCTCCCACTGGGCGACCCAGCCCGCAGTCCGGGGGATGGCGAAGAGCACCGGGAACATCTCCATCGGGAAGCCCATCGCCTGGTAGATGAGGCCGGAGTAGAAGTCCACGTTCGGGTAGAGCTTGCGGGTGACGAAGTAGTCGTCCTGCAGCGCGATGCGTTCGAGTTCGAGCGCGATGCTGAGCAGCGGGTTCTTGCCGGTTACGGCGAAGACGAGGTCCGCGATGCGCTTGATGACCTTGGCGCGCGGGTCGTAGGACTTGTAGACGCGGTGACCGAAGCCCATGAGCCGGTTGGCGCCGTCGCCGTTCTTGACCTTCTTGATGAACTCGGGCACGCGATCGACCGAGCCGATCTCGTTCAGCATGCGCAGCACGGCCTCGTTCGCGCCGCCGTGCAGCGGCCCGTAGAGGGCCGCGGCCGACCCGGCCAGCGCCGAATACGGATCCACGTGCGAGCTCCCGATCGTCCGCATCGTCGTGGTCGAGCAATTCTGTTCGTGGTCGGCGTGCAGGATGAACAGCACGTCGAGCGCCCGCGTGAGAACGGGGTTCGCCTGGTATTTCAGCTCGGTCATCCGGAACAGCATGTTCAGGAAGTTGCCGGCGAAGCTCAGGTCGTTGTCAGGGTAGATGTAGGGACGGCCGATGCTGTGGCGGTATGCGTAGGCCGCGATGCTCGGCACCTTCGCGATCAGCCGATGCGTCTGGCGCATCCGCGAATCCTTGTCGAAGATGTGCTTCGCGTCCGGGTAGAAGGTGGACATCGCGCCGACGGTGCTCAGGAAGATGCCCATGGGGTGGGCGTCGTACTGGAAGCCCTCCATGAACTTCTTGATGTTCTCGTGGAGCATCGTGTGGTTGGTGATCTGCTGGGTCCAGGACTGCAGCTGCTGGTGCGTGGGCAGCTCGCCGAACAGAATCAGGTAGGCTGTTTCGAGGTAGTCGCTGTGTTCGGCCAGCTGTTCGATCGGGTAGCCGCGATAGAGCAGCTCGCCCTTGTCGCCGTCGATGTAGGTGATGGCGCTGCGGCAGTTCGCCGTGTTGAGGAACGCCGGGTCGTACGTCATCAGGCCGAAGTCCCTGGGATCCACCTTGATCTTCCGGAGATCCATGGCGCGAATGGTGCCGTCGGTGACCGGGACTTCGTACTGCTGTCCCGTCCGGTTATCTGTAATCGTCAGTGTGTCAGCCATCGGGGTCGGTCACCTTTTCGGGCTTGTCGGCTTCGGCGGGGACTCGATAGGACTCGTCGGCCCAGCGCGCCAAATCCTGCAGCCGGCAGCGTTCGCTGCAGAACGGACGCCAGGCAGGCTCCACCGGGTGGCGCCTGCACCACACGCACAATTCTACCTTCTCTGGTTTCGGGGGCTCTGCCATCGCTGTCCCGAACCCGGATTATATCGACTTCTAGTGTGAGGGCTGACCCTCGCCGGCGTGGTGCCGCACGTCACGGGCCGACACCATGAAGATGACGTCTTCGGCGATGTTGGTGGCGTGGTCGCCGATCCGCTCGAGGTGGCGGGAAATCAGGATCAGGTCGAGCGCGGCCTCGATGGTTCCCGTGTCTTGCAGCATGTAAGTCAGGAGCTCGCGGAAGATCTGGGTCTTCAGGGCGTCGAGTTTGTCGTCCTCGTTCAGCACCCGCTGCGCGAGCTCGGTGTCGCGGCGGACGAAGGAGTCGAGCGAGTCGCGCAGCATCGTCTGCGCGATCGTGGCCATCCTCGGGATGTCGATCAGCTTCTTCACGGGGGCGTGCTGTGCGTAGCGCCGGGCGGCTTCGGCGATGTTGATTGCCAGGTCGCCCACGCGCTCGAGGTCGGTGTTGATCTTCACGGCGGCGACGATGGAGCGCAGGTCCACGGCCATCGGCTGGTGCAGCGCCAGGAGCGTGAAGCAGCGGCCGTCGATCTCGATATGCAGCTTGTTGATCGGCTCGTCCCCGTTCAGGGCCAGCGCGACGAGCTCGCGATCGCGCTCCATCAACGCCTTGACGGCCAGACGCACCTGTTCCTCGGCGAGCCCGCCCATCTCGAGCAGGCGCGTCTTGAGCTGCTCGAGCTCCTCCTGAAAATGCCGTCCGTGGCGTTCGAGTTCCATCGGTTAATCCGAAAAATCGAAGTCGTCCAACGTGCTGGGCGGCAAGAGCCCCCCAATGTGCTCAGCGTGAAGAGCGCCCCAAGGTGCTCGGTGTGAAGCGCCGCAACGTGCTGGTCCCGAAGAGCACTTCAAGGTGCGACGAGCACCCTGCGACCGTGACCGCCCAGCACCTTGGAAACCGGGGCCGCCAAGCACTTTGAATCCCACCGTTCTCAACCGAATCTGCCCGTGACGTAGTCTTCAGTCAGCTTTTCGGACGGAGCCGTGAAGATCTTGTTCGTCCGGTCGCATTCCACGAGCTTGCCCAGCCAGAAGAACGCCGTCACGTCGGACACGCGCGCGGCCTGCTGCATGTTGTGCGTCACGATGACGATGGTATACCGCGCCTTCAACTGGTAGATCAGCTCCTCGATGCGCTGCGTCGCGATCGGGTCGAGCGCGGACGCCGGCTCGTCCATGAGCACGACTTCGGGTTCGACGGCGAGCGCGCGGGCGATGCAGAGGCGCTGCTGCTGGCCGCCAGAAAGGGACATCGCTGACATGTGGAGCCGATCGCGCACCTCATCCCAGAGCGCCGCCGCCTTTAGGCTCGCCTCGACGCGGCTCCGCAACTCTTCTTTGGAGTGCGTCAGGTGGTTGATGCGCAGGCCGTACGCGACGTTGTCGAAGATCGACTTGGGAAAGGGGTTCGACTTCTGAAACACCATGCCCACGCGCCGCCGCAGATCGACGACGTCCACGGCGGCCGCGTAGATGTCAGCCCCGTCGATGCGGACCGAGCCCTCGACGCGTGCGCCGGGCACGATGTCGTTCATGCGGTTCAGCGACCGCAGGAATGTGGACTTGCCGCAGCCCGACGGCCCGATGAGCGCCGTCACCTGGTTCGGCTGCACGTTGAGGCTGATGTTCTCGAGGACGCGGCGCGGCCCGTAGTAGAAGTTCATCCCCGCCACCTGGATCTTCGGCGCGACGGGAGGCGCCGGGACCGGGTTGGCTGGCCCGCTGACCGCCGGTTGCGGCACGACCGGCGGGTCCTGGAGGAGCATCGAGCAACGGTATCCTGCGGCGGTTTCCGAAGCGTTTCCCCAATGTAAATTCCGCGTAACGCCACCACGCAGGGCGGGCAGGGCGGGCAGGTCTGGCAGGTCGGGCGAACATCTTGACGCCGGTTCGGATGCTCGCCATAATACGTAACCATATGGTTACCAATCAGCCCGACCCCTTCAGGGGGCTGGCTGACCCGACGCGGCGGGCCCTGCTGGCTTACCTCGCAGACCGGCCGCACGGCGTGACGGAACTGGCGGACCACTTCGACGTCAGCCGTCCGGCCATTTCGAAACATCTCCGCGTCCTCCGTCACGCGCGTCTGGTGCGCGAGCGCCGCGACGGCCGGAACCGCATCTACGAGCTCGATCCCGCCGGCGTCAGGACGCTGCGGGCCTACTTCGACCAGTTCTGGACCGATGCCCTGGCTGCCTTCAAGCGGGCGGCCGAGCAATAGACGCGGAGGGATGACGTGATGAATATCGCACCCGTGAAGAAAAGCATTACCGTGAAGGCCAGCGTCGATCACGCGTTCAAGGTCTTCACCGACGGTTTCGACACCTGGTGGCCGCGCTCGCACCACATCGGGAAGCAGCCGATGGTGAAGGCGGTCATCGAGACGCGCGCCGGCGGGCGCTGCTACGGCCGGGAAGCCGATGGCACGGAGTGCGACTGGGGCAAGGTCCTCACGTGGGAGCCGCCGAACCGCTTCGTGCTGGCGTGGCAGATCGATCCGAAATGGCAGTACGAGCCGGATCTGCACAAGGCCAGTGAAGTGGAAGTCCGCTTTACGCCTGAAGCCGGCGGCCTCACGCGGGTCGACCTCGAGCACCGGCATTTCGATCGCCACGGCGAGGGCGCGGGCAGCGTCCGCACCGGCGTCGATGCCCCCAACGGCTGGGGCGGTCTGCTCCAGACCTACGCCGCCCGGGCCATCGAATACCATCCCGCCGTGGCGCCCCTGGCCTTCATCTTCGCCCTCAACGACAGCCTTGCGTCGCGAGCGTTCGACCAGGTGTCCGAGGAGAATCTCTGGCGCCGGCCCACCGAGCGCAGCAACCCGATGCTGTGGATCCTCGGGCACATGGTCAGCACACGCGTCCACATTCTCAAGATGCTCGGCGAATCGTTCGACACCGGCTGGGGCGAGGTATTCGGACGGGGCGCGAGCCTCGGTGGCGCGGACACCTACCCGAAGCGGGAAGCGATCCACGCCGTTTCACGCGATGTGAGCAGCCGGCTTTACGCGAAGCTCGGCACGCTGACCGACGCCGACCTTGCGAAGCCCGCGACCCGGCAGCCCACGCCCGCCGTGCAGACGATCGCTGACCAGATCGCGTTCATGGTCATGCACGACACCTATCATGTCGGGCAACTCGCGTATGCCCGCAAGGCGCTCGGACACGCTGGCGTCGTGGGATAGGGTCCGAGGGGTCCTGCCGGTCCCGGCTCCTCTAGCGAACCGACCCGGGCGAGGGAGCGACCTTGGCCAGCCGGGAAGCCGTTGCTCGGGTTCCGTGAGTGCCGATCAGGGTTCCGGTCACCTGGTACAGGCCGGTCGGGAGGTCGCGAAATTCGATCACGCTGAGCCGCGGTGCGTCCGAACCGTCGAGCTGGATCTGGCTGCTTCGGTAGAAGTCCGGTGATTCGGCAACCACCTCGAGCAGGCGGTTCTGAGGGTCTCCCTCAATGGAAACCTGCACCGTGACGAACCCGGGCGCGATCGACATGGCCGGCGAGACCCGTAGACGTAACGGTTCGGCACCATCGGCACCCGAGAGCCCCGCCAGCACGCATGCGCCCAGAAGCACCGAAACGCGTCGAGATCGCCACACCATGGCCAGCACCCCCTTGCAACAGTATCGACTTGTTACAAGGATTTGATGCGGGGTGATCGAAAAGTTTACATCGTACTGATAGGGACGGCTGCTTCTAGCGGGCAGGCGGGTCAGCAGGCCGTTCCGGCGGCTCGAGGAACGCCTCGACCTGCCGGCGAAGTTCCGCCTGAATCTTGTCCACCGACCGGCGGGCGTCGACGACGTTGAAGTGGAACTCGTCGGCCATCGACGCGTACTCGCGGAGCAGCTTCTGCTGGTACGCGCGGAAGCTGTCGTAGATATCGTCGCCGTGCTTGAGATCCATGCCCGACTCCCAGAAATCCATTCCGCGCGACGACAGCACGCGTCCGATCAGCGTATCGACGTCGACTTTCAGGTAGAACACCAGATGCGGGGCGATGGCGAAGCCGTACAGGTTCCTGAGCCACGTGCGATCGACGCCGCGCACGCCGGCGCGTGCGAGCGCGGTGTAGATGTACCGGTCCGTCAGCACGACGAACCCCGCCTTGAGCGCCGGGATGATCTCCTTCTCGAGCCGATCGGCGAAGTCGGTGGCGTAGAGCAGCACGAACGTCAGCTTGTTGAGCGTGTTACTCGACTTGGCCAGTTCGATGGTCGGTTGCATGAGCGGTGACCGTGTCCAGCCGGTCTCGACCACCCCGTAGCCTTTGATCTCGAGCCACTCCCGCAGCAGCTGAATCTGCGTCGTCCGGCCAACGCTGTCAGTGCCTTCGACCGCGATGAGCTTGCCGGGGTAGTCGTTGATCGGCAGGTAGGGGATGCTCCGGCCGTAATAGCGCCCCGGCTGGATCCCGGCGCTGATTGGGGCTTCGACCTGGGTGTTCGGCGGCTCAGGCAGGCTGTTCATCGAGGACCTCCGCGTTGTGCACGACGTGCGTCGTCTCGACGTGCTTCGCGACGAGGTCGCGAACGAGCCGTTGCTGCTCGGTGATGCTGCCGACGGCGCTGATGACGCTCAGGCCGTATTCGTCCACGATCCGGTCGTACTCGTCGAGGACCTTGCCCTGGAACAGGCGGAAGCTCTCGATGGGGTTCGCGCTCCAGCCCAGGTCCATGCCTGCCTCGTAGAACTTGAGCTTGACGCGGCGCGCCATCAGCCGATCGAGCGAGACGTCGATAGGCACGCGGAAGTAGAGCGTCATGTCGGGTCGCACGGCGAAGCTGTACAGCTCGCGCACCCACTGGCGATCGACGCCGCGCGTGGCATCGCGCGCGAACGCGGTATACGCATACCGGTCGGCGAGCACGATCATGCCGGCCTTGAGCGGAGGGATAATGTTGTAGAGCAGGCGGTCCGCGAAATCAGTGGCGTGCAGCAAGCTGAACGTCATCGGCGTCAGGGCGTTCTTTTTCTTGCCCGTCTTTGTCGCGGCCTTCACCAGGGCGGACGAGTTCCATTCGGTGACGAACACGCGGTGGCCCTCCGCCTTGAGCCATTTCGCCAGCAGCCCCAGTTGCGTGGTCTTGCCCGACCCGTCGATCCCCTCGACGACGAGCAGCTTTCCCGGGTACTCGTGCCGTGTCGTCAGATTGTTCAGCATGTGAATGTCCCACTACGGCGTTCGCGCCGACCTCGACGCGGAGCGGCTTGCCAATCAACCGCTCGAAGGCGGAGGCGTGTCGCGTTGCGGCCCACAACTCCAGCTCGGCGTCTCCGGCCGTGCGGAGCTGGAGCAGCGCGTCCTCGCCGCGGTCGTGCAACTCGAGGCCGGCGATGGGCTGAGAGTGACTGCGGTCGAGGCCTTCGGCCAGGCGCAGGATGGCTGCCAGCGTACGAACGGCCCGCCGCCGCTTGCGCTTGAGTTCGCCGAAGTCGGTGTGGCGCCGGCGCGGCGCGGCCTGGCGGTGATACCGGGCGACGAGCGCGATCGCTGCGACCTCATCCGGTTCGAATCCGCGGAGGTCGCTGTTCATGATGAGGTAGCAGGAATGCTTGTGGTGACGCTCGTAGCTGATGTGCACGCCGATGTCGTGCAGCAGCGCGGCGTACTCCAGCCACTCGCGTTCGCGATCCGTCAGCCCGTGCAGGGCGCGGGTCTGGTCGAAGAGGCCGACCGACAGCCTCGCCACCTGCTGCGCGTGCTCCGGCCAGTAGTTGCAGCGTTCGGCCAGCTCGAAGACGCTGCGCCGGCGCACGTCGGGGTACCGATCCGCCTGGACGATCTCTTTGCGGTGCCGGGCCACGTAGTCGAGCACGAGGCCTTCCCGCAGGGACATGTCGCACAGCGTGATCTCGTCGGCGCCCAGACGCCGGAGGATCGCGTCGAGCAGAATCGCGCCGGCGACGGCGAGGTCGGCCCGCCGGGGTTCGAGCCCCGGCACGCGAAGCCGCTCCTGCAGGTCGCGCGACACGAGCGTCTTCCGGGTGCGGTGAAGCTGCTTGGCCGCGATGCGCCGGTTTCGAAGCGACGAGCCGGCCGACTGATTCCGCTCCGCCAGCGCCACGGCGCCGAGGCTGAGCACGGTACCCGATGTGCCGACCACGCGATCGAAGCCGGCGCGTCTGAGCTGGTCGAGGTACCTGCCGAGCTCGGCGTCAAGGTACCGGTTCAGCTTGCGCTCGTCGCGCGGCGCCAGCGGGTCGCTCTTGATGAAGCGCTCGGTGAGGCGGATAACGCCGAGCTTGAAGCTGCGTCCGACCTCCATGTTGGGCCCGGTGCCGCGCGTGATCTCGACGCTGCCGCCGCCGATGTCGATCACGATCACGGTGTCGCCGGCCGAGCCGACGCCGTAGGCGGCCGCCCGGTGGATGAATCGCGCCTCCTCCGTGCCGGAGATGACGCGCGCGCGGATGCCCGTCTTTTCGACGATGGCCTTGAGAAAGTCCGCCCCGTTCTCGGCTTCGCGCGTGGCGCTCGTGGCGACGGCGAGGACCTCGTCCACGCCGTGCGAATCGGCGAGCCGCCTGAACTTCGACATCACCTGC
>CAWGDD010000010.1:0-601592 GCA_963821285.1 uncultured Acidobacteriota bacterium
GGCTGGAACGACGTTGTCGACAACAACACCGGCAAGTCGCTCGGCGCATCGGTCACCTTCAAGCCGACAGGCGCGGTCGCGCTGATTGAGAACTATATGGGCGGGCCCGAACAGCCCGGTACGAATGCTGGCTGGCGACATACGTCCGACACGATCCTGAGCTACACCGTCAACAAGCAGACCAGCGTAGCGGTCAACTACGACTTCGGCCACGATGGCGGCCCGACCTCGCCCTCCGGCTCGAGCGGCGTCACGTGGCAGGGCGTCGCCGGCTACCTGAAGTATCAGGCGAACGACTGGTTCGCGGTCGCGCCTCGGTACGAGTTCCTCAGCGACACGGACGGCTTCATGACCGGCGTGCCGCAGGACGCCCTCCAGGAGTTTTCACTCACCGCGGAGTTCAAGCACAAAGACGGTGTCGTGATGCGCGTCGAGTACCGCGGTGACTTCTCGGACGTCCCGTACTACCTGAAGAACGCCGGCGAGATGGTCAGGAACCAGCACACGCTGACCGTCGGCCTCGTGTACGCCTTCACGACAAAAACACCATGAGTGCCCGCCACACCTGCACCACAGCGAATCAGGGAGACATCACATGCTTGACGCGTTCTATCTCGTGATCGGGGTCGCCGGATTCCTCGCGCTCTGGGCGATTACCCAGGTGTGCGACCGCGCCTAGGAGGCCGTTCCATGTTCGATTACATCATCTCCGGCATCGTCGCGACCTTGCTGCTCGTGTACCTCGGCTGGGCGATGTTCCAGCCCGAGAAATTCTGAAGGGACGTGTATGACTGGCAACGGCATCCTGCAGATTCTGGCGTTCTTCGGCGTGACCGTGCTGGTCACCAAACCGCTCGGCCTGTTCATGTCCCGTCTCTTCCAGGGCGAGCGCACCTTCCTCCACAGGCTCCTCCGCCCTGTCGAGGCGTTCATCTACAAGGTCTGCGGCGTGCGCGAGCACGACGAGCAACGGTGGACGCAGTACGTGGCGTCGCTGCTCTCGTTCAGCCTGGTCGGCTTCGTGCTCACCTATGCGCTCATGCGGCTCCAGGGTCTCCTGCCGTTGAACCCTCAGGGCTTCGGCGCCGGCCAGGTCGCTCCGGACCAGGCGTTCAACACGTCGATGAGCTTCATGACGAATACGGACTGGCAGTGGTACGCCGGCGAGTCGACGATGAGCTATTTCGTGCAGATGGCCGCGCTGGCGGTGCAGAACTTCGTGTCGGCCGGGGCCGGCATCGCCGTCGCGATTGCGGTCATCCGCGGATTCGCGCGGCAGGAGACGGACCGGCTCGGAAACTTCTGGGTCGATGTGACGCGTTCGGTCGTCTACATCCTGCTTCCGCTCTGCATTCTCACCGGCATCTTCTTCTGCTCGCAGGGCGTCATCCAGAATTTCCATCCGTATACCGTCGTCAAGACGGTCGAAGGCGCCACGCAGACGATCGCGCAGGGGCCGGTGGCCTCGCAGGAAGCGATCAAGCAGATCGGAACCAATGGCGGCGGCTTCTTCAACGCCAACTCGTCGCACCCGTTCGAAAACCCGTCGCCGTTCACGAACTTCTTCGCCGAAGCCTTCATGTTCGCCATCTGCGCCGCCCTGACCTACACGTTCGGCCACATGGTCAAGGACACGCGCCAGGGCTGGGCCCTCTTCTGGGCGATGTCGATCATGTTTTTCATGGGCGTGTTCGTCGCCTATCCAGCCGAACAGGCGGGCAACCCGATCCTCGCCAAGATGGGAGTCGAAACCGCAGCGACGGCGACTCAGTCGGGCGGCAACATGGAAGGCAAGGAGACGCGATTCGGGATCGCCACGTCGACGCTCTTCGCGACGGGAACCACCGACGCCACCTGCGGCGCGGTGAACGCCATGCACGACAGCTTCACGCCGCTCGCCGGTCTCGTGCCATTGTTCAACATCCAGACCGATGAGGTGATCTTCGGCGGCGTCGGTTCGGGGCTATTCGCGATGCTCCTCTACGCGGTCGTCGGCATCTTCATCACCGGCCTGATGGTCGGCCGGACGCCCGAGTATCTCGGCAAGAAGATTCAGCAGAAGGAAGTCAAGATGGCGCTCTTCGCCATTCTCGTGACGTCGTTCCTGATTCTGGCGGGCGCCGGAGCCAGCGTGGTCACGCCCTTCGAGAAGGGCGGGTACTGGAATCCGCAGGGACCGGCCATCGCCAACTTCAACAACGCCGGTCCGCACGGCTTGAGCGAGGTGCTCTACGCAGTACTCGAGCGCGGCGGAGAACAACGGCAGCGCCTTCGCCGGTATCACCGTGAACACACCCTGGTACGACCTGACGCTCGGCCTCGCGATTCTGTTCGGTCGATTCCTGTTCATGATTCCCGCGCTGGCCGTCGCCGGAAGCCTGGCGACGAAGAAGCGGGTGCCCGACTCGGCCGGCACGCTGGCCACACATGGACCTCTCTTCGTCGGCGTGCTGGTGACCGCCGTGATCGTCATCGGCGCGCTGACGTTCTTCCCGGCCTTGTCGCTGTCACCGATTGTCGAGCACTTCCTCATGCACCAGGGAAGGCTCTTCTCGACGATGTTCGTGTCGTTTCCCGTCTGGAGCTAACTCATGGCCACTGCACTGACGCCGCCTTCACCGACAGTTCCGGCAGCGCCCTCACCCGGAACGCGCACCACCCTGATTCCGAAAAAGCTCGTCCGGGCGCGGCCGCTATTCGGACCCCGACATCCTGCGGCGCGCGCTCACGGAGTCGCTCATCAAGCTCAACCCGATCACGCTGATGAAGAATCCCGTGATCTTCGTCGTCGAGGTCGGGGCGGTTCTGACAACGCTGTTTCTGGTCCGCGACACGCTGGCTGGAAAAGGCGGACTCGGATTCGAACTCCAGATCGCCCTCTGGCTCTGGTTCACCGTGCTGTTCGCCACGTTTGCCGAGGCGATGGCCGAGGCGCGCGGCAAGGCGCAGGCTGAATCGCTCCGGAAGACCAAGACCGACACGTTCGCCAATCGTCTTCTGGAACGCGACCGCATCGAGCGGGTCTCGTCGGCGAAACTGCGAGCCGGCGACGTTGTCATTGTCAGCGCCGGCGAGCCGATTCCCAGCGACGGCGAGGTCATCGAGGGCGTCGCCACCGTCGATGAGTCGGTCATTACCGGCGAGAGCGCGCCGGTGATCCGCGAGTCCGGCGGGGACCGGAGCGCCGTGACCGGGGGCACGCGGGTGCTGTCCGATCGCGTCAAGATCAAGATCACGGCGAACCCCGGCGAAACGTTCCTGGACCGG
Organism: uncultured Acidobacteriota bacterium; assembly: GCA_963821285.1. GTDB lineage: Bacteria > Acidobacteriota > Vicinamibacteria > Vicinamibacterales > CAVVIG01 > CAVQJU01. The sequence goes on from CAWGDD010000010.1 coordinate 3,268, forward strand.
ATGATCGCGCTCGTCGAGGGCGCCGAGCGGCAGAAGACGCCGAACGAGATCGCCCTGAACATCATGATCGCAGGGCTGACGATCATCTTCCTGTTCGCCGTCGCCACCCTGGTCCCGTTCGCGATCTACAGCGTGAACTCGGCGGGCACCGGTACAGCGCCGACCATCGCCGTGTACGTGGCGTTGCTGGTGTGCCTGATTCCAACAACAATCGGCGGCCTGCTCTCGGCCATCGGGATCGCCGGCATGGACCGCGTCATGCAGCACAACGTGCTGGCGATGAGCGGCAAGGCCGTAGAGGCCGCCGGCGACGTCAACACGCTGCTGCTCGACAAGACGGGCACGATCACTTTGGGCAACCGCCAGGCTGTCGCCTTCGTACCGGCCCTCGGTGTGACCGACGCCGAGCTCGCCGACGCTGCGCAGCTCTCCAGCTTGCCTGATGAGACGCCGGAAGGCCGATCCATTGTCGTGCTCGCCAAGGACAAGTACGGCCTGCGTGGACGCAACATCCCCGACGGCGCCCATTTCATTCCCTTCTCGGCCTACACGAAGATGAGCGGCGTGGACGTCGACGGCCGGCGCCTGCGGAAAGGGGCAACCGACGCCATCGTCGCGTTCGTGAAACAGGAGGGCGGACACATTCCCGCGGGCGTCACCGAGCTCTCGGATGAGATCTCCCGGAGCGGCGGGACGCCGCTGGCCGTCGCCGACGGCCCGCGGCTGCTCGGCATCATTCAACTGAAAGACATCGTCAAGGTCGGGATGAAGGAGCGCATCGCCCAACTGCGCGCGATGGGCATCCGCTCCGTCATGGTGACCGGCGACAACCCGTTGACGGCCGCAGCGATCGCGTCGGAAGCCGGCGTCGACGACTTCATCGCCCAGGCGACCCCGAAGGACAAGCTGGAATACATCAAGAAGGAGCAGGCGGGCGGCCGGATGATCGCCATGACGGGCGACGGCACCAACGACGCCCCCGCGCTCGCCCAGGCCGACGTGGGCCTGGCGATGAACACCGGCACGACGGCGGCGCGCGAAGCCGGCAACATGGTCGATCTCGACAGCAACCCGACCAAGCTGATCGAAGTCGTGGCCATCGGCAAGCAGCTGCTGATCACGCGGGGCGCGCTGACGACATTCTCGATCATGAACGACGTGTCGAAGTACTTCGCCATCATCCCGGCGATGTTCATGACGACCTATCCGGCGCTGAACAAGCTCAACATCATGTATCTGCGCACGCCGGCGAGCGCCATCCTGGCAGCCGTGATCTTCAACGCGCTGATCATCGTTGCGCTGGTCCCGCTCGCGTTGCGCGGGGTCCAGTACACACCGCAGAGCGCCGCGCAGATGCTGCGTCGCAACTTGTGGATCTACGGCATCGGCGGCCTCGTCGCACCGTTTCCCTGTATCTGGGCCATCGACCGCGTCCTCGGCTGGCTCCATCTCGCGTAGGAGGAATCATGTTGAAAGAGATCAAGCCGGCGTTCCTGATGTTGGTCGTCATGACGGTCTTGACGGGGCTGATTTATCCGGCAGTCATGACGGGAGTCAATCAGGTGCTGTTTCCGAGCCAAGCCAACGGCAGCCTGGTGACCGTCGACGGTCAGGTGGTGGGATCCAGCCTGCTCGGGCAGAATTTCACCAAACCTGAGTACTTCCACCCGAGGCCCTCGTCAGCCGGCGCCGGATACGATCCGACCGCCAGCGCAGGTTCGAACCTCGGGCCTACAAGCGCCAAGTTGATCAACGGCACGACCAAGACCGACGACAAGAAGAACGAAGTCGTCGACTTCGACGGCATCGGCACGCGCGTCGTGCACTACTGCGTCGACAACGACCTGCCCTACGAGTCGTCGGTTCCGCTCGATCGGTTCATGACCGCGGCCGGTGATCTCGATGACGTGAAGCTGATCAAGGCGTTCAACGATGACAAGGCGCCCTTGCTGTTCAGGGCGAAGACGCCGATTCCCGCGGATGCCGTGACCGCGTCGGCTTCAGGGCTGGACCCCCACATCAGCCCGCGCAACGCTGAACTCCAGATCGCACGCGTCGCGAAAGCTCGAGGGGTCTCCGTCGAGCAGGTGCGGAGTGTCGTGGCCAGCCACACGGAAGGCCGCGATCTCGGGTTTCTCGGTGAATCCCGGGTCAACGTGCTGGAAGTGAACCTCGACATCGACCGACAATTTTCGACCAAGAAGAGTTTGACCGCACTGCGGGTCCCCTAGTGGAGGAAGTATGCAGCTCATCAAGAGCATCGTTCGACCTCAGAAGGTCGATGCCGTGCAGGACGCCCTCACCCAGATTGGTGTCTCCGGCATGACGGTCACGGAAGTTCGCGGCCACGGCAGACAGGGTGGCCGCACGGCGGTCTATCGGGGCAAGGAGTATCGTCTGAGTCTTCTGCCGAAGATGCTGATCGAATGTGTCGTGCCGGATCACCTGGCGCGCCTGGTGGTCAAGGCCGTGATCGCGGCCGCACAGACGGGAGAGGTCGGGGACGGTCGGGTCTTCGTGACCCCGGTGTTCGAGAGCTACAAGATCCGGACGGGCGAATCCGAGTAAGGCCTGCGGCGCAGATGAGCGCGGAGGGTGCGGTGTCTCAGGCGCGTTCGGCCCACATCCTGGTCGTCGACAACGATCCGTCGATACGGAATGAGCTCGACCTGCTGTTCACGTCGCGCGGTTTGAAGGTCGACACCGCGACGACCGGCGAGGCCGCTCTCCGGGCGTTCGAGCACGGGGCGCCGGATCTGATTCTCCTGGAACTCTGTCTGCCGTCCCTCGACGGCGATGAAGTGTGTCGTCGCGTTCGCGCGCAGTCCAACGTTCCAATCATCATCCTCTCGGCCCGCAGTTCCGAATCGGACAAGATCGCGGCGCTCGATCACGGCGCCGACGACTACGTCACGAAGCCCTTCAGCCACGAGGAATTGCTCGCGCGGGTCCGGGTCGCGTTGCGCCGGGTATTCAAGACGACCGCCTGCAGCCGTCACGTCCTCCGGGGCGATCTGGCGGTCGATTTCGAACAGCGGCGCGTTCTGCGCGGTGCGACGAGCATCCGTCTGACACCCAAGGAATTCGACCTTCTCGCCTACTTCGTTCGCCGTCCCAATCAGGTTCTCACGCACAGGAGCATTCTGACGGCCGTCTGGGGCCCGCATGCCGCGAATCATCCGGAACACGTGTGGGTGCTCGTCGGCCAGCTTCGCAAGAAGCTCGAGCGCGATCCCGCACATCCGGAACTTCTGATCAACGAGCGGTGGATCGGCTATCAGCTGGTGACGGATCGACACTGAATGAAGGGATAATGGCGCGTGCATTTCGTGTACATCCTCCGCTGCGCCGACGGCACGCTGTACACGGGGTACGCGCGCGATCCTGACGCACGCGCAAAAACGCACAACAGCGGCCGGGGGGCGCGCTACACATCGGGACGCCGCCCGGTCGTGCTGGTGTACGTGGAGGCGTGCCCGTCGCGGGGCGAGGCCCTCAGCCGCGAGCACCAATTGAAACGCCTGCGGCGTGAACGGAAGGAAGCGCTGATTGCGAAGGCGGGCGGCAGCCGTCGCAAGCCGCAGCCTAGCGAGTTCCCGGCGAAGTCGTCGCCAGCCGGTACCCGACCCAGGGCTCGCTGATCAGATAACGCGGGTTCGACGGATCGACTTCGAGCTTCTTCCGCAGTTGACCGATCAGCACCCAGAGGTGCTCCGGCTGATCGATGGCGTTCGGCCCCCAGACGGCCTTCAGAATCGCGCGGTGTGTCAGCACGCGGTCGGGGTTGCGCGCCAGCAGCGAGAGCAGATCGAATTCTTTCGGCGTCAGCCGAATCTCCTCGTCGCCGCGCATCACCCGATGCCGGTCGTAGTCGATCGCCAGGTCGCCACACTGGACCCGGCCCACGTCCCCGGCCTCGGCCGAAAACACACGCCGAAGTGCTACCCGGATGCGCGCGAGGAGTTCCTCGGGGTTGAACGGCTTGGTGACGTAGTCGTCGGCGCCGAGGTCGAGAGCCGACACCTTGTCGGATTCGCCGCCGCGCGCCGACAGGACGATGATCGGCACCGCTGACTCCGAGCGGATGCGCCGGCAGACCTCGGTGCCTTCGATGTCGGGAAGACTGAGATCGAGCACGATCAGGTCGGGTCGTCGTTCGGCCACAATCTTGAGCGCATCATGGCTGGTTCCCGCGATCTCGACGTCATAGCCGCGCGATTGCAGCAGCGGCAAGACCGCACGCTGAATCGGCACCTCGTCGTCAACGAGAAGAATCCGGGCGGCTCGGGTCATGTGACGTGCTCCACGATGGCTACGGCCCGCGTCTGGGCAGGGATAACGATGGTAAACCGGGCGCCTCCGTCGGGACAGTTCTCGACCGTGATGCGCCCGCCTTCGGCCGCGAGCAGGCCATGGGCGATCGACAGTCCCATGCCGGTCCCGGAGGCGCGCGGCGCAGCCTCCGAGCCGCGATAGAAGCGCTCGAAGAGGTGCGGTAGATCCTGGGCAGTCACGCCAGGACCGCGATCGCGCACGGTCAGCGTGAGTCCCTCGGCCGTCACATCGGCATCGACCCGGACCGGGCAACCCGGCGGCGTGTACTGTGCGGCGTTCTCGAGCAGGTGCGCCAGCGCGCTTGCCGTCAGACGCGGATCGACGCGCACCAGACGATCCGATTCGACGCCGGTCGAGAAGGCGTGCCGATCGAGTGCGTGGCCGATCTGATCGCGGGCCGCCTCGACGATTTCCGACGGGTCGACCCAGCGCAGGTCCGGGCCGATCGAGCCGGCATCGATGCGGGCCATCTCGAGAATGTTGTGGAACAGCCGATTGAGGCGTTCGACTTCCGCCACGACCAGCGCGCTCTGCTCCCGCCGTTCCTCGTCGTTCGGCCACGAGGCCTGGAGGTTCGTCGCGGCCACTCGAATCGCGGTCAGGGGCGTCCGGAGATCGTGCGCGATCGACGCCAGGAGCGCCGACTTCAGTTCCTCGCTGCGCCGTGAGAGATCGGCGGCCTTGCGCTCCTCGAGAAACTGCGCCCGCTCGACGGCAATCGCCGCTACGCCGCCGAGCGCGTCGAGCGTCCCGGCTTCGACGGCCCGGCCGGCGACGGCCAGCAGGCCGACCGCCCTCGTGCCGAACCGCAGCGGGACCAGCCGCACGGCCCGGCCGCCGGCATCAATGGTCCGCTGTCCGTCGGCGACGGCCTGTGGCGGACCCAGTTGCTCGCGGTCGAGCGTGAGCATCAGCGACCCGGCCTCGGCCACGCGCCACCTATCGCCCTGTGGCAGACAGATGGCGACGTAGTCCAGCGCAAACCGCCGGGCGACCAGCTGGGCCAGCGGCGAAATCGCCTCCGCGCTGTGGGTGATCAGCAGGACATCACGGCTGAGATCGAACAGCCGCGCGACCTCATCGCGCCTCGAGAGCGCCTCGTCACGCCCGGCGCGAGCCGCCGATGAAAGGTTGCTCGCCACGAGGCTGACGGCGACGAACGCGAGCAGCGCGACCCAGTTCTGCGGGTCCGCGATCGTCAGCGTCCCGACGGGCGGCAGGAAGAAGAAGTTGAAGCAGATCATCGAGACGATCGACGTCAGCCCCGCCACCCACAGGCGGGATGTCGCCGCAGCCACCAGGACGATCAACAGAAAGCTGAGCGCGACCGTCGTCGTATTGCCGACGTGGAGCCAGCGGGTATAGACAGTGGTGACGGCCGCCACGGCGGCCAGTGAACCGAGCGCGTGGACGACATCGGAAGTCGCCGCGCGTCGCGAGCGAGATGTGGTATCCACAAACGCTTCCGTGTCGCGCCGGCGGGGTTAGCTGACGGGCTCGGACTCGGAAGTGTCCGCCGGCGCTTTCACGCCGATACGCCCCAAGAACCTGGGTCCCCCGCGTTCTGCGAGTGGCGCAGAACTTAGGCCATCTTCATGTTACGCCTTTTTCTTCCGGCGTGCTTTGTCGGCGTCGCCCGGCCGGCGCGCCCGTGGACCCCTGCCAGCCGTGCCCGCCCGGCCAGCCCTGGCGGCCCTCGCTGGTCCGCCCGCCCGCCCTTTCTTCGCGCGCCTGCGCACCTGGATCCGGATCGGCGTCCCGACAAATCCGAATTTCTCGCGCAGCTTGTTCACGAGGAACCGCTCGTACGAGAAATGCAGCGTGGTGGCGACGTTGGTGAAGAAGACAAACGACGGCGGCGCCACGCCGATCTGCGCCGCGTAGAGGATGCGGACGTGTGTTCTGCCGGGGCTCACCGGCGGATTCGCAGCCGTGACGGCTTCGACAAACTTGTTGAGCTCGGGCGTCGGCACGCGCATCCGCCGCGTGTGCGCGATCTTGTCGATCGTTTCGAGGACCTTCGGCGTGCGCTCGCCAGTCATCGCCGAGATGTGGAGGATGGGCGCGTAGTCGAGAAACCGCATCCCGTGCCGCGTGGCCTCATCGAAGACCGTCGAGTAGTCGGGACCGCGATCTTTCACGAGGTCCCACTTGTTGGCCACGATCACGATGCCGCGGCCGGCACGGTCGGCCTCCCCGCCGATGGCCGCATCCTGATCGCTTGCGCCGGCGGCGGCGTCGATCACCAGGACCACGACGTCCGCGTCGAAGATCGCCCGCTTCGCGCCGGCCACGCTGACCATCTCCACCGCCCCGCCGCCCGACACCTTGCCCGGACGCCGCATCCCGGCCGTGTCGACAATCCGAAAGCGCCGCCGATGCCAGAGGAGCGGGCTGTCGATCGCGTCGCGCGTCGTGCCCGGCATGTCGCTGACCAGCACGCGCTCCTCTCGCAGCAGGCGGTTCACGAGCGACGACTTGCCGACGTTCGGACGGCCGACGAAGGCGACGCCGGTCTCCGGAGAGGTTGGAGGTTGGAGGCTGAGGGTCTGGGGAAGAGCCTTCTGAAGCGCTGTGATCCTGAGATCCGGCCTCCGGCCTCCAGCCTCCGGCCTCCAGCCTCTCCACAATCGCATCCATCAGCTCCGCAACGCCCAGGCCGTGCTCGGCGGAGATCTCGAAGACCGGGTCGATGCCGAGGTGATAGAAATCGATCGCGCCGGCATGAGCCCGCTTGTCGTCGAACTTGTTCAGCGCCAGCAGAATGGGGCGCCCGGTCGCGCGCAGTTCCGCCGCGATGATCTCGTCGCCACCGACCAGGCCCTCCCGGCCGTCGGCCACGAACACCAGCAAGTCTGCTCCCTCGATGGCGCGTTTCCCCTGGACGACCACCAGTTCGTGCAGCGGATCCTCGCTCGCGCCGTACAAGCCGCCTGTGTCGAACAGGTTGAAGGTCGTCTGCCGCCACGTGACGCTTCGCTCGAGCGCATCGCGGGTCGTGCCGGGCAGGGGCGCGACGATGGCCTGCCGCTTTCCGGTCATCCGGTTGAACAGCGTGGACTTCCCCACGTTGGGGCGGCCAACCAGCACGACGGACGCCGCCTTCCTCGCCATCACTTAGCCTCAACCTTGACAGCGTAAGTGTCAGTATCTATAGTATTTAGCAACACGCAGGAGACCATAAGCATGATCAAGGTCGACATCGTCAACGAAGTGTCGAAAATCGCCGACATCACCAAGGTTAAGGCCGAGGTGGCGGTCGACGCGGTATTCGACGCGATGCGGACCTCCATGCAACGTGGCGAAAGGATTGAACTTCGCGGGTTCGGCGTGTTCCAGGTGAAGCCGCGCAAGCGCGGCATCGGCCGTAATCCGCGCACCGGCAAGGAAGTGCGCATCCCCCCAGGCCGGACGATCCGTTTCAAGCCGGGCAAAGATCTCCAGAACATCGGGTAAGTTGAACCCTCTCCAGGAACCGATTCCCACTGTACCGGTGGAGCCGCCGTGGCATCCGCGTCCGAAGTTTCAGGATCGCCGTGGCTGCATGTGCTGCTGCTGGTCCTGACCCTCGTCACGACGACGCTGGCAGGCGTGGACCACTATCTCGCTTTTCAGGCTGATTTCCTTCCCAGCACCACACCGTTGCGTGCAGGTCTCGTCTGGTACGGGTTGTTCTACAGCGTGACGATCCTGGCCATCCTCGGCTGCCACGAGCTGGGGCACTACTTCGCCTGCCGCTATTATGACGTCGACGCGTCGCTGCCGTATTTCCTTCCCGTCCCGACGCCGCTGACCGGCACGCTGGGCGCCTTCATCCGCATCCGCGAACCCATCCCGACCAAGCGGATGCTGTTCGACATCGGCATCGCCGGCCCCATCGCGGGTTTCATGGTCGCGGTGCCGGCACTGTTCATCGGCCTGTCGATGTCGCACGTCGCGCGGCTGCCGGCCGACTTCAGCGGATACGAGCTGGGCGAACCGCTGCTCTTCCAGCTGGCGGCGAAGCTGCTCTGGGGCACCATTCCGGACGGCTACTCATTGAACATGCACCCGATCGCGTTTGCCGCGTGGTTCGGACTGCTGGCTACGGCGCTCAACCTGTTTCCGGCCGGGCAGCTGGACGGCGGCCACATCTCGTACGCCGTGCTCGGGCGGCGTTCGACGTACGTCACGCTCACCATGGTGGTCTGCGCCGTGGCGTTGAGCTTCTTCTCGAGCAGCTGGATCGTCTGGACCGTGCTGATGGTGGCGATGCTGGCCTACTTCGGTCCCCGCCACCCGCCGACGTTCGACGAGCACGAGCCGCTCGATCGCACGCGGACGATGCTGGCTGTCGTCGCGCTCATCATCCTCGCGCTCTGCTTCACGCCGGCCCCGATCTCGCCGCTCGATATCCTCGGAAGATAAGAGGGGTTCAGGGGTTCCAGGGGTTCCAGGGGTTCCAGGGGTTCCGGGGGTTCCGGAGGTTCGAGGGGTTCGGAGTTCTTGAACGCTGAAGGTTCTGTGCGAACCTCCGGAACCTCAGGAACCCCAGGAACCTGCGGAACCTCTAGAGAACGCTGATCGGATCCACGTCAACGACAACGCGTCGCTGCAGTTCGGGTCTGGCGGCGATGGCGGCCTGCAGGGCTTCGCGCATGTGCTTTCGCTTCGCGCCTTTGATCAGCAGCTGCGCCCGGTACTCGCCGCGCAGCCTGCCGATCGGCGCCGGCGCCGGACCCAGCACCTTCAGGCCGTTGCGCTCGGCGTCGCCCCGCATCCGCTGCGCAATCCCCGATGCGTCGTCCATCGCGCCGCTGAAAGTCCGTGATCTCACGATCGTATTAATCAAAGACACGAACGGCGGGTAGCGCATCGTGCGGCGGAACTCGATCTCCCGCTCGAAGAACGCGGCGTAATCCTGCCGGCACGCCAGCTGCACGCTGTAGTGATCGGGGTAGAGCGTCTGAACGATCGCCTCGCCGGGCTGCTCGCCGCGGCCGGCGCGCCCGACGACCTGCGTGAGCAGCTGAAACGTCCGCTCCGACGCGCGAAAATCCGCCAGCCCCAGGCCGACATCGGCCGAGACGACGCCCACGAGCGTCACACGCGGGAAATCGTGGCCCTTGGCGATCATCTGCGTGCCGACCAGCACGTCGATCTCGCCGGCCGCAAATCGCCCGAGCAGCGTCGTCAGCGACCCCTTGCGGCGGATGGCGTCGCGATCGAGCCGGGCGACCCTGGCGCCCGGGCAGGCTTTGCGCACCTCGAGCTCCACGCGCTCGGTGCCGAAACCCGTCTGGTCGAGAAACGGGCCGGCGCAGAGCGTGCAGACGGCCGGCACCCGCGCGGTGTAGTTGCAGTAGTGGCAGCGGGCGCGCCGCGAGACGCCCTCGCCGTGCACGACCAGCGAGACGCTGCAGTTGGGACAATCCATGGTGCCCGCGCACTGACGGCAGAATACGGCCGTGGCAAATCCCCGGCGGTTCAGCAGCACGAGCGCCTGCTCGCGTCGTTCGAGGCGAAGGGCGATCGCCTCACTGAGCGCGCGGCTCAGCACCAGGTCCGAACCCGCGGCCGCGAACTCCTCGCGCATGTCCACGATCTTCACGGCGGCCAGCGGCCGGTCGAGCACGCGCCGATCGAGGACGACGCGCTCGTAGCGGCCGGTGCTCGCGTTGTAGCCGCTCTCCATCGACGGCGTGGCCGACCCGAGCACGACCAGCGCGCCCGCGCGCTGGCCCCGCACGATCGCCACGTCGCGGCCGTGATAGCGCGGGCTCTCGTCCTGCTTGTACGACCCGTCGTGCTCCTCGTCCACGATGATCAGGCCGACGCGTTCGATCGGCGCGAAGACCGCCGATCGCGTGCCGACGACGACGTCGATGTCGCCGCGCCGGATGCGCTGCCACTGGTCGTGGCGCTCGCCGTCGGAGAGCGCGCTGTGCTGCACGGCGACGCGCTCGCCGAATGCGCCGCGGAACTGCGCGACCATCGCCGGCGTGAGCGCGATCTCGGGCACGAGCATCAGCACACGGCGCCCGGCGTCGCGCACGGCGGCCGACAGCCGCAGGTACACCTCGGTCTTGCCGCTGCCCGTGACCCCGTGCACGAGCGCGACGCGAAACGTCTGCGAATCGGCCAGCGCCCGCAGGCGCGTGAGCGCGGCGTCCTGCTCGTGCGTCAGGCGCCGGTCGGGATCGGCGCCGGCCACCAGGGCGGACGCCGTGTCGAACGGATCGCGATCCACGCGCTCCTGCCGGATGCTGACCAGCCCGCCACGGACGAGACGGGAGACGACGTCGGCCGTGATGCCTCGCGCCGCAAGCTCGGGCGTCCCGAGACCGCCGGGGGCGCCGGCGAGCAGTTCCATCGCCTCGAGCTGCCTGGCCTTCAGCGTGCCGGCCGCAAGACTCTCGAGACCCGCCACCGTCGCCGCCGCCACGCGCATCGTCTTGTGCGCGTCGGCGCGGCCGCCGCGAGCCGTGGGCGGCAGAACCGCGGTGATCGTGTCGCCGGGACCGGCCGCGTAGTACTCGGCCGTCCAGCGCGCCAGTTCGACGACCTCGACGGGTACGAACGCGTGGGTGTCGAGCACCTGCCTGACCGGCTTCACGTCGCTCTCAGCGAGGGTCGTCCCGGGCGCGCCGAGCACGGCGTCGTCCATGGCGTCGTCCATTACGAGGCCGGTGACGATTCGGGATCCCAGCGGCACGACGACCCTCGCGCCGACGGGAGGGCGCGGCAGGTTCTCCGGAACGCGATACGTCAGGAGACCCAGGGATGGGACCGGAACGGCGACATGGATTAGCACAACGTTGAAGTTAGAACTTAGAAGTTAGAACTTAGAAGTCAGAACTTAGAACTGAAGAATGACAGGGTAGGTCATGGCGCTGCGTTTCAAACCAAGTTCTGACTTCTGAGTTCTAAGTTCTAAGTTCTAACTTCTAACTTCTAACTTTCCGCGAGGAGCTTCCGCACCAGCTTCATGTCTTCCCAGACTTCGCGTTTCGAAGACGGGTTCCGCAGCAGGTACGCGGGGTGAAACGTCGGGATCAGCTTCGCGCCGCGGTACTCGAACACGCGGCCGCGGAGCCGCGAAATCGGATCGAGCGTTCGCAGCAGTGTCTGCGCGCCGAACTTGCCGAGCGCGACGATCACCTTCGGCTTGATGACGTCGATTTGCCGGAAGAGGAACGGCTCGCAGGTCTCGACTTCGTCCGGCTCGGGATTCCGGTTCTCGGGCGGGCGGCACTTGATGACGTTGGCGATGTAGACATCCTCGCGCTTGAGCGCGATGGCTTCGATGATCTTCGTCAGGAGCTGACCCGCGCGGCCGACGAACGGAAAGCCCTGCAGATCTTCGTCGCGTCCCGGCGCCTCGCCGACGAACATCAGGTCGGCGTCCGGGTTGCCGACCCCGAACACGATCTGCGTGCGCCCCAGCGTGTGAAGCTTGCAGCGCGTGCAGTCGCCGATGTCGGCGCGCACCGCCGCCAGCCCCTCGACCGGCGTCAGGCCAATCGTCACGGGCCGCACCTCGGCCGGTGCCATCGCGATCGCCGGGGCGTCGACCGCCCGCGCCCGCCAGACCGGGTCGCGGCTGACGCCCGCGACGCCGAGCTCCTGCGCGAAGCGGAGGTGTTCTTTGACCTGATCGCGCACTACTTCACGTCCGCGCGATCTCGCGCGACGCGACGAGATGTTCCACGCGGTCGAGAATGATCGCCGCGATGCGCGCCTTGCTCTGCAGCGGGACCGACTCGGCGCCGTCGGGCCCGACGATCGTCACGGCGTTGGCGTCGACGTCGAATCCGGCATCGGATCCCGACACGTCGTTCGCGACGATGAGGTCGGCGTGCTTGCGCTCGCGTTTCGCCGTGGCGCGCGCCACAAGGTCTTCGGTCTCCGCAGCGAAACCGACCAGCAGCGGGCCGTTTCCGGACGTCAGGCGCCGAAGCCCCAGCTCGCCCAGGATGTCCGGGGTCTTCGTCAGCACAAGCGTCAGGGTGTCGTCACGCTTGACGACCTTCTGCGGCGCGCGCCGCGCGGGCGTGTAATCGGCGACCGCCGCCGCCATGACGACGACGTGCGCGCGATCCACGCGGGCCATCACGGCCGCGTGCATGTCCGCTGCGCTCCGCACGCGGACGATCTCCTGGACGTTCGGCGGCTCGACGGATGTCGGGCCCGCGACGAGCGTGACCTCAGCCCCCCGCCGCGCGGCCTCGGCCGCGATCGCGAATCCCATACGACCCGAGGATCGGTTCCCGATGTAGCGGACCGGGTCGACATCCTCGTACGTCGGTCCTGCGGTGATCAGGATCCGCTGCCCCTTGAGCGGGCCCGCCGGCACCAGTATCGACTCGGCCGCCGCGACGATCTCGTCGGGCTCGGCGAGCCGGCCCTTGCCGATCCACCCGCACGCCAGGTAGCCTTCGCCCGGTTCGACGAACCGCACGCCGCGCGCGGCGAGCGTGTCGAGATTCCGCCGCACGGCCTCGTGCGCGAACATCTGCGTGTTCATCGCCGGCGCCATGAGCACGGGCGCGCGCGTCGCGACGTAGAGCGTCGAGAGAAAGTCGTCGGCGATGCCGTTGGCGAGCTTGCCGATGATGTTGGCGGTGGCCGGCGCGATGAGGAGTAGATCGATCGTGGACGCGAGGGCGATGTGCTCGATGTCCGAGTTGGCGCCCGCTTCGAACTGATCCGTGATCACCCGCCGGCGGGTAATGGCTTCAAACGTGACGGGCCCGACAAACCGCGTGGCCGACGCGGTCATCACGGCCACGACTTCGTGGCCGCGTTTCTGCAGCCCGCGTGCGACCTCGACGGCCTTGTACGCGCCGATACCGCCGGTCACCCCTAACGCAATCAGCATCGGCTCATTCGGTCATTGACTGGGTTCGTTCGTTTCGTCCACCGGTTCGACCTTTTCGACCGCCCGCGTGATCACTTCCTGCAGGGCGACGGTGGTCTTCTTGTGCTCGCCGGCCGTGACGCGCGGCGTAGAGCCGGCGAGGAGCTGGCGCGCGCGGGCGCCGGCCGTGACGACGAACTCGAACGAATTAGCAAGTTTGGAGCGGTCAATCATAGGAATGCTCCATTTTACTCGACATTCTGGACCTGTTCACGCATCTTCTCGAGTTCGGCCTTCGCCGCGATGATCAGTTCGGACACCCGGAGGCCGTCGGCTTTCGAGCCCATCGTGTTCACCTCCCGGTTCATCTCCTGCAGCAGGAAGTCGAGCTTGCGCCCGCAGGGCTCGGCGCTGTCGGACAGCGTCACCCAGTGGCTGACGTGGCCTCGAAAGCGCGCGATCTCCTCGCTGATGTCAGACCGCGCAGCGCTGCGCACGATCTCCTGGGCGACGGCGGTCTCGTCGGCCTGCAGCTGCCCTCTCAACTCGCGCACGCGCTCGTGCAGCCTCGCCTCCAGCGCCGCCCGCCCCTCGTCGGCGGCCACGGCCACGCGCTCGACGAGGTCGGCGACAAACGTCCGGCGCTGATCGAGATCCGCCCTGAGGTGGCCGCCTTCGCGCGCGCGCATCGCATCGAGATCGGCCAGGGCTTCGCCGACGGCGGCGCGGGCGCGGGCGGCCAGCTCGTGCTGCGCCGACTCGTCGGCCTCAATCGGCCGGTCGCGAATCGTCAGCGCCTGCGGCAGCCGGAGCAGATCGCCGGGCGTCAGCGTTCCCGTCACGAGGCCGCGGCCGCGCGCCTTGTCGATCGCCTGCCCGAGCGCCGCGGCAAACGTCTCGTTGAACTCCACGTCGACCGCAGGAACCTGCCGCAGCTGGAACGACAGCGCCACCTCGACCCGTCCCCTCGCGACATGCTTCCCCACCAGCGTTCGCACGTCGCTCTCGATCGCCGCCAGCGCCTGCGGCACCCGGAGCTGCAGGTCGAGGTATCGATGGTTGACCGACCGGATGGTCACCGCCACCGTCGCCCGATCGTCCTCGCGCGTGATCGACGAAAACCCGGTCATGGACTTGATCACGAGGGCACCATTCTCCGTTCGCCTTTGCGGCCCTCGAGGAGCTGCATCTGATACAGCGAGGCGTACGCGCCGTCGGGGCGCGCGAGCAGCTCGTCGTGCCGGCCGACCTCGATGATGCGCCCGCGCTCGAGCACGACGATCGCATCGGCGCGCTGGATGGTGGACAGACGATGGGCGATGACAAACGACGTCCGGTTCATCATCAGGTTGGTCAGCGCCTCCTGGACCAGCTGCTCGGATTCCGAGTCGAGCGCGGAGGTCGCCTCGTCGAGCACGAGGATCGGCGCGTTCTTGAGCAGCGCGCGCGCGATGGCCAGGCGCTGGCGCTGGCCGCCCGAGAGGCGCTGGCCCCGCTCGCCGATCATCGTCTCGTAGCCGTGCGAGAGCGCGCCGATGAACCCGTGGGCGTTGGCGGCCTGCGCCGCGGCCACGATGGCCTCCCTCGACGCTTCGGGCGTGCCGTGCGACCCGTACGTGCCGTAGGCGATGTTGTTGGCGATGGTGTCGTCGAACAGCACCGTCTCCTGCGTCACGATGCCGATCTGCGACCGCAGCGAGGCGAGGGACACCTCGCGGATGTCCGTGCCGTCGATCAGAATGGACCCGGTCGTGACGTCGTAGAACCGCGGCAGAAGGTTCACGAGCGTCGTCTTGCCCGCGCCGCTCCGGCCGACGATCGCGATCAGCTGCCCGGCCGTGACCCGGAACGACACGCCCCGCAGAATCCGGCCCGCGTCATCGTCGTAGCCGAAGCCGACGTCGCGGAACTCGATCGCGCTCCGAAACGGCGGCAGCGCCGGGGCACCGGGCTGCTCGGTCACTTCCGTGTGCGTGTCGAGCATCTCGAAGATGCGCTCGGACGCGGCGATGGCCTGCTGAATGTCGGCGTTGACGCGGCTGAGTTTCTTCGCGGGGCCGTACATCAGCATCACGGCCGCCATGAACGAGAAGAAGTCGCCGGGGGTCATGGCCTTCGAGGCGACCGCCCGGCTGCCGATGATGAGCGCGATGGCCATGCCCACGCCGCCGAGCAGTTCCATGAGCGGCGGCAGGCTCGAGAGCGCGGCCGTGACTTTCATGTTGGTGCGGAACAGGTGGTAGCCGGCCTTCTTGAACTTCTCGCCCTCGTGCGCCTCGGTGCCGAACGCCTTCACGATCCGGTGCCCGGTGAACGCCTCGGCGCTGATGTGCGAGAGTTGTTCGAGGGCCTCCTGGCTCCGCCGCGTGGTGCGGCGCACGCGCTGTCCGAGCCGCACCAGCGGGTACACGATGATCGGCGCGCCGGTCATGCAGACGATCGTCAGCCGCGCGTCGAGATAGAACAGCCAGGCCGCGCATCCGATGAGCGTGAGCGTCTCGCGCGCGAGGTCCGCGATCGTGTCCGACACGACCTGCTGCACCTGGCCGACATCGTTGCTGATGCGCGACATCAGCTGTCCTGTCGTCCGCTGCGCGAAGAAGCCAGCCGACTGGCCGAGGATGTGCCGGTAGAGCGTGTTGCGCAGGTCCATGACGACCCGCTGCCCGACGTCGGTCGTCAGGTACGACGACACGTACGAGCCGACGCCCTTGAGCAGGTAGATGCCGATGATCCCCCAGGCCATGAGGGAGAGGTTTTCCTTGCTCGGCAGCGTCTTGTCGATGATGGGCCGGATGATGATCGCCAGTCCGGCCGTACCCGCCGCATAGAGAACCATCGCCAGCCCGGCGACGCACAAGCGTCCCCGGTACGGCCGCGCGTACCCGAACAGGCGCGTGAGGGGGTGCTCAGTCACTCGGTGACCATCGACCGTCGCGTCATGAGGCGTGGAACCCCCGTGGGTGCGACTGGTGCCACGCCCAGGCCGTTCCCACGATCGAGTCGAG
The DNA here is from genome assembly GCA_963821285.1 of uncultured Acidobacteriota bacterium. GTDB lineage: Bacteria > Acidobacteriota > Vicinamibacteria > Vicinamibacterales > CAVVIG01 > CAVQJU01. The sequence continues at coordinate 19,450 of CAWGDD010000010.1, forward strand.
GTCGGAAAAGCGCGGCGCCCAGCCCAGCTCCGTGCGCGCCTTGTCGGCCTTCGCATAGAGCGCCGCCGGATCGCCGGGCCGGCGCGGCGCCAGCGTCCAGGGCACCTTGCGCCCGGAAACACGCTCCACCGCATCGATGACCTCGCGAACCGAGTGCGGCACGCCGGTTCCGAGGTTGTAGGCGGCCGATCGACCAGAGCCCGCGACCGATTCGAGCGCCCGCACGTGGGCGTCGGCCAGATCGGTCACGTGGATGTAGTCGCGCAGACACGTGCCGTCAGGCGTCGGGTAGTCGTCGCCGAACACCTGAAGACCGGGCCCGCCGGTCGCCGCCTCAATCGCACGCGGAATAATGTGAATCTCCGGCGAATGGTCCTCGCCGATGTCGCCGTCCGGATCCGCGCCTGCCGCGTTGAAGTATCGCAAGCGCTATCGCGTGGACGCCGTGGGCGCGCTCGAAATGCGGCAACGCGCGCTCGACGGCCAGCTTCGTTTCCCCGTAGCTGTTGATCGGCCGTTGCGGATGCGTCTCAGGAATCGGCGTTTCGATCGGGTTCGCCATAGGTCGCGCACGTCGAGGAGAAGACGAGCGTGGACACCGACAGCCGCGCCATCGCCTCGAGCACGCTCAACGCACCCACCACGTTGTTCCGGTAGTACTTGATCGGGTCACGTACCGACTCGCCCACGTCGAGATACGCCGCGAAGTGCATGACGGCGCCGACCTCGTACCGATCGAGCGCCGCGCCGACCGCGCCGACGTCGGCGATGTCCGCTTCGACGAACTCGCCGTACTTCACGGCTTCGCGATGCCCGGCCACCAGATTGTCCAGCACGACGACGCGGTAGCCCGCGCGCGACAAGGCCTTCGCCGCGTGGCTGCCGATGTAGCCGGCTCCTCCGGTCACCAGGACTGTCCGCGGGTTACCGGCCAATGGAGAAATAGGTGAAGCCGAGCGCGCGCATGTGCTCGGGCGAATAGATGTTGCGGCCGTCGAACACGACAGGCGCCTGCATCCGTTCCCGCATCTTGTCGAAGTCCGGCTCTCGGAACGTGTTCCATTCAGTGACGATGGCGAGAGCGGCCGCGCCGGTCAGCGCGTCGTAGCTCTTGTCGCAGAACGTGATTCGATCGCCGAAGATGCAGCGCGCCGTCTCGGTGGCCTCCGGATCGTAGGCGCGGACGGTGGCCCCCTCGGCCAGCAGCCCCTCGATGATCACAATCGCGGGCGCCTCGCGCATGTCGTCGGTCCGCGGCTTGAACGCCAGCCCCCACACCGCGATCGTCCTGCCCTTCAGGCTCCCGAAATGCTCGAGCATCTTGGCAACCAGACGTTCCTTCTGCGCGTGGTTCACCTGCTCGACCGCATGGAGAATCTTGAAGTCGTACCCGTGATCCTGGCCGGACTTGACGAGCGCCTTCACGTCCTTCGGAAAACAGCTCCCGCCGTAGCCGACGCCCGGAAAGAGGAAGGACGTCCCGATTCGACGATCCGCACCGATGGCCTTCCGCACGTGGTCGACGTCCGCGCCGACCAGCTCGCACATGTTGGCCACCTCGTTCATGAACGAGATGCGCGAGGCCAGAATGGAGTTCGCTGCGTACTTCGACAGCTCGGCGCTCGCGGTGTCCATCATCATGATCGGCGCGCCCGTGCGCGTGAAGGGCCCGTAGAGTTCCTTCATCAATGCCGCGGCCCGGTCATCGCCGGGGTCGACGCCGATGACAACGCGGTCGGGTTTCATGAAGTCCTCGACGGCCGCGCCCTGCTTCAGGAACTCCGGGTTGCTGACCACGCTGAACGGCTGCGTCGTCTGTTTCGCGATCTCCGCCTGCACCCGCTTCGCCGTACCGACGGGCACGGTGCTCTTGTCCACGACGACCGTGTACTTGTCGATGGCGCGGCCGATCGCGCGGGCCACGTCCAGCACGTGCGTCAGATCGGCCGAACCGTCCTCGCCCTGCGGCGTCCCCACGGCGATGAACACGATTTCGGCACCCTTCACCGATGCCGGCAGGTCCGTCGTGAAGCTCAACCGATCGTCGGTCTGGTTTCGCCGTACCATTTCCTCGAGGCCGGGCTCGTAAATTGGTATCTTGCCCGCCCGGAGCGTCGTCACCTTCCCGGCGTCCTTATCGACGCAGGCGACGCTGTTGCCGTTCTCGGCGAGACAGGCCCCCAGCACCAATCCGACGTACCCTGTTCCCACGACGGCGATTTTCATATGACAATAAGATACTGAGGCGGAAAGACTTAAACAAGTGCGCGTTCTGATCGATTACCGGCCGGCGCTGCGCGAGCGGACCGGCGTCGGCGAATATACGCACGAGCTCGTCAGGGCGCTGGCGAGCGCAGGGGAGCTCGACCTCACCATTTTTTCGAGCTCGTGGCGCGACCGCCTCAGGCTCGACGACCCGGGCCTGCACGGCCTGACGGCAATCGATCGGCGTGTGCCGGTCCGGCTGCTCAACCTCCTCTGGCACCGGCTGGGCTGGCCCAGCGCCGAGGTCCTGACGGGACGCGCGTTCGACGTGACGCACTCGCCGCACCCGCTGCTGCTGCCGTCGCGAGCCGCCGCCCAGGTCGTCACCATCCACGACCTCAGCTTCCTCGACAGCGCGGACGGATCGCGGGCAGACGTGCGCCGCGACTACCCCGCGCTCGTCCATGCCCACGCCGCCCGCGCCGATCGCATCGTCGTCTCGTCGCGATACGCCGCCGGCGAGGTGGCCAGCCGGCTGGGCGTGCCGGCGACGAAGATCGCGCTCTGTCCGCCCGGCGCGCCGGCATGGCCGCCGCGGCAGGCGTCGCCGACGCCGGGATACGTGCTGTTCATGGGGACGATCGAACCGCGCAAGAACGTCGGCGTCCTGCTCGACGCGTACGAACGATTGTTGAAGCGTCCTCGCGAGGCTGCGCTGCCGGAACTCGTGCTCGCCGGCAAGGCCACACCTGCGGCGCGCGCATGGCTGGACCGCCTGGAGCATCCGCCGCTTCGCGGGGTCGTCCGCCACCTTGGCTACGTGGACGCCGAGCGCCGGCGCTCGCTCTACGAAGGCGCGCGGCTGCTCGTGCTGCCGTCGCGCGACGAAGGGTTCGGGCTGCCGGTTCTCGAAGCGATGGCGACCGGCGTGCCCGTGGTCGCCGCCCATCGCGGCGCGCTCCCCGAGGTGGTCGGCAGTGCCGGACCGTTGATCGATCCTGAGAGCCCCGACGATCTCGCCGCCGCCATCGAAAAGATCCTGACCGACGCCGAGTTTGCCGCGGGGTGCGTGTCGAAGGGACTGGCGAGAGCGCGGGAGTTCCAGTGGGCGACGACCGCCCAGCTGGTTCACGGGGCGTACCGGGCAGCGATCGAGCACAAACGATGCGCATCGGCATAGACGCGCGGCAGTTGTGCGGCCGGCAGACCGGCGTGGGCCGCTATCTGTCCGGATTGCTCCGCGAATGGGCCCGGCCTTCGATCGCGAACGACAGGGGCGAGCTGCGGCAAGGCCACGAGTTCATCCTGTATGTCCCGGAGCCGCCGGCCTCGATCGCCGGCCTCGACGCCCGGCGATTCATGACGCGGCTCGTGCCCGGGTCGGGCGGAACATTCTGGGAGCAGGTGCAGCTGCCGCGGTCCGCGGCCGCAGATCACCTGGACGTCTTCTTCGCGCCGCAGTATTCGGCCCCTCTTGCGTTGAAGACGCCGACCGTCGTCGCCATCCACGACGTGTCGTTCGCCGCCCACCCCGAGTGGTATCGCCTGCGCGAAGGCGCCCGCCTCCGGTGGTTGTCGCGGCGGTCGGCGGCGAAAGCGCGGACGGTGATCACCATCTCGGAGTTTTCCCGGCGCGAGATTGTCGAACACCTCGGGGTGCCGGACGGGCGCATTCGTGTCATCCCGCCTGGCATCCTCGATCGCCGCGTGCCGGGCGCTCCGGAAGGACTCTCCACCGGTCGCGAGCCCCGCGTCCTGTTCGTCGGGTCCATCTTCAATCGCCGCCATGTCGTGGACCTCGTCCATGCCTTTGCCGCAGTCGCCCGCAAGCATCTGGACGCGTCCCTGGATCTCGCCGGCGATAACCGCAGCTTTCCCCACGAAGATGTCCGCGGCGCGATCGCCACGGAGGGCGCCGGCGGCCGGATCCGGTGGCACCAGTACGTCTCGGACGACCAGTTGAGCGACCTGTACCGGCAGGCCCGTGCCTTCGCGTTTCTGTCCGAATACGAGGGCCTCGGCCTGACGCCGCTCGAGGCGCTCGCGGCCGGCGCGCCGCCGGTCCTGTTCGACACGCCGGTCGCGCACGAGAGCTGCGGCACCGCCGCGCTCTACGTCGAGCAGGGGCACTCGAAGGCGATCGCACGCGCGATCGAGCAGCTCCTGTTCGACGAGCCAACCCGCGGGCGCCTGCTGGCGGCGGCGCCCGCCGTGCTGGCCCGCTACAGCTGGCCGGTGGCCGGCCGCGAGACGCTCGCCGCGATCGAGCAGGCTGCCCGATGATGAACCTGCCTGTCCCTGGTTCTTGGTCCTTGGTGCCTGGTCCGTCCGAGGTGCAAAGTCCATCCAGTGTCGAGCGTCCGTGGTCCGCCCGGCGAGACCTTCGCCGAACGCCCGTCATGCCGGACGGCGGACTCCGGGACCAAGGACAAGGGATGGATCGGGGACCGAGGACGGATCGGGGACCGAGGACGGACCGTGAACCAAGAACCAGGGACCTGGGACCCACGGCAACGGCAAGCAACAGGCTGTGTTGACGGCTATGGACGTCTCCATCGTCATCGTATCGTTCAACGCCCGCGCCGATCTCGAGCGGTGCCTGCAGGCGCTGCACGAGACGCCGCCCGCGCGCAGCCACGAGGTGCTCGTCGTGGACAACGCTTCGTCGGACGGCAGCGCCGATGCCGCGCGGCGGCACCCCGGGGTGAGGGTCATCGAGACCGGCGAGAACCTCGGGTTCGCGCGCGGGACCAACATCGGCATTCGAGCCAGCCACGGCACGAACCTCCTGCTCCTCAACAGCGACACGGTCGTGCCGGCGGGCACGATCGATCGCCTGCTCGACGTGTTCGATGTCCACCCTGACGTGGCGGTCGCGGGGCCGCGCCTCGTGGACACTGGCGGCCGCGCGGAGTTGTCATTCGGCCGCATGGTGGGGCCGCTCAACGAACTCCGGCAGAAGCGCGCGGCCGGAATCGACGAGGCGACGCGGCTGGAGCGGTTCCCCGATTGGGTCAGCGGGGCCTGCCTGCTGGTGCGGCGCAAGGACGCCGAAGCCGTGGGGCTGCTCGACGAGCGCTATTTCATGTACCTGGAAGACGTGGATTTCTGCGCCGCGATTCGCGCGCGCGGACGGCGCGTGATGTTCGTGCCGGGGGTTGAAGTGGTCCACGTGCGCGGGCAGTCTGCGAAATCTGCGGCGGCCGGCACGTCTCGCGCCTACCGTCGCAGCCAGCTCGCCTTCTACGCGAAACACCACCCCGGTTGGCTGCCCCTGCTTCGGCTGTATCTCAGGCTGCGGGGAGCCGATAAGGAGGGCTGAGGGCTCAAGGCTGAGAGCCGCTAGCCCTTCAGCCCTGAGCCTTTAGCCCTTCATGAGTGCATCTGGAGCCAGCTGGACGTGCCCCGCCTGCACCAGACGTGTGCCAGGCCATGTCAGCCAGTGCAGATGTGGCCGTGTCCGGCGCGACGCCGACACAACCACGCCCGATGCGCCGACTCAGAGCCACCGCGTCTTCATGGCCAAGATGGCGGCGGCGGTGGTGGTGGCCGCCGCGGCAACGGCTGGAGCGCTCTTCTACGGCCGCTCGACGCCGGCACGACCGGCGACGGTTCCGGTGCGAAAGCCGAGCGCGGAGCTCCCGCCGACGATCGTCGCGCGCGCCGTCGCGGAGGCGAACAGTCCGACCCCGGCCCCCGTGTCGCCGTCGGCCGCGTCTGCCCCCGCGAACACGGAACCGGCGGTCTTGCGACCGGTTGTCCCGGCGGCGGTGGCGCCGCCGGCCATGCCTGCGATCGGCGCAGCCGCGACGCTCGAAGACCTCGTCGCCCGCGTCAGCCCCACGGTCGTCGTCGTCGAAACGTCGAGCGGGCGCGGCAGCGGCGTGTTCGTCCGTTCAGACACGATCGTCACCAACGCGCACGTCGCCGGCAACGACCTCACCTTTCGAGTCCGCCGGGCGTCCGGAGACATGCTGTCCGCGCGCGTAGACACGGTGGCCCGCGACCTCGATCTCGCGCTGCTCAAGCTCTCGACGCCGCCGGCTGATCAACCCATCGCTTCGCTCGGCTCGGCCGCAGGCGTCCGATCGGGCCAGGAGGTCGTGGCCATCGGATCGGCCCTGGGCGTCCTGCAGAACACGGTGACGCGGGGGATCGTGAGCGGCGTCCGGCAGGCCGGCAGCGTGACGCTGATCCAGACCGACGCGGCCATCAACCCCGGGAACAGCGGGGGCCCGCTCGTGGATCGCGCGGGCAACGTGATCGGGATCAACACGATGGGCGTCGCGGAGGCGCAGGGGATCTCGTTCGCCGTGTCGGTCGATCACGTGCGGGAACTCCTGAGCGGCCAGCACACCACTCGGACCTCCGCCACGCCGGCGTCGAGCCTGAACCAGACGCTCAACGCCCGCACGGCGTCGGACACGGAGACCTCGCGCGATCGGGCGACCACCGCATACGACCAGATCGTGGCTCAGCTCGCCCGGCGCGCCGACGCGCTGGACGATTACTGGCGGCGGTTCAGATCGACCTGCTACAGCGGTCCGGTCACGGGGGGCTACGACCGCGAATGGTTCGCGCTGTTCGATCCGCGGGCCATGCGCGGTACGGTACTGGAGGGCTGCACCACCGCGTTCGCCGACGTGCGGCAGCAGGCGAATGAGGTTCGCGCAGGCGTCGTCGCTGCCGACGAAGCGGCGCGGCGAGCCGACGTCTACCCCGGCACGCGCCGCGACGTCCTGAGGAAGTACCGGCTCGACTACGCGGGCTGGCATCCGTAGACGGCTATCATTAGACCGTGCGCATCGGCATCGACGCCCGGAAGCTCCACGACTTCGGGATCGGCACCTACATTCGCAACCTCCTGCGACAGCTCGCGCGGATCGACCACGACACGGAATACGTGATCTTCAGCCGGCCGGAAGACGGGGAGGCCCTTGGCGGGCTCGGCGCGAACTTCCGGATCGCCGCCGAAACGGCGGGCAAGTATTCGCTGGCCGAACAGATCAAGATTCCGATGGCCATCCGGCGCGAAGGCGTCACGCTGTTTCACGAGCCGCACTACACGCTGCCCCCGCTCGTCAGATGCAAGTCGGTCGTGACTATTCACGACTGCATCCACCTGATGTTTCCGCAGTATCTGCCCAACCGGCTGTCGCTCGCCTACGCACGCACGTCGATCACGCTGGCGGCGCGGCGCGCCACGCGCGTCCTGACCGTGTCGGAGAGCTCCAAACGCGACATCCTGCGGTTCGTCGATGTGCCGCCGTCCAAGATCGACGTGATCTACAACTCCTACGACCAGCGGTTCGGCATCGAGCCCAGGGAAGAAGACATGGTGCGCGTCCGCGAGCGCTACCAGCTGCACGATCCGTTCGTGCTGTACGCCGGCAACGTGAAGCCGCACAAGAACCTCGAGCGGCTCATCGAAGCGTTTCACCTCGTACGCGACCGCGGCCTCGATCGCCTGAAGCTCGTGCTGATCGGCGACGACATCTCCAAGTACACGGCGCTGCGCCGCGCCGTCCACCGCCACCAGCTCCACCAGTACGTGCGGTTCCTCGGATATCTGCCCGAGGAAACTTTGGCGGTGATGTACCGGCTGGCCGGCGTGTTCGTGTTCCCGTCGCTCTACGAGGGGTTCGGCCTGCCGCCGCTCGAAGCGATGGCGAGCGGGACACCGGTGGTCACGTCGAACGTGTCTTCGCTGCCGGAAGTCGCCGGCGACGCCGCCGTGCTCGTCGATCCGTACGAGACGCGCTCGATTGCCGACGGCATCTACCGCGTGTTGACGGACCAGCGGCTGCGCGCGGACCTCAAGCGGCTCGGGCTCGCCCGCGCCGGCCAGTTCTCGTGGGAATCCTCCGTGCGGCGCGTCCGCGAGATTTACGGTCAGGTCGGACAAGCCTCGTGAGAATCGCCTTCGTCCACGACTGGCTGACCGGCATGCGGGGCGGCGAGAAGGTCCTCGAGGCGCTCTGCGAACGGTTCCCGCAGGCGGAGGTCTTCACCCTGGTTCACGTGCGCGGATCGGTGTCGCCGACAATTGAGAGGGCACGCCCGCACACCTCGTTCGTGCAGCACCTGCCGTTCGCCAAGCAGCTCTACCGGATGTACCTGCCGCTCTTTCCGGCGGCCGTCGAGCAGTTCGACTTCGACGGCTTCGACCTCATCGTCAGCACGAGCCATTGCTGCGTGAAGTCGGTGGTCCGCCCGGGCCGGGCCCGCCACCTCTGCTATTGCCTGACGCCGATGCGCTACGCCTGGGATCAATTCGACGCGTACTTCGGCCCCGACCGCGTCGGGGCCGCCGGCAGCGCCGTGATGCGCCGCGCCATGGCCAGGCTGGCCCGGTGGGACCGCGACACCGCCGGCCGTGCCGACCGCTATGTCGCTATTTCTCATTATGTTGCGGGCAGGATCCGTCGATACTATAATCGCGAGGCGATTGTGGTGTATCCACCCGTCGATACCGACTACTTCTCCCCTGCGACAGTGACACCGCACGAACCGGCCGCCGGCAATCGCTACGCCCTCGTCGTGTCAGCCCTCGTGCCCTACAAGCGTGTGGCCGTGGCCATCGAGGCCTGCCGCCTCGCGCGGGTTCCGCTGAAAATCGTCGGCGACGGTCCAGAGCGGGCACGGCTGGAACGCATCGCAACCGGAGACGTCCTGTTTCTCGGGCGGCGCTCGGACGCCGAGGTCCGGGACCTGTACCGAGGCGCCGGCGTCACGCTGCTGCCCGGCGAGGAAGACTTCGGCATCGTGCCGGTCGAGGCCCAGGCCTGCGGCTGCCCTGTCGTCGCGCTCGGCCGCGGCGGCGCGCTCGAAACCGTCGTCGCGGACGAGACGGGCGTCCTCGTGGACGACGCGTCCGCGCCGGCATTCGCCGAGGGCATCACCGGCGCGATGGCCCGGCGGTTCGATCCCTCGCTCATCCGCCGCCACGCCGAACGCTTCAGCCGCGAACGGTTCAGCGACGAGATGGCCGCCCTCATCACGGCGGACGCGTAGGCATGGTCAAGCGCTACAACCGGCTCCTCATCACCTTCTACGTCGTGTCGGACGCGCTGCTCGGGCTGTCGGCGTTCGTTCTCGCCTACACCATCCGGTTTCACACGAACCTCATCCCGATTACAAAGGGCGTTCCGCCGCTGCGGCAGTACATCAACCTTCTGCCGTTCATCGCCGTGCTCGTCCCGCTCGGGTTCCACTTGCAGAGCCTCTACCGTCTGCGCCGCGGACGGTCGCGGGTGGACGACTTCTTCGCCGTCTTCGTCGGCACGATCCTCGCGGTCGTGTTCGGGATCGTCGCGACGCTGTACGTGCAGGCGTACATCTCGCCCAACGACCGCGGCGCCTTCGAGGTGTCGCAAGCGGTCTGGGGCCTCTTCCTGATCCTGAACGTCGCGTTCACGTTCGCCCTGCGCGAGCTGGTGCGCGAGGCGTTCGAGCGCCGGTGGCGCGCCGGCCTGGGCCTCAAGCGCATCCTGATCGCGGGATCGGGCGAACTCGGCCGCCTCGTGGCCGACAAGATCATCGAGCACCGCGAGCTGGGCTACCAGATCGTGGGCTTCGTGGACAACCGGGCGGCGGGGGATCACCTCGGCTACCGCGGCCTGCCGCTGCTCGGCACGATCGACGAAGCGGCGCACATCGCGCTGCGCGAGTCGATCGATCACCTGTATGTCGCGCTGCCGCCGGATCAGCACCTGCAGATGATCGAGCTCATCGAGGCCACCAGCCGCGAGTGCATCGACGTCAAGGTGGTGCCCGACCTGCTGCAGGTCATCGCGCTGCGAGCCCGGCTCGAAGATCTCGACGGCGTGCCCGTCATCAACGTCAACGACGTGCCGCTGCAGGGGTTCAACAGCGTCGTCAAGCGCGGCATCGACGTGGCGATTTCGGCCGTGACGCTCCTCATGCTCGCACTCCCCCTCGCACTCGTGGCCGCGCTCGTGCGGCTGACGTCGAAGGGTCCGATCTTCTACCGCCAGGAGCGCATGGGCCTCGACGGCAAGTCGTTCACCATCGTGAAGTTCCGCTCGATGGCGGACAATGCCGAACGCGAGACGGGGCCGGTGTGGACCCAGCGGGACGACCCGCGCGTCACCGCGTTCGGGCGTTTCCTCCGCCGGTCGAACATCGACGAACTCCCCCAGCTGTGGAATGTCCTGCGCGGCGACATGTCGATCGTCGGCCCCCGCCCCGAGCGGCCGCATTTCGTGGAGCAGTTCAAGCACCGCATCCCGCAATACATGCTGCGGCACAAGGTGAAAGCCGGGTTGACCGGGTGGGCGCAGGTGAACGGCTGGCGCGGCGACACCGCCCTCGAAAAGCGCATCGAGTACGACCTGTACTACATCGAGAACTGGTCCGTCAGCCTCGACCTCAAGATCATGTGGCTCACCCTTACCAAGACCTTCTTTCACAAACATGCCTACTAGACCACGCGTGGTAATCACCGGTGCTGCCGGCTTCATCGGGTCGCACCTCGCCGAAACCCTGCTCGACCGCGGCTACACGGTCATCGGCATCGACAATCTCCTGACCGGCGACACGGCGAACATCTCGCACCTGGCGAACCGCGACTTCACATTTATCAAGCACGACGTCACCAACTACATCTACATCGACGGCCCGGTCGACTACGTCCTGCACTGGGCAAGCCCGGCGAGCCCGATCGATTATCTGGAATTGCCGATTCCGACGCTCAAGGTCGGCGCGCTCGGCACCCACAAGGCACTGGGCCTGGCCAAGGCCAAGGGCGCGCGGTTCGTGCTGGCCTCCACCTCGGAGGTGTACGGCGATCCGCTCGAGCACCCGCAGAAGGAGACCTACTGGGGCAACGTCAACCCCATCGGCCCGCGCGGCGTGTATGACGAAGCCAAGCGGTTCGCCGAAGCGATGACGGTTGCGTATCACCGCTACCACGGGGTGGACACGAAGATCGTCCGCATCTTCAACACGTACGGCCCGAGGATGCGCGTCAACGACGGCCGCGCCGCCCCCGCGTTCATCTCGCAGGCGCTCCGCAACGAGGACGTCACGGTCTTCGGCGACGGCACGCAGACGCGCAGCTTCACTTACATCACGGATCTGGTCGAGGGCATCATCGCGCTCATGCTCTCCGACCAACACGGTCCGATCAATATCGGCAACCCGCGCGAGATGACCATCGAAGAGATCGCGCGCACGATCATCACCATGACGGGCTCCAAGAGCCGCATCGTCTACAAGCCGCTGCCGACCGACGACCCGAAGCAGCGCCGCCCGGACATCACCCTTGCGCGGACGCTGCTCAAGTGGGAGCCGAAGGTTTCGCTCGAACAGGGCCTCGTCGAAACGATCGCCTACTTCCGGACCAAAGTGAAGTAGCGTCCGGCTTCAGCCGGACTTCGACGCGCGCGAACCCCTGAGGCTGGCGCTACGTCTACTCTGTGGCAATGGAGCTCTTTCAGATAGACGATGACGGGCGGTTGTTCATGTCGGCCGCCATCCATCAGTGGAACGTCCTGGCGTCCCACGGGGTGGACGTCGTGATCGACCTCGAAGGCGGGCTGGATCTCTGCATTCCGACGCAGGCGAACCACTGCCTCTACGTCTACTTCCCGTTCGACGACGACGACCTCGTGCTGCCGAGCCTGGCGAAACTGCGGGCGATCGCGCAGCTGGCGGCGTCGCTCGTGCGCGAAGGCCACACGGTCCTGAGCCACTGCAGCGGGGGGTTCAACCGGTCTGGTCTGGTGGCGGGCTTGATCCTGACAGAGCTGGGCGTGTCGGGCGCCGAGGCTCTCGCGCGTGTCCGCGCGCGGCGCCCCGGCGCCCTCTTCAACGAGATCTTCGCGGACTACCTGGCGTCCGTCGGCCCCCGGCAGGCCTGACCGGCCTCCGCCAATCGACGATCTATTTCACGACCGCGGCCAACGCGCCGAAGTGCTGGCGGTAGCGTTCCTCGAACTCGTTCCAGGTGTAGGAGTGGTAGGTCCCGCCCAGGTGCTCGAGGCAGTAGGTCGCCGCGACGCTGCCGAGGCGCGCCGCCTGATCGGCCGGCAGGCCCAGCGCGAACCCTTTCAGCAACCCGCCACGGAACGCGTCGCCGACACCGGTCGGATCCGCGACTCTGTGCGGCGCGACGGCGGCCACATCGGCCTGGCCGGCCTTCGTGATCACCGAACAGCCCTTCTCGCCCCTGGTGACGATCAGCATGTCGGCCTGCTCGAGGACTTCCTGCTCGCCCATGTCCGTCTTCTGCCGGATCAGCTCGAACTCGTAATCGTTGCAGATGAGGATATGTGCGCCTGCGATGCCGTCCTTGAGCTCGTCGCCGGACATGCGCGAGCACTGCTGGCCGGGATCGAAGATGAACGGGATCTTGAGCGTCCGGCACTCTTCCGCGTACGTGATCATCGCGCCCGGATCGTTCGGCGAGATGATCGCCAGCTTTGCGTCCTTCGCGTTGCGAAACGACAATTGCCCGGCGTCGGCCATGGCGCCCGTGTAGAACGACGCGATCTGGTTGTTTGAGGTGTCGGTGCTGCAGAAGAACGACGCGGTGAACTTGCCGTTGACCTGCTTGCAGAGCGACGTGTCGATGCCCGCGGCCTCGAGCCACTGGCGGTAGTCGCCGAAGTCCTCGCCGGCCGTGCCCATCAGGTACGGCTTTTCGCCGAGCAGCGCCAGCGTGTAGGCGATGTTCGGGGCGCATCCGCCGCGCCGCTTGTCCATCGAATCCACCAGGAAACTCACGCTCAGCCGGTGCAGATGCTCGGGCAGGATCTGCTCGGTGAACTTGCCGGGGAACGACATCAGGTAGTCGTACGCAATCGAACCGGTCACGATAATTTTCATGAGGTCACGGTCTCCAAAGTGCTCAGGCGGTCACGGGTTCAAAGTGCTTGTTGGTCACGGTTTTCAACGTGCTTAGCGGCGGCGGTTTCCAACGTGCTCGGTGTCGTCAGCACGTTGCGTGATCGCATTCGAGCACCCTATCCGATCCCACCCAAAGCACCCTGTCCGATCGCACCACCCGCACGTTGCTCGCTATTTCTCGCTATTTTACGTATTTCGCAATGATTGGCCCCAGCTCCCGTTTGATCTGGTCGGGAACGTGTTCGGGCCTCGTAATGATAGCTGTTGCGAGCGCGTCCTTGCACGCGCAGGTGCGCGGGCCGGCGATCCGGCCGACCGCCTCCGCGATCGCCTGCTGGGCGGTCTTCGCGTTCTGCATGAGGTTCGCGACGATGAGATCCACGGTGACCGAATCGTGGTCCGGGTGCCAGCAGTCGTAGTCGGTGACCAGGGCCAGCGTCGTGTAGCAGATCTCGGCCTCTCGCGCGAGCTTCGCCTCCTGAAGGTTCGTCATCCCGATGACGTCCATCCCCCACGAGCGATACAGCCGCGACTCGGCGAGCGTGGAGAACTGCGGCCCCTCCATGTTCACGTAGGTGCCGCCGCGGTGCACGGTGGCGCCGACGTGCGCGACGGAGTCGGCCGCGATGGCCGAGAGCGTCCCGCAGAACGGGTGCGCGAAGCCGACGTGCGCGACGAGCCCACGTCCGAAGAACGTGCTGACACGCCCCTTCGTGCGATCGAAGAACTGGTCGGGCACGAGGATATCGAGCGGCCGGTACTCCTCCCTGAGGCTGCCGACGGCGCTCGCCGACAGCAGGCGCTCGACGCCGAGCACCTTGAAGCCGAAGATGTTCGCCCGGAAATTGAGCTCTGAAGGCATGAGCCGGTGCCCGAGGCCGTGGCGCGCCAGAAACGCGACGCGTCTGCCGCGCAGCGTGCCGACCACGTATGGTCCAGACGGCTCGCCGAAGGGCGTCGCGACCGTGCGCTCTTCGCGGTCCTTGAGCTCCGCCATGTCGTAGAGACCGCTTCCACCAATAATGCCGATGCCGATATCGCCGTGGCTCATGGTCGAGGCTGCGCCGGCACCACGTGGCGCTTGCCCTGCTCCTCTCTGATGTGCCCCGCCGCGACGGCGGGGTCGTGTTCGAAGAACACCAGCGTGTCCTTCTCGAGCGCTTCCGTGTAGAACGCCTTCTTCGACGCCAGCGTGTCGTTGGGGTACTGGTCGTAGCCCAGCATCCACGGCTCGGCCAGGTGCGCCGTCGTCGGGACGAGGTCCGCCACGAACGCCGCCGTCCGGCCACCGGACTCGATGATCGCCATCTGATGATGCATCGTGTGCCCGCCGGTCCGCCGCACTTTCACGCCGGGCATGATCGTCTGGTCGTCGTCCACCAGCTGGAGCACGCCCGCATCGGCGAGGGGCACGAAGTTGTCGGCCAGATAGCTCGCGCGATTCCGCTCGTTCGCGTTCCGGGCATCGTCCCACTCGCCGCGCCGCACGACGTACTGCGCGCGGGGGAAGGCCGGCCGCACGCGGCCGGCCGCGTCGCGCTCGGTGAACCCCCCGGCGTGATCGAAGTGCAGGTGGGTGGCCAGCACGATGTCGATGTCCTCGCGCGTCAACCCGGCCTCGGCCAGCGTGTGATCAAGGTTGCGCGACCGATCGACCCCGTAGATGCCGTGAAACTTGCGGTCGTCCTTGCCGCCGAGGCCGGCGTCGATGAGCATCGTCCGCGCGCCGCGCACGATGAGCGGCCGCATGGCCAGCAGAATGCGGTTCTTCTCGTCGGGCGGCGCCAGCTTCGCCCAGAGCGGTTTCGGGACCACGCCGAACATCGCGCCGCCATCGAGCTGAAAGAAGCCGTCGAATACGGATATGAGCTCGAGGTTGCCGAGCGCGTACCGACTGACCGCGCTCGAAGAAGGGGGACGGTGGTCGGTGGCCGGTGGCCGGTCAGCCGCCGCCTGCTTGAGCTCGACGAGCACGCCGTGCGCGCTCGACGGGTGAATGAACGCGACGAGCCCGTGTTCCGCGCCTGGGCGCGGCGCCTCGTCGACGAGCCTCGCCCCGCGCTGTTTCAGCTGCGCCAGCACGGCGTGGATGTCGTCCACCCGCAGCGTGATGTGGTGCAGGCCGGGCCCGCGCTTCTCCACGTACTTCGCGATGGCGGAGTCCGGGGTGGTCGCTTCGAGCAGCTCGAGCCTGGACGTCCCCACCGGGATGAAATGCGCGCGCACGCGCTGCGATGCGACTTCCTCAGGCGCTTCGATCTCCAGGCCCAGGGCATCGCGGTAAAACGCCAGCGCCGCCGCGAGATCTTTCACGGCGATCCCGACGTGGTCCAGGACGGCTTTCATGTCAGGAACGGTGCATCACGAAGGCACGAAGCACACGAAGGCACACGACGTATTTTAGTACAAAGATTTCTTCGTGTCCTTCGTGGCTTCGTGAGACGCAGGCGCGGCTAACCGGCAAAGGCCCTTCTCACAAGCTGGTCCGCCGCGGTGTAGGGATCGATCTCGCGCGCGGCGACGCGGTCTACCATCGCGGTCAGCTCGCCCGGCGCGAGCACGCGCTGTTCGAGGTGCGCCATCAGCCGTCCGGACACGATCTCGCGCAGCCGGCTCTCCGCGCGCGCGCGGCGCCGCGGACGCTCGGCGCCCTTCGAACGCTCCCGGAAGCGCGTGATCGCCGCCATCAGCTCGGGGACGCCTTCGCCGGTCGTCGCCACGGTCTTGACGATCGGCGGACGCCAGTCGCCGGCGCCGTAGGCGTGCAGCGAGAGGTTCGCTTCGACGGAGGACACGAGGCGATCGGCGCCGTCGCGGTCCGCCTTGTTGACCACGAACACGTCGGCGATCTCCATGATCCCCGCCTTGAGCGCCTGCACATCGTCTCCCGTGCCCGGCACCAGCGTCACGACCGACGCGTCGGCCGTGCCGACGATGTCCACCTCGTCCTGGCCGACGCCCACGGTCTCGATCACCACGATGTCGCGACCGGAGGCGTCGAGGACGAGGGCGGCGTCGGCCGTAGCGCGGGCGAGTCCGCCCAGATGTCCGCGCGTCGCCATGCTGCGGATGAACACGCCCGCGTCGCCTGCATGCGACTGCATCCGGAGCCGATCGCCCAGGACGGCGCCGCCCGTGAACGGGCTGCTCGGGTCGACCGCGATGACGCCCACCGTCGAACCCGAACGTCGAATCTCGGCGCACAGCCGGTCGACGAGCGTGCTCTTGCCGGCGCCTGGCGGCCCCGTCACGCCGATCAGGAAGGCCCGCCCCGTATGCGAGAACAGCGCCCGGACCAGATCGGCGCCGCCTGGATCCTCATCTTCGATGAGGGAGATGGCCCGCGCGACTGCCCGCGCCTCCCCGGCCAGCACGCGTTCGGCGAGCATGGGCGTCACGAAAGCAGCTGCCGGGCGATGACCAGCCGCTGGATCTCGCTCGTGCCTTCCCCGATCGTCGTGAGCTTCACGTCGCGAAAGAATTTCTCGGCCGGGTAGTCCTTCACGAAACCGTAGCCGCCATGAATCTGGACGCAGTCGTCGGCGGCTTTCACGGCAATCTCGCTCGCATACAGCTTGGCCATCGACGACTCGAGCGTCATCCGCTTGCCCGAATCCTTGAGGAACGCGGCGCGGTACGTCAGCAGCCGGGCCGCCTCGATCCGTGTCACGCTGTCGGCCAGCTTCCACTGGATGGCCTGGAAGCGGTTGATCGTCTTGCCGAAGGCGGTCCGTTCGCGCGCGTACCGCAGTGCCGCTTCGTACGCGCCCTGGGCAAGACCCACCGACAGCGCGGCGATCCCGATCCGGCCGGCATCGAGCACCTGCAGCGCATTGACGAACCCCTGCCCTTCCTGGCCGAGCATGTGGTCCGCCGGCACACGACAGCCGGCAAACAGCACCTCGCTCGTCTCGCTGGCGCGCATGCCGAGCTTGTCTTCCTTCTTGCCGGCCGTCATCCCCGCCGTACCGCGCTCGACGATGAACGCGGAGATGCCCTTCGGGCCTGACGTGCGGTCGGTCACTGCCATCGCCACGCAGACGTCGCCCGACGCACCGTGCGTGGTGAACGCCTTCGATCCGTTCAGCACCCAGCCCGCCCCGTCACGCGTCGCTGCCGTCCGCAAGCCGCTCGCGTCGCTCCCGGAGTTGGATTCGGTCAGCGCCCACGCCCCGAGCTTCTCGCCGCGGGCGAGCGGCACCAGATACCTCTGCTTCTGCGCTTCGGTCCCGAACATCGCGATGTGAGCCGAGCACAGGCCGTTGTGCGCCGCGACCGAGAGCGCGACGCCGGGATCCACGCGCGCGAGCTCTTCGATGCAGATGCAGTAGTCGACGGCCGACATCCCGGCGCCGCCGTACTGTTCGGGCCACTGGATGCCCAGCAGGCCGAGCTCGGCAAGCTTGGGGATCAGCTCGGCCGGAAAGTGCTGCGCCTCGTCCCATTCCCTGACGTGCGGGCCGATCTCGGCGTCCGCGAACTCGCGAACCGTACGCCTGAGCAGTTGCTGCTCCTCTGTCAGCCGGAAATCCACTTCCCGTATGATGGCAGAAAGGCTGCGAAAAACAGATGAGGAAAACGGTTCTGCTCGCGTCCCTGCTGACGCTCCTGATTCCCGGACGCGCGTTCGCGGACATCACGGGCTTCATCGGGGTCAACACGACACCCGCCAACCGTCAGACCAGCGGCTTCGCGGTCGGGGCGGGGCTCCTGATCGTCGCATTCGAGTTCGAGTACTCCGGCACGGCCGAAGACGTGAGCACCGGAGCGCCGTCTCTTAGAGTCGGGATGGGCAGCGTGCTGCTGCAGACGCCGGTCGCCCTGGGCGGCATCCAGCCGTATTTCGAAACCGGCGGCGGCATTTACCGGGAAGCGCTCGGCGGGCGCAGCGATACCGGGTTTGCGCTCGGCACGGGCGGCGGCGTCAAGATCTCGCTCGCCGGCCCGCTGCGCCTGCGCGTGGACTACCGGATCATCACACTGGGCGGCGGCGCGCTGGCGTCGCCAGCGCACCGCATCTACGCGGGGCTGAATCTGAAGTTCTAGCAGTCGCCGCGCGCTACTTCCCGAGGTCCGACACGAGCGACAGGTTGACGATGTTCTGTCCCGTCGCGTACGCGCCGGCGTAGGCCTTGTAGATCTCGTTGACCTGTTCGGGCGGGAACGACTCGGCGAGGATGTTCGCCACGCTGTAGTCCGCGCCCTTGACGGACGGGTCGACGATGAACACATACAGGACGCTGCCGCCGGCGCCGGGCTCAGCCGCCTTGAAGATCTTCCAGCTCGTGGCCTGCTGCTTCCGCTCGGGCTTCGCGCTCTTGGCGAGCGCCTCCTTCAGCTTCGCCACCACCATCTCGAAGTCGGCGGTCTTGTCGGCCTTGATGAAGTTGAGCACCATCCCGGCATCGCCGGAGAACACACGCGTCGTCGGAGCGGCCTGGGCCGCCTGAGCGGGCGCCGCGGCCTGCTGCGCCTGCAGCGGGCCCGCCGACAACACGCCGGCGACCAGTCCGAGGGCAATCCAAACGTGCCGGCCTGCGGCAGTCGGCAACCCGGGGGTTCGAAACATCACGGCCTCCTTGGCAAAAGGCGGTTACTGTAACGTACTTCCCGACTACACGAAAACAAGCATCACTTCGTGGGCCAGAAGCATGCCCTGGCGCGTCAGGCGAAGGCGGTCCCCCTCGCACCGGACCAGGCCCGCGTCGACGTGATCGGCGAGGTCGGCGCCGTATTTCTGCCAGACATCGACGCCGTAGCGGTCGCGAATCGCGTCCAGGCTCACCCCGTCGGCGAGGCGCAGGCCTGTGAAGAGGGCGTCGCCCAGGCGTTCGTCTCCGGACATCCGGCGGACTTCGAGCGCCGCGGGCCGGCCGGCCTCGATGCACACGATGTACTCGTCGATGCCCGAGACGTTCTTCGACCGGACGCCGTCCCTCGTCGTGTGCGCCCCACACCCGAACCCGAGCCACTCGCCGTCGGTCCAGTATTTGAGGTTGTGGCGCGACCGGCGGCCGGGCTTCGCGACGTTCGAGATCTCGTACTGCTCGTAGCCGGCCGACTCGAGCCGCTCCATCGCCGCCATGTACATGGACGCCGCGTCGTCGTCGGGAGCCTGGGACCAGCGGGCGCGCGCCATGTCCTCTCTGAGCGGTGCGTTCGGATACACCTCGAGCAGGTAGAGCGACACGTGCTCGGGACTCAGGGCGATGGCCCCGTCGATTGACTGCAGCCACTGCTCGACGCGCTGCTCGGGCAGCCACATCATCAGGTCGAGGCTGAGGTTGTCGAAGCCGGCGCGGCGGGCCTCGCCGACGGCCAGGGTCGCGCGTGCGACCGTGTGCAGGCGCGACAGGCGCCGGAGCTCTTCCTCGCGGAACGACTGCACGCCGAAGCTCAGCCGGTTGATGCCGGCGTTCCTGAACGCGGCGAGCCGCGCCTCGTCCACGCTTTCCGGATTGGCTTCGAGCGTGATCTCGGCATCAGGCGACACCACGAAGGCCTCGCGGCAGGCCGCGACGATGCCCGCCACCTCGATGGGTTCGAGCAGCGACGGTGTTCCACCGCCGAAATAGATCGTGTCCGCCTCCGCCCTGCCCGCCCCGCCTGCCTCGCCAGCCTCGCCTGCCCGACCTGCCCTGCCCGCCTGCTGGATCTCAGCGAGGAGCGCCTGGACGTACCGGGCCTTCTGCGCGGCGTCGAAGAGACCGCGATTGAAGTTGCAGTAGTTGCAGATCGCGGAGCAGAACGGAACGTGAACGTAGAGACCTAACATCGTCCGCAGAGTGGAAATGACCAGATGACCAAATGACCAGATGCTTATGAGCCCGCCCGGCCTCCCGGCCACTTCAGGTCGCCTTTGCCGTCGCGCAGCTGGGCGCGGACCGGACGGTTGCCGCGGGGCGACGGGAGCGTCCTCTTGCGCGTCTTCCAGAGCGCGACCAGGTCGTCCTCGCCGCCGTTGGTTGGAAGCTCGCGATAGTCGGCGCCGTCGAGAACGACAAACTCGGCCATTTCGTGGAGCCGCGACCGCATCCGATGTCCGATGCGGCACAACAGGGAGTTCGGGTCGGTCTCGTCGGGGATGTCCTGGTAGTTCGTCGTGAAGAGCGTCAGGCGCTGTTCGTTGTACCGGGTGTTGACGATCAGGTTCATCGTCTCCTCCACCCATTCGGACGTCTTCTCTGCGCCGAGGTCGTCAAGAACCAGCAGATCGGCGCGCATGACCGGACGCAGGACTTCGAGCTCCGTGGTACGAATCGCCGGGTCGTAGGTACTGCGAATGACCCTCAGCAGATCGCGGATGTCGTAAAACAGGCCACGCGCGCCCGTGGTCTGGATGGCCTGCTTGAGCACGGCGACGGCGAGGTGTGTCTTGCCGACGCCCGGCTGGCCTTCGAGCAGGAGCCCTTTCGAAACGACTGGGAACGCATCGGCAACCCGCCGCGCCTGCACGACGGCTTTCTGGAGCGATTCGTTGTACGCCGTGAAGTTTCCCAGCGTACAGTGCAGGTAGCGCTTCGGAATGTTCGCGTCGCGAAGACGCTGGCGGCCGACGTTTTCCCGCCAGCAGTCGCATCGCACGACGCGGCGGACTCCGCGCGATTCCGGCGCGGACCCTGCCGCGGCCAAATCATCGCCGGCCGGCTTCCAACCGGTATCGTCACAAAGGGGACAAGACATGTCAGCTGAAGCGACTGCGACGAGCCGGCGCGGATGGGTCGGGAACAGTCAGCGGGAACCGAGTCGCGATCGAGCGTGCGTACTCAGCGGACACGCACGCGTGTCGCGTCGCATCCGCGTACCGCATCGACATGTGATGACACTATACACTTCGCACTTGCCGCTCACAACTTCGAACCGTCGTGGTCTAATCGTGCGGCCATGAAACGACGTCTCTGCATTCTTGCAATCGTCTGTGTCGCGCCGGCACTCGGACTTCGCGCGCAATGGCTGAACCAGCCAACCGCGGGAGTCCCTCGTCTCCCCGATGGCCGGCCGAATCTCAGCGCGCCGGCGCCGAGGACCAGTGATGGCAAACCTGACTTGTCGGGCGTGTGGCGCGCCTATGCTGACGGAGAGGGCGTCTCGTTTGCCGGCGCACCGCTGCCCGCCTTGTTCAGACATCGGCGCCCAACTCAAGGATGGATTGCCCTACCGGCCGTGGGCACGAGCGCTCACGAACGCGCGGCAGGCGGACAACCTCAAGGACAGCCCCGACGGCAGATGCCTGCCACTCAGCATTCTGTGGCTGCACTCGCACCTGTTTCCTTCCAAGATCCTGCAGACGCCAGCGCTTGTCGTCATCCTCTACGAGAAAGGCGTCGATTTCCGGCAGGTGTTCCTCGACGGCCGGGCGCTTCCCGTCGATCCGCAGCCCTCCTTCTTCGGATACTCCACTGGACGATGGGAGGGAGACACGCTGGTGGTGCGCACCAACGGATTCAAGGACGATCTGTGGGCCGATCTGTACGGCAACCCGCTGACGGAATCCGCAACGATTACTGAACGGTTCCGGCGCCGGGATTTCGGGAATCTCGACATCGTCATCACGGTCGACGATCCCAAGGCGTACACGGCGCCATTCACGGTGACGGTCAGGCAGCAGGTGCTCATCGACACGGACCTGCTCGAATTCATCTGCCTGGAGAACGAAAAGGACCAGTCACACCTGGTCGGGAAATAGCCGTCCTACTTCCGCCGGGGTCCGGCAGGCTGAGACGAGGCCCGTGGCGCGACGCGCACGAGGTCGGTCGGTGAGGACTTCACGAGCGCCGTCGACAGGCGCTGTTCCCAGTCGTCGAGGCCGCGGGCGAGCTCGCGCTTGACGTACTCCATGAACTCGTTGACTTCCTTCTGCATGAGCTCCGTCTTGCGGCGCATGTTCAGGATGATTTCGACGCCGGCGAGGTTCACGCCGAGGTCGCGCGTCAAGGAGAGGATGGTCTCGAGCTGCTCGAGGTCTTCGTCGGAATACAGGCGCGTGTTGCCGTCCGTCCGCGAGGGTTTGAGGAGTCCCTCGCGTTCGTACAGGCGGAGCGTCTGCGGGTGGATGTTGTACTTCTGCGCCACCGCGCTGATCATGTAGTAGGCCTTGCCGGGTCCCTTCATCGCTCCGCCCGTTCCTTCCGGACGTCTCCGGCGTTGATCCGGCCGAATTCCCGCAACAGCTCTTTGGAGCGCTCGTCGAGCAGCTTCGGCAGCACGAGCCGGACTTCGATGACCAGGTCGCCCCGGCGTCCCTGCGTCGACGGCGCGCCACGCTCGCGCATGCGGAAGCGCTGGCCCGACTGGGTCCCCGGCGGCACGCGCAGTTTCGCGACGCCCTCCAGCGTCGGCACGTCGATGCGCGCGCCGAGGGCCGCCTCGTGCACGGCCAGCGGCACGACCGCATGCAAATCGTCGCCGTCGCGCCGGAACACGGCATGGGGCCGGACACGGACGGCGACGTAGAGGTCGCCGTACTCCCCGCCGTCCCGGCCCACGTGTCCCTTGGCCGGCACGCGGATGCGGGTGCCGTCGGCCAGGCCGCCCGGCAAATCCAGCGTCAGCGATTCGGTACGCACCTCGACCTGCCGTCCGTCGCAGGTCCCGCACACGGTCGCGCGTTCACGGCCTGCGCCGCCGCACTGCGCGCACGGCCTCGAGAACACCATGTGCCCGCGCGCGGACTTCATGACGCCCGATCCGTGGCAGGCCTTGCACCGGCCCTCGGCCGCGTGCAGATGACCGAGCCCCTGGCAGGTGCGACAGCGCTCCTGACGCGTCACGGTCAGCGCGCGCCGGCCGCCGCGCATCGCATCCTCGAAGTCGACCTCGATGTCCTGATGCAGATCGGCCCCGCGGGCCGCCGCCGCTTCCTGCCGCGCGTCGCGCTGCCGGATCACGTCGGCGAACAGATCGCCGAAGGTCGGCGCGGCATCGCCGCTCACGCTGGCCGAGAAATCGAAGCCCTCGAAGCCGTAGGTCGGCGCGTCGGACGCGGCCGCGGGGCCGCGCGCGTCGTACTGCCGCCGCCGATCCGGATCGATGAGCGTCTCGTAGGCCTCGGCGATCTGGCGAAACTGCGCTTCCGCCATCCGGTCGCCCGGATTGATATCCGGATGGAACCGCCGCGCGAGCCGCTTGTACGCGCGCTTGATGTCGCCGACGGCCGCCGCCCGTTCAACGCCGAGGATGATGTAGAAGTCCATGCGATCAATTGCAGGACGGCAGGATGGCAGGTTGGCGGGATCGAAAATCCCGCAACAAATCCTGCATTCCTGCAATCCTGCCATCCTGCAATTTCATTTCACTGCTTTCCTTCGTCCACCACTTCCGCGTCGATCACGTCGCCCTCGGGCCGTGAACCCGACGAGGCGCCGTCCGGAGCGCCCGGCCCGGCACCGGCCGAGGGATCGGGCCCCGGCGCGCCGCCGGGAGCCTGCTGCTTGTAGAGCGTCTCGGCCGCTTTGTGCTGCGCGGCCGTCAACTGCTCCAGGGCGCGCTGCACGGCCGCGGCGTCGGTGCCTTCGTTGGCTTTCTTCACGGCTTCCATCGCCGTCTCGATCGCCTGCCGGTCGGCCGCGCTCAGCTTGTCGCCCGTGTCCTTGATCATCCGCTCCGCGCCGTAGACCGCCTGGTCGGCGCGGTTGCGCGTCTCGATTTCCTCGCGGCGCCGCTTGTCGTCCTCGGCGTGCGATTCGGCGTCCTTCATCATCCGGTCGACCTCGCCCTTGTCGAGGCCGCTCGACGCGGTGATCGTGATCTTCTGCTCCTTGCCCGTACCGAGATCCTTCGCCTGCACGTTGACGATACCGTTGGCGTCGATGTCGAACGTCACCTCGACCTGCGGCACGCCACGCGGCGCCGGCGGCAGGCCGATGAGATGGAACCGGCCGAGCGTCCGGTTGTCACGCGCCAGCGGCCGCTCACCCTGCAGGACGTGCACTTCCACGCTCGTCTGGTTGTCCGCCGCCGTCGAGAAGATCTCGCTCTTGCGTGTCGGGATGGTCGTGTTGCGGGCGATGAGCGGCGTCATGACGCCGCCGAGGGTCTCGATGCCGAGCGACAACGGCGTGACGTCGAGCAGCAGCAGGTCCTTGACATCCCCCGCCAGCACACCGGCCTGAACCGCGGCGCCGATGGCCACCACCTCGTCCGGGTTCACGCCCTTGTGCGGCTCCTTGCCGAACAGGTCCTTCACGATCTGCTGCACACGCGGGATGCGCGTCGAACCGCCGACCAGCACCACTTCGTCGATCTTCGAGAGTTCCACGCCCGCGTCCGACAACGCCTGCTTCGTCGGCCCGACCGTCCGCTGCAGCAGGTCGTCCACCAGCTGCTCGAACTTGGCGCGGGTCAGCTTCATCTGCAGGTGCTTGGGGCCGGTCTGATCCGCGGTGATGAACGGCAGGTTGATGTCCGTTTCCATCACCGTGGAAAGCTCCATCTTCGCTTTCTCCGCCGACTCCTTCAGGCGCTGCAGCGCCATGCGATCCTTGCCGAGATCGATGCCGTCGGATTTCTTGAACTCGGTGATGATCCAGTCCATGACGCGCTGGTCGATGTTGTCGCCGCCGAGGTGCGTGTCGCCGTTGGTGGCCTTTACCTCGACGACGCCTTCGCCGACTTCGAGAATCGAGATGTCGAACGTCCCGCCGCCGAAGTCGTACACGGCGATCGTCTCGTCCTTCTTCTTGTCGAGTCCGTAGGCGAGCGCCGCGGCGGTCGGCTCGTTGACGATCCGCATCACTTCGAGGCCGGCGATCTGGCCCGAATCCTTGGTGGCCTGGCGCTGCGCATCGTTGAAGTACGCCGGCACGGTGATGACGGCCTTCGTGACGGGCTGCCCCAGGTACTCCTCAGCCGCCTGACGCAGCTTCTGCAGAATCATCGCGGAGATTTCCGGTGGCGGGTACTCCTTGCCGCTGGCGTTGACGCGCGCATCGCCGTTGCTGGCGCGCACCACCTGGTACGGCACCATCTTCATCTCCTCGTTGACCTCGTCGTACTTGCGGCCCATGAAGCGCTTGATCGAGAAGACGGTGTTCTCGGGGTTGGTGACGGCCTGGCGCTTGGCCACCTGCCCCACGAGGCGCTCGCCCGACTTCGTGAACGCCACCACAGAAGGAGTCAGCCGTCCGCCTTCCGGGTTGGTAATGACCACCGGCTCGCCACCCTCCATGACCGCGACGACGGAGTTGGTGGTACCCAGGTCGATTCCGATGATTTTGCTCATTGATTCCTCGATAGCCTCGTGAAGAGTGCCTGAAGATGATGTTCATCAAAGTATAAAAGTTGAGCGTATTATAGTCAACCTTCAGATCTGTCACCCCGCCCGGCCCGCCCGGCCCGCCCGACCCGCCAGACCTCTTTTGGTACACTGTCCCCCGTGACGCACTACGTCGTCCGCTTTGCCCGCAACGCCACGATCGCGGCGTTGTTCGTGGTGACAGCGTTGCTCGGCATTCTGAGCGGCGTCCTCTTCGCCTACGCCAGCGACCTCCCCCAGGTCTCCGCCCTCGATGACTACTCGCCGAGCACGATCACGCGGCTCTACTCGGCGCAGGGCAAAGTGATCGGCGAGTTCGCCACCCAGCGCCGCGTCGTCGTCGGCTACGACGACATCAACCCGGCACTGAAGCAGGCGATCATCGCGACCGAAGACGCAGAGTTCGAGCGCCACATCGGCGTGAACGTCTGGCGCATTTTCGTGGCGGCCTTCATCGACATCGTCGAGCGGCGCCGCGATCAGGGCGCGAGCACCCTGACGCAGCAGGTCGCCCGCAACCTCGATCAGTTCGGCCTGACCAAGCAGAAGCTCTTCGAGCGCAAGATTCGCGAGATCGTCCTGGCGATTCAGATCGAGAAGCGTTACTCGAAGAAGGAAATCTTCACGATCTACTGCAACCAGATGTACATGGGGCACGGGGCCTACGGTATCGAGGCCGCGTCACGCCTGTACTTCGACAAACCGAACAAGCAGCTCAGCCTCGAGGAAGCGGCGCTCATCGCCGGCATTTTCCAGTCGCCGGAGCGGCAGAGCCCGTTCGTGGACATGAAGCGGGCGGTCTCCCGCCGCAACATCGTGCTGCAGCGGATGGCCGACGAGCGCTACATCACGCAGGCGCAGGCCGACCAGGCAAAGCAGAAGCCGATCGTCACGCGCGGCCAGCCCAACCAGCCGCCCGGCATCGCCCCGTTCTTCGTGGAGGAAGTGCGCAAGCATCTCGAGCGTCAGTACGGGGCGAAGGCCCTTTACGAAAACGGCCTCGCCGTGACGACGACGCTCGACGCGCAGCTGCAGGACCTGGCCAACAAGACCATCGAGCACGGGCTTCGCGCCTACGACAAGCGCCACGGGTGGCGCAAGCCGTCGCGGAACATCCTCGACGCCGGCAAGACGCTCGAAACGTACAAGGACGAGCGCTGGAACAGGCCGATCACCGTGGGCGACGTCGTCCCGGCGGTCGTGGTCACGGCGCCTAAGGCCGGCGCGGCCCACCTGCAATTCGGCCGTTATCACGCCGAGCTTCCCCGTGACAGCTACGCGTGGACGCGCAAAACGTCGGCCGCGGATCTCTTCAAGCCCGGCGATCTGATCGAGATCGCCATTACCAAGATCGACACGGCGACCGGCGCGGCCACCGCCACGCTCGACCAGACGCCGCTGGCCGAGGCGGCGCTGCTGGCCATCGACAACCATACCGGCCAGATCAGGGCCATGGTGGGCGGCTGGAGCTTCAGCCGCAGCAAGTTCAACCGCGCGGTGCAGGCGTATCGTCAGCTCGGGTCCACCTTCAAGCCGATCGTGTATACGGCGGCGATCGATCGCGGCTACACCCCGAGCTCCATCATCGTCGACGCGCCCGTGAGCTACGCGGCAGGTAACGGACAAACGTGGAGCCCGCAGAACTACGACCACAAGTTTCTGGGGCCCGTCACGCTGCGATACGCGATCGAGGAATCGCGCAACATCCCCGCGATCAAGGTCATGGACGCGCTCGGGCCGAAGCACGTGCTCGACGTCGCGAAACGCTTCGGGTTCGAGGAGGACTTCCCGCCGTACTTGCCGATCGCCCTTGGCGCGGGCGACGCGACGCTGCTCGACATCACCAGCGCGTACACGGCGTTCCCGAATCAGGGTGTGCGGATGAAGCCGTTCTCCGTCCTGAACGTCAAGGACCGCGATGGCAACCTGCTCGAGGAGAACCGGGCCGAGCCGAGCGACGTGATCCGTGCGGACACCGCGTACGTGATGACGAACATGCTGCGCGGTGTCCTCAGCCCCCGCGGAACTGGCGCGAGGGCCACGAGACTCGCAGCCGAGTGGCCCCTGGCCGGCAAGACCGGGACGGTCGACGAGAACACCGACGCCTGGTTCATCGGCTTCGACCCCGACATCACCGTCGGCGTCTGGATCGGTTTCGACGACAAGCGGAAGTCGCTCGGGACCGCGGAACAAGGCGCGTTCGCCGCGCTGCCGATGTGGATGGAGTTCATGAGGGCGTACATCGACGGCCGGCCGGACAAAGACGATCCGCCCGACTTCGACGTGCCGGGCAACATCGTGTTCCTGCCCGTGGACAAATCAAACGGCGCGCTGGTGGCGGGGGGATCGGCGGGCGCCATCGACGAGGCGTTCATCTCCGGCACGCAGCCCGGCGGACTGAACCACGCACCGTAGAACCCATAGCGCGGGGCTTCAGCCCCGCGTCCGATCGCGGCCCTGAAGGGCCGCGCTACCTCCGGCGCAGCAGCCTGGCTTCGGGAAGTCCAAGCGCCAGCGTCATCCCGAAGTACACCAATCCAAACGGACCGAGCACGGCGATCGCCGCGACGACGGGATGGAGGGGCGGCAGCGCGAGCTTGACGCCCCAGGCGGCCGCCGCGCCGGCGATCGCCGAGCCCCAGAGCGTGGCGGCATATGACACCGGCAGGCCCGTGCGCCCGATACGCGCGTTCATCGTGCGGCGCAGCATCAGCATCTCCACCCAGCCGGCCACTCCAGCCGACGCGGTGAGTCCCGCCGCGCCCCACCGGGGCGCGATGCCCAGCGGACCCGGCAACCAGAACGCCGCCGCGTAGCCGAGCACCGTCGTCAGCGCCACGCGAATGACGGCATAGCGGAGGGGCGTGCGCGTGTCGCGGAGCGCGTAGTAGGTGGACGAGTACAGACGTCCCAGTGTCTGCGCCAGCAGGCCCACCGCCGATCCGGCCAGAATCGCCCACACATACTCGGCGTCCGCCCGGACGAAGCGGCCGGTCTGCAGGATCGCGCCGGCGACAACGTCGCCGAGCGCCAGAAACGCCATCGCCGACGGCACCACGAAGAAGGCGATCCGCCGGAGCCCGGCATCGAGCCGCAGGCGAATGGCCTCCGCGCCCTCCCCTCCGACGCTCGCCGCGCCCGACATCGCGGGCAGTTCGGCCGCCGACACCGCCATCCCGAACAGGCTCACCGGCAACAACGTCAGCGTCGTCGCGTTCGACAACGCGGCAACGGCGCCCGCCGGCAGCCAGGTCGCCAACAACGTGTCGATGTACCCGCTGAGCTGCACGACGCCCCGGCTGACGAACGCCGGCGCGAAGTTCCGCACGACGGTTCGCACGTCGGCGGAGGCGGTATCGAACGCGACGCGAAGGTCGGGCGCCAGCCGCAGCACGAACGGGAGTTGCACCCCGAACTGGAGCGCGCTCCCCACCACCGATCCCCAGGCGAGATACACCGCCAGCGTGGGCAGCGAGGTACGCCCCCCGAACATCAGGAGCGTCGCGATCATCGCGACGTTCCATACGACGCCGGACGCGTACGACAGCAGGAACCGGCGGTGGCTGTTGAGGACGCCCAGGCACCAGGCAGACAGCACGAGCAGGCCCGTCCCGGGAAACATCACACGGACGATGTCGATGGTCAGGGTGCGGGTGTCGCCGTGAAAGCCGGGCGCGATGACGTCGATGAACAACGGCGTGGCCAGCATCCCGGCCAGCACCAGCACCGACACGACCAGCGCCAGCAGCGCCGCGATGGCGCCCGCCACGCGATCGGCGGCTCGCGCCTCGCCGCGCGCGAGCAGGCCGGCGTACACCGGGATGAACGACGCCGACAGCGCGCCCTCGCCGAACAGGTTCTGCAGGAAATTGGGGATGCGGATCGCCGCGTAGAAGGCGTCCGCCTCGAGCCCGAGGCCGAAGTAGTGGGCAAAGACGCGCTGGCGAACCAGTCCGGCGATGCGGCTGCAGAAAATCCCGGCCGCCACCAGGGCCGCCGAGCGGCCCGACGACGCCTTGGCGCTACTCAAGATCGTCGTCTGGAGTGGCCTGGCCGAGCGTGCCGCTCGATTTCTTCATCAGGTACGACTTGATGAACACGTCGAGGTCGCCGTCCAGCACGCGGTTCACGTCGCCGACCTGTTCCTTGGTGCGGTGGTCCTTGACCATCTGGTACGGGTGCATCACGTAGCTGCGAATCTGGCTGCCGAACGCAATGGCGCTCTTGGCCCCGCCGATCTGATCCAGCTTGGCCTGGTTTTCCTTCAACTTCAGATCGTAGAGGCGCGCCTTGAGGACACGGAGCGCGGAATCCTTGTTGCGGTGCTGCGAGCGCTCGTTCTGGCAGGACACGACGATGCCGGTCGGCAGGTGCGTGATCCGGATGGCCGAGTCGGTGACGTTGACGTGCTGGCCGCCGGCGCCGCTCGACCGGAACGTGTCGATCCTGATGTCTTTGTCGTCGATCTCAATCTCCACATCTTCGGGCAGCTCGGGCCAGACGTAGAGCGACGCAAACGACGTGTGGCGGCGTGCGGCCGAGTCGAACGGCGAGATGCGCACTAGCCGGTGAACACCGGCTTCGGCCGACAGCAGGCCGTAGGCGTACTCGCCGAGCACGGTGAAGGTGGCGCTCTTGAGGCCGGCCTCGTCGCCGGGCTGATAGTCGATCAGCTCCCGCCTGAAGCCGCGGCGCTCGGTCCAGCGCATGTACATGCGGAGCAGCATCTCCGCCCAGTCCTGCGATTCGGTCCCGCCGGCGCCGGGGTGAATCGTCACGATCGCGTTCTTGCGATCGTGCTCGCCGCCGAGCATCTTCTTGATCTCGCCGGCCTGCACTTCCTGGTCGAACGCTTCGACGGCGTGCGCGAACTCGGTGTCGACCTGTTCACCGGCGGCTGCCCACTCCACGAGCACGCCCAGGTCGTCGCTCTTCTTCTTGAGCGACGCCACGAGCTCACGGTCCTGTTCGAGGCGGCGGCGGCGCTGCAGGACGCGCTGGGCTTCGGCCTGGTCCTTCCAGAAATCTGGCGCGGCGGCGCGCGCCTCGAGGCGCGTCAGTTCTTCGGCGGGGTGGGCGCCCTCAAAGATAGCTCCGCAGATCCGCAGCCCGCCGGCTGAGATCCTGGTAGCGGCGCATCAAATCGTCCACGGTCGGCATGGCCACTATTCTACACGCCGCCTCGCCACCTGAAAGACCAGCAGGGCCAGCGTGGCGGCGACCGACGCGTACGCAAACACGTCGCCGACCTGCGCGTACACGGTCGCAGCGGTGAGCAGCCGCGCGTCTCCCACGACGACCGCCGGCTGATAGATGCCGGTGCGATCGAGCACGTGGCCGTACGGATCGACGATGCCGCTGATGCCGGTGTTGGCGGCGCGCACGAGGTAGCGGCCTTCCTCGATGGCGCGCATCGACGCCTGCTCGAAGTGCTGGTACGGCGCGGACGTCGCGCCGAACCACGCGTCGTTGGTGATGGTGGTGAGCAGTTCGCTGCCGCCACGCACGAACCGGCGCACGAGATCCGGGTAGATCACCTCGTAGCAGATCGCCACGCTGACCCGATGGCTGCCCACAGGGAGCAACGTCGGCTCGGTCCCTGCCACGAACCCTGTGCCGATGGCCTCTACGAGCGGGCCGACGAAGAACAACAGGTCCCTGAGCGGCACGTACTCGCCCCACGGCACGAGGTGCATCTTGTGGTAGACGCCGCCGGTCGTGCCGTCGGCCCGGACCAGGAAGGCGGAGTTGAACTCCCTGTCGACGCGCCGCGCGGCCCCGGTGCCGGTCCACTCGATGTGATCGCTGCCGAACAGGATCGGCACGCCGCTCTCCCTGGCCAGCGTGCGCAGCTGGGCGGCGCCCATCAGGTCGTCCTCGAACCGGAACGGGATGGACGACTCAGGCCAGATCACGAACGATGCGCCGCGCCCGATCGCCTCGCGCGTCATCTTCAGGTACTCCGCGAAGATGGCCACGCTGCGGGAGACGTCCCACTTCTGCGACTGATCGACGTTGCCCTGCACGAGCCCGACGCGGATCGGCTGTCCGCTCCGCGTCAGCGCGGCGTCACGCGCGCGTGCACCGCCCCACAGCGCCACGCCGCCGACGAGCAGCCCCACGGCGACTGCCGGGACGTACGCACGCCGCAGCGCCATCCCCGTCACGGCGGCGCTTGCGGAGGCCACGAGCCCGGACACCCCGAACACGCCGAGGACGCTGGCCAGCTGCGCGATCGGAAGCACCGCGGCCTGGCTGTAGCCGAGCAGGACCCATGGGAAGCCCGTGAACAGGTACGCGCGGCCGAATTCCGCGGTCGTCCACACGAACGGCGCGACAACGAGCGCGCGCGGCCCGAACGCGATCAGAAACCGGCGCATGAGGATCGCGAAGACCGACACATACAGCGAGAGATACACCACGAACGCCGCGTTGAGCACACCGGCGACGAGCGGATTCAGGCCGCCGTAGACGCTCATCACCCCGCTCATCCAGTACAGCGTGCCGGCGAAGTAGATGACGCCGCATGTCAGCCCGAGCGTAGACGCGCGCAGCAGCGTGACGGGCTGTGTCAGCGCCAGGAGCAGCGGCGCCAGCGCGATCCAGGCCAGCGCCGGGTGCCCGAATTTCGGAAAGCTGAGCGCGAGCAGAACGCCTGAGGCGGCAGCCAGCGAGAAGGTGTAGGCGCGTGTGGACAAACCGCCTCAGTTTACCCCTGAGCCAATTTCTTGGCTTCCGGCGCGTATACCAATGAACCGAGACGCAAACCCGGCAAGCCCATTAGAGGCACAGTTCAACATCCCGGCATCCTGCGTCTCACTGAGGAGGGTAGTCACATGTTCGGCAACCTGAAAGTCGCGGCGGTCGGCGCTCTGTTCCTCGGTCTCGTGGCGGCGGGCTCCAGCATCGCAGGGAGCAACGTGGACACGCACACCAACTACATCACGTTCAGCCGCGGCGTCGCGCTGCCGGGCGTGGAGTTGGCAGCGGGCACCTACATCTTCGAAACCCCGACCAACGCCATGTCGAACTCGATCGTTCGCGTGTCGAGCCGGGATCGCAAGAAGGTGTACCTGACGGCGTTCACCCGCCAGGTGAACCGTCCCAACGATGACAAGGGCAAGCTGCTCATCGCGCTTGGTGAGGCCGCGCCCGGGGCCGTGCCGCCCGTGTCGGTCTGGTTCCCTATCGGAGAGTCCGTCGGGCACCAGTTCATCTACACCGAGTAACCGTCCGCGCGCTGAGGCCGTTTCCCGGGGCCATGCTCCGGGGAACGGCCTTCGCGCGTACCTCGAGTCCTTCGCCTGCCCTGCCTGCCTGCCTGCCCTGCCTGCCCTGCCTGCCCTGCCTTGCCTTAGAGGCCTTCACCGTGCCCGTCGGGGCAGCGTAGAATAGCGCTGCGATGCGGTCGATCCTACCCAACGTTGCCGTCAGCGGGGCCGTCATCGGGGCCGCCTTCGGGCTGAGCATCGCCGCGGTGGCCGGCGCCCGGACGGCGGCACAGGCCCCGCCGACCAGTTTCCGCGCGCGCCTGACGCCGGTGCCCGTGGAATCCTCGACCGCCGCGACCATCACGGGCTCGGGAACGGTCACGGCGACGGTCGACGGCTCGCGAATCACGCTCGCCGGCACATTTGCCGGGATGAAGAGTGCGGCGACGATCGCGCAGATGCACTTCGGCGCGCGCGGCGTCCGCGGGCCGGTGGAGTTCGACCTCACGGTCGAGAACGCCCCGAGCGGCGTGATCCGCGGAACCGCCACCCTGACGAAGGCCCAGCTCGATTCGCTGCGAAAGGGCTGGTTCTACGTGCAAATCCACGCCGAGAAGGCGCCTGACGGAAACCTCTGGGGATGGCTGCTACCGGCATGACGCGCCCTTTCATCGCGGCGCTCGCCGGGTGGGCCGTGGTCCTCGGTGCGGTGCCGAGCCGCCCTCAGGCGCAGACCGCCGCCGCACCGGCCCGTGCGCTCGTCGACAAGTACTGCCTGACGTGTCACAGCGCGCGCGCGAAATCGGGCGGGCTTGTCCTCGAAGGGCTCGATCTCACGTCTCCCGCAGCAGGCGCCGAGACCTGGGAGAAGGTGATTCGCAAGGTTCGCGGCGGGATGATGCCGCCCGTCGGCATGCCGCACCCGGAGAAGGCGGCGCTCGACGCCTTTGCCGGCTACCTCGAAGCGTCGATTGATGCGGACGCCGCGGCGCGGCCCAACCCGGGACGCACCGTCCTGCACCGGCTCAACCGCGCCGAATACGGCAACGCGGTGCGCGATCTGCTGGCCCTCGACGTCGACGTCGCGTCGCTGCTGCCGGCGGACGACAGCGCGTACGGCTTCGACAACATCGGCGACGTGCTCGGCGTCTCGCCGATGCTGATGGAGCGGTACCTGTCCGCCGCCTGGCGAGTCAGCAGCCTGGCCGTCGGCAACCCGAAGGCGACGCCCACGGTCGAGACGTTCCGCGTGCGGTCCGACCTCTCGCAGGACGATCACATCGAAGGCCTGCCGATCGGCACACGCGGCGGCATCCTCATCCGCTACACCTTCCCGGTCGACGGCGAGTACGTCGTCCAGCCGAGGCTGTACCGCGAGACGGTCAACATCATCCGCGGGCTCGAGGTGGCGCACGATCTCGAGGTGACGTTCGACGGCGCGCGCGTCCACCTCGCGCGGTTCGGCGGCGCCGATGACGAGAAAGCGAACTACCTGAACCCGACCGCGGCGGGCGACGCCCTCGAGACGCGGTTCAAGGTGCGGCTCCCGGTGAAGGCCGGGCCGCATTTCCTCGGCGTCGCCTTCCTGAAGAAGAGCTCCGCGCCGTCCGTCGACCTGCTGCAGCCCTTCCTGCGCGAGCGGATCGATCCCATCACGCCGGTCGGGATTCCCGAAGTCGACAAGGTCACAATCGAGGGGCCGTTCAACGTCACGGGCACGGGCAACTCGCCCAGCCGCCGCGCGATCTTTTCCTGCCATCCCTCGACTTCGCTCGGGATGGTCCCGAGCAAGTCGAGGGACCAGCCCGCGTCCACTCAGGACGAAGCGCCGTGCGCGAAGACCGTCCTGACGATGCTGGCGCGCCGCGCGTACCGACGGCCGCCGTCGGCCGCCGAAGTCGATCGCCTGATGGGCTTCTTCAACACCGGCCGCAAGACCGGCGGCTCGTTCGACTCGGGCGTCGAGAACGCGCTGGCGTTCATGCTCGTCGCGCCGCAGTTCCTCTATCGGTTCGAACACGACCCGGAACAGGTGGCCGCCGACGGCGTCTATCGGCTGAGCGACCTGGAGCTCGCCTCGCGCCTCTCGTTCTTCATCTGGAGCAGCATCCCCGACGACCAGCTGCTGAATCTGGCCGTGGCCGGCAAGCTGCACACGCCCGCGGTGCTCGATCAGCAGGTGAAGCGGATGCTGGCCGACGAGCGCGCCCGCGCCCTCGGGGCGAACTTCGCCGGTCAATGGCTGTATCTGCGGAACCTGAAGAGCCTGCGCCCGGACGAGGACGTCTTCCCCGACTTCGACGACAACCTGCGGCAGGCGCTGCAGCGCGAAACAGAGATGCTGTTCGAGAGCATCGTGATCGAGGACCGGAGCGTCCTGGACCTGCTCGACGCGGACTACACGTTCCTGAACGAGCGGCTCGCGCGGCACTACGGCGTCCCGAACATCTACGGCGATCAGTACCGCCGCGTGCGCGTGAAAGACGACTACCGGCGCGGGCTGCTCGGGCAGGCCAGCGTGCTCACGCTCAACTCGTACGGGAACCGTACGTCCCCGGTCACGCGCGGCAAGTACGTGCTGTCGAACATCCTCGGCACGCCGCCTCCTTCGCCGCCGCCCAACGTGCCGCCGCTCGACGAGAAGCCCGGCCGGGCCCTGTCCATGCGCGAGCGCATGGAGGAACACCGCGCCAACCCCGCGTGCTCCGGGTGCCACAAGCTCATGGATCCGATCGGCCTCGCGCTGGAGAATTTCGACGGGATCGGGCGCTGGCGCGCGACCGACGGCGGTGTCCGCATCGACGCCTCCAGCACGCTCTGGGACGGCACGGCCGTGGACGGACCAGCCGGGCTGCGGCGTGCCATCCTCGGACGTCCCGAGCAATTTGCGCGCACGGCGGGCGAAATGCTGCTCACCTACGCGCTCGGCCGGGGCCTCGAATATACCGACATGCCCGTGGTACGATCGGTCG
The DNA here is from genome assembly GCA_963821285.1 of uncultured Acidobacteriota bacterium. GTDB lineage: Bacteria > Acidobacteriota > Vicinamibacteria > Vicinamibacterales > CAVVIG01 > CAVQJU01. Next base: position 54,963 of record CAWGDD010000010.1, read on the forward strand.
TCAGGGAATCTGCCGGGCAGCGCTACCAGTTCTCGTCGCTTGTGGCCGGCATCGTGAGAAGTGCGCCGTTTCAACTGAGAACTAAGAACTTAGAACTTAGAACTAAGAACTGAAACTTCTGAGTTCTAACTTCTAAGTTCCAAGTTCCGCCGAGGTGCTGATGTTTATCACGAAGCGGTTTATCTCGCGCCGCACGTTCCTGCGGGGCAGCGTCGGTGCCACGCTCGCGCTGCCGTTTCTCGACGCGATGGTCCCCGCGCAGACCCCGCTCGCAAAGACCGCGGCACGCCCCCTCCAGCGCTTCGGGTTCATCTACGTCCCCCACGGCTCGATCATGAAGGACTGGACCCCCGCCCAGGCAGGCGCGGGCTTCGAGTTCTCGCCGATCCTGAAGCCGATGGAACGGTTCCGCAGTCAGCTGAATGTGTTCACGGGCCTGACCAACAACGGCGAGAACGGGCACTCCCCCAGCACCGCCATGTGGCTGAGCGGGACATTTCCCTCAAAGGGCAGCGTCATCCACCTCGGCACCACGGTCGACCAGATTATCGCGGCGAAGATCGGACAGGACACGACGTTCCCCTCGATGGAGTTCGCGACCGAGGATCACTCGAGCCATCTCGGCAGCTGCGCGGGCGACTTCCTCTGCTCGTACATGAGCACCATCTCGTGGCGGACCCCGACGCAGCCGCTGCCGATGGAGATCAACCCGCGCGTCGTCTTCGAGCGGATGTTCGGCGGCGACGGCGCGACGCCCGCCGCACGGCAGGCTCGCCTGGCGCAGAACACGAGCATCCTCGACGCGGTAAGAGAGAGCGTGGCCGATCTGGAGCGCGGCCTGGGCGCGAAGGATCGCGCCAAGCTGGGCGAGTACGTCGAGAACGTCCGCGAAATCGAGCGGCGCATCCAGCAGGCCGAACGCCAGCGAACCGACCATCTGCTCGAGACGCCGCCGGTGCCGATCGGCGTGCCGGAGAACTGGGAAGAACATGTGAAGCTGATGTTCGAGCTCATGGCGCTCGCCTACCAGGGGGACATGACGCGCGTCACGTCGTTCATGATGGCGCGCGAGCTCAGCACGCTCACCTATCCGCAGATCGGCGTTTCGGACGGGCATCACCCGGTGTCGCATAACAACGGCGTCGCCGAGCAGGTGGCCAAGAAAGCCAAAATCGACGCCTACCACCTCGGGCTGTTCGCGGGCTTCCTCGATCGGCTGAAAGCCACGCCGGACGGCGACGGCAGCCTGCTCGATCACTCGCTGTTCCTCTACGGCAGCGGCATGAGCAACGGCAACCAGCACACGCACGACAACCTGCCGATCCTGACCGTCGGCAGCGCCGCCGGCAAGCTGGCGGGCGGGCGTCACATCCGGCTGGACAACTACACGCCGCTGTCGAACCTGATGCTCACGATCCTCGACAAGGCCGGCGTCCCCATGGATCAGTTCGGCGAGAGCTGGGGGTCGGTGGATCTCTGAATGAAGAATGCGGAATGACGAATGAAGAATAGGGCTGCGTCGCTCCTGCGTCTTGCGGTCTGCGTGGCCGTCGGCTCGGCGACGCTGGTCCCCCTGCGGCTGTCTGCGGCGAACCCGCCGGCCGGCGCCTCGGGAAGCGCGACGGTCGTCGATGCGGTCAAGCGCCAGGACAAGACCGTCACGCGCGCGCTGCTGAAGCAGAAGGCCGACGTGAACGCCGCTGACGCCGAGGGCATGACGGCGCTGCACTGGGCGGCGCATTGGGACGACCTCGACACGGTCAAGCTGCTCATCAAGGCCGGGGCGAAGGCCAGGGTGGCGAACCGCTACGGCGTGACGCCGTTGCACGAAGCGTGCACGGTCGGCAACGTGCCGATGATCGAAGCGCTGCTCGACGCCGGCGCCGATCCGAACGCCGTGCTGGGCGAAGGCGAAACACCGCTGATGACCGCCGCGCGGACGGGCAACACGGCCGCCGTGCGCCTGCTCGCCGTCCGCGGCGCGAACGTGAACGCCACGGAAGGCTTCCGCGGCCAGACAGCGCTGATGTGGGCGGCGGCCGAGAACCACGAAGCCGTCGCGCGGTTGCTCATCGAACTCGGCGCCGACGTCAACGTGCGTTCGATGCACTACGAGTTCCCGGCACTGACCGGCGGCAACGGCGGCATCATCCACGATCGGGCCGAGGGCGGCCTCACGGCGCTGATGTTCGCCGCTCGACAGGGTTCCGTCGAAACGACCGATCGCCTGCTCGCGGCCGGCGCGGACATCAACGCGAGCGAGCCCCAGTACGGCTTCACGCCGCTCCAGACGGCGATCTTCAACGGGCACTACGAGCTCGCGTCTCGCCTGACCGCCAGGGGCGCCAACGTCAACGACGGCGCGCTCTACACCGCCATCGAGACGCGAAACCTCGCGACCTACAGCAACCGGCCGAACCCGCCCGATGCGGACAACGGCGTCACCAGCCTCGATCTGATCACGACCCTGCTGGCGCACGGCGCGGACCCGAACCTGCCGTATACGAAGAGGATCCCCCCGCGCCAGGCGCAGGGCGACATCAACGTCCCGCCGGGCGCCACGCCGCTCTATCGCGCGACGAGAGCCACCGACATCGCGGCGATTCGCGCCCTGCTCGACAAGGGCGCCAACCCGAACCTGGCGGCCAAGGACGGCTCGACGCCGCTGATGGTCGCGGCCGGCTTCGGCGCACGGCGCGGGGGCGACGAGGAAGTCACCGAAAAGGCGGGCCGCGCCGATCCCGTCGATGCCATGAAGCTGTTCGTGGCAGCCGGCGCGAAGGTCAACGCCGTCAACGAGGCCGGCAACACGGCGCTCCACTACGCGGCGCTGACGGGCTCCGCCCGCGGTGTAGAGTTTCTCGCCGCGAGCGGCGCCACGCTCGACGTGAAGAACAAGCAGGGCAAGGCCCCGGCCGATCTCGCAAACCCGAAAGGCCCGGCGGCTGCGGCCCTTCGCCGTCTCAGCGCTCCCGCGACAAACTGAGCGCGACGGAGGCGCGCTCTCTACCGCGCTTCCGCCGCGCCTGTCCCCCTAGAACACCCGCTAGGTCTTCTGTCGTACTTCGATGTTCGTCGCGATGTTGTTCGTCCCGTCGACCCTGTAGGTCACCCTCACCGCGGCGCCGCTCATCGTGGCGAGTCCGGCCACGCTCTTCTCGCCGCCGGTCACGACGGTCTGGTCGTTGTAGCTGAAGAGCATCTCCACCCCGCCCGCCATCCTGATGGACAACGTCTTCGCAACCGGATCGACCTTGGCTAACTCGCCGGTCGCGGGAGCCGGCTTCTGAGCCGTTCGATCGGCCTGCGGAGCCGGAGAGGCCTTCAGCGCCGGTCCGTAAACGGGAGCGATCAGCGCAGCGAACGCCGTCGTGAGCACGGCTCGTTTCAATGTCACATTCATCTTTCGATCTCCTTGTTCATGAGTTCCACGGAATGGGTTTCGTGCGATGAAGAACCGCGCCTCCTTTCATTTGCGGCACGCACGGCATCCTGCAAGGTTGGTGCTCACCGTATTCCGCACTCCGAGACACGTTCGCGTGCTGATCTGTCGCGATTTCCGACAGCCGCCATATGTAGAATTTTCCAAGTCAGCGGATCGAACGAAGCTGGCGGCGTGTTACACTGAGCCGTTCCTCCGTGAATTGGAATTTCGTGCGGCTCAGCTTTCAAGCCTCGACTACGCCTGCGTGCGCGATTCGGTTCAGGTCGGCGTGGCTGTGCCTGGCGGCTCTGGCGTTCCTCTCGCAGCGCCGCCTCCACGCAGACGAGCTCGCTCCCGAGCGCGACCGCGTTCAGCATGTCGTGGATGACTCGCGTGCCCGGCTCGGCATCCCACAGGAAGTGAGGGTGTCAATCGTGCCGTCCAACACACTCGTGGTGTCAGTACAGCCCCACTCCGTGCAGGCTGGAGTCTTCGTCCTGTCGTTCGAACAGGAATTCCTGCAGCAGCTGAGCGATGAAGAGATGAGCGCGGTCGTGGCCCACGAGCTCGGCCACGTGTGGATCTTCACGCATCACCCGTACTTGCAGACCGAACAACTTGCCAATCAAATCGCCATGCGCCTGGTGGCGCGTGAAACGCTCGAGCCGATCTACGAGAAGCTCTGGAAGCGCCTGGGCGTGACCGGCGATCTGAGCACCTACCTGGGCAGCAGGCCCGCCGCTCTCCACTGACGTTTGCAACTGCACCTTACCGCTGGCGGCCGCGGCGCACGGGGGATTCAGCTTCATGCCGCACGGGCTGACGGCCCTTGCGCTTCTCCATTGCCTGGCGCAGCAGGTACTCGATCTGACCGTTGACGCTGCGCAGGTCGGCCTGCGCCCAGGCTTCGATCCCCGCCCAGAGGTCCGCGTCGATACGAAGCAGAAACGACTTACGCTCGGCCATGCGTTCGTCAGTTGTAGAGGGTGCCCGTGTTCACGACCGGGTGCACTTCTGATTCACCGCACAGGACGACCATCAGGTTGCTGACCATGGCCGCGCGCCGTTCGTCGTCCAGCTGCACGACCTGCTTCTCCGCCAGTTCGGTCAGGGCCATGTGCACCATGCTGACCGCGCCGTGCACGATCTTCTGACGCGCCGCGATCACGGCTTCCGCCTGCTGCCGCCGCAGCATCGCCTGCGCGATCTCGGGCGCATAGGCCAGGTGCGTCAACCGCGCTTCGTCGACCGTGATGCCGGCTTTGATCAGCCGCTCCTGCAATTCGGACTGCAGCGCCCGTGACACGGCGTCAACGTGCCCCCGCAGCGTCGCTTCGCCTTCCTCCCCATCGTCGTAAAAGTACTGGCTGGCCAGGTGGCGGACCGCCGACTCACTCTGCGTCCGCATGTACGTCTCGTAGTTGTCCACGTCGAACATGGCCTGCGCCGTGTCGGCGACGCGCCAGACGACGACAACGGCGATTTCGATCGGGTTGCCGCGCTTGTCGTTGACCTTGAGCGTGTCCCCGTTCAGCGTGCGAGCGCGCAGCGAGATCTTGTTGCGCCCGAGCGCGGGTCGCTGACCCTCGGCCGGTTCGGTCTTGCCGCCGGCCCGCTTGGCCTGCATCGTGGCCGCGGTGACCACGCGGAAGTTCTGCGGTCCGGAGGTGTAGAAGGGGTTGGCCCAGTGGAAGCCGCTCGCGCGAACCGTGCCCTTGTAGTCGCCGAACAGGATGAGCACGCGGGCTTCGTTCGGCTGCAGGGTGAAGAACCCGGTCATCAGCAGGACGAGTACCGGAAGCGCGAGGGCGCAGACCAGCACCAGCCCGGGGCCGTTCTCCGCCGCCTGCCGCGCCGCGGTCACCAGCAGGGCGACGTCGGCGAGCAGCAGGCCGGCCAGCAACACCAACATGAACCACCCGTTCAGCACCGTCACCGTGCGCTCGCGGTTAGGAGCGCCCTGATTCGCGGTCATACCATCCTCCAGTCATGCTATCTAAGTGATATCATACGGATATCAAGACCGCAAGGTTCGCGGGCATGGTTGGAGGCGGGTTGGAGTAGGGCGGCCCTTTCAGGGCCGCCGGCGACGCGGGGCTGAAAGCCCCGCGCTACGGGCGAGGAGGCGCGACGCAGCTGAAGCTTGATGCCTCGTCCACGCTGCCCTGGCCCTTGTAGCGGGCGACCTGCGGGTAGGGACAGAGCGGGCGCGTGCGGACCACCTGGCCGTTGGTGACCTTGCTGGCCAGGAGCGAGTCGGGGGCTCTTCCCTTCTCCACCCAGTCGATGACGGCCGTCACGGCGTCATTCCTGTCGGGCCCGACGCCGCCGCCGCAGTGAGCCATGCCGGGCACCATGAACAGGCGGAAGAACTCGGTGGTTTTCGGGCCGTTCTTCGCGACCGCCTGCTCGTAGTACTTCACGCCCATCAGCGGCTGCAGGATGCCATCGGCCCACCCATAGGTCATCAGGAGCTTGCCGCCTCGCTTGTTGAAGCCCGACAGGTCGGGATTCTTCGCGTTCGCGAGTTGGCCCCACCGATCGAGCAGGCTGATGTCCCGATCGAAGTCGAAGGTGCGGAAATCGTAGTCGGGCTTCGGCGGCTGAAACACCAGATACTTCATCGTCGACTCCGCGAGCGAGAAGTCGGCGGGCTTCACGTCGGACTGGCGCGCGACGATCAGGTTGACCCAGCCGCTGGCGGCCGCTCCGTTCGGACCAGCGCCCATGGCTTCGCTGCCGTACATGAACCCGGGGAAGTAAGGCCGGCCACCTTGCGACGGGCCGTCGTAGATCTTCTTGAACGTGGCGGCCTGCGCCGCCGTCAGACACTGCGGCGAATCGGCGCCGGCCGCGCACCCGGGCACATCACGCGCGGGGTCGAATTCGCAGCGGCGCGGGTCGTCGATGAGACCGTCGGCCAGACCGTCGACCTTGTCGCACTTCGCCATCACGCGCTCGGCGACCAGCGCGAGCTTCTCGAGCGGAATCGGCGCGTCGGCCAGCGCCCGCTGGTTCCACATCGCGCCGATCGTGAAGCCGGTCTGATCGACCCACGGCGCGTTGGCCACGATGCCGTCGAAGTCGCCGGGATAGCGTTGAGCCTCGATGAGGCCCTGCCGGCCGCCGTTCGAGCAGGAATTCCAGTAGGCACGCGCGACGGGCCTGGCGTAGTACTGCGCCACGATCTGCTTCGCCGTCGCAGCGGTCACGTGAACCGCGCGGTATGCGTAGTCGATCGCCTTCTGCGGGTTGCTCATGACGAACGACGCCTGCGGCTCCTTGCGGGCGTCGTGGCCGGTGTTGGTCATCGCCATGGCGAAGCCCAGCCTGACGGCGTCGGCCCGCTGGCCGGCGCGCAGCGGATCGTCGAAGCCCTCGCCGGCGTGGCCGCCGTTGCCGATCATGTAGAAGCGGCCGTTCCACCGCGCCGGCAAGCTCACCTCAAAAGCAATCTCAGGAGCCAGCACGCCGCTCACGCGGCAGTGCTCCGGCACGTCAGCCGCCGCGGGCACGACGCGGGCCTCGATCTGGACCAGGTCCTTGTCCCTGAAACCCGCGAGGCCGGCACAGGCGAGCCGGGGCTCGAACTCGCTCCGGGAGTAATTCGACAGCGAGCTCTTCGCGTCGGCGAAGGCCTGGGCAGTCGCCGCCCGGGGCGTCAGGCAGAAGAACGTCGCAACCGATACTGCCGACAAAGCCACCCACGTCCTGTTCCTCATGTCAGGTCCCCTCTCCTATTGACCAACGGCCCACGAGTCGGTAGGGTATCCCCAACTGCCCATCGGCCTGGAGGTCGCTATGGTACGGTCCCCATTTGCGCTGCTCGCCGTCGTCGGAACAGCTGCTGCGATTGCCGGGGCCGCCGGCCCGCTACGCGCGGTCCGAGTACGCGCCGCCGACGCGCCCGTGACGTTTGCGAAGGACATTCTGCCCATCCTCCAGAAGAATTGCCAGTCGTGCCATCGCCCCGGGCAAATCGCGCCGATGTCCCTGCTGACGTATCAGGAGACCCGCCCCTGGGCGCGCGCCATCAAAGCCAAGGTCGAGAGCCGGCAGATGCCGCCGTGGTTCGCGGACCCGCAGCACGGCCGCTTCGCCAACGACCGCTCGCTCGCGCAAGCGGACATCGACATGTTGGTGAAGTGGGTGGATTCCGGTACGCCGCAGGGTGATCCGCAGGACGCGCCGCCCGCGGTTGAATGGCCCGCCGACGGCTGGCAGATCAAGCCCGATATCGTCGTGCGTGGTCCCGAATTCAGGGTGCCGGCGCACGCCCCGCAGGACGTCGTCGAGTGGACCACGATCCTGATCCCGAGCGGCTTCACCAAGGACACGTGGATCACCTCGCTCGAGATCAAGCCGAGCGTGCTGCCGGTGACGCACCACATCTGCTTCACGTTCCAGCCTCATCAGCCGGACGCGAAGTACTACGAGATGACCTGGAGCGAGTCGCCGCGCGACGGTGAAGGCGCCGCCATCAAGGCGGATGCCCCGGCGCGCCCCGCGTCGGCAGGTCCACCCCGAACTGCCCCACCCGCGCGCCCGGGCTCGGACGGTGCAGGCGGTTTCAACTGCTATGTGCCGGGCCGTGCGGCGGACGACTACCGCCCGTTCAAGGCGGGCAAGCTCATCCCGGCGAACAGCGACATCTCGATTCAGGTTCACTACACGCCGATCGGCAAGGAAGTCGTGGATCGGCCGCTCATCGGGTTCACCGTCGCCGAGTCCGCCCCGGAGAAACGCTGGATGTCGTACGGCATCGTCGGCGGCGGACCGAACTTCGCGATTCCGCCGAACGACGCGAACTACAAGAGCCCGCCGTTCGATCTCGAATTCACGGCCGACGTCGATCTCGTCGAGATGATGCCCCACATGCACGTGCGCGGGAAGGACATGACGTACCACCTCGTCTACCCCGACGGCCGCGACGAGGTCGTGCTCAGCGTGCCACGGTACGATTTCAACTGGCAGATGCTGTATCAGCCGGCCAGGCCGATTCGCGTCCCGAAGGGCACGAGGATGTACGTGGACGCGCACTACGACAACTCGCCGGCCAACCGGAACAACCCGAATCCGAACCGGACGGTCTACCTGGGCCGGATGACGTGGGAAGAGATGATGGCGCCGTTCTTCGGCGTGCTCGTCGACGCGAACACCGATCCGACCAAGGTCCTGAAACTTGGAGCGTTCGCCGTCCAGGGAGGCGGCGCGTAATTGACGGCGCGAATCTGGTCAGGCTGGGTGCTGGCGTTCGCGGCGGTACTGGCCGTCGGTGTGTCTGCGCAGGTTGGCGGCAAGCCGGTGAAGGGTAACCCCACACCGGGCACGGCGCAACCAGACCCGCCCAACCTTGCCGACCGCATCACGCTGACCGGCTGCGTACAGGCGGCGCCCGGCCGCAGCACGGCCGCGGTCGACGAGAACGCGCCGAGCGACACCCGTTTCATCCTCACCAGCGCCGAGCGCAGGGACGTCACCCCGCCGGGAACGGGGGGCTCCGCCGCGGCCGCGAGCGCGTCGGGCCGGGCCTATCGCCTCGAGGCGATCGAAAGCCAGCTTTCGGCGTTCGTCGGCACGAAGGTCCAACTCTCGGGTGAGGTGAAACCGCGGCCCGAAGGATCGCGCGGTCAGGGAAGCGGCACCAACATCCCGACGATTCAGGTCGAGTTCGTGCAGAAGATCGCCGCCTCCTGCCCTTAGCCCTCAGCCCTCAGCCCTTCTTCGAAGCGTCGCCCGTTCGTCCCAGCCAACTGCGAGCGCCCGAGCCACGGCCGGCAAGATCACTTTAAGATAGGCCCATGATGACGCGTGGCTCGCTCGTCTGTTCAACTGTCCTCCTGGCGATCGCCGTTGCCTGCACTCGAACGTCCGCGCCCGCGCCGCCGTCGGCCGCCGATGCCACAGTGTTTCTCGACCAGGCCAACCAGACGCTGATGAAGTTCGGCATCCTGGGCAACCGCGCAGGCTGGGTGGCGCAGAACTTCATCACCGACGACACGGCAGCGGTCAACGCGCGCATCAGCCAGGAGTCCATCGAAGCCGCCGTCAAGCTCGCGAAGGACGCGACGAAGTACGACAACCTGTCGCTGCCGGAGAGCGCACGGCGTCAGATGAACGTGCTGAAGACGTCGCTCGTCATGGTCACGCCGGCCGATCCCGGGGAGGCCGAGGAGCTCACGGGCATCATGTCGAGGCTCGAGGCGGCCTACGGCACCGGCAAATGGTGCAAGGACGCCGGGAAACCGGACGCATGCCTGAACATCGATCAGATCACCGAGATCATGGCCGGCTCACGCGACGAGAAGCGGCTGCGCGAGGTCTGGGAAGGCTGGCACGCGATTGCGCCGCCGATGAAGAAGGACTACGCGCGCTTCGTCGAGCTCTCGAACAAAGGCGCGAAGGAGCTGGGGTTTGCCGATACCGGCGCGATGTGGCGCGTGAAGTACGACATGCCGCCCGACGCGTTCGCGAAGGACCTCGATCGCCTGTGGACGCAGGTGCAGCCGCTCTACGTGAAGCTGCACGCGTTCGTCCGGATGAAGCTGCGCGAGAAATACGGGGACGTCGTGCCGGAGAAGGGGCCGATCCCCGCCCACCTCCTGGGCAACATCTGGGCCCAGGAATGGCAGAACGTCTACCCGCTCGTCGCGCCGGCAGCGGGCGATGCCGGCTACTCCCTCGACGACATCCTGAAGCAGCGCAAGATGAGCGCCCTCGACATGGTGCGCGCCGGCGAGCGTTTCTACACGTCGCTCGGCTTCGATCCGCTTCCGAAAACGTTCTGGGAGCGATCGCTGTTCGTCCGGCCCAGGGATCGCGACGTCGTCTGCCATGCCAGCGCCTGGGATCTCGACATCGAAGCCGACGTGCGCATCAAGATGTGCATCAACCCGACGGCCGAGGACTTCACCACCATCCACCACGAGCTGGGGCACAACTTCTATCAGCGCGCGTATATGAAGCAGCCGGTCATCCTGCGTGACAGCGCAAACGACGGCTTCCACGAGGCGATCGGCGACACGATCTCGTTGTCGGTCACGCCGGAATATCTGGTGAAGATTGGCCTCCTCCGCTCCGCGCCGGACGCGTCGCGCGACAACGCGCTGCTCCTGCGCATGGCGCTGGAACGCTTCGCGTTCCTGCCGTTCGCGCTGGTCGTCGATCAGTGGCGCTGGAAGGTGTTTTCGGGCGAGGTGACGCCGGCCGGGTACAACAAGGCGTGGTGGGATCTGCGGCTCAAATATCAGGGCGTCGCGCCAGTCACCGCCAGGGGCGAGGAGTTCTTCGACCCGGGCGCGAAGTACCACGTGCCCGACAACACGCCGTACATGCGCTACTTCCTCGCGCGCATCCTGCAGTTCCAGTTTCACCGCGCCTTATCGAAGGCCGCCGGCTGCACGGCACCCCTGCACCGGTGCTCGATTTACGAGAGCAAGGAAGCCGGCCGGCGCCTCAATGCCGTGCTCTCCATGGGCATGTCGAAGCCGTGGCCCGATGCGCTGGAGGCCCTGACAGGCTCCCGGCAGATGGACGCCACGGCCATCCTCGACTACTTCGCGCCGCTGTCGACGTGGCTCGATCAGCAGCTCGCCGGGAAACCTGCGGGCTGGTAGCAGAGCAAGAAGTAGTGCGGACCTTTAGGTCCGCCGTGATCGGCAGGCCTGAAGGCCTGCACTACTTCAGCAGCGTGATGCTGCCGTTGACGGTCGTGAGGACAAGCTGTCGGCCCCCCGATCCCAGCGTGCCCTGAAGGCGGCGTCCCTCGATCTGACCGGTCACCGCAATCGGCAGCTCGCTCTTGATGCTGCCGCTCACAGTGGTGGCGCGAAGCTCCGCGTTGACCACCGGCGGCAGCTTCAGCGTGATTTCGCCGTTGACCGTCTTGAAGTCGGCGCCATCCGGCCAATCCGCACGGCCCACCGTGGCGTTGATCGATCCGTTGACGGTCGTGGCGTTCGCCAGGCCGGTCGTGACCAGCCGGATCGAACCGTTGACGGTATGCGCTTCGGCGTTGCCCTGCAGTGCTTCGCCGTCCACGGCCCCGTTCACCGTTCGGCCGATGAACCCGACGCCGGCTGGCACCCGCACCGTGAAGTTCACGGCCGTGTCGTTGTCGCGTGAGGACGATCGGCCGCCGGATCCGGGCTTGCACTCGTTCGGCGGCTGGCCCGGGGCGGCCGGGTAGACCGCGCAGATCGTGACCCCGCCGGCATGCGGGACCACTTCGAATCGCACATCCGCAGGGTTACTGCGCCGAGCCGTTCTCGTAGCGGTCACCTCGACCTCGTTGCCGCGGGCAGCCACGGCCCTGACGTTGCCGTTGATGCCCTTGATCTCGATGCCCTGGCCCGGGGCCATCTGGCCGCGCCACTCGAAATCGCTCTGGGCGGCGGCCGGCGCCGCGCAGGCAAGCCCGACGATCCCTGCCAGGGCGGCATGTCTCAGTGCGTTCATAAAGGTGACCCTCCCCGGAACCGTTAGACGAGAGTGGGTTCCCGTTGGTTTACCGGGAGGGCCTCTGGGCACCGCCCGCCCTGCCCAGTTAGAAACTGAAGACCAGGCCGGCGCTTGCGCGCGCGAAGTTGAGCTGCGTCGCGTTGTTCAGACTGAACCCCAGGATGCTGATGTCCTGGAACGAGTGAAAGTAGCGGATATCGCCGCGCAGGCCTACGTGAGGGTTGAAGTATCCGATGAGGCCCCCGCCAATGTCCCATCCGAAGGCGTTGTTGCTCGTCGTCAGCAGGCTTGTCGTCGTCACGTCCACATGGGTCTTGATCAGTCCAACTCCTGCGACGACGTAGGGACGCACCCCGCCAATCTTGGGCGCGACCATGAAATTGCTCATCAGCGTGAGCACGCTCGACGAGAGCGCCGGTGCGCTGCCAAAGAAGCTGGGCGCATACGCGATCTCTTCCTCGAAGCCGACCACCCTGCCCATGGCGCCGAACGAGACGCTGATGTTGATCTTCTTGTCCTCACAGCCAATCAAGGTCGTCAGGTTCGGACACCCGGAGTCGCCGCTGAAGTCGTAGCCGATCATCGGGCTGACGAAACCCTGCGCCCGCGCCGGCGCGGCCGTGCAGAGGATGATGCCGATGGCCGTTGTGCCGAGCAGCAGCCGCTTTCCAGTACACGCGCGATAAACCTTTGTCATGTAGAACAGCGTATCGAGCGAACGGCTCCCGGCTTGTCCCCTATTGCACAGCAGCCGCCGGGATTGCCTCCATCGGTTGTACGCTTTGTCACCTTCTACAACCGGCCGAACCATCCAAGCAGGCCCGTCGTCAGCCACGGCACATACGTGATGACCAGGACGCCAATGCCGAGAATCGCCATGAACGGCAGCGTGGCACGGCAGACTTCGAGCACGGGACGCTTGAAGCGATACGACGCCAGGAAGATGTTGATCCCGACCAGCGGCGTGAGGAACCCCAGCTCGAGGTTCGAGACGAAGATGATTCCCAGGTGGACGGGGTTGATGCCGAACGCAGCCCCGAGCGGCACGATCAGCGGCACGACCACGACGATGGCGGCGAAGATCTCCATGAACCAGCCGACGATGAGCAGGAACACGTTGAGCACGAGAAGGAACGCGATGCGCGACTCGATGTGCGCCCGCACCCATTCCACCAGCTTCGCCGGCAGCTGCACGCCCACCAGGTAGTTGGTCAGGCCGACGGCGACGCCGAGAATCACCAGCACGCCGCCGATCACCACCGCGCACTCCACGAACACACGAAGCAGGTCGCGCCTGACGTGCAGGTCGCGGTGCACGACCGCCTGGATGAAGAACGCGTAGCAGGCCGTCAGCGCCGCGGCCTCGACCGCCGTCGCAATCCCGCTGAACATGGACACGATCACGACGGCCGGCATCGCGAGCTCCCACTTCGCCGCCCACAACGATGCCCCCGCCTCGGCCGCCTGGAAACGCTGGCGTGCCGTGCCCGCGATGACGCCCTCACGCACGCCCCACGCCGCAATCATCGCGGTCAGCAGGACGCCCGGCAGCAGCCCGCCGATGAACAGATCCTCGATGGGGATCTGCGCGACGACGGCGTACAGGATCAGGGGAAGGGACGGAGGCAGCAGCAGCCCGAGCGAACCCGAGACGGTGAGCAACCCGAGGGAAAACCGGTCGCGATAGCCCTCTTTGAGCAGCGCCGGAAACAGGACGCCGCCGACGGCGAGGATGGTCACGCCCGACCCGCCCGTGAACGCGGTGAAGAACGTGCAGAGCACCGCGCAGACGACCGCCGTGCCACCGGGCACCCATCCGAACCACGCACGGAACACGCGCAGCAGCCGCGCCGACGCCTGTCCCTCCGCGAGGATGAACCCCGCGAGCGTAAAGAGCGGAATCGCCGGCAGCGTCGGCGAGACGCTCAGGGAATACGTTTCGATGAGCACCGTGGCGGGCGTGACGCCGTCGCTCATGAACAGCAGCACGGCGGCGCCGCCGAGAATCGCGAAGATCGGCGCGCCGACGACTGCTGCGAGCATGACGGCCACCAGGCCGGGCCAGGCCGGCCGGTGTTCGAGGACGCCGGGAAACCAGACCAGCACGAGCCCAATCAGGATCCCGGCGCCGCCGATGGCCCTTCCCCACCACGACGTGTCGGCGCGCCAGGCGAGGCGCAGCGCGATGAGGACGAACCCCACAGGCAGGGCGAGCTGTCCGACCCAGGCCGGCACGCTGGCGGCGATGATCGTGCCCGTTTCGCGTTCCGTGACGACGAGCTGGACGGCGCCGTAGGCCAGAATCGTCGCCATGCAGGCCGCGACCGCCGCACCAAAGATCGGCGGCTGGCCTGCGCGCACGCGCCGGGTACGGCTGTGCCGGTCGCGAGCGCGAGGAGCTTCCCCTCGCGTGCGGCGATCGCCGCGCCCAGGAAGCCGACCCACAGGGTGAGGTGCTGAACGAACGGACCGGAACCGGGGACGCCGACGCCGAACAGCCGGCGGACGACGATTTCGAGCAGCGGCAACGCCACCATCGCGGCGAGCGCCAGGGAGGCGACCCCGTCCTCGACCGTCGCGAGCAGCCGGATCACTTCGCCGTGCCGGTCCGATGCTGTTTGCGGTAGTTATCCCTCGCCTTGACGGCGAGGTCGAACATGTCGGGGGGCACCATCTCACCGCGCATCGTCTTCGCAAGCGCGTCGATCTCGCGCCGCCACTCCGGCGCGGACGCCTGCGTCACGACGAGACCGCGTCTGGTCATCTCGGCAACAGCGGCCGCATCCTGCTTCGGGACGTCCTCCTGCAGGCGTTTCTGCACGCCCGCGGCGGCCGCGCGCAGCTTCGGCCGGTCCGCTTCGGGCACGGCGTTCCAGGCCTTCCGTGTCATGACGGTGGCGCCGACCACGGGGGCCAGGCCGATGTCGAGCATGTTCGGCGTCTGCCGGTACCACTGGAACAGCAGCGCCGCCAGCGGCGTCGTCGGCACGGCCTCGACCATACCTGTCGTCAAGCCGGTCATGATGTCGGTCATCGCCATCGCGCGGGGCTCGAAACCGTTGGCCTTGAACCATTGCACCATGCGATCGTTGCCGGCCGATGTGTAGAGCCTGGCTTTCTTCAAATCGGCGACGGTCGCGATGGGCTTCTTGGTGAACAGCTGCGTCCAGCCGCCGTGGCCCCAGTTGAGGAGGACGAAACCCTTCGCCTCCACACGCTTGCCGATCTCGGGCGTGAGTTGCTCGGTGACCTCGTTGAGCTCGTCGTAGGACTCGAAGAAGAACGGCACGTCGAAGACGTTGAAGGACGCGTCGATCGTGCCAAGCCCCACGCCGGTGAGCGACGCCGCCTGCAGCGCATCGAGGCGCATCTTCCGCAGGACCGTCGGCTCGTCGCCCTGCGATCCGCCGCCGAACACCGTCAGCGACACGCGTCCGCCGGTGGCCTGACTCCACTCGGCGGCCATCTGCTTGAGGTTCCGGTCCCAGATGGAGTTCTCCGGAACCACCGTCGCCAGTTTAATCGCGGTTGATTGTGCCGATGGAGTACGGACGAACGCGACCAGCAGGAAGACGCCTGCCGCAAGCGTGAAGGCGATCCAACGCGTCAGCGAGTGATCCAGGGCTTGAACTGTTCTTCTTGCTGCAGCTTCGCCGCCAGGGGCTCGGCGTCACGCCGCGTCTTGAACGAGCCCACGCGCACGCGATACACGTTCGGCGTGCCGCCAGGCGGCGTGAGCACGTACGCGTCGTAGCCTTTCGAGACCAGCCGCTTCGCAATCGTGTCGGCCTCGCCCGGCTCGCGAAGCGCCGCGACCTGAATCGCGTAGCCGTCGCCGCGCGTCGGCGCCGCGGCAGCCGGCGTCGGCAGCGGTTGCGATTCCGGCTTTGCTTCCTTCGGGGCGACCGCAGCGACCGGCGCCGCGGCCTTCGGGACCGGGATCGGAGCGGGCGGCGGCGTGGACGCGGCGGCTTTCAGCGTTTCCTTGCGAGCCACGTCCTCGAGACGATCGGGATAGCTGAACTTGTCTTCCTGCACGGCCGGCGGAGCCACGGCGACCGGTTCGACGCTGGCGGCGGTCTGTTGCCCGGCCGCCGGCGCCGACAACGGCGGCGCGTCCTGGATGATCGCCCCGGAGCCCGCATCGGATGTCACGGCCGCTCGCTCGGCTTTGACGCCGCGGCCGACGAGCACGCCGCACAGGAAGATGACCACGGACACGACCGTGGCGGCCATGAACAGAAACACCAACTGCTTACCGTTCAGTTGGATTTCGTGGAAGCCGTCGTCCTGAACTTGTGTGGTGCTCACTTTGCGGCATCTTAGCACCGTTCAACGGCGAGTACAAGCCCCCGCTGGAGACCGCTGCGCGGCTGCCGTTTACCCGCTGGCGGCGCGGTTATCGGAGGGGGCGAACGTCATCAGACAGGCCGGCTGTCCCGTGCCGCGGCACGACGCCACTTCCACGCGCGCGGTGAGATCGAACAGCGCGTGGAGGCGCGTGAACGCCGCGACGTAGAACCCGCACAGCGGACTCGGTACCGCATCGCGGACCGTGCAGAAGACCGACCCGCGGACGTCCACGGTCGCCTGTCCGCGCCGGAGCCGCGACACGACGCGGCTGCCGGTGTAGCTCTCGTTGACGAGCCGGCCCAGCCGCCGCAGCAGCAGCCGGCTGCGCAGCCACGCGGGCGCCGCCTTCGTCAGCGTGCGCTCGAGCGGCGCCATCGACTGCACCGTCCACTCGGCCGCGTACTCGCCGGCGCACGTCGTGATCCGGTCGTACGGGTCCTTGCCTTCCTGCCGCAGAAAGCTCAGGACGGCGTACAGCGGCGCGAGGCCGATGGTGCCGTCCCGCAACCCCTCGGCGTGCAGCCAGCTCTCGTAGAACGCGAGGCGCGTCGGCAGGACGTCCGAAATTCCCTGATGAAGGCTCGCGACCAGCACGCGTCCGACGACGGCGTCACGCATAAAGGCTGTAATATCGAGTCAGATTCGAACCCTGAACCCTGAACCTGAACCCTGAACCTTGAACCCCTGGCTTCCGCCGCCATCCTCGCCGGCGGTCGGGCCTTACGCTTCGGCGGCCTCGACAAGGGCGCGCTCGTCGTCGCCGGCCGGACGATCCTCGAGCACCAGCTGGCCGAGTTGTCGCAGATCACCGACGACCTGCTGCTGGTCGGTGGTCCGGCGCCGCCCGGGAACCTGACACGGCGCGCGCCACGTCCCCGACCTGGTGCCGGGCTGCGGGCCACTCAGCGGGCTTCATGCCGCGCTGTCCGCGGCGCGGGCGCCGGTCGTGGTCGTCGTGGCCTGCGACATGCCTTTTGTCTCGGCGCCCCTGCTCCGTCATTTTCTGACGCTCGTCAACGGCCCCGACCAGCCCGAACTCGTCGTCCCGCGCACAGAAGGCGGCTATCATCCGTTGTGTGCCGCCTACACGCGCGCGTGTCTCGAGCCGATCACCCGCCGGCTGGCCGACGGGCGGCTCAGGGTTGACGGCCTCTTCGAGGATGTGCGGGTGCGCGTCGTGACGCGCGACGCGATCGCTTCGTTCGGCGACCCGGACCGCCTCCTCGCCAACCTCAACACACCGCTCGAGTATCGGGCGATCGAGGCAAAGGGAATTCAATCCTAGCACGACCGTATCGGCCGGTCCCGGCGGACAACGCGGCCGCGCCTCACAACGACATCCATTCATGATTCTCAACGTCCTCAGACAGGTTCACGATCGGGTCGCCGCGGCGGTGACCGCGCAGTACGGGCTTGCCGACGTCCCGCCGTTTGCGATCGAGGTGCCGCCCAATCGCGCGATGGGCGACCTTGCCGTGACGGTGGCATTTCAGCTCGCCAAACCGCTGCGCAAGGCACCGCGAGCCATCGCGCAGGAACTGATCGCCGCCATCGGCCTCGTCCCCGGCGTGTCGAAGATCGAGGCAGCGCCGAACGGATACCTGAACATCTCCCTCGACCGCCGCGCATTTCTGCTGGCCCGGCTGCGAGGCGAGGCGCCGGCCGCCGACGCGGGCACGCGCGAGAAGACGGTCGTCGAGCACACGGCGATCAACCCCAACAAGGCGGCGCACATCGGCCACCTGCGAAACGCCACGCTCGGCGACACGCTGGTTCGCGTGCTCAGGTTCAACGGCACGCCGGTCGAAGTGCAGAACTACATCGACGATCTCGGCGTCCAGGTCGCGGACATCATCGTCGGCTTCCGCGACCTCGAACACAAGTCCCTGGGCGACATCCGGACGATCGCGGACACGACGCGGTTCGACTACTACTGCTGGGACCTGTATGCGCGCGTGACCGAGTGGTACGACGGGCAGGCCGATCGGCTCGGCGCGCGCGACGCGGACGCTGCACGACCTCGAAGCCGGCCACAACGAGACGGCCGACATCGGCGCCTTCATCGCCGACCGCATCGTCCGCTGCCACCTGAAGACGATGGCGAGGCTGAACGTCGGCTACGACCTGCTGACGCACGAAGGCGACATCCTCCGGCTGCAGTTCTGGGCGCACGCGTTCGACATCCTGAAAGCGCAGGGCGCCGTGTTCCTGCAGACCGAAGGCAAGCTGGCGGGATGCTGGGTGATGCGCATCGACGAAGGCCAGGCTCAGGCGAAGAAGGCGAGGCGAGTCACGAGCCGGAGGACCTAGCCAAGCGTGAAAAGGTGATCGTTCGATCGAACGGCGTCGTCACCTACGTCGGCAAGGACATCGCCAACCAGTTCTGGAAATTCGGCCTGCTCGGACGTGACTTCCGGTACCGTCTCTTTGGCACGCAGGCCGACGGCCGGCCGCTCTGGGCCACCACGTCGGGCGACACCGATCCGGCGGCCCCCGCCTTCGGCCGCGCCAGACGCATCTACAACGTCATCGATTCGCGGCAGATGTACCTGCAGGCGCTGCTCAGCCAGGCGCTCCGCACGCTCGGGCACCCTGACGAAGCCGAGCGATCGGTTCATTTCTCGTACGAGATGGTGGCGTTGTCGCACGCAACGGCGAAGGAACTCGGCTACGAACCGGCCGCCGACGGCAAGCCCTTCGTCGAGGTCTCGGGCCGGAAGGGGCTCGGCGTCAAGATCGACGACCTGCTCGACCTGCTGACCGCGAAGGCCGCCGCCGAAGTCGCGAAGCGCAACCCCGAGATCCATCCTGACGACCGCGCCCGCACGGCCGGACAGATTGCGGTGGCGGCGATCCGTTACTTCATGCTGAAGTTCTCGCGCGGCAAGCTGATCGTGTTCGACATCGAGGAGGCACTCAGCTTCGAGGGCGAAACGGGGCCGTATCTGCAGTATGCTGTCGTACGCGCGAACAACATCTTCCACAAACTGCAGGAACGCGAGGGGCACACGGCCGCCGACATCGTCGCACTGATCGATCAGACGCCGGCCGACGAACTCGAATCGCTGGACTGCTGGGCGATGGTGCTCGAGGCGTCGCGGCTGGATGACGTTGTCGATCAGGTGGTGCGATCGCTCGAGTTCTCGGGGCTGGCCAAATACGCGTTCGGCCTCGCCCAGATGTTCAACGGTTTCTACCACCGTTACCCGATTCTCGGCGAGGAGCGCCCGGAGCTGAAGCGGTGGCGCGCCGCCGCGGTGTCGTACGTCAGGGACGAGCTCACGCGGGCGCTGGCGTTGATGGGCATTGAAGTCCCGGCGCGGATGTAGGGCGGCCGAACACTATGGCGCTCATCGGTGTGACGAATTGCCGCAAGCTCGAGGACTACCGACAGTCGGTCCTCCACGTCGGCGGCGAGGTCCGCGTGCTCGACCCATCCACGGACCTGCCGGGGACGCTCGAGGGCCTCGACGGCCTGCTGCTCACCGGCGGGGGCGACGTCGCTCCCGAGACGTACGGCGAGTCGCCGCATCCCACGATCGACGCCGCCGAGCCCGGCCGCGACGATTTCGAGCTGGGTCTGGTCGCGCTGGCGCGACAGCGCGGGCTCCCCATCCTGGCGATCTGCCGCGGCGTGCAGGTGCTGAACGTCGCGTACGGCGGCACGCTCGTGCAGGACATCCCGTCGCAAGTGCCCGGCGCGCTCGCGCACAAGCTCGAGGTCCCGCCGCACCAGGCGTTCGAGTTCGCACACGAGATCTGGATCGACAAGGACACGATGCTCGCCCGGCTGATGCGCGAGCGCCTGAGCGACACTGATTCGTGCGACGTGAACAGCCGTCACCATCAGGCCATCCGGCAGCTGGCGCCCGGCCTCATCGCGTCGGCCACCGCGCCCGACGGCGTCATCGAAGCCATCGAAGACCCCGCGGCCGCGTTCTGCGTCGGCGTCCAGTGGCACCCCGAGAACTTCTGGCGCACGGGCGAATTCCGGCCGCTGTTCGAGGGCCTGGTCGAAGCGGCGACCAGGAAGGCGTAGCGTCCAAATCGTATTCGTCCCTTGTCCTTGGGCCATGGTTCCTGGTCCGTCCTTAGTCCTCCGGTCCCTTGTCCATCCTGGTGGCGTCGTTCAGGTGGACAGGACAAAGGATCGCTCGGGACCAAGGACGGACTCTGGACCAAGAACCACGAACTCGGGACCAACCTACCGCCGCATGTTGAAACCCGTGAGAAAGCTCACCCGCATCCCGGCCTTTGACGGGACGACAGCGACGTTCATCGGCACGTTGAGGATGCCGGTTCTGATCGTCACGCCGGCCGCGAACGCCAGCGCCACGCCGGCTGGCGTGATGTTGGGGCCCACGCCGAACTCGGTGCCTTCCCTCGTGCGCACCCCGACCATCCACGTCGCGCTTGGAAGCGCGACGCCCTGGTCGAGGCCGCCGACCAGCACGACCAGTTCGTTCAGGGCCGCGAACCCGCTGCTCCTTGCTGTAGAGCTGCTTTTCGAATTGCCATCCGAACTGGGAGACCGCCGTACCGACGTCAATCTGTCGCTCCTGGAGCTTCTCGATCACGCCCTCGCTGAGCGACGTGAATCCGAACCGGGGACCTGAAAGACTCACCATCTTCGCGGGCGGGGGCGGCGAGAATGCAGTCTGAGCACCGAGCGGCATGGCCATAGCAGCGAACACGAGAGCAAGACAGGCAACACGCATACAGACCTCCATGGCCTGATGGTGCGCGTTGACACCCGGCGATGTCCTGATGGATTCCCTGAAAAACCCTGATCGGTGTGGTGCAGGCCTGCCCGTGAACACGAGAGCGGTTTTCGCATCGGTGTAGGCGCCAGTCCTTGGTTCTTGGGCCCTTGTTCTTGGTCCGTCCTTCGTCCCTCGTCCATGGTGTCCCAGAGCCAGCACACAGACACGCGGACACGTGGACCATGGACTAAGAACGGACCGGGAACCAAGGCCCAAGGACCGGGGACTTGCAGCTACGCCGATCTGAAAAGCGTTCTAGCTCGCGCGCGTCCGCAGACGCGCAAGGACCGGTGTCCAGGCCGCGGCTGTTCTGCCCACGTTCAGCAGCGGCTCGATCGGGATCACCCATCCGGCGTTGCCTGGAGGGGCGGCCGCCAGCGCATCGTCGAGCAGGCGAACCGCGGCGTCGTGAGCGCCGGTCAGGACGAGTTGAACGGCGCCGATCATCGCGGCGTTGACCGAGTCGTTCACAGCGCCAGTCCGGCCGTCGACGGCTGACATCGTGGCCGGACGCGCGCCGGCCGGCATGGCAGCGGCCAGACCCGCTCGGGCCATGGGATGTACCCGGACGCGTTCAACGGCGCGCCCGAACGCGTCGCGAGCCTCCGGGAGCCGACCCTGCCGCAGCCTCAGCGATCCGATCGCATACCAGGTATTCGCGCAGCATTCACGCGCGTAGAGGTGACCGCTACCCTCGTACGAGAGCTCGCGCTCGAACGCCTCGAGCGCACGGTCGTGGTCTCCCGCGTTCAGGTGGATGAGCCCCGACAGCCAATGAAGCGCCACGCCGCTGAAGCGCGATGGCCCACCCTCTTGTGCATCCTGGCCCGCAATCCCGGCGGCCAGTTCACGCCCGGCTTCACCGAACGCCTGTCGTGCCACGTGCACCGTGGCCGCGAGCCAGTGCGCCAGCGGGAACCCGGGCAGAAGCGCCAGCGTCCGCCGAGCCTCGCGCAACCGCTCTTCTCCCCACCCCACGAATGCGAGGCGAAAATGATGCCGCCAGTTGTCCGGCTCGAGCGTCACCGCACGCCTCGACGCCGCGAGCGCGTCCGCACCGCTCCCGCTCTGCCCCAGGACGAAGCCCAGGGTCGCCCACGCCTCGGCATAGGCGGCATCGAGACGGCACGCCTCGCGCGCGTGATGTGCAGCCCTGGCCAGGGAGGCGACATCGGGCGATTCATCAGCCCGCGTCATCTCGAACTGCATGACGCAGGCGTTGGCCAGCCCGACGTGCGCCGACGCCTGGTCCGGGTCGCTGCGCAACACAAGCTCGAACGCGTCTCTCGCGGGGATGATCTGGTCGCGCGCCAGCGTCTCGAGCGCGGCACGCCCCTCGATCCAGGCACGATGCGGCGCCAGCAGCGCCTCGAGCGCCTGATCGGATTCGCGGCGCACCACGCGGGACACCTCGCCGGCGAACCGATAGCCTCGGCGGGGCACCGTTTCGAGACGGGGTCGCCCATCGGGCCCATCGCCGATGAGCCGGCGCAACGCGGACACGACCTGCTCCAGGCTGTTGTCGGTGACGGCCACGTCTTCCCACGCGGCCGTGATGAGCGCGTCCTTGGATGCGATCGAACCGGCGTTGGCCAGCAGATGCTGCAGCACGCTGACGTGCCGGTCGCTGATCGTCACGCGCTCACCGTCACGGGTCAGCTGCTTCGAGCGCGTGTCGAGCTGAAAGGGACCGAACGAGTAAACCGTGCCGGAAGACACACCGCATTGTAGGCCCAGTGAAGACATCGCCCTTGGCCTCACGGCCCGATGCCTTGTATAGTCCGCTGGCGCGGAGGACTGTGCATGAGGAAGACAGCAACGATCGCGTTGGCGCTCCTGGTGGGGCTCGCCGCCGGCATTCCGCTGGGCGGCCGCCTGATGCCGTCGTCTGCCGAATCCGCGACAGGCGCAGCGTTTTCGGCCGTCCCGCAGGCGATCGGCGCGGAGGACGTCTCCGGGCCGTACGAGGTCGTCCCGGGCTGGCCTAAAGATTTGAGCACGCTTCCCGGACACGACAAGTGGACCTTTGGAGGAGCGCGAGGCATCTTCGCCGAGAGCCCGAATCGGGTCTATCTGATCAGCGGCGGCGAGCTGCCGAACATCCCTCGCCCGGGCACGAAGCTCTTCCCCGAGATCGGACCGAACGTGCAATTTCCGCTCGCCGGGCTCCCGTGGCGCAACGCGAACACGGCCGCTCCTCCGGGGGCCGGCGGATCGGGTCAGGATCCCGCGAAGGGGATGGAGATCTGGAGGGGCGCGTCCCCGCCGTATCGCGAGCTCGGCCAGGACTCCCGCTGGGAGCATTGCATCGTCGTCGTGGATGCACAGGGCAACATCATCGAAGAGTGGACGCAGTGGGACAAGATGTTCAAGCGTCCGCACGCCGTCTACATCAGCCCTTACGACTCACAGAAGCACGTGTGGGTCGTCGACGATCACACGCATGCGATTTACAAGTTCACCAACGACGGCAAGCAGCTCGTCCAGACGATCGGCACGCCCAACGTTCCTGGCGCGGATGGTACGCACTTCAACCGGCCGACGTTCATGGCGTGGCTGCCCGACGGAAGCTTCTACGTCTCCGACGGGTACAACGGCACGCGCGTCGCGAAGTTCGATGCGCAGGGCAAGTTCCTGCTGGATTTCGGCAAGCGCGGCGAGCCCGGGAAGGAGACGCGCCCGGGGTACATGAACAACGTACATGGCGTCGCCGTGGATCTTCAAACACGGCGCGTGTTCGTCAACGATCGTGACAACCACCGCATCCAGATTTTCGACGAGAACGGAAAATACCTCTCCGAGTGGAAGATTGCCGTCAGCCCGTCGAGCCTCCACTTCGTGCAGATCGGCGCGGATCGAGCCGCCGTCACCTTCGACCGCAACACGCACAAGATGCTGAAATACGACCTCGACGGCCGCTTGCTGTACGCGTGGGGCACCGTGGCAGATTTCCCCGGCACGCTGTGGGGCGTGCACGGCATGAGCACGGATCAGGAAGGCAACCTCTACGTCGCGGAGGTGGACGCCGGCCGTTTCCAGAAGTTCCGGCCCCGGCCCGGCGCCAACCCGGCGTACCTGGTCGGCAAGCCCGTCTACTCGGCCTGGCAATAGAGGGCGAACGGTCCATCGAGATCGAGCACAGACGGGTTAGACGGCGCTCAGGGTTCTCCAATAAGCCAGCCGGCCCTCGTGCGCACGAGTCTCTCCCGTTCCCTTACCTTATCGCCACTCTTGAGACGTAAGGCGATCGTGACACTCGCTCGATTCAATCAAATGGTTTCGCGAACGACGTGCATGGACGCAATTGAGCGGCCACGGGTCATCGCCTTCCAGCAGAAATATGGATCCTCGAAGGTCCGCATGGCGGCAACGAACTTCGCCATTTGCCTGTCTGGCGCCTTCCTCCAGCGTGGGCACGACGGCGGCCAGGCCGTCAAGAGTGTCGCGCATTGCGTTCGTTCCGTGCTTCCGCCGGAGAGAGGGAATGGCGTAACGATCAGCCTCAGCGAACCGACCGCGATTGGCGGCTCGGTATGCACGTAGAACGACGTCGCCAGGCGCAAGCGTCCGGCGACGTCGTGCATCATTCTTCGCCATAACGAGTCAGCTCTGTACGCGCGGGAAGAGATCGGTCATGGCTTGTCCCGAAGTGTCACGGACGGTTACACGGACGCGAACACCGCCACCGCCTCGACATGTGGCGTGTTTGGAAACAGGTCGAAGGCGTCGACTCGTTCGACCGAATAACCCGAATCGACGAACCGGCGCGCGTCGCGGGCCAGCGTGGCGGGATCGCAGCTGACGTAGATCAGGCAGCCGGCTCCCAGACGAATCACGCCGTCAATTGCCGCGCGCGACAACCCGGTGCGCGGCGGATCGACTACGACCACACCCGGCCTGGCCCGCCTCGCGTCGAGGAACTCCTCGACCGGCTCGTGATGCATATCCACGCCGGCGTGGGCCGACGCGTTCGCCTTCAGGTCGCTCGCCGCGACGCGGTCGCCTTCCACAGCCGTCACCCGCGCCTGCCGTGTCGCAGCCGCCGCCAGCGCAAACAGCCCGGAGCCGGCGTACAGATCCAGCAGGTCGGCGCCCTGCGGCACGAGTCCCACGACATGGCCAACGAGGTCGCTCAGCAGATACCGGTTGCCCTGGAAGAACGACCGCACGTTGCGCCTGAACACGACCGGCGGCGCGCCGCCGATGGCGATGCGGTCGGTGACCGACGCGTCCGGTCCGACGCCGGTCACGCCGTCGATGGCCGCCAGCCGATCGCGCATCCGGGCGTCCATCGCCGTCCGCAGCTCGGGGCACAACGCACGTTCGGACGCGTCCACATTCTCCGACAGCTCGATCTCGCTCACCGTATCCAGACCGAGCGATGCGAGTTCGTTGACGAAGGACTCGAGGGCATCGCAGCTGGCCGGCAGGAGCTGTCGCGTCTGCCGCACATCGCACATCTCGTGGGTGCCCTCGCGGAAGAACCCGGCGCGGCGCCCGCGCACGTGAAGCCTGGCGCGCATTCTGTAGCCGTCCTCCGGTGACGGCGCGACGCGGACGGCTGCAGGTAGCGTCAGCCGGCCGATTCGTCCGAACGCGTCGGCGATGACCTGCGCTTTGATCTCGAGCTGCCGGGCGTAGCTGATGTGCGCGTACAAGCAACCGCCGCACAGCGGATCGGCAGCGACGGGCCGCCGATCCGCTGACGCGGTGTCGATGCCGATCGTGTCGGCGTAGACGACGCCCTTGCCCACGCGCTCGACGCGGGCCGTCACGCGCTCGCCCGGGATCGCCCCTCCGACCAGCACAATCTGGCCGTTGAGGCGCGCGATCATCCGGCCGCCAGCCGCCGGCTTCTCGATGGTGAGCTGGACTGATTCGCCCGGTGCCGGCATCACGTGAACGCGATCGTGGGGAGCGCGAGCCGACGTCTGATCAGCCGGTCGACGGCAGCCGCCCGCACGCGTTCGTAGGCATCCGCCGCCATGCGCTCGCGAAACGACGACAGTTCCTCGCCGGCCTCGCGCTCCAGGTCACCGATCGCTGCCGGGCCAAGCGACCGCCGCGCTTCGGCGAGGATCTCGGCGTCGAGCCACGTCAACCGTTCGAGCAACGCCTGACGGGCGGGGCCGCGGACGCCTCGAGCTTCCGCGCGAGCGGCGTCCATTTCCCGCGCGGCCCGGTCGATCAGGGCATCGAATGCCTCGCCGAGGCGGCCGCTCGCTCTTGCCGCGGTCAGCCTCAGGACAACGCGCTGCAGGTGGTCGGGCAGCGACCCGCTGGATTCGCGAGTTTCCCCGCCCTGTGGGCTCCCGCCTTCGCCCTCCGGGCTTCGGCGCGGCAAGTCGCGAGGTAAACCTAAGGCGCGGCGCCATTCGTCAAACACGTCGAGGACATCGGCGTCGCAGAAGTCGATGCGGACCGGCCGCCGCCGCGGCCCTTTCTGGTAGTAGCGTTCGAAATAGCGATCGATGCCCTGACAGGCAATCTTGAACGGAATGCCCTGCGCGGCCCAGCCCGAGACGAGATCGAAGGACGGTCCCGTGACCCGCACGAGGTGGCCGTCATTCTTCTGGCAGAGGTAGGACTCGATCTCGCGGCAGAAATCTACTGGTTCCGTTCCCACACGATTCTCAAGCCGTGCAGCGTCAGGTCGGGCTCCACGTGCTGAATGAGCGGCGTCTCCGGCGCGATGACACTGGCCAGCCCGCCCGTCGCGACGCAGAGAGTGTTGCCGCGGGGCCCCGCCAGCTCCGCGCTCATGCGCCGAACCAGCCCTTCGACCATGCCCACGTAGCCCCAGAACAGCCCGGATTCCATCGCGCCGACCGTGGTCCGTCCGACGACGGTCGTGGGCTTGCGGACGTCGATCCTCGGCAAGCGGGCGGCCCGCTGGAACAGCGCGTCCGCCGAGATGGTCACGCCCGGGCAGATTGCCCCGCCGAGGTACTCGCCCTTGGCGGTGATCGCGTCGAGCGTCGTCGCCGTGCCGAAGTCCAGGACGACCAGCGGGCACTGGGCCGCCCGCCCGTACTGCTCGTACGCCGCGATACCGTTCACGATCCGGTCGGCTCCGACGTCCGACGGCGGGTCGTACAGGATTGGCATCCCCGTCTCGAGCCCGGGTTCGACCACCATGGCTTTCACGCCCAGGTAGCGCTCGACCATCGCGCGCGCGGGGTTGGTGAGCGGCGGCACGACCGAGGCCATGATCACGGCGCGCACCGCCCGCCGCTCGACGCCCGAGACGTCGAACAGCCCGTGCATCAGCAACCCGAGTTCGTCCGCCGTCCGATCGCGCAGCGTCGTCAGGCGCCAGCTGTGCGCCAGCGTCTTGCCGTCGAAGACACCGAGCACGATGTTCGTGTTGCCAATGTCGAGCGCTAGAAGCATGCCGGATACCGAAGTAGTGCGGGCCTTTAGGCCCGCCGTGACGCAGGCCTGAAGGCCTGCACTACGACTGCACTATCAATCTAAAGCCATGTCAGTTCGCCGGCGACGATGCGCTCGAGGCGGCCGCCGATGTCCACCAGAAGCGCGCCCCGGTCGTCGATACCGGCTGTTACGCCGCTTTGCGTACCGGATGGCGTCGTCCACGACACGCGGGCACCGCGGCCTCCGGGAGCGCGGCCGCGCCACTCGTCGAGGATAGCATCGAACCGGCCCTCGAGGAGGTCGTCGTACCGGGCTGCGAGCGACGCAAGCGTCTCGGCGAGCACGTGCGCGCGGCCAACCTGGCGCCCCAGTTCGCGCTCGAGCGACGTGGCCCGGCCGGCCAGATCGGGCGGAAACGCCGTCGCGCTGACGTTGATGCCGTAGCCGACCACGACGGCGTCGGATACGCCCTCGGCGAGAATGCCCCCGAGTTTCCGGGCCGTGACGTAGAGATCGTTGGGCCACTTGAGATCGACGCGAAGACCGGTGGCCGCCTCGATCCCCTGCGCGAGCGCCACGCCGGCAGCCAGCGTGACGAGTGTCGTCGCCTTGTCGCCTCCTGCGTGCGCGCGGGCAGGCGTGAGCACCACCGAGACGTATAAACCGCTTCCGGGCGGCGACAGCCACGCATGGCCCCGTCGTCCGCGGCCGGCGGTCTGCGCGTCAGCGATGACGACGGCGCCCTCGTGGTTGCCGGACGCCGCGAGAGCGGACGCGACGTCGTTGGTGGATCCAGTGCTCGCCAGGAACACGATGCGGGACGCCAGGCGGCCAAGCCGGTCACCGGTGCGCGCGATCGCGTCCTCGAGATCGCGCGGGAGCGCGTCACCCGAGGGGTTCGATTTCAAAGCTGATGTCAACGGCCGGTGCCGAATGCGTGAGCGCCCCGGCCGACACGAAATCCGCGCCCGTCGCGGCGAGTTCAGGCACCCGATCGAGCGTGACGCCGCCCGAGATCTCGACCTTCGCACGGCCCGCCGAACGCCGGACGGCCTCGCGGATGTCTGCCACAGCCATGTTGTCCACGAGGATCGTGTGCGCGCCGGCGGCGAGCGCCTCGTCCACCTGTTCGAGCGTCTCGGCCTCGATCTCAATGGGCAATTGGGGCTGACCTGTCCGGGCGGCGCAGACTGCGGCCGCGACGCCGCCGGCGATCCGGATGTGGTTGTCCTTGACGAGAATCGCGTCGAACAGGCCGACGCGGTGGTTCGTCGCACCGCCGGCGCGAACGGCATATTTCTCCAGCACACGCAGGCCGGGCGTGGTCTTGCGCGTGTCCAGGACGATGATCTTTCCGGCGGCCGCGTCGACGAACCGGCGGGTCACGGTTGCGACGCCCGACAGCCGCTGGAGGAAATTCAGCGCCGTCCGCTCGGCGACCAGCAGCGTTCGTGCCGTCCCGACCACTTCTGCGGCGACATCGCCAGGCACACATCGCGAACCGTCCGGCTTCCGGACGCTGACCTGCACCGAGGGCTCGAGAATCCGGAAGGCTTCGAACGCCACGTCGAGGCCCGCCAGCACGCAGTCGGCTTTGACGAGGAACTGGCCGCGGGCACGCGCGTCGGCCGGAACCGTCGCGTCGGTCGTGATGTCGCCGGCCACGCCCAGATCCTCGGCGAGGGCCCGCCGGACCGTCTCGCGATACGACTCGACGTCAAGGGGCTGGAGCTTCATATCCCGCGACAACGATCGCGCGCGGCTCCCCGCTGGCGATCTCGAAAGCCTGCACGCGCAACGCCGACCGAAGATCGGCCTCCACGTGCGGCATCAGCGCCACCGCGCCGGCCTCGGCGGTGATCGATACCCTGGTGATTGGCACCTTGAGCGGCTGCTTGGCTTCCGACCGCTGCTTCCGTACCTCGAACAGAACGGCCGTCGCCCACTCGTACGCGGCCTGATCGTCCTGATGCACGGGCGACGTGATTTCCTCCGCACGCGGCCAGGCGGCTTTGTGGACGGATCCGTCCTGCCACCACGACCAGACCTCTTCGGTCACGAAGGGCAGGAACGGGGCGAAGAGCCGCAGCATCACCGACAGCGCCGTCGACAGCGCGGCGTTGGCGGATCCGGCCGCTTCGGGCCCTTGTTCGCCGTACCGGCGGCCCTTGACGAGCTCGAGGTAATCGTCGCAGAAGCGCCAGAAGAACGTTTCGGTTCTCTGCAGCGCGCGCGCGTAGTCGTAGCCCTCGAAGGCTTCGGTGGCCTCGTCGACCAGTTCGGCCAGGTTGCGCAGCATCGCGCGATCCACCGGCCAGCTGATCGGCCCTTTCGGTTCGGCTGCGCTCAGCGCGAACTTCGAGGCATTGAGCAGCTTCATCGCGAGCCGCCGGCCGACGCGCATCTGGTTCGTGTCGAAGGCCGTATCGGTCCCCGGACGGCCGCTCGCCGCCCAGTAGCGCACGCCGTCCGACCCGTGTTCTTCGAGCAGCCCGAGCGGCGTGACGACGTTGCCCACCGACTTGGACATCTTCTTCCGGTCGGGATCCAGGATCCAGCCTGACAGCGCGGTGTGTTTCCAGGGCGACTGGTTGTGCTCGCAGTGCGATCGCACGACCGTGTCGAACAACCAGGTCCGGATAATGTCGTGCCCCTGCGGCCGTAGGTCCATTGGAAACGTTCGCGCGAACAGATCCGGATCCTCGTCCCAGCGGCAGACGATCTGCGGCGTCACCGACGACGTCGCCCAGGTGTCCATGATGTCCGGATCGCCGACAAAGCCGCCCGGTTTGCCCCGCTGCTCCGCGGTATAGCCATCGGGCACATCGGTCGACGGGTCGACCGGCAGCCGATCTTCTGCGGCCGCAATCGGGTGCTCATGGTCGACGCGGCCGTTCTGGTCGACGGGGTACCAGACGGGGAACGGCACGCCGAAGAACCGCTGGCGGCTGACGCACCAGTCGCCGGTCAGCCCGTTGATCCAGTCTTCGTAGCGCGCCCGCATGTACGGCGGATGCCACTCGATTTCCCGGCCGCGAGCGATCAGTTCCTCACGGATGTCCATCACCCGGATGAACCACTGCCGGCTCGTCACGATCTCGAGTGGCCGATCGCCCTTCTCGAAGAACTTCACAGGGTGCGTAATCGGCTGTGGCTCGCCAATAAGGTCGCCGCTGTCACGGAGCATCTCGACGATGCGGGCGCGTGCCTTTGCGGTGGACAAGCCGACAAGCTGGTCATAGAACCGCTGCGCCTGTGGATGGTCCTCCGACCCCCACGCGCCTCCGCCCCAGCTGACGGGGCCAAGCGTGCCGTTCGGCTGAACGATCGCCCGGACCGGGAGCGCCAACTCGCGCCACCAGATGACATCGGTCACGTCGCCGAACGTGCAGACCATCGCGATGCCCGTACCTTTCGCCGGGTCCGCGAGATGATGCGGATGCACAGGGATCTGCGCCTGGAACAGCGGCGTCTTGACCGCCAGGAGCTGGCCGAACAACTCCTTGTACCGTTCATCGTCGGGATGCGCCACGAGCGCGACACAGGCGGGAAGCAGTTCCGGCCGCGTCGTATCGATCTCAACCGGCGCTCCGCCATCGAGCCGTGGAAACCGCAACCGATGGTACGCCCCAGGCACGTCCCGATCCTTGAGCTCGGCCTGAGCGACGGCGGTCCTGAAATCCACGTCCCAGAGCGTCGGAGCCTCCAACTGGTAGGCGCGGCGCACCGCGTCCCCGAACGGCCGGCTTAACGGCTGCTTCAGCAGACGAAGGAACGCGCGCTGCGACACTCGCTGCGATCGCCGGTCGATGGTCGCGTACGTCATCGACCAGTCGACCGACAGCCCGAGCGTCTTCCAGAGGTGCTCGAACGCCTTCTCGTCTTCAGCCGTCAGCTTCTCGCACAGCTCGACGAAATTCGGCCGCGACACCGACACCGGCGGCTTGGGCGGCGTCTCCGGCGGGACGAACGACGGATCGTACGGCAGCGACGGATCGCACCGGACGCCGTAGTAGTTCTGCACGCGGCGCTCGGTGGGCAAGCCGTTGTCGTCCCACCCCATCGGGTAGAACACGGCCTTGCCCCGCATCCGCTGAAAGCGCGCGACAACGTCGGTGTGGGTATAGGAAAACACGTGGCCGACGTGCAGCAATCCGCTGACCGTCGGCGGCGGCGTGTCGATCGAAAAGACCTGGTCGCGCGGACGCGTCCGGTCGAACCGGTACACGCCCGATTCTTCCCACCGCGCCGTCCAGCGGGCCTCGAGGCCCTCCAGCGCAGGCTTCTCAGGAACGGGCATCAGACGATGGTATTACAGATGGTGGTCAGTCGGCAGTCGAGGCAGTCGGCAGTCGGCAGTCGGCAGTCGGCAGTCGGCAGTCGGCAGTCGGCAGTCACTGAATGGACGCTTTGATCCGCTCGATCTCTTCGCGGATCAGCCGTTCGGCGATTTCGGCAACCGTCTCACGGACGACGCGATCGGTCAGCTGCAGCAGCACGCGTGCGGACACCTGCGCCACGAGGTCGTCGGTGACGGCCAGGGGGACAGGGACGGCTGCGGCAGGCGCCGCCGGTGGCGGTTGGACTGCGGGAGGATCTGCGGGTGCGGGCGGCGTGGCCTTCGCCCAGACCGGTTCTGGCGCGGCCTGATGCGTTGGGAGTTCGGGGTCCGCCATGGACGCCGAGCTTCCGTGCTTCAGCCCGAACCAGTCGATCTCAGGTGGAACCACGGGTCCCGCCGGCTGCGCCGGCTTCCCCGACAGGTTCGAGAACGCCGCGTCGAGCTGGTCGAAGTAGTCGTCGATCGACTTGACGCCGTGTTCGGGCGCTTCACCAGCGGGCTGCGATACGCCGAACGTTCCGGTATCCGAGCCAACCGGCCTTTTCGCTTTCGGCCCGGCTCCGAGGAGCTCCTTGACCCGGCCGATCACCATCTGCGGCTCGAACGGCTTGGCCAACACCCCGTCGCACCCGGCCCCCGCGGCTCTGGCCTCGTCGACCGGTTCGAACGCGCCGGTCAGGAGCACCACCGGAATATGCGACAACCGAGGCGACTGCTTCACGTACGCGGCCACTTCGTACCCGCTCTTCCCCGGCATCCCGATATCCACGAGGACGATGTCGGGCGGGAGGGAGTCGAGGCGGGCGATGGCCTGGTCGCCGTCGCTGACGGCCACCACATCGATGTCCTGATCGGCGAACGTCAGCTCGATGACGCGCTGAATCGTCACGCTGTCGTCGGCGAGGAGCAGAGTCTGCGGCACCTTGAGTGTATCGGCACGGGCCGGCAGGCCCGATAGTCCCCGGCTAGGCCCGGGACCGGACGTTCGCGTTGATGAAGCTGATGATGTCCTGCATCGGCGTTCCCGGGAGAAAGATACCCTTGACGCCCATCGCGTGCAGCCCGGGCACGTCGACATCCGGAATAATCCCGCCAATCACGACCAGCACATCGTCCAGGCCGTTCGTCTTGAGCAGTTCCATCAGCCTGGGGGCGATATGGTTATGGGCACCCGAGAGGATGGACAGGCCGACGACGTCGGCGTCCTCCTGGAGCGCGGCCGTGACGATCTGCTCAGGCGTCTGCCGGAGGCCCGTGTAGATGACCTCCATGCCGGCATCCCGCAGGGCCCGCGCGATGACCTTGGCGCCCCGGTCATGGCCGTCGAGCCCCGGCTTCGCGATCACCACCCTCACCTTCCTTGCCATCAGCCCTCAGCCCTTGCCTCAGCCCTTTGCCCTTTGCCCTTTGCCCTTGGTATGTCGCCCTCATATGATCGCCGTTTCCTCGTATTCGCCCCACACGTCGCGCAGCGCATCGCACATCTCGCCGACCGTGGCGTACGCGCGCACGGCGTCGAGGATCGGCGGCATCAGGTTGCGCCGGGTCTGCGCAGCCTCGCTCAGCGCGTCGAGCGCCGTCCGGACGCGGCCGCCGTCACGCGACCGTTTCAGGCGCGCGAGCTTCTCCAGCTGCTTCTCACCCGTGGTCTCGTCAATGTACAGGGTCTCGAACGGGCCGCGATCCTCCACGAAGTCGTTGACGCCAACAATGGTCTTCTCGCGGGCCTCGACCGCCTGTTGAAACCGGTAGGCGCTTTCGGCGATCTCACGCTGCGGGAAGCCCGCCTCGATCGCGGGTACCATGCCGCCCATGCGGTCGATCTCGTCGAAGTAGCGGCGGGTGCCGTCTTCCATGTCGCGGGTCAGCCTCTCCACGAAGTAGGAGCCGCCGAACGGATCCCCCACGTCGGCGATGCCGGTCTCATGAGCGATGATCTGCTGGGTCCGGAGTGCGAGAGCGGCCGCCGCCGCCGTCGGCAGCGCCAGGGCCTCGTCGAGCGAGTTGGTGTGCAGCGAGTTGGTGCCGCCGGCCACCGCCGCCAGGGCCTGCAGCGCCGTCCGGACCACGTTGTTGTACGGCTGCTGGGCGGTGAGCGACACACCGGCGGTCTGGCTGTGAAAACGCAGCTTCCACGACCGATCGTCTTTCGCGCCGAATCGATCGCGCATCGCGTGCGCCCAGAGCGACCGAGCCGCGCGGTACTTCGCGATCTCTTCGAAGAAGTCGCTGTGCGCGTTGAAGAAGAACGACATGCGCGGGACGAAGTCGTCGACCGCGAGCCCGGCGTCAACACCCCACTGGACGTACTCGAGGCCGTCGCGCAGCGTGAACGCGAGCTCCTGCAGCGCGGTCGCCCCCGCCTCCCGGATGTGGTACCCGCTGACCGAGATGGTGTTCCAGCGCGGCACCTGTTTGGCGCAGAACGCGAAGATGTCGGCGATGATCCGCATCGACGGGCGGGGCGGGAAGATATATTCCTTCTGGGCGATGTACTCCTTGAGGATATCGTTCTGAATGGTGCCCGAGAGCGTCTGCCAGTCAGCGCCCTGCCGCTCGGCCACGACCAGGTACATCGCGAAGATCATCGCGGCCGGTGAGTTGATCGTCATCGACGTCGTGACATCGGCAACGGAGATGCCGTCGAACAGCGTCTCCATGTCGGCCAGCGACGCCACGCTGACGCCGCACTTCCCCACCTCGCCGAGCGCCAGCGGATGGTCCGGGTCGCGCCCCATGAGCGTCGGCAGATCGAAGGCCACGCTCAGGCCGGTGCCGCCGGCGGCGAGCAGCGCCTTGTAGCGTGCGTTCGTATCCTCAGGCGAGCCAAACCCCGCAAACTGCCGCATCGTCCACAGCTTGCCGGCGTAGCCGCTGGCGTGGATGCCGCGCGTATAAGGAAACGCCCCCGGGTCGTTCAGGTCGCGAGCGTAGTCCACGCCGCCAACACTCTCGGCCGTGTACAAACGGTCGATCGATCGGCCCGAGATCGTCGTGAACGTCCGTGCAGGCTCCGCCGCGGTCTTCATGCCTGGTGAAATTATAGTCACGAAGACACGAAGAACACGAAGGCTCCGCCTTGACTTCCCTCAGATCGGGGCGTTAGCGTACGAACCATCCACATGACGACACCTCCCGTCACAACCGGTAGTCTCTTCGACGCGATGCTGCAGGAATTCGAGGAGGCCGCACGGATTCTCAACCTCGATCGCGGCATCTGGCGCATCCTCACGAACCCGAAACGGCAGATCATCGTGTCGTGCCCCGTGCAGATGGACAGCGGCGAGATCGTCGTCTTCACCGGCTTCCGCGTGCAGTACAACGTCACGCTGGGACCGGCCAAGGGCGGCATCCGCTATCACCCGGGCGTCAACCTCGACGAGGTCACGGCGCTCGCCGCGTGGATGACGTGGAAATGCGCCGTCGCCCACATCCCCTTCGGCGGCGGCAAAGGCGGGATCATCTGCGATCCGTCCGTGATGTCGAAGCGCGAGCTCGAGGCGCTCACCCGGCGCTACGTCGCCGAGATCATCGATGCCATCGGGCCCGAGAAGGACGTCCCCGCGCCAGACGTGAACACCAACGAGCAGACCATGGCGTGGATCATGGACACCTACAGCATGCACGTCGGCCACACCGAAACGGCGGTGGTCACGGGCAAGCCCGTCGAGATGGGCGGGTCGGCCGGCCGCCGCGAAGCGACCGGCCGCGGCGTCATGATTGTCGCCCGCGAAGCGGCGAAACACGTCGGCTTCGACATCAAGGGCGCCAGGGTCGGTGTCCAGGGCTTCGGCAACGTCGGCTCGGTGTCGGCCGATCTGCTCGCCGAAACCGGCGCGAAGGTCGTCGCGGTCAGCGACTGGAAGGGCGGCGTCTACAACGCGGCGGGGTTGGACATCCCCGCGCTCATCGAGCACACCCGCACGAACAAGACGGTCGCCGGCTTCGGCGCAGCCGAACCATTGACCAACGATCAGCTGTTCGCCCTCGATCTCGACGTCCTGATCCCGGCCGCGCTCGAAAATCAGATCACGATGGCCAACGCTCCGGGCATTCGCGCCAAGGTCATCGTCGAGGGCGCGAACGGCCCCACCACGCCGGACGCACACCAGCACCTGCACGATCGCGGCATCTTCATCGTGCCCGACATCCTCGCCAACAGCGCGGGCGTCACGACGTCCTACTTCGAGTGGGTGCAGGACCGCTACGGGTATTTCTGGACCGAGAAGGAAGTCAACGACCGCCTCGAAGCCAAGATGAGCGAGGCGTTCACAGCCGTCGCGCGAACCGCCGTCCAGTACAAGGTGGACATGCGGACCGCCGCGTACATCCTCGCCATCGACCGCGTGGCGACGGTTACACGCATGCGCGGGATGTATGCGTAGGGGGTTCAGAGGCTGGAGGCTGGAGGCTGGAGGCTGGAGGTTAGAGGCTAGGGATTAGGGGTTAGTTCGTCACGCGGAAACGAAGCGTCTCCTTCGCTTGCCCGGCCGGGCTGGCGGCCACGATTTCCACGGCGTAGTCGCCGGGCGCGAGGCCCGCCAGCGGCAGTTCGATCTGGGCGCGGCTATCCGGGGGCTCGGCTGGCTCGATCGTGAGCCGGCGCATCGACTGCCCCGCCGGGTTCGTCAACTGCGCGGTGATGTCCGGTGGGCCGCCGGGCGCGTACGCCGGCACCCGGATGACGAGCCGCTCGGACCGGCTGAACACCCGCGACGCGACGGGCACGGCATCGGGATTCGCCTCGAGCGCGCGCACGTCCTTCGCGGTCCTGGCGCGCAGCACTTCGGGCGTACCGATCACCACCGGCGCTCGCAGGTCGCCCACGATGAGATCGCGCACGTCGGTATCGATCGACGATGCCGCCGCATCCTCGATGGACATCTCCAGGCGGATTCGCCCGGGCGGCACCTCGAAGACGGCGCGGGCGTCGGCCGCGTCGAGGGCGTCGAAGACAACGGCGCCCGTTGGCCGTACCGGCCCCTCGAACAACGTCGTCCCATTGGCGCCCGTGACCTTGAGCGCGACACGCGACGGGGTGCGGACGCGGCGGTCGCCGGGCACGGCGCCGGCCGGCTCCCAGACGAAGGTCACGCGCGTGTTCCCGTTCGTCCCCTTGGCCATGCCGAACCACGGCCGGATCATCGGGCTCGTGCGCCGCGCGGGCGGCAGCACGACGGGCGGCCTGGGCTCGTTCGCGCGCGCCAGCAGGTTGGCGCGCTGGATTTCGTCCGGCGTGGGCGCCCAGAATCCCTTCCGCGCCCGCAGCTGAACGCCTTTCGTCTTCACGGATACGTCGACGGCGTGAAACATCCCGTCAGTGTTCCGCGCGGAACGATAGGTCAGCAGGTAGTACGCCGACGCATCAGCGACCATCCGCCGTAACCCCGCATCGAGCCCCTGGCCGGCCGCGTCAGCCGCGGGCGCGAACCGTGCGCCGTCGGTATCGTCGGCGAGCACGCTGAGCAGGTTCGGCCCCTCCTCGGGAGCGGCCGCCCTGGCGATCGCGTCGAGCGGGTCGAGGACGTAGATCGCCACGTTCGCGCGGTTCGCCGTCCGCATCACCGACGATGACGTCGGCAGCGCTTCGAGGCCGCGCCGGCGCAGCATCGGATCCGCCTGCTCGCTGACGAGCAGCATCGTCTTCCGGCCTGTCCCGAGGTTCGCCAGGTGCAGCGCGAGCGCGTTGAGCGTCGACCAGGTCGACTGGGTGCGCTGGATCTCGGCTTGAGCCTGGTCGTTGACCATGTAGGCGCGCTCGAACGCGGTCCGCGGTACGTAGTCGCCGCGGCGTCCCTCGAACGCGTCGATCGCGCGGTGGAGCACCTCGCGGTCGCGCGTCAGCCTGATCGACAGCAGCGAGTCCAGCGGACGGAGAATGGTGACGAGGTCGCCTGGACCGAGGTCCTGATCGACGAACCGATGCAGCGCATCGCGCACCTGCCGGGTGTTGCCCGCGCTGACGTAGTAGTCGTCGAGGTAGACGGCGAACAGACGTCCGTTTTCGTCGACCTTGACGAAGCGGACGTCCTCGATCCGCTGGACCTCGCCGTCCTCGCGCAGGACGAAGTCGGAGGCCTTCAGCGTTGGGACGAACTGGCCGCGTGCGTCGGTCGCGATGACGTCGATGACGACCGCATCGGGAGCCGGACGGCTCGCATCAGGCGCCGGCGGCGGAGCCTGAGTCGCCGCCGCCGCCGCAAGCGCGAGAGCCAGGGCCCGCATCCCGCCTCAGTTGGCGACGCGGAACCCGACCAGTTCCTTCGCCTCGCCGCCCTCGCCGGTCGCCTTGACCTCGACGATGTACTCCCCGGGGGCGAGGCCGGCGATCGGGATGTCGACGACCGCCTCGCCGCCTGGCGTGGCGGGCGGCGTCACCGGCAGTTCTGACATCGTCTGTCCGGCGCGGCTGAGCATGTGAACCGAGAGCGTCGGAGCGCCCGCACCATACGCGGCCACGCGCATGAACAGCCGATCGGTCCGGCTGAACTCGCGTCCCGTGGCCGGCACGGCCTGAGCATCGGCTTTCAGTTGCTGGATGTCACGGGGCGTGCGCCCGCGGAACAGCACGGGCGTGCTGAGCGACGTCTGCGTGCTCGTGAGGTCCGGAACGACGATTTCGCGGATTTCCGAATCGAGGACTCCGGATCCGCCTTCGACCGACAGACGCAGCTCCATCTTGCCGGGCGCGGCGTCGAACACCACGCGCGACGCCCGCGCCGGCGACGCCATCCGCGCCAGACAACGATGGCGACGTGGACGCCACAGCCATGTCCGGCACGCGCCCGCGGAAGATCGGCGACCCGCTCGAGCCGACGGCCATCACCGACACACGCGACGGCTGCTCCCCTGGCCCCAGCGGGCGGTCGGCGGCCGTTCGCGGCGTCGGCTCCCAGACGAACGTGACGCGCGTCTTGCCGTTCTCGCCCCGCGACGTCCCAACCCAGGTCCTGATGATCCGCGCACGCGTCGAGGCGGCGGCGACGTTCGCCAGCGCCGCCGTGACGGCTGGCGCCGGGGCCGGCTTGGGCGGTGCCAGCGCCCTGGCGGTTTGCTCGGCGTTGAGCGCCCAGTAGCCCTTGCGCGCGCGCACTTGCAGCCCGGGCCGCTTCACGCGGACTTTGATCTCGTGGAACTTGCCGTCAGAGGGCGCGACCGTGGAGCTGTAACCGAGCAGGTAATACGCGCTGCTGTCGCGCATGATCTGCCGCATCCCGGCCTCGAGGTCGTTGCGGTTGACGATGGCGCGGCCGTCGGTATTCTCCGCCAGCGTCCGCAGCGAGTCCATCGTCGCGTTCAGGTACTGCCGATCCGTGTCGTTGCCGACCGACGGCTCGCTCAGGTCGAACTCGAACACGGCCAGCCCGCGCGGATCGACCGGGTACAGGGAGACGTTCTGCCGGTTGGCCTCATCGAAGACGTCGCGCAGATCCTGCTGCATGTCGATCGTCGCGGAGAAGTTCATGCGGGATTCGGTGATCGGATCCGCGCCGGCGCCCGTGACGCCCGCGACGGCCGGCATCTGCGAGTTCGGGCTGCGCAGCTGCGGCGGCACCATGTAGGTGAACCCTTCGCTGACGACGATGATCGACTTCCGCCCCTGCTTGAGCGTGCCCATGTGGATGATCAGTCCCTTGAGCGCCGAGAGGGACACCTTGTTCCGAATCCGCTCGACCGTCTCGACCGGGTAGTTGGCGTACTGCTGCTCGATGTCGTTCATCGGCGTGTAGTCGTACTTCCGGCCGTTGAACCGCTGGATGCCCTGGATGATGGCGCCGTGATTGCGCGTCATGCGCAGGTTGAGGACGGACTGCAGCGGGTACATCAGACCGATCATGTCGGAGGGCCCCAGCTGCCGTTCAACGAACCTCGAGAGCGGGTCGCGCACGCTCATGCTGGCGAGCCGGCGGACGTGGTAGTCGTCGAGGAAGATCGCGAACAGGCGGACGTCGTCTCGGGCTGCCTCGGCCTCTTCGTCCTCGTCGGTCCGGATGGCGCGGGGAGGCCCGTCCGGGCCCGGTATCACGCCGCCGTCGAGCTTGAGGAACTTGAAGGTTTCGACCGCCTGCGGTTTGCCGTCCTCGGTGACTTCGAAGTCGCTCTGCTTCAGATCCGCGACGTTCGCGCCGCTCTTGTCAGAGATGATCACGTCCACGCTGACGAAGTTGATCCCGGCGCGAAAGGCCGGTTGCGCGGGGGGCGCGTCGGCAGCCGGCTGCTGCTGCTGGGCCCGGCCCCCGGCGATGCACACGGTGATGGCGACGAGTCCAGTGACGAGAAGGGTCCGGATGGCGCTCCTCATACTCCATATCTTAGACGCTTCCAGCCGGCCCGGCGGTCGTTTCCGGTGCTAACATCGGTCGCGTGCCCCGGCCGCCGCTGACCGCGCTTTCGGAGGACGAACAGCTCTTCCGGCAGAGCGTTTACGAATTCGCCGACCGCGAGATCCGGCCCGCGGTGCGCGACATGGACGACCAGGCCGCCATGCCACGGACGCTGATTGACGGTCTGTTTGCGCTCGGCGTCATGGGCATCGAGGCGCCGGAAGAGTCTGGGCGGGAGCGGGGCGAGCTTCTTCCACGCCGTGCTCGCCGTGGAGGCGCTCTCCCGCGTGGACCCCGCCGTGGCGGTGCTGGTTGACGTCCAGAACACGCTGGTCGTGAACGCGCTGCTGCGCTGGGGCACCGCCGATCTCCGGCAGCGCTACCTCCCGCGTCTCACGGCGGACACGGTTGGCGCGTACGCGCTGTCGGAGGCGGGATCCGGCAGCGATGCCTTCGCCCTGGCGGCGCGCGCGACGGCGCGCGGCACCGACTGGTCGCTGACGGGCCGGAAGCTGTGGATCACCAACGCCCACGAAGCCGGCGTGTTCATCGTGTTCGCCAACGCGAACCCCGACGCCGGACACCGCGGCATCACCGCGTTCGTCATCGAGCGCGGCGCGGCCGGCTTCACCATCGGCAAGAAGGAAAACAAACTCGGCATCCGCGCCAGCAGCACGTGCGAGATCGTCCTGGACAACTGCGTCGTGCCGGCGGCGAACGTGCTCGGCGAGGTCGGCCAGGGCTACAAGGTCGCCATCGAGACGCTCAACGAGGGGCGCATCGGCATCGGCGCGCAGATGATCGGCCTCGCGCAGGGCGCGCTCGACCACGCCGTGGCCTACATCAAGGAGCGGAAGCAGTTCGGCAAGCCGATCGCCGAGTTCCAGGCCGTTCAGCACCAGGTCGCGCGGGCGGCAACAGACCTCGAAGCGGCGCGGCTGCTCGTTTACAATGCGGCGCGGCTCCGGGATGCCCGGCTCCCCTTCCTGGCCGAGGCGGCGATGTGCAAGCTGTTCTCGTCGGAGGTCGCTGAGCGCGTCGCGTCGCTCGCGGTCAACCTGTACGGCGGCAACGGGTTCGTCAAGGACTACCCGGTGGAAAAGCTGTTCCGTGACGCGAAGATCGGTCAGATCTACGAGGGCACGTCGAACCTGCAGCTGCAGACCATCGCGAAACAGGTGATTGGCTAACGGAGAATCCATGGAAAGACGAAGGTCGAGCGTCGGCGTCCTGCTCGCGGTCCTGCTCCTCTCAGCGTTTCCCGCGGCTCATCACTCGTTCGGCGCGGAGTACGACGCCAACAAACCGATCACGCTGACCGGCGTCGTCACCAACATCGAGTGGACGAACCCGCACAGCCACTTCTACCTCGACGTCAAGGATGACGGGGGCAAGGTGGTCAACTGGAAGTTCGAAGGCTACCCTCCTGCCGTGCTGTACCGGACCGGGTGGAAGAGAGACACGACCATGAAGCCCGGCGACACGATCACGGTGTTCGGCTGGCGCGCCCGCGATGGCGGCAACTGGGCGCATTCGCGTGAGATCACGGTCCCCGATGGGCGGAAGTTGTTCTTCGGGCCGCCGGCAGGCACCGGCGACGGCGGCAACACGCCCGCGGTGGAGGTGAAGTGATGCGCGCGTTTTTCGCCGCCACGGCCGTCGGCGCCAGTCTCGTTGTCGTCGTCATCTCCGGACAGAGCGCAGTTCCCCGCGCCACCGATGGGAAGCCGGATCTCACGGGCGTGTGGCAGGGCGGGAGCACGCAGCGCGGCAACTGGGAAGAAGCGAACGGCGGCACGGGCGTCGGCGGCACGGGACGCAATCCCACGGCGCCGGTCGTCCTCTCGTCAAACGATCGGCCGGCGGGCCGAGAAGGGGCTCCCTACCAGGACTGGGCCGCGAAGAAGGTGCTCGAAGCCTACAACCGCCGCGGGATCGACGATCCGACGGCGCAATGTCTGCCTGGCGGCGTCCCTCGATCGGTGACGCTGGGGCTGTTCCCGCAGCAGTTCGTCCAGACACCGAAGCAACTCATCATCCTGTACGAGTACATGCACACGTTCAGGGTCATCCCGATCGACGCGAAGCACCCCGACGATCTCGTCCCGTCGTACATGGGCAACTCGGTCGCACACTGGGAAGGCGACACCCTCGTCGTGGACGTGATCGGCTTCAACGACAAGACCTGGCTTGCGGGCACCGGCACCTTCCACTCGGAGGCGTTGCACCTGACGGAACGGTACACCCGTGTCGACAAGGACCGGATCGACTACGAGGTGACGATGGAGGATCCGAAGGTGCTGACGAAGCCGTGGAAGCTCACGTCGAGCCTCATGCTCCGTGAGGGCACGCGCCTCGAAGAGTACATCTGCGCCGAGAACAACCTCGATCCGGCACGGTACGAGCAACTGCTGAAGGCCGGAGTCAAGATTACGCGCTAGTTGGACGCGATCGTCGCGTGGCCGCGCTCGAGCTCGAACAGGTGGGCCCACCCCACCCAGTCCCGGTACCGGCCGTGCGAGATGAGCTCAGGGCGCTGGAGGACCTCCAGCATCATCGCCGTGTAGGCCTTCGACGGATAGAACGCCTCGTGCACGAGGATGTACTTCACGCCGAGCTGGCGCAGCCTCATGATCGCATCATCATCCGGAAACGTGCGTCATGAGCGCCGCCGTCTTCTCGTAGTCGGGCGGGCATGTAGCCGCTGAACCCGTTGACCAGCGGGCGCCAGTGCGTGGTCGACCAGTACACGTACCACGGACTCAGAGGCTCCGGGAGCTCGATCATGACGGCGGGGTCGAGCGTCTTCACGAACTTGTAGATGTCCGGCACCTGGCGTCGGCACGTCCCTGAGGTACATCGGCAGCGAGCCGTATTCGATCCCCACCGCGGCGAGCACGGCCACAAACAGCACGCGCCTCGCGCGCGGAGCAGCCGGCGCCTGCTGGAGGCGGGCGAACCCGACCCCCGCGAGAACGGCCAGGCCGCAGCAGACCAGGATCGCGAAGCGGGCGGGCGCGCGGAATCCGCCGAGCGCCCACACGTGGTCGTAGAGCCAGCGGTACACCGGCGTGTTGAGCCCCAGCGACAGCACGGCGGCGATGATGGTCATGAGCGAGGTAGATCGTCGTCAGACGCCGCGGGTTGCGGGCGAGGGCGAACACCGCGAGCGCGACGGCCGCGAGCCCGGGATACAGATGGAGTTCGTCGCCCTCGAACACGAAGTGGTTCGACGTCCATCCCCACAGCCAGTTCTGCGCCGGGGCCGTGACGTAGCTGGCCAGCTGCGCGCTGAACCGGGACACCTCGCCCGCGTCGCGGACGCCCAGCGTCCGTGCGTTGATCATGTACGGCTGCGCGTAGACGAACGCGACCAGTCCGGCCAGCAGCGCCGCGGCGCCGAGCGGCACGACCGCCGCAGGCACCCGGCGTGGTTCCGACATCGCCAGCATCAGCGCAAGCGCAGCGACCATGATGCCAAGGAAGGCGCCGTAGTACATGGAGGAGAGCACCTGCAGCGCGAGGAACACGCCGGCGAGCACGCCCAGCCGGAGCGACCCCGTCTCGAACACGCGGTGAACGGCCCACAACGTCAGCGGCATCCAGACCGTCCACTGGAGCTCGAGGTGCATGAAATGCTCGACTCGGTACGGCACCAGCGTGAAGATGGCCGCCGACACGAGCGCGGCGTCGGAGTTGCCGGTGAGGTGCCTGACCAGCACGAACATGCCAAGGCCGGACGATGCGATGCCTGCGAGCAGGAGCACGTTGTAGACGAGGACGGGGTTCAGGCTCGCCATGCAGCCACGGTGCCGCTACGACGCCCTGAAGGAGCGTTGCGTCCGAGTACGCCAGCGTGCGCGCGTGCGGATGGAAGATATTGGCATC
Source organism: uncultured Acidobacteriota bacterium (assembly GCA_963821285.1). Lineage (GTDB taxonomy): Bacteria > Acidobacteriota > Vicinamibacteria > Vicinamibacterales > CAVVIG01 > CAVQJU01. Next base: position 98,892 of record CAWGDD010000010.1, read on the forward strand.
GAACAGGCTTGGCACGCCGCCGGCCAGCGCGTGAGCGAGCCACTCGAGCCGCCACATACTGAGCAACGGGTCGCCGTGATCGGCGACCTTCGAGCCGAGGTAGAGGGCCTGGGGCCACGTGAGGATGAGCGTCAGAACGATGAGAAACATCACCGCGTCCAGCAACGAGCGGTGACGCGAGAACAACATCCTCCAATATTACCCGCGCGGCCTGCGGCCGCGACGTCCGAGTTGCTCAGCCGTTTGCGCGTTATCGAGGAACGTGGGGAATACAGGTCGCGATGAAACCCGCGTCTTTCAGATCGCAATCGCCGGGTCTATAGAACGTCAGCAGCCGGCCGCAGATGATGACGGCGATCCACACGCTCAGCGATACGACCGCGACGGTCTTGGCGCCGCGCGGCGTGTCCTCGTCCGGCCGCGCCTGACTTCAGCCGACCGAATAGCACACCGTAGAACACCAGGATGTTGAGGCCCGCGATCGCCATGAACAGCAGCTTGAACTGGAAGGCAGGGTTGTAGATGTACTGGTTGGGCTCGGTGACGAGAAACATCGCGCCGGTGATGACGTTGAGCGCGTAGCCGAACACCCCCCAGGGCACGAGCTTGTGCAGCGCGGCGATCGAGACGCCTTTCGCCAGCCCGAGCAACCGCAGGTCGAAGGTCGCGATCATGCCAACGAGCAGGGAGAGGCCCACGAAGTGCACGCTCTCGCAGATCGGCCATCCCCACGCCGAGTGCATGAACGTGGACACGATCTTCACGCTGAAGAGCGTCTTCACGAGCCAGATCTGAAAGAGGGCCATGCTCAGATGGTCGTCAGCTTCACGTACGTGTACGCGAGAAACCGCCCGGAAAAGATCACGGCTGCCCAGAGCACGAGCGACGCGCACGCGAACCACTTTCCCCACAACGGGACATCGCTCTCCGTCGTCCTCCAGCAGGCGGCGGCGGATGACGGTCTGCACGATCAGGCCCATCGCCACACACAGCAGCTTGACGTAGAACACCGGGTTGGTCAGGGCCTTCGTGGGATAGCCGACGAGCAGGACCACTCCGGAGATCGCGTTGAGCCAGAACCCGGCCCACAGCACCGGAAACACCCGCCGCGCAGCGGCGAGCGGAACGCCCGGCGCGAACCCCAGAAGCCTGAGTGCAATCGCGGCGTTCATCCCGGCCAGGAAGCCCATCCCGATCGTGTGACACGCCAGGATGATCGGGAACGCGAAGACCGACGGCGACTCCCGCACCCAGACGCTGAGTGCGCTCGTCTCGAGCCAGATGAAGATGGAGTCCACGTTGAGCGTCCGCGCGAATGCTAGCACGAAGCTTTCGGAGCTCGTGCAAGGATGCCGTCAGGAGCTCAGGTGCTTGGCGATGATCATCCGCTGGGCTTCGGACGTCCCCTGGTAGATCTCCGTGGCCCGCACATCCCGGAACAGGCGTTCGACGACGGATCCGCGCCGGTAGCCGGCTGACGCCAGCACCTGCATCGCCTTGTCGGCCGCGCTGTGGGCCGCCTCTGACGCGGCCAGTTTCGCCATGGACGACTCCACGGGACCTGCTTCGCCCCGACTCTTCACCGACGCGGCCTTCCACATCAGCATGCGGGCCGCATCGAGCTCGGTTGCGGCGTCGGCGATCATCCACTGGATCGCCTCGAACTGCGCGATCGGCCGGCCGAACTGCTCGCGCGTCTTCGCGTGCGCGATCGCCTCGTCCAGCGCCGCCTGCCCGATGCCGAGCGCCTGCGCCGCGATCGCCACGCGCCCGCCCTGCAGCGCCCACATGGCCAGGCCGAAGCCCTCGTCCACTCCGGCCGAGCACCTGGTCGACCGTCGACGGCCAGGTCGAGGTCGAGGTCCATGCAGCCGAGGCCGCGCACGCCCAGCGAGTCGTCCAGCGCCGTGCGCGTGATACCCGGCGCATCCGCGGGCACGAGAAACGCCGTCACGCCCAGTCCGCGGCGTCCCGGCTGCGTGGAGGCAAACACGATCATCACGCCGGCGGCGGCGGCGTTCGCAACCCAGACCTTCCGGCCGACGATCCGGTACCCGTCTCCGGTCCGCGTGGCGGTGGCCTGCTGGTTCGCGGCGTCGGTGCCCGCCGCGGGTTCGGACAACGCGAAGGCGCCGAGCATCCCGCCGCCCGTCAGCGGCCGCAGCCACCGATCGCGTTGAGCGTCCGTGCCGGCATGCTCGACCAGCTCGGCGACGAGCGAATTGGTGACCACGAGCGAGGTGGCCACCGTCGCGCTCGCCCGGCCGATCGCCTCGATGGCCAGCGCATAGCTGAGGTAATCGCGTCCGGCGCCTCCCCAGGCAGTGGACACCGTCACGCCGTGCAGCCCCAGGCTCGCGGCGGCACGAATCACATCCGACGGGAACTCGCCGCTCGCGTCGATCGCGGCGGCGCGAGGCGCCACGACCTCGCGCGCGAAGCGCTCGGCATCGGCCTTGAACGCGGCCTGTTCCGGTGTGAGATCAAAGAACACAGGACCACGTACGTTGCCACAGAGGCACAGAGATCACGGAGAAAGTATAGCTCTGTGTTCTCCGTGCCTCAGTGGCTACGTGTCTGTCTTCGCGAGGCGTTCGAAGACAGGCCGCAGGCGCGCGGCGCGAGTGCGACAGATCTTCCGGCAGGACGCGGGTTTCGGCGATGACACCCATGAAGTTGGTGTCGCCGTTCCACCGGGGGACCAGATGCACGTGCAGATGCTCGAGCACGCCTGCGCCGGCGGTGCGGCCCAGGTTGATCCCGACGTTGATGCCGTCGGGCCGGTAGGCCTCGGTCAGGGCCATCTCGGCGTGGCGGACCAGCGCCATCAGCTCGGCCCGCTCGTCCGCGTCCGTCTCCGCCAGCTCGGCGAGGTGCCGGTTGGGCACGACCATCACGTGGCCGTTGTTGTAGGGATACAGATTCAGGATGACGAAGCAGAGGCGGCCGCGATGGAGCACCAGGTCTTCGTTACGGCCCTTCAGCTCGCAGAAGACGCAGCCGCCGTCTTCAGTTGCGGTGCCAGCCGCACGCGTCACGTAGGAGAGTCTCCACGGAGACCAGAGGCGATCCATTCAGTCGGCAGTCGGCAGTCAGCAGTCGAAGCGCTAGATCGGCATCGCATCCGGAGGAGCGGACGGTCCGGGCGCGGGCTCCTTGTTGATGAGCTCCTTGAGCTCTTTGCCCGGCTTGAAATACGGGACTTTCTTGGGCGGCACGTCCACCTTGTCGCCCGTCTTGGGATTGCGTCCCTTGCGCGGCTCGCGCTTGCGGAGGCGGAAGCTGCCGAACCCGCGCAGCTCGATCTTCTCGCCGCGGTGCAGCGCGTCGATGATGCTCTTGAACACCGTATCGACAATGACCTCGGAATGTTTCTTCGTCAGATCCGAAACCCGCGAGACTTCCTCGACGAGCTCCGCCTTGGTCATGCTGCCGCTGGTCATGGTGCGATCCTCACAGGGCAAAGAGCGCAGAGGCATAGGGCACAAGAGGACGGGCCGCGTTAGCCCTTTGCCTTTGCCCTATGCCCTTTGCCCTATCTGTTCCTAAAGTGATCCCCGAGCGTCGCGGCGCCCGTTCCTTCGTTCTCCTGATACGCCGCCCAGTCGGCGCGGAACTCGTCGGACTTGAGGGCGCGGATCGACAGGCCGATCTTCCGCTCGCCGGGCGCCAGCTTGATGATCTTCATCGGGTAGGTCTCACCCACCACGAGCTCGATCTTCCCGTCCTTGCCGGCCTGCTGCGAGTCGTCGAACTCCGACACGTGAATCAGGCCTTCGATGCCCTCGTCCAGCTCGACGAACGCGCCGAAGTTCGTCATGCGCACCACCTTGCCCTCGATGGTGTCGCCGACATGGCGGCGCGTGAAGAAGTCGTCCCAGATGTCGGTGGCCAGCTGCTTGAGGCCGAGCGACAGGCGCTGGTTTTCGGCGTCGATGTTGAGCACCATCGCCTCGACAACGTCGCCCTTCTTGAGCACTTCCGACGGGTGCTTGATCCGCTTGCTCCACGACATGTCGGAGATGTGGATCAGGCCGTCGATTTCCTCTTCGACTTCGACGAAGGCGCCGAACTCGGTGAGGTTGCGCACCTTGCCGGTGATCTTCGCGCCGACCGGGTACTTGTCGGCCAGGTCGTGCCACGGGTTGCTCTCGACCTGCTTGATGCCCAGCGAGATGCGCCGCGCCGTCGGATCGACGCCGAGCACCATCGCGTCGACGGTGTCGCCCACGTTCAGGATCTTCGAGGGGTGCTTGACGCGCTTGCTCCACGACATCTCGCTGACGTGAATCAGGCCTTCGACGCCCGCCTCGAGCTCGATGAACGCGCCGTAGTCGGTGAGGCTCACCACCTTGCCGCCGACCCGGTGGCCGACCGGATAGCGATCCATCACGTTCGCCCACGGATCCGTGATGAGCTGCTTGTGGCCGAGCGACACGCGCTCGGTCGCCGGGTCGTACTTCAGCACGACGACGTCGATTTCGTCGTTGACCTTGAAGAGCTCGGCCGGATGCCCGACGCGGCCCCAGGACATGTCGGTGATGTGGAGCAGTCCGTCGATGCCGCCCAGGTCGATGAACGCGCCGTAATCGGTGAGGTTCTTCACGACGCCCTTGAGCACGCGGCCTTCGGCCAGCGTTTCGAGCGTGTGCTTCTTCTTCTCGGCGTTCTCTTCCTCGAGCAGGGCCTTGCGCGACAGCACGATGTTGCCGCGCTTCTTGTTGACCTTGATGACCCGCATGCGCAGTTCCTGGCCGCGCAGCGCGTCGAGATTGCGGACCGGGCGCACGTCGATCTGGCTGCCCGGCAGAAACGCGCGGACGCCGATGTCCACCGCCAGGCCGCCCTTAATCCGCTCGATGACGCGGCCGATGACGACCTTCCGCTCTGCGTAGGCCTTCTCGACCTCGTCCCAGATCTTCATCTTCTCGGCTTTTTCGCGCGACAGCACGACGTAGCCTTCGCGATCTTCCGTCCGTTCGAGCAGCACGTCGACAATGTCGCCGGCCTGGACGGTGATCTCGCCGTTCTCGTCGACGAACTCGGTGAGGGCGATGATGCCCTCGGACTTGTAGCCGACGTCCACGACGACTTCCGAGGCCGTGACCTTCAGCACCGTGCCCTTGACGACCTCGCCTTCCGCGATGTTCCGGAAGCTGCTATCGTAGGTGTCGAGCAACCGGGCGTATTCCTCGGGATCCATCGGGGCCTGGTCTTCGCGGTGCAGGAGTTTGAGCCCGCCGCGATCGTGTCGCTCCGCGCGTTCGATCGTGCCGGTACTACCGCCCCTGGCCGGGCCCTGAGTATTCTCGTCGTCTACGTTCGCCATGCCTTGCGTGTCCTCCCTGCGTGACTTTCGGAATTGCCGATAAGCAACAGAGAGTACGACACTTATCGCGAAACTGTCAAGGCTGAGAAAGGGTCGCTCTCATGGCAAAACGTGCAAAACGCCGGCGCCCGAAGCGCGCAGCGAGCGTCCGACGACGCACACGAACGCACACGAAGGCCCGGAAATCGCCCAAGCCCCGCCGGGCGGCCCGGCGTCCGGCTGCGAAGGCCAAGGCCAAACGCCCGCAGAAACGCCGAAAACACGCCGCGAAACGGCCGGCACCCCAGCGCGGTACGTCCCCACGCCTCGACCGCGCGCGGCGCGTGCTGACCGACCCGGTTCCGGCGTCGTCGCTCGACGTCGACCGGTTCAAGGGCGCCGCGCGCAGCGGCCGCAAGGCGCTCGACCGCAGCCTGCACGAACACAGCGGCATGACGCCGGCGATCACCGGCGGCGACCTCGACGCGGACTGGGAAAACGCCTACTTCAGCGGCGACGAAGCCCCCGGCGGCGACAACCTGACCCCCGACCAGGAGAATGTCGAAGAGATGGGCGAAGCGCTCGGCCTCTCGTACGAAGACAACGAAGAGTTGAAGGGCAGCGACAAGGTCATCGAGCGCGACAAACACCGCTGGGAACTGGATCCCGCGTCGGCGGACGACTACAAGAAGGACAGAGAGTAGAGGCTCGAGGCTGGGGACTGGAGGCTGGGGACGGACAGGCCCACCAGCCCCCAGCCCCTAGCCTCGAGCCTCTAGCCTCTTAGCCTGTATGACGCGCAGCACTTCTTCTACCACCTGCGCGACGGCCTTACCCGTGGTGTCGATGACGCTGGCGTCCGGGGCGGCGTAGAGGGGCGAGGCGGCGCGCGTGCGGTCGAGTTCGTCCCGTGCGGTCAGCGCCGTGGCCACTTCGGCGACGGCCGTCGGGCCGCCGGAGTGCGCCGGGTCGAGCGCGCGGCGTCGAGCGCGTTCTTCCGGCGACGCGTCGAGGTAGATCTTCACGTCGGCCCCGGGAAACACCACCGTGCCGATGTCGCGGCCTTCCATGACGACGCCGCCGTCGGCGCCCAACTCGCGCTGCCGGGCCACCAGCGCGGCCCGTACGCGCGGCAGACGAGCCACGGCCGCCGCCGCGCGATCGATTTCCGGCGTGCGAATCGCCCTCGTCACATCGGCGCCGTCGATGAGCACGGTGTCCGAAACGATCTCGATGCGCGCGCGCTCGGCGATACGCGCCACGGCCTGTTCGTCCTCGAGCGCGACGTGGGCCTGCCCGGCCTGCCAGCCGACGGCGCGGTACATCGCGCCGCTGTCGACATGGCGGTACCCCAGCGCCGCGGCCACGGCACGCGCGACCGTGCCCTTGCCCGCACCGGACGGCCCATCGATGGCGATCGTGAGGGCGCGCATGAATTCGTGCAGAATACCACGCACATCCGGCCCGATCGGCAGGCCTGCAAACCACGAAGGCACGAAGAACACGAAGATCTAACCTATAGTGTTCTTCGTGTACCTTCGTGCCCTTCCTGTCTTCGTGGTCAGCAAGCCATTGGCCTAGCCATGGAGCGCCTGCAAAAAATTCTGTCGCAAGCGGGCATCGCGTCGCGGCGGGCGAGCGAGAAGTTGATGACCGACGGCCGCGTCACGGTCAACGGCGCGACGGTTCTCGAACTCGGCACCAAGGCCGACGCGTCGCGGGACGACATCCGGGTGGATGGTCGCCGGATCAAGATGCCGGAGCGCCACCTGTATCTGCTCCTGAACAAGCCCCGCGGGTACGTGACGACACGGTCGGACCCGCAGAAGCGACCGACGGTGATCGACTTGCTGAAGGGTGTGCCCGAGTACGTGTACCCGGTCGGCCGGCTCGACTACGACTCCGAAGGCCTGCTGATCCTGACCAACGACGGCGACCTGGCGGCGCGGCTCACCCACCCGCGGCACGGCGTGCCGCGCGTGTACGAAGCGAGCGTGCTCGGCAGCCCTGACGAACACGACCTGAAGCGGCTGGCCAAAGGCGTCACGATTGAGGGCGAACGGACCGGGCCGGCGGAGGTGGTCTCGCTCGGACCCAGCCGGCTCCGCATTACCGTCCGCGAAGGCCGGAACCGTCAGGTGCGAAAGATGTGCGACGCGATCGGCCATCCGGTCGACCAGCTGCGGCGCGTCGCCATCGGCCCGATTCGCGACCCGAGACTGAAGACCGGCTACTGGCGCGAACTGACGCCGCAGGAAGTCGAGCGCCTGCGCAAGGCGGCAGCCGGCTAGTGCACCGACCCGCTTGACGTGCCTGGGGGCGCGTCGCGGTCTGCGTCCCCCGGCTCCTCGGGCTCCTCGAGCGGCAGCAGGTCCTCGGACGGCGTGCGCTCCACCAGAATCGGCGCCTCGAGGCCGAGCGCCTCCGCCATGTCTTCGACCTTGGGCAGATCGGCCAGGTCGTTGAGGCCGAAGCGAATCAGAAACTCCTTGGTCGTGGCGTAGAGAAACGGCCGCCCGACGACCTGCTTGCGGCCGACGATCTTGACCAGGTGCCGTTCGAGCAGCGTGTTCAGCACGCCGGACGTGTTCACGCCGCGGACTTCGGTGATCTCGAGCGCCGTAATCGGCTGACGATACGCGATCACGGCCAGGGTCTCGAGCCCCTGCACCGTCAACCGCTGCGTGGTCCGCTCGTGAAAGAGCCGGCGCACCCAGTCGTGGAGATCGGGCCGTGTCGCGATCTGATAGCCCCCGGCCACTTCGACCAGCTGCAGCCCGCCGGGCCGTGTGTAGTCCTCCTTGAGCGCCGCGAGCGCCGCCAACACGTCTTCCTTCGGCTCGGTGTCGAGCAGCTTGAAGATGGCCTTCGGCGTGAGCGGCTCGGGCGACGCAAAAATCAGCGCCTCGAGAATCGCCTTCAATTCTGCCGACGGACTGCCATCCCGCTCTTCTGCCATCCTGCCCTCCTGCAATTCGCTAGCGCGCTTCGGGATCGCCAATGGGGTGCGGCGCGTCGGCGGGACGCGCCCGCTTGTAGATGCGAATCGGGCCGAACGAACCCGATTGAAACACGCGGACGAGCTTCAGCCGGATCATCTCGAGCAGCGCCAGGAACGTCACGATGAGCCCGCCGCGATCCTCGACGTCGGCAAACAGCTCCTCGAACCCGCACGCGCTGGTCTCCGACAGGCGATCGAGCAGCTGATCGATGCGCACCTCGACGGGCATCTGCTCCGGCGGCAGCAGCACCTTCGGCCGGAGCTTCGCGCGCTCGACGACCGACTGAAACGCCGAGAGCAGGCTGAAGAGGTCGACCTCGAGCTCAGGCTCGTAGTCGTCGCCGGCGATGGCGGCCACGCGCTCGTCCGGCCGCAGCCACTGCGCCGACCGCAGTTGCTCGCGTTCGTGGAGGAGCTCGGCCGCGGCCTTGAACTTCTGGTGCTCGAGCAGGCGGCGAACCAGCGCATCGCGGGGGTCCTCTTCCTCGCCCTCGACGGCTGCCGCCGTCTCGGGCCGTGGAAGCAGCATCTTCGACTTGATGTGGATGAGCGTCGCCGCCATCACCAGGTACTCGCCCGCCACATCCAGGTTCATTTCCTGCATCAGCTGGATGGCGTCGAGGTACTGCTGCGTGATGAGCGCGATCGGAATGTCCTCGATGCTGACTTCGTTCTTCTTGATGAGGTGGAGCAACAGATCGAGCGGGCCCTCGAAATTCGAGAGCTTGACCGGAAACGCGTCGGCGGCCGGCTCGAAATCGCCCGGATGGTCCATCATGGGTACGAAATCTTCACCGCGTCCCGCACACGCGCCATCGTCTTCTGTGCGACCGTTCTGGCCCGGCGCGAGCCCTCGAACAGGATCTCCCGCAGCTGATCGGGCTTCGCCAGCACCGCCGCCCGGCGCTCGCGGATCGGATCCAGGTACGCGTTCAGCGCGCGCGCCAGCTTGGTTTTGACCTCGACGTCGCCGACCTTGCCGTTGCGGTACCGGTCCTTCAAGTCATCCACTTCGGCTTTATCCGGGTTGAACGCGTCGTGGTAGGTGAACACCGGATTCCCCTCGACCGTGCCGGGGATGTCGGCGCGAACGCGTTTGGGATCCGTATACATCTGCCGGACCTTCTTCGTCACGTCCTCGGGCGTGTCCGACAAGTGAATCGTGTTCCCGAGGCTCTTGCTCATCTTCTTGTCGCCGTCGAGGCCGGGCAGACGACGGAAGCTACGCGAGTCCGTCAGGAGCGGCTCGGGCTCGACGAGGACGTCTGCTCCGAACACCTTGTTGAAGCGCCGGACCACCTCGCGCGCCAGCTCGAGGTGGGCCACCTGATCCTCGCCGACCGGTACGAACCGCGCGTCGTACATCGCTACGTCGGCCGTCTGGAGCAGCGGGTAGCCGAGGAACCCGATCGAGGACAGGTCCTTGTCCTTCAGATTCTCCTGCTGCTCCTTGTAGGTCGGGACCCGCTCGAGCCAGGGCACCGGCACCACCATCGACAGCAACAGATACAGCTCGGCATGTTCGGGCACGAGCGACTGGATGAAGAACGTGCTCTTCTCGGGATCGAGACCAGCCGCCATCCAGTCAGCCACGTTGTCGTACGTGTATGACGTCAACCCGCTCGTGTCGGCAAAATCGCTCGTCAGCGCGTGCCAGTCGGCGACGAAATAGAAACAGTCGTACTGGTCCTGCAGCGGCACCCAGTTGCCGAGCGCGCCGACCAGATGCCCCAGGTGAAGGCGGCCGGTGGGCCGCATGCCCGAGACCACGCGCGGCCGCCCGGATGGCTCACGCGCCGCACCGCTCATCGCAGCCACGACAGAATCAGCGACGTCGGCGCCCAGACCAGGTAGTCGAAGGCCGGAGTGAGCACGATCGCGTACAGGAGGATGAACCCGTACGGGCGGACGATGGAATCGAAGCGTGAGGCGGCGTTGAGCGGCAACAGCCCGCTCAGGACGTTGCCGCCGTCGAGCGGCGGAATCGGAATCATGTTGAACACGGCAAGCAGGACGTTGAGCTGCAGCGCGCGCGCGAGCAGCGTGGCGACCGGGACGGAGATGTTCGGCTCGCCCAACGTCACCGGGGACACGGGCAGCAGGGCCAGCGCGATCGCGGCTCCGAGCGCCAGCACGACGTTGCTGGCCGGACCAGCCGCCGCCACCAGCACGTAGTCCCGCCGCTGATGCCGAAGCCGCCGGACGCTCACGGGGACGGGCTTGGCCCAGCCAATCAGCGGCGCGTTGGCCACCATCGCGACGAGGGGAAACAGCACCGTGCCGATGAGATCGGCGTGCACGACCGGATTCAGCGACACGCGGCCGAGCAGCCGCGCCGTCGGGTCGCCCAGCCGATCCGCCGTCCACGCGTGCGCGCACTCGTGCACTGTCAGAGAAAACAGCAGGACGATGAACTCGATGAAGATTCGCGCGAAGAAGTCGGTGTCGAGCAAGGAGTGTTCAGGTTACGGCCGACTCGCGAAAAACGCAAGAACGGCATCGGCGAGTTTGGCGCCCACCGCCGCGACCAGCTCTTCCCTGGTGGCGCGCCGCACGCCGGCAACGCTGCCAAACTGCGTCAGCAGTGCCTTGCGCCGCCGCGGCCCGACGCCCGGCACCTCATCCAGCTCCGACCGCAGGTCGCGCATCGTCCGCGCCTGCCGGTGGAACGTGACCGCAAAGCGGTGGGCCTCGTCGCGCATGCGCTGAACCAGCAGCAGCGCCGGCGCGTCGCGCGCGAGCGCGATGGGGTCCGCGTGCTCACGCGTGTAGAGCAGCTCCTCTTTCTTGGCGATGCCCACGGCGACGAGGTTGGCCAGGCCGAGTTCGCCGAGCGCGTCATACGCCGCCGACAGCTGTCCCTTGCCGCCGTCGATGACGATCAGATCGGGAAACGGCCCGCCCTGCTCGAGCAGCGCGCGGTAGCGCCGCTGCACGACCTCGTGCATGGCTGCAAAATCGTTCGGAACAGGGTCTGGAGACTGGAGATTGGAGGTTGGGGGATCCGGAATTCCCCAGCCCTCAGCCCCCAGCCCCAAGCCCCTGATGCGAAACTTCCGATACTCCCCCCGCCGCATGCGACCGTCTTCGCAGACCACCATCGACGCGACCGTCTCGCTGCCCTGGATCGTCGAGATGTCGAAGCACTCGATGCGGCGCGGCAGCGACGGGAGCCCGAGGACGGCCTGCAGCGTCTCGAGCGCATCGTACTGCGCCGCCGTGGCCTGATTGAACCGCGTGGTGTACGCGAGGGCGGCGTTGCGTGTCGCCAGCTCCACGAGGCCGCGCTTCTCGCCGCGCTGGGGCACCACGATGCGCACGCGCCGCCCGGCCCGCTCGGACAGCCACGTCTCGAGCGCCTCGCGCTCGTCGGGCTCCGATGGGACGTGGATATCGGCCGGCGCCGGCCGCAGCTCGTAGAACTGCTGGATCGCGGCTTCGAGCACTTCCCCGTCGCTCGTTCCCATGATCGCCCCGTCTGTGCCGAGCTCGATGCGCTCGACGACGCGGCCGCTGCGGACCTGAAAGACCTGAATCGCCACGCCCTTCTCGCCCAGCTTGAGCCCGAACACGTCGCGGTGCCCGAACTCCACCGTTGCCATCTTCTGCTGGCGGTCGCGAAGCGTCTGCACGGTCCGCATCGCATCCCGATGGTGGGCGGCCTCCTCGAAACGCTCCGCGGACGCGGCGTCGGCCATCCGCGTCTCGAGCGTCTTGATCAGCTCGTCGTTTCGGCCCTCGAGAAACAGATGCGTGAGCTTCACGGCGCGGCCGTACTCCTCGGCCGAGCACACCGTCTCGACGCACGGGGCGATGCAGCGCTTGATGTCGTATTCGAGACACGGCCTGTCGCGCTTGCCGGTGATGACTTCGTTGCACGATCGCATGCCGAACAGGCGGTGCGTCAGGGACATCGTCTTGCGGGCGAACTGCGCCGGCATGAACGGGCCGGCGTAGAAGCTGCCGTCGCGCGCCACGCGCCGCGCCACCAGGACGCGCGGAAACGCCTCGTTCGTGGTCAGCTGCAGGTAGGGGTACGTCTTGTCGTCGCGCAGCAGGATGTTGTACTTGGGCGTCCGCTGCTTGATCAGGTTGTTTTCGAGGGCCAGCGCCTCGACCACCGAGTCGGTGACGATCACCTCGAGGCGGGCGGCCTCGTCGAGGAGGGCGTTGGTCTTGGGATCGGGGCCGTAGGCGCCGAGATAGTTCCGGACCCGGTCGCGCAGGGCCCGGGCCTTCCCGATGTAGATCGTCTCCCCGTCGGCGTTGAAATACAGGTACACGCCAGGTTGCTCGGGCAGCCGGACGATCTGCTCCTTGAGATCCTGGATGGCCATACGCTACTATTGCGCGTTTCGCGACACGTGCCTAAACCATCCATTTTACGCCACACCGCGCGGTCGCGCGCGAGGCTCAACGAGCGGGCGGCGACCAACTCCACGAGTGACACGGCAGAGGTGACAGCGCCGCGCCGGACGTTTACCGGCGTGATCGGGACGCTGTGCATGTTCCCGCTGCGGGCCATCATCGCCCTGTGCGTGGCGCTCCGCATCCATCCGAACACCTTGACGCTCATCGGCGTCATCGTCAACGTGGGCGCGGCCTGGGCGCTCGGCTACAACCGCTTCATCCTCGCCGGCGTCATCATGATCGTCGCGAACATCTTCGACTTCATCGACGGGAAGGTCGCGCACGAGCTGCAGCTGCAGTCGAAGTTTGGCGCGTTCTGGGACTCGACGCTCGACCGGTTCTCCGACCTGGCGCTCCTGACGGGCCTCATCTTCCTCTACTCGAAGCTCGGCCGCAGCGACTACGTGATGGTGGCCGCGCTGACCCTCATCTTCTCGATCATGACGAGCTACGCGCGGGCGCGCGCCGAGTCGCTCGTCGAGAAGTGCAAGGTCGGCTTCATGGAACGCCCCGAGCGCATCGTGCTGTTCATGATCGGCGCGTTCACCAACCGGATGGCGGGCGTTCTGTGGGTGATTCTGGTTCTGTCGATCCTCGCCGTCGCCAACCGGATCTACTACACGTATCTGGTCCTGAACGGCCGCCCGATGCCGTCGAAGGCAGGCGCCGCCGGCCTCTTCAACCGGGCGTTCTTCTGGACCGACGAGCGCACCACGATTCCCTACGATCTCTGGGTGATCGCCATCCTGGCATTCGTCTGGCTCACGCCGCCCGACTGGCTCGGCGATCCCACCGCTACCGGCCCGGGCCTCATCGGCATCCTGCGAGCGCGCCTCTAATCCCTGGTTCTTTGTCCCTAGGTCGTGGTCCGTTCAAGAAGTCCTTGGTCCGTCCTGGGTCCCAGGTCCCGAGTCCTCTGTCTAACACTTACCTTCGTACTCAGGACCCGGGACGGAGGACCAAGGCCGGACCAGGAACCAAGAACCAAGGCCCAGGGACCAACGTTACACATCCAGCCCGACGGCGCGCATGAGCGCCAGCGCGTTGCTGTGCTGCACGATGCCCGGACGCATGGTGTAGTCGAACACCATCCGGCCGTTCTCGAGCGTGTCTTCGAAATGGGCATTCGCCGCGACCGGGCCGAGCGACCGCGGCAGCTCGGTCAGCGCCAGGTCGTGCGTCGTGACCAGCCCGACGGCGCCCAGCTTCACCAGCGCCGTCACGATGCCCTCGGCGCCGATGCGGCGGTCGTGCGAGTTCGTGCCGTGCAGAATCTCGTCCAGCAGGAACAGCAGCGGGATCGGGCCGCGCGCCGCCTCGACGATTTCGCGCAGGCGGAGGATTTCGGCGTAGAAGCGCGAGTGACCGGCGGGCAGCGAATCCTCGATGCGAAGTGTCGCGCCCAGGACGAGCGGCGAGACCCTCATGCGCGCCGCACGCACCGGCGCCCCGGCAAGCGCCAGCACGACGTTCAGGCCCACCGACCGGAGCAGCGTGCTCTTCCCCGACATGTTCGAGCCGCTGACGACGATCACGCGGGGGCCGTCGGCGCCGCCGATCCGGACATCGTTGCGCACCGAGTGCTCGTCCGGAATCAGCGGATGACCCAGCGCGACTCCGTCAAACACGGGCCCGTCCACCGACAACTCCGGAAACGGATCCGCCGGGTGCTCGAACGCGTACGTCGCCAGCGCCGCCAGCGCCTCGGTTTCGCCGATGGCGCGAAGCCACTCGGCCACAGCGAGGCCGTAGCGGAGGTGCCAGCGGTCAATCGCGACCGCCAGCTGCGGCTTCACGAGCAGCAGGTACGCGATCGGCGCGAACATCATGTTGTGCGTCGAGTCCACCCACGACACGAGGCGCCGGAGCTGCGCGATGCGGCGTGACGCGACGACGCCGTTGGTGACCAGCGCCTGCCTGAGCGCGGTCATCCGCGGCGACGCGAACGGCTCCCGTTCGATGCGCTCGAGCAGCGACAAGAGGAGCGCCAGGTCGCGCTCGGGCGTCTCGACCGCATGAATCGCGTGGTCGAAGCGCCGCCGCCACAACCACTGAAACTCCGCGACGCCGCCGATCCAGAGCAGCAGCACGGTGAGGCTGATGCGCTCGCTGTAGGCCATCGCGCCGAGTGCGACGGTCGCCGCGGCCAGGGCCGGCAACGCCGCCTGGATCGTGCGGGAAAAGCCTGCGGGCGCCGCGGCCGCCCAGGACGCCAGGGGGCCCGTGCGCCCGATGGCGGACTCGTCGGCCAGCACGGCCACGTCTTCCCGGAAGTCGAGCATCGGCCGAAGTTCCGCGACGCCGGCCTGGCGCGCGCGAATCTCGTCGATCGCCGCGCCGGCTCGCAGCCACTCGGCCAGCGTCGTCTCTCCGGCGCCCGTTCTGGCTGTGTTGATCAACTCGAACAGCGAGGCGCGGCCGAACAGATCGAGGTCGTGCGCGTAGGAGTGGCCCTCGAGAAACGCCGTCCCGTCACGTCCGGCGCCGGCCCAGCGGCCGGCCAGCCGATTGAGCCCGCGCTCGTACCAGCGCTCCGCGTTCTTCGCACGGTCAATGCGCTGAAACAGGCGCGCGTGGAGGACCACGAGGACGCCAAACGCCAGCCACGCGATCGCCGGCCACAGCGGCGACAGCATCGCGCTGACAAACGCCAGCCACAGCAGGATCGCGCCGGCGCACGCCAGCACGAGGCGGCTGTTCGAGATCAGAAGGTGCGTGCGATCGAGGGCGGCGATCCGTTCGCGCCGGGCAGAGAGGCGGGCGGCGTACTCGGCGTTCGGCCGGTGGTCAGTGGTCGGTGGACGGTGGTCAGCAGCGGAGGTGGTCACGCCCGCTTGCGCTTGGCCACTGGCTTGGCGACCGCGGCCTTCGCGGGAGTCTTCTTCTTGGTGCTGACGGCGTCGAGGCTCTTCCGCAGGGCGTCCATCAGGTTCACGACCTTCGGCGCCTCCTCGGCGGCCGGCGCGACGATCTCCTGGCCCGCGATCTTGGCGTCGATAATCCGCTGAAGACCCTCGCGGTACTCGTCCTTGTAGTCGTTGAGGTCGAGCGGCGCCTCGAACATCCCGATGACCTGTTTGGCCAGCTTGATTTCGTCGGGTTTCACGGCTGACGGCACCGACGCGAGCTCGTCGACGGCGTCCATGCTCCGGATCTCCGCCGCGTGATGCAGCGTGTGCATCACGATGCCGCGGCCGTGCGGGCGGACAGCGACGAGGTATTCGCGGCCGTACAGCGCGAGCTTCCCGACCCCAACCTTGCCCTTCATGCCGTCGCGCATGACGGCGAACGCGTCGCCGGCCACGCCGCCGTCCGGCGCCAGGTAGTACGTCCGGTCGACGTACATCGGATCGATGGACGACTCGTCGGCGAACTGGACGAGGTTGATCACCCGCGTCGATTCGGTCCGGACGTTCTCGAAGTCCTCTTCGGACAGCACCACGTACTGCCCCTTCTCGAACTCGTAGCCCTTCACGATCTCGGAGTTCGGGACCTCGCGGTTGCAGTGCGAGCACCAGCGTTTCTGCTGGATGCGCGAACGGCACTCGGCGTGCAGCTGGTTGAAGGAAATCGTCGCGCTCGACTCGGTCGCCGGGAACACCTTGATCGGGATGTTGACCAGGCTGACCTTGAGGTAGCCCTTCCAGGTTGCTCGTGCGGCCATGGCACTAAGGATATCGGATGAACGAGGCCGCGGCACACCCGCCCGCCTACACGTCCTCCCGCTCGTCGTGGTCCAGCAGGTCCAGGCCGGTCCCCGTGAAATGAATGTCGTGCTTGGCGATCTTGTCCCGCAGCAGCCGACGGGCCCCGGCGTAGTACTCGCCGGGCACGGTGAGACGGCGTGCAAAATTGCGCAGCCGTGAAATCACGATCAGGGCGACCGAGTCCCCGCCTTCGCGCCAGCTGATGCCGCCGATCTCGTTGTACGGCATGAACGAGCTGTCGGACCACACGCCGTCCTCGTAGAACCCGCGCGCCACGTTCCGGCTCATCGGGAACAGGTAGGCGTAGTAGAGGAACATCATCGCCTCGCCGAAGAGGGCGCGGCTGCGCAACCGGGTCACGTTGTAGAAGAGGATGACGCCGAGCACGACGCCGATCGCCAGACGGAGCGCGTAGTACGGCGGCTTCGGCACGCGCCAGGTCAGCAAGGCGCGCCGCCGCCGGCTCAGGTAGACCACGTACTCCGCGATCAGCCGCGCGTTCGCCGCCGCAAACCCGATGCCCAGCAGCAGCATGGTCCCGGTGACGACCGTTTCGATCTTCACAGCCGGATTTTACGCAAAAACCGACTTCCCGTGGGTCCACGCCTGCTGACGATTCGTGGTGTAAGCTCTTGCGGGGGTTTTCTTGGTCCTCTCCGACCGTGACATCCGTCTGCACCTGGCGTCCGGCAAGATCCGCATCACACCGGCCATCGATCTCGAGACACAGCTCGGAAGCTGCTCCGTCGATTTTCGTCTCGGCACGAAGTTCCGCGTCTTCGAGCACAGCCGGTTCGCCTACATCGACCTGCGCAAGGGCGTCGACGTCGACGAGATCATGCGCGAGGTCGAGATCGGTCCCGATGAGTCATTCACACTCCACCCGGGACAGCTCGTGCTCGGGATGACCATCGAGTCGCTGGAGCTCGCGCCGGATCTGCTCGCGCGGCTCGAAGGCCGCAGCAGCCTCGGCCGCCTCGGCATCATCGTCCACGGCACGGCCAGCGTGTTCGATCCGGGGTGGATCGGCAACCCGACGCTCGAGCTCGGCAACGTCGGCATCCTGCCCGTGTCGCTTTACGCCGGCATGCGCATCTGCTCCTTCACGTTCGAAGAGCTGTCCTCCCCCGCCGACGTCCCGTACGCGGCCAAGAAGGGCAACAAGTACGCGCACCAGACGGGCCCGCTCGCCAGCCGCTACGCCAACGAAAAATGACCACCGGCAGTCCCGCCCAGGCCGAACGGCTGACACGGCCCAGCGTTCCCGCGCTCGACGCCGTCCTCGGCGTGGCGTTCCCGGTCCTCGACGACGGGTTCGTGCGGGTTGTGGACTACATGGGACACGATGGCTCCGTGGTCCAGGCGGCGCGCGTCTCGTACGGCGCCGGGACGAAGCGCGTCCACGAAGATCGCGGCCTCATCCGGTATCTGCTGCGTCATGCGCACACCACGCCGTTCGAGATGTGCGAGATCACACTCCACGTGCGCGTGCCGATGGACACGTGGCGTCAGTGGATTCGCCACCGCACGGCCAACGTCAACGAGTACTCCACGCGGTACTCGGTCGCGATCGACGCCGCGCAGCACACACCGTCCGGACAGTGGCGCCGGCAATCCGCGGACAATCGCCAGGGCAGCGTCGGCTTCCTGCCAGCCTCCCTCGGCGAGGCGCTCACGGCGTCCGAAACGACCCTGCAGGAGCTGGCGCGGCACACCTACGAGGCGCGGCTGGCCGCCGGCGTCGCGCGCGAGCAGGCGAGGAAGGATCTGCCGCTTTCCACCTACACCGAGGCGTACTGGAAGGTGGACCTCCACAACCTGCTGCACTTCCTGCAGCTGCGCATGGACGACCACGCGCAGGAGGAGATTCGCGCCTATGCCGCGCTCATCGGCGACGAGATCGTCGCCAAGTGGGTGCCGATCGTGTGGGAGGCGTTCAACGACTACCGGCGCCGGGCGCTGCGGCTGTCGCGAATCGAAGTCGAGGTGGTGACCGCGCTCGCGTCCACGTCGCCGGAACAGGCGCGGGCCGCCGCCGAATCCCTCGGCCTCCTGAAGCTGGACGCGAACGGCCAGCTGGCGCCGAACCGCGAACGGCGCGAGCTCGAGGACAAGCTTCGCCGCCTCGGCTTCACCGTCCCGTGGCTGCCTCCGGCCTCATGATGCAACTCAAGGTGAAACGGCTGGATCCCGCCGCGGTGCTGCCCTCGTACGCGCGGGCCGGTGATGCGGGCCTGGATCTGTTTGCCGTGCGCGCGGTGACCGTCGCCCCCGGCGCGTCCGCCCTCGTGGCCACCGGCATCGCGATCGAACTGCCGCCCGGCACCGAAGGACAGGTGCGGCCGCGCAGCGGCCTCGCGCTGAAGCACGCCATCACCGTGCTGAACACGCCCGGAACGGTCGACGAGGGCTATCGCGGCGAGGTCGGCGTGATCCTCATCAACCACGGGCCGACGGCGTTCGCCGTCGAAGCCGGAATGAAGATCGCCCAGCTGGTGGTGAGCCCCCGGGTTCAGGTCGAGGTCGCAGAAGTCGCCGAGCTCAGCGAGACCCAGCGCGGCGCCGGCGGATTTGGCTCGACAGGTGCTGACGTCTTCGTTAGACGTGACGGGGCTCGAGCGCAGCTACGTTGCGAGACCGTACATGCTGGCGTTGTGGAAAACGGCGCGAGGGCGGCCAGCGTCGCGACCGTGAACGCGTCGCGCCGGCCGACGTGAAGATCGCGCGTGAGCAGGCCCCAGGCACCGCGCGTCCCGCGCACGGGCTCCCCCGCCATCTCGTCGATGACGTCGCCGAGCTCGCGGCCGGCGCGCACCTCCCGCACAATTGCGTCGGGCAGGAGGATCGAACCACCGCATCCGTAGCCCCAGCGCGCGCCGTCCGTCACCGCCGCCCAGCTGACCAGCGCCGCGCCGTCCACCGCCGGCAGTGCGGCGAGGCCGCCCTCGAGGCCGATGGCCAGAAACGGCGCCGACGCGGTGCGCGCGACCGCTTCCGCCCGCGCGATGGCACCTGCAAGCGTCTCGCGATCGCTCATCGGCATCGCCGGCGCGACAGCGCCGGCGTCTGCCAGTTCGATGGTGATGTGCTGAAACGCGGAATCGATCGCGGCGATTCGATCGATGGCTGAGCGGACCGCGTCAACCTTGGCCGGGCGAGTCGACGCGATCAGGATGTGGTAACCCACTCACCTCATCACGCAATCACACTCTCGATTGATACTCGCCCGTCTCGGTGCTGACGCGAACCTTGTCGCCTTCGTTGACGAACGACGGGACGTTGATGACCAGGCCGGTCTCGAGCGTCGCGGGCTTGACCTGCGCGCTGGCGGTCGCGCCCTTGATGCCCGGCACGGTTTCCTTGACGACCAGGTCGACCGTCGGCGGCAGCTCGATCCCGACGGGTTCGACGTCGTAGAACTCGACGCGGATGATCGCGTCGGCGATCAGATAGTCCTTCGAGTCGCCGAGCGCTTCGGCAGAAATCTGAATCTGCTCGAAGTTCGTGGTGTCCATGAAGTAGTAATGGTCCACGTCGTTGTACTGGTATTGCATTTCCCGCTCGTCGAGCACCGCGCGCTCGACGTCTTCCTCGGCGCGGAACTTGTGGTCGGCCAGCGACATCGTGCGGATGTTGCGCATGCGGACCTGGATGTGCGCGCGCTTGTTGCCGGGGGTCAGGTGGTGCAGTTCGAGGATGCGGAACAGGTTGGCGTCGACCTTGATGAGCATCCCCTTGCGGAGCCGAGTCGCTTGAACAGATGAGGCCATTGGTGTCCGTATATCCTTGCAATCGTAGCACATATGACCGCGCGGCGGCCTGTGGCACACGGGCCGAGTCATGCTACGATGCCAATCGTGGCCTTTTCGCGGTGGGATCCGCTGCGCGATCTAATCGCGTTGCACGAGCAAATCGGGCACCTCGTGGGGACCGATGCGCCCGGCTGGACGCCCCCCGTCGACCTCTACGAAACCGCCACCGATTTCATCCTCACCGCGGATCTTCCCGGCCTGACGCGCGAGCAGATCGACATCAGCGTCGACGAGAACCGCGTCGTGATTCGCGGGGAGCGTTTCGGCGGTCCGATCGACCTGCCCTGCGAACAGTACCATCGCGTCGAACGCGGACACGGACGCTTCTCCCGCGCGTTCGCGCTGCCCGACCCCATCGACGTCGCGCGGGTGTCGGCGGACCTCAAGGACGGCATCCTCACGGTCAGGATTCCCAAGGCAGGTGACCGCGGATCGCGCCGCGTGTCGGTGACCGCCTAGGGCCCCATGTCGTTGACGTCATCCGCTTCGTCTCTTCTCCGCAAGCTGTTCGTCGGCACCGTGCTCGTCATCGCGGGATTTGCCGGGGGCCTCGTGCTGACGGCCCGTCTGCGGCCCGCGGCGGAATCGCGAGCGGAAGCCCTGTCGGCACCGTCAGCCACGCCGGCCCCGAGTGCCGCGGTGCCGCAGCCCGCCGCAGCCGGAGTCCAGGCCCGAGGCAGCGCCGCGCCGGCCGCCGCCGTTGTCGTCGCAACCGGCCCGGACTTCACGCGCGTCGCCGGGCAGGCGGTCAAGGGGGTCGCGAACATCTCGTCGCTGCAGGTCGTGCGCACGCCGAACTCGCCGTTCGCCGCCGACCCGTTCTTCCGGTACTTCTTCGGCGAAGGCGACGATCTGTTCGGGGCGCGCGATCGCCGGTCGCTCAGCCTCGGATCGGGCGTCGTGATCTCGTCGGACGGTTACGTCGTCACGAACAACCACGTCGTCGGCGAGAACATGCAGGTGATCAAGGTGGCACTGCCCGACAAGCGCGAAGTGTCCGGGCGGCTCATCGGCACGGATCCCGCCACGGACATCGCCCTGATCAAGCTCAACGTCTCGGGCCTGCCGGTCGTGCCGTGGGGCGATTCGAGCAAGCTGCAGATCGGCGAGTGGGTGCTGGCCATCGGCAGCCCGTTTCAGCTGAGCGCCACCGTCACAGCGGGGATCGTCAGCGCCACGGGCCGGACCAACGTCGGGTTCGCCGACTACGAGGACTTCGTGCAGACCGACGCGGCGATCAACCCGGGCAACTCGGGCGGCGCGTTGATCAACGCGCGCGGCGAGCTCGTCGGCATCAACACGGGCATCTTCAGCCAGAGCGGCGGGTACCAGGGCATCGGGTTCGCGGTGCCGAGCAATCTCGCGCGCCATGTGATCGACGACCTGCTCAAGTACGGCGAGGTCCGCCGCGGGTCGATCGATTTCCGCGTCGAGAGCCTGACGGATCCGGAAGTGGCCGAGCAGGTGGGCGCCGGTTCCACGCGGGGGGCGCTGGTCACGCAGATGTACCGCAACTCGGCGTCCTACGAAGCCGGGCTCAGGCCGGGCGACGTCATCACCGCGTTCAACGGTCAGACCGTCGCGGACGCCGCACAGCTGAGGCGGCTGGTCGCCGACGCGAAGATCGGAACGACCGCGACGCTCAAAGTGCTGAGGAACGGTCGTCCGGCGGCCGTAAAGATCGCGATCGAGTCGAGCGCGTCGACCGCCTCCCGCCGCAGGCGCTAGTTCACGCCGGCGTCGTCGCCGATGCCCGGCGCGTTTCGAGCCACGCTTCGAACTGCTTGAACGACTTCCCCAGGTTCACGGGCGACAGCAGCCGATCCGCCATCACCTCCGCCGTCTTGTAGCCGTTCCCCGTCACGCAGACGACGACCGAGTCGTCGGGCTCGATCACGCCGCGGCGCACGAGATCGATCGTGGCGGCCAGCGTCGTGCCGCCCGCCGGCTCGGTGAAGATGCCTTCCGTTTCGGCCAGCAGCTGAATCGCGTCCAGAATCTGCTTGTCGCTCACCGCGGCGCCCGCGCCGCCCGTCGACCGCACCGCTTCGATCACCTGAAAGCCGTCGGCCGGGTTGCCGATGGCGATCGACTTGGCGATAGTGTCGGGCCTCACGGGTTCCGGATACTCGAGGCCTTCGTTGAGCGCGTTGACGACCGGCGCGCAGCCGGCCGCCTGCGCGGCGTGCACGTGCGGCAGCTCGCCGTGCGCGAGCCCCACTTCCTTGAGCTCGCGGAATCCGCGCAGGATGCGCGGCAGGAGCGTCCCGCCCGCGACCGGCGACACCAGGTGATCCGGATAGCGCCATCCGAGCTGCTCGACGATCTCGAAGCCCATGGTCTTCGCGCCTTCGGCGTAGTAGGCGCGCAGGTTGATGTTCACGAAGCCCCAGCCGTACCGGTCTCCCACTTGCGTGCACAGCCGGTTCACGTCGTCGTAGTTGCCGGCGATGGCGAGGATCGTCGGCCGATAGATGGCCGAGCCGAGGAGCTTGCCGGCCTCGAGATTGTCCGGGATGAACACGCAGCACTCGACGCCGAGACGCGCGGCGTGCGCCGCCACGCTGTTGGCGAGATTGCCGGTGGACGCGCACGCGAGCACGTCGAATCCGAGTTCGAGCGCACGCGTGGCCGCGACCGACACGACGCGATCCTTGTACGACAGCGTCGGATGGTTGACGGAGTCGTCCTTGATATACAGCTCGCTCAGGCCGAGCCGCTCGGCCAGACGCGTGCAGCGGACGAGCGGGGTGAAGCCCGAGTTGAAGCCCGTGCGCGGTTCACCAGTGATCGGCAGCAGCTCGCGGTAGCGCCAGAGGTTTTTGGGCCGCCGCTCGATGTCGTCGCGCGTGATCGTGATGGCCGCGTAGTCGTAGATGGGTTCGAGCGGGCCCAGACACTTTTCGCAGGCCCACAGGGCCTCGGCCGGGAATCTCGCCTTGCACAGATGACACTGCAGTCCGATGAGTGCGCTCACACAACCTCCCCGCTCGCACACCCCGGCTCTGTTGTGTCTAGGACGACAAAATATGAGAGGTTGGGACGGTGGTGCAAGGTTCCCTTATCTCCCCTTCCTCACGGCGTTCGTGAGAAGGCAGGAATTGGCACCTAACCGCGAGCGGGGTGCTGATGAAAGCCTCGCGTGGTTGCCGTGGCTTCGTCGGGCCTGTCCCTCAGCCACTCTTGATAAGCAGAGCGTATTCAGTTGTTCCGAGGACTATACCAAACAGGGGTCCGAGAGGTCCAGGGTCCGAGAGGTCCGAGGGGTCCGGACCCCTTGGACCTCTGGGACCCCTCGGACCTCTTGATGATGCCTATGCCGAGCACTCCCCGTCCATGACTTCCGGCGCAAATTCGGCGGATTCGGCCAGGTCGACGTAGTCCACGGGCAGCGCATCGGCGGCCGTCAGACGCTCCAGGTCCGCGAGGGTCAGGCGGACCCGCTCCACGCTGACGCGTCCGAAAAACGTCGTCGCCGACTCGCCTTCCAGCTTTTCCCGCCCGTACATCTCGATGAGCCGATCGACGGCATCAGGGATCCGCCGCGCCGGGATCTTCGCGGCCAGGCGGCCGAACGACGCGCCGCCGTGCTCGGTGCCGCCGCCGACCATCACGAAGTACTGCGGGACCGCGCGCCCGTCGAGGCGGCGCACGCTGCCCTGGAATCCCAGCGTTGCGACGTGGTGCTGTCCGCACCCGTTCGGGCACCCGCTGATCTTGATGCGCGCGCCGTCCGCCGCTTCAATCAAATCGCGGCGCGCGCGCAGGTGGTCTTCGAGCAGGCGTCCGAGGCCGCGCGACTGCGTGACCGCAAGACGGCACGACTCCGCGCCGGGGCAGCTCGTGACGTCGGCGATGGTGCCCGCCTCGGGCAGCCCGAGGCCCGCGGCCGCCAGCCGGCCGTACAGCGGGCGGACGTCGGCGGACTTCACCCACCGGAACACCAGATCCTGATCCATCGTCACGCGGACGGTGCCGTCGCCGTACGCTTTCGCGAGATCGCCGACGATGCGCATCTGCGCGCTCGTCATGTCCCCGAGCGGAATCGTCGCGACGACCATCGCGTAGCCGAACTGCTTCTGCGCGCGGACGTTCGACGCACGCCACCGCGAGTAGTCCTCGTCGCGGCTGTTGAGCACCGGCACGACGACCGGCATGATGCCGGGGCCCTTCACGGCACCAGCCATGGCGCGGGTCGAGACGTCGAGGACGGAGGGCGACTCCGCGCGCGGGCCGTCGGGCTTCGCCTCGGTGGCGGGCGTCTCGATGTCGAGCGTCGGCACCTCGCCCCGCAGCCGGATGCCGGACAGCTCGCGGTCGTATTCCTGCCGCCAGCGCGACCAGCCCAGCGTCTTGATCATGAACTTCATGCGGTTGCGCTGCTTGTGCTGATAGTCGCCGTAGCGATGGAACACCCGCAGCACGGCCTCCGCCACGCGGAAGATCTCCGAAGTCGGCAGGAACTCGTGGATGACCGTACCCTCGGTGCACATGATCGCCGTGCCGCCGCCGGCCGTGACGCGGAACCCGCGGCCGCCGCCCGGCGCGACCACTGCGGTGAACGCCAGGTCGTTGATGCCCGTCGCGATGTGATCGACGGTGCACCCCTCGAACGCGATCTTGAACTTGCGCGGCAAAACCGACGACAGCCGGTGCCGCAGCAGGAACCGCGTCAGCTCTTCCGCGTAGGGTGTGATGTCGAAATGCTCGTCGGCTGACACGCCCGCGTACGGGCAGCCGGTGATGTTGCGCACGGAGTTGCCGCACGCTTCTCGCGTCGTCAGGCCCGCCTCCGCCAGCTGGCGCATGGCCGGTTCGACGTCGTGCAGCTTCACGAAATGGAACTGGATGTTCTGGCGCGTCGTGATGTGGCCGAACCCGCGGGAGTACTGTTCGCCGACGCCGGCCATCGCGTAGAGCTGCTCCGTGGTGAGCAGGCCCTGCGGCATCTTGATGCGCAGCATCTGCGCGTCTTCGGCCTGGCGCTGTCCGTAGGTACCGCGCACCAGCCGGAATGCACGCCACTGATCGGGGGTAATCTCGCCGCGCTCGTACTTGCCGAGCACGGTGACGAACTCGTCGATATCGGCCTGGCTGGCAAACGACAACCGCGCACGGCCGTAAGTGGTCTGATCATCGACGGCTGACATAAGCCCTCTCTGTGCTGTCTGCTGTCCCCGGAGTGTCCGATTCGAACCGCGTGTCGTCCGCCACAGATACTACTTCCCCGATCACGACGGTGCCAGGTGTGCCGCCCTCGGCCGCGAGCGGCACCTGTCCGCCGGCCATGTCGCCGAGCGGGCCCCGCCACGCCCGCTGCGCCGGCATCGAAGCGGCGACCACGACGGCGGCCGGCGTGCCGGGCGCCCAGCCGCGCGCGATCAGCTGGCCGGCGAGCGGCGCCAGCCTCGCCATGCCCATCAGGACAACGAGTGTCACGCTGTTGGGCGCGACCGCGCCTGTGGCTTTCGTGAACGACTCCTCATCGTGTCCGCTGACGACGAGAAAGCCGGACGCGAGGCCGCGATGCGTGACCGGTATGCCGGCGAGCGCCGGAGCCGCGATGGCGCTGCTGATGCCCGGCACCACCTCGCAGTGGACGCCTGCCGCCGCCAGCGCGAGCGCTTCCTCGCCGCCTCGTCCGAACACGAACGGGTCGCCGCCCTTCAGGCGCACAACGCGGCGGCCGCGGCGCGCGGCGCGAATCATCAGCGCGTTGATCCGATCCTGCGTCAGCGCGTGGCGTCCCGCGCGCTTGCCGACGAAGAAGCGCTGCGCGTGCCGCGCATATCGGAGGATCCGCTCGTCGATGAGCGCGTCGTACAACACCAGGTCGGCGGCACGCAGGCACGCGATCGCCCGGCGTGTCAGCAGCGCGGGATCGCCGGGCCCCGCGCCTACTAGTGCGACTGAGCCAGGGCAAAGGGCAGAGGGCAAAGGGCAGGCGGCCCTCTGCCCTGCGCTTTGCCCTACCCTTTGCCCTTTGCCCTCTGCTCTCAGCCCTTCGTACAGCCGATTGATCGCGTCGAGCAGCAGCGGCCGCCGTTCGTCCATCGGCACGCCATCCGCCTTCCACCGCCGCCTTTGTTTGCGCGCCTCGCGCAGCCACCGCGCGAGCTCGTGGCGCGGCAGCAGCTCGTCGAGCCCTTGGCGCAGCAGCGCCGTCAGCCCGGGCGCCTCGCCGTTCGACGACACGGCCAGCGTAAACCCTTCGCGCCTGATGACGCCGCTCAGATACGCGGACGCGTTGGCTGGATCGTCCACCGCGTTGACGAAGAGGTGCCGCTCCTCCGCTGCCTGTGCCACCGCGCGGTTCACTTCGGGCGTCGCCGCGGCGACCACGAGCCACGCGCCGTCCAAATCAGCGGGGACGAACTCCCGCCGCGCGATGGTGCACCCGCTCGTGTGGCCGGCGGCCGCTTCGTCGATCGCCGCCAGCACCTGCGGTGCCACCACGCAGACCGACGCCCGGGCAGCCAGCAGCTGCTGCAGCTTGGCCGCAGCGACGGGACCGCCGCCGACGAGCACGACGCGGCGGCCGGCGAGGTTCAGGAATAGAGGCAGCAACATAGAAAAAAGGCCCGGAAAGCAGTGTGCCTTCCGGGCCGTTCCGGTCTCTGGTCTCTCTGCTCTTTCGAGCTAGAGTGTGTGCAATCGACGTGCGACCAGTCCGCTGGCTCGGAGGCTCGAGGGAGCCCAACAACGGCAGCAACACGCGCGCATCGACGTCGCAATCACGATGATCTAGTTTTACCGGAGCCTCGAGCGCTAAGTCAAGCGTTTCAGCGGTTTGCCGCTACACTGGTGATCTATGCGCACCCGCAGTATTTCCGGCCGCATATCCGTGGCCACCTGCGCCGGCCTCCTCGCGCTCGCCGCCGCGCCGGCACGCGCCGATCGGCTTCCAGCGGGCGTCATTCCGAGCCACTACGACCTCGCGTTCACGGTGGACCTGGCGCGCGCACGCTTCGACGGCACCGAGACCATCCGCGTGCAGATCGAACAGCCCACGCGCACCGTCGTCCTGCACGCGATCGAAATCACGTTCCGCGAGGTCACCATTGCCGCCGGATCGGCGACGCAGAAGGCCAGCGTGTCACTCAACGAGGCGCAGCAGACCGCGACGCTGACAGTACCGAACGCGCTGCCGACGGGGCCCGCGGATATCCACATCACCTATGCCGGCATCCTGAACGACAAACTGCGCGGGTTCTATCTCAGCACGGAGGCGTCGGGCCGGCGTCATGCGGTGACGCAGCTCGAAGCCACCGATGCGCGCCGCGCGTTTCCGAGCTTCGACGAGCCCGCCCTGAAAGCGACGTTCGACATCTCCCTGACCGTTGACCGGGCCGATACGGCCATCTCGAACGGGCGCATCATCTCCGACACGCCGGCGCCCGACGCGCGCCATACGCTGAAGTTCTCGACAACGCCGAAGATGTCCACGTACCTCGTAGCGCTCGCCGTCGGCCGGTTCGAGTGCCTGGAGACTTCCGCGGAGAGCGTGCCGATCCGGATTTGCGCCACGGAAGGCAAGAAGGAGATGGGGCGCACGGCGCTCGAGATGGCCGTGCAGACCCTGACGTTCTACAACCGGTACTTCACCATCAAGTACCCGTTCGGCAAACTCGACATGCTGGCCGTCCCGGATTTCGCGGCCGGGGCGATGGAGAACACCGCGGCGATCTTCTACCGGGAAACCGACCTCCTCGTGAACTCGACGGACGCGTCGCTCGCCGCGCGCAAACGCATCGCCTCGGTGCTCGCGCACGAGATGGCACACCAGTGGTTTGGCGATCTCGTGACGATGCGGTGGTGGGACGACATCTGGCTGAACGAAGGGTTTGCCACGTGGATGGCCAATCACGCGATGGCCGAGATGCGGCCCGACTGGGACATCCCCGTGGACGAGGCCCTCGAAACACAAGCGGCGCTCGGCTTCGACGGCCTGCAATCGACGCACCCGATCCATGCGCCCGCGGACACGCCGGCGCAGATCGACGAAGCGTTCGACGCGATCGCGTACGAGAAGGGCGCGGCGGTCCTCCGGATGCTCGAGAACTACCTCGGCGCCGGGACGTTCCGGAACGGCATCAACGCCTACCTGCAGGCGCATGCGTACGGCAACGGAACGTCGCAGGATTTCTGGAACGCCATGACGGCGGCCTCCGGCAAGCCCGTGGACAGGATTCTGCCGACCTTCGTGAATCAGCCGGGGGCGCCGCTGGTCGAGGTCGCGCCCGGGTGCCGGGACAACCGCCTGCACGTGGACGCCGGGCAACAGCGCTTCTTCCAGGATCCGGCGCTGCTCCGGAACGGATCGGCGGAACGCTGGCAGGTGCCGGTCTGCATGAAGTCCGTGCCGTCGGCGAGCGGAGGCGCGACGAACGCGTCCTGCGCCGTGTTCTCGCAGGCGCGTCAGGCGCTGACGCTCGACGGGAGCGCGTGTTCCTCGTGGGTGTTCGCCAACGCCGGCGCGCAGGGGTACTACCGCACGGCCTACAACCCTGAGGCACTGCGCGCCCTCACACCGCGCGTGCAGGATGTACCTGACGGCGCCCGAACGGCTGTCGCTGGCCGGCGACGAATGGGCGATGGTGCGCGCCGGCCGCCACGGCATCGGCGAATTCCTGACGCTCGCGACGGGGTTCGGCAACGAGCGCACCGACGGTGTGCTCGGCAACGTCACGAGCCGGCTCGACTTCATTCACGACTACCTCACCACCGACGCGACGCGCGCCCCGTTCGAACAATTCGTGCGGACGCTGTTCGGCCCGCTGTTCGGGCGAGTGGGGTTCGAATCGTCGCCTGCCGATGGTGACGGGGAGCGCGCCCTGCGCGCCACGCTCATCGAAACGCTCGGGACGACCGGTGGCGACGCCGACCTGGCGGCCCGCGCGCGTACTGCTCTCGACCGCGCGCTCGCCGGCGGACCGCCCCTCGACCCCACGCTCGCCGGGGCGATCATCGCCGTGGCCTCCGAACACGGCGACCGCGCGCTGCAGGACGCGCTGTTTGCGGCCGCCGACAGGGCGACGGCTCCCGACGAGCACTACCGGTACTTGCACGCGCTGGCGCGATTCCGTGATCCCGCGCTCATCGACCGTGCGCTCGAATACGCGCTGACGTCGAAACTGCGCAGCCAGGACACCTCGGGATTCCTCTCCCGGTTTCTCGCACAGGAGGCCGCCCGGCCGCGCACGTGGGCCTTTCTCAAGCGGCACTGGTCGAACCTCGAGGGCAAGGTCACGATCTTCGGAGGCGACTCGGGGCTCATGAACGCGCTCGGCTCGTTCTGCGACGCCGCGTCGCGCGACGACATCACGGCGTTCTTCGCGGCGCATCCGCTGCCGTCTGCCTCGCGGACGCTCGGACAGACCGTCGAACGTATCAACAGCTGCATCGGGCTCCGCGAGCGCCAGGCGCCGGCGCTCACGGAGTGGCTGCGGGGAAAGTAGTCGGCAGTCGGCAGTCGGCAGTCGGCAGTCAGCGTGACACTGACGGATGCCCTTCGAGGTAGACCCGCCAGAGGCGATCGGTTCCCACGCTGATGCCAATTCGCGGGCCCCAGGTCAGCCGATCAGCGGGCGCGCGGTCGTTGTTCTCCCTGACGAACAGCGTCTCGCCGCACAGGTCCAGTTGATTCTGCGCGAGCGTGATCCCCATCGCCATCGTCAGATTACCCGGCCCGCTGCAGAGAAGATGGCTCGCCAGGGTGGATGCCGTGCGAGGCGCGCGTCCCTTGGCGCCGCGTGCGCGCCGGCGCCGCATCACCTCGATGCCCGCCACCGGCTCGAGCGCCCGGATCAGGACGGCCGCGGGCGCACCCACGGATTCGGTGACGACGTTGACCAGCGCGTGGATGCCGTAGTTGAGGTAGACGTAGGCGTGCCCGGGGGGGCCGTACAGGGGCTGGTTCCGCGTCGTGCGGCCGGGGGCGGCGTGACAGGCCGGATCGGACTCGCCGATGTACGCTTCGACCTCGACGATGATCCCGCTTGTGCGGGTGCCGCGCCGATTGTGGACGAGGACCTTGCCGATCAGATCGCGGGCCACCTCCAAGGTGGGGCGATCGTAGAAGCTGCGCGGCAGCGTGCCCGGATCAGCGCTCACCGTGCGCGTCTGAACCGCGGAGGCGAAGCGCCGCCCGCTCCGCGGCGAGCGCGACCTGCTTGTCCTGATCCTTGATCAGCGACTCGACGATTGGCTGCGCGGCCGCGTCGCCCGAGAACCCCAGGACGTCCGCGATGTCCGCCCGGACGCCGGGATCGGGATCCTGGGCGTATCGGCTCAGCAGACCTGCGCGGCCCCGCGCGAGGTCGGCGAGGTACTGCTTCGAGAGTTCGCGCTGCTTCGGCCGCAGGAGCGCGTCGGTGATCCGTTCGATGGACCCGTTCTCGAGCATCGCTGAGGCGAACGTGCCGGCGAAGATCACGCGTTCGTCGTGCTGGCCCTTGAGCGCGGCCTCGATAGCCTCCATCTGGGAGGCATCGCCCGCTCGCGCCAGGCCCTCGATGGCCATCGTCTTCATCGCAGCCGACTTGGCACCCAGCTGCGATGTGAAGAGCGGGATGCTGGCCGGATGCGCGATTTGCGCCAGCGCGTCGAACGCCGCTTCCGCGAGCTCGCCCTGCTTGTAGTACTCGAAGAGCTTTGTCAGCGCCTCGACGCCCCTGCCGTACCGCATCGCGCCGAGCGTCTCCATGGCCGCGCGCTTGATCAGCCGGTTCTGGTCGTTGAGGGCCGTGATGATGACATCGCCGACACTCGTTTCGACCTCATCGTCGGACGCATGCGCGGCGTAGACGCGGCCGATGACGCGCACGGCGGCCGCACGCAGCGCTTCGTCCGAGGAGCCCACCATCGCCGCGAGTTCGGATCCTGAGGCCTCCCGAAGCTCGCGTCGTACCGCGCCCGTGGGTTCGGACGCCAGGGCACCGAACGCGTACAAGGCTTCGAGCCCTACCCGCGGGTTGTTATCGCGAGCCGCCGTCCGCAGCGCGGTCAGGACGTCCAGCGGCACGGGCGTCGCGCCGAGCGCGAGCGGTCCGGCCGAAAATGCCGCTTCGGCGGCAATCTTCGTGCGCACCTCGACGATCAGGCCGACCTTCTTTTTCGGGACGATCTTGCTGGCGAGAAAGATGTTGAGCTCGGCCGCGATGGCCTCGAGCTGGATCGCGTCCTCGGAGTCGAGAACAGCTTTGGCCAGCGGCATCGCGGCTTCGGGATACGCCGCGGCCTTGAGCAGGGTCGCGGCCTGGAGACGATCGCCGGCGTCACCGCTCGAGAGCGCCCCAATCGCCTGCTCGAAGGAGACCTGGCCGGCAGCCAAAGCGGCCCCGGCCGGCGAACCGGGCAGGGCGGGGAGGAAGAGGAAAAGACCAGCCGCGAACCACGCAAGCCTTGCAGACCCGCCTGCCCCGCCAGGCCCGCCCGCCCGACCTGCCCGACCCGCCCGACCCGCCTGACCTGCCCTACCGACCCAGAACACTCGCATGTGACCGTCCCTCCGGCAGCACCGTACGAAGATATCGGCCGGTATGGGACGCTTCAATCTGCGCGACCTGCTCAGGAGTGCCCACGGCGACAATCCGGCCACCCTCCTCGCCGCCCTCGGGTCCGAGGTCGATGAGCATGTCCGCGGTCTTGATCACGTCGAGGTTGTGCTCGATGACCACCAGCGAATGCCCCGCCTCGAGGAGTTTCCGGAACGCCGTCAGCAGTTTGGCGATGTCGTCGAAGTGCAGGCCGGTTGTCGGCTCGTCCAGCACGTACAGCAGGCGCTCACCGCTGTGCGACGACAGGTGGGCCGCGATCTTGATCCGCTGCGCTTCCCCGCCCGAGAGCGTCGTGGCGGGCTGCCCGAGACGGAGGTAGCCAAGGCCGATTTCGTCGAGCACCTGCAGCCGCCGCAGCACTTTGGGCGAGCTGCTGAAGAACGCGAGCGCCTCTCGCACCGTCAGGTCGAGCACCTGGTGAATCGATCGCCCCCGGTAGCGAACTTCGAGCACCTGGAGCTTGAAGCGTTTGCCGTCGCACTGGTCGCAGGGGACGAAGACGTCGGCGAGGAACTGCATCTCGACACGAACCTCGCCCTCGCCCTGACAGGCCTCGCAGCGCCCGCCGGGGACGTTGAACGAGAAATGGCTGGCTGTCAGCCCGCGCGCGCGGGAGTCCTTGGTCGCGGCAAACAGCTCGCGGATCGGATCGAACGCCTTCAGATAGGTCACGGGGTTGGAGCGCGGCGTCCGGCCGATGGGTGCCTGGTCCACCAGGACGGCATCGGTGATGTACTCGGCGCCTTCGAGCTTGCGGAAACTGCCGACGCGCCGGTCCCAGCCGCCCTTCGCGCGCTTGACCGCCGCGTAGAGCACGTCGTGCACGAGCGTCGACTTCCCCGAACCGCTCACACCGGTCACCACCGTCAGCGTGTTCAGCGGGATGGCGATGTCGATGTCCTTCAGGTTGTGCTCGGTCGCGCCGAGCAGCTGCAGCTTCTGGCCGCTCCCGCGCCTCCGCGACGTCGGCACGCGGATCGCGAGTTCCTGCCGGAGATATTTCGCCGTCAGCGAGCGCGGCTCCTTCATCAGGCCTTCGAGCGATCCCGAATACACCACGCGGCCGCCCTGCTCGCCCGCTCCGAGTCCCAGATCGACGACGTGATCGGCCACGCGGATCATGTCGGCGTCGTGCTCGACGACGATCACGGTGTTGCCCTGGTCGCGGAGCTGACGGAGGATGTCGATGAGGCGCTGGTTGTCGCGCGAGTGGAGGCCGATGGACGGTTCGTCGAGCACGTAGAGCGTGCCGACCAGGGCCGAGCCCAGCGAGGTCGCGAGGTTGATGCGTTGAGCCTCGCCGCCCGAGAGCGTCGACGACAGGCGGTCGAGCGTCAGGTAGTTGAGGCCGACGTCGCTCAGAAACGACAGCCGGCGCGTGATTTCCTTCAGGACCTTCTCGGCGATCGCGGTTTCCTTCTCGGTCAGCTGGAGCGTCGCGAAGAACTGCTGCGCGTCGCGCACGGTGAGCGAGGACACACGATCGATCGTCTGGCCCGACACCTGGACGTCGCGCGCCTCGCGCCGCAGCCGGGCGCCGCCGCAATCCGGGCAGGTCAGGTAGCCGCGATACCGGCTGAGGAACACGCGGACGTGGACCTTGTACTTCTTCCGCTCGAGCCAGCGGAAGAATCCGCGGATGCCCTGATAGTCGGCGCCGTCCGCCGGCCCGCCCTCGATCACGAACTGCTGTTCGTCGGGGGTGAGTGCGGACCACGGTACGTCGAGCCGGATCTTCCGGCTCCGCGCGGCCTTCTTCAGTTCCGCCAGTTGAGCGCGGTAGTGCGGCTTGGTCCACGGCTCGATAGCGCCCTGCTGAAGCGATTTCGCCGGGTCGGGCACGACGAGGTTGATGTCGAGCTCGATGATGTTCCCGAACCCGTGGCACGTCGCGCACGCGCCGAACGGGTTGTTGAAGGAGAACAGCCGCGGCTGCGGGTCCTCGTACGCGATGCCGCACGGCCGGCACTCGAACCGCTCGGAAAACTGGTGAACAGTGGTCGGTGGCCGGTGATCGGTGGTCGGTGAACTGCCGACTGCCGACCGTTGACTGCCGACTGCCGACTGCTGACTGCTGACTGTCGACTGCGGACTGTCGACTGCTGACTGTCGACTGTCGACTTCAACCGCCCATGCGGCGCCGCCGCCTTCGAGGTACGCTGTCTCAATCGAATCGGTGAGCCGCTGTCGCAGGTCCTCCGTGCCGAGCTGCACCCGATCGACGACGACCTGGAGCGCCTGACGATCGGCCAGCGCCGCGGCGTCCACCTCGTCGAACGAAACGGCTCGGCCATCGACGAGCAGCCGGCCAAAGCCCTTTCGTTTCAGGACGTCGATCGCCGCCGCCACGGCGGCGCTGCTCTCCGAACCACTGGAACCCGTGGAACCTGTGGAACCACTGGAACCATCAAGACTGTCGTCGTCGACCTGCTCGAGCACCTCGTCCACGGCATCGCCGCTGTCCGTGGCCGTCGAGGTCGTGGGGACGATCTCCAGATCAAATCCGATGAGGAGGCGTGTGCCCGGCGGCAGCTCGCCCAGCCGTGCGGCCACGACCTCGGCCGTCTCGCGCACCACTTCACGGCCGCAGCTGCGACAGAACGTGCGGCCGATGCGCGCGTACAGCAGCCGCATGTAGTCGTGGATTTCGGTCGTCGTGCCAACGGTCGACCGCGGGTTCCGGATGCTGTTCTTCTGCCGGATGGCGATGGCCGGCGCGATGCCGTCGATCCGATCGACGTCCGGCTTCTCCATGCGCTCCAGAAACTGGCGCGCATACGCGGACAGGGATTCGACGTAGCGGCGCTGTCCCTCCGCATAGATCGTGTCGAAGGCCAGCGACGACTTGCCCGACCCGCTGACGCCGGTGGTGATGATCAGCGCACCGACCGGCAAGGACAGATCGATATTCTTGAGGTTGTGCGTGCGCGCGCCCCGGATGACGATCCGGGCTGGTTCAACGGCAGCCGCCGGCGCGGCGGCCGCGGAGGTGGTGTCGGACATCGCTGTGGTCTGGACCCGCTCAGTGGACGATTGCGACGCGACGCTAAACCATTTATCGTAGCACGCATGAAGATCTTCCGCGCGGCTCAGATTCCGTCCGAGGGCGGCGATCCCGGGACGTTCACGGGCACCGTCGATCGCACGACGCTCGCGTCCGACCAGGCCGGCACGCCGGTCAACGTCTACCGCGTCGCGTTCGAGGCGGGCGCGCGCACGCACTGGCACACGCACGACGGCCCGCAGTGGCTGTTCATCGTCGAAGGACGGATCCGGATTCAGACGCTGGGCGAGGCGCCGCAGGAGGCCGTCGCGGGCGACGCGATAGTCATCCCGCCGGGTGAAAAGCACTGGCACGGCGCGACCCCGTCCTCGCGAGGCGTGCACCTGGCCGTCAACGTCAAGGCCGCGACCAAATGGATGGAGCCAGTGACCGACGAGCAGTATCAGGGTGAGCGCGTGCTAAAATAGTCCGTTCGACCGCACCGCCAGGCCGGCGTAGCTCAGTTGGCAGAGCAGCTGATTCGTAATCAGCAGGTCACCCGTTCAAGTCGGGTCGCCGGCTCCATTTCAGGAGATCTCATGACGAACCGCGTTCTCACGTCAGGATGCCTCGCAGCCGTGGTGGGAGCGGTCGCGATCGCCGCCCTGCCGGTTGCGGCTCAGACGCCGGCGCCGAAGCCGGCTGCCTCGGCGGTGGCTGTCAGGCCCGGGATCCCCAAGCCGGCCGAAGGCGCGAAGGCCACCAGGACCCCGTGGGGCGAACCGGATCTCCAGGGCGTCTGGACGAGCGACGCGGCGCTCGGCATCCCGCGCGAGCGTCCCGAGAAGTTCGGGGACCGCGCCGTCCTGAACGACGAGGAGTTCGCGGAAGCCGCCAAGGCCGACGCCCAGCGCCGCGACGCCGGCGTGAACGCGGTCGGCGCGTTCAGAAACGACGGCGCGTGGAAGACCCGGTCCTATCGCCAGACGTCCATCGTCGTCGAGCCCGAGGACGGCCACACGCCCGCGTTCACCGAGCAGGCGCTGACGCGCGCCGCGCCGCGCGACCGCGGCAGCTTCGGTGAAGGCCCCTTCCACGATCAGCTCGACTTCACGCTCTACGATCGCTGCATGACCCGCGGCATCGTCGGGTCGATCATGCCGGTCGTCTACGGCAACGGCAACCGCATCATCCAGGCGCCGGGCATGGTCATCATCAGCTACGAGATGGTGCACGATACGCGCGTCATCTACACCGACGGACGTCCCCATCTGCCGTCGAAGATCAGACAGTATCTGGGCGACTCGCGCGGCCGCTGGGAGGGCACCACGCTCGTCGTCGAGACGACGAACTTCACCGATCAGACCAGCATCGGCGGCGGCAACGGGAACGGCCTGCGCCACAGCGCCGACCTCAAGCTGACCGAGCGGATCTACCGGGTGGACTCCGACGAACTGCGGTACGAAGTGCACATCGACGATCCGAAGACGTACGTGAAGCCGTGGACCCTGTCGCTGCCGCTCACGTCGCCTCCCGGCTACGTGCTGCTGCCGTACGAGTGCCACGAAGGCAACTACATGCTGAAGAACTCGCTCAGCGCCGAGCGCGCCGAAGACAAGGCGATCGAAGAGGATGCCAGGAAGGGCATCATCCGGCGGCGTAAGAGCGTGCAGCAGAACCTGGATGCGGGAGCACGGCCGATCCCCGGGCGGGCAAACCCGGACGATCAGGAGTAACACAACAAAAGATGGCACAACGATCACGCCCGACGATTACGAAGCGCCAGCGCGAGCAGGCGCGGATCACGAAGCAGAAAGACAAGGCGGCGCGCCGCGCGGAACGCGCCCGTCGCGACCCCAACGCCTCGTCGACGCCGGACGGCGTCGATCCGGATATCGCCGATATCCGGCCGGGGCCTCAGCCGCTCGCCGACTGGCAGATTGACGTCGACGAACCGCCGCAGCAGTAGCGGTTCACCTTTCTACAGGGCGGCGGATCGCGCTACTTGTTCGCGTCGCGGATCTGTGTGACGAAGACGTCGACGTAGCCCTCGAGCCCGCGCGACACCGCCGCGGCATGCCCGGACACCGTGCTGGCCCCGATGCCGCCGCGGTGCATCAGCGACACCTGCACCAGCACGGGTTGCTCGCGATAGGTCAGACGCGCGGTCGCATGCGTGTACAGGAACGCGTCGTACCTCGACACGCAGCCTTCGGCGGACCTGGTGCTGATCACGTTGACGTACACGTAGGTGTCGTCGTCTGAATTCCTCCGGACCGCCAGTCCGCCCGCGGCGAGCCGTTTTGCGAGCGCGTCCTCAATGGCGTCGTGGTTCAGCCCGCAGGCCGTCGCCTCGCCGCCAAAGTCTTCCACGAGAACGCCGAGGCTCTTGAGCCCCTTGAACTCGGCGCCCGGCCGCTGATCGAACGCGGGCCCGGCAGATGCCGGCTGACCGGCGGGCGCCGACTGCCCCGGAGGCGGCGGCGCGGCGCCCGCTTTGCTGACGGCGGGCGTATCGCTGCCGATCCCGGCGTCGTAGACACGCGTGGCCTTGTCACCCATGCCGTGTTCGAGCAGCTGCACCTCCACGGCGAGGCGCGGGGGATTCGAGGAGGACGCGTACGTGTAGCGCACGTCGCGATCCTGTTCGGCGTGATAGGTCGCCACCAGGCGATCGCCGTCGCGTCTGGTCACGACCGTGACCGGCACGCCCTGAATCTCAATCGATTCGTCCTTGCCGGTCGGATGGAGCGTTCGCGACTGGCCGAGCTCGTTGGTGATGGTGACCGCCGCCGCGTTGTCAACGATCATCAGCCGGACGGGGGGATTGCGGACTTCGCCAATCAACAGCTGCACCCGGCGGGCGTCTTCGGAGCTCTGCGGGCGAGGGGCGGACGAACGTCCGCCGCCCGATGCTTTTCGTCCACGACCACCGCCGCCAGCGGCGGCCGGATCGTTGGGGTCCGGAACGATCCAGTCCACGTTGAATCCGATTTCTTTCGGGAATTCGCTGAGCGAGCGGTTGAGCGTCCACACGCCGGCCAGCGGCGACGTGCTCTGTCCGGCCGCCGGCGTCGAAACGCCTGAGGCTGCGAGAACCAGCGCGGCGCAGACGCCTGAGAATATTCGTCCCATGTCATCCACACTAGCGCATTTCCGGGTGTAGTGCAGGCCTTCAGGCCTGCCGGGCTCACGCCAGCGCTTGTTTCACGAAGGCATAGCACTTCTTTACTTCGTCGACCGGCGTGCCGGCGCCCTTGTGCTCGTATTCGATGTACGCGCGGATGGGCCACCGCTCGCGCTTGAGCAGCTGCAGCACATCGCGAATCGGCGTATCGCCCGTGCCCCACGGCACGTTGTCGCCCTGATTGCGCTTTCGATCTTTCAGGTGCAGGTTCGTGACGCGGTCGTGGTGCTCGCGCAGGTACTGCATCGCGTCGAAGTTCGCCGCCGTGAAGTGGCCGATGTCGAGGTTGACCTTGAAGTACTTCGATATCTTCATGCCTTCAGCGAAACTCTCGGGCGAGGCGAACTCGCCGGGTTTGTCGACCGCAGAGTGCCCGTGCAAAGCGACGACCATCTTGTGCTTCTCGGCGAACGGCGCAATCCGCTTCGCGACATCGAGCGTCGTCGACGATGTGATGATCTCGGCGCCGAGCGCCCTGGCCATGTCGAAGCCGCGGTCGATTTCCTCGTCGGTGAAGGTCCCGTTCGGACTGTAGTTGTACGCGTAGATCGTGATTCCGGCCTCGCCGAACCTGCGCTTCACGTCACGAAAGTGATCGAGGGAGGCCTCGAGGCGCCACGCACGGAGCGCCTCGCGCGTGCCTCGCGGCTCGATATCCGGCGCGAACAGTTCGACATCGCCGAGGCCACATTCGACCATCGCGGCGATGATTCCATCCACGAAGTCCACGGCCCCGGCCGGGCGTGCCATCGCGCGAAAACTGTAGGACTGCACGCCGATGCGGACGCCGGCGACGCGTGAGTCGATTCCCGCCGCCGACAGCACCCGGGAAGACGCCAGCGAGGCCAGAGCCAGCCTGCCGAATTCGCGACGTGTGATCATCGTTACCTCGGCAACGTAAACGCGTACAGCGTATCTCCTGCGCCGACGACGACGTACTGGCGGCCGTCGAGCAGGTATGTTTCTGGACCGTTGCTGGTGTTCACGCCGAGGCCGGCATGCCACAGCGGCTTGCCGATCGCCGGATCGTACGCCACGAAGTTGCCGCCGCCATCGTTGCCGAAGAGCAGCTTTCCTGCCGTGCTGAGCAGGCCCATCGGCGCGCCGCCGGCGCCGCCCGCATTCGTGGCGAGCGGCCGGCTCCACTTCACTTTGCCGGTCTTGTAGTCGATCGCCTTGAGATACCGGCCGAGGCTGCCGACGCCGCGCTCGGCGGCCGCCCAGCCTTCCTGGTTCTCGTTGGTGTCGGTCAGGTAGAAGACGCTGAACGACTGCGTGACGCCGACGTAGAACAGCCCGGTGTCCGGGCTGAAGCTCGGCGGCGGCCAGTTCGTCGCCCCGTTCGTGTCGGGCGAGACGAGCGTTCCCGGAATCGACGCCTCCTTGTCCGGGTTCGGAATCGGCTGGCCGTTCGCGTTCAGGCCCTTCGTCCAGTTCACCGAGTCGATGTGCGTCGTGGTCAGGACGTGCTTGCCGTTGGTCCGGTCGAGCAGGAAGAAGTGACCGTTGCGGTTTGCCTGCGCGACGAGCTTCCGCGGCTTCCCGTCGATGACGCCGTCGATGAGCACCGGCGTCTGCGCGGCGTCCCAGTCGTGGGTGTCGTGCGGCGACACCTGGTAATACCACACGAGCTTGCCGGTGTCCGGGTTGAGCGCCACGATCGAGCACGTCCAGAGGTTATCGCCGGCGCGGCTCTTGCCGGCCAGGACCGGCTGCGGGTTTCCCGTGCCGATGTAATACAGATTGAGCTCGGGGTCGTACGTGCCAGGCAGCCAGGGCATCCCGCCGCCGTTGATCATCGCGTCGGCTGTCGGCCAACTGTCGGCGCCGGGCTGGCCGGGCCGCGGCGTCGTGTACCAGCGCCACACCACCTGGCCGCTCTCCGGGTCGCGCGACTCGAGGTACCCTGGCACATCCAGCGAATCCCCGCCGACACCGATCAGTACCTGCTTGCCGACGATAATCGGAGCGCTCGTGGAGAAATACTCGCGCTTGACGTTGGCGATTTCGTGGTGCCAGCGCTCCTTCCCCGTCAGCGCGTCGAGCGACACGAAGTAGTTGTCCGGCGTGAGGAAATAGATCCAGTTCCCGTACATGCCGACGCCGCGGTTGCCGATGTGGATCCCCCCGCGCGTCTTCCAGAAGTAGTGCCAGATTTCACGGCCCGTGCGCGCATCCACGGCCCACACGTGGTCCGGCGACGAGAAATACAGCGTGCCGTTGACCATCAGCGGCGTGGCCTTGATCGTCGGCGGGCCGAACCCGTTGGCCGCGGCCGGAGGCACATCGGGGCCCTCGCCGCCGATCTGCGCGAGCGCCTGCGACGTGTTCAGCCGGTACACCCAGGCCAGCTGAAGGTTCTTCACGTTGTCGGCGTTGATCTGCGTGAGGGGGCTGTAGCGGCGCCCGGAGTAGTCGCCGTGATATGTGGGCCAGGAGTCGGTCGGCGCCCTGAGCAACGCAGCCGGATCGAGCGCCGCTCCCTGCTGCGCGACGAGCGCAACCGGCGCCAGCAGCGCCAGGGCGCCGAATGTCCAGATCAGCCCGCGTGTGCTCATCATTTGAGACCTGCCAGGTAGGAGGTCACGTTGTGCATGTCGTCGTCGGTCCACCGTGTCCACATATCAATGTGCGCCTGCAGCGGATCGGCGAGCTCGACCTTCGGGACGTCGCCGTTGCGAAACCAGGAGCGGATCTGGCCCGTCTGCGGGTCGTAGAGCGTCACGTCGAAATCCGTGAGCCGCACGAGCACGCCCGAGATCATCTGGCGTGAAGGCAGCGTGATGGACACCTTGATCGCGTTCTTGTCGAGATAGGCCGGCTGCGGGGGACCCGCGCCGCGTCCGCCGCGCGGCATCAGCATGCGGCCCTGCAGGGTGACGGCGTCGTACTTCGCGCCGACGCCCTTCAAATCGCCCGTCGGCGAGTGGCACGTCGCGCACTTGCCGGCACCGGAGAAGTAGGCCTCACCAGCCTTTGGATCGCCGGTCAGGATGTCGAGCACCTGGTAGAGCCGTCGGTTGGCGTTCAGAAAGATCGCCGCGTGGAGGAACGTCGCGATATCCCCGACCTGATCCGGCGCGAGCTGAAACGCGGGCATGCCCTTGTCGGGCCGGCCCGTGCGGAGGAACGCCCCGAGCTGCTTTCCACCCTCATCGTCCTGGACGAGCGCCGACCGGGTCAGGCCGGGGCCGGTCGATCCCCCCCGCGCGTTCGAGCCGTGGCAGAAGCCGCACTGGCCCACGAAGAGCGCCGAGCCCCGTTCGACGGCCGCCTGATCGAACTGCGGGTCCGTCGCCGTAATCGGCGGACGTGCCGGCGTCTGCGCGCGCAGGCCGAGCGTGGCCAGGGCCAACAGCGCTCCGATCGAACACGCGATCCTGACACGCATGCGGGGAGTCTACCTCAGCGTTTGGCCAGAATCCGTTCCATTTCGTCCATCACGCGGTTCATCTGGCGGACGGTGAGATCGAGCGGCTCGTCGGTCGTCATGTCGACGCCCGCGTCCTTCAGCAGATCGATCGGATACTTCGATCCGCCCGCGTTCAGAAACGCCAGGTAGCGCCGGGTCGCGTCGGCGTCACCCGTCTTGACCTTGGCGGCCAGCGCTTCGGACGCCGTGAAGGACGTCGCGTACTGGAACACGTAGAAGTCTCGATAGAAGTGCGGGATGAAGCTCCACTCGTGTGCGACGTAGTCGTCCACGATGCAGATCTTCTGATCGTGCCCGTAGTAGCGCTTCGTGATGTCCATGTAGAGCTTCGCCAGCGACGCGCCGGTGAGGGGCTCCCCTTTCTGCGACATCTCGTGCATCCGGAGCTCGAACTCCGCGAACTGGGTCTGGCGGAACACCGTCCCCTTGATGTTCTCGAGGTAGCTGCCGAGGAGCGACAGCCTCGCGGCGTCGTCTTTGATTTCCTTGAGCATGAAGTCGTTCAGCAGCGACTCGTTGAACGTCGACGCCACCTCGGCGACGAAGATCGGGTAGTTCGCCATCGGGTATGGCTGCGTCTTGTTGGAGAAGTAGCTCTGCATCGTGTGGCCGAGCTCGTGGGCCAGCGTGCTGACGTCGGTGTACTTGCCGTTGAAGTTGATCAGCATGTAGGGGTGGACATCGTAGGCGCCGCCGTTGGAATAGGCGCCTGATCGCTTGCCGTCGTTCGGCAGCAGGTCGATCCATCGGTCGCGGAACGCGCGCTGGATGACGGAGGCGTACTCGGAGCCGAGCGGCGCGACGGCGCCGAGCACGAGCTTCTGCGCCTCCTGCGGCGTGTACTCGAGCTTCACCGACGAGACGAGCGGGGCGTAGAGGTCGTAGTAGTGCAGCTGGTCGACGCCCATCATCCGCTGCCGGAGCTTGAGATACCGGTGAAACGCCGGCAGGTTCTTGTTCACGCCGTCGATCAGCCTCGTGTAGACCGATGCCGGAATGTTGGGGCCGTCCAGAGCCTGCGCGAGCGACGAATCGGTACTTGCGCGCCTTGGTGTAGAACGCCACCTTCTGCACTTCGGCGTTCATCGTCGTCCCGAACGTCCGGCTGAAGCCGCCGAGCGCGCCGAAGAACGCCGCCATCACCTTCTCGCGATCCGCGCGGTTCGGCAGCGCGCGCAGATCGTTGAACGCGGCCTGGTCGAGCTTCGCCGACCGGCCGTCGCTCAGCGTCACGGACGGATACGGAAAGTCCGCGTTCGACAGGATGTTGTACGTGCCCGATGGTCCCTGGGCCAGCGGGCCGGCGTCGGCGAGGAGCTTCTCTTCGTTGTCGGTGAGCGTGTGCGCCTCGCGGCGCAGGATGTCTTCGAGGTAGACGCGGTACACCTTCAGGCGCGGCTCCGAGGCAAGGAACCGCTCGACCGCGGCCTTCCCTGCTTTCAGGACCTCCGGCTCGATGTAGGCGGCCTGCGCGCCGAACGTCGCGGCCAGCTGCGTCATCTCCTGCCGCATGCCCTCGTGCTGGCTGTCGCGCGTGTCCTGATCCGCTTCCATGCTCGCGTAGACGTAGAGCCGCGACAGCTCCTTGTCGAGGGCGAACAGGCGGTCCAGACCATCGGCCAGCGAGCCCGCGGTCGACGTCAACCGTCCCTTGAATCTTCCCAGCGTGGGCAGCTCGGCGGCGAAGGCCTCCTTGGCCCCCCGCCACGCCGCGTCCGACGCGTAGATGTCCGCGAGATTCCATTTGAGCGCGTCCGGGATCTTCGATCGGTCGCGCTCCTGCGCGCTCACGAAGGGGGATGACGCCAACAGCGCAGCAAGCGCGCAGAGGATGAACCGACGTGCCCTCGAACGAAGCCTGATGTTCATCCCGCTATTCTACGACGGTCATCTGGGCTATTCTCCCCACACAATGCGATGGATTTCCCGCGGCGATATCGACGGATTCTTCGGTCTCTCGCTCGACAACCTCGTCCAGCTGCTCCTCATCGACACGCTGTGCCGGTTCGTCCTGGGCTTTCCGGCCGAGCTCGTCTACGGCCGTGTGCTCCCGGGCGCCGCGGTGTCGATTCTCGTCGGCAACCTGTTCTACTCATTCCAGGCCCGCCGCCTGGCCGAGCGCACCGGCCGCACGGACGTCTGCGCGCTGCCGTACGGCATCAACACGGTGTCGCTCATCGCGCATGTGTTCCTCATCATGCTGCCGGCCAAGGCGCTGGCTGCCGCGTCGGGCGCCGCGGACCCCTCTCGCATTGCCTGGCAGGCGGGCTTGGTGGCCACGTTATGCTCCGGCCTCATCGAGCTGGCCGCCGCCCCGTTCGCCGAACGTGTGCGAAAGGCGACTCCGCGCGCGGCGCTGCTGTCCACGCTTTCCGGGATCGCGATCGGCTTCATCTCCTTTGGTTTTCTCTTCCGCGCCTTCGCCCGGCCCATCGTCGGCCTGACGACGTTCGGCGTGGTGATGCTGACGTATTTTGGGCGGGTGCGGTTCAAGGGACACCTGCCCGGCGGACTTGTCGCCATCGGGTTGGGAACGGCGCTGTCGTGGGCCGTGGGCATCGCCCCGGCCGGCGACATGCCGCCGGCGCCCGGCTTTCACGTGCCGGTTCCCGTTATCGGAGACATCATCGCCGCGCTCGGCGGCGGGCACCTGCTCCCCTATCTGTCGGTAATCGTCGCGATGGGGCTCTTCAACGTGCTGGGCTCGCTGCAGAACATCGAGTCGGCCGAAGCGGCGGGCGACGCGTACCAGACGCGTCCATCGTTGACGATCAACGGGCTGGGCAGCATCGCGGCGGCGCTGTTCGGATCAGCGTTTCCGACGACAATTTATATCGGGCATCCCGGGTGGAAGGCGATGGGCGCCCGCGCGGGCTATTCCGTGATGAACGGCGCGTTCATCACGATCATCTGCGTGACGGGCACGCTCGCGTGGATTTCGTGGGCCGTGCCGATCGATGCCGGCATGGCGATCGTGCTCTGGATCGGCATCGTGATCAGCGCGCAGGCGTTCCAGGCCACGCCCCGCGAGCACGCCCCGGCGGTGGTCGTCGGCCTGCTGCCCGGCATCGGCGCCTGGGCGGCGCTCATGGCCAAGAACGGCCTCAAGGCCGCGGGCATGGGCACCGCGGCCCGGCCGTTCACCGAGGCGCTCGTCGGCGAGTTCCAGAAGAGCGACACCTGGATTCACGGCGTGTTCTCGCTCGAGCAGGGGTTTCTCTTCACGTCGATGCTGCTGTCGGCGGCGGTGGTCGGCGTCATCGAGCGCAAGTGGACGGTGGCGGCCGCCTGGTGCGCAGTCGCGGCCGTCGTCTCCGCAACAGGCATCATGCACTCGTATCAGTGGACCGACGCCGACACCGTGCTGAAGCTGTCGCCCGCCTGGCCGTTTGCGATCGCCTACGCCGTGATGGCGGCAATGTTCTTCACGGCCCGCTGGACCACGGAATCGAACGACGGACACTAGCCAAAAGCCTGCACTACTCCAACCGGAATGCGGACGTCACGACGGACTCGGGCAGTGCCGGCGCCAGCGTTCGCGCCATGAGTCGGCGCCGCAGCTCCGAGCCTTCCTTCCGCGAGAACAT
This sequence comes from uncultured Acidobacteriota bacterium, assembly GCA_963821285.1. Classification (GTDB taxonomy): domain Bacteria; phylum Acidobacteriota; class Vicinamibacteria; order Vicinamibacterales; family CAVVIG01; genus CAVQJU01. Next base: position 143,878 of record CAWGDD010000010.1, read on the forward strand.
CCAATCGAGCGGCAGGCCGCGACGCAGCTCACTGCTTGCCCACACCGGCCGCATCAACCCCAACTGGGAGTGAGCGGACGTGCCGATCAGCATGTGGCCGATCTCGTGCGCCATCGCACGGCCGAGCAGCTCGCCGTCATCCACCCCGGCCTGCGCCGCGAGATCGCGCACGCGGTCCTCGTAGACCGTCCCGAGCGAACCCGCGTGCCGCGGCACATCGATCACCGAGAACCCGAGCGAGCCCTTTTCGCTCAGCGGGCCCGAGCGGACGACCCTGATCGTGATCTCGTGCGGTTTCACCGGGCCGGTGCACGGCGAGACGTGGCACGGGCGCCAGATCGGCTCGATGCCGGCGCTGGCCAGAATCGCGCCAGCACTGGCGCGTGCGCGATCGAGGTCGGCGGAAGAGACGCCGACCGAATCGTAAATACGTACGACGAGCTGCAGGTTCACCACCACGAGAGCCGTCATGAGGAATGTCATGCAGGCCAATATGGGCGCCGCGAGCGGGTACCTCAATGACGCGCGGGTGCACGGGAGGTGAAACGTTGGTGACTGGCTATCTATCTGATCCGAATGGTCTTCCTCTCCACACGACATCGCGGACCAGCCCCTGCGTCAGCTGCTGGCAGCAGTCCAATTATCGATTGGACCGGTCCGCAACCAGGGGTATAAGGGATGCTGTGGAGCCACGGAGGTAACCGCGGTGACCGACTTCAGGTTCGGACGATTCGAGCTCGATTCACGGACGCGAGAGCTGCGCAAGGACGGCGTCCGACTCCGGCTGCAGGACCAACCCTTCGCGGTGCTGGCGCTGATGCTCGAACATCCGGGCGAACTGCTGACGCGTGACGAGCTGCGCGATCGCCTCTGGCCCGACGGGACATTCGTCGACTTCGAGCACGGCCTCAACGCCGCCGTGAAGCGCCTGCGATCCGTGCTCGGCGACAACGCCGAGCGGCCGCGCTTCGTCGAGACGCTGCACCGTCGCGGCTATCGCTTCATCGCGCGCGTGGAGCGCACGAACGGCGCCAGCGGTGCGCAGGCCCTCGCCGAGGCCGACGGCGTGAGGCAGCGCCTCGCGGTCCTGCCGTTCAGCCACCTCGGCCACGTCAGCGACCCCGAGTCGTTCGCCGGCGGCCTGACCGAGGAGCTCATCACGCAGCTCGGCCGCCTCTGCGCGAACCGCCTCGGCGTCATCGCCCGCTCCTCGTGCTACAGGGTGCAGCGCACGGATCGGACGGCTCGGGAGATCGGCGGGGCCCTGCGCGCGCATTACCTCGTGGAGGGAACGGTCCGGACCGAAGCCGATCGTGTGCGCATCACGGCCCAGCTCATCGAAGCGAGCAGCGAAACACAGCTCTGGGCCGATTCGTTCGAGCGGCCGCTCGCCGACAGTCTGCTCGCGCAGTCCGACGTGGCGACGCAGATCGTCCGGTCGGTCGCCGTTGAACTGCTGCCCGATCGCGCGCCCACGCCGTCCACCCGGCCGCGGAATGTCGAGGCCTATCAGAGCTACCTCAAGGGCCGTTTTCACTGGAATCGCCCTGGAGACGAAGGCCTGAACGAAAGCCTCGCGTTCTACGCCGCCGCCGTCAAGCTCGATCCCGGCTTCGCGACCGCGCACGGCGCCCTGGCCCGCGCCATGGCCGCCGCGGGCGATTACTACGTGCGCGAACCGCGCCCGGCGTTCGACGCGGCCGAAGCCTCGGCTGCACGCGCCCTGGCCATCGATCCGACAGAGCCCGAGGCGCTGGTCGCGCTCGCCGAAGTCCGCCGGTCTCGTGACTGGGACTGGGATGGCGCTGAAGAGGCTTACCGGCGGGCGCTGAGCTTCAACCCGAGCAACGAAGCCGCTCAGCGTCTGTGCGGCGTGCTGCTCGGCGCCCGCCGCCAGTACGACGCCGCCGTCGCCATGACGGACCGGGCCGCCGAACTCGACCCGCTGTGCCTGGTCAGCGGCACCAGCGCCGCCTGGGTCCGCTACATCGCCGGCCAGTACGACGATGTGATCGAGCGATGCCGGCACACGATGGACATGGACCGCGGTTACCTCGCGCCCCACAGGCTCCTCGCAGCCGCCCGGCTGCAGCTGGGCGACGTCAACGGCTCCGTTCAGTACCTCGAATCGATCCCGGCGGTCTCGACCGATCCGGTGTCGCTCGCCTGGCTGGCCCACGCACTGAGCGTGAAAGGTGATCGTGACCGCGTCTTCGACATCCTCTGCCAGCTCGATGACATGGCGCAGGACCGCTACGTCTCGTTCTACCATCGCGCGCTCATACACGCGGGCCTCGGCGACCTCGACGCCACGTTTTCGCTGCTCGCCCGCGCCTGCGAGCAGCGCGACCCCTGGCTGATGCACCTGGCCAGCGAACCGCGGTTCGACGTGATCCGCCCGGACGCCCGCTACGCGGCCGTCCTCGGGCAGCTCGGTCTGAACCTGGAGACCTCCGCTCATGCGTAGCCACAATGCCAGTCACGCGCGCGTTCTCGACGAGACGGCCGCTGTCAACGGCACGGACGCGGCAGGGCCGCTGGGACTGTCGGCCTCGAGCCTGCCGCGCACAAGGCCGGTGTACCGCCACATCGCGCACGCGATCGAACACGGCATCACCAACGGGACGCTCACGCTCGACTTCCGCCTGCCGGCCGAGCGCGAGCTCGCGCGCGCGCTCAAGGTCAGCCGGACGACGGTCGTCAACGCGTACCGGGATCTCGAAACCCGCGGCCTCGTTCGCGGCCACGTCGGCCGTGGCACGTTCGTGTCGGCCGCGCCCGAAGCCTCGGGCGCCCCGTTCGCGTGGCGAGGAAAGGTCGCTGCCGCCGCCGCCCGATCCAGCGACTCGGCCATCCGCGATCTCCTCCGCCACGCTGCGGACCCGTCGATGCTGTCCGTGGCGGCGGGCGTTCCGGCGCTCGAGGCGTTTCCGATCGACGCGTACCGCCGCTCGATGGACCGCGCGCTGAGTCGCGACGTGCGCCTGGCTTGGGGACACAGCCCGACCGAAGGACTGCCGGTGCTCCGCGACGCGATCGCGCAGCGATTCGGCGGCCAGGCGCAGAACGTCCTGGTCCTGGCCGGCGCCCAGCAGGGCCTCGATCTCCTCGCCCGCTGCCTCGTCGATCCGGGCGACACCGTCGTCGTCGACCGTCCGGGTACCTCGGCGCGCTGCACACGTTCAACGCCGCCGGTGCGCGCGTCGTCGGCTGGGACGTCGTGCAGCACGATCTCGACGAGCTGGAAGACCTCATCCTTCGCTTCCGCCCGAAGCTGATCTACACGAACCCGACGTTCCAGAACCCCACCGGCTGGACGATGCCCCTGAAGCTGCGGCGGCAGCTGCTGTCGCTGGCGACGCGACTGCGCGTGCCGATCATCGAAGACGACACCTATCGCGAACTGCACCTCGGCACGCCGCCCCCTCCGTCGCTTCACTCCCTCGACACGCAATCGGTGGTCATCCACCTCAACACGTTCTCGAAAGTGCTCGCACCGGGCCTGCGCCTGGGCTGGCTGTCGGCGGCGCCGCCCATCATCGAGCAGCTCGCGCTCCTCAAGCAGCGGTCGGATCCGCACATGGCGAACCTGAACCAGCTCATCATCGCGGACATGCTGGCCGACGGCACGTTCGATCGCCACCTGGCCGGTCTCCGGACCGAGCACCGCCGCCGGCGTGACGCGATGCTGTCGGCCCTCGAGCGCCACGGCGCGAAGAGCCACCTGCAGTGGACCGTTCCTGACGGCGGCCTGTATTTGTGGTGCCGGCTCGGCGGCCGGCTGCGGGCATCGAGCGTCGAGGCGCGGGCCCTGTCAGACTCGCTGGCCTTCGTTCGAGGCGAAGCGTTCTACGTCGACCAGGCCGGCGAGCGCGAGCTTCGATTGTGCTTCTCGAGCGTGCCGCCCAACCGGGCCGACGATGTGGCGAAGCGGCTGCTGCGGGCGGTCAACGCGGCGAAGCAGGACGCCGCGGCGCCGGCGCACGTCGTCGCGATTGTCTGAACACACCGTTGACCGGAAGTCGCGGCCAGCTTAGAGTGAGGCCGCATGATCAAGCGGCTCGTCGTACTCGGCGTGCTGGCGCTTGTCAGCAGGACCGCACTCCACACGTCAGTCTTGGCGGTCCCGTTTACCGCACCGCGCACACCGTGGGGCGATCCTGACCTGCAGGGCACCTACACGAACAAGTACGAGCTGGGCACTCCGTTCGAGCGACCGAAACAGTTCGAAGGACGACGCCTCGAGGACCTGACGGCCGCTGAGATCGCCGACGCGGTCCGGAAGCGTCAGAACCAGGTGGTCGATCGCCCGGCCGGTCCCGGCGCCCCCCTGCCGTTTCGCGACGTGTTCGAGTTGGCGAAAGGGAGCCGTGCGTGGTTCGTCGTTGACCCTCCCGATGGCAAGATCCCCCCGCTCCGGCCCGAGGCGCGGCAGCGTGCCACACCGCCCGACGCGGATCTGTTTGCAGTCAACGAGCGGCAGGTTGCCGGTGGCAGCTCGGGCGGCGGTCCGTTCGACAGCCCCGATGATTTCAGTTTGTACGATCGGTGCATCACGCGGGGCGTACCGGGTTCGATGGTGCCGCACGTGCAGGGGAATTCCTATCAGATCGTCCAGGCGCCGGGATGGGTCGCCATCCGCTACGAGCTGCTTCACGACACACGCGTGATTCCTCTGGCCCCTCGCCCACACGTGGGCCCTGGCATCCAGCTGGAGATGGGCGATGCGCGAGGCCACTGGGAGGGCGACGCGCTCGTCGTCGAAACCCGCAATTTCAAGGAGCGAAGCACGTACCGCAACGCCGCAGCGGCCACACTGCGCCTTGTCGAGCGTTTCACGCGGACGGCACCCGGCAGGATTGAGTGGGCCGTCACGGTCGACGACCCGGGGACCTGGACGAAGCCCTGGACGTTTCTCGTGCCGCTGACGCTGAACGATCGCGAACCCGTGCTCGAGTTCGCGTGTCACGAGGGGAACTACGCGCTACCTCACATGCTCGGGGCAGCGAGGGCGGCCGAACGCTGAGGGCGGGAGAGTAGCGACTCGACCTTCGAGTCGATCGACACAACGCCCTCGGCCAGGAGGCGGATGTCGTCTCGTAAGCTCTCGACGAGCATCCCCATGTGGCCTTTCAACTCGTCGCGAAGGCCGGACATCTCGCCTTTGAACTCGTGGCGCAAGCCCGACATCTCCCCTCGCAACTCGTCGCGCAGCCTGGACATCTCGCCTCGCAATTCGCTGCGCAGGCTGGACATCTCGCCACCTAGCTCGCTGCGCAGGCTCGACATCTCGGCCTTCAGTTCATCGCGCACGCCAGACATCTGCCTCTGGAGAGTCGATTCCACTCCCCGGATGTCAGAACGCAGCGACTCGATAGCCTCTGAGGTCTCGATGTCCATCACGCGAGGGTCACCATCCTAGCATCGTCCCGATGCGAATCCCGTGCCGCTCGAGGTCTTTCGAGGAATCGACGAAGGGCCTCGGCTATCAACGCGATCGTCTCCAGCCGGCATAGAGCGGAATGGCAAGAGTCAGCGCGTAGTAGAGATAGACGTCGGGCTTGTAGTACCCGTCCGCGGGCGCGAACGCTTTGACGATGAACAGGTAGTCGCCGACAACCGCGACCAGCAGCCACACGAGCGCCACAAAGCCGTAGTGCATCAGCGAGTTGCCGTTCACCTTCCTGAACGCAACCCACACCGTCATGGCCGCTCCGAACGGCGTGATGATCCAGCCGATGAGACCTGCCGGCACGAGCGTGAACAGCACGATGCCGAGCGCGTATCCGATGAGCCAGAGGACGAAGCCCCAGCCCAAGGCGTCCTTCAAGGCTCTCCTCAATCGAGCTCCCCTTCCGCCAGGCGTTTCAGCGTAGTCCCGCGACGCGGCTCGGGCCGCCGGGCGCGAGCAGGAGAGAGTTGACCAGGAAGCGCTGGCCGTCAGCGGCGACGTCGAACGCGTGGTACGGCGCATACGGGAAATGCGTTTCGAACAGCGTCTTCACGCCGCTGACCTCGAAGTCGCGGCCCTCGCTGTTGACCTCGGCGGCCATCAGCTTGCTGTCGGGCGCCATGAAGAACAGCTCCTTGCCGTCGCGACGCCACCGCGCCTGGAATCCTCCGTTTCTGGAGACCAGCCATTTCGCGCTCGTCTTCGGAAACGGCGTGACGTACACCTCGGCCTGCCCGGACTCGGTCGAGCTGTAGGCCACCCATTTCCCGTTCGGCGAGAACGCAGCCCAGTTTTCCTGCGACTCTGTCTTCAGAAATGGATACGGCCTGCGATCGCCCGTGAGCGGCAGCACCCAGATGTCGTTCGCCGTTCCCTGGCTGCTCGTGACATACAGGATGAACTTGCCGTCGGCCGACCAGCTCACGGGCCACTTGCCGTCATCGTCTGCCACCAGCAGTTCCTGACGGTCGCCCCCGCGGGATGACGTCTGGTACAGGTCCAGTCCGCGCGTACGCTGGGAGTTGAACGCCACGCGCCGGCCATCTGGCGACCAAATCAGCCAGTTCTCGTCGGCGAGGTTGGCGTCGAGCCGCGTGCGGCCGCCGGTCGCCACGTCGTAGAGCCAGAGGTCGCGCGTTCCTGTTGTCTCGTTGAGAACGGCGACCGCCACCTGCTTGTTGTCGGGGGAGAGCTCCAGGTTGCCCATGTCGGCCAGTTCGCCGACGACGCTCAGCTTCTTGCCGGTCCGATCCACCCACACGAGCTGGGAGCGGACAACCCCTCGCCGCTGCTGCGCGGCTGCCACACCGATACCCGCGGCCAGGCCGATCGCCGTCAACGCCGCGAGCAGCCTTCTCATCGCGCGAACACATCGGTGATCGGGCGTGATCCGGACATCGCCCGCCGCGATGTTCAGCTTCAGCGCACCGATCACGCGGTCCTCCTCGAGCAGCTCCTTCGGCTTCTCGCCGTCGTACTTGATCGAAGACGGCGCGTCCGAGACGAGCGCCTGCTTCAGCCCGGCCGCATCCTTGGTGATGATCACGACGGACAGGTTGCGGGCGTTGAGGTGGCGCTTGACGGCGGCGTTGACCTGCTCGCGCGTGAGCCCCTGGAGCCTCGACGCGCATGTACGTCGGTGAACTCGCCGATGTCGTACCACTTCGAGTCGAGCGCGTAGCCCAGCTGCTGATCCTGGCGCGCCGTCATGACGAACACGTTCTTCATCAGATAGTCGCGCGTCCCTTCGAAGTCCGCCTGCGTCAGGCCCTTCTCGACCAGGTTCGTCAGCTCGTGCACCGCCAGCCTCAGCGTCATGTGTGCGTTGGCGGGCACGACGGGACGGATCCAGATCTCGAAGATCTGCCGCTGCCTCGCCACGTTGGAGTCCGGAAAGAACTGGAACATGCCGCGCGGGAACGCCTCGATGTACGCGTAGTCGCCGTAGTTGATGCCCCGCTCCTCGCGAATGCGCTGGTACAAGCGTCCTGACGACAGGCGATGCTCGCCGAGCCAGGCCCGGGCCACCGACAGCGCCGCGAAGTCCGCATGCGCCCGCGTCACGTCAATCGGGAACCCGAACGAGATGGCGGTGGCGCGCGTTTCCTTCTCCAGAATTTCGACCTCGATGCCCTTCGGCTGAACACCGGCAACGGCGGCGCGCGGAGCCGCCGCTCCGCCTGGCAATGTCGCTCAGGCGCGAGCGGAGTTCGCGAACCAGCTCGTCGGGCGCGTCCCCGCTGATGCCGACCGTCAGATTCGCCCGCGTGAAGGCCTGCCGCGCGAACGCCTTGACGTCGTCCAGCGTAATCGAGCGGAGGCCGGCCTCCGTGCCGAGCGCCACGTGGCCGTACGGCGTCCCGCGGAAGATGTTGGTCTGCAGGCGCTCCTTGCCCAGTTCCTCCTCGTTGTTCGACCGGAGGTCCTGCACCAGCGCGTTCTGCTGACGGGTCTTGAGGCGCTCGAAGTCCTCGGCGCGCCAGCCGGGCGCGAGCAGCTGCGGCAGGACGATATTGAGGAAGCGCTGCCAGTTGTCCCGGTGGATGACACCGGTCATCACCGTCATCTCTTTGTCGGTGCGGGCGCCGAACGACCCGGCGATCGGATACAGCAGCTCTTCGATCTCTTCGATGGTGAGCGCCGCTGAGCCCGCGTCGGTCAGCATGGCCGCGGTCAGCGCCGTCAGCCCTTCCTTCCCCGCCGGGTCCTGCGCGGACCCCGCGTTGAACAGCAGCTTGACGTTGACGAGCGGCGACTGGGACTTCTGCAGCAGCACCTGCCGGTCCTCGAGCGATGTCGCTTGCAGGGGGGCGGGCAGCGTCTCTGGCCGAACGGCCGGCGGCGTCTGCGACGCGACCGCAACCCCGCCGGCGCCCGCGGTCGGCGCCGCAAACGACGACAGCGCCGGCGCCTTGTCGATGCCGGCCGGCAACGCGTCCTTCGAGAGCGTCGTGACCATCAGGCCGCGGTCGGTGAAGAACCTGCGGGCCGTCGCCGTCAGATCAGCCGCGGTCAGCGAATCGAGCGAGCGGTAGAAGTTGTTGACGGTCTGATAGGACCGCTTGTACGACGTGTAGGACGACAGCACCGCTGCCACCCGTTCGCTGCTGTCGATGGTGCGCGCAAAGGAATACCGGGTGTTCGACTTGGCATCCTGGAGACGGCCCGGCAGCGGAACGATGCCGCCGGCTGCCGCCCGGGCAAAGGTCCCCAGAATCTGGTCGCGCACGTACACGGCGTCGGCCGCCTTCTTCACGCGCGCGAGCACGGTGAACAGCGACGGATCGAAGCTTGACGGGACGTCGACGAGCAGCTCGTCGACCTTCTGCTCGGTGACGACCAGCTTCTTGTAGAGATCCGATGTCTCGCCGAATGCCAGCGTGCCGATCATCTCCACGGCGGCCGAGTCCTTGCCGTTCTCGTCGAACGCGGGACCGGGAAACGCGACGGCCACCCACGGCAGCGTGTCACTCGTCCACGGGACGTGCACGTACTGCGGGCCGGCCGGCGGCGGCTCCGGCGGTATGGCCGTCGGTGTCGCAGACCCGGCTTTCCACCCGCCCCAGTACTTCTCCACGAGCGGGAGGACGCGCTCCGGGGCCACGTCGCCGGCGATGATGACAGTCGTGTACTGCGGCCGGTACCAGCGCTCGAAAAACACCTTCGCGTAGGCGTACTCGTTCGGCATGTTCTCGATGTCGCGGATGAAGCCCATCGTCGTGTGCTTGTACGTGTGCGCCTTGTAGAAGCGATCGCGCTGCACCTCGAAGAGCTGCTGCAGCGGCTCGGCGCTGTTCTTGTTGTATTCGCCGAGAATCGCGCGCGCCTCTGTCTTGAAGTCCGCCTCCGAGAACGAGAGATGCTGAAACATGTCCGCGTAGAGGCCGAGAATCGTCTCGAGATCCTCCTTCGCGAACGTCGAGTAGTAGCGCGTCGAGTCGTCGCCGGTGCTCGCGTTGTCGCGCGCGCCGGCCTTGGCCATGATCTGCCGGTATCGTTCGGGCGGATTGGCCGGCGTCCCGCGGAACATCAGGTGCTCGAAGAAGTGCGCGAAGCCCGACTTGCCGGGCTCCACTTCGTTGCGCGACCCGGTCTGGACGGGGATCTGGATGCTGACCAGGTTCGGGAAGCCCGTCGGCACGACGATGACCCTCAAGCCGTTGGCGAGGGTTGTCTCGGTCGCGCGGAACGGCAGGACGTCACGCGACGCGTTCGACTGGGCGGACAGCATGGAGGTCATGCCCACCGCCGAGAACAGCGCCGCCGCACGAAGTACGCGCATGGCATCTTCTCCTGTTGGATCTTCACCGTATGGTAGGCTTTGTCGCCATGCCGCTCAAGCGCCTGCCGCCGCCCACGATCGTGCTCGGGTTGCTCTGCCTGATGTACCTGATCACGTACGTGAACCGCCAGAACCTGGCCACGGCCGGCGCCGACATCAGCCGCGACCTGCACCTCTCGAAGAGCCAGCTCGGCCAGGTGCTCGGCACCTTCGGGATCACCTACGCGATCTTCCAGATTCTGGGCGGCTGGATTGGCGACGTCTGGGGCGCCCGGCGCACGTTGTTCGTCTGCGGGCTGATCTGGGCCTCGGCGACGGCCCTCACGGGCCTCGTCGGCGGGCTCACGTCGCTGTACCTGGTGCGCCTGCTGCTCGGCGTCGGCGAAGGCGCCACGTTCCCCGTGGCCACGCGCGCCATGCAGAGCTGGACGCCGCCCGAGCGCCGCGGGTTCGCGCAGGGGATCACCCACGCATTCTCGCGTGTCGGCAACGCCCTCACACCGCCGCTGATGGCGTCGCTCATCACAGTCGTCGCGTGGCGCGGATCGTTCGTGGTGCTGGGCGTCGGTAGCCTGGCATGGGTCGCTGTCTGGTTCTGGTACTTCCGCGATGTCCCGGCCCAGCACCCGGGCATTACGCCCGCGGACCTCACCAGACTGCCGAACAACGGCCAGGGTATCACTGGGCGCCGCGCGCAGGTGCCCTGGAAGCGCCTCATCAAGCGCATGGCGCCCGTCACGCTCGTCTACTTTTGCTACGGCTGGACGCTGTGGATGTATCTCAACTGGCTGCCGCAGTACTTCATGAACGAGTACAACCTGCAGCTCTCGCGGTCGGCGCTCTTCTCGGCCGCGGTGTTCCTGGCGGGCGTCGCCGGCGATTATCTCGGCGGTGAGTTCAGCGATCGCATCCTGCACGAGACGGGCAGCCTTCGAAAGGCGCGGCGCGACTTCGTCATCGTGGCGTTTTCGTGCTCGTTCCTCTTCATGCTGCCGGTGTTCTTCACGCACAACCTGACCCTGATCGTCCTCAGCCTCGCGGCCGCGTTCTTCTGCGCCGAGCTCGTCATCGGGCCGATGTGGTCCATCCCGATGGACATCGCGCCGAAGTACTCGGGGACGGCCAGCGGCCTGATGAACACCGGGTCGGCCATCGCGGCCGTTCTCTCACCGGTCACCTTCGGCTACATCGTCGACTGGACCGGCAACTGGCAGCTGCCGTTCATCGGTTCGCTGGGCCTGCTGCTCCTCGGCGCGGCGATGGCGTTCACGATGCACCCCGAACGCGCATTCGAAACAGAAGACACCCCGCTCCCCGCGACACGCTGAGCACGTACGTAGCCACGGAGGTACAGAGGTCATCTGTGCTCTCTGTGTCTCTGTGGCCAACGTACGTGTTTAGAAATCGAACTGGACGCTGATCTTCGCGAAGCGGGCCGTGACGATCGTCGTCGGCACGCGCCAGCCGGTTGCCGAGGCATTCGAGTACGTGGAGTTCTCCGCCAGGACGGTGCTCACGTTGAAGACGTTGTAGAGGTCGAGGTTGAGCGACGTCCGCGTCTGTCCGAACCGCAGCAGCTTCGCGAACCGCAGATCGAGCTGATTCAACCGTTCTCCGAACATGCTGCCCGGCGGCACCAGGTTGACGGTCACGTTGGCCGCCCCGCCGATCAAGTCGCGCCCGAGTGATTGCTTGACCTGTGCGTTCGGAACCACCTGGTTCGCGGCCAGCTGCGGGCCGGGGATGCTCTGGAATGCGCCGCTGATCTGCACGTCCACCTTGGGCAGCGTGTAGGCGCCGAACAGCTTGACCTGGGTGAGAAATGGCGTCTCCTGATGGCAGTACGGCACCCCGAGCTGGCTGATTTCCGGCAGCTTCGCGAGAATCTCGCAGTTGTCAGTCAGGGTCTTTCCGGTGCTCACGCCCCCCTGCAGCAGCACGCCCTGCCGGGGCCGGACGTTTGCCGTGAGATCGAAGCCATTCCAGCGCTGAATCTGGCTCCCGACGTCGCCGGCCGCCGTGAAGTAGTTGTTGGTCGCGACGATCTTGTTCGCATCGAGGAACCCTGACGTGGCGACCCCCCCGCCGCCGGGCAGCCGCGGATCCACCGGTGAGGTGACGCTGAACGCCGAGAAGTCCGTCGCAGCGAGCGCCCGGTTGTCCGTGGCAGGGAAGTTGCCGAACCACCGGCGAAAGTACGCGAACTCCACCGACATCCGCGAGGCGATCTGCCGCTGGACACCTGCCGAGAACTCCCAGTTGTACGGACGGACGCCGTAGCCGTTCAGCACTGCCGGATCGACCGTCACGCTCGGCGTGGGCTTGCCGAAGTTCTGGTCGGACATGGCGAAGCAGCGGTCCCCGCCGATCGGCAGGAAATTCTGGTCGAGCGGGCTCGTCAGGTCGCAATCCGGCACGAAGTTGCGGTTGCCGTCCGTCCAGTTGCGCGTGACGAAGTTGGCCAGCCGGTTGACCGGCGCCAGCTGATCCCCGTACACGCCCTGTACGCCCTGGGCGATGACGTACTTGTTGATGCTCGCCTTCACGGCGGTCTTGCCGTCGCTCGTCACATCCCAGGCCGCGGCGAGACGTGGGGTCAGGTCCTTCCAGCTCACCAGATTCGTCTCGGGCAGATCGAGGTTCCGCGTCGGCACGAGCGGCGCCGGATCGAGATGCTGCGCCGGGATGAAGATCTCCAGGTAGTCGAACCGCAGCCCGGCGTTGACGGTCACATTGCGGATCGTCCACTTGTCCTGGGCGAACAGGCCGATGCCGGCCGGCTGCCGCTGCGACTTCAGGTAGGGCGTCGTTCGTTCGGTGATCTGATTCGGCACGCCGTTGTTGAACCGGTAGCTGACGTGGTAGTCGTTGTCGCTGAGCGATTCGTTCCGGAGGACGATCGTGTCGGCGAAGCCGGCCTTGAAGGAATGAGAGCCGGTGACGTACGTCGCGGTCACCATCGCGTCGATGTTGCGGCCATACGTGTTCTGGTACGGCTGCGTGAACGTCGCGCCGCCAATCCCGCCGCCGTGATAGACCAGGCCCGCCGGCGCGCCGTTCACCGACGCCTGCTCCGTCACCATGATCAGCTTCAGATACGGATCGCCCGCCGGCGTCGCGCTGTACTTGTAATTCTCCTGGCGAAGTCCGCCGCGGACTTCGACGAGCAGGCGGCTCGACACCGTCGAGGTCCACGCCGCGGTCATCATGCGCTGAATCGGGTATTTGATCTCAATGGCCGACTCGGGCGACATCGTGGCCGTCACGTTGCGGCACTGGCATCGGCCCTGATCGTCGGCGAAGAAGCTCAGCTTGTTCTTGACGCTCGCCTGCCACGTCAGCCGCAGGTTGACGCTCCGCTGCGTCGCGTTGAGGAAGGCCGGGTTGTTCAGGTCCGGATCGTAGGTCCAGACATTCTGGATGCCGGCGTTCTTGTTCACGAACATCCCGCCGACGTAGTTCTGCGTCTTCACCCAGCGCGCGGAGCCGTAGAACCAGACTTTGTTCGCCTGGAGCGGCCCACCGAACCCCGGGTTGATGTCGTAGTTCATCTTGACGGAGTTGGGCGTACGCAGCCCGCGATCCCTCAGGCTCTGGTCGTAGTTGTCGGCCTGAAACGACGAGTTGGACCCGGTGGCGAAAATGGATCCCTTGAACGTGTTCCCGCCGTCACGCGGAATCATGTTGATGCGCACGCCGCCCGTCATCTGGTCGGCGGTCCCCGCCGAGTAGTCGACCGACATCTCCTGCGTGCTGCCCATGTTCGGCAGAAAGTTGCTCGCCTGCCCCGCCAGCTCCGAGTTGGCGGTCGACAGCCCGTCGATCATCACGCGCTGGTCGTTCGCGTTGCTGCCGTGGATGGTCATCGACCCGCCGGTCGTGTTGATGATGTTCGTCCCGCCCACGTCCTGGTTGTTCAGGTTCATGCCGGGGATGAGCGTCGCGGCCGTGAACTGCGTGCGCCCGGTCGGAATACCGGTCAGGACCTCCGAACTCAACACCTTCTGCCGGTTGCCGCTCTGCACGTCCACGATCGGCGACTCGCCCGACACCGTAATCGTCTCGGCGACCGACCCAACCATCAGCTCCGCGTTGACGGTCGCGGCGAACGAGCCGGCCAGCTCGATGCCGTCGCGTTTGACGGTACTGAAACCCGTCAGCGAGAACGTCACGGAGTAGACGCCGGGACGCAGGCCCTCGATCTTGTACTGGCCCGTGCCGTCGCTGACCGCCGTCCGGACTTTCTCGATCAGCGTGGGGCTGGCCGCTTCGACCGTCGCGCCAGGCAGCACGGCGCCGGACGTGTCCCTGACGGTGCCTGCAATGGAGGCCTGCGCCTGTGCGGCAGACGGAGCGATGATCACAAGCAGCAGAACCGTCCACAGCGAGCGCGCGATGATCCGCATGGGCTCTCCTTCCGGACGTTGGGGGGCGGGTACCGGCGGCGAATCTAGCAGCCGACGTACGAGGCGTCAATCCCCAATTGGGGGGTGTGGCAGCGCGATTCGGAGCACGTCGGCGAGGTGAAGGGCCTCGCGGCCGGTCCCCTGTGCGATCTGCTCGCGGCAGCTGAACCCATCCGACACGATCAGCGTGTCAGTGGAGGCCTTGCGGACCGCAGGCAGCAGCACGCGCTCGCCGATGGCCTGGGACACGGCGTACTTGTCGGCGTCGAAGCCGAACGAGCCCGCCATCCCGCAGCAGCCGGCGTCGAGCGATTGCACGTCCGCACCGGTCTTCCGCAGCACGGATTCTTCAGCGCCCATCTTCATCACCGCCTTGTGGTGACAGTGGCCGTGCAGCAGCACTCTACGCGCCAGTGCAGGCGGCGTGTACGCCGGCTGCCGCCGCTCGAGAAACTCGCTCAGGAGAAACGTCTGCGCTGCGAGCCGCGCGGCACGGGGATCCGCCGGCAGCAGGTTGCGCAGCTCATCGCGGAACACCGAGGCGCAGCTCGGCTCCAGCACGACAATCGGCGTGCCCGCGTCGATCGCCTCCGCGAGCGCATCGAGAACTCGCCGCAGGTAGGCCACTGCCTGATCAAGAAGGCCGAAGTCGTACAGAGGACGGCCACAACACAACGACTGCTTCGGGATGGACACCGTGCAGCCGGCGGCCGTCAGCACGTCGAGCGCCGCCCGGGTCGTCTCCGGATGAAACGAGTTGTTGAACGTATCGACCCACAGGATCACATCGCCGCCGCGGGTGGGCACGGTCCGTGCGCGGGCCGACGCACGAAAACTCACCGGAGCCAGCCTCGGGACACTGCGCTCGGGCGCGATGTCCAGCATCTTCTTGACGACGCGGTTCAGGCCCGGCGCCTGCATCATCGCGTTCGCGAGCATCGGCGACACGGCGGCGAGCGACAGCCAGCGATCCACCATCCCGAACGCGTAGGCATGGAGCGGCCGGCGGCGATGTTCGTAGTAGTGCGACAGGAACTCGGCGCGGTAGGTCGCGATGTCGACGTTGGTCGGGCACTCGGACTTGCAGGCCTTGCACGACAGGCACAGATCGAGCGATTGCTTGACCTGCTCGTCGTTCCAGCCGCCGCGCACCACATCGCCGCGCAGCGCCTCGGCCAGCATGTGCGCGCGTCCGCGTGTGCTGTGCTCTTCCTCGAGCGTCACCATGTAGCTCGGACACATGACGCCGGCATCCTGTTTCCGGCACTCGCCGATGCCGATGCACCGCCCGGCCGCCGCAGCCAGCGAACCGCCATCATCCGGAAACTGGAAACGTGTCGGCTGAATGAGGTGAACGCGGTCTCCGGTGAAGCGCAGGTGCTCGGTAGGCTGCGGCGGATTGACGATGTTGCCGGGGTTCAACTTGTTGTCTGGATCCCATGCGCCCTTGAACGCGCCGAGCGCCGACATCACCTCCGGACCGAACATCTTCGGCAGCAGCGCGCTGCGCGACCGCCCGTCGCCGTGCTCACCCGAAACGGATCCGCCGTGGCGCACGACGAGGTCCGCGGCGTCGTTGACGAACGTCCCGTACTTGCGGATGCCGGCGTCGCTCTGCAGGTCGAACGTGACCTGCATGTGGATGCACCCGTGCCCGAAGTGCCCGTAGAACGTCGCCGCATACTGATAGTCGTCGAGCAGCCGGCGCAGCTCGCGCAGGTAAGGCCCGAGCCTCTCCGGCGCGACGGCCGCATCGTCCCACCCTTCGTAGCGGGGGGGCGTGCCCGGCAGGTTGGCCGCGGCGCGCGGGCCCGACTCGCGCAGCTTCCAGACCGCTTTCGACTCGGCCGCCGTGTAGATTCGCGCGACGGGCGCGCCGGGCGATCGTTTCAGCGCCTCGACGAGCCGTGTGGCCGAGTCGGCGGCCTGCTTCGGATTGTCCGCGCCGAACTCCACGAGCAGGACGCCCCGCCCCTCGGGCAGCAGTTCGAGGTTGGCCGCGCCCTTCACCTTCAGACCGTCGACCATCGCGCCCTCGAAGCCTTCGAGGCCAATCGGGGCGAATTCGAGGATCTCGGGGACGTGATCGGCCGCTTCGAACGCATCCGCGTACCCGAGGCCCACGAGCGCACGGTGCTGCGGGCTCTCTATCAGGGTCACCTTCGCATCGAGGACGATGGCGCAGGTGCCTTCGCTGCCGACCAGCGCGCGCGCGACGTGGAACCCGTGCTCGGGGAGCAGGTCATCCAGGTTGTAACCGGAGACGCGTCTGGGGATGCGCGGGAACTTCGCGCGAATGGCGTCGGCGTGTCGATCCCGAATCGCGCGCAGCTTCGAGTAGATGTCCGCGCGGCGGCCGCCCTGTCTGGCGATCGCGTCGAAGTCGGCGTCGCCAGTCGCGCCGACGGTCAGCTCGGTGCCGTCGTAGAGCAGGACGCGCAGCTCTTCGACGTTGTCGACCGTTTTGCCGGCGAGCAACGAGTGGGTGCCGCACGAGTTGTTGCCGATCATCCCGCCAAGCGTGCAGCGGCTGTGCGTGGACGGGTCCGGACCGAACGTGAGCTTGTGCGTCTCGGCGCGGCTCCGCAAGGTGTCGAGGACGACGCCGGGTTCGACGCGCGCGAACCGCCGCTCCGGATCGATCTCCAGGATCCGGTTCATGTATTTCGTGAAATCGAGGACGACCGCGACGTTGCAGCACTGCCCGGCGAGGCTCGTGCCGGCGCCCCTGGGCAGGACGGGCACACCGAACTGCCGGCAGGCCTCGACTGCGGCGGCCACGTCCTCGGCGTCGCGCGGGACGACGAGGCCGACCGGCACCTGGCGGTAGTTGGAGGCGTCGCTGGCGTAGAGGGCGCGGCTGCCCGCGTCGAAGCGGACCTCGCCGCGGATCGACTTCCGGAGTGCCTGCTCGAGGTCGGCCGCGATCACCTGGCGTGCGCGGGCTCGGCGGCGTGGGCCGGCGCGAGCGACGCGATCGCGGCCATGACGCCGCCCTCGCGGTGCGGGATGCCCGCGACCCGCAGCCCCATCTCGACGCCGCTCAGCGTGCCCATCAGCATCAGGTCGTTGAAGCTGCCCAGGTGGCCGACGCGGAACACCCGGCCGGCCAGCTTCGAGAGGCCAATGCCCAGCGACATGTTGAACTGGTCGAGCACGATCTTGCGCAGCTTGTCGGCGTCGTGGCCTTCGGGGACGAACATCGCGGTGATCGAGCTCGAGTACTCGCGCGGATCCTCGCAGACGATTTCGAGCCCCCAGGCACGCGCGGCCGCACGCGTCGCCTCGGCGTGGCGGTCGTGGCGCCGGAAGACGTTCGGCAGCCCTTCTTCCTGCAGTATCTTCAGCGCTTCGCTCAGGCCGTAGAACAGGTTCGTGGCGGGCGTGTAGGGAAAGAAGCCCGCCTGGTTCTGCGTGATCATGTCTTCCCAGTCCCAATACGCGCGCGGCAGCTTCGCGGTCTTGCCGGCCGCACGCGCCTTCCCGGAGACCGCCACGAAGCCCAGGCCAGGCGGCACGAGCAGGCCCTTCTGCGATCCGCAGACCGTGACGTCCACGCCCCATTCGTCGTGGCGGTAGTCCATGGACGCCAGCGAGGAGACGGCGTCGACGATCAGCAGCGCCGGGTGATTCGCCCGGGTCATCGCCCGCCGAAGGTCGGGAATCCGGCTCGTGACGCCGGTGGAGGTCTCGTTGTGCACGACGACCACCGCTTTGATCTCGTGCGCCGTGTCGGCGCTCAGCCGTGCCTCGAGTTCGGTATCCGACGCGCCGCGGCGCCATGTGCCCGGCACGTAGTCCACGCGGAGACCGAGCCGCTCGGCGATCTTCTTCCAGCCCAGGGCGAAATGGCCGGTCTCGAACACGATGACGCGGTCCCCCGGCGACAACGTGTTGACCAGAGCCGCCTCGGACGCGCCGGAGCCGGAACTCGGATAGATGACCACAGGGCCTGACGTCTTGAAGATCGTCTGCAGCCCCGCCAGCAGATCGAGCGTGAGCGCGGCGAACTCCGGCCCGCGGTGATCGATGACCGGCCGCGCCATGGCGCGCAGGACGCGATCGGGAACGTTCGTGGGACCGGGAATCTGGAGAAAATGCCAGCCTGATTGCGTCATGACTTGCCTACCTCGGAATGTTCGGCCTGGGTGATGGTCTTCTGCGCGTCGGTCTTCACGATGTAGCCGATTCTCAGGTTCTGCTCGGTCGCCATCCTGACGGCGGACACGTACGCGTCGTGGGTCGAGTAGAGCGCTTTCAGCCGGTCCTTCTCGAACGGCTCGTGCGAGCCCGTCAGGAAACAGAAGCCGCCGCCGGAATTCTCCCCGCTGTTGGTGGCCGTCGCGACAGCGTGCTCGGCCAGGCGGATGCCGCCGAGCGCGTTGCCGAAGCTGTCGCGCGCGATGGCCGGCCGCTCGCCGTCGGTCTTGATCTCGATGGCCGGACCAGTGGGCGGCGCCGTGCCGTCCTTGATCCAGCGCGCCAGATGATCGTACAGCGCACTCTGCACGTACTCGGAAGGAATCTGGCTCAGCGGAGGACGGTTGCACCCGTTGTAGGGGCCGGGCGTGCCGCCAAACGCGGGTCCGCCGCCCCGGCGTCCCGCGCCGCCGCCCGCGGGCGCCGGCGGAGGATTCGGCAGCATCGTCTCCTTGCTGCGGAGCCCGAGCTTGACGAGCTCGGCGGCGTGCTTGATGTCGAGGTGCGACGTGCCGGCCACCTCCCAGGTCCGGAACTTGTCGCTATCGGCCTGCCGGGCCGCCACCTGCCCCAGCACGTCGGTCTCCGACAGCAGCTTCCAGATCTTGACGTTCAGATCCGTCCGCATCTTCCCGCCGCCACCGTGCAGGACGACCGCGTCGTAGACAGGCGCAAGCGGGTGGACCGAATTGAAGTACGTCGCGAGGCGCCCGGCCGACTGCGAGTGACCCGTGGCGATCACCCGCTGGACCCTGAGGCTGCCCATCACGCTCGAGCCCGCCCGGCCTCGCACCGCCTGCCCCGCCGCCGTGAAGATGTCGTAGGACAGCGCGTCCCCGGCGACCGTCCCGCTGTCGGTCACGTCGAGGGATCCGTAACGAGCCGCGCTCCACTGCTTCAGGGCGCTCACGCCGACGTTCTGCGCCGACACACCGACCCACGCGTAGCCCGCGCTGACGAAGTGATCGGCCGAGTGGAACCAGTCGACTTCGTTGTCGAAGCCTTCCGACACGTTCGTCCACTCGACGATCGCCGTGCCGTTGAACTTCCCTGCCGCCGCGGGCCGCCGCACGACGATCCGGGTCTTGTAGGGATGCGTCGCGGCCGCCGCGCTGGCGTTCGACTGCTGCTCCCTCGGGATTTCGTAGCTCCGGGCCGAGCCCTGAATGAAGAATTCTTCCTCGACGAACCCCTGCTTCGCCAGGTCGAGCGTGGACGCGTTGAACGGGTACCCGTGTGAAGGGTCGTGCGGCGCGCTCGTGAGCGCCACCGGGCCGGTGACCGTGATAGCCGCCGGCTGCTGCGCGCGCGCGACGGCCGCCGCGACAACGCACGCCGCGGCAACGGCGGCGACGAACTGGCGAGAATGCATGGGCTCTCTCTCTGAAGTAGTGCAGGCCTTCAGGCCTGCCTGTCACGGCGGACCTGAAGGTCCGCACTACGACTGCTTACTTGCACACGAAATTCGACGCGTCGTCGGTGCTGCCGCTGCCGTTGTACACGGCCGTCTGCGGATACGCGCACAGCGGGCGGGTCCGCACGGTCTGCCCGTCGACGACGCGCGACGCCGGAATCCGATCGGGCGCAACCCCCGATTCAACCCACCGATCGACGGCGGCCACCATGTCGAATGTGCTCGTCCCCTCACCGCCGCCGCAATGCCCCATCCCCGGCACCATGAACGCGCGGACCGAGTCGCGAGCCGCTGTCTTCCCGGGTGTGGTGGCCAGCACGCTCTGGTAGTAGTTGACGGCGTTCTGCGGCGGGATGCCCGGATCGGACCATCCGTGGTAGATCAGGAGCTTTCCTCCGCGCGCGATGAACCTGGTCAAATCAGCGTCCACCGCGTTGAGCCCCGTCGCCGTCTTGTCGGTCAGCGCCACGTCAGCGTCGAAGTTCAGCTGCGTGGGCTCCCACCTCTCGTCCTTGAAGACGATGTACTTGAAGAAGTCCGTCGCGTACCCGACCGGTTGCGCGGCCACCGAGCTTCCCCATCCCAGTTCGCTTCCGGGCTGCAGGCCCGGGTAGAGCGGCTCGTGCGTTCGCGAGTTCGACGCCCCCGCGTAGATCTTCCGCGCCGCCTCGACCTGAGGAGCCGTCAGACAGCCCGACGCGCTGCCGTCCTGACAGATCGTCACTTTCGGATCGAACGCGCAGCGCGACGGGTTCTCGATCACACCGTCCTTGACGCCGTCCCGGGCGTCGCACGCGTCGAGCACCGCCGTGTGCAGCACCTGGTACGACTCCGGCGTGAGCATGCTCGCCGCATCCTTGTGCGTGGCCTGCCACAGCCAGATTTGCCCGAACGTCTGACGTTTTGCGAAGTTGGCGGGCGCGCCCGCGATGATGGCGTCGTAGTCGGCGGGATATCGCTGCACTTCGGTCAGCGCCTGACGGCCTCCGGTCGAACAGCCGTTGAAGTAGGCGCGTTGCGGCGCTCGACCGTAGAACGCGTCCACGACGGCCTTGGCCGCGCCCGTCATCTCGTGAACAGCACGCTCTTCGAAGTCCACGAGTTTCTCGGGATGACCGACGATGAAGTTCGCGTTGCCCCCGGTGTGGCCAGTATCCGTGCTGGCCGCGGCGTAGCCCGCGGCCACCGCCGTGGCCATGGCCGGGTAGCTGAGATTTCCCGCCCACGCGCCGTTGCCCACCGACTGGAGCTTGCCGTTCCAGTTGGCCGCAGGCAGCCAGACCTCGATCTTGATCTCAGAATCCTTCGCCGGCGTCAGCGTCGCCGCGACGCGGCAGAACGCCGGGAGCGGCGCGAAGGGGTTGGCGCCCCGCCCGCCGCCTCGCCCGGCCGGCGGCGTGAACTGCCCGGCGCCGACCGCCTGAGCCAGCGTGATTGACGTGTTCGGCCGCGACAGCGTCGTGAGGCGCTCGCAGGAACCGGCCGCCTCGGCGCGCACGGACGAAAACACAGCAAGGGCCGACAACAGGCAGGTCGCGGGCTTCACTTCGCCTTGGCCTTCTCCAGCTCCAACTGGTACTCCGGGTACATGGTCTTCGCGCCGCCCATGGCCGCGTCGAGCGGCAGCTTGTAGCGGTCGAGAAATTCCTTCACGGCCGGATTCTTCCCTACAAGGTAGTTCGGCACCACGCCCTGCGGACGGTTCGCGATCTCGTCCACGTACTCGCACGGCCACAGCCACGCGCCCACGCCGAACTGCGTGCGATCTATTGCCGTGAAATCCTGCGTCTTGATCAGGGGCTCGGTGAGGTACACCGGATCCGTCACGATCGAGATGTGCGTGAGGTTGCTGCCGTGACGGATGAAGTGCTCGCTGAGCGTGGCGCGATCGCTTTCGGGCAGGCCATTGCGGCGCACCCATCCCTGCTTGATGTGTGTGGTGGTGACCGTGAGCATGTCGCCTTCGAAACGCCCGGTCGAGAACCCTTCCCAGGTGTGCGCCGCATACTCCGGCGGATGAGGCCGGCCGTCCATCCAGATGGTGCGCGTTTGCTCGAACGTGCTGATGTACTGCTTGATGGCGATGAGCTGCTGGGTGTCCGGGTCGCGCTCTTCCCAGATGCGCACCTGCATGGGTCCGCGGTAGATGTACGGCGACACGTGTACCTGGCACTGATGCTCGGGCAACGTCAAACGTGACGGATCCCAGCTGAGGGCCCACTGCCGGGCCCCGTCCGATATCGGCAGGCCCAGGTAGTCGCCGAGTTCAGGACCCGGAATCCGCTCCAGAAAGTCCTCCGACAAGCGCGGCGCCCAGGCGCCCGTGAGGTCCATCTGCGCGAACGCGGCGGCCGGCGCCAGCGCCAGGGCAACGCCCGCCAGGCACATCCATCTCAGCACTCGAAGCATGTCCGGTTTCCCCTTGCGGGACACCATGTTACACCGTGTCACTCGCCCACCAGAAAGGGCACCGAGACCTGGGTCGTTGCCCACGTCATCACGATGCGGCCGCCGGGTCCTGGCGAATTCTGCTCGATCGCGAACGTCAGCTGCTCGACGGCCGCCGGCAGGGCCTGCTTCCTGAGCTCGACCCGCCCGAGGTCACGTGACGCCCGGTGGTTCGTGTGGAAGGTGTGCGCGTCCTTGTTGAGAATCAACGTCCACGCCCCTTCGGCCGGGATCATCCAGAGCGAGTATTCGCCGGCCGGAACCGACAGCGAGCCCATCTTGAGCGGACGGCTGGTCGACAGCATCGTCGCCTCGTCCGCGCCGGGGCACCACACCTCGTCGTACCGCACGAGGCTGCCGAAGATCGTGCGGCCCCGCATGGACGGCCGTCCGTACTCGATGAACATCGACGATCCGTCGACGGTCGCCATCGTTGTTTCGTGCGGGCTGACCCGGCGCCCCTGCGCGCTCACGCCGCCACGATATCCGATGAGGACGACGACGAGCGTCACAGCCAACGCCGCAAGCCTTCGGTTCTTATTCATCGCGTGACCTCTTGTTTTTGCCCGGCCTGCCCGGCCTGCCCGGCCCACCCTATTTCGCTATCGTGCCCCAACTCCTGACCAGATGTTCGGCCGTCCGCCAGGCGAGCGCCTGAGCGGTCAACGTCGGGTTTCGCGCGCCGCTCGTTCCCATCACCGACGCCCCGAGCACGCCCAGGTTCGGCGCCTCGTGCGAAAAGCCCCACCGATCGACGACGTTGGTGGCCGCGTTGTCGCCCATCCGCGTGCCGCCGTACGCATGCGTCGTCGGTCCCATGACACCGAGCGGGCCGCGCAGCACCTCGATGGCGCCGGCCGCCCGATACCACGCCTCCATCTTGTCCTGAACAAACGCCGCGACCTTCGCTTCGTTGTCCTTGTAGTTGGCCGTGATCCGGCACACCGGCAACCCGAGCGGGTCTTTGACGATGGGGTCGAGGTCGAGGTAGTTGTCCTCGTACGGCAGCGTGGTTTTCTGCAGGTACGCGGTGTTCGTCCGGTCGGCGTTTTCCTTGATGAACGCCTTCCACGCCGAACCCCATGCCGGCGCCTTGCCGAAGGTGTTCATCGAGGCGGCGACGATGGGACGCCGATCCGAGTAGACCCACAGGTTGCCGCCGCCGATGAAGTCGAGCCCGCCGTGATCGAAGTTGTCGTCGGCGAAGTCGTCGACGCCCATGCCCTGTGCCGGCAGACCGTACCAGGTGTTGAGGTTCCGCGGGAACAGCGCGGTGACGCCGGCCTGCTGGTTGTGGCTGAAATAGTGCCGGCCGACCTGGCCATGGTTGTTGGACAGGCCGTTCGGATACGCGCCCGACTTCGACAGTAGCAGCGTCCGCGTGTTCTCGTAGGTGTAACTGGCGAGCAGCACCACTTTTGCCGGCTGGAAGTACTCGACCCCGTCGGTGACGTACGTCACCCCGCTCACCCGGCCTTCGCGATCCACCTCGATCGTCGTCACGTGCGCACGTGTGACGACCTGCAGGCGTCCCGTCTTCTGTGCCTTCGGGATCGTCGTCACCGCAGGCGAGTTCTTCGCATCCACGTGGCAGCCGCCCTTGTTGCAGAAGCCGTGGTACATGCAGGCGGAGCGGCCCTGGTAGGTCCGCGAGTTGATGGCGGCGGGTCCCGGAAACGGATGCCACCCGAGGCCGGAGGCGGCCGTTCCCATCATGTCGGTAAACCCGGAGCCGCGCAGCGGCGGCATCGGGTAGTCGCGTGCGCGCGGTCCTTCGAAGATGTTGCCACGCCGATCGATGCGGCCGCGGATGTTCCCGGCCTGGCCGGACACGCCGATCTCGTACTCGACCTTGTCGTAGTACGCCTCGAGTTCGTCGAGGCCGAACGGCCAGTCCTCGACCGTGCTGCCTTTCGGGACGCGAGACGCCCCGTAGCGCCGCGTCGTTTCGCTGACGACCTTGAAGTCCCACGGATTCAACCGCCAGCTCTGCGCCCAGTAATGCAGCGTGGTGCCGCCGACGGCGTTCATCATGGGATGTGTAGCGGCCCGGAGTGTCGGTGCGCTGGCGCTGACGCGCTGCGTGGGGATCTCGTGCTGCGCTTTCTGAACGGCCTGCGGCCACTCGCGGTAGTTGTTGCGCAGTTCGTCCGGCGCGAAGTCATTTCTGGTCAGCCAGGTGCCTGCTTCGAGGCCAACAACCTGAAGGCCCGCCTGCGCGAGGGGCCACGCGGCGACACCGCCGGCCGCGCCGAGGCCGATGATGGCGACGTCTGTGTCCTTCAGCCTCGTCGGCATGACGCGTCAGGCCTTCTTGAACATGCCGTAGTCGTAAGCGGACTTGTGGTTAGGCTTGGTGCCCGCTCCGAGGCGCTGCTCGTCTGCGTTCACAACCGTGCGGACGCCGGGATAACCGATGAGATCCCATCCAACGAAGTCGGCGTTGCCGCCGTAGTAGGGATCGCCGAACGTGCCCTCGATGGTGTGGGTGCGAACGAGGTTGAAGAAGGCGGCCGAATCACCGGGGAAACCGGTCGCGGTGCCGGTCGAGACATCCTGCAGCACGCGATCCTGATCTGCGGGCGGCAGCGCGGCGAACCGCGCGCCGCGCGACGAACTCGCGTAGCGGTCGAGCGCGGCCAGCCCTGCGGCGTACGCCGGCCGCGACGATTTGAGCGCGCCTCCGAGCGCACGATCGATGTAGTGAGCCGCGCGCGCTTCGGCAGCTCCAGGTCCGTTCGCATCCGTGGGAATCAGGCGGGCGCAGACCGCTTCGAGCGCGTCGGCTTCGGCAGCCGTCAGCGTTTCGAGCGCCTCCCTGGCCGCGCCGGCCGCTACGCCCTGCCCGGGAGCCCTGGGCACGAGAGCCGCCACCGGAACAAACGCGACGGCACCAGCCGCACCGGCACGCTTCAGCCACTCACGCCGCGTCAAGCTGTCGTGTCTCCCGGAACTCAATGCACGACCCGTTTCGCACTCCGGGAAAACGTCCGGCCGCTCGACTTGCGCAGCTCGAAGTACGGCTTCAGGCGTTCGAGCGATTCGCGGCGGCTCCACCGGACGTGCTGGCGCATGGCGGCCGCCGCCTGCGCGGGCTTTCCGGATGCCAGAGCCTTCGCGAGATCCTGATGGCGTCTCGGCGCACGCGCAGCCTTCGGGCGCGGGAAGACGCAGAACCATGTGGACGACAGCGCGTTGGTCTGTTCAATCGCGGCCGACAGCACGGGGCATCGGGCGCCTTCGGCGATGCGACGGTGAAATTCGTAGTGCACGCCGAGGTACGGCTTCCGATCCGCCTGCTGCTGCATCCGATCGACGCGCGCGCCCAGCCGCCGCAACGCGAGCCGCTCGGCCCGCGACGCCATCTCGGCGAACAGCTTCGCGGCCTGGACTTCGAGGGTTTCCCGCACGAGGTAGTGTCCGTACACGTCGTCCGCCGACGGAATTCGCACACGGGTGCCCGCGCGCGGCCGGCTCTCGAGCAGCCCTTCGAATTCCAGACGCAGCAGCGCCTCGGACACCGGCAGGAAGCTCATGCCGAGCTCCGCGGCGAGCTTGCGGCGGGACACGGCCTGTCCCAGCGACAGCTGCCCCCTCAGCAGGCGGCGCCGGACGATCCCGTACGCTTCGTTGGCGAGCGTGGACGTAGTGGCTTTCATCGACATACGAAATTCGCGGCCTCGTCAATGCTTCCGCTGCCCTTGTACTGCGCGACCTGCGGGTACGGGCACAACGGGCGCGTGCGATCGACCTTGCCGGCGGTCGAGTGCGACGCGACGATCGAACCGGGCGCCTTGCCCGTCTCGACCCAGGCCTCGAGCGGGGCGACCTTGTCGAAATCGTTCGGTCCTTCCCCGCCGCCGCAGTGCGCCATCCCGGGCACCATGAACAGGCGGTACGACGCGTCGAATTTCGACTGCCCGCCGAGCGCCGCGACGACGCGCTTGAAATAGGCGACGCTGTTCAGCGGCGAAATCTGGGGATCGGCCCAGCCGTGATACTGAAGCAGCTTCCCGCCGCGATCGAAGAACGGCTTCAGGTTGGGATCGCTGGCGTTGGGCGCCGCGCTTTCACCTTCATCGATCCGCGCGATGTCGGTGGCGTGGTTGAACCGATCGATCTCCCAGGCAGGATCCTTGAACACCACGAAGCGGTAGTGATCCAGGCCCGTGGCACGGGCCGAGGCCGACCAGCCCAGGTCGGTCCATCCGAGCTCGCTGCCATACGCCAGGCCTGCCAGCTCGCGCTTCCCGGCAACCGTCGGCGCATACAGCAGTCGGGCCGTGGCGACCTGGGCCGCGGTGAGGCACGCGGGACCATCGCCCGCCGGACACTCGACCACCTTGGGATCGAATTTGCAGGCGACGGGGTTCTCAATCAGCCCGTCCTTCACGCCGTCGAGCGCGTCGCACGCCTGGAGGACGGCGGCGTGCAGGACCTGCTGCTTCGCCGGGGTCAGGCGCGCCTCTTCTTTCTGCAGCGCCTGCGCAACCTTGACGGCCTGCGCCGATCGTCCCGACCAGTCGAGGCCGGGGGCGCCGGCGATGATGCCGTCGAAATCGCCGGGGAACATCTGCGCTTCCTTGAGCGCCTGCCGTCCTCCTGCCGAGCAGCCGTTCCAGTAGGAGTATTTCGGCGCGCTGCCGTAGAACGCGTTGACGATCGCCTTGGCCTTGACCGTCATCTCGTGCTCGGAGCGGTACGCGAAGTCGATCAGCTTCTCCGGGTGGCCAAGCGCGAAGCTCGCGCTGCCGCCGACGTGTCCGGTGTCGGTCGAACTGGCTGCGTAGCCGCGGCGCAGCGCGTCGGCCATCGCGGGATACGCGATCGCGCCCGTCCACGCACCGTTGCCGACGGCCTGGAACTTCCCGTTCCAATTCGCCGAGGGCAGCCAGACTTCGATCTTGATGTCGGAGTCAGTCGACGGCGTCAGCGTCGCCGCCACGCGGCAGAACGCCGGCAGATCCGCCATGGCGTTTCCGCGGCCGCCCCGGGCGCCGGGGACTTCGAAGGCGCCAGCCGCCACCGGCTGCGCCATCGTGACCTTCGCGTCCGGCAGCGCCAGCGCGGCCAGGCTCTCGCACGTCGCGGCATTCACGTCCGCGGAGTACGCACCGAAGGCGGACAGCACCAACCCGACTGCAAGCATTTGTTTCATCGTCTCGCTCCTCGACTGCCGACTGCTGACTGCGACTGCCGACTGGCTCACCGGCTGCTGCACGGCTCCGGCTCCCACGCCGCGTTCGTATCGGGCAACTTCTTATAGTGGGTGCTTCGAATGAACGGCCCGGTCAGATACTGGGGATCGTCCACGATTGACGTGAGGATCAACCACGAGTCGCCGTTGGGCTCGAGCGTCCGGCTGAAGTACTCCGTCAGCACCGCGTTGCCACTGTAGGGTACACCGTTTTTCTGGAGATAGCCGGCCCGCATGCGGGTCGTCACGACCTTCAGGTTGCCCTGTCCTGAGCCTGTCGCAGGGCCCTGGGCTCGGCCGCGACCGCCTCGAGCACTCCCGGCGAACTCCCACTGCGCCGCGGAGTTGCCCTGCACTGACGCGGCGTCAGACGGAGCGCCCGTCTGGCCAAACCGCAGCAGCCGCGTCTGCGTTCCCGCTTCAGTCTCGATCTTGAGCGTGGCCTCGTCCTGCCAGCTGATGCGGACTCTTCCGGGTGCGCGCATGACGCCGGGTGGCCCGAACGCCTTGCAGGCCGTCCCGCCGGCTTCGGCTTCGTCCTTCGCGGGGTCCCAGCTGTTGGCCAGGGCGTTGCCGGCCGCGTTGAGCGGGACGCTTGGATGATCGCCCTTCGCGGGCGTCACCATCCTGTACCGCCAGTCTTCCGTGACGATGGAAACCCAGGAGCCGGTCAGGTCGACAGGAGCCGCGTCTCTCGCCGCCTGGGGCCCTCGCTGTGCGGCCAGCGAGGCCGCCAGCGAGACCGCGAACAGGCTCGACCACAACGCCCGCATCACTTCTTCGCGCTGAGGCTCTTGTAGACGGCCTCGACGAACATGTCGGTGGTCCACGTCCCTGTCGATCCGTATCGCGGGTCGTAGTCCCGCGTCGGCCGCGCGGCCTTCACCTGGTCGAGCGTCAGGCCCTTCCTGACCATGTCCTGCACCCGGTCGCGCACGATCGTGACCATGTCGCGGTAGTACGCGACGTCCGCCGAGTCGCAGATGCGGCCATGCCCGGGGATGACGAGCGTCCCGCCCTCGAGTCTGAAGTCGGGAAACGCGATGTCGAGAATCCTGTTCAGGGCGTCCACCACGCCGTTGACGCTGCCGCCGCGCTCGAGATCGATCATCGGGTAGCCGGTCGTGGTGAACACATCGCCGGCCGCGATGACGTCGTTGTGACGGAAGTACACGACGCTGTCGCCGTCGGTATGGGCCGCCGGCATGTGGAAGACCTGGATCCCGTCGCCGTGATACACCGTGCTCAACTTCAGCTGGTCCGTGTGATACGTCGTCTGCGGCGTCGCGCGGATCGGCATCGGCGGCTGTACCGTACGCGCGATCATCCGCTCGAGCACGCGCTCGTGGGCGATGATCTCCGCTCCGTCGGTCCCGACCTGCCCGGACACGTTGCCGCCCGTGATCTGCGACCCCGTCGCAGCCAGCTTCTCGTTACCACCCACATGGTCTGCGGTCACGCTCGTGTTGATGATGTAGCGGATGGGCTGCGACGACAACGTCCGGATGGCGGCGAGCACTTTGTCGGCCATCGGCGCCGCGCCGGAATCGACGAGGGTGAGGCCCTCGGGAAACGTGAGGACGGTGATGTTCCCGCCGGCGCCCTGAATCACCGACACGTTGCCGCGAACCTTCAGGATGCGAATGGCCCCGTCCGTGGCCGGCTTCAGCCGGTCGCCCGTCCGCCTGAAGGCGGACACTGCACAGACACAGGATGGCCAGCGAAAAGCCACCGGGCCATCAGTTCACTGCGCCCGGAAATTTCGCGGTCGGCGTCGGACCCATCCACTGCTTCAGCTTCTTGCGGTACTCGCGGATAGCTCGTCTCGGCGCCGCCGCGCGTGGCGTCGAAGGGCAACCCGTATCGATCCGCAAACTCCTTCAGGTCCTTGTTCGTCCCGAACAGGTGATGCGGGACGACTCCCCTGGGCCGCTCGACTTCCTGCACCATCTCGCACGGGTACGGCGGCACGTGCTGGTGCAGATCGAGCTGGTAGTCGGTCGTGCGGATGAACGGCTCCGTGAGATACACCGGGTCGTTCACGATCGTCACGATGGTCAGGAAGTCGCCGTGGCGCAGCCAGTGTTCGGTCACCGTCGCCTTGTCGCTGCGCGGCATCCCGTTGCGCCGGATGTAGCCTTCCTTGAGATGCGTGATGGTGACCGTCAGCATGTCACCTTCCCACTTCGCCGTCGCGAAGCCGCCCCAGCTGTGCAGGGCGTCGTCGGGCGGCGGCTGCCGGCCATCGAGGTAGATCGCGTTGTCGATGGAGCGCAGCCACTCGGCGTGAAACGCCGTGATCTCGCGCGTCAGCGGGTTCTCTTCCTTGCGGATCGTGAGCGGCGACGGCCCCCGCCAGATGTAGTCGGCCGAGTGCGGCCGGCACTGCCACTCGGGCAGCGTCATCATCGACGCGTCCCAGCTGTCGGCGCGGAGGCGCGCGGCGTCGTTGATCGGCAGGCCCAGGTAGTCGCCGAGTTCAGGCCCCGGCACGCGCTCGGGCTGATCTTCGTGAAAGCGCGGCGCCCACTCGCCGGAAAAATCCACCTGCGCCGAGGCGGCGCCGCCGCGAGCACGAACAGCAGACAGACACCGTAATGCTTCATGCTCCGCGCCCCTTTCGGCGGGCGAGTATAGCATCGCGCCCGGGCATCTGATATCGCACTTTGCTCACGACGTTAAACGCGGAGATCGCAGAGGCTCGACGCGGCGCTGGAGCGGCGGCCGACGGAGCGGTCAGCATTTGTTGTCGATGGCGATCTCGGCGCGCTCTGCGTTGACGGTCCGGCGATCGAGCTAGAACGTCACCTTCGCGGCGTCGGCCAGCACCACGGATCGATACACCGGCAACGCCCAGCCCTCTTTCACGAGCTCGTCGTATCGCTGCTGCACCCTGGCCTGGTAGGCCTTCCTGTCCTTGTAGAGCTTCTTCAACTGCGCGTCAGTGAAATCGATCTGGTAGTTCGCCAGGCCGCACAGCTGGTTCTGCGCCGCTTCACCGCGCGCGGCGATGAACGGATGCGGGTTCTTGATCGGCGGCTCGGCGCCCGAATTGGGCACGCCGAACTTCGCTGTCGGCACGTCCACGTACGGGTTCCGGATCCCGCCCTTCACGTTGCCGGCCTCGTCGAGCGCGAGGAGCGAGCCGTCGCCGTCCGCGTTGAAGTCGACGTAGTACCGGTCGGCATGCGGCGGCACCGTCCCCTTGTCCACCCAGTGCCAGAGATGGTTGAGCGCCACCGACATGTACGCCGCCAGCGGGAACCGGCTGATCGGCAGCTTGCACGGGTCCGGGTAGTACGCCGCGGCGTCGCGTGAATCGATGTGCGCCATCCCCGCGAACTCGTAAATCCGGAACTGATTGCCCGGCGCGTCGCCGTCCTGCCGCGTCGGACCGTTCCCCTGAAACACCTCCCTCATCGTCGGCACCTGAATCATCGGCACGTCGACCATGCGGAGGTTGGCGCCGTTGCTCGTCGGCATGAAGCCGTCGTAGATCGGCGACATGTCGGCGAGACGCTGCACCATGTGCGTCGGCAGGTAGTTCACGACGACGGCGGCGGACGCTGACGAGCCTGCGAGCACCATCTTCCGAACCGGCAGGCCGGCCAGCGGGTTGTCGGCGCGCTTCGACTTCAGGAGCGCGCCCACCTGCGCGATGATCTCGCCGGCCTGTCCGTTCGCCGTCGAAAGCACCTTGTAGCGCTCGGGATTGAAATCGGCGAAGCCCTGCGTGGCGCTCGTCAGGATCTCGACGCCGATGTGGCCTTCCGTCATCGAGTACGTATGCGTGAAGTGAAACATCCACGGGTTGCCGCTCGGGTGCATGGACTCGGCGAGCACCAACCCGCTGAACCTGCTGTTGTCGGCCGGCCTCCGGATGACGATGCGCGTCCTGTAGGGCTCACCGTTGGCGGTGCCGCTGACGAAATACTCCTTCGTCACGTAGCCGAAATGGGCCAGGTCGTCGCCCGGCTTCAGCTCCATCAACGTCTCGTAGAACTTTCCCGGACCGATCACTTCCGGAGACGCCATCGCGATCGCGGACACGACCGGCGGCGGATCCGGCACGGGCGCCGGCTGTTGTCCCCGGCCGCCCCCGCGCTGCCCTGGTTGCCCCGGCTGCGGGGCCTGGGGCGGCGGCGCCTGACCGCCACGCTGTCCCTGCACGGGAATCGGTAATTGTCCGAACACGGTGATAGCCCCGCCAGCCATGACGATGGCCACAGACGCGATCACGGCGGTCCAACGATTGGTCAGCGACATTGAGGCCTCTCCCGTCTGAATCCGGTGCATATACTAGCAGCGCCGAGCGACGCGCGTCAGGCCTGCGGCTCGAAGCCGCGGAGTCCGGGAACGGACCCAAGGAGAGGACGTGAGATCCTCGAATGGGAGACGATGCAGGGAACCGCGCTCCTGCGTGCCGGGGCCGCGGTGGCTTTGGCTGCCGGAGGCTTCGTGGTGTTTTCGGTTGCAGGCCACCGTCCTAAGAGCGATGCAAAGTAGCTATACTGGCCGCGTTCTGGAGTCATGCACATGAAGCTCGACATCACGCACGCGTGTCTTCCTGCGGCGCTGGCCGTGGCGGCGATTGTCTCCCTCGGCGCCCAGGCACCGAAGCCGAAGCACATCAATCGCGCCATCGAACTGCTCGAAGCGGGCCAGCCCATCTACTACACGGGATCGCACAACGGCACCGAAGGGACGTTCGAGGCCGGGAAACTCGACGCGCAGACGTGGGCGGACTACATCAGCTACGACATGGAGCACGCGCCGTACGACGTGAAGGGCCTCGCCGAGTACATGCGGGGCCTCGCCGCGGGCGGCCCGACGAAAAGCGGCCACCGCACGCCGGCCGTGATCGTGAACGTGCCCGTCAACGGCATCGACGAAGCGGCCGTCCGCGCGAACGCGTGGATGTTCAGCCAGGTGCTGGCGACGGGCGTGCACGGCATCCTGCTCACGCACGCGGACACGCCCGGCGCCGTCAGGGCCTTCGTGGAGATGTCGCGCCTGCCCATCCACAAGCAGGGCGTCGGCAAGGGCGTAGACGAGGGCCGTCGCGGCGCCCACGGCGCGCCGAACGCCGCGCAGATCTGGGGCGTCTCTCAGCAGGAATACGAGGACAAGGCCGACGCCTGGCCGCTGAACCCCAACGGCGAGCTCCTCTTCGGCCTGAAGCTCGAGGACAAGTACGCGCTCGCCAACGCCGAGCAGAACCTCAAAGTGCCGGGCATTGCGTTCGCCGAATGGGGACCCGGCGACATGGCGCTGTCGCTCGGAGTCCGCGGCCCGGCAACGTCGCTGAAAAAGATCCGCAGATGCTCGCCGCGCGCGCGAAGGTCTTCGCCGCGTGCAAGGCCAACAAGGTCTTCTTCCTCAACTCGATGAACCAGAACAACGTCGTCGACCTGATCAAGGAAGGCGTCATGGTCGGACCCGCCAACCAGCAGGCGGCGGAAATCGGCCGTCAGTTCACGAAGCGCACGATGCCCTGGTAGGGCCTAGATGCTGGGGGCTAGGGACTAGCTGAAGGCCAGCCTGACCCACCCGACCTGCGTGCCCAGGCCCGCCCGGCCCGTCGCTCTAGATGAGCGGCGTGATGTTGGGTTCCACGCCGAGCAGGGCTTTCCCGTAGATCTCCAGGTTCACCTGCCACTCGGTGATCGCGTGGCGGCTGGCGACGTGGACGTCGCGCCACAGCCGCTGCATGCGGTTCGAGTCCGCCATGCTGGACGTGCCGTGGGCCGACACGAGCTGCTCGACGGCTTCACGACAGTACTTGGCGGCGAGGGCCGTGTCGGCGCGCACGCGCGCACGCGCCGCCAGATCGGGATGGCGCCCGCGGGCCGCGTACGCGTCGAGATCGTCGGCGGCGCGGAACGCGTGCAGGCGGGCAGTCTCGATCTTCATCGCCGCCTCCGCCAGCAGAATCTGAAATCCCGTCGATTCGGCCTGCTTGCCGAAGTTCGTATGCGTGACGCCCCGCGCCGGCGCCTTCGCCACGACATGGTCGAGGGCGGCCTGGGCCAGACCGAGCTGTGAGCCCGCCAGAATCAGAATGGTCACCGGCACGAGCGCGACGCGGTACACCGCCTCGTCCGCATGTTCGGTCCGGTAACTCCCCTGGAACGCGGCCGGATACGGGAGGAACCGGTGCTCGGGGACGAAGACGTCCGTCGCGACGATCGTGTTGCTGCCGGTCCCCTTCATCCCCGCCATGAACCAGCTGTCTTCGATGGTGAGGTCGCTCATCGGCATGAGCGACAGCCCGAAGTTCGTCGTCTCGCCGGCGGCGTTGTTCATGTGGATGCCGCAGGCCGCCCATTGCGCGTGCAGGCACCCCGACGCCCACATCCAGCGTCCCGTGACGCGCCAGCCGCCATCGACGGCCGTGGCGTTGCCGTGCGGCGCGAGCGAGCCCGCCACCCAGGCGTCGGCGTTTGCGCCCCACACATCGCGCTGCGCGCGCTCGGGAAACAGCGCCGTCAGCCACGCGCAGACGTTGATCAGACTCGAGACCCAGGCCGTCGAGCCGCACCCGCGGCCCAGTTCCGCGGTGACTTCGAGATACGTGCGAATGCTCGTCTCGTAGCCGCCGAATCGCTTCGGCACCATGAGGCGGCACAGCCCGGCCTCACGAACCGCCGTCACGACCTCGTCCGGAAGGCGCCTGAGCGAATCCGTCGTCTCGGCGTTGCGCTCGAGCACCGGCCGAAGCTTCGCGCGCTTCAGCAGTTCCGCCAGATCGGGAGTCGTGTTTCTGTTGCCTTTAAAGTCACGACAGCTCATCACGATGCCACGAAGAACACGAAGACTTTTCGGTACATGAACACCTCGTGGCCATCGCGACTCATCGTGCCTTCGTGATGATGGCATCGGTCATTTCGCGCAGACGCCGCCGGACACCGGTTGTTCTCGTTGCACACCATCTCGTAGAGACCGGTCTTCTCCCATTCGGGATGCAGCTTGAACTCCCAGTTCTCCGTCCACGTCGCGGTGAAGATCTTGGGGTCGTCCACCGTGAAGTCGTATTTGATCGTGTTCGCGTCGGTGCGCGTCATGCGTTCGATCGTGTGGAACGCGTCGCTGTGCATCCGGTACTCTTTCGGGTTCCCGTAGTAGTTGTCGTCGAGCGACCACCGCTTGAACCGCGTCGTGTCGATGACCAGCGTGTCGCCTTCCCACTTGCCCACTGAATCGCCGTAGTACGTGGGCTCGATGTCGGCCTGGTGCGGCCGGCCGTCGAGCGGGATGATCCGCGTCACCCGCATGAACTCCGTCGTCATCACCAGGTACTTGCTGTTCTGGACCATCTGGACCGGATACGGCCCGAGGAACGCCGACGGGAAGCCGGACGGCATGCAGAAGGCCCTGGGCTCGTCGTGTCGTGCATCGCCCGTCCGCGGCTCGTAGAACGGCTCGCCCCCCGGTTTAAACGGCGGGAACTTACTACGGTCGAAGATCGTGGCAGGCCCGCGCAGCGGACCGCTCGCCGGCTTCGGGTTGTCCCACATGCCAGAGAAGTCGGGCTTGCCGTCAGCGCCGCGTGGAATCGCGCCGGACGACGCCGGCGCCCCGCGTTGGGCGCGTGGCACCGCCAAAGCGGCCGCCAGAATGACCGGCACGACGATGAACGACGCAATCAGACGCATCCTCATGACCGGCTCCTATTTCTGTTGAAAGCCTTCCATGGCCGTGAATACGCGTCGGCCGTCCTCGAACGTCACGGTGTTGCCCGAGCCGTTGGACGACCCGTCCTTGGCCTTGAACCCTTCCACCTTGACGACGTCGCCGGGCTTCATCGCCGTCCGGCTGATGCCGCGCCGCTGCAGCACGCCCGGCGCGCCACCGGAAAACCCCCAGTTCGTCACGGTGCCGTCCGGGTTCTTCACGTCCACGTAAAACCAGATGTGCGGGTTGCTCCACTCGACCTTGGTCACCGTGCCCTGCACCTTCACCGGCTTGTCGAGGTCGTACTCCGCGACCGCCGAATGATGCGCCAGCACCGGAACGGCCGCCACGGCCAGCACGCCCAACCACGCGATGATTCGAGATCTCATCCCCTAACCTCCAACCTCTAACCCCTAACCTCTAACCTCTAACCTCTAGCCTCTAGCCTCTAGCCTCTTACTTGACGACCGTCTCCCACTTCGGACAGGTTCGCTGTGAGTCGAGGATGTCGTACGTCTTGTAGTTCGCGCTGTCGATGACCGTCGCCGGAAACACCACTTCCTTCGGCACCGGCATGTTCCGTAATCGGCGAATCGCGGCCATGGTGCCGACGCAGCCCTGAATGAAGCCGTTGTTGTCGCCCGACGCGAGCAGGCGGCCCGCCTTGATCGCGTCCATCGCTTCCTTGGTGCCGTTGATGCCCACGGCGAGCACCTTGCGGTTCGCTCCGTCGAACGCCTCGAGCGCGCCGAGCGCCATCGAATCGTTGGCCGCGAGCACGCCGTTGACGTTGGGGTGGCGCTGAATCAGGTTCTCGGTCACGGTCAGCGCCGCGAGGCGCTGGTAGTTGGCGGGCTGCGACGCCAGCAGCTTCACGTTGGGGAATTCCTCGAGCGCCCTTTTGAAGCCGCGCAGCCGCTCCGAGCTCGTCTGCACGCCGCGAACACCTTCGAGGATGATGATGCCGCCGGCGCCGTTCATCTTCTTGAAGAGATACCTGGCCGTCGCCAGGCCGACACTGTAGTCGTCCAGGCCGACGAAGGTCACGATGTCGCCTTTCTCGACGCGGTCGGTCACGTTCACGACCGGGATCTTCGCGGCGTTCATCTTGAGCAGCCCCGGCGCCACGGCCTTGAAGTCGACGGGCACGAATACGGCCGCGTCGGGCCGCTTCGTGATGACGTCTTCAATCTGGCTCATCTGGTCGGGGATGCTGTCTGGCCGAGTCGGCACGTAGTGCGTCACCCGCGCGTTCATCTGCTTCGCGGCGTTGTCGGCGCCCAGGCGGAGCATCTGGAAATAGGGGTTCGTTTGGTTCTTGGTGAACACGGCGATCTTCTCGCCGTCGGCGCTCACATGAGACGATGCGAACACGATCACGACGATGAACGCAGAGCACGCTGAGAACGCAGGGATCAGCATTCTCTGCGTTCTTTGCGGTCTCCGCGTTCCCCTGTCGTTGTTTATCATCATGCGTTCGCCTCGGCACGCTGCCTCGTCACGACGTCGATCCACACCGCCAGGAGTACGATCACCCCGGTGACGAGCGGCTGCCAGCTCGCGTCGATAGCCAGCAGGTTCAGGCCGTTCACGACCAGCGTCAGCGTCAGCGCCCCGACCAGCGTGCCAAGCAGGCTGCCGACGCCGCCGAAGAGCGACGTCCCGCCGATAAGGACGGCGGCGATCGCCGGCAAGGTCAGCGGCTCGCCGATATCGGCTTCCGCGGAGTTGAGCCGCGCGAGATACACCACTGCGGCGAGCCCGGCCATCGCTCCGCTCAGGACGTACACGAGGTTGATCCGCGACCGCACCGGCACGCCGGAGAGGCGCGCCGCTTCGCGGTTGGCCCCGATGGCATACACGTCGTGGCCGAGGGTAGTGTAGCGCGTAAAGACAGCCCCCGCGAGCAGGAAGCCCAGCATCAGGTAGATCGGGATCGGTACGCCGAGCCAGTAGCCGCTGCCTAGTGCTCGAAACCCTGGCGAGAAACCGTGGATGGTGTCGCCGCCCATGAACCAGTACGTGACGCCGTTCAACGTCCACAGCATGCCGTAGGTCGCGATGAACGGCGGAAGGCGCAGCAGCGTGACCATGAGGCCGTTGACGACGCCGACGCCGGCGCCAAACACGAGCCCCGTCGCCGCGCCGAGGGCCACCGAGCCCGACGACTGCATCACTGTTGCGGCCAGGCAGGCGGACAGGCCCACGTTCGCGCCGACCGACAGGTCCAGTCCGGCCGTGAGGATCGTCAGCGTCAGCCCGGACGCGATGAGGAACGTCAGGCTCGCCTGCCGGAAGACGTTGAGCACGTTCGCCACCGTCAGAAACGATTCGGTGGTGAGCGAGAGCGCCGCGCCGATGAGCGCGACCGCCGTCAGTCGATAGGCCAGCGTCCTCACGCCGACCTCCACGCACGCCGCGCGCTGGGCTGCAGAAACGATTCGATCACGAGGGCGACGATGGTCAGAACACCGATGCCGGCCACCTGCAACGCCGACGCGACCTCGAGCACGTTGAGGCCGTTCTTCAGCACGCCGATGGTGACGACCCCGATGAGCGTGCCGTTGAGACTGCCCTTGCCCCGTTCGAACGACGTGCCGCCGACGATAACGGCGGCGATGGCGTCGAACTCCATGCCGATCGCGGCCGTCGGATGGCCAGAGCTCATGCGGCCCGTGAGGAGCAGCGCGGCGAACCCCGCCATCGCCCCGGCCAGCACGTAGATGCCCACGTGATAGCGATTCGCCCTCACGCCTGCGAGCACCAGCGACTCCCGGTTGCCGCCGATCGCCGCCACGTAGTTGCCAAAGCGCGTGTAGCGGAACGTGAAACGGAAAACGAAAAATACGAGAACGGCGACGACGATCGAGAACGGGACGCCGAGCAGGCGGCTTTCGTAGAGCGCTGGCAGCGCGTCGCCGATTCCCACGACGCTCTGGCCTCCCGTGGCGACGAGCGCAAGCCCCTGAGCGATGCCCAATGTGCCGAGCGTGGCCACAAACGGCGGCAGGCCGAGGCTCACCACGAGCAGCCCGTTCGCCAGGCCGAACGCACCGCCGACGCCGACGGCCCCGGCGAGCGCGACAGGAAGGGGCCGCCCGTTCATCAGCAGCGTTGCCAGGACGACGCCCGCCAGGCTCAGGACCGCGCCCATCGACAGGTCCAGGCCCTCGCTCATGATCACGAGCGTCATTGGCAGCGCCAGCAGCAGGAGCACGGACGATTGGACGCCGACATTCAACGCGTTGGCGGCCGTCGCGAATCCGGATCCGGACACGGAGAACACGATCAGCAGGACGATGAGCAGGTAGCCGATGCCGGGAACACTACGCATGGTGCATGGCCAGTGTCAGGATCCGGCTCTCCGTGAGCTCGGAGCGGCCGAGCTCGCCGACAATCGTCTTGTCGCGCATGACATACGCGCGATCGCAGACCGCAACGACCTCGGCCAGCTCGGAGCTGATCATCAGCACGGCCGCGCCGCCGGCGACGAGCTGCTCGATGAGCCCGTAGATCTCGACCTTTGCGCCGACGTCGATGCCGCGCGTCGGCTCGTCGAAGATGAAGAACCGCGATCCGGCCACGAACCACTTCCCCACGACCACCTTCTGCTGGTTTCCGCCGCTCAGATACCGCGTCAGCCGGGCGGGCGACGGCGTCGCAATCCGGAGGCGCGCGATCACTTCGCTGGCGGCGCGAGCCGCCCGCGATGCCTGGTACCACCTCGACGGAAACAGCTTGCGGAGTCCGGCCAGGAGCACGTTGTCCTGCACCGATCGGGTCAGGGCGAGGCCGTCCACCTTGCGGTTTTCCGGTACAAGTCCAACGCCCGCCCGTACGGCCCCCACGGGCCCGCCGCGCAGGTGCCTGCCGTTGAGCGTGACGGTGCCGCGAACGACCCGGTCGGCGCCGAAGATCGCGCGCGCGAGCTCGGTCCGGCCGGCCCCGACCAGGCCGGCCAGCCCCACCACTTCGCCGGCGTGTACCGAGAGCGTCGCCCCACGCACGCCGTTCTCCGACGACAGATCGTCCACGGCCAGGACGACCTCTCCCGGCTGCTCACAGAACCGCGACCGGTATGTCGTCTCGACAGTGCGTCCCAGCATCAGGCGCACGAGCTCGTCCACCGTGGCGTCGGCCGGCGCGAGCGATGCGACGTTTCGACCGTCGCGGAGCACGGTGACTCGGTCGCCGATCGCCGCGATTTCCTGGAGCCGGTGCGAGATGTAGACGACGGCGACGCCGGTGGCCTTGAGCGCCCGCACGCGATCGAACAGCCGCTCGATCTCCCGGTCGGACAGCGCCGCCGTCGGTTCGTCCATGACCAGGATGCGCGCGTTCTGCGAGAGCGCCTTCGCGATCTCCACCACCTGCTGCTGCGCGATGCCGAGCTCGTGGACGAGCGTGCGCGTGTCGAGGTCGAGGCCAAGCGCGTCGAGCAGCCGCCGGGCCTCGGCGTGCATCCGCCGATGATCGACCGTGCCGGGCAACCGGCCGCTGGGCTCGCGCCCGAGATGGATGTTCTGCGCGACGTTGAGATACGGGACGAGCGAGAACTCCTGGAAGATGACGGCGATGCCCAGGTTGCGGGCGTCGGCGGGTGATCGCAGGTGCACGGGCACGCCGTCGACGAGGATCTCGCCCGTATCGGCCCGATGCGCCCCGCACAGGATCCTGATGAGCGTGGACTTGCCAGCGCCGTTCTGGCCCAGCAGGAAGTGCACTTCGCCGGCCTGAACGGCGAGCGAGACGTCTTCGAGCGCGCGGACCCCCGGAAAGGTCTTGGAGATCCCGCGCATCTCGAGGAGCGGTGTCACGAGGCGTCTGCTACCGGGGGCGCGGCGGCCCGGGTTCGGTCACGCGCAGCGTCGTATTGGGCGTGAGGCCGGAGATGAGGACCTGAGTCCGGCCTGACGGCCACACGATCTCGACGCTCTGAATGGTGGTGGCTTCACCGAGGCCGAAATAGAGCGGCAGAGCGCTCTGCGAGAGATAGCCCGACTTGCCGTCGTGCCACTGCGTCAGCACACGGCCGCCGACGGTGACGCGAACCCTGGCGCCAAGCCGCGTCGCGGTTGGACGCGGTGCCGGCTAGACCCACGCCCAGCCAGTGCACGGAGCGGCGCTGGGCGAGGTTGCTGACGAGCACCTGCGGCTCCGAGTTGAAGTCGTTGGTGACCAGGTCGAGATCGCCGTCCTGGTCGATATCGAAGATGACCGACGATCGGGTGCCGAGCGGCGCCATCACCGTGATCTTCCCTGCCCGTCCCTTACACGGCGGGATCGTGGCGACGCCGGCAGCGAGCAATCGACCTCGAACCAGAGCGTGTGCGTCCGGCCGCCCCGCCGGGGCTCGATCCCCAGGATGAACTCGCTGTCCAGGAACGTCTCGCCGCGGTTATTGAGCAGCAGGGAGTTGATGCCGTATCGATGCGGGTAGTCCATGGACGAAGCGATGAACACGTCCTGCCAGCCGTCGGCGTTCAGGTCGCCCGCGCTCGGGCCCCACGGCCAGTAATTCTCGAGGCCCACTCGATCGGAAATCTCCTCCATCCGTGACGCGCCGGCGTTGTGGAAGAACGCGTTGCCGAAGATGAACTTCGTGCCGTCGCCCTGCAGGTACTCGGTGGTCCATGCCATCCGCGACTTGAGCTTCTCGCGTTCGGGTCCGACGGTCAGGCTCATGTCCGAGTGCATATCGGTGACGAGCAGATCGGGACGGCCGTCGTTGTCGTAGTCGAAGAACTTGATTCCCATCGCGCCCCACGGCGTGCGCGGAAACACCTGCGGCGTCCTGTCCACGAACGTCTTCCCGCCCTGGTTCTGGAAGTAATGATTGGAACCCTGCATGTTCAGGGCGTAGAGATCCGGAAAGCCGTCGTCGTTCAGATCGGCCACGCTGGCATCGCCGCTCCAGCCGGCGTCACCGAGCCCCGTCGCCTTCGTGACATCGCGGAACCGCAGGCCCCCGAGGTTCTTGTAGAGAATGGCGGTCTCCGACCGATCGGCGTGGAGGTGGCCGTCGAAGCCGTCGGCCAGGCCGACGAACGCGCCGCCTCTCCCCCGCTCGTCTGCCGTGTAGTGCCCGACGTTACAGACGTACAAGTCCAGCAGGCCGTCGTTGTCGAAGTCGAAGAACACCGCGCCCGACGAGTGGCCCACGTAATCAACGCCGGCCGCCTTCGAGACGTCGTTGAACCGGCCGCGCCCGTCGTTCTCGAACAGGACGTTGCCACCGCGCACCGTCGTCACGAACAGGTCCTCGTCGCCGTCGTTGTCGGCGTCCGCAAAGGACGCGGTCACGCTGATGCGGTCGGCGAGCGCGACGCCGGCATCCTTCGTGATGTCCGCGAACTTGCCACCGCCCAGATTCTTCCAGAGCTGGTTGCCGCCGATCTGGTTGGTGAAGTAGATGTCCGGCAGGCCGTCGCCGTCCACGTCGGCAACGGCGATGCCGTTGCCGTGGTCGTAGTGCACGGGCTTGTAGGCGACGGCCGCGTCGTCCACGACGCGGTGGACGAAGGTGATGCCGCTTTCCTTCACGCGGTCGGTGAACTGGAAATCGTAGACGACCTTGAAGCGATCGACCGACGCGCGCTGCGCCCGCGCGCGTGCGTTGAGGGTGGTCACGCCGATGTCGGGGTCCGGGAACCGGACCTGCGGCGACTGCGCGGCGACCGCCGCTCCGAGCACGAGCAGCAGAACCGAGAGCTTCGCTCCGCGCGCCATCGAGCAGGATTATACCGGTCCGGCCGTTTGATATCATGCGCATCCTGATGACGGACTCAGATCGCTCCGGCGGTTCGTGGCTCGCGTCGGCGGGCCTCCGCCTGTCCGACTGGTTCGAGCACTGGTTTCCCGACGCGTTCGCCCTGGCGCTGGTGGCCGTCGCCCTCGTCTTCGTCGCCAGCGTCGCGGCCGGCAACTCGCCCGTTCAGTCCGCGGCCTGGTTCGGCGCCGGGTTCTGGGACCTCGTCAACTTCACGATGCAGATGACCCTGATCATCATCACGGGCTACTCCGTCGCCACGGCGCCGCCTGTGTACCGCATCGTCTGCCGGCTGGCCGAGGTGCCGAAAACGGGTCGAGGCGCCGTCGCGTTCGTCGCGCTCTTCTCGATGCTGTCGTCGCTGATTTCGTGGAGCTTCAGCCTGATCATCAGCGGTCTGCTGGCGCGCGAGGTCACGCACCGGGTGCGGGGGGCCGACTACCGCGCGGTCGGCGCGGCGGCGTACCTGGGCATCGGCAGCGTCTGGGCCCTGGGCTTGTCATCGTCTGCCGCGCTGATCATGGCCGCGCCCGGATCGCTGCCTCAGTCGATTCTCGCGATCAGCGGCGTCATCCCGCTGAGCCAGACCCTGCTGCTCTGGCAAAGCCTGCTGACCGCCGGCGTGATCGTCGTGATGTCGATGGCGATCGCGTATTACTCCGCCCCGGCCGAGAGCCGCGCGCGCAGCATGGCCGACATGGGCGTCCGCTACGAAGCCATCGTCATCCCTGACGAGAAGCCCGAAAGGCCCGGCGAGTGGCTGGAACACAGCCCGCTGCTGAGCATCGTAGTCGGCACGTTCGGCGTGGCGTATCTCGTGACCGAGGTGGCGTCAAAGGGCGCGTCCGTCATCCTCGAGCTCAACCACTACGTCTTTCTCTTCCTCATCGCCGGCATCCTGCTCCACTGGCGGCCGCGATCTTTCGTGAAGTCCATCGCCGCGGCGGTGCCGTCGGTCGCCGGCGTCCTGGTGCAGTACCCGATGTACGCCGGGATGGTGAGGATGATGACCGAATCGGGGCTGGCACGGCACATGGCGCACTTCTTCGTGGACGTGTCCACACAGCACAGCTACCCCGTCCTCGTGGGCGTCTACTCCGCGTTTCTGGGGCTCTTCGTGCCGTCCGCCGGGGGCAAGTGGCTGATCGAAGCCCCGTACATGCTCGACGCCGCAAGGACGCTGCAGGTCCACCTGGGATGGACCGTGCAGACCTACAACGCCACCGAAGCCCTGGCCAACCTCATTCACCCGTTCTGGATGCTGCCGCTGCTCGGCATCCTCGGCCTCAAGGCCCGCGACATCGTCGGCTACTCGGCGCTGCAGTTCGCGATCCATGTGCCGATGGTTCTGTTCCTGGTGTGGATCCTCAACTACACGCTGCCGTACGTCGCGCCGGTGCTGCCGTGAGCCGAAACGTTCAAAGGGTTCCAGAGGTTCCAGAGGTTCCAGAGGTTCCAGAGGTTCTAGGGGTTCTAGAGGTTCGAGGGGTTCTAGAGGTTCTAGGGGTTCTAGAGGTTCTAGAGGTTCTAGGGGTTCTAGGGGTTCTAGGGGTTCTAGGGGTTCTAGGGGTTCACGAGGTCCCAGTTAATCGACGCGGTCCACTGGCCGAACTCCTCGAACCTCTTGAACCTCTCGAACCTCTTGAACCTCTCGAACCTCTCGAACCTCTCGAACCTCTTGAACCTCTCGAACCTCTCGAACCTCTTGAACCTCTCGAACCTCTCGAACCCCTGGGCCCATGCCGGGGGAGCCTTGCATGAAGGCAAAGGTGCTGGTCACTCAACGGATTTCGCAGGAGGCACTCGATGCACTCGCGTCGCGGTTCGACGTGGAGAGCAACCAGAAGGACGCGCCGATCAGCCCGGCGCAGTTGCTGCGGAAGCTGAAGGACAAGGACGCGGCGATCACGCTCATCACGGACGTGATCTCCGAGAAGCTGCTCGCCGGCGTTTCACGTCTGAAGATCGTCTCAAACGTCGCGGTCGGGTACAACAACTTCGACGTCGCCGCCGCCACCCGCCGCGGTGTGATGCTGACCAACACGCCGGGTGCGATGGACGACACGACGGCGGACTTTGCCTGGTCCCTGATTCTGGCGACGGCCCGTCGTCTCACCGAGGCGGATCGCCTGGTGCGGTCCGGCAAGTGGACGCGCTGGCGGTTCATGGACTTCCTCGGCCGCGACATCCACGGCAAGACGCTCGGTATCTGCGGTTTCGGCCGCATCGGGCGCGGCGTCGGCGCGCCGCGCGGCCGGTTTCAGCATGCGCGCGCTCTACACCGGGCCTCGACGGGCGCCGGAACATGTCGAGCGGGAGCTTGAACGCGACGTTCGTCGACAAGACCACGCTGCTGCGGGAGTCCGACGTGGTGTCGCTGCATCTGCCGCTGTTCGCGGATACGCGGCATTACGTCGGGGCAGCCGAGCTCGCGCTGATGAAGCGCACGGCGATTCTGGTGAACACGGCACGCGGACCCG
Source organism: uncultured Acidobacteriota bacterium (assembly GCA_963821285.1). Classification (GTDB taxonomy): domain Bacteria; phylum Acidobacteriota; class Vicinamibacteria; order Vicinamibacterales; family CAVVIG01; genus CAVQJU01. The sequence goes on from CAWGDD010000010.1 coordinate 188,200, forward strand.
TGGTGGACGAGAGGGCGCTCGTGAAGGCGCTCAAGGACCGGGGTGATCACAGCCGCGGGCCTGGATGTCTACGAGAACGAGCCGGCGCTCGCGACGGGCCTCGGAACGCTGCCGAACACGGTGCTGGCGCCGCACATGGCGAGCGCGTCGGTCGAGACCCGGCTGCGCATGTGCAACATGGCCGTGGCCAATTGCGTGGCGGGCTTGACCGGCCAGCGCCCGCCGAATCTGCTGAATCCTGAAGTGTTCGATCGGCGTTCGTGACAGAAGTAGTGCAGGCCTTCAGGCCTGCCGCGATGGCAGGGCTGAAGCCCTGCACTACTTCTGCCTCTACTCGTCGTGCAGGTGCTCGCGGAGCGTGTGCTGGTATTCCTCGTTCTGCTCGGCGCGGTGCTGCGGCAGCCGCCGCTTGCGCTCGGCTTTGACGTACGCGCGCGTCTGGTCGGAGGTCGACATGCTGGCGGCGGTCAGCAACCGCTCGAGGTCCTCACTCTGACAGGCCTTGCACCGGGGCGCGGGATCCTGCGGCCGCACAAGCGCCTCGAACTCGTGACGGCAGGCCCGGCACTGGTATTCATATAAAGGCATATGAATTTAGTCATCTGGTCGTTTGGTCATCTCGTCATTGATTGGTCTATTGCAATGACCAGATGACCAGACGACCAAATGACTAGATTCACCTTACTATACACGGTTGGGGATCCCAACCGGAGGCGTCGGCCTGCCTTCGAAGGTGCGTGCTGCGCTTGACGCTCCGTACCAGATAGGTCGGATCGGTGATCACCGAGTCGTCTATCAGCCAGACTTCGCCGCCCGGTTCGGTGATGACGTCGACGTACTCCACCATCCCGACGCCCGCGCTGTACGGCACGCCGTTGCTCTGCAGGTAGCCTGGCAGCAGGTTCTTCGTGTCCACGCGCAGAGACTTCCGTTCCCACTGGGCCGTGGAGGAACCCTGGCGCGACGGCTGCACTGCAGGACCGGCGGCCCCAAACCGAAGCAGCCGCGTCTGCTGGCCGGCGTCGGTTTCGATCTTGAGCGTCCGGTCGTCCGCCCAGGTGATGTGGAAACGGCCGGGCACGCGCATGATGTTCGGCGCGCCGTACGCCTTGCAGTGGTCCTTGCCGGCCTCGTCTTTCGCCGCGTCCCACTCGTTGGCGAGCTTGGCGCCGGCGGGGTTGAGGAGGAAGTTCGGGTAGTCGCCTTTGGGCGGCGTCAGCATCCGGAAGCGCCAGTCCTCGGACACGATCGACACCCAGTAGCCGGTGAGATCGATCGGCGCCGCTTCCTTCGGCGTCCTGGCCGCCGGGTTGGCGCCGCGCCCGCGGCCGGCATTGGCAGCGTCCAGATCGCTGACGTCGCGCCCCGGCTGCTGCGCAGACGCGCTCGCCGGGCCCAGCAGGACCGCCATCGCAATAACCATGATCGTGCGCGTCACTTTTTCAGGCTCCTGTAGACGGCTTCGACGAACGCATCGCCGGTGACGAACGCGCCGGGCGTGTTGTACAGCGTGTCGTAGTCGCGTGTGGGCTTCGCCGCCTTCACCTGGTCGAGCGTCAGGTTCTTCTTCACCATGTCCTGCACCCGGTCCCGGACGATCGTCACCATCTCTCGGTAGTTGATGACATCGCCCACGTCGGAGAGCCGGCCGTGTCCCGGGATGACCATCGTGCCGCCTTCCTGCCCGTAGACCGGAATGCACAGGTCGACAATCTTGTTCAGGCCAGCCACAATCCCCTGCACGTTGCCGCCTGCATTGAGATCGATGAACGGGTAGCTGTTGGTCACGAAGAGATCGCCGGCGCTGATGACGTCGGACTTCCTGAAGAAGACGAGGCTGTCCCCGTCGGTGTGTGCGGAGGGCTGATGGACGATCTGGATGCCCTCACCGTTGAAATACAGCTTCTTGTCGTCGCCGATGAACGTGCTCGTCGGCCATGCCGCGGTCGGCGTGGCGTACTGCCCGTTCACCTTCGTGCTCATACGCTTGTACGCGTTGATGTGCGAGATGATCTGCGCGCCCTGCGCGGCGTCGCCGATGTCGAACGTCACGTTGCCGCCGGCAATGGTCGCGCCCGCTTTCTTGAGGTTCTCGTTGCCGCCCACGTGGTCGCCGTGGCTGTGCGTGTTGATGATGTAGCGGAGCGGCCCCTGCGTGAGTGACCGCACGGCCGTCAGGATCTTGTTCGACATCGGCGCGAACTGCGTGTCCACGAGCACGACACCCTCGGCCCCGATCTGCACGGTCACGTTGCCGCCGGCGCCAACGAGCATGTAGACATTGCCCTGCGCCTTCTGCAGCTTGACCTCGACGGCGTCGAAGTTCTGTTGCTGCGCGAACACGGCGAGGCTTCCGAGCGTGGCGAGCGCGACGGCGGCAAAGGCGACGTTGAACTTGGTGCGCGTCACTTGGCGGCTCCGTCCGGCTTCGGCATCGCCGCCATCTTCTTGCGATACTCTGGATACATCGTTTCGGCCCCGCCCCGCGCGGCCTCGAGCGGAATCCCGTGCGCCTTCGCGTACTCCGTCAGGAAAGGATTCGAGCCCGGCAGGTGATGCGGAATGGCGCCCTTGGGCCGGAGAATCTCCTCGACCGGCTCGCACGGATACGGGCCGATATCGCCGTTCACCTCGTACTCGTAGTCGCGCGAGCGCACGACGGGCTCCGTGTAGTACTTCGGATCGTCGACCGAGATGACGAGCGTCAGCGTGTCCCCGTGGCGGATTAGATGTTCGGTGACCGTTGCCGAGTCGCTCCGCGTCAGGCCGTTGCGCCGCGTCCAGCCCTCTTTCAGGTGTGTCGTCGTCACGACGAGGATGTCGCCGTCCCACTTGCCCGTGGAGAAACCCATCGCGGTGTGCATGGCGTAGTCGGGCGGATGCGGGCGCCCGTCCATCCAGATGGTTCGCTCGGTGCCCCACGCGAAATGGTGCGTGTGGATGGCGATGAGCTGCTGGCTGGCCGAGTCGCGTTCCTCCCAGATGCGCAGGCCGGCGAAGCTGGACACGTAATCGGATGGGTGGACGCGGCACTGGTACTCGGGCAGCGTAATCAGCGAGGCGTCCCACGCATCGGCCCGCGCCCGGACGGCGTCGTTGACCGGCATGCCCGCGTAGTCGCCGAGTTCAGGCCCCGGCAGACGGTCGGGCCAGTCCTCGTTCAGGATGCCGAGGTTGTTCCACACGCCCGACAGGTTCGACTGCGCGGACGCCGGGATGCCTGACAGCATCGTGCAGAGCGCCGCTCCTGCGACGAGCGTTCGACGGACGCACTTCAGCATGAAAACTCCTCGGAACCTCGCACAAAGACGGAACTTGCCGATTGTAGTCGAAGGGAAACGGCAGTCAACCATCGCGGACGGTATGGCTGTCAGTCCCGGCCGGCATGGCTGACGCCCCTCAGTGTGCCTGCGACGCGCCATTTCTGACGCCGCCGAGCATCCTCACTTGCACCAGCATCGCCACGACCAGCGTGATCGCGGCGAACGCGAACCCCAGCGGGAACCACTGGTTGATCGCCGTGACCAAGCGGCTGACGCTCTCAATCGGGCGGGACGCGTCGGCCACCACCACCCACTCTCCCGCCCGGGCCAGCGTGTAGAGCACACCGAGCTGAAATGCACCAAGCGCAATCCGCGTCAGCATGCGGAGCCTGGTCCATTGCGGACGCGTCAGGCCAACAACCTGCCACGCGATGTCGCCCAACACGAGAAACAGAATGGGCACATACAGCGAGGTCCAAATGGGCGCCAGCTTCACGACGGCCGCTCCGGCGCCAAAGACCAGATAGGGGTTACGCAGCCCCGCCAGCCACCAGGCGGCAAACAGCACGGAGAACGCGAGGTGGAACATCGACTGCGCGCGGCCACCGATCGTCGGCAGCGTGTGAGGGTTCCAGCGCGGGTTGAAACGCGCCAGCGCACCGTAGCCGTCGAGCAGCGCGAACACGATCGTGATGACGCTGAACTGAATCAACGCCACGAGCGGAAGGATGACCGTCAGTTGCCTGAGGCCGTAATCCGGTCTGCCGGCCGCGAACATCGCGAACGTCACGGCCGCGTGGACCGCGATACCGACGCCCAGCGCCAGCCTCAGCACGAGCCAGTAGAACGGAAAGAGCTCCGGCCCGATGAGGTGCCGACGCGGACCGTAACGGCCGGCAAGAAGCGCCGGATGGCCGAGGTCGCGGACGAGGCTCTCCTGCTCGGCTGCCGTCAGCGGCCGGCCGAGCGACGCCTCGCGCTCCTCGACCCGCGACCGCAGATCCTCCGAGAGTTCGGTGATGATGTCCCGTTGCGCCGAACGCGGCAAGAACGCTCTGACGGCCAGCAGATACCGATCGATGACGTTCATAGAGCCTCTTTCTTCATGCTTCATGCAATGGAACGCGAGCGTCCCAGGATCGTGTGCAGCGCGCCGTTCAGGTCTTCCCATTCGGCCAGCAGGTCCTTGAGCACGCGCTTGCCCTCGGCCGACAGCTTGTAGAAGCGCTTGTTGCGTTTGCCCTCTTCGCGCCACTCGCTGACGAGCAGGCCCTGGCTTTCCAGGCGGCGCAGCAGCGGATAGAGCGTCCCCTCGTCGATGTCCAGACCACGATCTTCGAGCGCCTTGCGCAAGGTGTACCCGTAGTGCTCGACGCGGAGCTGCGCCAGGACCGCCACGATCAGACACCCGCGCCGGAGTTCGAGCCGAAGCGTTTCAAACAGGCTGTTGTCCATTCTGTGAACCGTGAACCTTGAACCTTGAACCTTGAACCTTGAACCCTGTGTATCACATCCTATGCGCCACTTACTGTATGGTGCATAGTATCAACACCCAGGTAGACGGATCAACCCCGTGCGCGGTTCCCGCCGCTGGCAGGTAGGAAGGCCCTCGAGTGCCGGACTCAGGAGGTGGGAGCCGGCGCGCGCCGGCTGGCGCGGTTGTAGAGGAACGACGCGGCGAGCAGGACGAGGCCCAGGACCATGAAGCCGGTGATCCGATAGACGCCGTCGAGCGCCAGCAGATCAACAGCGAACAGCTTGGCGACGGTGAGGCCGAGCAGAGCGAGCGCCAGGTAGCGCAGGACGGCCGACTGCCTGCTGAACCCGAGAGCGATCAGCCCCATCCCATAGGCGGCCCACGTCACCGAGATGCTCGCTTCTCTGGCAAACGACGCCGTGAACTGTTCCCCGCGCACTTCCCAGAACGAGTTGATGTCGGCGGTCAGGAGCGCGACCGTCAGAACGTTCGCCGCAGCCACAAAACCGGCGATCCAGGACCATGCCTGTCCGCCCAGCGTGTCGCGGTAGCGGCGATGCAGCACGGCGACCGCGTACAGCAGCGCGACGATGAAGGCGCCGACACCGGTGCGGGAATTCAAGAGCAACGTGAAGGACACGGTCGTCACGCCAAACTGGGTGATGACCAGACGGCCGGTCGCGAGCGCGATCAGGAACGTCCCCCCGTAGCGAAGCGCGCGCTTGCCCAGCACGAAGCCCACGCAGATGACGGCGGCGCCCTCGGCCGCCCATGCGAGCGTCATCCACGGGCCGGCAAGCCCGATTCCGATCGCGATTGCGGCAAAAGTGAAGGCAATCGCCAGCGCATGAGGCACCGGGCCGGCCGCACCGCGGCGGCGGGACCCCAGGGCGAGCACGCCGTTCCAGAGGCTCAGGCCGGTCGCGAGCGTGGCCGTGGGCCCGGCATTCGCGTACACCGTCGGATACGTCCAGGCGAACAGACCGAGTCCGTTCAGGTGAAACAGCATCATTTCCGGGAGCGCAGGAGCTGTGGCGGCGTCGAAGGCGCGCATCTGGCCGACCAGATGCAGCGCGTAGAGGCCGATGGCCACCGCGAGCGTGGCGACATACCACGAGGCGCTTGTATAGGACTGCGCCCATGCCAGAAACGGCGCGGCCGTGACAACCCAGAGCGCCAGCCGCAGCCACGCGCGATCCTTGAGCAGCGCGACGCCGATCGAGTTGAGCGCGATGAAATAGACGAGCAGCCACACGGCGTGGTCGTACAGCACCGCAACCGACGCGCCGTGGTAGAGAAACGGTCCGATCCAGAGGACGGACCGGACCAGGTTCGCCAGTTGATGACGCGAGCGCCTCAGCTCGTTCAGGATCACCAGGAACATCACGCCGATCGCGGTCAGGTAGATTTCCGTGGACACGAAGTACGACGCCCGGTACGAGTTGCTCGACCACCCGGCAAACGTCGTCCACGTCAGCCAGAAGCTGACCAGCGCCAGGAACAGCCAGTCGTGGCGGCGCAGGAGGACCAGCGTCGCGGCCACCAGCGCCGCGTCATACACGAAGAGGACGACGTGGTGGTCCTGCCCGCTCGCCACGAGAAACGGCGCCGCGAAGGCCAGCGTGATCGCCATCGTGGCCAGACCGACCGAGTCCTGACGGTCGGCGGACACAACGGTCATCCCGCTGAGCGTGGCCATCCACGCAAGCCCCACGCCGGCCGGCACGATTCCATACAACGCGCTGGCCGCGTACGCGGCCACGTACAGGATCGCCAGGCCGCCGCCCGCGACCAGGCGTCCGTAGAGCGTGTATCCCCGCCCCGCCAGCCGCACGCCGGTGAGCCAGATTGCCGCGCCGACCAGTGTCCCGACCGAGACGCGCAGCGTCTCGCTGATCCAATGGCGGTCGAAGGCGTACTTGATGAAGAAGGCCACACCCAGCACCAGCACGAGCACCCCGGCCACGAGGACCCAGCGCGATCCGATCTCGGACTCGAGATCGTTTCTGGATCGCTTCGTCTGGACTTGCGCGACGGGGGCCGCGGCGGGTGCGAGGGCCGGAGGCACCACATCGCGCCGAACGGCCGGTGGCGCCTGCGCAACGACAGGTGGCGGCGTGTCGCTCGGCGGCGCGGCGGCGGGCGTCCCGATAGTCGTGGCTTGCGGAACGGCCGCCGCCTGCCCGCGCAGCGCCTCTTCGATTCGCTGCAGCCGCGCCTGGATGCCGTCGAACCGTTGATCGACGTGACGAAGCCGCTCGAAGAGCCGAGCGACCAGGACGAGTGCGACAAGGGCGAGGCCGGCGGCGAAGATCATGAACCCGAAACCAGTGTACGCCTGACAACCGGGCCTGACCCGGGGGCACTCGCGTTGATCGCGCCGGGCCGGGCCGAACTGCGCAGGAATGTGGACGCCGGAACGTCGCGCGATCGGCCGGTCGTGGTTATAGGATTAAGGCCGATGAACCGAATGGCCGTCGCTGCCGTGCTCGCCCTGCTGAGCGTACCCACGGGCCCTCTCGCCTCCGCCTCCGCGCAGTGGCTGAAGCAGCCCACCGCGGGCATCCCGCGAAGTGCCGACGGCAAACCCAACCTCTCGGCTCCCGCACCGAAAGCGCCGGACGGCCGGCCCGACCTGTCCGGCCTGTGGCAGCTGGGCATCGAGGTGGGCTATGCCGCGAACATCACCGCCGACCTCGCGGCGGGCGACATCCAGCCGTGGGCGCGCGAGCTGTCGAAGAAGCGCCTCGAGGACTTCGGCAAGGACGATCCCGAAATCACCGGCTGCATCCCCGGGGGCCCGCGCCACATCACCCGCGGCGGGCTGTCGAAGATCATCCAGACGCCGTCGATCGTCGTGATCCTGTTCGAGGATCTGTCCTATCGCCAGATCTTCCTCGACGGACGTGAGCTGCCGCGCGATCCGAACCCGAACTGGATGGGCTATTCGATCGGCCGCTGGGACGGCGAAACGCTCGTGGTCACCACCGCCGGCTTCAACGACAGAACGTGGCTCGACTTCGCTGGCCACCCGCACAGCGAGGCGCTGCGCATGACGGAGCGCTTCCGACGCCGCGACTTCGGCCACATGGACTTGCAGGTCACCATCGACGATCCCGCCGTTTATGCGAAGCCGCTGACGTTCAGCGCCGGCGGCAACCTCGCCGCCGACACCGAGCTCATCGAGTACGTCTGCCTGGAGAACGAGAAGGATCGCGTCCACCTCGTCGGCCGGACGGCTGACGAGAAGACCGTCACGGTCGCACCGGCCGTGCTGGCGACGTACGTCGGCGTGTATCAGGTGACAGCGACGTCCCGATCGGCGCAGCTGGCCGGCGGGGCGGCGACCGTCTTCACCGTCACGCTCGAGGACGGGCAGCTGCTGATTGACCTGCGCGGCAAGGGCAAGGTGCCCATGATCCCCTTATCGCAGACGATGTTCTCGCCACGGCTGCTCGGCACTTACGAATTCTTGAGGGACCCTGACGGGCGGGTCACGCAGATGTTGGTGCACTCGGCGGAAGAAGTGCTGACTGCGGTCAAACGTCCATAAAAAAGTTCATAAATCCGCCCAATCTCTTCCCTCAGCCCGCCCGACCCGTGAGCGCTCCAGTTCTGTTGCGCTGATTTGACTTCCACGTCGCACGCCGGCCACACCGAGTGGCCACCATTAGCCGTTTGCCACCTGCCGGTGGCAACTCAGATGGAGGAGATATGCGACGTTCACTCATGCTTGCGTCTGCACTCGCCGGAGGCCTCGCGGTGGCTGGGTTGCTGGCTGTCCGAACTTCGGCCGAGAGCGCTGATTTCGGCCTTTTCGTCCAGGAGCTGCTTCGCTTCCACTCCGGGCAGTTGTTTGGCATCTCTCATCCGCTTGCCGAGTCGTCGGTCGGCCCGTACGACGGGGCCGACAACCTCAAGGCGATCGAGGTTGCTCCGGGTCTGAAAGTCTCGCTGGTTTCGAGCTCGGTGGCCTCGGCCACCGACCAGATAGCACTCTGGCCCGACGATGAGAACCCGAAGTACCTGTTCGTGTGCGACGAAGAAACGACGAATCCTGCCGTGCAGCGCGTTGACTTGTCCAAGCCTCCTGCGTCGAACGCCACAACGATCGTCACGGGCCTCGTATCGTGCGATCCGGTCAGGCGAACGCCGTGGGGTACGATCATCGTCGCCGAAGAGGCCGGGGCGACAGGTGGCCTGTATGAAATCCTCGATCCGGTCAACATCAACACGCCGATCAACGTGACCGATCGCACGATGGGCACGACGAGCGATCCCAACCACCTCGTCAAGCGGAAGGCCGTCGGAAGCCTGTCGTTCGAGAGCTTCGCGATCAAGCCGGATGGCACGATGATTTACGGGGACGAGTTGGCACCAGGCGCCATCAGTATCGGCAGCGCTGGAGGCGGCATCTACAAGTTCGTCCCGACCAACCCGTACACGGGCACGGGTGAGCCGCCGATTACGCAGGCTCAACTGTCGCCGCTCGACTCAGGCAACATCTTCGGTCTTCGCGTCGCGGCAAACGGTTCGTCGAACTGGGGGCAGGGAGCGGAAATCGGAAAGGGCCGGTGGATCGCCGTCGACAAGGCGCCCGCCGGGGTCGTTGACGCGGCCGGCAACACCATCCTGCGTAATGCCCAGGTGCTCCAGAAGTTCACGGGCTACTACCGTCCCGAGGATATGGACATCGATCCAGAGGCTGCTGAAGACGGCATCTTCCGTGCCTGCTGGGCCAACACCGGCCGCTTGAACTTCGGCGCAGGGAGCACCACCGAGAACTCAGCCGTCTACGGCGAGGTCATGTGCGTCGTCGAAGAGTCAAACGCGACGGCACCGACGGGCACCATTCCCGTCGTGACGCGGTTCGTCGCCGGCAATCCGGAACTGGGCATGCCGGACAACGTCGCCTTCCAGCCGCACACGGGCAACTTGGTCGTCCTCGAAGACGGTCCGACCAGCATCACGACGGCGACAGGGACAGAGCCTCGAGGAAACGACCTCTGGATCTGCCTACCGGACGGCGGCGATGACGACGTCCTCACCGATGGCTGTGTGCGGTTCGCCTCGATCAAGGACACGAGCGCCGAGCCGTCCGGCTTCATCTTCACCGCGTCCGGCGAGTCCGCGTACGTGAGCATCCAGCATCGAGCCGTCAATGACGCGGCCGGCCCCGGGAACCACGGAGCCCTGGTGAAGATCTCCGGCTTCAAGGTCAATCGCCGTCACCATGGCCACGACGACGACGACCATGGGCACGGGCACGACTAACGATTAGAGGCGGTAGCGACGACCACGGCGATGCGGGGCGGGGCCGACCTGCATCGCTGTGGCTTTCCTGAAGCCACTCTATAAGTCTGCGTTCTGTAGCGCCTCGACAAGATCGTGCATGAACATGGCGCCGCGGGCGCCATCGAGTACGCGGTGGTCGCACGACAACGTCAGCGTCATCATCGGCTTGACCGCGACGCCGCCCATCACCGGCACCAGGCGGTCTTTCATCGCCCCGACGGCGAGAATCCCAGCCTGCGGCGGCACGATGATCGCCGTGAACGAATCCACGTGGTACATCCCGAGATTGCTGATCGTGAAAGTCGCCCCCGTGATGTCGGACGGCGACAGCTTGTTCGTGCGCGCGCGCTCGGTGAGGTCGCGGCGGCGCGACGCGATGTCGCCGAGGCTGATGCCGTCGGTCTTCGGCACGACGCCGACGACGACCGCGTCGGTGACGGCCATCGCCAGGCCGACGTTGACGTCGGCGTTGGCTTTGATGGCGTCGCCCGTCCAGCTCGCGTTCATCCGAGGGTGCTTGCGCAGCGCCTGCGCCACGATCGCGGTCAGCAGGTCCGTAAAGGTCAGCTTGACGCCACGGGTCCGCTCGATCTCGGGACCGAACCTCTTGCGGGCAGCGACCAGCTCCGTGCAGTCCACCTCGCGCGAGACGAAGAAGTGCGGCGCGGTCGTCCAGCTCTGCGTCGTTCGCTCGGCCATGATCCTACCGATCGAACTGAGCGGGCCGACTTCGGAGGACGCGGCCGGCGCCGGTGACGCCGCGGCCCGCGAAGCCGCCGGCGGCGCGGAAGGCGCGGCGGGAGTGCCGCTCTTCGCGGCCGCGAGCACGTCTTCGGCGATGATCTCGCCACCCGGGCCCGTTCCCTTGATCCTCGCGACGTCGACGCCGTGCTCCTTCGCAAGGCGGCGCGCCTTCGGCGAAATCTGAACGGGTCCGGCGCTCACGACCGGTCCTGAAGCGGCGGCCTGCGCGGCAGACGCCGTGGCCTGCGGAGCCGCCGCTCCTGTACGTCCGGTTTGCGCGGGCGCACTGGTCGCGGGCGGCGCCTCGCCGGCCTTCAGCAGCCACGCGATGGTCTGGCCGACCGGCACGACGTCACCGGCCTGCGCGGTGATGCCGCCGAGAATCCCGTCGCCCGCCGCTTCGATCTCGACGACGGCCTTGTCGGTTTCGACCTCGAGGAGCAGCTCGCCCTTCTTGACGGTCTCGCCGTTCTTCTTCTTCCACGACACGAGTTTGCCCGTCTCCTGAGCCATCTCGAGCGCGGGCATCACGACGCTGATTGCCATAGTAGGAAAGTTGGAAGTTAGAAGTTAGAAGTCAAAAGTTGGAAATCAGAGGTCGAGGACAATCGCATCGCCCACGCGAAGCACGCCTTCGTCGAGAATGTCGGCGCGCAGCCCGGCGCGATGGACGAGCGCTTTCAACACGCCAGGCTGCGTCAGCCGCTCGAGGTGATCGCAAGGCTCGGCAAGCCGGACGCCTCTCATGCGCACCGCGCCGACCTGAAAAACCTTCCCGACGAGATCGTTGAGCGACACACCGCTCGTCAGCAGGTTGCGGCGCGTCTCCGCCGGGTCCAGCTCGATGCCGTGATCGCGTTCGAGCAGACTCAGCGTCTCGGCCGCGACCAGCGTGACCTCGCGGCCGCCGCCGGGATTGTTCGAGAAGCTGCCTTCTCCGCGGAAATACCGGTCGCCCTCGAGACCCCTGCCAGGCACGGCACGAGCCTCGGGTACCGACTCCAATCGTCCCTCCGCCTGCCGGCCGATCTGAATCGCGACCAGACTACCGGGCGCCAACCTCGGACCTCGCGGCGGACGCGATCATGTTGACGACGTCGACGTTGGGTTCCGGTTCGAGTTCGCGCGTGGTCGACAGCGGGCCGTCGACGGTCACGTACGGCGCACCGCAGATGAGCAGCTTCTCGGCCGGGAACCGCGTGATGATCTCGTGCCCCGTCGCGGTAACGACGACTTCCTCTTCGATGCGCGCGGCGCTCCAGCCGTCCTTGCTGGGCCAGAACGTTTCGAGCGCGAAGACCATACCCGGCTTGATCTCGTAGGAGTGCTCGAGCGAGACCAGGCGGCTGATCATCGGCTTCTCCCAGATGGCGAGGCCGATGCCGTGGCCCATCTGCAGCGCAAACGCCGCCTCTTCGTTGGGGAACCCGAACTCCTGCGCCTTCGGCCACACCGACGCGATCTCGGCCGTCGTGCGTCCCGGACGGACCAGCTCGATGGCCGCATCGAGGTAGTCGCGGCAACGCTTGTACGCGTCGTTGAGCGCGCGCGAGGCCGAGCCAATCGCGAACGTGCGGTAGTAGCACGTGCGGTAGCCCATGTAGGAGTGCAGGATGTCGTAGTACACAGGGTCGCCCGGCCGCAGCATGCGGTCCGAGAACACGTGCGGGTGCGGGCTGCAGCGTTCGCCGGAAATCGCGTTCACGCCCTCCACGTACTCGGAGCCGAGATCGTACAGCCGCTTGGCGACGAGGCCGACGGCCTCGTTCTCGCGCATGCCAGGCTTCATGGCTTTGTAGAGATCGTGGTACGCGGCGTCCACCATCGCGGCGGAGTGATTGAGCAGCGAGATCTCGTCCTGCGTCTTGATGACGCGGATGTTCGACATCAGCTCCTGGCCGTCGACGATCTTGAGGCCTTCGTTCTGAAGCGCGAACAGCACGGCGGGTTCGACAACGTCCACGCCGAGCGGCTCGCGGTGCAGATTGAGCTTCTCGAGCTCGACCTTGATTTTCCTGGCCACGTCTTCCGCACGGCCCATTTCGGGCGACATCGCGCCGCGCATGAGCGGGATGCCCGCGCGCGAGCGCTCGCCGAGCCACGAGCAGTTCTGGGCGTGATGGCGCGCGGCGGAGCCGAAATCCCACAGGATGGGCTCGGCGCCCCGCGAGAGGAGCGTGAAGCGGCTGATCTTGTCCTGCGCCCAGGTGCCGATGTGCGTGGCCGAGATGTACCGGACGTTGTTCATGTCGAAGCAGAGCAAGGCCCCCATCTCCGACTTCTCGAGAAACTCCTTGGCGCGCGCCAGGCGCTCCGTCCGGAGGCGCTCGAAATTGATGCGCTCTTCCCAGTCGACCGCCATCGTGCCGTACGTTTTCAGACCCACGGAAAGCCTCCATGAATTACAGGATGGCAGAATGGCAGGATCGCAGGATTTGAAATCCTGCCATCAATTCTGCGATTCTGCGATCCTGCCATTCTGCAATTCCCCGTCATGTTCGTTTACACAGCTTCTGCGCGAGCGCGACGACGTCGCGTTCGTTCGGAACCGTCGTGTCTTCGAGCGACGGCGAGAACGGGATCGGCACGTGCATCGCGCACAGCCGCGTGACCGGCGCGTCGAGGTCGTAGAATGCCCCCTCCGCCACCGTCGCGGCCAGCTCGCCCGCTACGCCGTACCGTCCGTATCCTTCGTCCATGACGATGCAGCGGGACGTCTTCTTGACGGAGTTGATGAGCGTCGCCTCGTCGAGCGGCCACATCGTGCGCGGGTCGACGACTTCCGCGTCGATGCCGACCGATTCGAGCAGCGTCGCCCCGGCCAGCGCCGTCTGCACCATGCTGCTCGTCGCGATGATCGTGATGTCGCGCCCTTGGCGCTTCACGTCGGCGACGCCGAGCGGCACGATGTAGTCGTCCTCCGGCACGGGCCCTTTGACCTTCCGGTAGCTGATCTTGTGTTCGAAGATGACGACCGGGTTGTCGTCGCGGACGGCCGCCTTGAACAGCCCCTTGGCGTCGTACGGCGTGGACGGCACCACCACTTTCAGCCCCGGGATGTGGCTCGGCCACGCGTGCAGCGACTGCGAGTGCTGCGCCGCCGACCGGCGCGTCGCGCCCATCGTCAGGCGGAAGACCATCGGGACCTTCCACTTGCCGCCGGACATGTAGTGAATCTTGGCGGCCTGGTTGACCATCTGGTCCATGATGATCGTCAGGAAGTCACCGAACATGATGTCGACGATGGGACGCAGGCCGGCCATCGCGGCGCCCACGCCGAGGCCGCTGAACCCGGCTTCCGAGATCGGCGTGTCGATGATGCGGTCCTTGCCGAACTCGTCCACGAGGCCGGTGAGCACCTTGAAGGTCGTGCCCGCCTCGGCCACATCCTCGCCCATGAGGACGACGTTCGGATCGCGCCGCATCTCCTCGGCAATCGCTTCCTTGATGGCGTCGCCGAAGCTCAGCTCGCGCACGTTGGTCGCTGTCTCAAGCATAGATGTCCTGCGTGACCTTGCTCGGGTCCGGGTAGGGCGAGTTGACCGCGAACTCGACGGCGGCGTCCATCTCGGCGATGAGCTCTGCCTGGATCGCATCGAGTTTCGCGCGGTCCGCCACGCCGTTGGCCATCAGCCACTCCCCGTGGAGCGTAATGGGGTCGCGCTCGGTCACCCACTCCTGCTCCTCGGTCTTCGGACGGTAGTAGGCACGCGCGATATCGCCGACGTGGTGGCCGTGATAGCGATACGTGATGCACTGCAGGAACGCCGGGCCCTCGCCGCGCCGGGCGCGGTCGATGAGCGCCGAGGCCGCCGTGCAGACCTCTCGCACGTTCTGGCCGTCGATCGTCTCGTGGGCCATGCCGAACGCCGCGGCGCGTGCCGGTACGTCGCCGGCCGTTGACTCCGAGAAGTGCGTGTATTCGTTGTACCCGTTGTTCTCGCAGACGAAAATCACGGGCAGCTTCCAGAGCTGCGCGAGGTTGAACTCTTCGTACAGCAGGCCCTGGCCGAGCGCACCCTCGCCGAAGAAGCAGACGGCCACCTGTCCGGTTTTCCGGTACTTGGCGGCAAACGCGGCGCCGGTCGCAATGCCGGCGCTGCCGCCGACAATGGCGTTCGCGCCGAGGTTGCCGGTGTCCGGATCGGCGATGTGCATCGAGCCGCCCTTGCCCTTGCAGTACCCGGCTTCCTTGCCCAGCAGCTCCGCGAACATGCGGTCGGGAGACGCGCCCTTGGCCAGGCAATGTCCGTGGCCGCGGTGCGTGCTGGTGATGTAGTCGTCGCGGCGGAGGACTTCGCAGATGCCGCAGGCGATGGCTTCTTCGCCGATATACAGATGGGCGAGGCCGGGCATCAGCGCGCGGGTGTAAAGGTCGTTGACCCGTTCTTCGAACAGGCGGATCGCCACCATCTGCCGGTACATGTGAAGCAGGCGATCGTGCCCGATCGCCGCATCGGTGGACGATTTCTTGCTGGCGGCGGCCCCTGGAAGTGGCGTCGGCGGCGTCGGCGGCGTCATGAACGGACTCCTGACATTGAGCAACACGCATCGTAACCTCGATTGACGCTTGACGTCTAGTTTGGGCTCGGATAGCATCCCAACGCCTTGTTCGGAGGAATTTCGGCCTAAAAACACCTCCGCCCGACATCTATCAGCAGGAGAGAGAATGGCAACGAAGATCGTCGATCGCATTCTTCCGACCACCATGGTCGGTTCGTATCCGCGGCCGCACTGGTACAAACATCAGCTGCTCGGCCGCGACGTTCGCGTCGCCTTCAAGGAAGTGCAGCACGAAGAGGCGTACGACGACGCGGTGGCGACGGTCATCCGCGATCAGGAAGAGGCCGGCCTCGACATCGTGACCGACGGCAACATGTGGTACGACGACTACGTCGGCGTCATCGGCTCGTTCTGCTGGTACATGTACGAGCGCATCGGCGGCTTCGAAGCCGCGCGCGAGCAGCATCCGAGCACGGTCGGCGTATCCGACCGCAACCAGGGCGCGGAGATCATGGACGACTGGGGCGGCGTCATCAACAGCGGCCCGGTCACGCGCGGCCCGATTCGACTTGCCGATCTCTACAAGGTCACGAAGAAGCACGCCAAGGTGCCCGTCAAGGTGTCGGTCGGCGCCGGCCCCGCCAACCTCGCCTGGCACGCCTACTTCAAGCACTACAAGGACGCCAGGGACCTCACCATGGCGCTCTGCCCCATCTTCAACGCCGAGATGAAGGACCTGGTCGCCGCCGGCGCGAAGTACCTCCAGTTCGAGGACCTCGGCGCCTGGTTTCCGCTCTTCACGGGCAACAAGGACGACTACAAGTGGATCCGCGAATCCGTCGAGATGTGCTGCGACGGCGTGAACGCCAAGATCGGCTGGCACTTCTGCTTCGGCAACGCCTGGGGCAACGACATCCTCAGCGCAAACTTCCCCCAGGGCTACCAGACGGTGCTCCCGCACCTCTTCGAGACGAAGGGCATCGACGAGTTCGTCCTCGACTACGCGAACCGCGATATGGCCGGGATCGACTTCCTCAAGAACCTGCCGAAGGACAAGGGCGTGCAGGTCGGCGTCCTCGACATCCGCACCAACGCGATCGAAAAGCCCGAGCAGATTGCCGCCCGCATCCGCAAGGTCCTCGCCCACGTCCCGGCCGAAAAGGTGACGCTGAGCACGGACTGCGGCATGAAGCCGCTGGCCCGCATGGTCGCGAAGATGAAGCTGAAGGCGCTGGCCGACGGCGCGGCCATCGTTCGCAAAGAAATCGGAGCGAAGTAACCATGGCTGACAAGAAGATCATCGCGGTACTCGGCTCGACCGGCTCGCAGGGCAGCGGCCTCGTCTCGGCGATTCTCGCCGACCCGAACGGCGGCTTCGGCGTCCGCGCCATCACGCGCGACACATCGAAGGACGCCGCCAAGGCGATGGCCGCCAAAGGCGCGGAAGTCGTCGCCGGCAATCTCGACGACGTCGAGAGCCTGAAGAAGGCGTTCGCGGGCGCCTACGGCGTCTTCGCCGTCACGAACTTCTGGGAGCACTTCTCCGGCGAGAAGGAAATCGCGCAGGCGAAGAACATCGCCGACGCGGCCAGGGCCGCGGGCGTGAAGCACGTCGTCTGGTCGACGCTCGAGGACACGCGCAAGCTGATGAAGGCGGACGACACGCGCATGCCGATGCTGCAGGGCAAGTACCGCGTGCCGCACTTCGACGCCAAGGCCGAAGCCAACGCGCACTTCGCCGGCCTGCCCACGACCTTCTTCATGGTGTCGTTCTACTGGGACAACCTGTATCTCTTCGCCCTCGCGCCGAAGAAGGACGATAAGGGCGTCTACAGCTGGGCGTTCCCGATGGGCGACGCGAAGCTGGCCGGCATCGCGAAAGACGACATCGGCAAGGCGGCGTACGGCATCTTCAAGGCCGGCCCGCAGTACATCGGCAAGACCGTCGCGATCGCCGGCGAACACGTGTCGTTCAAGGACATGAGCGACAAGCTCGCGAAGGGCACGGGCCTCGGCCCGGTGCAGTACGCGGCGCTCGACGCGAACCTGTTCCGCAGCTTCGGCTTCCCCGGCGCTGATGAATACGGCAATATGTTCCAGGTCTACCGCGACTTCGAAAAGGAAGTGAACGCGGTGAGAAGCGTGGACGAGACGCGCAAGCTCACCGGCGGCGCGCTGCAGACCTTCGACCAGTGGCTGGCGAAGAACAAGGCCGCCGTCATGGCGGCCATGAACCCGGCCCCGGTCAAGGCCTAGCAACAGAGAATTTGGTCATCTGGTCATCTAATCATCTGGTCATTTCTGCCTTGAGCGGAAGTGACCAGATGACCAAAATGACCAGATGACCAGATTCGCCGAGCCACCATGGCCACTCCTGCCGCTACCGCTCGGGCGCTGGACTGGCGCATGTGGGTGCCCTGCCTGGGCATGGCGCTGTGCTCCTGGCTGTCGTTCGTCGACCGCCAGGTCCTGACGATCCTCGCGCCCACGATCATCCGCGACACCGGCCTCACGCCGCAGAACTTCACCGACGCGGCCTCGTTCTTCTTCCTGGCGTACACCCTCGGCAACCCGGTCTGGGGATCGATCCTCGACTTCGTGGGCCTGCGCGCCGGCATGCTGCTGGCGGTCGCCGTGTGGACGGGCGCCAGCGCCTCACACGCGCTGATGGGCAGCTTCGCCGGCTTCGCCGCCGCACGCGCCGTCCTCGGCCTCGGCGAGGGCGCGACGTTCCCGGGCGGTCTGCGCACGGCCGTCGAGTCGCTGCCGGCGCATCTGCGCGCCCGCGCAATCGCGCTGTCGTTTTCCGGCGGCACCATCGGCGCGGTGATGATGCCGCTGCTGCTGGGCCCGCTCGCGATCCAGTACGGATGGCGCGTGGCGTTCCTCTCCACGGCGGGACTGGGCGCGACCTGGCTGGTCATCTGGGCCGCGATCGCCCGTCCGCCGTTCCTGCCCAAGGCGCCGCCCAAAACAACAAAGGTGCAGTGGCCGAATTTCCTGGAGCGCCGTGTCTGGGCGCTGATGTTCAGCTACGCGCTGCCGGCGATCTCGCCCGGTCCCGGTGCTGACGATTCTCGCGCTGTATCTCAACGGACGGCTCAAGCTCACGCAGGCCGAAGTGAACCAGCTGGCCTGGATTCCACCGCTCACCTGGGGCATCGGGTACTTCTTCTGGGGCTGGGCGGCCGACCGCTACGCCGAGGCCAACCGCCGCCCGGTCGGGATGTTCCTGCTCCTGACGGTCATCTCCCTGACGCTGGGCTTCACGACGGCCACCACGTCGGTCGCCCTGACCATGGCACTCGTCTCGCTGTCGACGTTCATCGGCGGCGGGTTCCAGATGGTGGCCCTCAAGGTCGGGTCGTACGCCTTCCCGCGCGAGCGGGCGGCCATGATGACCGGCATCGCCTCGGGCTCGTGGTCGCTCGTCAACTTCCTGCTGCTGCGCGCTATCGGCCCGTGGACGGGCTGGATCAACGGCAACCAGTGGGAGGAGATCTTCTGGCTCATCGCCGTCCTTCCCGCGGTCGGCATTGCCGTGTGGTACGTCCTGAGCTTCAACGACAAGTCTCCCGCTCCCTCGTAACGTCACGCTGGCTTGCGCGGCGCCGCTCTGAGCGGTTATAGTCAACCCGCCATCAGCAAGCCCATCGTCTTCCTCAATTAGGTCCGGGCCATCGCGGCAGATCCTGCCGGCGGCCTTCGTTTGTCCAAGAAATCGATTCCGCGGAGCGCTGTACGCGTGTCTGCGGTGGAGGGACAGCTATGACCGATCGAGAAGCGCAGTTCAGAGAACTGGCGAAAAAGACCATCGTTTTCCAGGTCCCCGGGATGGATACGGTGGCCGTCCGTCGCGACGAAACCTATCGCGTCACCGACGATGGCGCCCTGCCGATGGACGTGTATACGCCCGCTGCCGGAACCGGGAGCGCCCCGCCTGTCGTCGTCATCACGCTCGGCTACCCCGATCCGCAGGGCCTGTTCAGGCGGTTTGGCTGGCACGTGTCCTGGGCGCGGCTGCTCGCCGCGTCCGGCGTGGCCGCGGTCATCTACGCCAACCGCCAGCCGGCGGCCGACATCCACGGGGTTCTGAGGCACATTCGCGATCATGCCGGGACGCTCGGCGTCGACGGCGGCCGGATCGGACTGCTGGCCTGCTCAGGCCACGGCCCGGTGGCGCTCAGTGCGCTGACAGCAGACGGCATGCTCAAGTGCGCGGCCCTGCTCTACACCTTCACGATGGATCTGGACGGCGCCGAGCACGTGGCGAATGGGGCGAAGCAGTTCTTCTTCGCCGACGCGTGCGCCGGCAAATCGATTGCCGATCTGCCGGCCGGCGTCCCGCTGCTGTTCGCCCGGGCCGGACGGGACCAGTTCGCCGGCCTGAACGACGCGCTCGACCGCCTCGTCGCCGCCGGCCTCGCGCGGAACCTGCCGGTTTCGCTCGTGAACCATCCAGCCGGGGTGCACGCGTTCGATCTCGAGGAGGACAGCGAGCTGTCGCGCGGGATCATCCGGCAGGTGCTGGCGTTCCTGTGCCTGCGTCTCGGAGTGCGCTAAACTGCTCTGCCAAGGAGCCGTCATGTCACTGCTGCACAATCGCCGGTCGTTCGTGTCCGTTCTTGCCTCGCTGGCGGGCGTCGCCGCGCTCGAGGGTCAGACGTCAGCGCAAACGCCCGCGCCGCCAGCGGCCGGCCAGTGGGATCTCACCTGGTTCGACGCGTTCAAGGGCCGGCACAAGCAGGTGTACGACTACGGCACGTGGGACCTCTCGGAGGACACACGCCCGTTGCGGTACGTCAAGAACTACCTCGACACCTACCGCGACGTATTCGCCCTGCAGTCGCCGGACGTCAACACGGCCGTGGGCGTATCTCGCGCGATCGCCATCAATCTTTCCGACGCGATGTGGCAGAAGTACAAGATCGGCGAACGCTACAAGATCGTGGACCCGGCGACGAAGCAGCCGGCCGTGCGGAATATCTTTCTGTCGGACGGCGACCTGAGCGTCAAAGCCATGCAGGCGCGAGGCACGGCGTTCTGGCAGTGCAACGTGGCGCTCGGCCTCGTCGCGCAGCAACTCGCTCAGGCGGCCGGAATGCCTGTCGCTGACGTCCGCGCCGACCTGGTCGCGGGCCTGAACCCGGGCGTCCACCTCGTGCCGTCCCACGTGATGGCAATCGGCATCGCCCAGGAGCACGGGTTCACGTACATGAAGACCTAGTCGAACGACGCTCACCACCACGTTGTCGCGCGCGATCCGGGGCATCGGGGCCACAAACACGAAGCTCGGCGTGGAAAAACGCGGCCGCGGCGACATCGGTTAGTGCCATGGCGCTCGGGCCGGGCTCGGCCTCTCGCGGAGGTGGCCGCGGCCGCGTTTTGGCGTCTGACGTCTGTCACGCCGACTTCTATCGTTTGCCGCCCCGACGCCCCGGCTCGCGCTCGGCTTACGAGACTTCGAGGACCTCTAGCTACTTGGTATTTGCGACCCTCGTCGCGGTGAATTTCCCCTGACGCCTGCCGTCCCTGTCCATGAGTTCCCAAGTTCCGGAGATCGTGTTTTCGTGTGTGTCCAGCGTTCCGGAAAATACTGCTGTGAACTCGCTTGAACGGCCAGTTGGCACACGGAACGTCACCGTGCGCCCCTGCGCCTCACCACGGATATTCGGACCGGCACCGCAGTTGATAGTCAATTTCTCGCCATCTTGAACAAACGAGCAGCTCAAGGTGTCCTTCTGTCCGCTGAAATCCGGCTCGAGGTCAAGCGACCACTGACCAGCCAGATCCGCGGCTGCGACCGGCGTCGAAGAGGCCAACAACACGCAGAACAGCCACAAGACGACTCTCATGTGGTACCTCATCGTGTATTGACGATTGCCTGACCGCGGCGGCCTCCTCCGTTCCACAGGTAGGCTTCCGCCGCGCTTCGGGCTGGCGGCTCGGCAAACGATAGAAGTCGGCGTGATGAGCGTCAGAGGGTAAAACGGCGAGCCGGCCACCTCCGCGAGAGGCCGAGCCCGGCCCGAGCGCCATGGCAGTAACCGATATTGCCGGCTCGGCGTTTTTCCACGCCGAGCTTCGTGTTTGCCGAGCCGGCAGCCCGAAGCGCGGCGGCACAGCGGAACGGCAGACCTGAAGGTCTGCACTACATCAGACAGCCTCTACGCGACCATCACCTTGCGCGGGAACTGGCTGTTGTCCTCGAGGAACGTCTTCTTGCTCGCCAGATCCGCCGTCTCCGGCTGGACGTAGCCGTACGCATCCGTCGCCCGCGAGACGATCGTGTGTTCGCCTGGCGTGGCGCCTTTCCACGTGTAGGTGAACAGCTTCCACGAGAACCTGCCGTTCGAATAATCGATGGGCGCGACCTGCCACGGGCCGTTGTCGATCTTCACTTCGACCGACCGCACCGGCGTCCCGTCGTTGAGCACGAAACCCGTGATGACGTGGTCGCTCCCCGCCTTCGCCACGCGCGCGACGACAGACTTGAGGCGCATGTGGGTGACGGCCGTCTCGTTCCACACCGTCTCCCCGTCGATCTTCTCCTCGCGCATCGTCCGGTACCAGCGTGACTGGTATTTGCCCATGAACGCGTCGCGCTGAACGTGGATGCGCGACAGCCACTTGACGTTCGCGACGCCGTACCAGCCCGGCATGATGAGGCGCAGCGGCGCGCCCTGATGCTTGGTCAGCGGCTCGCCGTTCATCGCGTAGGCCACCAGCGGATCGGCGCTGAGCGCCAGCTCGCGCGGCATGCTGCGGCCGAACGCCTGGTCCAGTTTGATCTTCTGCTGGCGGAACTCGGTTTCTTCCTCTCCGTGGTCGGCGCCGAAGAAGACCACTTCGTGTCCGTCGTTCTTGAGGCCGGCCTCTTTCAGCACCTTGCGCAGCGGCACGCCCGTAAACCGGCCGTTGCTCGCGAAGCCCTGTATGCGGCCGCGGCCGTTGCCCGAGCACTCGAAGCCGGCGACCACTTCGTCTTTGCCCATGGCCTTCAGCTCATCGAGCGACAATGACTTCGGGCGCTCGACGAGGCCCGAGATCTTCAGGCGGAACGCGGCGGCATCGATCGTGGGGTGGCCGTAGTGCTGCGTCGTGAAGAACTGGTCTTTCGGCGTGAGGGCGCCCGAGATCGTCCGGATGTCCAGAACGCGGACGACCTCGCTCGGGTTCGTGGCGAAATTGGCCGGGTAGTCCGTGAACGGCACGAGCGTTTCGCCCTGTGCCAGCGCGGGCATGGCCCATTCGGGAAGGCCGAACAGGCCGAGGCCGGCGGCCGCGAGGCCGCCCTTGAGCACGCGTCGACGGCTGGTTACGTTCTTTGCCATATCACGCTCCCTGTTTCGGTACGACCAACTGGAAGAGTTTGAGCGGAGCGGTTCCCCGCTGCGCGATGCTCGCCGATTCGGACGGTCCCAGATAGATCCCGTTGCCCTTCGCCACGTCGTGCGACTTCGCGTTCAGCGTGATCGTGGCTTCGCCTTCCATCAGGTAGATCAGCTGATTGGTACGCGCGTCGCTCGCGGCGTCGTATTTCTCGCCCGCCTTCAGCCACCGCAGCGTGCCGACGACGTTCTTGGCGCCGCAGAGAGCATTGTTCAGGACTTCGACGTACTCGCCCCCGGGGGTCTTCGTATGGGGCAGTTTGTTCGTGTCGATGTAGGTGTTCGCCATGGCTATGTTTGAATCCACGTGCCGCCGTCCACGCGGTTCCACTTCAGATCCTCTTCGGTGCCCTCGAGGATGTGCGTCTTGAACCGGTTCGGCGCCTGGAATTCAAAGTAGAACAGCGGTGTTTTGCGCGCGCAGCCGGTGCTTCTGCTCCGGCGGGATGAAGATCATCATACCCGGGCCGACCGGCTGAATGCCCTCCGGCGTTTCCACCTGGGCATCGCCTTCGATGATGAAGTAGAAGTGCTCGCACACCTCGTGATAGTGAAACGGCGACGCCGTGCCCTTGGTGTACGTCATGACGCCGGCCAGCATGTCGTCGATCTTCGTGATCTCTTTGTTCACGAAGAACGTGCGCACCCGGCCGCCGCTCGCACCCTCGAGCCGCGGCAGCTGATCCTGATGAAAGATGTAAGCCACGCTCCAGCCTCCAGCCTACTTGGGACGATAGCCAACCCGCGCGACGTCGGAAATCGGCACCGGCGCGACGGTCGCGCGGATTTCCACCTGCGTGTGCCGTTCGACAGTCGGCTTCGTGGAGCCGCCGCCTTCCTCGCCCCAGACGACCGACACCTGCGTCCCCGGCTCGCTGTCCTCGACGTTGACCACGGCCAGCGACACAATCGCGCGTTCATTGTATGTGTAGCCGGTGTAAGTGGAGACACCGACCGTCTGACCGCCCTTGAGCACCTTGTCGTACGGCAGCGTGGCGTAGTTGGCCAGCGGCAAGTCGATGTACTTCGTGATGGTGCCGCCGGTGAACAGCGAGCCGAACACCCTCGCGACGTCCTCGCCGTTCCACACCAGCGTCACCTTCTTGCGCCGCGGGTTGCCGGCCATCTTCTCGAGCGCCTGCCGGCCGATGAACTCGTGATCGAACTTGACGAACGGTCCGTACCCCAGGTCGTACGGCGTCAGGTAGTAGTCGCGAATGTCCTTCGAATAGAAGCTGCCGCCGAGTGACGCCATGGCCTCGTAGCTCTTGCCGCTCAGCCACTCCCGGTACGGCTGCATGTCCTTCCCCGTATAGACCGCGGGAAGGGGCGAGGGGATCCATCCCGATTCGAGGCAGCTGGTCGGATAGGTTCGTGCCCCGACCCGGCGAATCCCGAATTCCTGGCCTGCCTCCACGATCGCGTCGCGGACCGCTTCGCCGTGCTCCCAGCGGCCGAACAGCTCCCAACCCGGCTGTCCCACCATGCCGTGCCGCAGCGCGTGGACGTCGTGGCCGGCGATGGAGATGACGCTCATGTTGAAGAACTTGATGTCCGGGGCCGGCTTGCCGAGGACCTTTTCCATCACCTTCAGCGCATGCGGCCCCTGCACCTGGTACCGGAAGGTACCTGCGCGTGCCCTTGTTCACGAAGGAGCGCTCGTCGCGTTCGGCCGTCGCTTTGTACTTGCCGCTTTCGATATGGTATTGCACCCAGTTGAGCGACGAGGGCCGTCCGACGAGGCTCAGTTTGTTGGGTTCCAGGTAGAACAGGATCGCGTCGCCGATGACGTAGCCGTCGTAGTTGCAGGCGACGAACTGCTTGGCCTGGTTCACCTTGAACGTGGCGAAGCTGTTGACGCCGAGGTCGGACAGCACTTTGAGTGCGTCGGGCCCCTCGATGTAGAGGTCCGTCATGTGATGCGACTGATCGAAGAGCGCGCAGGTGGTGCGCCAGGATGCCTGCTCGTCTCGCCAGTTCGTAAACTCGGAAGGGACGACGGGGAACGCGTACGGGCCGATCTGCGAATTCCGCAGCATGTCCACGGGGTTCCCGGCCTTCTGCAGTGCTGCCTCCAGGTTCTGCTCTGCCACGGCTGCGCTCATGTGCTCCTCTGCAACGATGTGATGATGTATAACTGGTCCGTCTTACTCGGGCAAAGGTCCTCATTATATGCGGTTATGTCGCTTCGATAGTGGCCGGCTGGGCATCGTCCAGGGCGACAGCCTCAGGGACGTGACCGCGGCCCTCGACGTGCTCCCGGACTACCGGTATCCGCTGCCGACGTGCGACCCGCTGATCGCCAACCTGGCAGCGGTCACCGAGCGCATCCGCGGGCTCCTGCCGGCCGCGCCCGACTGTACCCGTCTCGGCGGTGACACTCCTGTCTCCGGTCGCCAACCCGGGCAAGGTCGTCGCGGCGCCGGTGAACTACCAGAAGCATCTGGACGAGGTCCGCGGAGACGAAGGTCTGCACCACCAGAACCCGATCAACACCATCCACAAGGCCGGCCTGTTCCTCAAGGCGACCAGCGCGCTGGCGGGCGCCGGCGAGGGTATCGCGCTGCGCAAGCTCGACCGGCGCAACGATCACGAGATCGAGCTGGCGTTCGTCATCGGGAAGACGGCGCGGAACGTCTCGAAGGATCAGGCGCTCGACTACGTAGCCGGCTACGCCATCGGCCTCGACATCACGATCCGCGGTCCCGAGGAGCGCAGCCTCCGGAAGTCGGCCGACACCTATGCCATCCTCGGGCCATGGCTGGTGACGGCGGACGAGGTACCCGAGCCCAACGCGCTCGACCTGCATTTGTCCGTCAACGGCCAGCCGCGACAGAGTTCCAACACGCGGAACATGATTCTCGGCGTTCGGGAGCTCATCGAGCTGGCGTCGTCGTTCTTCACGCTGCATCCGGGGGACGTCTTCTTCACGGGCACCCCCGAAGGCGTCAGCCCGATCGAACCGGGCGATACCATCGTCGCGACGATCGAGCGGATCGGATCGATGACCGTCGCAGTCCGGGCCGCGTAGCCGGCTTGCGACTCTCGTGCATCACGAAGACACGAAGACCCGAAGACACCGAAAAAGAAGCTTCGTGATCTTCGTGTCTTCGTGATAAACAGGCGCCGCAAACCGGCGACGCGCCGATGAAAGAAGACTGAACCCATGGATTCAACAACGTTCTACAGCAAGCAGGAAGCCTCAGCCGAGCGCCGCGCGTTCTACGACCGCTTGAAGGCGCAGAACGCGGCACCGCTCTGGGAAGTGCTCGGCGACCTGGTGCGCACGGACCCGCGGACGGCCTGCGTCCCGACGCTCTGGCACTACGACGATGTGCGGCCGTTCATCATGGAGGCCGGCTCGCTCATCACGGCCGAAGAAGCCGAACGGCGGGTGCTGATCCTCGAGAACCCCGGGTTCAGCGGCGGCTCGCGGGTCACGCAGAGCCTGTACGCGGGTCTCCAGTTGATTCTGCCCGGCGAAGTCGCCCACAGCCACCGCCACGCGACGTCCGCGCTGCGGTTCGTTCTCGAAGGCGAAGGCGCCTACACCGCAGTCGACGGCGAGCGCGTGACGATGAAGCCGGGGGATTTCATCCTGACGCCGTCGTGGACGTACCACGATCACGGCAACCCCGGCAGCGATCCCGTCGTGTGGCTCGACGGCCTCGACATCCCCATCACGAACTTCTTCGACACGAGCTTCGCCGAGCGCCATCCCGACAAATCGCAGCCGGTCGCGCGGCACGAAGGCGACGCGCTGGCCCGCTACGGCTCGGGCATGCTGCCGCTCGAGTACACGCCCCCGCGTCCGTCGGCGCCAATGGTGGCGTACCCGTACGCGAGGAGCCGCGACGCGCTCGCGCACATGGCGAAGAGCGGATCGCCGGATCCGCGGCACGGCGTGAAGATGCAGTACACCAACCCGGCGACAGGCGGCTACCCGCTGCCGACCATTGGCGCGTTCCTGCAACTGCTGCCGAAGGGCTTCGCGGGCCGGCCGTACCGGTCCACTGACGCGACCGTCTTCTGCGTCGCCGAAGGCAGCGGTTCGAGCACGATCGGCGATCGGACGTTCACCTGGGGCAAGCGCGACATCTTCGTCGCGCCCTCCTGGCATCCTGTCGCGCATCAGGCGGCCGAGGAGTCCGTGCTGTTCAGCTTCTCCGATCGTCCGGCACAGAAGGCGTTGGGGTTATGGCGCGAAGAGATCTAGTCATTGCGGCCGGCGTGATCGCGCTTGACGATGGCCGCCGTCGTGGCGATCGCGCAGAAGAAGGCCGTCAGCGGCGACTGGCCGATGTACAACTACGACCTCGCC
Source organism: uncultured Acidobacteriota bacterium (assembly GCA_963821285.1). Classification (GTDB taxonomy): domain Bacteria; phylum Acidobacteriota; class Vicinamibacteria; order Vicinamibacterales; family CAVVIG01; genus CAVQJU01. Next base: position 215,194 of record CAWGDD010000010.1, read on the forward strand.
GGCACGCGCCACTCGCCGCTCACGCAGATCAACACGCGCAACGTCGGCACGCTGGCACAGGCCTGGTCCTACAAGCTGGGCAAAGACCGGACGGCCGGCACGATCTCCGGAGGATCGGAGTTCACGCCGATCGTCGTGGGTGGGGTGATGTACCTCGCCGCATCCGATCGCGTCGTCGCCCTCGAGCCGGACACCGGCAAGGAAACCTGGCGGTACACGCTGAAGAACGGTGCCCCGTCCAGGCGTGGCGTGACGTACTGGCCTGGGGACGCGACCGCACCGCCCCGGATTTTCGTCACCTCGGAGCGGCGGCTGATTGCCTTGAACGCCGCCACTGGCAAGCCGGCCACGGCATTCGGGAAAAACGGCGAGATCGACATGGTCGCGCCGTACAACTCGGCGCCCACGCTGTACAAGAGCCTGCTGATCGTCGGGACGAACGGATCGCCCGGCGGCGTTCGCGCCTTCGACGCCCGAACGGGCGCGAAGGCCTGGAACTTCCATTCGGTGCCGAAGGCCGGCGAGCCCGCCAGCAGCACGTGGAAGAACGAGGGCTGGAGAGATCGACCCAACACGTACAGCTGGGCGTTCTCGCAGACACTGGATCAGGCGCGCGGGATCCTCTACGTCGCGGTCGAAGCTCCGGGGCCGAGCGACTACTGGGGAGCGGATCGCCCCGGCGACAACCTCTACGGCAACTCGCTTCTCGCGCTCGACGCCGCGACGGGCACGCTGAAGTGGCACTTCCAGACGGTGCACCACGATCTCTGGGACTACGATCTCCCGTCGCCTCCTTCGCTGCTCGACGTGACGATCGGCGGCCAGGTCGTACCGGTTCTCGCGCAGACGAGCAAGACCGGCTACATGTACATCCTGAACCGCGTCACCGGCAAGCCGGTGTTCGGGATGGAAGAGCGGCGCGTGCCGAAGAGTGACGTGCCGCACGAGGAGAGCTCCCCCACTCAGCCCGTCCCCGTCAAGCCGCCGCCGCTCGCGCGCGTTGGCTTCACGCCCGACGACATCGTCACCGAGTCGGACACGACGGCCGAACACGCGGCGTTCTGCCGTTCGCTCATGGAGCGCAGCGGCGGGCTCTTTAACGACGGCCCGTTCACGCCGTACGTCTACCGCGAGGCCGGCGCGCCCCCTCGCTCGACGATCCTCTTCCCCGGATCCATCGGTGGCGCCAACTGGGGAGGCACGGCGGCCGACCCCGGGCTGGGCTACGTGTTCGTCAACACGAACGACGAAGCCAGCATCGGCTGGGTCGAGAAGAGCCCCGATGGCGCCCGCGTCCCCTTCCGCCGCAACAGCATCGTCGGGCTGACGTCGCGGTTCCAGTGGGCCGAGGGCGATGCGCGCGGCAGCGGGAATATCATGGGCGGCGAGAAGGGCTGGCTCTGCCAGCGTCCACCGTGGGGCACTCTCGTCGCCGTCAATATCAAGACCGGTGAGATCGCCTGGAAAGTGCCGCTTGGCGTCACCGACGAACTGCCCGAAGGCAAGAAGAAGACCGGCCGCCTGAACCTCGGCGGGCCGATGACCACCGCCGGTGGCCTCGTCTTCATCGGCGCGACCAACGACAAGCGGTTCCGCGCGTTCGACGCGAAGACCGGCAGGGAACTGTGGGCGGCGCGTCTCGCGATGAGCGCGCACGCGGTGCCGATGACGTTCCAGGGCCGTAGCGGCAAACAGTACGTCGCCATCACGGCCTCGGGTGCCAGCGCGCTCGACGATCCGATGCCGGAAGGGTCCGAAGCCCTGATGGTCTTTGCGCTGCCCTAGCTGGCCAAGGCAAGTCTACGACCGGCGCTTGCGTCGCCGCCGGTTGCCTTCACCGATCGTCGCGATGCGGGCGATGACGTCCTCGTGCAATATCCGCATCTGGGTCTTGGTGTCTTCGTTCAGAGACCGCATCTCAACCCTCAGCGAGCCCTCGAGCCCTCGCATCTCCTGCCGCAGGCTCTCGTGCACTTCCTGCATCTCCTGCCGGAGGGTCCCACCGAGGCCGTGCATCTCGGCGCGAAGCGTCTCGCCCTGGCCGTGCATCTCGGCGCGGAGCGTTTCGCCCTGGCCGTGCATCCCGGCGCGAAGCGTCTCGCCCAGGTCGCGTATCTCCTGGCGGAGGCTCTGGTCACCGGTGCCGATCTCCTGGCGGACGGCAGAAAACCCATCCCTCATCTCGTCCCGGAGTTGCACAATCTGCGATTCGACGGCGGCTACCCTCTCCGGAAGCTCGTCCAGAGCCGACACCCTCGCTTCCAGGACTTCGACCCGCTCGGTGAGATCACGCCCAGCCATGTGCGTCCGACGACGACGGTAGCATCGTCGGCCTGAATGTTCAACGGGATCTGGCGCCGGTCTGTGATAAGAATGGCGCGTGCGCTCCCGTCTGATCGAAAGGATCGACATGAAGACTCTCTTGACGGCCGTCCTGTTCACGATGGCGCTCACCATCCCGATGTCCGCACAAACACCGAACGTCACGTACCTGGATCATGAGAAGGTCGCAGCGGCGATCGCCAAGGGCAGCTCGCTGATGACCGCACCCAACGTCACCGTCTCCGGCGCACACCGCACGGGGCCGGGCCAGGTAGAGGTGCACGACAAGGAAACCGACGTGCTCTACATCATCGAGGGCGAAGCCACCTTCGTGAGCGGCGGCACGATGGTCGGCGGCAAGGTCACGCGCCCCGATCAGCACCTCGGCACGGACATCCAGGGAGGGACGACGCAGCACCTGACGAAGGGCGACGTGATCGTCGTCCAGGCCGGGACGCCGCACTGGTTCAAGGAAGTGCCGAAGTCGGTGAACTATTTCGTGGTGAAGGTTCTGAAATAGCAGAAGACCCGGTTTGACCTATGGCCGTCCCGATGTTCCGACGGCGCGCTCGGGGTCGCCGGGCTCGGCCGTCGGACCCTGGATGTGCTCCACGTCCTGGTTGTTCTCCTGACAGATGTACTCCATCAGCTCGTCGCCCGGCCGCAGCCTGGCAGTGAACGTCACCGTGAACGGCCTGGCGTAAGCGCCGGGATCGTCGATGGTGATTTCGTTCACCAGCGTCCCGACATCCGTCCGGGTGTACCGCTCGATCGTGTGGAGCCTTTCCGTGTGCGGATGGCCCCGGAAGTCGAACCAGAACTTGTCGTTGTATCCCACGGTATCCACGACGAGCGTCCGGCCCTGCCAGCGGCCGATCGAATGGCCGTACCAGGTCGGGTCGGGATCGGGCGGATGCTTGCGCCCGTCCATGAAGATTTGGCGATAGGTGTGAATGTTGGCCTCGAAGAGAAAGAAGATGTGCGTCGGCGTCTGCACGATCCGCCACGGGTACGGGGCGATGCGCGGCACGCCGGTCGGCAGGCAGTTGGCCTCGGGATCGTCCTTGGACCGGCGGCCCTTCAGAATCGATTCCGCTTCCGGAAGAATCGGGATCGTCTCGCCCTTCGGCAGCCCCTGAGCGATATCGCCGACCGGCCCGCCACCCTGCCAGACGCCGCTCAGATCGGGCGTGCCATTCGGCAGCCTGGGCAGGACCGCTCGAGTTTGCGCGCGGACAGGCAGCGCGATGGCGAGCAGCACGCCCGCGAGGAAGAGCCTGCGCACGTCAGATCTCAGCCAACGCGGGCACTGTATCATACGCGCCACGGGAGGCGGTCTGATGAATCGCTGGCGCGTCGTCGTCGGTGGCGTCTCGATGAACCTGGCGCTGGGTTCGTTATACGCATGGAGCGTGTTCGTCCTGCCGCTCGAGCAGGAATTCGGATGGACGCGCAGCCAGACGTCCTGGGTTTACACCATCGCCGTTGTCGTCTTCGCGAGCACGTTCGTGCTCGCCGGGCGAATCCAGGACCGCCGCGGCCCGCGACCGTGTGCCTTGGCCGGCGCCATCCTCGTGTCGCTCGGCTTTTTCGCCGCCAGCTTCACGACGTCGCTGTGGTTTCTCTACGCGGTGTTCGGCCTGGTGGTCGGCGCCGGGAACGGCTTCGGCTACGCCACACCCACGCCCGTCGCCTCGAAGTGGTTTCCCGATCGACGCGGTCTCGTCGTCGGACTGATGGTCGGCGGCTACGGCGCCGGCTCGGCGATCATCGGCCCTATCGCGACCAGCCTGATCACCTCGGTCGGATGGCGGCCGACATTCCGCCTGCTCGGCGCGGCGTTCCTCGTGATGGGCCTCGTCGGCGCGTGGCTGCTCGAGAACCCGCCTGAGGGATACGGGCCGGCCGGATGGACACCGCCCACCGGATCGGCGCTGCGGCGCGACTTCTCCACCCGCGAGATGCTCCGCACGCCGCAGTTCTACGGCCTCTGGATCGCATACGCGCTCGGCGCGACCGCTGGACAGATGACGATCAGCCAGCTCGTGCCCTTCGCGCGCAGCGCCGGCCTGGGCGCGGCGGTCGCGACGCTGGCGCTGCCGGTCACCGCCACGGGAAACGCGGGCGGCCGCATCCTGTCGGGCTGGCTGTCCGACGCGCTTGGCCGTGTCACGACGCTGCGGACGATGGTGCTGGCGTCGGCTGTCGCCATGCCGGCGCTCTTTGTCTGGCGCGAGGAGCCGGTGCTGTTCTTCGTGCTGGTGGCGTGCGTCTACTGGTGCTACGGCACGCAGCTGTCAGTGTTCGCGTCGGCGACCGCCGATCTCTACGGCACGCGCAACCTGGGAATGAACTACGGCGTGCTCTTCACGGCGTGGGGCGCGGCCGGCGTCTTCGGGCCGATGATCGGCGGCCGCGTGTTCGACGCGTTCGGTGACTATCGTTATGCGTTCTACGCGGCCGGTGCGCTCGCCGTCGTTGCTTTCGGATCGCTGTCGCTGATCAGGCCGCTGAACATGCAGCCCGCGAAGACGTACGTAGCGCTGCCTCAATAATGCTCGGCGGCCCACACGAAAGGTGTCTTCTTGTTCGACTGCAACCTGTCACCAGGCGGAGCACTCTGCAGGTCGACGAAGCCACTCAGAGTCTGGTGAATCGCCGGTTCGGCCTTTTGGATTCTGCCCTGCCGGTCGATGACGAGGCGGGCGACGGGATGCTCGAGGAGGTAGAGGTTCCCATCGGAGTTCATGGTCGCGATTCGGATTCCGAGGAAGGTCCCGCCCTCCGACAGCATAAGCGCCCGTTCGGCATCGGCCGCATCCAACCGCGTCGACAGCGTGACGATCTCAACCCCACCTGCTTTAACGACAGTCGGCGTACGGGGGATAGTCAGCGGGATGTCCGGGTGCACCTTCTCCACCAGAGGCACCCATTCGGGAGCTGATTGACCGCGGCGGCTCCACAGCGCCGGCTCTACACGGAGCAGCGCAGCGTCCCGGTTGCCGGCATTCGCGAACGCCACCGTGATGTACAACCCTCCCTGGTCGGTGACATACGACACTTCCGTGACCGTGACGTCGAGTTGTTGCTTCGTGTAGAGGTAGCTGCGGTAGAAGCCCAGACCGGAGATCACAAGCGCCGACACCGCCACGATCGCCGTCAGATCCAGCCTCGCCCGCCAGCGTGCGCCCGGATCGCCCTCGTCGTTCGTCGTCTTGACCATATGTTCGGCGGCGATCAGCCTCGTCCGTCAGTTCTTCGTCGGCTCCTGCAGATCCCACGTCCACCGGATCTGCGGGTTGTACATCTCGTCCCAGCTCTGCTCGGACCAGTACACCTCGCGATCGGGCGCGGGGTTCCACTTGTTCTTCGACGAGTTGTCGTAGTGCGCGATGGCGGTCAGCTTGCTGCCGGCCGGAATCTTCAGCGGCGTGGCGAGCTCGTAGTAGAGCTGCCAGTTGAAGTCGTACTTCGGCACGTCGAGTACCAGTTCTTCGCGGCCGTCCGGATACGTCAGGATGAACTTCATGTCCTTCCCGCGCAGGTGCATGTGCGGGGACATGGCGTAGAGCGTCGCCGGCTCCGGGAAGATCTTGAAGTTCGTGATCTTCCAGTTGTCCACGCCGGGCGGGATGTTCGGGACGCGGTCGTTCGCCAGCGGCTTGTTCTCGACCATCGTCGTACCGCGGTCGAGCGTCGACACGTTCTGCATCTCGTGCTCGACCGGCACCTTGGAGAACCAGATGCCGAACTGAGCGCGCTCTTTTTCCGGCTTGCCCGACGGCTGATAGTGCATGTTCATCTCGATGTAGGCGCCCTTCGGGAGCCGTCGCGCGACGCCGTCGGCGTACGCATTCCCATCCGCGGCCGGGGACGTACCAGACGAGGCGGATGCCGGGCCCGCTGCCGGCCGGCAGGCCCGTGTTGATGCCGCCCTCGGAGTTGGCCTGGGAAGTCCCTTCATCCTTCAGAACCGGGCGTCCGTCTTTGATCACCGTGCCTTCGGGCAGCGTCCGGATGAACAGCGTCGCATGGTGCACGATGGCCGGGTTGTTCGTGCGCACCTGCATCTTCTGCATCCACACGTCGGTCGGGAACGGCGACTTCACGAAGTACGACAGCTGCGGGAACTCGCCCGTCGCCGGCACCTGCGCTTCGATCGGCAGATCGATCACCGCATCCGGCTCTCCGAACGCCCAGCCGCCGGCGGGGAAGGTCGGCGCGGCCGGCAAATCCCTGTCGTCGCCCTTGGGCGCGCCGGAATCAGCCCAGCGCACGATCGTCTCGATGTCTTTCTGCGAGAGGCTGCGGTCGTTCGCCAGCTTCATGCTCGCGGGGCTCGCGCCCCATGGCGGCATCTCGCGGCCGACCACCTTGTTCTTGATGGCGCGCGCCCACGGCCGCACGTTCTGATAGGTAATGAGCGACATCGGCGCCACCTCGCCAGGACGATGGCAGACGACGCAGTTGCTGTACAGAATCGGAGCCACGTCCTTCGAGAAGGTCGGAGCGGTCTGTGCCCGCGCGGTACCCGCCGCGGCAACGGCGGCCACTGCCAGAACGAACGCACGCGTCGTCTTCGTCATACCGTTCCCTTCCTGCGGAACCACATCTCGCCGAGGTTCATGTACGGCTCGCCTGCCGTCGAAATCGAACGCCGGATCCGGAAGTTCGACGGCGACGCGAGGAACGTGCTGCCCTTCAGGTGAATCTCCTGTCCGCCGGCCTTGAAGCCCTGCGTTTCGAAGTAGTGCGTGAAGTACCCGCCCGAGTCGGCGCCGATCGTGCCGGGCTTGAACAGCGTGTAGCCGCGGCTGTCGGTCTCAATCCACGTCAGGTATTTCGCCGCGGGATCGTACATGATCTGCATCTTCGTCTTGTACGCACCGCCAGGTCCCTTCGCGTCGAGTTCGCCCTCGTAGAAGCAGCCGTCCAGGTGCTTCACGGTCAGCGTCCCGCTGTGCATGCCCTCGGGCGCCAGCGGCGACTCGGGGCCGTCGTACTCCATCGTCCACGTGCCAACGAAGTAGTCGGGGTTGAACGGCGGCGGCGGATCCTTCTCGGTCGTCGGCCGATTCAAGGCCTTCAGCCTGCCGATCAATTCGCGGTCGGCGTCGCTCAGGCATTCCTTCTTCGGAACCCCCGACGGCGCGCCGGAATGCTGCGCGAGCGCCGGCGCCGCACAGAGGACCACTGCGAGAATCGCGGCTCCTACTTCGCGCATGTCGGGCTCACCGTCGTCAGCGACGTGGTATTGAGGCGCTGGCCCGTCGCATCCTTGACCAGCAGCCCCTTCGCGAGCACTTTGTGGCCTTTGTGCTCTTCGGGATGCATCTCGACGAGGCCGATGAGACGAATCTGCTGCGTGCCGAGTGGCCTGGCTTCAGCGGCCTTGACGTCTTCGGCCTTTGAAAACCCGGGGCTGGACCTGGCGGGTTCCGTGGCGCTCGAGAGCGTCCACGTGTTGTTGGGACCGTCGGCGAGACACCCGATGGTCTCGACGATGGGAATCGCATTGGGGCCCTGCGGAGGCCCTGCGAATTCCGCACCGCCTCCGCGGCCGCCCCGCTGTGCCGCAAGGGTGGTGGAGAGGATGCAGACGAACACCGCAGGCCTGAAGGCCTGCACTACTTCTGATCTCATGGCAGCGCAAACACCTGCAGTGAGTCGGTCGCGATGATCGCCACGTACTGCTTGCCGTTCCTGCCGGTGTAGGTGATCGGGTTCGCGTTGCCGACGCCCGGCAACGGCGCGACCCACAGTTCCTTGCCGGTTTTCGAGTCGAACGCGCGAAGCCGGCGGTCGTTCGTCGCGCCGACGATGACCACGCCGCCGGCCGTGACGATCGGCCCGGCGCTGCCGCTGCCGCCCGTGTTGCGCTTGCCCTCGGGCAGCGCCTCGGTGATCCCGAGCGGCACCTGCCAGGCGATATCGCCGGTGTTGGCGTTGACGGCGACGAGCCGCGCCCACGGCGGACGCTGGCAGGGCAGGTTCGCGACCACGCGCCCGGTGTCGTCTTTCATCGGCGCGCTGAACGTGAAATAGGGACCAGCGCCGTTGACGCTGCCGCGATCGTACGGCTGCTTCGACCCTTCGGTGCCGCGGCCGTAGTTCTGGCCGGGCCGGACTTTTTCGATCCACCCGACGAGCGACGTGTCGTGCGCGTTGACGAACACGTAGCCGCTGGACGGATCCGCAGCGGGGCCGCCCCAGTTGACGCCCCCCGTGCCGCCCGGGAATTGAATCGTCGAGTTCGGCGGGGCGCCTTCCTCGTGAAAGCTGAACGGCGTGAACGGCCCGGCGTTGTAGAACCCGCCGCTCTTGTCCCAAAGCTCCTGACACGCCTTCACGTGATCGGCGGACGTGTCTTCGGCCGTCACCATGTCACCCTTGCTGAACTCAACCCGCGTGAGCGGCGGCGGCTTGACGGGGAACGGCTGCGTCGGCGAATACCACTCGCCGGGAACGTTGCCCTTCGGCACGGGCCGCTCCTCGACGCCGAAGATGGGCTTCCCCGTCACGCGATCGAGGATGAACATGTAGCCGGTCTTGCCGACGGAGGCGAGCGCCGGGATGGTCCGCCCGTTCTGCCGGATGTCCACCAGCGTCGGCGGCGACGGCATGTCCGAGTCCCACAGGTCGTGGTGCACCGTCTGGAAGTGCCATTTGTACTTGCCGGTCTCGGCGTCCACCGCAACCATCGAGTTCGCGAACAGGTTGCTGCCTGGGCGATCGCCGCCCCAGTAGTTGGCGGCCGGCCCCGCAATGGGCATGTAGAGGATGCCGCGCTGTTCGTCCACGGTCATGTACCAGCCCCAGATGTTCACGCCCGAGCGGCCCTTCCAGCCGTCGTTGGGCCACGTGTCGTGACCGAGTTCGCCCGGCCGCGGCACGTTGTGGAATTCCCAGAGCTTCTTCCCCGTACGCGCGTCGAACGCCCGCGTGTCGCCGGGCGGGCCATCCGGTATCTCGCCGACCGTCGCACCCAGCGCAACCACGTTCTTGAAGACGAGCGGCACGCCGTTCCACGGCACGCCGATATCGGCGATGCCGTTGGTGCCGAACCCTTCCGACGGCTTCCCGGTCGCCGCGTCGAGCGCCACCAGCCGCGCGCCGCCCGGCTTGCCTTTCGGGGGGCTGGCCGTGAACATCACGCGCTCGGGGTTGTTGCGATCGCCCGGCCAGTACGCGAGGCCCCGGCCGGTCGAATCGCCGTCCGGGATGGCAAAGCGCCAGACTTCCTTTCCCGTCGCCGCGTCGAGCGCCATGATCTGGTTGCCGGCGGCGAGCAGGTACATCACGCCGTTCACGACGATCGGCGTGACTTCGGGGTTGGAAAGAAGCTCCGGCCCTCCCGCCCCGCGCCCCCGGCCCTGCCCTGGGACGGGCGCAGGCCGCCCCTCGACAGGCTCGGGGCGACCTGAGCTCGTCGAAGGTCGCTCGACGAGGGTGAGATTCCAGGCGGGCTGCAGCCTCGAGACATTCTCGGCGGTGACCTGTTTCAGGGGCGAAAACTTGGTCCCGGCCAGGTCCCGGCCATACATCGGCCAGTCACCGTCGGCTGGTTTCTGGGCCCGGAGTGCAACGGCGAGCCCGGCAACCAGGGCGGCAGCGGCCATCAGACGAAAACGCACGGGATTCCTCCGGAGTGGAATTATACTTACTCGGAAGTAGTGCAGGCCGTCGGCCTGCCGTCTTGAGGAGGCTGGCTCAATGAGAACGTCCCTGGCAGTCGCGGCCGGTTGTCTGATGGTCATCGTGGGGGCCGCATCCCTCACCGGTCAGAGCGGGCCCACCTACTATAAAGACGTCCTCCCGATTTTGCAGTCCAATTGCCAGACCTGCCACCGCCCCGGCGAGGTCGCGCCGATGTCGCTCATTTCGTACGAGCAGGCGCGGCCGTGGGCGAAGGCGATCAAGGCCAAGACGTCGGACAAGCAGATGCCGCCGTGGTTTGCCGACCCTGAGGTCGGGGTCTTCTCCAACGAGCGCAAGCTGACCGAGCGCGAAATCGCGACGCTGGCGGCGTGGGCCGACGAGGGCGCACCCGCCGGCAATCCCAAGGACGCACCTGCGGAGCGGCATTTCGAGAACGGCTGGAACATCAAACCCGATCTCGTGGTCGAGATGCCGAAGCCGTTCGAGCTGCCGGCCACCGGCACCATCAACTACAAGTACATCGTCGTCAAGACGAACTTCAAAGAAGACATGTGGATCGTCGCCGCCGAGATGCGGCCGGGCAATTCGGCCGTGCTCCACCACGGCAAGGTCTGGGTTCGCCCCGCGGGGTCGACCTGGATGAAGGACGCCGTGCCGGGCGAGGCGTACGAGAACGAGACGCAGCGCGACATCATCGGGCGCAACTCGGCGGAGGACGGCAACGACATCCTCGGCAAGTTCAACCCCGGTCTCGGCCCGCAGCGGTTCGACCAGGAAGGCGCCGCGAAGTTCGTCCCGAAGGGGTCTGATCTGGTTTACGAGATGCACTATACGGCCGTCGGCAAAGTCACGTCCGACGTGTCGAAGCTCGGCCTCGTGCTCGCGAAGGAGCCGCCGAAGAAGCGCTATTACTTCCATGCCGGACCGACGGCGAACAACCTCGCGATTCCGCCAGCCGACGGCAACGCCGAAGTCGTGAGCGAAGTGACGATGGGCGCGCCCGGGCGTCTGGTCTACGCGCAGCCGCACATGCACCTGCGCGGCAAGGATTTCGAGATGCGCGTCATCCTGCCTGACGGCGAGTCGAAGACTGTGCTCAAGGGCAACTTCAACTTCGAGTGGCAGATGGGCTATCAGTACGCCGAGCCCGTCGTGCTGCCCAAGGGCGCGAAGCTCCGCTTCATCACCCACTTCGACAATTCGCCGGCGAACCGGTTCAACCCGGATCCCGCGAAGAAGGTCGTCTGGGGCCCCCAGAACTGGGACGAGATGAGCAACTGCTTCATCGGCGTCCTGTTCGAACGCGACGTCAACGTTGCGCAGGCGTTTCTGCGCTCGGGCGTCAGCACGCTCCCGCGAGGCGAATCAGGTCCGACGCTTGCGGTCGCTGATCGCGTGGCGGCCAACGCCGTCGCCCCGGCGTTCAACGCGAGCGGAGATACGTTCGAGCGCAAGTAGCACATAGCACGCCCGCAACACCACCGGGCGCCGCGGCACGTCGCGGCGCCCGTGATCTTCCCCCTCCACCGCTATAATCTCCCTCGTCTCCAGCATGTCACTTGTCCCTGGCACCCACTTCGGCCCGTATGAACTCGTCGCCGCACTTGGCGCGGGAGGCATGGGTGAGGTGTATCGGGCACGCGACGCGAAGCTGAACCGCGACGTCGCCATCAAGGTGCTGCCGGAGGCGTTCCATCGTGACCCCGATCGGCTCGCGCGCTTCAAGCGTGAGGCCCAGGTCCTCGCGTCGCTCAGCCACCCGCACATTGGCCACATCTACGGCTTCGAGGAGACCAATGGCGTCCCGGCTCTGGTGCTCGAGCTGGTGGAGGGACCGACACTCGCCGATCGATTGCAGCGATCCGCGCCGGCGGCGCTTCCCATCGGGGAAGCGCTGGCGATCGCCAGCCAGATCGCGGACGCGCTCGACGCTGCCCACGAACGCGGCATCGTCCATCGCGACCTCAAACCCGCGAACATCAAGATCACGCCCGGCGGCATCGTCAAGGTGCTCGATTTCGGCCTGGCGAAGATGGTCGATGCGGAAGGCGGACGGCCGGAATCGCTCCTGTCGGACTCACCAACCCTCACGGTTCATGGGACGCGGGGCGGCATGCTGCTCGGCACGGCCGCTTACATGAGCCCCGAGCAGGCGCGCGGCCAGATCGTCGATAAGCGCGCGGACGTCTGGGCGTTCGGCTGCGTGCTCTACGAGATGCTGACGGGACGTTCGCCCTTCGCGCGAGAGACCCTCACCGATACGCTCGCGGCGATTCTGGAGCACAAACCCGACTGGACGAAGTTGCCGGCGGCCACCCCTGCCGCCGTTCGACGTCTGCTCGAAAGATGCCTGGCAAAGGACCCCCGCCAACGCCTGCGCGACCTCGGAGACGCGCGCCTGGATATTGCTGATGCGCTGGCGTCGCCTTCAGGCTCCACGACCCCACCTCAGGAGGCCCGACGATCACAAGCGGCCTGGCTCGCCGCGATCGTGGGAACGGCGCTCCTGACGGCTGCCGTGGTGTGGAGTCTGAAGCCGCGGTCAAGTGTGGCACCCACATCAGCGGCCGTGACTCGTCTGGTGATCGGGCCTCCAGCCGGCGATCACGTCATGATTGATGCCGGTGCGGTGGCATTGTCACCGGACGCCCGGCGGCTCGCGTACGTCGCGGGACGAGGCAGCCGTCAACAGATCTACATTCGCGAGTTCGATCAGTTTGAGAGCCAGGCCGTTCCGGGTACGGAGGGTGGGTACAACCCGTTCCTCTCGCCCGACGGTCAATGGCTGGGTTTCTTCGCCGGCGGCAAATTGAAGAAGGTGCTGCCGGGCGTCGGAGAACCCGTGATCATTTGCGATGCGCTCATCGGATCCGGGACGCCGACATGGGAAGCCGACGACACGATCCTGTTCACGCCGTTGATCGGCGCGGGCATCATGCGTGTTAATGCCGCGGGCGGCAAGCCAACCCCCGTAACGACGCTGGCCGCTGACGAAAGCCAGCATCAATCGCCGCAGCTGCTCCCCGGTGGCAAGACATTGCTGTTCAGTGCTGTGGGTGCGGGAGGCCCGCAGATCTTCGTCGAATCACTCGACACACGTCAACGACGCCTCCTCCTTTCAGGTCTCGGCGCGCGATATCTGCCGTCAGGACACCTCGTCTTCATGCAGGGCGGCACCGTCATGGCTGTGCCCTTCGACGCGGCGAAATTGGAGATCTCCGGCATGCCTGTGCCCGTGCTCTCCGGCGTGCTGCAAGCCAGTCGTCTCAGGAGCACGGCGTCCGCCAATCTCCTGCCGCAGATCGGCTTCGCGAGCGCCGGCGGAGCCCTGGCCTTCGTGCCCGCCAACACCGGACGCCGCAGGAGCGCGCTCGTCTGGGTCGACAGCGCCGGCACCGAGCGACCCACCGGGGCGTCCGGCGGCGATTACTTCCAACCGCGCGTCTCACCAGACGGCCGCCGCCTCGCGGCCGTGATCGGCGGCGACCACAACGACGTGTGGCTGTTCGACCTGCTCCGTCAGACGTGGAGCCGGTTCACGAGCGAAGGCAACAACTCGTTTCCACTTTGGGCACCCGACGGCAGCCGGCTCGTGTACGTCTCCGACAAAGCGGGCGTGGAGAACATGTACACACGGCCACTGGGGAGCAACGTGGACGAGCGATTGCTGGTCAGCGCGAGGGCGAACTACCCCCTGTCGATGGCTCGCGACGGCACGCTCGCCTTCGTGTCGGTTGGTCAGGCGCAAGACATCTGGGTCCTGGATCCGGACCACAAGCACAAGCCGACGCCGTGGCTCGAGACACCCTTCTCCGAGGGCGGTACGTCGTTCGCACCCGACGGAGGCTGGCTGGCATACGTCTCTAACGAGTCGGGCCGCAACGAGGTCTACGTCCGGCCGTACCCGGGACCTGGCGAGAAGGTCACGATCTCGATCGACGGCGGCAACGAGCCGCTGTGGGCGCGCGACGGGCGGCAGCTTTTCTATCGCAATGGCGACGCGGTGTTCGCCGTCGACGTCCAGACGGCACCGACGTTGTCCGCGGGCAAGCCGAGGAAGCTTTTCGAGAAGGACTACGACCGGACGACCACGCTCTGGGCCAACTACGACGTCGCCCCGGACGGCCGTCAGTTCTTGATGATCCGAACGCTCGACGACAAGGGACCGGCTCAGATCGACGTCGTGCTGAACTGGGTGGACGAGCTCAAGCGGCGCGTCCCGATCGACCGCAGGCCGTAGCCGGCTTGAGTGATAATACCCGCCGTGATTACAGTCCTCCGTCGAACCCTCACCCCGATCGCGCTGCTGGCGTGCTTCGCCTCGGCCGCCCCGGCCCAGGTGCGAATCGTTCAGACCAACTCGCAGGGCGACAACATCTCCCTGATCGATCCGGCGACGAACACGGTCGTCGCGGAAGTCAGAGGCGTCCCGATCAACCACGGCGCCGCCGCGTCACCAGACGGCAGCCGTCTCTACTTCAGCAGCGAGGCCGAGCAGACGCTCCACGTGGTGGATGGCGCGACGCTCCAGTTGACGAAGAAGATTCCGCTTTCGGGTCGCCCCAACAACATCTCCATCAGCCCCGACGGCCGCCGTGTCTACGTCGGCATCGTGTCGTCGCCTGGCGCCGTGGATGTGATCGACACGGCGTCGCTCGAGCGTCTGAAGAGCATCCCGACCAAGGGTGGCATCCACAACGTGTACGTGACGCCCGACGGCAAGTACCTCGTGGCTGGCTCCATTGCCGGCAAGCTGATGACCGTGATCGACCGCACAACGGAAGAGCCCGTGTGGACGCTCTTCAACGAAGGCGTTCGCCCGCTCGCGTTCGAAAAGAACCCGGACGGGTCCACGAAGCGAATCTTCGTACAGCTCTCCGATTTTCATGGTTTCGCGATCGTCGACTTCGCGCAGCGCAAGGAAACGGGCCGGGTCGAGTTACCGAACGACGTTCCGGCCGACAAGGTCGACAAGGGACCGTTCAACGCGTCCCCTTCTCATGGAATCGGCGTCTCGCCTGACGGCAAGACCCTCTGGGTCACGAGCCGGCCCAACGCGCGCGTCTACACGTACTCGCTTCCGGACCTGAAGCTGCTGCCGGATCCCGTCGACCTCGGTGGGCGTCCGGACTGGGTGACGTTCACGCCGGACAGCAAACTGCTCTACATCGCGACCGAGAACACCGACTCGGTCGTCGCGATCGACGTCGCCTCGCGGAAGGAAGTCACCCGCATCAAGGTGGGCCGCTCTCCCAAGCGGAACATCACGATGGTACGACGCTAGTGCGCTGGCCGGCGGTCGCCGCGGGTATCCTCGCCGGCGCCATGCTACTCGTGCCCGCGCGAACGGGAGCGGCGCAAAAAGACGACCTCCCTGACGGCGACGGCAAGGCGATCCTCCTGACCGCATGCGTGAGCTGCCACGACCTGACCGAGGTCACCAAGCTGCGCGGGTTCTACACGCGAGCGCAGTGGCGGGACGTCATCGTGACGATGAAGGAATACGGCGCAATGGTCGACGAGAAGCAGGTCGACGTCCTCGCCGATTACCTCGGACAGAACCTGGGCAAGAAGTAGACCCGCCTCACGGGGCCGAATGAGCACCTCGCGCGACCTGCCGTCACGGCCATTCCTGACCGCCGAGTGGCGCTACCTCGCTCTGTTGAACTACGAAATAGATCCGACACTGCTCCATCCGCACGTTCCGGCTGGCACCGAATTAGACAACTGCCAGGGCCGCACGTTCGTCAGCGTCGTGGGATTCCTCTTTCTCAACACCCGCGTGCTTGGCATCCCCATTCCGTTTCATCGCAACTTCGAGGAAGTCAACTTGCGCTTCTACGTGCGGCGCCGGGCCAGTGACGGCTGGCGACGCGCCGTGGTGTTCGTCCGCGAACTGGTTCCACGCGCGGCCGTCGCATTCACGGCGCGCGCCGTTTACGGCGAACGCTACATGGCCGTTCCCATGACGCATGCCATCGAGTTCGCGGACGGCCACGACGGTCGGCCGACACGTGTCCGCTACGCCTGGAAGTTCAAGGGGCGTGAGAACCGAATCGACATGCGCGTGCAAGGCGACGCACATGCACTCGAGCCCGGAAGCCACGAGGAATTCATCGCCGAACACTACTGGGGATACATCCGCGGCAGGGACGGCTCGACGACGGAGTACCGTGTCGAGCACACTCCATGGCACGTCTGGAACGCCGTGGACGCGCGGCTCGATTGCGACACGGCCGGGCTCTATGGCGGCGAGTTCGTCAATTGTCTGCGCGGCACGCCGGCGTCCGCGTTTCTCGCCGACGGTTCTCCGGTGACGGTCTTCAGGGGGCTGCGGCTTCCACGGCAGGCCTGACCAGCCTGCGCTACTTCGGCCAGCAGGGCGTCGGGTCCCAGCCGGTCTGATCGGGGACCTTCTTGAACGTGTACGTCCGGATGAACTGGCCGGTGAGATAGGTCGGATCGTCGAGCATCGCCGTGAGCGCGATGTACGAATCGTTCTGCTGCCCCGGCAACGCCGTGAAGTACTCGGTGAGGACGGCCTTGTCGCTGTACGGCACGCCGTTCTTCCTGAGGTAGCCGGGCTTCATGTTGGTCGTCGTGACCTTGAGCTGCCCGCCGCGGGTCGCGCCCTGGACACGGTTGATCGGCACGAAGCCAGTTCCGCCGGTGTCGATCAGCGGACGCCCGTTCACCTGCCACACCGCCGCCGAGTTGCCTTGCCACGTCGGCTCGCCGGCCGGCGCCGATGCCGCCTGCCCTGAGCCTGTCGAAGGGAACCGCAGCGTGCGGGTCTGCGTGCCGGCGTCGGTTTCGATCTTCAGCGCCTGATCGCCGTCCCACGTGATGTGCAGCCGGCCCGGCCGCTGCATGACGCCGACCGCGCCGTACGCCTTGCACGCGTTGCCGTCCGCCTGGTCCTTGTCCGGATCCCATGCGTTGGCGATCTGCCGCGCCTGCGCATTCAGCGGCAGGTAGACGATGTCGCCTTTCTGAGGCGTGACGCGGAAGCGCCATTCGTCGACGATGAGCGACACCCAGTAGCCCGTGAGATCGATAGGCGCCGCCTGCCGCGCCGTCTGCGGCGGGCCCGCCGGTGCGGCGCCGCGGCCGCGCTGCGCGTAGGCGAGCGCAGGACAAAGGAGGGAAACCGTCACGACAACCGCGAGCGCTGATTTCGACATACGTCTGAGTTCTAAGTTCTGAGTTCTGACTTCTAAGTTCTTACTTCTTGGGATTCTGCAGGCCCTTGAAAACCGCTTCGACGAACATATCCGGCGTCCACGACTTGTCCTGGCCAAGCCGGCCGTCCCAGTCTTCCGTCGGGCGCGCGGCCTTGATCTGCTCGAGGGTGCGTCCCTTCTTCATCAGATCCTGGATGCGGTCGCGGATGATGGTGGTCATGTCGCGGTAGTAGGTCATGTCGGCGATGTCGCCGACGCGCCCGTGCGCCGGGATGAACAGCGTGCCGCCCTCGGAGCGGAACTCGGGCTGGGCCATCTCCACCATGCGGTTGAGGCCCGCGAGCACCCCCTGGATGCTGCCGCCCCTGGCCATGTCGATCAGCGGGAAGCGCGTGAAATCGAACAGCTCGCCTGTGGCAATGACGTCGGAGCCGCGGAAGTGGACGACGCTGTCGCCGTCGGTTGTGGCCGCCGGGATACGGAGCAGCGTGACGCCCTCGCCGTTGAAGAAGTAGGCCAGCTTCAGGTTGGCGCCGAAGTATGTGTCGGTTGGCAGGCCCTTGGACCGCGTCTTCGCGTCGCCGAGGCGCGACAGGACGTTTTCGTGCGCGAGGATCGCGGCCGACTCGCCTTCGCCGCCGATCTCGCCCGTCACGTTACCGCCCGTGAACGTCTTGCCCGCAAGCGCGAGCTTCTCGTTGCCGCCCGTGTGATCCGGCAGGGCGCTCGTGTTCGCGATGTAGCGGATCGGCTTGGGCGGCGTGAGCGTGCGGTAGAAGGGTTCGAGATTCGTCGCAACCGTCGTCTCGGCGCCGGAGCGGGGCGCCGCGGGCAGCGCCTGCTGCAGGCGCGCCTGCAGCGCCTTGATCGCCGCCAGCACGCGGTCAGCATTCTGAGGGGACCCGCTGTCGACCAGGAGCACGCCGTCCGGGCCTGCCGACACCGTGATGTTGGCGCCGGCGCCGCCGATCAGGTAGATGTGGCCGCGAACCGGGATCGCCTCGAGCGGCGCCTGCTGGGCCGACAGCGACACGACGAACACGACGATCAACACAGAGCACGCTGAGCACACGGAGACCAACATCTCAGAAGAGGATCTCTGCGTGCTCTGCGTTCTACGTCGTGATCCCGATCGCATCTACTTGACTCCGTTGATCTGGCGTTCGAGCTTGCGCGCGGCTTCCGGGTACATGCTGGCCGGGCCGCCGAGCGTGACCTCGGTTGGCAGCCGGAACTTCTCGCCGAACTCCTTGAGAAAGGGGTTCGTGCCCGGCAGGTGATGCGGCACCACGCCGTTCGGCCGATCGATCTCCTCGACCGGCGTGCACGGGTATGGAGGTATCTGCTGGTTCGGCGACCACCGGTACTCGCTGCTGCGAATCATGGGCTCGGCGAGATACAGCGGGTCGTACGCGATCGTCACCCAGGTCAGGATGTCGCCACGGCGAATCCAGTATTGGGTCAGCGTCGCCTCGTCGCTGCTCGGCACCCCGTTGCGCCGGTAGTAGTCTTCCTTGAGGTGCGTGGTCGTGATCTTCAGCGTGTCGCCGACGAACTCCGCGGTCGAGAACCCACCCCAGGTGTGCGGCGCGAGCGCCGGCGGCCGCGACCGGCCGTCCATGTAGTAGGGGTTGTCCACCGACCGCAGCCACTCGGCGTGATACGCGGTGATCGTCCGCGAGTTCGGGTCGATCTCTTTCCAGACCCGGACCTGCGACGGCCCGCGCGAGATGTACATCGCGCCGTGCGGCCGGCACTGCCATTCCGGCAGCGTGTAGAGCGAGGCGTTCCAGGCCTGCGCGCGCAGCGACCCCGCCTTGCTCATCGGGATCCCCAGGAACTCGCCGACGTACGGGTTGCCGGTGTTGTCCTCGTCCTGCACCGGCGCCCAGTCGCCCGCGAAGTCCATCTGCGCCAGCGCCGGCCGGCTGACGGCCAGCGTGGCCAGCAGGCTCAGCGTGATCGCAATCGCAGTGTGTCTGCGTGTCATAAGCGTTTCCCCAGCCCCCAGCCTCTAACCTCCAGCCCCTAGAACACGTATTTTACCGCGAGCTGCATGACGCGCGGCGGGACCGTTGTCGAAGTGGTCGTGATCTGGCCGAACGTCGCGGCGTTGATCGCCGTGTTCGGCTGTCCCCACTCGAACCAGTTCAGCGCGTTGAACGATTCGATCCGCACTTCGACGTACCGACCGCTCGCGGACTTGAACGCGCGGGTCAAGGCGAGGTCGAGGCTCTTGCTGTCGGGTCCGCGAACGATGTTGCGCCCCATGGTCCCCAGCGTCCCGGTAGCCGGCCGCGCGAACGCCGCCGGGTTGAGGTAAGTGATCGCGCTGGTCGTCGGATTCACGGCCTGGTTGCCGTAGAAATCGTTCGACACCTGGTTGGCACGCTGCGTGGCCGCCTGACCGTTGAGCGCGACGTCTGCGCCCGTCGTGATGTTCAACCAGGGTCCCGTCAGGGCTCGGAAGCTGCCCACGATCTGCCAGTCGGACCCGATCGCTTTCCAGCCCTGGTACCGACCGGACATGGCGCTGCCGGTCATCGTGAAGTTCTGGAGGCGGTCGGCCGTGCAGTTGCCGTCGTCGTAGCCGGGATTGTCCGGCTTGTTGTAACCAGCGGACACGTTGGTCGTCGCGCCGCCGAAGCCATCCGGCGACCCGTAGCAGTGCGACAGCGTGTAATTCGCCGACAACGTGGTGCGCGCGCCCGACTTGCGGATTGAGAGCAGCATGCCGTTGTATTGCTGCCTGCCGTCGGTGACGTACAGGTCCACCGCGCCATAGTACTGACCGTTGGCCTGGTTCTGCAGGAAGAGCGGGCGCCGAGAGTTGATGTTGGCCGCGCTCGGCGGGGCCGCGCCGACGTTCTGGAACACGGCGTTATTGAGCGGCGAGGATTCCCAGATATTGCTGGTCTTGCTGCCCAGGTAGCCGGCCGACGCGAACCACGAGGTCGACAGCTGGCGCTCGACGGTGATGTTCCACTGATCGACGTGCGTGGCCGCCATGTCGTTGCTGAGGCTGAGGAATGGACCCGCGAGTGAAAACGGCGCGTTCTGATCGAACGTCACGGGGAAAATGTTCGTCTGGCCCTGCGTGTTGATGAAGGGGTTGTCGAGACCACCCAGTGGCTGGTTGATCCGCACTTCGGACCCCCACGGCGGAGCCACCGATGTGTTCAGGTGGAACTGGGCGTTCACGAACTCGAACGAGCGGCCGTACGAGGCGCGGACAGACGTCTTGCCGTCCCCGGAGGGATCCCAGGATACGCCGACACGCGGACCCAGGTTGCCCCACTGCGTGTTCATGCCGGCCTGCGACGGGAACCCGGCATCGCCCGGGAAGTACAGCCCCGCGGGCGCCTTCGGGAAGATGACGCTGTGGACGTTCTGGTTGAAGCGTCCCTGGTCGTACTGATACACCGCGCCGTTCACGAGCTGCTGCGGGAAGAACGGCTCGTAACGCAGGCCGTAGTTCACGGTGACCTTCGAACCGGCGCGCCAGGTGTCCTGCACGTAGAGCCCGAAGTACGTCTGCCTCATGTCCAGCGTGTTGGGGGCCGCCTGCACGAGCGCGTTCACGCCCATCCTCCCGAGCAGGAAATCGCTCAGCGGCAGGCCGGTCTGCGTCCCGTCGATTGCCAGCTGGCCGGGCGAGCGCACGTTCGCGAGCGACAACGACTTCCATCCCGCCACGTTCGCGCCGAACGCGAACTGGTGAGCCCCGCGAACGAGCGTCACGTCGTCGCTGAGCTGCCACGCGGGTGTCGTAAACGTCGAGAGGCTTTCAGTCCCGCCGCCCAGCTGGAATCCGGTGGGGTTCGCGCCGCCTTGGCCGACCGTCAGCAGCATGTAGTGCGGCATGTAGCTGTAGATGTTGATGCCAACCTCCGGCGCCGAGAAGAAGTCGGTGCTCGTCCGGTTGATGTCCGTCCGGTTGTACGCGAACCTGACCTGATTGAACGTCGTCGAGCTGATGATGAAGTTTTCACCGATCGTGAACGTCTGGGCGAGGTTGTCGCGTCCACCGATGCGCGTCACGAGCAGGTTCTGCTGCGCCGAGTCGAGGCTGAACGGCGGCGGCGAGAACTGCTTGGTGGCGATATACCGCCCGAAGACTGAGTGGTTGGCGGCCATCTGATAGTCCACTTTGCCTACGTACTGCCCTTCGTCGACCGCGCTCGGCAGGCCGTACTGAACGAGCCCGCACGGATCGGTCGCCGTCGGAATCTTGCGCGAGATATTCTGCGCCGCCTTGCTGAAGAGCGCGGGGTTCACTCTGTTGCCGGAGATCCCGGGCCCCGTCAAGTTGATCTGCCGGTTGTTGTTGCACGCCGGCGAGGCGTACGCCGTGAAGTCACCGGCGAGCATGGCCGCCGTCGGCACGTACGCGCGATTGTCCGTCGGGATCACCCGCGTGTTCGTGCCCTGGTAGCCGCCGAAGAAAAAGAGCTTGTCCTTCTTGATCGGTCCGCCAATGGTCGCGCCGTACTGGTTGCGCTTCAACCCGTCGTCCTTGAGCGACCCGTCCGGGTTCTTCGCCGCGAACGTGTCGGTCGCGTTCATACTGTGGTGGCGGAAGAACTCGAAGGCGTCGCCCCGGAACTGGTTCGAGCCCGACTTGGTCACGAGGTTGATGGCCCCGCCCGAATGCATGCCGTTCTGCGCGGTCAGCGCGCTCGTTTCCGCCTTGAACTCGCCGAGCGCATCCGGGAACGGCAACGGCAGGTTGAGGTTGTCGTACGGGTTGTTGTGCATCGCGCCGTCGAGCACGAACGACACGCCGAACGCCAGGCCGCCGGCGAGCGAGTACGCCTGACCGCCGTTGCTGCCGCCCATGCTCCGGCTCGTGGCGTTCAGCGCCGGTTGCGGTACGGCCGCCGGCAGATACTGCATGAGGTCGGCCGGATTGCGGCCGTTGAGCGGCAGATCGAGGATGCGCTTGTTGTCCATCACCTGGCCGACGCCCATGTTGCGCGTCTCGACCGTCAGCGCGTTGGCCTGAACGGTCACGCTCTCCTCTATCTGACCTACCGCCAGCGCAATGTTGATGATCGGGTTCGCGCCGACCTGCAGCACGATTCCCGTCTGCGTGTAGCTGCGAAATCCCTGCAGCATCGCGTCGAGACGATACGGACCGACCGGGAGGTTCGGGAACTGGTACGTGCCGTCCGTATCGCTCACCGCGCTTCGCTTGAGGCCTGTGTCGGTCTGGGTGATGGTGACGTCCACGCCGGGCAGCACGCCGCCGCTGCCGTCTTTCACGGTCCCGCCCAGTTGCGCGGTAGCACCAGCCTGCGCCCACGCGGGCGCCGCGGTGAGAATCAGCGCGAGCACGCCGCCGGCAAATCCCAGCAACACACGCTTCATTACACCCTCCGTCATTTGGAATGGCGAACGTCAGACGTCTGGCACGAATTGGCGGCGAGTATAGCAGGGACCGACTCCGTGTCAACACTCTGAAAGACCGATAGTTACAGGGATCGGCGGATGCGCGACACCTCGATCCAATCGATCGGATCGGGCCGCGTGATATCGTTCTGGCCCGATGCGCTACGCCACTTTTTCGCTGCCCGCTGACACACGAACACGCCTCGGCGTTGCCCGAGGCGACACGCTCATCGACGTACACGCGCTCCTGTCCGCCGATGGCCTGCCACGGACGCTGGCTGAACTGATATCTCAGGGTCGGGACACCTGGGATCGTCTCGCTCGCCTCGTTAACCAGGCACTCGCCGCCACGCCGCCAGCCGCGGCCGTGTTCCGAGGCGACGCCGTCCGCTGGCACGCGCCGACGGAACGGCCCACCAAGAACGTCGTGTGCCTCGGCTTGAACTACATCAGCCACGCAAAGGAGAGCGCGCAGGCCCGGGGCCGGGAGTTCAAGATTCCGGAAGCGCCGGTGTTTTTCACCAAGGCGCCCACCAGCGTCACCGGCCCCAACGATCCCATTCCCTGGGATCCGGCGGTGACGGCTCAACTGGACTACGAAGCCGAGCTTGGCGTCGTCATCGGCATACCCGGCAAGGACATCCCCCGCGCACGTGCCCTCGATCACGTGTTCGGGTACACGATCATCAACGACGTGTCGGCGCGCGATCTGCAGAAGACGCACCTGCAGTGGTTCAAGGGCAAGAGCCTCGACGGCTTCTGCCCCATCGGCCCGGTCATTGTCACGGCCGACGAGTTCGGCGATCCGCAGTCGAAGCAGATCTCGCTCAGGGTCAACGGCGTCGAGAAGCAGCACTCGACCACGGCGAACATGATCTTCCCGGTGGACACGATCATCGAGTCGCTGTCGCGCGGCCTGACCATCGAGGCAGGCGACCTGATCGCGACTGGTACGCCCGAAGGCGTCGGCCTCGCGCGGACGCCGCAGGAGTTCCTGTCGGACGGGGACCTGGTCGAGACTGAGGTCGAGGGCATTGGCGTGATGCGGAACCGGGTCGTAAGAACTTAGAACTTAGAAGTCAGAACTTAGAACTTCCGGACTTCCGACTTCACTTTTCGACTTTCAACTTTGAACTTCTGAACTTTCCATCATGGATGATTCTTCCGCGATCCGGCAAATTGTCGAGAACTGGGTGGTCTGGCGGGACGCCGGCGACTGGGAGCGGTTCGCCACGGTCTGGCATGCGGACGGCTGGATGACGGCCACCTGGTTTCAGGGGCCGGCCAGCCGGTTCATCGAGGTCAGTCGCGAGGGCTTCGAGCGCGGCGTCAATATCCTGCACGCGCTGAACGGCTGGTCGTGCGACATCAACGGCACGCGGGCGCTCTCGCAGGCCAAGATGAACATTTTCCAGCGCGCCCCGCTCGACGGCGTGATGGTGGATGTCGTCTGCTGGGGCCGGTTCTACGACTTCTTCGAAAAGCGCGACGGGCGCTGGGCCATCGTGCGCCGGCAGCCCATCTACGAGAAGGACCGCCTCGACCCGGTCGATCCGTCAGCGACGCTGCACCTCGATCGAGCCGTCCTCGAGACGTTCCCGGAGGGCTACCGCCACCTCGGCTACCTGCAGCACCGGAACGGCTTCACCGTGAAGAGCGGTCTGCCCGGGCTGCGCGGACCTGCGGTCGAGAAACTGTACGCCGAGGGCAGGTTCTGGCTCGCCGGATCGGCGACGCCCGGCGAGCCTCTCTAGTCTTCTCTTCCAAGAGAAACTTCGTGGCCCTCGTGTCTTCGTGATGTACAGGCGCAGCAATCCACCCTGAACGCCCGTGAAACAGGGCGTCACCGCGGCTATCGAAGATTGAAGAGTCTCTGGGCGTTGGTGCGGCCGATCTTCAGGCGATCCGCTTCTGAAATATCCGCCTTGTCGAACCAGCTGGCCGCGTCGGCGACTTCCTCGAACGGATAATCGACCGAGAACAGCACGCGATCGGCACCGAGCTCGGTCATCGCCTCGACGAGGGTCGGCGTGTGGAAGTTGCCGCTCGTCGTGACGTACCAGTTCGAGCGCAGGTAGTGCGTAAACGGCTTCCGGGCCGGGATCTCACGGGGACGCTTGCCCACGCGGTGGTCGAAACGCCAGATACAGTACGGCAGCATCTCGCCGAGGTGGCCGAGGATTGCCGTCAGCTGCGGATGTGTATCGAAGATGCCGCTCGCCATCAGCCGCAGCGCATGCGTGGCGGTCTCGACCCCGAACGCCCACGACGCGCCCCGCAGCCAGGGGTGCCCCTCGTAGGCGGGGACGCGGCTCGGCAGGGGATCGCGCGGGTGGAGATAGAACGGGACATTCAGGCTCGCGATCGTCGCCCAGAACGGCGCATATCGCGGGTCGTCGTAGTAGACGACGGTGTCAGGGTCGCCGATCTGCGAATAGCCGTTCACCATCGCGCCCTTGAACCCCAGGTCGTTCACGGCGCGCAATAACTCTCCACACGCCGCCTCCGGATCCTGCATCGGCAGCGCCGCGAACCCCGCGTAACGATCGGGATGCCTGGCGACAGCCGCGGCCAGCGCGTCGTTGCCGCGACGCGCGACGTCGATCGCCCGCGCGCGGTCGTGCACCGACTGCGGACCGGGAGCGTTGAGCGACAGGATGGCGAACGCGATGCCGTTCGCATCCATTTCTCGCAGCCGCTCGTCGTCCAGATCGAGCAGCCGCCGCTCGAGCACGCTCAACTGGCCCGGCACGGCGTACTCGGCCGACTCCCGCAGGGTGTCCCGGATCCCGAAGTGCTCTTCGATGGTGATTTTGTTTTTCAATCCGCGCGTTCCCCGCCCGGCCCGCCCGGCCTGCCCGACCCGCCCTTCTACGCGGACGTCACGTGTGCGGCGAACTCTTTCCGCAGCAGCGCGTACTCGAGGCTGTCGACCAGGGCCTGCAGGCTGGCCTCGATGATGTTCTCGTCGACGCCGATCGTCGTCCAGGTCGACGCGCCGTCCCCGCTCTCGATCAGCACCCGCGTCCGCGCGGCCGTCCCGGACGACGAATTGACGATGCGGACCTTGTAGTCGGTGAGCCGGACGTCCTCGACATCGCGGTAGAACTTGACGAGCGCAGACCGGAGCGCCTTGTCGAGCGCGTTCACCGGGCCGTCGCCCTCAGCGACCGTGTGCGCGTGCTCCCGCCCGACGACCACCTTCACGGTCGCCTCGCACACGGAGCCGTCCCCGCTCGATCGCATCGACACGTGATACGCGTCGATGGTGAACGGCTTCGCCTCGCGGCGCAGCGCGCGCCGGATGAGCAGCGCGAGCGATCCGTCGGCGCTCTCGAACTCGAAGCCGTCGTGCTCGAGCTCCTTGACGCGCTGCAGCATCGCGTTCAGCTCTGGCGTTTCCTTGCTGACGTCGAAGCCGAGCTCGCGCGCCTTCATGATGACGTTGCTGCGGCCGGCGAGCTCGCTCATCAGGACGTGCCGCCGGTTGCCGACGAGCGACGGGTCGATGTGCTCGTAGCTGCTGACGAGCTTCTGCACGGCGTTGACGTGCTGGCCGCCCTTGTGCGAGAACGCCGCCTCGCCCACCCACGGCAGCCGCGGGTTCGGACGCAGGTTGGCGATTTCGTCCACGAAGTGCGAGAGGTCCTGCAGCATCGCCAGCGACTCGCCGGGAACCGACGCCTTCTTGAACTTGAAGGCCAGGTTCGGAATCACCGACGTCAGATTGCAGTTGCCGGTACGCTCGCCGATCCCGTTGATGGTGCCCTGCACGTGCGTCGCGCCCGCGTCGAGCGCCGCGAGCGCGTTCGCGACGCCGAGCCCGATGTCGTCGTGCGTGTGGATGCCGATCCGCGTCGCAACCCGCGCGCGCACCCGGTTCGTGATCTCGACAATCTCGGACGGAATCGATCCGCCGTTCGTGTCGCACAGCACGATGACGTCCGCGCCTGCCCGCTCAGCGGCCGCGAGCGTCGCCAGCGCGTACTCGGCATCTTCCTTGTAACCGTCGAAGGAGTGCTCGGCGTCGTACACGACAATGCGGCCCTGCGCCTTGAGGTAGGCGATGGTGTCGCCAATCATCGCCAGGTTCTCTTCGGGCGTCGTCTGCAGCACTTCGCGCACGTGCAGCCGGGACGTCTTGCCGACGATCGTGATCACAGGGGTTTCGGCGTCGACGAGGAGGCGGACCTGGTCGTCGTCCTGCGCCGTCACGCCCTTGCGGCGCGTCGCGCCGAACGCCGCGAGCTTCGCGCGCCGGAACGTGCGCCGCTTGGCCTCGTTGAAGAACTCCACGTCCTTCGGATTCGAGCCGGGCCAGCCGCCCTCGATGTAGTGAACGCCGAACGCGTCCAGCCGCTCGGCGATCCGGAGCTTGTCGAGCACGGAAAACGAGATGCCGAGGCCCTGGCTGCCGTCGCGCAGCGTAGTGTCGTAGATTTCGATCCGGTCGGTCATTGGCCTGCACTACTTTTGAATGTGACGACCAGCACGTCCCGATGAGCGGGCGCCGACGGGTCGACCGCCTGCACCGGCGTCACCCCGTGGCTCACCCGCGCATCGTCCACGAGCGCCGCGTCGAGCGGCTGGGTCAGCGTGAATCGGCCAAGTTCCCGGCCATCGGGCCCGAGAATACCAGTGGTCCCGCTGACGATGTTCCGGCGGTTCACGAGCAGGACGAGGACGTAGTCCACGCCGTCGCGATGCATCCCTTCGGGTGTCGGCCGGCCCTCAGCCCCGGATCTCGCTTCGATCCGGAACTGATGGACCTCAATGGACCACCGCGCGGTGCCGGGTGCGAGCCGGCAGAAAAGATCGCGGCTGAACGCCAGAATCGCCCGCATCGACGGGCCGTCGCCCACCGAGACCTCCACCGGCGTGAACCATCGCGCCACGCCGCCGTTCAGCGGGTTGTAGTCGAGCGCCTGATAGTGCGGCCGGGCAGCCACGCGGACGATGGCATCGGAAACGCCGGCGGCATACACGGCGTGGCGCCGCCGGCGATAGCGGCCCCCGTCGGCCATGTAGGTGTCCACGTCGAGGTCATCCCAGCTGCCGGCGAACGCCTGCCAGTCATCGAGCCCGCCAAACGATTCCAGCGCCCGGCGCATGGCGTCGTCGTGGACGAAGACAAACCCCTCCCGTGTCAGGGACGCCTGCAGCGACTGGTCTGGCATCAGCGCCGTGTCGGGCACACGATGATCCTATCAGCCCGCGGGGCATTTGGAGAAAGCCGGCGGTGCTAAGATCGGTCTGTCAGGGGTGCCCACTCCCATGCATGTCCACAGCGCGCTCCTGCTCGTTGCCATCCCCATCCTCGCGCTGGCGCTGCCGGGACCGCCCCAGATCCGGGATCCCAACGCCTTCAAGTCCGGGATCGACGTCACCGGCGTCACGGTCACGGTGCGCGACGCCGACGGCAAGCTCGTCACCGGGCTGACGCGGGACGATTTCGAGGTGTTCGAGGACGGGGATCCGCAGGCCATCACGCAGTTCACGCGCGAGCGCGTGCCCGTGAGCGTCGGGGTGCTGGTGGACATCAGCGACAGCATGTTCGGCCGGCCGATCGAGGACGCGCGCGATGCGGTCAACGGATTCCTGTTCCAGCAACTGGACGCCCAGGACGAGTTCTTCATCCTCGCCTTCAACCACCGGCCGCACGTAATGACGACCTGGACGCACACGGCCGAAGTCGTCCGCCAGGCGCTCGACAGCCTCAAGCCGACGGGCGGCACGGCGGTGTACGACGCGACGCTCGAAGCCCTGCCGCTCATCGCCCGGCGCAACCGGGAGCGTGGCGCGCTGCTCATCGTGTCCGACGGTTCGGACACCGCCAGCACGGCGGGGCTCAAGGAGGTGCGGTTCGGCATGCGGCGGAGCCAGGCGTTCGTGTACGCCATCGCCATCGACGCGCCGGACCGGAGGGCCATCAACCGCAGCGTGAACCCGGCCACACTCCGCGAGATCACCGACGAGAGCGGCGGGCGGACCGAGGTCGTCAAGAACTCGGCGGACATCGCCGCGGCGTCGGCGCGCATCGCCGACGAGCTGAACCACCAGTACGTGCTCGGCTACACGCCGCCCCACGGCGCGGACGGCAAGTTTCACTCCATCCGCGTCCGCGCCCGCGGCGCCGAGTACCGCATCCGCGCGCGCAAGGGCTACGTCGCCGAGCCGGGCGTGCTCGGGCCCAAGAGCTAGCGCACGTTCGCGATCCCCAGCCCTAAACCTCTAACCTCAGAAGTTAAACGTCACGTTGAAGCGCAGGAACCGCGGCGACACGATGGCGTTAGGCCGCAGGTACGTCGCACCGTTGGTGGCGTAGTCGTACGTCTCCAGGTAACCGGTCGGGTCGCTCGTGTTGAACAGGTTGTAGAGGTCGATCCCCACATCGCCCCGCTTGCCGCCGAACTTGAAGACCTTGGCAAACCGCATGTCGACCTGCGTGACCCGCTGCCCGTACAGCGAGCCGGGGGTCAGCATGTTGACTGTCGTCGTGCCGTTGGCGAGGCCACCCGCCGGCAGACGTCCCAGCGACTGCTGGACCACGGTATTGGGCAAGGCGGTATTCGCGTTGAGCGACGTGCCATTGGACGCCGAGGCTGATCCGGCCCCGAGCACAGCACCAGGCACCGATCGCATGTTCGCGCTGACCAGCACATCGATCTTCGGCACGGTGTACGCGACGAGCCCTCTGAGCGTCGTCATCCACGGCTCCGTGACGCGGCACGAAGCAATGGCCTGATTGGTCGTGACAACCAGATACAGTTCGGGCAGCGCCGCCATCAACTCGCACGTGTCCCGGATGCCGCGGCCGGTCGTCGTGCCGCCCTGGAACATCAGGCCGTTGCGCAGACGCCCGTTCAGGTTGACGGTCGCGCCGTGCCAGTACTGCGTGCGGGCCGAAGCGTAGTCGGTCTCGAACGTCTGGAAGTTCTGCGCGCCGCGGCTCGCGGCGGCCTGGGTGATCGCGTAATAGCTGGCGGTGCTCCCCCCGCCTGGCAACGCCGGGTTCTGCGGCAGGGTGTAGTTCCAGCGGCTGTAGTCCGACGCGGTTGTGAGAATGTTGTCGGTCACGAAGAAGTTCCCGAACCAGCGCCGGTTATAACTGGCTTCGATCGAGATGCGCGGCCACAATTCCTGCTGCACCGACACGCCGAATTGCCAGTCGTACGGCCGCACGCCCCAGCCTTCGAGGATCGCGGGATTGACCGTCGTCAGGTTGGGGTTGGCATTCCCGAAGTTCAGATCGTTTCCGACCAGCTGTGCACAGTCGTCGCCGCCGGTGGCCAGGTTGTTCTGGCGCGCCGGGTTATTCATGTTGCAATCGACCACGTAGTTGCGATTGCCATCGACCCAGCCTCGCGCCAGCACAGACGTTACGATGCGTCCGGCGGGGTTGTTCGCCCAGTAGTTCTCGTCGTTGGTGGCGGCCTGCAGGTACTTCCCGAGGTTGACCTTCAGCGACGTCCTGCCGTTGCCGAAGACGTCATACGCGACGCCTGTGCGAGGCGTGATGTCGTTGTACCCCTTGACGCTGACGGTCTCCGGGAAGGTGATCGGCTGCGGGTTGAATTGCGAGGTTTGCGTCGTGCCATTGTGTTCCGCCGGCGCCCAGCTCCACGCCCGGTCGAACCGCAAGCCGCCCTGAAGCGTGATCCGACCCTTCGTCCACTGGTCCTGAACAAAGAACGACGTCGTCTCCGTGCGATCGTTCTGTTCCCACCGGGGCGCAATGTAGTACCCGAAGGCGTTCGGGACACCGTTGTTGAACCGGTACCGCATCTGCGTCTGGTTCGCCACTCTCCCCTGCAGCGATTTCTGATACGAGCCCTGATAGCCGACCTTCATGTTGTTGGCGCCGGTGACGTACGCGGCCGTCATACGCCAATTGGTGGGACTCGCGTCGTTGTCGGCGTAGGCGAAGCCCAGCGGATCGTACAGCCCGCGGTAGTTGAAGTTCGCCTGCCCGTACATCGTCGACTGCTCGGTGACCGGGATCATGTTCGTCAGGCCGTCCTTCGGCACGATGCCGAAACCCGCCCAGAGGTACTGAAAGCGCGAATAGCCGGCGTCGAGCAGCAGCTTCCCCGTCACCGGCGATTGCCAGGTGGCCTGCGTGACGCTGTACGGGAAATCGTGGTAGCCGGGAAACGACTCGGGCGACGACGTGAGGTTCCCGACGCCGACCCAACCCGTCTCGGCCGTGCGACATCCGTCCCCGCCTGGCGTGATGGACGACCCCGAACACCGGTGCTGATGCTCGTGCGAGAACGAGACGCGGTTCCGCGACGTCACCTGGCTGGTGAGGCGGATGGACTCGATCGATCTCGAGTCGGCGCCGCGCGTTTCCACGTTGGGGTTCTTCACGTAGAGCCATTTCGTCGCGTCGCCGGCGTTGAGGTTGCCGAAGGCTCCCGGCACCGGGTTGAGGCTGGAGTACTTGCGCAGGTTCAGGAAGAACCACAACCGGTCCTTCTTGATGGGACCGCCGCCCGATCCACTCAGGTCCCAGGCGCTGATCACGCCGGCCGGCTGCGTCAGGCCGTAGCTGATCAAGGTGGGGTTGAGGTTGTTGCCGGTCGACCACGTGCCGGCACCGCTGTAGAACACCGACCCCTTGAAGGTGTTGCCGCCCGATTTCGGCACCAGGTTCACCTGGGGCCCGCCGTTCTCGGCCTCTCCCAGCGTGCCGGATACCGACACCTGCATTTCGTCCGCGTTCGCGATGTCGTAAATGAAGGTCGACACGCCGCCGCCGTTGAACGACGCCGCGACGTTGAGGCCGTCGATCATCATCCGCCCCTCGTTGGCGCGGCCGCCGTTCGCGGTGAAGAACGTCATGAAGGGCGTCACCCTCGAGCCGTTATTGAAGGTGTTGTCCACCTGTAGCCCCGGGACCGCCGCGAGCAGCGCCCCATAGGAGCGCGTGGCCGGCAGCGTGTTGATGACGTCGTTGCTGAGCACCGCCTGCCGGCGCGCACTCTGCGTGTCCACGATGGGCGTTTCTCCGGTCACCGTGATCGTCTCGGCGACCGCACCGACGCGCATCGACATGTTGATCGGGATCACACCGGACCCGGTCACCTCAACGCCTTCGCGTTTCACCGTCGTGAAGCCGGTGAGCGAACCCGTCACCGTGTAGATCCCTGGCGGAAGCTGCGTCAGCCGGTACTGGCCGCTGCCGTCGGTGACCGCCGTCCGTGTCTTCTCGATCATCGCGGGGCTCGATATCTCGACGGTCACACCGGGCAGCACGGCGTCGGACGCATCGCGAATCACGCCGGCGAGGGTGGCCTGGGCAGACGCGGTGGCAGGCAGAAGCGCCAGAACGCCGAGGAGGACGAGAGGGCCCCGCAGTCGTCTCATGAGCAAACTCCCTTCGACAGTTCGTGCTAACCCGTTCGGGGTAGCCCGGTGTCTGACGTTGGGTATACGCCGCGGTACGGCGTCAGTCAACGCCAAACCGTCTGATTTTTCAGGGAGTTCAGACGCGCGCCAAAATTCCGGATGCCGGCGCGCCGGTCGCTCGTGCGATGGCCGAGGCATACGCCGCGAGCTGCCGGCGATACGGGCCGTCCCCCACCGCCAGCTCGCGATCCGTCTTGTAGTCGACCACGATCCAGGCGCCGTCTTCCTCGAAGGCCAGATCCACCACGCCTTCGACGAGGGTCCCGTCATCGAGCGTCAGCGTGACGGGGGTTTCGCGCCGGCAGGACCCGCGGGCATCGGCGCGGCGGGCGCGCACCAGCAGGTCGTGGGCAAGCACGCCTTCCGCGATCCCCGCCGCCGCCGCGACGTCGTCGTCGGACAGACCCAGCACCCTCGCCTCCAGGGCGGCGATGTCGCTCAGATCGGCGTGCGTGGCCTCGAACGGCATCCGGGCCAGGACCGCGTGGACGAGCGTGCCGAACTCCGGCCCCGACGGCCGCGCGACGTCACGTAGCCACAGAGACACAGAGGTCACAGAGACCTGCTGATCTTCGATCCTCTGTGATCTCGGTGCCTCTGTGGCATCGTTTGTGGCTATCCCGTCGTCCTGCGCAAACTCGCGCACGGTTTTCACCCGAATGGTCGGCACCGATGCCCTGTCACGGGCGTTGATGCGCGCGAGCTTCCACGCGTCGTACTTCGTGCGGCCGTCAGCGACGACGTCGCGGGCGACATCCTTGACGATCAGATCGTCGCGCCTGACGCCCATCGCCGGCTTGAGTCCCAGTGTCAGGGCACCGGGATCCCACCAGACGACCGAATAACCCCCGGCAAGGTCGTGCTGGCCGGGACACACGGTCGACGGTGTCGCGGTCTCGTCGTTCGGCCGCTCCAGCACGGTGTCCTTCGACTTGAACGCGGGGCACTTCGGAGCGCGCGCTCGAGATCGACGCCGCTCGACGGGCGGATACAAGGCGTCGTTCAAAGGGCTCAGCCAGCCACCATCCCACGGCGCATCGCCAAGGGCGGGCACGACCAGCAGGTCGCGTGCCCTCGTCGCGGCGACATAGGCGAGCCTGATGCCCTCGGCCTCGTCCCGCGCCACCTCGGCGGCCTCGTGGTCCAGGAGTTCGTGCGGCGCCCATCCGCTCAGGCGGATCGCGCACAGCCCGCGCTCGGGATCGAGATGGCGGCTGGCGTCGCTGCGGCTCATGCGGCAGGTGGGGTCCGCCAGGATGACGACCGGGAACTCGAGCCCCTTCGCCTTGTGCACGGTCATCAGCCGCACGCCGTCGCTGCCTTCCTCGAGAATCGGCGCCTCGGCGGTTTCGGATGCGGCCGCCTCCTGCAGTTCGTCGATAAACCCGCGGAACGAGATGCCGCCGCCGGCCTCGTACTGCCGCGCGAGCTCGGCGATGTGGAGGACGTTGGCGAGCGCCTGCTCGCCCGCCGGCCTGAGGATGAGGCCCACGTGCGCGCGTGTCGCCTCGAGCAACCGGCCAATCGTATCGGCGACCGGACGATAGTTCCGGCCGCGGTGCAGCTGCTGCAGCAGCCTCAACGCGTCGGCGATCGGCATCAGGTGCGACGTCGGCTCGGCGGTCAGCACGAGATCCTGGCCGGAGTTCCCGCCGAGCTCGGGCGGCACGCGGAACGGGTGAAACGCGTGGAAGCGCGACTTGAACTCGAACAGGTGCTCGTCGTCGATGGCGAACAGCGGACCCTTCAGCGCGGCGAACGTCGACAGCTCGTCGTCCGGCCACTCGATGGCCGCCAGTACCGCGCGGACCGCCTCGACCTCCTCGCGCCCGTGAAACGCCTTCCCGCCGACGAGCAGGTGCGGGATGCCTCGCGCTTCGATGGCATCGACGTACGGACGTGTCACGTCGTCGCCGAAACTGGTGAACCGGCGGAACAGGATCGCGATATGCCGCGCCTCGAGGGGCACGCGCGCTTCGACGCCGTCCGCACCGCGTTCGGCCACGGTCCACCCGCGATCGTTGTCCGTCAGCCATGCGATAAACGCCCCGATCGCGTCGGGCAGCGATTCCTCGATGGCCTTGGCGGACGCCTTCAAGCCGCCGAAGCTCCTCCGTCCGTAGGGCTTCGGCACCGGCAGCGCGATGATCGCCGGCTGCGACGCGTCTTCTTCCCGGCTTTGCGCGAGGGGCACGTAGCCTGCCTGCAGCGTCTCGCGGTTCTCGACCATGTGGCGCTCGAAGGCGGCGTTCACAAAACGCTGGATCGGCGGCACGCTCCGGAAGCTCGTCGTCAGCTGCAGCGTACGCCCGCCTTGCCGGCCGAGTTGATCGCGCACGCGCCAGTACGTTTCGACGTCCGTGCCGCGGAACCTGTAGATCGCCTGCTTCGGATCGCCGACGATGAACAGCTTGCCGGGCTGGCCGTCGGCGAGGAGCAGCAGAATCTCGGCCTGAATCGGGTCAGTGTCCTGGAATTCGTCCACGAAGATGCGCGTGAACGCGCGCTGCAGGTGCTGGCGAACCGTCTCGTTCAACTTGATGAGATCCCGCGCCTTGGCCAGCAGATCGCCGAAGTCGAGGACGCCTGCCGCGGATTTCAAGTCCTGATAGCGGGACGTTGCGCCGGCCAGTTCCTGCTGCAGGCAGGCGGCCAGGTCGCCGTCCGCATCGCGCTTGAATTGCTGCAGCGCCGCAAACAGCGCGTCGCGTGCGGCGAGCACCTCCGTGCGGAGCGCCTGTTTCCCGTACTTGTGTCCGCTGCCCTTGCGCGTACGCGACATGCCCTTGTCGCGGACGAGATCGACGAGACGCGCTTCCCAGCCGTCGAGATCGACCTGCCCGAACGACTCCTCGAGCTTGATCTGGCGGCTGAGGCGGCGCACCGCGTCCGTGTCGGTGTGGAGGTTGTCGCGATTGAACAGCGGCGCGTCGCTGAGAGCGGCGAGCCGGTGCAGCAGATCGAGCACGTCCGCAATCGCCGCGGCACGATCGAACCGCGGGCGGCGCCATGGCTCCGGGAAGTCGCGCCATTCGGTCAGCGCCCGGCCGGCGCGGCGCAGCCGGTCGACCGGACCGTCGCCGTCCCCGGCGCCCTGAAAGACCGGCGCGCCAGTCCGCCGCAGGGCGCGGCGCACGCCCTCCGGCGGGTTGGCGAGCGACTCCTGCAGCCAGCCCTGGAACGCCCGCGTGTAGAGATGTTCGGCTTGAGGCTCGGTCAGGACGGCAAACAACGGGTCGACGTGCGCCTCGACGGGACGCTCGCGAATCAGCTCGGCGCAGAAGCCGTGGATCGTGTTGACGTGGGCCTCCTCGAGCTTCTCGAGCGCCTCGTCGAGCCGGCCGCGAACGTCGGCGGCGGCATTCGTTCTCGCGGTCTCGAGCGCTTCGCGCAGGCGCAGCTTCAGCTCGCCGGCTGCCTTCTCGGTGAACGTAACCGCGACGATCTGCTCCATCGTCGTCGGCCCCTCCTCGAGGACACGCAGAATCCTGTTCACGAGCTCCGTCGTTTTTCCCGTGCCCGCGGCCGCCTCGACGACGAGCGTCGCGTCGAGGTCGTCGCGAATGGAGGCGCGCGCGGCGGCGTCGTTGGTGCTCATCGCATCGACCTCAACGCTTCGAGGTCGGCGAGCCGGTCACGTGTCTTGTGCGACACGCGCTCTTCTTCGCGCGGACCGCAGACCGGACGGAAATCGCACCACGTGCAGGCCCGCTCGGCGGGGGCGGCGGCGAGGAACCCCTGTTCGATCGAGCGATCGATGATCGCGAGCGCCTGGAGACCCTGGTTGCGGTTGTAGTCGTTGATCGCAATCGGGTGATGGGTAAATCCGCCTGCGGTGGTGCAGTAGTACAGCCGGCCTTCGGCGACCTTCCTGCCCAGTCCCTGCTCGATGGCCGCGCTGTACAGCACGGGCTGCAGCGTGCCGCCTCCGCCGACGATCAGCCCGTCTTTCGCCCGGTTCTTCCCCGTCTTGTGGTCGGTGACGCGGAGCGTCTCGCCATCTTCTGAGCGCTCGATCAGGTCGACCGATCCGCGCAGCACGAAGCGCCCGTCGATTGTGACCGGATCCTTCAGGCTGCGCTCGTCCCGGCCGGCATCGGACAAGCCGAAGCTGAATTCGAAATAGGCGGGCACCCACGCGGGGTCGTCGGCCATCTTCTGGACCCAGATGCCGAGGTCGCGCCGCAGCTCGTTGATCTCGTCCCGCCAGACGCGGGGGATCGCCGGGGCCAGCTGCTCCTCGTATTCCGCTGCCACCCGATCGAGCGCGGCCTCGACGGCTTTCGAGGCCTCAGGGACGCGGTCGGGCGTGACCGGCAGCGCACCTGCCTTTTCCATCGCGCGGTAGAACTCGGCCTGCGCCCGGTGAAACAGGCTGCCCCGTGTCAGCGGATCGAGCCGCACCAGGGGCTCGGGCTCATCGCGGGGCTCGAGGCGGTAGATGGTGGCCAGCAGGAACTGGTACGGACACGAGGAGAAACGCTGCAGCGCCGACAGCGAGTATGGGCGGTTGCCGAGACGTTCCTTCTCGAGCGCCCGGCTGATCGCCGGCGCCACGCGCACGAGGCCGTCCGCCGGCGCCCACGCCTTGCGCCCGCGAGTCCAGCGGCTGATCACCGACCGGCGCAGGGACTCGTTAAGCTGCAGGAGGTAATGCGCGTGTCCGCGGACCGAGGCCGGATCGCGGGACTCGAGCAGCGGCTTCAGCGACGCGAGGTCGTGCTCGAGATCGTCGATCGCGCGGCTTGGATCCTTTGGCGCAGGCCAGGCGAGGCTCGCGCCAGCTTCCTCGGCAGCCTCCCGCGCCAGCTGGCGGTGATCGGGGACGGCCCCCGTGATCGCGCGCACGACGTCAAGCGCGTAGAACGACGGCACGCGCACACGTGTTTCGGCGACATCCAGGCGCGGATACGACAGATACGCCCGATCGGTGGCGGCGCCTATCGACAGCTTCAACAGCAGGCGCTCCGCGTTCTTGCGATCGTCCTGATTGGCCAGCCCGCCAAGTGCCCCCCGCCGCTGGTCGAGCAGCAGCGGATCCTCGTGCGGACGCTGCGGCACGACGCGCTCGGCGAGGCCGGGCACGAACACGACCCTGAACCTCCGCCCGCGCGCCTGGTGCGGCGTGCCGACAAACACGCGGCCGTACCGGCGGAATGGCGGCTCCCAGTCGAGTACGATCAGGCGATCGCGCAGCACGTCGCGCACTTCCTCGATCGACACCGGGCCCACCTCGGCCATCGGCCTCAGCGCCGCCAGCGTCTCGAGCACGCGATCGGCCCGCCGGATCGCCCGCTTCGCCAGCCGCTGCGCGCGGTCGAGCCACTCCCCCCACGTCGCCCGATCGGGCCAGGCGGCCATATCGTCCACGATGGGCAGCGCGAACTCGCGGAGGTGGCGCAGGTTCGTCAGGTCGCGCTCGAACCGCCGGATGCGTGCGGACTCGGGCTCTTCGCGATTCAGCGCGTCGATGCGGAGACGATAGTCGGCGGCAAGTCCGTCAAGGCGCCGCCGCCACCGCTGCCCTCCGTCGGCTCGGGTACGTCCACCGACGACCGCCGATTCGACGACGAGCTCCTCCCACTTCCACGGCGCACGAAGCATCCCGGCGACGATCGCTTCGTCGTCTGAATCGCGAACCGGTCCCTGATCGCCCGCGATGTCCTCAGGCGATTCGGGCTCGACGTCGTCGTCGTCGTTCGCCCGAACAGCTCATCGCGGGGAAAGACTGCCGACTGCTGACTGCTGACTGCCGACTGAACCTGCGGCACCTGTCCAAGCGACAGATACTCGTCGAACCGCTTGGCCGACAAGCCCTCGACCGCACAGGACAGCAGCGCGATGAAGGCACGCCCTGCCGGGTCCGGACGCCTGATCCCCCGATCGAAATAGGCGGGCACCCCGGCTCGTGCGCACGCGTGTTCGAGCAACCCGAGATAGTGCTGCGGGGTACGCAGGAAGACGGCCATCTCGTCGAACGGGACGCCGGCTTCCGCCTCGTCCAGGATGCGCCGCACGATCTCGACGGCCTCGCGGCCTTCGCCCGGCGCCGAAAACAGGCGCACGTCGCCGGCGCGGTCGCGCGCCGGCGGCGGCTCGCTCTGAAACACGTGACGGCGCAGGTGAAAGAGGTCCGTCGTCTCGCGCGCATCGTCCATCCGCCGCTCGAAATCAGCGCCGAGCCCGGCGAGCACCTTCTCGGTGGCGGCGTCGCCGTCGGGAACGGTGGCCAGAATCTCCGGCGCCCGGCCCGCGAGCGCTTCGACGAACCCGGCGTCCGATCGGGAGTCGAGCGGCACATCGAGGAGCACGATCGGCAGCGAGGCCCAGCGCACGCGTCCGTCGCGTACGGCTGCCGCGGCGCGGCGGAACAGCGCCGCGCGATCGTCGACGCTGACGCGGGCCAGCTCGGCCTCGACGCGCGCGAGCAGACGGCCGATGTCTCCGGTCGCCGCGTCCGACGTGCCGAGACGGTCCGGTCCGACGCCGGCGAGCCGCAGTTCGTGGAGCGTGCGAGCGAGTGCCTTCGGAAAGCCCGGCATCGACGCGACCGGGCGAGAAGTACTCGAGCTCGCCGGCGGTCACCGCGTCGAACACGGCGCGAGCCGCGATGGCTTCGGCGGCGGCCTGCGTGGCCGGCGCGCGGCGCAGGGCCGCTGACGTGGAGACGGCCGACCGAGCCGCGAACTCGGTCAACCCGAACCGCGTCAGCCCGAACGTCGCCGCCGAACGCCGCGCGAGGCTGCGGACGAAGTCGTCCGCGGCGCCGCGGGTCGCCCCGACCACCACCACTTCGGTTGAGGCGGGAAACTGCCGGAGGAATACTGCCGCCGCGTCGAGCCGGACCGCGGCAGATGTCGAGATGACGGCACGGAGCATCGCGTTACCCGATCTCGCCGCGCTCGTACCGTGCACGCGTCATCGCGCGCTGCACTTTGCCGCTCGACGTCCGTCCGATCGTGCCACCCGGCGCGACCACGACGTCGTCCACGAACAGGCCGTAGAGGTCCGCGACACGCCGGCGAACGCCGGCGGCGAGCTGCGCGGCCTCCACCGTGCCGTTCGGCTCGACGATCATCACCAGGCGGTCGCGGCCGGCGGCGTCTGCCGTGCCGAAGGCGACCGTCCGGCCGCGGCGGATGCCCGACAGCTCGTCGACACCCCACTCGAGGTCCTGCGGGTAGATCTTGCGGCCGTTGGCGATGATGAGATCCTTCACCCTGCCGCAGACGTACAGTTCACCGTCGGCCAGGTAGCCCAGATCTCCGGTCCGCAGCCAGCCGTCAGCCGGCGGCGGGCACGTCACGGCGCCGTGCTCGAAATAGCCCTGCATGACTGATGGTCCGGCCAGCAGGATCTCGCCGACCTCGCGTTCGGGCAAATCGGCCCCCTCGCCGTCGGCGATCCGCAGACGATGGCCAGGCAGCGGCACGCCGCAGCTGACGAGCGCGCTGTCGGTGCGAAGCGGCCGGCCGCGCGGCGCGAACGTCGCGGCCACGACGTGTTCGGCGAGGCCGTACCCGGGCAGGAAGCTCGTGTCGCGAAAACCACACGCGCGAAATCGGTCGGCAAACGCGGAGAGCGTCGGCGCGTGAATCGGCTCGGCCCCGCAGCCCGCCACCCGCCAGCACGACAGGTCCACGCCCTCGAGATCCGAATCCCGGACCCGGCGCACGCAGAGGTCGTAGGCGAAGTTGGGCGCGAAGCTGATGGTGGCGCGGTGCCGCGAGATGGCACGCAGCCACTCGGCCGGGCGCCTCACGAACGCGCGCGTCTCCAGAAATACGGCAGGCCGCGACGCATACAGCGGTCCGAGCGCCATGCCGACCAGCCCCATGTCGTGATGCAGCGGCAGCCAGCTCACGGCCGAGTCGGCGTCGGTGGTGGCCAGCCCGTGCGGGCCGTTGATGGCGTTGACGTTCTCGCACAGGTTGCGGTGCGTCAGCGCCACGCCCTTCGGCTCGGAGGTCGCGCCGGAAGTGAACTGCACGAATGCCAGATCGTCGAGCGCAGCCTCGTCCGGCCCGGCCTGCCCGGCCTGCCCGGCCTGCCCGACCTGCCCGACCAGTCCTTCATACGCGACGACGACCTGGAGCGTCGGACACAGCCCTCGCGCACGATCGAATCGCTCCGCTACGCGTCCGCTCGTCACGAGGGCGCGAGCGCCCGACGCGCTCAGCACGCCGGCCGTCAACGCGCAGTAAGAGTCGAGGTCGCGCGTGGCTCCTGGCGGATGCAGCGACGCTGGCAGCACACCCGCGAGCGATGCGCCGTACAGCGAGGTCAGGAACGCCTCCGCATCATCGAGCGCGAGCGCAACCAGATCGCCGCGCCGCAAGCCCAGCTGGCGCAGCGTCCCGGACACGCCGAGCGCCGCGGCATGCAGATCCGCGTAGGAGCGGTACACGTCCGCGTGTTGGTCCCCGAAGCCGCCGCCGATAAACAGGCAACCGTGTCCACGTTCCGCCGCGTCCCGGAGCGCCTGAGGCAGCGTACGAAGTGTAGACATCAGGCGCCCGCCCGCGCCTCGACGAGCGCCGAGACCTGGGCGACGACGTCCCCGACGGTGCGAACCGCTGGCGCCGGACTGACGGGAATGGTGATATCAAAGCGATCTTCGAGGTCGGCCACGAGCTCGAGCACCTGCAGCGAGTCGAATCCGAGGTCCGCGATGAGATCGTGCGCGGACACGGGCTGGATCGGGCGCCGGCTGACATTCTTGAGCGCGTCGATGACGCCTGCCTCCACGTCCATTAGAATGGTCAAGGATCGCATACCTTCTGTCCTTCGTACTCATCTATGAGCACACTTCGCCGTTCGCGCTCAGTTCTTGCGGTCGTCATCGCGGCTGTGGCGATGGCCACGGCGGCGACGGCGGCCACCGCGGCCGCACAGCAGCGCGCCGCCGCCCGAAGCTTCATGTGGAAAGCCACGCGCCAGCAGGGCGTGGTCTACCTGGTCGGCTCGGTCCACATGCTGACGAAGGACTTCTACCCGCTGGCGCCGGCGCTCGACGCCGGCTTCAAGGACAGCGACCTGCTCGTCGAGGAGGTCGACCTCTCGGAAATGCTCGCGCCCGACACGCAGTTCTCGCTGCTGGCGCGTGGCATGCTGCCGGCGGGCCAGACGCTCGACAAGGTCGTGTCGCCCGCGACGATGGCGCTCGTCAACGCCAGGGTGGGCAACCTGGGCATGCCGGCCTCCGCGCTGCAGCAGTTCAAGCCGTGGTTCCTGGCGATGACGCTCATGGCCGTCGAGTGGGAGAAGGCCGGTTTCGACGCGGCGCTCGGGCTCGACAAGCATTTCTACGATCGCGCGCAGACGGAGCGGAAGGCCGTGCAGGGCCTCGAAACCACCGAATATCAGATCTCCCGATTCGACGGCCTGGCCATGAACCAGCAGGAGCGTTTCCTCGCTGAATCGCTGAAGGACCTCGACGCCGAAAAAGCCAGCGTCCAGAAGATCGCGGACGCGTGGAAGACCGGCGATCTGCCGACGGTCGAGCGTCTCGTGCTCCAGGATGTCAAAGACGATCCCCTCATGTATCAGCGCCTGCTCGTCGAACGCAACCGCAACTGGCTTCCCCGGATCGAGGCGCTGTTTGCGCGTCCGCGTCCCGCCTTCGTCGTCGTGGGCGCCGCGCATCTGGTCGGACCCGACGGGCTGATCGCGATGCTGCGGGCCAAGGGCGTGCGCGTGGACCAGCAATGACGGCACGCGCGCGCGCCGCGGCGCTGTCTGTCGCGATCGCCGCCGCGACGGGCGGCGTGGTGAACGGAGCTGCCGGTGCGAACGACACCGCCGACGTCTCGCGGTGGTGGGCGCACGTCAGGTTCCTGGCCGACGACTCGCTCGAAGGGCGCGAGGCCGGGCGTCCCGGTTACACCCGCGCAGCGGACTACGTCGCGGAGGTCTGGCGCAAGGCCGGCCTCGAACCCGCGTACGACGGCCGGTTTCTCCAGCCGGTCGCCCTCAAGGCGCGGCAGATCGACGAGAGTCGATCGAGCCTGGCGCTGGTACGCGACGGCCGCGTCGAACCCCTGACGCTCGGGGAGGACGCCAACTTCAGCCTGCGCATCGACCCCGCGCTCGACGTGGACGCGCCGCTGGTGTTTACCGGCCACGGCCTCAACATCCCCGACGCCGGCATCAACGACTTCGACGGCCTGAACCTGAAGGGCGCCGTGGCCGTGTACTTCTCGACGCCGACCGGATCGCTCCCCGGCCCGTTGCAGGCGCACTTCGGGTCGAACGCCGAACGCTGGCGGATGCTGCGGGCGGCCGGTGCCATCGGGACGATCACCGTGCCCGGCACCGGGCGCCTCGAGGTTCCATGGTCGCGATCGACCCTTGCGCGTCTGCAGCCCCAGATGTCGCTGGCGGATCCGGCCCTCGACGAATATCCGGGTCAGCAGATTGCCGTCACCATGAACCCCGACAAGGCCGACGTGCTGTTTGCCGGGTCGGGGCACACGCTGGCAGAGCTGGCCGCCATCGACCAGACCGGGCAGCCGCTTCCCCGCTTCGCACTGCCGGCGCGCGTCAAGGCGACGATGGCGGTCAACCGCTCGACCATCGAGTCGCCGAATGTCGCCGGCATCCTGCGCGGCGCCGACCCCGGCCTGCGCGGTGAGGCCGTCGTGCTGTCGGCGCATCTTGATCATGTCGGCATCGGCGACCCCGTCGCCGGCGATCGGATCTACAACGGCACGATGGACAACGCGTCCGGCGTGGCGGCCATTCTCGAAGTCGCCGCGCGGCTTCGCGAATCGGGCTACAGGCCGGCGCGGTCGATTGTGTTCGCCGCCGTCACGGCCGAAGAACTGGGCGAGCTCGGATCGCGTTATTTCGTCGAGCATCCGCCGGAGGGCCTGAGGATCGTCGCCGACGTCAACACGGACATGTTCCTGCCGCTCTTCCCGCTGAGGACGCTGATGGTGCTCGGCCTCGACGAGTCCGACCTCGCCGGCGACATCCGCGCCGTAGCCCGCGATCTCCACCTGGCGATCCAGGGCGATCCCGAGCCACAGCGCAACCGGTTCACGCGCAGCGACCAGTACAGCTTCGTCCGCGCGGGCATCCCCGCGCTCGCGATGAAGGTCGGCTACGAGGCGAACACGCCCGAAGCGGCCATCGCGCAGCAATGGACCGCCGAGCGCTACCACGCGCCCTCCGACGATGTGAACCAGCCGGTGGACATGAAGGCGGCCATCGACTTCGTCAACGTCATCCATCAGCTCGCCTTGCGGATCGCCAACCGCGCCGGCCGCCCGACCTGGAATGACAGCAGCTTCTTCAAGCGATTTGGCCGCTAACACCCCGGCTCTGGCCGGCGTGTCGGTCCTGGTCGCGGGCGCCGGCCTCGCGGGGCTTGCGGCCGCCTACGACCTCGCGGCCATGGGCGCGGCCGTGACCGTTATCGAGGCGCGCGACCGCGTGGGCGGCCGCGTCTGGACGATCCGCGACGGGTTCGCCGACCGCCAGCACGCCGAAGCCGGCGGCGACATGATCGACGAAGCGCAGGAGGAAATCTGTCAGCTGGCCCGTGAGCTGGGGTTGACGCTCTCCAGGATTCTGCGCGATGGCTTCGGCTACGTGCGTCCGGGCGCCGCCGGA
This sequence comes from uncultured Acidobacteriota bacterium, assembly GCA_963821285.1. GTDB lineage: Bacteria > Acidobacteriota > Vicinamibacteria > Vicinamibacterales > CAVVIG01 > CAVQJU01. Next base: position 258,777 of record CAWGDD010000010.1, read on the forward strand.
TCCAGCCAGCCGCCGCGCGTCGTCAGCGGAAGCATCGCGCGCGGATGGGGCCAGCTCGAAAAGCGTTTGGGCGGTCTCACCCGCCGCTATCGGCTTGCTGAGCGGCGCTGGGACTCGCCCGTGACGGCCGACCTCGCCCGCCGTTCGGTGGCGCAGTGGCTGGACGACGAGCGCGCCGATCCCGAGCTGCGTGCCACGGCCACGGGCCTTCGCGGGTTCTTTCTGGCCGACCCCGACGAGCTGTCGCTCCTCGCGCTCGTCGACCAGTTCGCCGAAAACGAGCGCCCGGGCCGCGGCGAGATGTACCGGATCGCGGGCGGCAACGATCGTCTGCCCGCCGCGCTGGCGGCGAAGCTGGGCGACCGGATTCAGCTCGGTACCGAGCTCGTCGCCGTGTCGGTGAGGGGCAAGTCCGTGCACGCGACGCTGAAACGCGGCCGCACGTCGGCGCCGCTGACGAGCGATTACCTGGTGCTGGCACTGCCCGCGTCGGTGCTTCGCCGCGTGCCGATCACGCCGGCGCTCGCGGCGCACCAGCACGCCGCGATCGCGACGCTCAAGTACGGGCGGGCGACGAAGACGCTGCTCCAGTACTCGAAGCGGTTCTGGCGCGCGAAGGGACGGCCCCGGGCCTTCGGCTCGCCGCTGCCGTACGGCGCCATTTGGGAAGGCAACGAGGAGCAGGCCGGGGCCCGAGGGATCCTCACGCTGCTGGCAGGAGGGACCGCAAGCGAAGAGACGCAGGCGATGGTCGCGCGGGACGGCATCGCGCGGTTCGCGAACGGCCTGTCGTGGCTCGGCGCCAGCCCCGCCGAGCTCGGCGCGTCGCGCCAGGTGGTCTGGGAGTCGGACCCGTTCGCGCGCGGCGGCTACGCGTATTTCGACCCGTCGTTCGATCCCGCCTTGCGCGAGTGGCTGGCCCGGCCGGCGGGACGACTCTTTTTCGCGGGCGAACACACCAGCGTCCGCTGGCAGGGCTACATGAACGGCGCGGTCGAGAGCGGCCGGCGCGCCGCCGCCGAGATTGCTGCCACGGCGCGGCTCGGAACCGTTTAGCAATGGTCCTCGGGCCTTGGTACTCGGTTCTTGGTCCGTCCGGACGACCAGCATGAGCTGGCAGCGTGCGAACGTTCAGGCGGCAGCGAACTATCTGCGCGAGCGCATCGCGGCCGGCGCCCCTGGCAGCGAGGACGCGCGTTCGAAGGCCATCTACGAAGGACTCCTCGACGTGCTGGATCCCGCGCGCCGGACCGCGCGCGTACAGCGCGAGTCGGCGGCCGACGCCAAGTCCGCCGTCACCATTCAGGCGGCCCGGGAGCGGCGCAATCAGGCCAGCCGGGAACGGCGTCGAGCCCACCACGGCCCACCGGGCGGCGTCGAACGCCGGGCCGGGCGGGACCGCCGGGGCCACCGGTGATGCCGCACCGCAACCCGCCCGATGCAGCGCTCAGACAGCTTCTGACGAACGCGTCGATCGTCGCCATGGTCGGCGCATCGTCCAATCCCGATCGGCCGTCGAACGGCATCATGCGGAAGCTGCAGAGCGCCGGCTACCGCGTCATCCCCGTGAATCCGAACGAGACCTCGGTCCTCGGCGAGCGCGCTTACGCGTCGCTTGCGGACGTGCCCGAACGAATCGACATTGTCGACGTGTTCCGGCGCGCCGAGTTCACGCCGGCCATCGCAGACGAGGCGGTGAAGGTTGGCGCGAAAGCGTTGTGGCTGCAGAGCGGCGTCGTGAACGAAGACGCCGCGGTGAAGGCCGAGGCGGGCGGCCTGATCGTGGTGATGGACGCGTGCATCGGCGTCATGCACGCTGTCCTTCAGGTCCCGCGCAAGACGTAACGCACACCAAACCCGTCACGCGTCCAGGCAACCTCTGCCTCGTCACGGCCGCGGCAAATCCAGCAACACAACATCAGACTGGTCCTGCAGTCGTTCGAGTACGACCTCATGACCGTCCGGGGAGAGGTCGAAGTCGCCGATCTGGAAGTCGTGAGGGACGTTGGTCAACTGCCGCTCGGTACCCGTCTCCAGATCCAAGAGCCAGAGATCTTTATGCTGGATTTCTCCTCGCAGGAAGACAAGGCCTCGACCTCCGGGGAGGAACGTCAGACGGCGAGCCCCGCGCGTAAGGGTCAGCGCCGGCAGATGTGAAGCCGCACCTGTCGCGAGCACCGGGAACGTCGTTCCGACGTCAGGCCCCGAATAGACAACGAAGCGACCGTCCGGCGCCCACACCGGATCGAGCGAGTACTCGTGCACGACAGGGGTCGGAACACTGCCGTCAAGCGGCACGCGGACGAGGTGCGGCACGCCGCGATCGACCACCGCCGATGTGATCGACCGGGCGTCGGGAGCCCATGCCGGGGTGCCTTGCAGCTCGAGCGCGTCGGTCACGGTTCGCACATGCGTACCGTCGGCGTTCATCACGTACAAGCGTGCCTTCCCCTGCTGCCGGGCCGAGAACGCGATCTGCTGACCGTCGGCGCTGATCGCCGGGCCGCCAATCATTCGGGCTCCCGGGCCAGTCCAGAGCTCAGTTGCAACGCCGTCGCTGACTTTCCAGATGCTCTCACTGACGCCGGTTGCGGAGACGTAGAGGAGGTAGTTCGGACCCAGCCGCGGGGCAGACCCCGTGCCAGTTGTCAGCGAGATGCGGCTGGGCGCCGAGACGACCGCCGGTGAATCCCCGAGGGGCAGCCGCCAGAGCGTTCGCTTGAGATTGGCCAGTGTGGCAACCAGATGACGGCCGTCGGCGCTCGCCGACAACGACGTGTATCGTTCGACGCCGGAGCTCAGTCTGTGCGGGATACGCCGCTCGACGTCCATGCCATAAAGCCATGGACCTGACCCATCAGGATCGCTGGCAAGGTACACGAGCGTCCTTCGATCCAGCAGCACGGGATGGCTCACGCGTCCGTTGTGCGACGTGAGGCGTTCGGCGGAACCCCCTTCGGCCGACACACGCCAGATGTCCAGCTGATCGGGAGGCGAACCCTGGACGAAATAGATGAACCGCTCGTCAGGCGCCCAGATCGGAAAGTGAGCGTGGAGACCCGCGGGCGCGGTGAAGATCCGCCGGCCCTCCGATTGCCGACTGGCGTCGGTCACGAACATCGGATCGCCGGGTCCGGGAGTGTGGTACACGAGTCGAGCGGCATCAGGCGACCAATCGGACTCGGCAACCCCTTCAAACAACGGCCTCGGCTCTCCCCCGAGCGTCGGCACCGCCCAGAGGCCGATTCCGCCGCCGTTCGCCTCGTCCGGCCGCCGAACCCAAAACGTGACGAACGAGGCGTCAGGAGAAAAGCCCGGCGTTCTGACCGAAGGATTGGCGAGCTCCGGTGCGCTTCCGTGCGTCAGGTTATGGAACTGTCCCGAATCCGACCTGGGTGACCCAGACATCCATCCGCCCGTCTCGGTCCGACAGAAACGCCACGAAACGGCCGTCGCGTGACATGGCGGCGGCCTGCTCGATGCCATCGAAATCCGTCACGGTCTGAAACCGCGCGCCGGCGATTGGACTTCGCCAGAAGAATTCAGTGGCTCGAAGCCACAGGCCGGCGCCAACCACCAGGGCCGTTCCGACCGCGGCGGCGACCAGGACAAACATCCGCCGTGCCGGCGCGTTCGCGACTGCCGACGGCATCGGAACTGCCGCGCCAGTGCTCGCGGACGCGGTGTCGCCGGGGTCCTGCGACGCTCGAAGATTCCGGCTCTGCATCCACCCGTCCAGCTCGACGCGAGAGGCGTAAACGGAGCCCATCCTGTCGTGCAGATGGCGATGGACGGGCATCCTTTCCCGCTTCTCCCATCGCTGGACGGTTGTCACGTCACGATTGAGGTACGCGGCGATTTCCTTCCACGAGTCCAGCCGGTCCGACCGTGATTCCGCGTGTGGCGGTGCGCTTGAGGGGAGTTCGTCCATCGCCACCTCTTGCCGGGGTCATGGCAATTCGGGGAAGCCTGAATTGTACCGTCGCCGGCGCCAGGGCGGCAAAGCACGGTATTCCACGGCAGACGGGGAAACAACAGCGATTCAGCTCATTGCCGTTTGACCGTACCCCCTCGACACCCCGATTGTGTCCATGCGCCTCCGTACCGGGGACGCCAAGAAACGAGAGGGACACATGGAACGAAAATGGACGTCGGTCATACTGCTCGGGGCTACCCTCGCGGCGACTGCCTACTCGGCCAGGCCCGTCCTGGCCACACCAGCCGCCGGGTTCGTCGGCACCACGCTCGCCGTCGGCCGATTCGGCGAGATCAGCGTGTTCAACCAGCTCATTCCACCTGACTTCTGGAAGTCGCGGCACCACAGCGATATCTGGCTGTCGTGGCAGAAGACCAAGGGCAACTCAGACGTGTACGTACAGAGCAACGTCTGGCAGCCGGGAGGCAGCACGGGCTGGCACACGCATCCGGGCCACAGCCTCATCATCGTCACCGCAGGCGCGGTGACCGCCTACGAAGGAGACGATTCGCAGTGCCAGCCGACCGTCTACACCCAAGGGATGGGGCTGGTCGATCCGGGCGGGAACCATGTCCACAACATCAGGAACGAAGGCACGGTGGAGGCACGGACGATCGCCGTGCAGCTCATCCCCTCGGATGCGACGCGTCGGATTGACGCCGTCAGCCCTGGGAACTGTCCGTTCTAACAAGAGAGCTGCCGGGAGCCCTGGGCGCACGCGCTCGCATGCGTCCAGGGCCTCAGCACCGGACGCTCAACTGATCTCCTTCTCCAGCCTCGTAACCAGTGTGTCCAGCTGATCGACGACGGCGCGAACCGTCTCCGGCTTGCTGAGATCCACGCCTGACTTCTGGAGCAGCGCCATGGGGTGGTCGCTCCCGCCAGACTTGAGCAGCGTCAGATACCGCTCGACCGCCTGCCTCTGCTCGGCGTCGCCGCCACCGGTCAGCTGCTTCATGACCTGCGCGCTCGACGCGAAACACGTCGCATACTGATAGACGTAGTACGGCGTGCTGTAGAAGTGCGGGATACGCGCCCAGGTGACGCGCGACAGATCGTCGTAGTCGTACGCGTCGCCGTGATACGCCTTGAGCAGCCCGAAGTAGATATCGCCCAGGGCCTCGGCGGTGACCGGCTTTCCTTCCTCGACGAGCCGATGCGCCTGCAGCTCGTAGTCCGCGAACATCACCTGCGTGTAGAACGTGGCGACGATGCCGTCGATGGCGTGCTGCAGCAGGACGCTGCGCTCGCGCTCGTCGGTCGTACGCGCGAGCATGTACTCGAGAAACAGCGCCTCGCTCAACGTGGACGGCACCTCGGCGACGAAGATCTCGTAGCTCGCGTAGACGAACGGCTGGTGCGCATGCGACAGCACCGTGTGCATCGAGTGCCCCGCCTCGTGCGCCAGCGTGAACACATCGTCGAGCGTGTCGTTGTAGTTGAGGAGCATGTACGGGTGGACGCCGTACACGGGCGCCGAATACGCGCCGCTGCGCTTGCCCGAGTTTTCGTACACGTCGATCCAGCCGCTGTGGAGGGCTTCGCGCAGCTGGCGCTGATACTCCGGCCCGAGCGGCGCGACCGACGCCGGCAGCCATTCGAGGACGTCGTTGTACGGATACTGCCGGTCGACGTGCACCAGCGGAATCGTGGTGTCGTAGGTGTGGTATGTCTCGAGGCCGAGCACCTTCTTTCGCAGCCGGTGGTAACGGCGCAGCGGCTCGACGTTGGTCTTGGTGGTCTCGATCAGGTTCTCCACGACCGTCGTCGGGATGTTGTTGCCGTGCAGCGCCGCCTCGAGCGACGAACCGAACCCGCGGGCCTGCGCGTGAAACCAATCGCGCTGCAGGATGGAGTTGTAGAGCGACGCGTACGTGTTGATGCTGCCCGCATACAGCTCGTGAAGCGAACGCCACGCCAGCGCGCGATCGGCCTGATTGCGGTTGGTGGCCAGGAGCGCGCGGTACTGGCCGTACGTCACCGTGACATCGGCTCCGGTCGACAGCCGGACCGTCGGGTACTTGACGTCGGCCGTGGACAGCGCCGCGTAGGCATCGTTCGGCGAGGACGAAAACCGGCTCGACAACGACAGCAGGTGCTCGCCCTTGTCGTCGAGCACGTGCTCCTGCTGACGGTAGAGGTCCTCGATCGCGAACCGGTAAACGGTCAGGTCCGGCTGCTGCGCCATCCAGGCCTGGACGGTTGCCAGCGGAACCCGGAGCAATTCGGGAACGAACCAGGAGAACGCCTGAGCTTCCTTCGCAAACAGGATTTGCACCTGCTGCCGCCTGGCGTTGAGCGGGTTGTCCCGCTGATCCTGGTCGTAGGCGAGCGACGTGTAGTACCAGACCTTGTGTGAAAGCTGACCGATCTCGTCGCGCAGCCGGTAGGCGGCCAGCAGGCGGTCGGCGCCCTGGGCCAGCGTGCCCTGGAACGCGGCGCACTCGCCGATCTTCCGGTCGAGCTCGTCGTACCCGCGCTGCCACGCGTCCCAGTCGGGATAGATGTGCGAGAGATCCCACTTGAACGGGTCGGGAATCTCCGATCGCTCACGGAGCGGGGGTGCGGTGGGGGCTTCGGCCGGCGAGAAGGTGTCCAACGTGTCCGATGTCTCCTTGCTGAAGATCATACTTCGCGGACCGGCGCTCCCGGGAAGGCCGCGGCAATTTCTGCACGCAACAGCTCACGAAATTGCCCGGGCGCCAGGCCGCCGAGCTCGAGGCCGCCAAACCTCACGCGTTTGAGCCTCGTCACTTCGTGGCCGATCGCATCGAACATCCGCCGGACTTGCCGGTTGCGGCCTTCGTGCAGCTCGACCGTGAGATGCGATTCCCGCGCCGATGCTTTCCGAATCGCGATGCCCGCTGTGAAGGCGGCCAGCCGGGAAGCCTCGACCCGCCCGCGCACGGTCACAGCGTACACGCGCGGCACTTCGTGCGCCGGATCGGTGATCCAGTCCCCCAGCCGCGTGTCCGACGTCAGCAGGAGCAGGCCCGAGGTTGCCAGATCCAGCCGCCCGACCGCAATGAGGCCCGCGGCCGCCTCGCCCAGCACATCGTAGACGGTCGGCCGGCCCTCAGGGTCGCGGCGCGTGGTCACGACGCCCCGCGGCTTGTGAAACACGAGGGTCCGCCACGGCGCGCGGCGCCGCTCGACACCGTCCACCAGCAGACGAACGCGCTCCGGGACAACGAGCACGGCCTCGCGCCTCACGATGCGGCCGTCCACGCTCACGCGGCCGGCCCGGATCGCCTCCACCGCCTGCTTCCGGGACAAAACGCCGAGCTTCGACAGGGCGCGGCTCAGCGGGACCCTACGCCCGGCAGGTTTTCGGCGCCGCGGCGCGGCGTTCTGTGTCATCGTCTTCTCATGACCTTCCTTCGACGCGCCCTGGTCGCTCTGGCCGCACTGCCGCTGGTGGGCTGCTTCGAGGCCTCAACCGTGATCAGGCTGAGAGCCGACGGCAGCGGCACCATCGAGCAGCGGCTGCTGCTCACCGACGCCGCAACGGATCAGCTGAGAGCGTTCGCGATTCTGGGCGGCGGCAATGCGGCCAGCGCCGACCCGACATCCGAAGCCCAGGCCCGGTCGCTGGTCGACGCGCTCGGCCCGGGCGTGACCTACATTTCGTCCATGCCGGTCAAGACCGCCAAGGCGCAGGGCCGCGATTCGATCTACGCCTTCACCGACATCACGCAGCTCCGTGTCAGCGAACAGCCGCCCGTACCTGGAGGCGTATCGGTCGGTTCAAAGAGCCAGAACGGCGGACAAATCACGTTCGGCCTGACGAAACAGCCCGACGGCAACGTGCTGCTGCGCATCCTCATCCCGCGGCCGGACGGCCTGCCGATCGCCCTCCCCGGCCCGAACGGCGACGTCACGCCACCGTCAACCCAGCAGATCGAGATGGTCAAGGCGCTGCTGGCCGGCGCACGTCTGACCGTCGCCCTCGAACCGGAGGGCACGCTGGTTCAGACCTCGAGCCCGTTTGTCGACGGCAATCGCGTCACGCTCATCGACGTCGACATCGACCAGATTGCGGCCGATCCCAACCTGACCGCCAAGTTGCAGGCGCCGAAAACCGCCGCTGAGGCGAACGAAACGCTCAAGAACGTTCCCGGACTCAAGTTCACGCTCGATCCGGAGATCACGATCACGTTCACGCCAAAGTAGGCCCTTGATCCGCGTACCAGTCTTTGTGCAACGACCACCCGGCACATCGAAGGCACGAGGTCCACAGCCACTGGTGGCTGCAACCCGGACAACGTCCTCCAGTCGAAAACGTGTTCCACGCGGTACCGCACCCCTCGAACGACGGCTCGGGAGTCCCGACGGAGTCGCAGAACCACAGGCTCGACCTGGAGGGCCGCCAACTGCAGAGCGGACACCGGATTCCGCTGAACGCCTCCTGGTGATCGCGTTCTGATGCGTTGACGATCGTCCGGTCGTGAGCCCCGTCATCTTTCAACAATCGCAAATGCATGTCCGGCTCGTCCCCGTGCTGTCACTCGTTTCCGGTTCCGCGGCTCATGAACCCGGCTCTTAACCTCGTCCGATCGATTTCCACGCCGCGCAGGAAGACCCGGGAGATCCTTCTCGTATTGGTGATGTCCTCGAGCGGGATTCGCGTCGAGCACGACGAAATCTGCGCTCTTGCCTGCGGCCACCATCCCAAGGTCGTCCTGACCGAGAATCTCCGCCGATGTTCTCGTCGCCGCGACGAGCGCCTGCGCAGGCGGGATACCCGCCATGACCATGTTCTCCAGCTCCGCATGCATCGTCCAGCCGATGAATTGGTCGCCCTGCTGCCCGCCGCCATCGGTTCCGACGCCTATCGGGACGCCTGCCGCATGGAGCTGGGCAATCCCTCTGGCCAGACGGTCCCACGACTCCTGGCTGCGCGCCAGCGCGTCTCCCTTGACTGGAAATCGGCCCTGCAGCCGGGCGATCTGCTCGGGCAGCACGGTCTCGGCGATGAGCGGGTGCACGGGATGGAGCCACGGTGCATAGACCGCTCGGTGCGGTCCGCCCAGCGCCGACAGCACGGCTGTCTTCGGATGCTGCTTGAACAGCGCGAGTAGCTCGGCGTCCACGTCGCTGATCATGTGCGCGAACACGTCGATGTTTGCCCGCAACAGCTCTTTCGCCTGCTGCAGGTCGGTGGCATGAACCGCGACGCGCAGGTTGTTTCGGTGCGCCTCATCGATGATGGCCCTGTACAGCTCCGGCGCAAGCGGCTTGACGGCGCCGCCGCGGTCGTCCACCCACGTCTTGATCAGTTTCACCTTGCGCGGCACCAGCTCCTGCACCGAGGCGCGGGCGCCCGATACGGTGGTCACCGGGAAACGCCGCCTGGCGCATGTTGTCCGGACTGATCTCGCTGAGCGGTGCAAGGCCGCGGCCCGCGGTCAGGAACCGGGCCGCATCCGGGTATTTGCCCGCGAGAATCTCGTCACGAAGCAGGAAGGGCATCTCGCCGAAGTCGCTGCCCATCGCCTGGCTGGCCCCGACACCGTAATACGCGAACCGGCGCATGTGATCGAGGATGTTCTCGCGCGTGTAGTTCTCGGCGCCGCTGGTCAGGTTCTTCATGTAGCCGATGTGCGAGTGCGCATCGACCAGGGCGGGAATGACCGTCTTGCCGGTCAGATCCACGCGCGCGGCTCCCTGTGGCGCTCGAATCTGCGCCCTTTCGTCCAACCTGAACGAAGCGGCCGCGCTCGACGAGAAACGCGGCATTCTCAATCGGCGCGTTCCCGTCGCCCACGATGAGGCGAGCACCTTCATAGAGGGTCACCCGGCCAGCAGGTGCCGGCCGTTGGGCGGCCACGCGACCCGAGCCCGGACGCGTTGACAATCAGGCCCGCGACAATCGCCGATTGAACCAAACCGGCGTAGACTGTTAGCCATCGTCATCCTTCATCCAGGAAGGCTGCTTGAATGTCGCATCCGGGACATCGTCGGGAAGAGGAAACCCACTGGTGTCCATGACCTCGACCCAGCGTTCGAGGTCTTCTGGCGCCCGAAAGCACACGTGGATGGCGTCATGGTGATCGGTTTGAACCAAGTATCGCCCGTGGCTCGGAACCACGTACAAGTCCTCGCCCACCGACCATCCGAAAATCGTCGTCGTGAAGATCAACGTGACGAGCGTGTCCAACTCTTCCCTTGCTATCTCCACGACATCCGCCGTCCCAAGAGGAAGTCCGAGGCCCTTCAGAATTCTGTGTTCAACGACATCGTTGATGCGCGACGCATCGACAGATTCCGGCCAGCTGCCAAGGTGCCTCCAGACGTAACACGATCGCCAGTCGCCCATGAGCTCCAGGATCGACGCAATGAAGTATGGCCGACGCTCGGGTTGATGCGGCACGTTCCAAAATCGGTTCAGCTGAGGGTCCGGCTGAAGGGTCAAGACAGCCGACTGCGGGTACCGTTCATCGAGACGGAAGCCGGCGAGCTCGGCCCAACGGAGGAACTCAGTCTCTGTGAGTGGCTTCATCTCATCCCGGCCTTCGTCGGCCTCGTCGCGTCCGCGACGTAGCGCCGCAGCGCGGGCGTGACGACTGGCCACCCAGGCAGTCGCGATCACGCATCCTAGACCCGCCGCTCACCACCGACACGACGGGCCCCAGCCAGCTGGCCACGGCGCCCGCCTCGAGCTCGCCCAGCTGCGGTCCGCCCTGGAAGAACACCATGTTCACGCCGATCATGCGCCCGCGCAGCCGATCGGGCGTCTCGAGCTGCCGCACGATGTTGCGGATGATCATGCTGATCGTGTCCATGGCTCCGGTCATCGCGAGGCACAGGAACGTCAGCCAGAACCAGCGCGACACGCCGAACACGGCCGTCGCGGCACCGTAGGCGCCGACGGCCCAGAGCAGCACCGGGCCGCGCCGGACGATGCGGCTGGTCAGCGGAATCATGATGGCGCTCATCAGCACGGCGCCCAGAGCGGGCGCCGCGTACAGCCAGCCGTAGCCCGTGGCGCCGACACGCAGGACGTCCTGCGCAAAGATCGGCAGCAGCGCCGTCGCCGACGAGAAGAACGTTGCGAAGAAATCCAGCAGCATCGTCGATCGGATGAGCGGCGAGGTGAAGACGAACCGCAGCCCTTCCATCGCGGCCTTCAGCGACACCTCGTCGGCCGGCGCATCGGCCTCGCGCGCGGGCCGGCCGCTCACGCCCCGCATCAGCAGCAGCGCGAGGATCACGCAGCCGAACGACAACGCGTTGACGACGTAGACCCAGCCGACGCCGGCCGCGGCGATGAGGACGCCGCCAATGGACGGCCCGACCACCGACGCCGCCTGGAACATCATCGCGTTCAGGCTGATGGCGTTCGGCAGGTGCTCGCGAGGGACGAGCGTCGGCACCAGCGCCTGCCGGGCCGGCAGGTCGAAGACGCCCACGGCCGCGCCGAGCGCGGCGAGCACATAGACCGGCCACACCGTCGTCAGACCGCGAAACGTGAGGACCGCCAGCGCCAGCGAGACGAGCGCCGCGCCGGCCTGTGTCAGCAGCATCAGCGTCCGGCGGTTCCAGGCGTCGGCCACGACGCCGCTGAGCATCGAGAAGACGACGATCGGCACGACGCGCACGAAGCCGACCATCCCCAGCGCGATCGCTTTCCTGTCAGGCGAGACCAGCAGCGACACGTGCCACAACAAGCCCGCGTTCTGCATCATCGAGCCCGTGATCGACGCGAGCAGGCCGAGCCAGATCAGGCGGAAGTTGCGATGCGACAGCGCGACGAGCAGGTCGGACGTCAACAGGCGGCCCTGAAGAGGCCGCCATACGTCGCCTCACAGGGGGCCGACGACCGCGTGCGGCTGATACGGTTCCTCGAGCGACGCGCATTCCTCGGGCGTCAGCGTCACGTCGAGCGCGTCAACCGCTTCGTCCAGGTGCGTGAGTTTGGAGGCGCCGACGATCGGCGCGGTGACGCCGGGGCGGGACAGCATCCAGGCCAGCGCGACCTGCATGCGGCCGACGCCGCGCCGCTTCGCGATCTCGCCGACGCGGTCGGCGATCGTGAAGTCGGTGTCGGCGAAGTAGAACTTCGCGGCAAGCTTGTCGCTCTTGGCGCGGACCGTGTCACCGCCGCCGCCCTTCTTCCGGTCGCCGGCCAGAAACCCGCGGGCCAGCGGGCTGTACGGAATGACCCCGACGCCCTCGGCGCGGCACAGCGGCAGCATCTCCCGCTCTTCCTCGCGGTACACCAGGTTGTAGTGGTTCTGCATCGAGACGAACCGCGCCCAGCCGTTGGCGCTCGGACGTCGCGATCATCTTCCCGAACTGCCACGCGAACATGCTCGAGGCACCGATGTAGCGGACCTTACCGGCGCGGACGACGTCGTTCAGCGCTTCGAGGGTTTCCTCGATCGGCGTGTCGTAGTCGAACCGGTGAATCTGGTAGAGGTCGACGTAGTCCATCCCGAGCCGCCTGGAGCGACGCGTCGATGGCGTCAAGGATGTGCTTGCGCGACAGACCCCGATCGTTGACGCCGGCGCCCATCGGGTGAAACACCTTCGTCGCAACGACCACCTGGTCGCGAGATGCGAAGTCCTTCAGCGCGCGGCCGAGGACTTCCTCGCTGGCGCCGCGGGAGTACATGTCGGCGGTATCGAAGAATGTGATGCCCTTCTCGATCGCCCGCTTGATGAACGGACGGCTGGCGGCCTCGTCGAGCGTCCAGGGGTGCCAGTCAGGCGATCCGTACGTCATCGCGCCCAGGCATAGCCGCGACACGGTGAGGCCGGTCGTCCCAAGTCGTGTGTAGTTCATGGTCGGGATACGGTCAATCGCAGGACGCCGTAGCGCGGCCCTTCAGGGCCGCGGCCGGCGGGGCTGAAAGCCCCGCGCTACGACAACGAGCACGAGCTTGCCGATGTGCACGCCCGACTCGAGCACACGGTGCGCGTCGGCCGCGGCGCGGAGTGGAAAGGTGGCGTGGATGACCGGCCGCACGGCGCCGGCTTCGAGCAGCGGCCAGACGTGCGTGCGCAGTTCACCGGCGATGGCGCCCTTCTCGGCGACCGGCCGCGCCCGCAGCGTCGAACCCGTCAGCGTCAGCCGGCGCTGCATCATCGTGATCAGGTTGAGCGTGCCCTTCACGCCGCCGAGGACCGCGATCTGCACGAGGCGTCCGTCCATCGCGAGGACGTCCAGGTTCCGCGGCAGGTAATCACCGCCGACCATGTCGAGGACGACGTCCACGCCGCGGCCTCCGGTGGCTTCGCGGACGGCGGCGACGAAATCGGTTTCGCGGTAGTTGATGGCGCGGTCGGCGCCAAGGCGTTCGCAGGCCGCGCACTTCTCCGCCGAACCGGCCGTGGCGAAGACCCGCGATGACCGCGCCCGCGCCAGCTGGATCGCCGTCGTCCCGATGCCGCTCGACCCGCCGTGGATCAGAACCGACTCGCCGGCCTTCAGGCGGCCGCGCTCGAACAGGTTCGTCCACACCGTGAAGAACGTTTCGGGGATTGCCGCCGCGTGTTCGAGGTCGCAGCCGCGCGGAACAGGCAGGCACTGCGGCGCCGGCGCGACGCAGTATTCGGCGTAGCCGCCGCCCGCCACGAGCGCGCACACGCTGTCGCCGGCACGCCACCCGCGGACTCCGCGGCCCACCTCGACGATGGTACCAGCGACCTCGAGACCGGGAATGTCCGACGCACCGGGCGGCGGCGGATAGTGCCCGGCCCGCTGCATCGCGTCCGGGCGATTGACGCCGGCGGCCGCCACCCGGATGAGGACCTCGCCCTCGCCGGGCGAAGGCGTCGGCCGCTCGGCCGGTGTCAATACGTCCGGCCCGCCAGGAGCGCGAATCTCGATGACGGTCATTCGGGAAGCATAGCGGATGCCGTGGCCGGCTCGATCAGGAGCGTGGCCAGCGCGACGCCCGCCGCCAGTCCGAGCGTCAACACTCCCCAGAGAGGACGCACGCTCGCGATCGTGAAGCCGTCGACCGCGAGCGAGGCAGCCATGAACAAATCCACGGTCGTCAACACGCTCCGCGTGCGCAGGCTTTCGCTCCGCAGACGAGGACGGTTGACGAACGACGTGAACAGCAGATGCGCGCGGACAATGCCGGCGACGGACGCGCACGCGCCGACGGACACGAATGCCGACAGCAGCACCGATCCGGCGATCGACTCCTTGATCCACCACGAGACCACCGTCGCCACCACATAGACGGCCAGGACGGCGACCTGGTGCACATGCCACCAGGTCGATGCCCCGCCGGCTGAGATGGTTCCGGTACGTGCCCCGTCAACCCCCAAGGCCTCCACGATGCCCGTTGCGGACGGGAAACGGTCGGCCGGCAGCTTACGCAGGCATCGATCGATGACCCTCGCGAGACTGGCCGGAATCTGCGGTGCACGATCGGCAATCGGCCTCGCGTCGCCCTCAAGCGCGCGAGCCACCAGCGCCAGGGGCGATGCCGCCTCGAACGGATGGCTCCCGCAGGCGTATTCGTAGAGGACCACGCCGTAGGCGAACACGTCGGCGCGGGCGTCGGCGCGCTGGCCGTTCAGCTGTTCAGGCGCCATGTAGGCAGGCGTACCGACCAGCACGCCGGGCATGGTGGCCATCGCGCCCGCGTTCAACATGCCGGAATCGGCGGCGTAGGCCAGCCCGAAGTCCATCACCTTCAGGCGGCCGGATCGATCGCGCATGACGTTTTCCGGCTTGAAGTCGCGGTGCGTGATGCCGCTCTCGTGCGCGGCGGCCAACGCTTCGGCCAGCTCTCGAGCCGTCCGCCCGATCGCCTCCGCGTCGGGCGGCTGGCCGTTGCCGATCTCGTCGCGCAGCGTGTGGCCCTCGACGAGCTCGGAGACGATGAACAGCTGCCCGTCGAACTCTTCGAGCGCGTGGACGGTGCAGATGCCGGGATGCGTCATCGCGGCGGCCGCACGGGCTTCGCGCCGGAGCCGCTCGCGGTACGACGAGTCGCCCGTGAGGTGCGGCGCGAGCGCCTTGAGCGCGACCGGGCGCCCGAGGTTGACGTCGTCGGCCAGGTAGACGTGACCCATCGCACCGCGGCCAATCTCGCGCACGACCTTGAAGTGACCGATGAGCGCGCCGGGCTCGAGCGCCCCATCGTCGGCCAGCAATCCAGGCGCTTGTTCGGGGAGCGGGTCGGCGAGAAACGATCCCGCCTGCGTGTGGTGTTCGAGCAACGAGGCGACCTCGGCGCGGACGGCCACGTCGGCCGGCTGGGCCTGGAGCCATGCCTGCACGTCCGCCGGCGCGGCAGCCAGGGCCGCCTCGAACAGTTCGCGGACGAGACGCCAATGGTCGGACGTCATCGCCCGTCGCCGCTCAGTTCGCGGAACAGCCAGGCCCGCGCGAGGGCAAACCGTCGTTTCAGCGTCGCCGGGGAGATGCCGAGCGCCGCGGCCGCGTCTTCGACGCTGAGGCCGACGAAGTAGCGCAGCTCGACAATCCGGGCCTGCTCGGGGTCGATCGCCTCGAGGCGCGTGAGCGCGTCGTCGATGGCTGGCAGCATGGATTCTGGATCGCCGGCCACCGCGAGGGCCGCCGAGAGCGTCACGCGATCGAGCGCGGCCCAGCGCTTCTGCGCCCCACGCGCCCGGGCGCGTTCGACCAGGATTTGACGCATCGATCGCGCCGCGATGCCGACAAAGTGCCGTTCGTCCCTGCCACGGCGTGCCGGCTCGCGCCAGCCGCAGGTAGGCCTCGTGGACGAGCGCGGTGGCCTGGATGGTCTGGCCGGGCCGCTCCCGCCGCATGTACGCGCCCGCCAGCCGCCGCAGCTCGTCGTAGACGAGCGGCGCCAGCTGTTCAGCGTCCTGTGCCTTCTCCCCCGCCATCAGGTGGAATTGTAGCGCTCCGCCGCTAGCCCTTCACCCACTCGCGCGGGCGCAACGCCAGGACGCGGTACCGCTGTCGAATCGCGACCACGCGCTCGAGGTACTCGCGTTTGGGGAACTCGTTGTTCAGCAGCTGATCGCGGAGCCGCCTGAGCTCGTGGCGGTAGAGATCGTTGATGAACCCGCGAACCAGTTCGGGCGGCGTGCGCTCGGTGGGCCGCACGCCGTAGGCCCACAGCGCGGCCAGGACGTCGTCGTGGTACCGGAACATCGGGCGGTCAGGCGCCAACGGCCTCTCTCACGGCGGCGAGCGTCGCGTCGATGCGCAGGACCGTCCCTGGCCGCTCAAGTGCCAGCGCGAGCGCCCGCGGCTTCTCAATCGAGCGCCCGATCACGGGCTCGACCACCTCGGGGAACTTCGCCGGATGCGCCGTCGCGAGAAAGATACCGGGCCGTCCCGCCCGGCGCGCCCGATCGACCTGACTCGTTATGCCCAGGTAGCCAATGGCGGAGTGCGGGTCGAGGATATAGCCGGTGCGCTGGTGCACCTGCCGGATGGTCGCGCGGACCTCGTCGTCCGCGTAGTGGCATCCCTCCATGTCGTGCTGAGCGCCCTCGAGCCGGCCCTTGTACAGCCAAATCAGGCGCTCGAAATTGCTGGGGTTGCCGACGTCCATGGCGTTGGCGATCGTGCGGATTGACGCGCGCGGCCTGAACTGGCCGGTCTCCAGATACGACGGCACCACGTCATTCGCATTCGTGGCGGCCACGAACCGCTCGATGGGCGCGCCCGCGCGCTTCGCAAACAGCCCGGCGGTGAGGTTCCCGAAGTTGCCGCTCGGCGTACAGACAATCGGCGACTTGGTCGCCCCGGATTGACGGCGCAATTCGGCGACGGCCTGAAAGTAATAGATCATCTGCGGCAGCAGGCGGCCCACGTTGATCGAGTTGGCCGAAGTGAGCGGGATCTTCCGGCGCAGGCTCGTGTCGGCGAACGCGTCTTTCACCAGCTTCTGGCAGTCGTCGAAGCTGCCGGCCACGGCGTAGGCGCGGACGTTGGACGTGGCATCGTCGTTGAACATCGTGAGCTGGGCTTCCTGCGTCGGGCTCACGCGGCCCTCCGGATACAGGATCACGACGCGCGCGCTGGCGATGCCGTGAAACGCGTTGGCGACCGCGCTGCCGGTGTCGCCCGATGTCGCCGTCAGCACCGTGACGTCAGCGCCGAGGGCGGCCATCAGTCGGGCCATCACGCGCGCGCCGATGTCCTTGAACGCCAGCGTGGGCCCGTGAAACAGTTCGAGCGCGAAGATGCCGGGCTCGATCTCGATCAGCGGAATCGGGAAATCGAGCGATTCGTACACGACAGCCGACAGCGTTGCGGCATCGATCGCGCCGGCGGCGAACGGTTTCAGGACGCGAAGCCCCAGTTCAGGCAGCGAGCGGGACGTGAGGCTGGCAATCTCGTCGGCGGGCCACGCCTCGATGGCGTCTGGCACGTACAGCCCGCCATCGGGCGCCAGGCCGTCGAACAGCGCCGTGCCGAGGGACGCCGCGGACGCCTTGCCGCGCGTCGAGACGAACCTCATGCGGTCACGACGTGCGCGCCGCGTGTGGCAATCGACGAGACGTAGGTCTGCGACGACACACCGGTTTCCCGCTGCACCGCCGAGGTCATGGCTGCGGCCACGCGCTCCGCGATTGCGCGGTCGCGGCAGAGCGCGAAGATCGAGGGCCCGGACCCGGACAGGCTGCTCCCCAGGGCCCCGGCATCCGCCGCGGCGCGTTTGATGGCCGCCAGGCCCCGCACGAGCGGCGCGCGGCGCGGCTCGGCAATGGAGTCCTCGAGCGATCTCGAAATCAGATCGAAGTCGCTGACGTGGAGGCCGTGCACCAACGCGCCGAGATTCGCCCACTGCCGCACCGCGTCCGCGAGCGGAACAGTGGTGCCGAGCAACGCGCGCGCCCGCGCGGTCTCGATCTCGATATCCGGATGAACGACGACCGCCGTCAGACCGGCCGGAACCGGCAGCCGGATGATGTCGGGCGGATTGGGGTGGCGCACGAGGACGAAGCCGCCGCAGATCGCCGGCGCGATGTTGTCCGGGTGCGCGCCGCCGGCGCCGAGTCCTTCGCCGATGAGCGCGCAGCGAACCAGCGTGGCGATCGAGGCGCGTGCACCGATCAGGGCGTCGACAGCGACGACCGCCGCCGCGGCACTGGCCGCGCTCCCGCCGAGCCCGCTCGACAGCGGCAGGCCCTTCCTGATCGTCAGCGCCACTCCACGACGCTCGCCGGCGGCCTCGAGCATCGCCCGCGCGGCGACGCCGGCCGTGTTGCGCTCGGCCTCGCGCGGCAGACGCCCTTCGTCGCCCACGATGTCGTCGATCGTCACTCCGGGAGCTCCGGAGAACCGCACCGTCACGCAATCGCCCGGCTCTTCCATCGGAAACCCGAGGACGTCGAAGCCGCAGGCGACGTTGGACACGGTGGCTGGCGCAAACGCGGTGACACGACGATCGGACATGTCAGGTATTGTACCCGTGGCGGTAGTTGCTGAAGTAGTGCGGGGCTTCAGCCCTGCCCGTTTCACGGCACGGCAGGCCTGAAGGCCTGCACTACGCCTGGCCGTAGCGGCGCCGGACGGTGGGGATGAGGTAATCGCTGAACGCGCGGGCGAGGTCGTACGACGGATGGAAGCGCCAGTCGGCACGCGCCGCCGAATCGTCGACATCGGTCGGCCACGAATCGACGATGGCCTGGCGCTTCAGGTCCACGTCGTAGTCGATGGCCGCGGCCGGAAACGCCCGCAGCACGATCTCCCGGATTTCCGCAGCGGACGGGCTGAACGCGGCGAGGTTGTACGCGGTCTTCGTCAGCCGTTCGCGGGGCGCGTGTGCCAGCGCGAGCAGGGCGTCGACCGCGTCGGGCATCGCCATGAACGGAATCCGCGTATCGGGCCGCACGAAGCACGCGTAGCGCTCGCCCCTGGCGGCGGCGTGAATCATCTCCGACGCGTAATCCGACGTCCCGCCGGCCGGCATCGTCGTCGCCGAGATCAGACCGGGAAATCTGACGCTGCGGAAATCGACGCGGCGCGCCGCCGTGTTCGCAGCCAGCTGCTTGTAGTGCAGCGTGTAGTAACGCCCGAGTTGTTCGCAGTACAGCTTGTTGCACCCGTACATCGTCGCGGGATGCAGGTAGTCGTCCTCCCGGACACGGCCGGCCCGAGTCTTGGTGTCGAGGTCGGGCAGGCCGTAAGCGGCGATCGACGATGGGTAGACAAACACCACTTCGCGGCCGTGCGACTCGCCTTCGTGCTGGGCGAACTCCAGGAGGTTGAGCGTGCCCTCGACGTTGACATGATGCGCGGCTGTCGGAATGAACTCGGCGCGGGTCGAGAGCAGCGCGGCCAGATGAAACACCAGGTCGACTTCGAACTCCGCCAGCACGCGGGAGAGAATCGCCGGATCGGTCACGGACCCGATGAACTCGCGGGCGACGAGCGGCGCCAGCGCCTTGTCGAGCGGGGCGACATCTAGGGTCACAATGGGCCGGCCGGAGCCGGCCAAGCCTGTCAGGAGCCCGTGGCCAATTTCGCCCCCGGCCCCGGTCACCAGAATGACGGGTTTGCGCACGCCAGCCCCTTGGTCCCCAGCCCCTAACCTCTAACCTCTAGCCTCTAGCGGCAGTCCCTTCACAATCGCGCCCAACGCCCCCCAGGTGTCCGGGTCCTGACAGAGCAACGTGTTGAAGTAGAGCGACACGTCCTCAGGGGCGAAATCCTTCGACGTCTGGGCAGCTGCCGCGCCCATTTTCGCGGCGTCCGGCTTGACGTCGTCTTCCTGAATCACGCCGTTCTCGTGCTTGATGCCCAGTGCATCGAGGAAGGCGCCCATCATCGGGCGCTGCTCGGCCAGGTGATAGGTGATGAGCGCCCGGGCCGCCACGATCTCGGGCACGGAGTGGAGAGAGGCGAGATGCTTCGCCCTCCGCTCGTCGTCCAGGGCAAACACGGACTTCGCCCGGAACTTCTTCTGTTGGGCGATGTGGAACACCGCCTGGAACTGGGCATCGGCGGCCTCTTCCTCCTCACTTGCCCAGAACGCGCGCGCGGCCTTCAGCCGCTGCTCGCTGGTCATTCCCTTCCACAATCTCGCAGGCGTCAGCGTGGTGTCGGTCATTAGTTGCTATTCTATGCGCATGCGCCATACATCAGCACGGGCAGCTCTCGTGCCGGCTCTCGCGTTTGCTCTCGTGGTTGCCGTCGCAGCCCAGCAGACCGGCGTGCACCCGCTCAGCGGCCGCAGGTTCGCGCCGACAATGGGCGTCGAGGGCGCGGACTGGCTGGACCGGTCCGAACGCGACCTCGAGGAGGATCCCGATCGCGCGATCGACGTGCTGAGGATTGAGAAGGGCGCGACCGTCGCCGACGTCGGCGCCGGGTCCGGCTATATGACCGTCAAGCTCTCGAAAAAGGTCGGACCGCAGGGCAAGGTGTACGCGAACGACATCCAGCAGGGCATGCTCGACCTGTTGAACAAACGGCTCGTCAAGAGCAAGATCACGAACGTCACCACGGTGCTCGGCACGCAGGATGATCCCAGGCTGCCGTCCGAGGCCCTTGATCTGATCATCATGGTCGACGTGTACCACGAATTGTCGCAGCCGCAGGTGATCCTGCGGAAACTCCGCTCGTCGCTCAAGCCCGGCGGGCGGCTCGTGCTGCTCGAATACCGCAAGGAAGACCCGGACGTCCCGATCAGGCCCGAGCACAAGATGTCGGTGGCCGACGCGAAACTCGAAGTCGAAGCCGAAGGGTTCAAGCTGACGAAGACGAACGAAGACCTTCCCCGCCAGCATATTTTGATCTTCACGAAACCGTAGCGATCACGATCAAGCAAGGGCCACAGAGGCACAGAGGACACGGAGGGTGCTCTCTTCGGAAGAGATTCTCTCTGTGGTCTCTGTGCCTCTGTGGCTACGTCCGTGATCACGCATCGAAGTCGACCGCCACGATCGTTTCGCTGAGATCGCGGCCGAGCTTGGCGACCGGCTCGTGGCGAGGGTGCTTCGCGTAGACCTCCAGCGCCGCACGATCGCGAAACGAAACGACCAGCCCGGTGTCGTACGAGCGCGGCGAGCGGACGAAGTCCTCGCCGACCTTCAGATCCAGAACCCCATCGATGTTGGCGTGGGCCAGCGCAGACAACTGTGCCCGATGATCCTGCCGCGCGGCGGCCGCGACGTCAGGCTTGTACTTGAAGCTCACGATATGGATGACCATTGCTGCGACTCCTTTGGGGTGGTTGGTGGGCGGTGGCTGGTGGGCGGTGGTTGATGGACGGTGCTACGGGCGGGGTTTGTTCAGTCTGAGGGCTCGGACCAAGCCGCTCAACAGACGGCCAACCGAACCGGACAATTCCTGCAACCCCGCCGTATTCGACACCGGTAGGTAGCCCAAGCGCGCCGCGATTTCGACGCAGGTCTCGACCTCAGCCAGCGATCCGAGCGCGATGCCAAGGTGATTGATGAAGGCCTGGCTCGTCAGCCGACGCGAGCCCTCTGCAACGTTCGAGGGTACGGAAACAGCGGCGCGGCGTAGCTGGCCTGTCAAACCAAAACGTTCGTCGTTCGGAAATCGACGTGAATTCAAACCCTGTACCGAACGAGATACCGACGGTACCTCAACGACGATACCGTGTGGGCAATCCCCGCCACCACTCGGCGCTCCTGCGTCGCAATTCTTACCGCCCACCAACCACCAACGACCAACCACCGCCCACCAACCACCACCACTACAACGAACGACCGTTCTCGCGCAGCCAGCGCCGCGCGGACTCGTAGCCGGGACAAGCCTCAGCCACCAGCCTCCAGAACTTCCGGGAGTGGTTCATCTGCTTCAGGTGCATCAGCTCGTGGATCATCACGTAGTCGCGCACCCAGGCGGGTGTGTCCACGAGGCGCCAGTTCAGGCAAATGTGACCGCGGCGCGAGCACGATCCCCATCGCCACTTCTGGTTTCGGACGCTGACTCTCGAAACGGCGAGCCCCAGTCCAGCGGCGAGTTCCAGCAGCCGCGGCGGCAGCTCGCGCTTCGCGCGTGCCAGGGCCTCGCGTTTGACCGACTCGGGCACGACCGGCATCGCCACCCGCGCGGTCTCGAGACGCTGGCGCTGCCGATCGATCCACCCCTGCTGTTCTCCCACGAACGCGCGCGCCTCGCGCAGTGAGCCCCACCGCGGGAGCGTCACCCGGACGCCGCCGTCGTCACGCACGGATACGACGTAGCGCCGTGCCCTCGGATGACGCACGAAGACCGCCGGCGGGTAATCGGGGTCGAAGGTGAGATCGAGCTGCATCAACGGACCCGCGCAACCGAACGGGCAGCCACGTCTCTGGCACCGGCATTGCGGGATCGTGACGATGCTAAGATGACGCTTCGCTCGAGGCCGTCATCTTTTTCAAGGAGATGCGGCCGATGGACGACCCGATGATCGCCACCCTGCTCAAGAATCTCGATCTCCGCCTCGCTCGGGTGGAGCAAGTTCTGCCAACGCTGGCGACCAAGGAGGACCTGAGGACGCTCGCGACGAAGGAGGACGTCCGGGAGGAAGGCGAACGGTCGCGCCGGCACATGACCATGCTGATCGAACACCAAGCAGGCAAGATTCAGCTCCTCGCCGAACAACTTTCGGCCGTGATGTCGAGGCTCTCGCATCCCTAACGGCCCTTCCGCTCGACTTCGGCGACGACGATCGCTGCTCCGGCCAGGTCGTCGATGTCTCCCAGGGCAAACGGCAAACCGCCGGTGAGTTCGGCCGCCTGCGGCATACGCGGAATCTTGTCCACCGGCTCGAGCGCCGCAATCTCTTCCAGCGCAGTCGCGGCCTGCAACTCCTTGAACTTGCGCGCCTTCACCAGGACATTGCCTTCGAGCGATCCGACGGCCCGGTTGTAGGCCTCGAGGCTCGACTTGAGCCGTCCGCCGAGGTCGCCGAAATGATCCCCGAGCACGCGCACGGCCTCGTACAGCTGACGGCCGAGGTCGGAGATCTTGCGTGCGTTCTCCTCCATGGCTTCCTGTTGCCAGCCGTACGCCACCGCCCGCAGCAGCGCGATGAGCGTCGTCGGGCTCGCTGGAACGACGTGTTGTTCGACGCCGAATTCGATGAGGTCCGGATCCTGTTCGAGCGCGGCGCTGAAAAACATCTCGCCCGGGAGGAACAGCACGACGAAGTCGGGGCTCGGATGGACGTGCGCGGCGTAGCCCTTCGCCGCCAGCTGGGACACGTGCGTTCGAACCTGACGGGCGTGTTCGCAGAGGAGCGCCTGGCGGCTGGATTCGTCCGGCGCCTCGAGGGCCTTCAGGTACGCGTCGAGCGGCGCCTTCGCGTCGATGACGACGTGTTTGCCGCCGGGCAGCCGGACGATCACGTCGGGCCGCATCCGGCGGTCGCCGTCGCTGTTGGTGACGGTGTACTGCTCCTCGAAGTCGCAGTGCTGGACCATGCCCGCGAGCTCGACGACACGCTTCAGCTGCAGTTCGCCCCAGCGGCCGCGGACGCCGGGGCGTTTGAGCGCGTCCACGAGCTTGCCGGTCTGTGCGCGTAAGTCCTGACCGGCCGTGTCGAGCGACACGATTCGCTCCAGCAGCTGCGCGCCGGCCTCGGTCCGCCGCCGCTCGGCTTCCCTGATCTCGCGGTCCACGTCGCCGAGCGTTTTCGCCATCGGCGCCAGGAGATGCTCGATCGCCACCTTGCGCTGATCGATGTCGGCCGCGGCCGCCGTGCGCGCATCGCGCAGCCGCGTTTCGGCCAGATCGAGAAACGCCTGGTTGTTGCTCTTGAGCGCTTCGTCGCTCAGCGCGCGAAACGTGTCCCGCAGGGAGGTTTCCGTGGCCGGCCGGGCAATGAACCAGCCGATGACGATGCCGATAGCGAGGACGACAAGACCACCGATGAGCGTGGTGATCAGCAGGGTGGGCTCGATGGACATCAGTATCGCACAGCAGTCGGCAGTCGGCAGTCAGCAGTCGGCAGTCAGCAGCCGGCTTCTGCCCTTTGCCCTTGGGCCTCAGCCCTATCGTGATCCCACGAACGGCAGCCAGGCTTCCGGCAGCTGCAGCTCGGCGGCGTGCAGGCCGCGCGTCTCGAGGCCGATGCCCAGCCGTTGCAGCGCATGTCGCGCGGCGATCTGGGCGTGGCGCCGCTTGTCGACGAACCGCGCCGCGCCGACGCGTAGCTGGCGAGACTCGAGACGCTCGGCTTTCAGGCGCGCGAGCCTCGGCCGATTGACCGGCTCGAACGGCAACCCGAACTGGAAGCGCTCCTCCGACGCGGTGTCGAGTGAAGCCGCCGCCTGGAGTGCCCTCCGTCGCAGCGCCTCCTCGCGGTAGCAGGTGAAGCAGAACGCCCGTGGTTGGGCGCCCGCCGCTCGTCTGAGCCGGCAGGGGCCGCACAACCGGCTTGGCCGCCGACCGTCAAGCTCGCCACCCGGCATGGCAACCCATTCCCCTTCAACAACTTGAGTAGGGGCCGCCGGAACCTGACCGGTATCAGTTCGTGTCATGAGACGAGTCTAGCGGGCTGGCGTGACAGGGCAGGTCACACGGAAGAAAGTTCAAAGTTCAAAGTGGAAAAGTCGAGAAGTTACCCCCAGCCCCCAGCCCCAGCGCCAACCCCCAATTAGACCGTGACGTAGCGGACCGGGTTGCCGCGGGCGGCGAGGAACCGTTCGAAATCCGCGAACGCGAGCACGACGGTGACCGTGTTGATGTTGGGATGGAACGAGATGCGCTCGGCGGCCTTGAGGTCGGCATCCAGGAACACGCGCACGTCGCGGGACGCGTCGTTGATCAATCCAAACGGCGAAACCGAACCGGGCGTGACGCCGAGGTGCGTCAGAAGGCGTTCGGGCGAGGCAAAGCTCAGTTTGCCGTCGCCAATCTGATCGGCCAGCGCGCGGAGGTCGGCACGCTTCTGGTGCTTCACGATGACGAGGTAGTGCCGGCTGCCCTTCTGGTTCCTCAGGAAGAGGTTCTTGCAGTGCGCGGCGTCGATGCCCGCCCAGTGCTCGCTCGGCCTCGACGGCTGTTGCCACCGGCGGATGCTCGTAGCGCTCGAACGCGATCCCCAGCGCGACGAGCGCATCCCGAACCTGCGCTTCCTGCGGCGTCACCGCTGGAGCTTTCCGCCGGACGGCACCAGCACGGCCGCGCCCTGCAAGCGGCCGTTTCGCAGGTCGGCCAACGCGGCGTTAGCGTCGGCGAGGTCGTAGCATCGGGCGTGGACCTTCACGGGCACTCTCGGCGCCAGTTCAAGGAAATCGCGCGCGTCCTGTCGCGTCAGGTTCGCCACCGATCGCACCACGCGCTCTTCCCAGAGCAGACGATAAGGAAACGCGGGGACGTCGCTCATGTGAATGCCCGCGCATACCACGGTCCCGCCAGGAACGACGCGGCTCAGCGCCTCTGGCACCAGAGGCCCCTTCGGCGCGAAGATGATGGCCGCGTCGAGCGGTTCGGGGGGTGCCTCAACGGATGCACCGGCCCAGACGGCTCCAAGCTTCCTGGCAAACTGCTGCGCCTCACTGTCGCCCGGCGACGTGAAGGCGTACACCTCACGCCCCTGGTGCACCGCCACTTGCGCGATGATGTGCGCCGCCGCGCCGAATCCATAAATGCCGAGACGGGACCCAGCGCCGGCCATGCGGAACGCACGGTAGCCGATCAGCCCCGCGCACAGTAGCGGCGCGGCTTCGGCGTCGCTGTACCCCTCGGGGAGCCTGAAGCTGAAGCGCGCGTCCGCGACAGCGTATTCCGCGTACCCGCCGTCGATCTGATACCCCGTGAACCGCGCCTGTGCGCAGAGATTCTCGCGGCCGCTCCGGCAGTACGCGCACACGTCGCATGAGTAGGCCAGCCAGGGAATGCCTACGCGATCGCCCTCCGCCAGATGCGTCACCCCGTCACCGAGCCGCTCGACGATGCCGACGATTTCGTGGCCCGGTATCAGGGGAAGCACCGGATCGGGCAGCTCGCCGTCCACGACATGCAAATCCGTTCGGCACACGCCGCAGGCACGTACGCGAACCAGCACCTCGCCCGGCAGCGGGATCGGCACGTCCCGCTCGCATGCCTCGAGCGCACCGGCGCCGGGACGCGTCAACATCATGGCGCGCATCGCGGGACGATTATACGGGGGGAGCTTCGGCGCGACGGAAACGTGAGATTCTGGTGGGGTATGCCTCGAAACGCGGAAGTGATCCGCCAGTGGACCGTCCTGCGTGAGATCGAGCGGTCGCGCTCGGCCGGCGTCACGATCGACGAACTGGCCTCGCTGTGCGGCGTGACGACGCGGACGATCCGACGCGATTTGCAGGCACTCGAGGAGGCGGGCTTTCCCATCTACGACGACAGGACGCGCGACGACGGCCGGACGCGATGGATCATCAATGGCCAGGCGTTCAAAGGCCTGTCGGCCGGTCTGACCCTGTCCGAACTGTGCGCCCTCTACTTCAGCCGCTCGCTCGTTGAATCGCTCTCGGGCACGCCCTTTCGCGACGATGTGGATCGCGCCTTCGAGAAACTGACGGCGGCGCTGACGCCGCACATGCAGCGATTCCTCGACCAGTTGCCGCGCGTGCTCTCGGCCAAGTCGCAGCCGCAGGCCATCGCCGACAGCTCCCTGCGGACGCGCATCGAGGCCCGCGCGCTCGAGGCGACCCTCCACCAGCGCCAGGCGGATATCACCTACTACTCGAAGTCGAGCGATCGAACCAAGACCTACCTGGTGCACCCGTACCGGCTGGCCTACGCCCAGGGCGCGCTGTACCTGCTCGCGTACGTGCCCGAGTATGCCGAGGTCCGGACGTTCGCCGTCGACCGCATTTCGGAACTGTCGCTGCGCGAGGACTCGTTCACGCCGATCGAGGAGCTGCCGGACGAAGCGTTCCCACACTCGCTGGGCGTGCACTCCGGCCCGCCGGAGCGCGTCGAGATCGAATTTCAGCCGGCGGCGGCCGACTACGTGCGCACGCGCACGTGGCATGCGTCGCAGCAATTGCGCGAGAGCGACAACGGCGGGGTGGCCATGACGCTGGACGTGTGCCTCGACCGCGCGCTCGAAAGCTGGATCCTGAGCTTCGGGCCGTTCGCCCGCGTCATCTCACCCGACCGGCTCATGCGCACCATCGCAAGCCAGTTCGAAGAGGCGCGCGCACAGTACGGCAAGTGACTGCCGACTGCCGACTGCTGACTGCTGACTGCTGACTGCCGACTGCTGACTGCCGACTGCCGACTGCCGACTGCCGACTGCTGACTGTTACGGCGCCGTTGACCCGGTGTCGTACGTGGCCTGCCAGCTGCCGTCCTTCTGCTTCTGCCACACGGTCAGATACTGGCCGTGCGTGACCTTCACGGCACCGTCAGGTCCCTTGGTCCTGCGTTCCCAGGTGCCCACCGTGTAGCCCACGTCGCCCGCGACGAGGGATTCGGCCTTGGTCGGCGCCCACGTGAGCCTGGGGCCGTCCGCGGAAAAAAACGGCGCCCAGGCCTTCCCCACCGCCTCCCGCCCGCGATTCGTGTTGAACGTCGCGTCTTCGGCCACGAAGGACAGGAAGCGATTCACATCGCGATCCGCCACCGCTTTGTTGAAGTCGCGGTCCGCTCTGAGCATCGCCGCCTCAGCCACCCGTTCGGGTGTGGCCTTCTTCGTGGATGTCTGCGCCATCCCTGAGGCTGATCCGAGAACCGCCAGCGTTCCCAGGATCAGCAGGACCCCTCGGACCCTTCGGACCTCTCGGACCCCTCGGACCCTTTGGACCTCGCGCCTCATGTTGTTGTCCCCTTGTTTAAGTATGATCCGTTGGTGGCCCATCCTGAACGCCTTCCACGATCGACAACCGCAGGCCCGAGCCCGACACCGCCCAAGAAGAAGCTGAGCCCGGGCGCATGGGAAGAAGCCCGCGCGCTCATCTGGAAACACCGCGTCCGCCTGGGCATCGGCCTGGCGGTGATGGTCGTGAACCGTCTCGCCGGGCTCGTCATGCCGGCGACGACCAAGTACCTCATGGACGACGTCATCGGCCAGGGGCACTGGGATCTGCTGCCGAAGCTGGCGATGATCACGGCGGCCGCCACGATCGTCGACACGGTCACGTCGTTCGCCAACTCGCAGATCCTGGGCGTCGCCGCGCAGCGCGCCATCACGGACATGCGCAAGGAAGTGGAGGCGCACGTCATGCGCCTGCCCATCCGCTACTTCGACTCCACGAAGAGCGGCGTGCTGATCTCGCGCATCATGACGGACGCCGAAGGCATCCGCAACCTGGTCGGCAGCGGCCTCGTGCAGCTGACCGGCTCCATCCTGACCGCGGTGATGGCGCTCGTCATCCTGGTGTACCTCAACTGGCGCCTGACCGCCGTCACCATCGTCATCCTGACGACGTTCGGCGTGGGCATGGCGACCGCATTCAAGCGGCTGCGTCCGCTGTTCAGGGAACGCGGCCAGATCAACGCGGAAGTGACCGGACGCCTGGGCGAGTCCCTCGGCGGCGTCCGCATCGTGAAGGCGTACACGGCCGAGAAGCGCGAGGAGCTCGTTTTCGCGAAGGGTGCGCACCGTCTCCTTCGCAACGTCGCGCGATCCCTGACGGGCGTCTCGGCCATCGGCGCGTTTTCCGGACTCGTGATCGGCGCCATCGGCATCGCGATGATGCTGGTCGGCGGCTCGGCCATCCGCGCCGGCACGATGACGATCGGCGAATTCGTCTGGTATCTGTCGATGATCGCCGTAATCACCTTGCCGGTGATTCAGCTGGCCAACATCGGCACGCAGATGACGGAAGCGTTCGCCGGCCTCGATCGCATCCGCGAAATCCGTAAGATGGCGACCGAGGACCAGGAAGACGCCCATCGCCTGCCGATGCCGGACACGCAGGGCGAGGTCGAGTTCGACGACGTCACGTTCGAATACAACCCGGGCGTGCCGGTGCTCAAGCACGTCTCGTTCCGGGCGCCGGCCGGCTCGACGACCGCCCTGGTGGGCTCGAGCGGATCGGGCAAAAGCACGCTGATCGGACTCGTCATGGCGTTCAACCGGCCGTTGTCCGGAAAACTGCTGGTCGACGGCGCCGACCTCGGCAACATCAAGCTGCGCGACTACCGCGCGCACCTCGGCGTGGTGCTCCAGGACAACTTCCTCTTTGACGGCACCGTCGGCGAGAACATCGCGTACGCCAAGCCGCACGCGTCGCGGGAGGAGATCAAGGCCGTCAGCCGCATCGCCCACTGCGACGAGTTCGTCGAGGCGTTCGAGAAGAGCTACGACACCATCGTTGGCGAACGCGGCGTGCGGCTGTCGGGTGGACAGCGTCAGCGGGTCGCCATCGCGCGGGCGATCCTGGCGGACCCGAAGATCCTGATCCTCGACGAGGCCACGTCGAGCCTCGACAGCGAGAGCGAAGCGCTCATCCAGGACGGCCTGAAGGCCCTGCGCCGCGGGCGCACGACGTTCGTCATCGCGCACCGGCTGTCCACCATCCAGAGCGCAGACCAGATCCTGGTGCTCGAAGCGGGCGAGATCGTCGAGCGCGGGACTCACGACCAGCTGATCGCGAAGGCCGGCCGTTACCGGCAGCTGTACGACAAGCAGTACAAGTTCGAGCGCGACCGGTTCATCAACCCGGGCGAGGATTTCACGCCGGAGCCGGCGACCGTCACCGGTCCGGCGCGAACGAGCACGGCTCTCTAGGGCGGGCGGGGCTGGCCGGGCAGGCGGGCCGGGCAGGTCAGGCAGGTCGGACAAGTCACGCTGACATGGCGCGCACAACGATTCTCTCCGTCGCCTTGCTGCTCTCTCTCTCGAGCACGCGCAACCGCGCGCTGGCCGACAGCACGCCGTCCTGGATCGAGGAGTATCGCGCGCCAGCCGCGCGGCTCATCGGTGAGGCGACGAGCGACGCGTTCGCCTGGCACCGGCTGGCCACCCTGACCGACACGATGGGCCATCGGCTCAGCGGCTCGCCTCAGCTGGATCAGGCCATCCAATGGGCCCTCGCCGAGATGAAGCGCGACGGCCTCGAGAACGTCCACGCCGAAAAGGTGATGGTGCCGAAGTGGGTCCGCGGCAGCGAAAGCGCGGACATCGTCCAGCCCACCCGCCTCCCGCTCGCGATGCTCGGCCTGGGCGGGAGCGTCGCCACGCCTCACGAGGGGGTGGAGGCACCGCTCCTCATCGTGCGATCGTACGAGGATCTCGAGGCACAGGGCGCCCAGGCGCGCGGCCGCATCGTGCTGTTCAACGTGCCCTTCACCAGCTACGGCGAGACCTCACGGTACCGGTGGAACGGCGCATCGCGCGCCGCCCGTCACGGCGCGCTCGCCATGCTCATCCGCTCGGTCGGCCCGAACGGCCTGCGCCTGCCGCACACGGGCGCGCTGACGTACGCCGCCGACGCGCCGCGGATTCCGGCGGCCGCCATCAGCACGGAGGACGCCGATCGGCTCCAACGCATGGCCGACCGCGGCGACCGCATCGTCGTCCGGCTCCGGATGGACGCCCGCATGGAGCCCGACGTCGAGTCGGCGAACGTCGTCGGCGAGATCCGCGGACGCGAACGGCCGGACGAAATCGTCGTCGTCAGCGGCCACCTTGATTCGTGGGACGTCGGCGCGGGCGCGTCCGACGATGGCGGGGGGTGCGTGGTGTCGTGGGAGGCGCTGCGCATCATGAAGAAGCTCAACCTGAGGCCGCGC
Source organism: uncultured Acidobacteriota bacterium (assembly GCA_963821285.1). Classification (GTDB taxonomy): domain Bacteria; phylum Acidobacteriota; class Vicinamibacteria; order Vicinamibacterales; family CAVVIG01; genus CAVQJU01. Next base: position 289,349 of record CAWGDD010000010.1, read on the forward strand.
CGCACCGTGCGCGTCGTGCTGTGGACCAACGAGGAGAACGGCGGCCGCGGCGGCGTCGCCTATCGCGATCAGCACCGCGCCGAGCTCGCCCGGCACGTGCTGATGATGGAGTCCGACAACGGTGTCTTCCGGCCGCTCGGCTTCGGGTTCTCCGGGAGCGACACCGCACGCCAGACGGTCACCGCCATCGCGACGCTGCTGTCGGGGTTGGCGGCGTCCGACATCGTCGCCGGCGGTGACGGCGCCGACATCACCCCCAGCGCCCGCGCCGGGCGCATCCCCGGCCTGTCGCTCGAGGTCGACGCGTCGCAATATTTCCAGATCCACCACACGCAAGCCGACACCGTGGACAAGATCGATCCAGTCGACATGGCGAAGTGCGCGGCCATCATCACCGTCATGGCCTACGTGGTTGCGGACCTGCCCTGGCGGCTGGGGGACTAGACGGCGGGCGGAACTTACCGACGCTCTGACGTGCGATTGGGCAGGCGGAGCGCCGTCGCTGCGCGGCACGCGTTCTGCCATGCGCCCGTGACTGCGTCGCCGGTGTTTGCGGCTTCAGCGGTCCGCCACAGCACACCGCAGTCAAGCGCTCGACCCTCCGGCGTCAGCGCGGCAAAGAACAGCTGATCGCCGGCGATTTCGACGACCATGAAATGGTGCGACGAAGTGCCTGCTTCGTCGAAATCGCTCTTGCGGAAGTCGTACAAGTTCCGCCCTCCGCCGCCCGAGACGAAATACCGAATCCCCTGCTGCGGCGCGATCCGTTCGTACAGATGATCGTGGCCGCTGAAGACGACGTCCACGTGGTTGCGCACAAGGGCCGGCTCGAGCGCCGGCCGGATGGCATCGCGGCTCTCCTGCCCGTGGTCACCGGATGAATACAAAGGGTGGTGAAAGAAGCTGATCCGCCACTTCGCGCCGGTATTCCCGAACGCGGTGTCGAACCAGGCGAGCTGGGCCCGATCGCGCGGGTGGTTGCTGTTCAGGACGACAAAGCGCGCGTTGCCCTCAGTGAAGGCGTAGTAGGCCCGATCGCCCATGTTGAAGGGCTTGTAGTGCACCTCGAGGTCCTTGTCGTGGTTGCCGAGCGCGGCGTAGAAGATCACGCCGCGGTCGAGGAGCCCCTTGTAGGGGACCGAGAACTCGCCGATATAGTCGTCGTCGTACAGATTGTCGCCGAGCAGCAGTACGAAGCGGAAGCGGCGCGCCGTCGTGAAGTAGTGAAGCATCGCGTCCGCGACGCTCTTCTGCGATTGATCGCCGCTGCCGCTGTCGCCGATCAGGGCGAAGACGGTGGCGCCCGGGATGTCCGGCAACGCCAGCATGTCGGCGGCCGCTTCGGCGACCTGGGGCACGCGGGCGGCCGATGGCGCCACGCTGGTCGCAACCGGACTGGGTTCCGGGAAAGCGTCAGGGACGAAATCGACAACCAGGTCGGCATCCACGTCGCGCAGAATCAGCGTGGTCCCGCTGAAGTCGTATGACAGTTGCTCCGGCAACTGGGGCAGGCTGTCGAGCAGGACAGGCGGAAGCCGTGACGCCGGGGCCAGACGATTGACGGCCACCGTTGGCAGCGGGCCCTTCCGCCCTTCCATCTGCTCCGAGAGTTCGTCCCGAATCAGGTCAACTTTCGGGCCGGCGAACGCGGCCGCAATCCGTCGGCGTATGACGTCAGCCACCGGCGGCGGAAACAGATCGCCCTGCATGGCGCCGGGCCGGACCTTCGTCTGAATCGATACCGCCAGCGTCTGCTGCCGAAGGCGGACTGCCAGATTCGCGTCGTCCGGTGACGTCGTCTGATTCGGCGCCGCGTTGCCCGTCACCGCCGCAGCTTTGCGAAACGGCTGCGTCTGGTCCACGTACACCTGCAACGCCGCGCGGAACCCGTCGAGTTCTGGCGACGCGACCACGGGCGCCGGCACCAGTGTCGGCGGCAGATACGGCGAGCAGGCGAGGGTCGTCGCGACCCACGCCGTCGTGAGCAGGGAGATGACGGCGCGATTCTTCACCGCTGCAGTCTGGCCCATTCCCGGCTCCGACTGGTGCTCCCTATTGCACACGCGGATTGCGCGCCCTCTGGCATCCTCTCGTGGAAGGACACTCACACCATGAAACGGATTCTCCTCGGCACGCTCCTGGGCGTGACCTGTGCGGGCTGCATGGCACCGCTGGTGCACTCGACGCTGCCCGGTCATCCCACATCGTCACAGATGGCTGAACTGTGGGAGGATCCGACCAATCTCACCGGCCGCGACCTCTTCAATGGCCCATGGGCCACGACGTTCGCGCCAAACCCAACGGCGACCTATACGTTCGTCAGCACGAAGACCGTCGGCGTGAGCCCGGGGTTCACGGTCAGCGACGAGCAGGGCGCCGAATGGAGCGTCAAGCTCGGGCCCGAAGTGAAGGTCGAGGTCGTCACCTCCCGCATTCTGACCGCTCTCGGCTATCACCAGCCACCGGTCTACTACCTGCCGAGGTGGACGCTCAAGGGCGGCCCGGGCCAGAGCAGCAAACAGCCCGAGGGGCGGTTCCGCCCCAAGCATTCGGTTCTCAAGGACACGGGATCATGGTCGTGGCAGGAGAATCCCTTCATCGGCACGCAGGCGTACGACGGACTCCGCGTCCTGATGATGCTGCTGAATCAATCGGACCTGAAGAACTCGAATAACACACTTTACGAAGTCAGAAAGTCAGACGGCGTCGGCACGACGGCGGCCCGGTGGTATGTGGCACGGGACATCGGCGCCGGCCTGGGCGAGACCGGCCGTCTCGATCCGAAACGCAACGATGTGGCGCTGTTCGAGCAGATCGCGTTCATGAAAGGCGTCGAGGCCGGCGACGTCCACTTCAACTATCACGGCCGCCACCAGGAGCTGGCCGATCACATCTCGCCGGCAGACGTTCGGTGGATGTGCAACCTGCTCTCGCAGCTGAGCGACGGGCAGTGGCAGGACGCCTTCCGGGCGGCCGGCTACGACACGGCGATCGCGAGTCGGTTCATCACACGGATCAAGGCGAAGATTGCCGAAGGTCAGGCGCTCGGCAGCTAGGACCCGTCTCGCGCGATCCGGGCGAGGCTGGTTCGGCCACAGCCACGGTATACTGGCCCGTCATGAATTACATGTTCGTGAGGCGCCTGGCGCTGGCTCCCCTGTTCCTCGTCGCGTGCTCCAGTTCCGCGCAGCAGGCGTCGCGGGCGCAGACGGGGACGGACGTCGTGGCGACAGTCGGCGGCGCGTCGATCACGCTGAGCGAGGTCGACGACAAAGCCTTGCAGCAGCCGGCCGGCAACTTCGGCAACCTGAAGCTGTCGATGGCGCTGTACGAGGCGCGGCGCGCGGCCATCGACGAGATCGTCGGGGAGAAGTTGATGGCGCAGGAATCCAAGACACGCGGCATCACGACGGCCGCGCTCATGGACCAGGAAATCGGGTCGAAGATCGCCGCCGTGACCGATGCGGATGTCCTCGCGTGGTACAGCGCCAACCCGGGACGCGTGCAGGGCGCGCCGATCGATCAGGTCCGCGCGCCCATCCGGTCGCTGCTCACCCAGGAGCGGACGGCCACGGTGTTTCAGACCTACGTCGATCAGCTGAAGGCGAAGACGCCGGTGCGCGTCACGCTCGATCCTCCGCGCGAGAAAGTCTCGGTCGCTGGCAGCGCCGCCAAAGGGCCGGCGGCGGCGCCGATCGAGCTCATCGAGTTCTCGGATTTCCAGTGCCCGTACTGCCTGCGCGCGTATCCCACCATCAACCAGGTCCTGAGCACCTACGGCGACAAGATCAGGTTCGTCTACCGGCACTACCCGCTTCCGAGCCACCCCAACGCGCGGCCGGCGGCCGAGGCGTCGCAATGCGCCGCCGAGCAGGGCCAGTTCTGGCAGTACTACGAGAAGCTGTTCGCGGACCAGACGCGGCTGTCCGACGAGGGCCTGAAGCAGTCCGCCGCGGCCCTCGGGATGGACACGGCGCGCTTCAACGCCTGCGTCGACTCGCACAAGTACAGGGACCGCGTGGAAACCGACATTCGCGACGGCAACGACGCCGGCGTGTCCGGCACACCCGCCTTCTTCATCAACGGCCGCATGCTGACCGGGGCGCAGCCGTTCGACGCGTTCAAGCGCATCATCGACGAAGAACTGGATTTAAAGAGGAAGTAGCGCGGGGCTTCAGCCCCGCGATCGCGGCCCTGAAGGGCCGCGCTACTTGAGATACGGCAGACCGGTCACGATCGAGGCGACAATCGCAAGCGCGCTGGCGACGAGGCAGACGAGCGCGATGATCATGTGGTCGCCCCGCTCGCGCGTCATCGGACCGAAGAACGACGACGTCAGGTATCCGCCGATGAACCCGCCGATGTGCGCGTAGTTGTCGATGCCGCGCACCAGCAGGCCGAAGACGAGCGCCTGCAGCATGATAGACAGCGCCATCTGTTTGACGGCGCTGCTCGTGGTCCGGCCGTAGTGATAGAGCGCGCCAATCAGGCCGAACACGGGCGCCGATGCCCCGACGGTGAATCCCGCCGTGCCGAGAAACGGCAGGCTCGGCAAATACGCGCCGGCGATCGAACTCAGGGCGAATCCACTCACACCGCCGACCGTGTAGATGATCACGGTGCGCGACGGCCCGAACAGGTCCGTGATGGCCGGCCCCATCTGCCAGACCCAGTACATGTTCATCGCGACGTGCAGCAGCCCGGCGTGCAGCCAGCCGGCGCTGAGCAGTGTCCACCAGCGCCCGGCGCCAAACACGGGGACGGCGCCGCTTGCCCCGAACACGAACAGCACCTGATTGGAGGGCGACAGCGCCGACAGCAGGCTCCCGCCGCCGCTCAGCCCGCCGCCGGACACCAGCAGCGTGACCAGCCACAGCGTCACGCACGCGCCGACCACGAGCTGTGCGAACCCGAAGTTCAGGCTGAACTGGCGGAGGGCCGGACCGAACCCGAACAGCCCCGGGTTCGCGCGGCCGCACATGTAGCACTTGTTGTCGCGGACGCCGACCAGAGACCCGCACGATGGGCACACGACCGAACCCTCGGTTCTCCGGTTGAACATCCCCAACCCCTAACCCCCAGCCCCTGGCCTCTAGCCTCTACTCTTTCGCAGCCTTCGGCCGCATGTTCGACGCGAGGATGCGCTTTCTCAAGCGGATGCTCGCCGGCGTCACCTCGACCAGTTCGTCGTCGTTGATGAACTCGATCGCCTGCTCGAGGCCGAGCCTGCGCGGCGGAATGAGGCGGATCGCCTCGTCCGCGCTCGAGGCGCGCATGTTGGTCTGCTTCTTCTCTTTGGTGACGTTGACGTCCATGTCGCTTGGCCGCGAGTTCTCGCCGATGACCATGCCCTCGTACACCTGGATCGCCGGGTCGATGAAAATTTCCCCGCGCTCCTGAAGGTTGAAAATGGCGTAGGACGTCGCCACCCCCGCGCGATCGGCCACCAGCGCGCCGTTGGCGCGCGACGGGATCGCACCGTGCCAGGGTTCCCAGCTGGAGAAGATGTGGTTCATGATGCCGGTGCCCTTCGTGTCCGTCATGAACTGGGACCGGAACCCGATCAGCCCGCGCGCCGGAATCCGGAACTCGAGCCGCACGCGCCCGCCGCCGTTGTTGACCATCTTCGTCATCACGCCCTTGCGCTCGCCGACCTGCGCGATGACGATGCCCTGATGATCCTCCGGCACGTCGATCACGAGTTCCTCGACGGGCTCGACGATGACGCCCTTCAGCTCCTTCGTGACGATATCGGGCCGCGAGACCTGCAGCTCGAATCCCTCACGACGCATCATCTCGATGAGAATCGAGAGCTGCAGTTCGCCGCGGCCGACGACTTTCATCTGCTCGGGCGTGTCTGTCGGCTCGACGCGAATCGAGACGTTGCCGAGCAGTTCCCGGTCGAGTCGATCCTTCAGCTGGCGCGACGTGACGAACTGCCCGTCCCGTCCGGCCATTGGCGACGTGTTGACGCCGAAGATCATGGACACGGTCGGCTCGTCGATCGCGATCGGCGGGATGGCGATCTGGTGCTCCATGTCCGTGATCGTCTCGCCGATCGTGATGTCTTCGATCCCGGCCAGGCACACGATGTCGCCGGCCGCGGCATCCTGAATGTCCACGCGCTTCAACCCGTCGAAGGCGAACAACTTGGTAACCTTCGTGTGCTGAACGGCCGTGTCCAGCTTCACGACGGCCACCGGATCGCCGATCTTCACCCGTCCGTTGAAGATGCGGCCGATGGCGATGCGGCCGAGGTAGTCGCTCGAGTCGAGGTTCGCAACGAGCAGCTGCAGCGGCGCGTCAGGATTGCCGCGCGGCGGCGGCACGTGTTTGACGACGGCGTCGAACAGCGGGCGCAGGTCCTCGGCCGGGCCGTCGGGCGTCGTCGACGCGGTGCCGACGCGGGCGTTCGTGTAGAGGACCGGGAAGTCGAGCTGTTCCTCGGTCGCGTCCAGGTCGATGAACAGGTCGTAGATCTCGTTCAGCACCTCGCCGGCGCGGGCATCGGGCCGATCGATCTTGTTCATGACGACGATCGGCGTCAGCCGGCGTTCGAGGGCCTTGCGCAGGACGAAGCGCGTCTGCGGCAGGGGGCCTTCCGAGGCATCCACCAGCAGCATCACGCCGTCCACCATGGACAGCGTCCGCTCCACTTCCCCGCCGAAGTCCGCGTGGCCCGGCGTATCGACAATGTTGATCAGAATGTCGTGGTAGTGAACGGCGGTGTTCTTGGCCAGAATGGTGATGCCGCGCTCGCGCTCGAGCTCGTTGCTGTCCATGGCCCGTTCGGCCACGCGCTCGTTGGCGCGGAACGTGCCGCTCTGGTGCAAAAGGGCGTCGACGAGCGTGGTCTTGCCGTGATCGACGTGGGCGATGATCGCGACGTTACGACGTAAGGGGTTGGCGACTTGCTGCGAACACATCTTCCCAGTGTATCAGTCTCACCGCCGGCGTGCGCCCTCTTTCGTCCCCTCGTCGAATCCCGTCACGCGGAGTCCCAGGGACTGCGCGAGCAGGACGGCGGTGGCCATGCTGATCCACGCGTCCTTCACTTTGTTCTTCGCCGGATCGATGAAGAAGCCGTGCGCACGGGAGAAGTCCGCTCCGCGGACGTCGCAGTGCTCGAAACGGCTGCCGCTCATTTCGCTGTCAGTGAAATCCACGTCGACCAGCCGGGAGTCGATGAAGTGTGCCTCGGTCAGCCTGCAATGGCCGAATCGGGTACCCGTCAGGTTGATGTTCACGAACGACGCGTACTGAAGATTGCATTCGTCGAAGGACACCGTCGGATTCGGCCGCAGTTCCGTCCAGTCGATGCCCATCAGGCGGCAGTTCAGAAAGTTGATCCCGCGCGCCGCCATCTTCGCCGCGCGCATGCGAGTCAGGTCGCACGCCTCAAAAATGCAGTCGTCCAGGCGTGTCCCCTGCCAGTTGGATTCCGGCAGGCTCAGCGTTCTGAAGGTGCAGCGAACGAACTCCCGGCCCGAACAGTCCGCCTTCGGCAACTCGAGCCCAGAGAACACCTCGTCCTCGAAGCATTCGCGATCGGCAAACGGGTGTCCGGCCTCCATGCGATCTACAATTCCCGCAACGCAGACGAGATCGGCAGCCTCGCGGCGCGGACGGCCGGGAGCAGGCCGCCGATGAGTCCCATGACCAGCGCGTAGCCGAGCCCTTCGGCGAGAAGCCCCGGCGTCACGGCAAACGCAAAGGCGACCTGGCTGAACGTCTGCCAGTTCATCGTGGAGGTCTGGTAGCCGTTGAACCCGACGTAGGCAATCAGCCCGCCGAGCGCGCCGCCAAGGGCCGCAAGACCAAACGATTCGGCAAGGACCGACACCAGCACCGACGCGGTATTGAAGCCAAGCGCCCGCAACGTCGCGATTTCCCTCGTCCGGGTGGACACCGCCGTATACATCGTCAGGATCGCGCCGAACACCGCGCCGATCCCCATCAACACCGCGATGGCGAAGCCGACGGATCGGATCAACCGAGTGAGCGTGACCGACTGCGCCATGTAGTACTCCATCTCGGGACGCACGGACACGTTCAGCTGCGGGTTCGAGGTCAGCCAATCCTTGAACTGCGCGTACGACTGCGGCGATTCGAGCCGGGCACGCACGGACTGAAAGGTGTTGCCGCGGCGGTACGCGCCCTGGAGGAATCGCGCGTCGCACCAGATTTCCGTCTCGGCGACGCTGCCGCGCGACTCGAACATGCCGACGACCATCCACGAATTCTGCCCGGCCTTGATCTCGGAGCCGACCGTCAGGCCCGCGTAGGTTCGCGCGGCGGCCCGTCCGACCACCACCTCGTTGGTGCCGAACCGCAGCATCCGCCCCTCGGTGAGCGTCGCTTCCGCACGCACACCGAAGCTCGCCGGATCGATCCCGCGCATGGGCACGTTGGCGGGCGTCCCCGTCGACAGCTTGGGCAGGTCGATCAGGACGAACAGCTCGGCCGCTGCGAGCGGCAATGCCCCTTCGTGCCGCAGGCCGGGGGCCTGCTTGATGATGTCCGCCTCCGGCCCGCCGATGCCGCTCGTCATCTCATCGTCCGCGCCGCTGCGCATCACGAGCGCGCGGTCCGGCGACCCGGCCGCGGTCATCGCGGCGTAGAAGCCCTGGGCCATCGACAGCACGGCCACGAACACGATGACCACGCCGGCGATGCCGACCACGGCAACAGCCGAGGACCCCATCCGCTGCGGGATGGTCCTCAGGCTCAGCCAACTCACGGCAACGATTTGGGTAAAGAAAGACATAGGGGTTCAGGGTTCAAGGTTCACGGTTCACAGTTCTAAGTTCTTAGTTCTAAGTTCTAAGTTCTAAGCCTTCCTGAGCGCATCGGTGATCTTGATCCGCATGGCGCCAGCGGCGGGCAACAGCCCTGCGGCGACGCCAACCGCCGCGATCAATCCGATGCCGAGCACCAGGTCGCGTGCCGGCAGGAAGAAGGGTGTGAGCAGCCCGCCCGTGGGATCGCCGCGCGAAACGATCGCCCACGCCACGCCGAGGCCCAGGCCTCCGCCGACGACGGCCACGAACATCGACTCGGCCAGCACGAGCGTGAGAATCATCACGTTCGAGAATCCCAGCGTCTTCAGGACGGCGAGCTCGCTCGTCCGCTCGCGGACCGCCTGCGCCATGGTGTTCCCGACCACCAGCAGAATCGTGAAGAGCACGGCCACGAGGATCGCGGTCATGATCGATCCGATGTCGCCGACCTGCTTGGCGAAGCCGTCGAGAAACCCCTTCTCGGTCGTGGTGTTCGTCTCCGACGACGAGTTCGCGAACATGCTGTCGAAGGTCGACGCCATCTCCTTGGATTTCGACGCGTCCTTGATCTTGATGACGTACCAGCCGACCGTGCCCGCGCCGGTATTGGGCGACCGGGCCTCGTCGAGGTAGTCGTAGCGGAAGAAGAAGCCGTTCTTGTCCACGCCCGGATCGCCGTCGTAGAGGCCGACGATGTTGAACTCCCAGGCGTCGCTGCCGTTCTTCTTCCGGTAGATGGTGCCTTTGATCGGCACGCGGTCGCCGATCTTCCAGCCGAATCGCTTGGCCAGGTCGACGCCAACCACGGCGCCCTGTTTGTCCGCGGCCCAGGCCTTCATCTGGTCCTGCGGGATGTGGATCTCCGGGTACATGCTGAAGTACGGCCCGGGCTCGGTCGCGATGGTCGAAAAGAAGTTCGTCGGATCCTGGTAGACGCCCCCGAACCACGTGTTGTGCGTGACGGTTTCAACGCCGGGCACGCTGCGCAGCTGCGCCTGGTATGAGATGGGCAGCGGCATGATGATGCTGATCTTGTGAATCACCATCAGGCGATCGAGCCCGGCCAGATCCACGCCCATCGAGAACGTCGCACGGATCGTCATCAGCATGCCGAACAGCAGGAACGCGATGAAGATCGAGAGCAGCGTGAAGGTGGTGCGGATCTTGCGCCGCCACAGGCTGCGCCAGACGAGCGGAAGGAACTTCATGCGGCCACCGTCTCGAGCAGCGTGCCCTTTTCGAGGTGCAGCGTCCGTTTGGCGCGCTCCGCGGCGTGCGGGTCGTGCGTGACCATGACGATCGTCTTGCCGTGGTCGCGGTTGAGGGCCTGGAGCAGGTCGAGGATTTCATCGCCGGCTTTGCGGTCGAGATCGCCGGTCGGCTCGTCGCACAGCAGCAGCGTCGGATCCGTGACGATGGCACGGGCGATGCCGACGCGCTGCTCCTGGCCGCCCGACAGCTGCCGGGGGTAGTGCCTCGCGCGGTCGGACAGGCCGACAATCTTGAGCGCGATGCCCGCGCGCTTCCGGCGCTCCGCCTTCGAGAGCTTCGTCAGGAGCAGCGGCAGCTCGACGTTGCGCTCGGCGGTCAGCACCGGCAACAGGTTGTACAGCTGGAACACGAAGCCGATGTGCTGCGACCGCCACTTCGACAACCGCGAGCCGCTCAGCTCGTTGATGCGCACGCCGTTGACGTCCACGGAGCCCCCGGTCGGCGTGTCGAGCCCGCCGATCAGGTTCAGCAGCGTCGTCTTGCCGGAACCGGACGGCCCCATCAGCGCCAGGAAATCGCCTGCGGGGATGTCGAGGTTGACTCCCTTCAGCACCTCGATGCGCTCGCCGCCCCGGCTGAAGTACTTCTGCACGCCCGCGATCCGAACCAGCGCGTCATTCTTACTACTAGAACCTGCCGGCATGTGCCCTCTTCCTCTGTAGGGCGGGGCTTTCAGCCCCGCCGGCGGCCCTGAAAGGGCCGCCCTACTTCACTTCACAACGACGCTCGCCCCGTCCTTGAGCGCCGGCGGCGGTGAAACCACGACGGACTCGCCGGCTGTGAGGCCGGCCAGGACCTCGAGCTGGCTGCCGTCCTCGCCGCCCGTCCTGACGGCGCGTCGTTCCACGCTGTTGTCCCGGCGCGCCACAAACACCACGGCCTGCCCGTTGTCCATACGGACCGCCGCCTTGGATACGAGCAGCGTGGGACGTCCTGCCGCGGCGGCGTTGGCGGCCTTACCGGATCCCTTCGCGGACGGCGCCAGAAACGTCACCTTGACGCCCATGTCGGGCAGGATCCGCGGGTCGAGCTGCCTGAACCCGATCCGGACGAGCACGGTCGCTTTCTGGCGATCGGCGGTCGGCACCATCGTGATGACGCGCGCCGGAATCTGCCAGTCGGGATACGCGTTGAGCACGGCCGTGACGTCCTGCCCGCTGACGACGCGGTTGATGTACGACTCGTTGACGTCCACGTCGATCTCGAGCGACTTCATGTCGACGATTGTGCAGATCCCGGTACGGGTGAAGCCGCCGCCTGCCGACACCGGCGACACCATCTCGCCCGGCTGCGCGTCCTTGGTGATGGCCACGCCGCTGAACGGCGCCCGGATGATCGTGTTGTCGAGATCGGTCTGCTGCATCGCGACCTGGCGTTCGGCGACGCGTACCATCTCGCGCGTCGCGGCAATCCGGGCCGCGATGGAATCGACGTCGGCCTGCGCCTGATCGACTTCCGACTGGGCCACGACCCTCTCTTTGACCAGTTGCATACGACGGCCCAGCGTCAGGCGCGCGTCCGCCAGCCGGACTTCGCTTTCCGCGATGTTCCGCCGCGCCGCTTCCGCCTGCGCCTCGGCGAAGGCCAGCGCCGCACGCGGGTTGGCATCGTCCAGCCGCGCGAGCACCTGGCCTTCCTTGACCGCCATACCCTCTTCGACGTTCACCTCGACGACCTTGCCCGTGATCTTCGACGAGATGGTGGCGCGCCGGCGCGCCGTGACGTACCCCGTCGCGTTCAGCACGGCCGCCTGCGTGCCGGCGACGCGCTCGGTGACGGGCGCCACCTGAATTTCGAGCGGCCGTTCGCGCGTCGCCCACACCCATCCGGCGCGGCCGAGGCCGGCGAACACCACGAGCGCGAGCGCCCACACCACGACGCGGACGACGCCCGAGCGCTCGGGCGGGCGCTCGATGCGCAGCGCCGCCAGATCTTCTTTCAGGTCTGCCACGTGGTGTGTGAGCCCGGCTGGTCGCCGACTACCGCTGAACCTTGATGGTGTAGTCGGACCATTCCTTGATCTTGCCGTCTTTGACGAAGAAGACACCCACGCCTTCCCATGTGAGGGGGCGTGCCGTCAGAAATCTGTCGACGCGGTGGTTGATCACGATCGGTCCGGCCGCGGCCGTATCGAGCACCTTGAATTCCACCAGCGTGGAATCAGCGAGCCAGGTCTTCAGCCGGTCGGTCACCCCCGCGTGGCCGTTGACCGGCGGCGTCGTTTCCGACATCCGGTACACGCAGTCGTCAGCCAGAAATGGGAGAACGCGCGCGAGGTCCCGGGACGACCAGGCCGCGCAGAAGTCGTTGACCGTTTTGACGTTGGCTTTCTCGCCTTCGTTCCAGTCGGCCGCCGCCGCCCGGCCGGCCCCCGCAAGGAGGGCCGCCATGCCCAGCCCGGCCGACGTGATGAACCCGCGCCGGGCGCTCTTTCCCGACTCTTTGCCCTGTGCCCTCTGCCCTTTGCCCTTGTTCATGGCCCCCAGTATACCGAGCGCTCGGGACAGATCAGGTCATGAGTCGGTTAACCATGGTGTTGCTCCGGCGTAATAGGGGGCATATGAGACTTGTCCCCGCCGCCGTTTTCGCCGTGGCCCTGCTGGCCGGCCTGGCCGCTACCCCCGCAGCCGCGCAGAATCCCCGGCCGGTCAATCGCGCGCCGTCACCCGAACAGCCCCGGGCGCCGCGCGGCGCGCTGCGGGCAGACCTCGCGGCTCCGTACGACGGCAACGTCGAGGAAACGCGGCGACGGCTCGGCGAGGTCCTGCAGCAATACCCGCCGTCGCTGCGCGAGGTGCTGCGCCTCGATCCTTCGCTGCTCAGCAATGCGGCGTATCTGGAGCCGTACCCGGCGCTCGCCGAATTTCTCTCCCAGCACGACGACATCGCTCACAACCCCGGGTTTTTCTTCCCGGATTACCGGGAATACCGCGTCGAGAGCAACGACCCGAAGCTGGCCGCCATCCGTACGATCGAGGAATCGCTGGCCGGACTGGCGGTCCTGATCGGCTTCGTGACGGTCGTCGGCACGATCGGCTGGCTGGTGCGGTCGGTCATCGAACACCGGCGCTGGCTTCGCGTCTCGAAGACTCACACCGACACGCACACGAAGCTGCTCGACCGGCTGACGTCGAACGAGGACCTCATGGCCTACATGCAATCGTCCGCGGGCCGGCGGTTTCTGGAAGCCGCGCCCCTTCCTCTGGGCGCCGGGCCTCGCGCGCTGGCGGCGCCGATCGGCCGCATCCTCTGGTCGGTCCAGGCGGGTTGCGTGGTGGCCTTCGGTGGAGCGGGCCTGATCATCGCCAGCAGCCGCTTCGCGGCCCATCCGACGCTCTCCGAGATCGAGCTGCCGTTCTTCCTCGTCGGGGCAACGGCCGTCGCCATCGGCGCCGGCTTCGTCGTCTCGGCCATCATCGCCTACGGACTCTCGCGCCGGCTTGGCCTGCTCGCCCCACGGACCAACGGCGGGTCGCATGATGTTGAAACCGATCCCCGTGCAGTTTCGTAAGCGTATGATGACCACTCATGTTCCCGCGTGATGTGACCCTCATCGATGTCGAGCGCCTGGACCGCGCAGCAGCCAGGGCGGTCGAGACCCTCCAGATGGACGAGGACACGTTCCGCGCGTTCTACGACCGCACGGCGCGCCCCGTGTGGGTGTACCTGGCGCGCATCACCGGCGACCGTGCGCTGGCAGACGACCTCCTCCAGGAGAGCTACTACCGGTTCCTGCGGGCGGAGCGGAGCTTCGAAAGCGAGTCGCACCGGCGGAACTACCTGTACCGCATCGCGACCAACCTGGCACACGACCGCCACCGCAGCCGGCGCGGCGTCGTGAGCGTCCCTGTGCCGGCCGAACACGAGCCGTCCGCGCTCGCGAGCCACCAGGACGTCGCGGGCGATGCCGAACGGCGGACCGATCTGGGCCGGGCGATGGCCAAGCTCAAGCCGCGCGAACGCGAGCTGCTCTGGCTGGCGTACGCGAATGGGTCGTCGCACGAGGAGATCGCGGAGTCGCTGGGTCTGCGCAGGGCCAGCATCAAGATGCTGCTCTTTCGCGCGCGGCGCCGGCTGGCGGCGCTGCTGACCGGGCCGGGGGCACGGGCGTGACGATCATCGAGTGTCCGCGCGAATCGGACGTCCTCGACGCCATCGCGTCGGAGAAGTGGCCGCATCGGGTTGGGCCGGAGCTGGCGGGGCACGTGGCGTCCTGCGCGGTGTGCGCCGACGTCGTGGCTGTGGCGCAGGCCGTGCGAGCCGATCACGAGGCCGTCTGGCAGGAGGCGAGCATCCCTTCGTCCGGCCAGGCGTGGTGGCGGGCGGAAATGCGCACCCGGCACGAAGCCATCCGCCAGGCGTCGAGGCCGATCGCGATCGCTCAGGCCGCGGCTCTGCTCGTAGCCCTCGCGGTCACCACCGTCATCGGCTGGCTGGGATGGACGTGGATCCGGCAGGAGCCGTCGCTCGACCTGGGACGCGTTTCGGCTCAGGCTCTGGCTTCCCCGCTCGCACTGTCATTGATCGTCGCGCTGTTCGCCCTGGCCGTCATCACGCCGGTCGCGTTGTACCTCGTCCTCTCGGACGATTAAGAACGCGCAAAGTGCCGGGCGAGAAAAGCACTCCAAAGTGCGCCCAGCACGTTGCGACCGTAGCCTCCCAGCACTTTGGGAGCCGTGGCCGCCGAGCACATTGGAAACCGTAGCCGCCAAGCACCTTGCTTGGTTTCTTGGTTTATCTCGTTGCAAAATTGACTGTCACGATCATCCTCACCGGTACGGCCCGGCCGTCGACGAATGCCGGCTCGAAACGCCAATTGCGGACCGCCTGCAGCGCCGCTTCGTCGAGCATCGGGATGGACCGCACCACTCTTGCCTCCGAGACGAGCCCTGCTTCGTTGATCACGATTTCGGCCTGCACGTTGCCCTGGATGCCAGCGGCAGCCGCTTCGGGCGGATAGCGCGCCACGTCCAGACGCGACGGCGAGGGGATCGGTCCCCCGACACGATAGATGCCGTTTTCGTCGCGCTCACCGGGATTGCCTGTGGCCGGCGCGGGCGTCTGCTGCTGCGCCTGCCGGCTGAGCGCCGTCGCGCGCCGCGCGTAGAACTGGGCGAGCATCCGATACGGCTCGACGCCGTCTGGCTGTTGCCGCCGGGCTGACAGCAGCGCGTCTTCGGCAGCCTCAATCAACCCCTCGTCTTCGAGCAGCTTCGCCAATCGGAACTGTGGCTGGAGATCACTTGGCAGCCGCGCGATGAGCTCCCGCAAGGCGCTCTCCACCTGACGCGGCTGACCCAGATGCTGGGCGTCGTAAACCCTCGCCAGCGCTTCGAGCGCCTGAGTGCCGATGTCCCCGCTCGTCGCGAGGCTCACGGCGCGGCGGTAGTGATCCGCAGCCGCTTCAAGCTGCCGGGTCCGCTGAGCCGCCTGTTTCGGCAGCGCCTCGGCCGCGTGCAACTGATCCTCGCCGAGGCAGAGTTCGCCGATGGCCGTGCCGGACGCCGCGGTCACACCGCACGCCGGAGGACGCCGCGCGTCGGCCGGCGGGGCCTGCCCCTGTCCGATCATGGCAAACACGAGAGCGGCCGCAAGCATCATGTCTTCTTCCTCGCTACTTCCTGATTCGCGCGGTGAGATCGCGGGCGCGTTCGCCGAACTGTTCGTCGTCGGCCACCTTCTCCGCGTAGCGGCGGGCTTCGTCCGGCCTCGACAGGTTGAAGTTCGCCACCGCGGCGTTGAACCAGCAGGTGGCGCGCATGCGGACCGCGGAGGCGACTTGCTGCTGCCGCCTGGCGATCTGACGGGCCTTCCGTGCGTCGGGCAGCGTGGACGCGGCGATGCGCTCCATGTCCCGCCGCCCCGCCGCTTCGGCATCGTCCAGGCAACCGGCGGTGCCGACGGCGACGTCGGCGAGCGCGGGCCAGCGCGCCAGGTCTCCGAGCGCGAGCATGAGATAGTAGCCCGTCTCGCAATCGTTGGGATTGCGCTGCCGGGCCGTCTCGAGCTTCTGCCGCGCCGTGTCCGGCTCGCGGCGGCGAAGTTCGATGATGCCCGCCAGCTTGGGCACGTCGCTGTTGACCATCGCCTTGTCGGCCGCCTCGACGTCCTCCCACGCCTCGGCGAGACGGTTCAGCTGCAGCTCGTTGGACGCGCGCCAGTAATACGCGTCGCCGGGGTAACGGCGAAGCGCGAGGAGTTCGTCGGCGACGGCGAGCGCGTCTTCGTGCCGCGCCAGGTAGCTCAGCGCGCGGAGTCTGCCGAGCAGCGCGTCGGGGAAAGACGGCGCGAGCGCCAGCGTCTTCTCGTAGAACTCGAGCGCCTCCGGAAACTCCTCGCCTGTCATGGCGACGTTCGCGATGAGCAGCGTGGCCGCGGGCCACGTCGAGCGCCACGCGTACGCCTCATGATATCGGGCTTCGGCGTCGTCCAGCCTGCGCTCCGCGCTCGCGATGAGGCCGCGGAAGAGCGAGAGCTCCGCGAACCGCGGTTCGCTGCGCATGAGCGCTTCCACCGCCTCTTGGTCGATGCCGAGGCAGATCGCCCTCCTGAACGCGAGCAGCGGCAGATCGCTCATCGGCCGGACCTCGTCGATCGGCGCGATGAGATCGGCCGTCTCGCTGCGGCCCGGACTGGTTTCGCACGAATAGGCGAAGTAGACATACGCCGACAGCTCGTCGCGTGACGCCGTCGATCGCAGCGCCTCGCTGCGCTGCGCGCGGTTCTGGTAGATCGTCAACGGCTGATCGGGCGCGCCGGACCGGCCTGCCCCGGCCCGCCACAGCATCATGCCGATCACGTCGAGCAGCGGCGCCACCTCCTGCCGCAGGCTGTCGCTGCCGGCCGCCAGTTCCCTTGCCTTCTCGAGGTACCCGCTATCGGTGGTCCCCAGTTCGCGCTCGCGCAGCGCCAGCAGTCCCGCGGCCCGGACGGCACCCGCCGTCGCCGCCGCGCCAACGGCCGCAACGGCACGCACCGATTCGTAGCGCTGAAGGGCCCCGGTCAGGCAGTCGAAGCAGCCGGCACGAACCAGCGCGTCAGCTTCCGCGAGCGTCACGCGCGCGGCGATGGAGGGGTCGGCAGGGGCGGGCCGCCTGGGTGCGCAGGCGGTCGCCGCGCACACCACTATCAGAAGGGGAAGACAACATCGGCCCACGGACCTTTAGACACCGACCGTGGGAATCTGGCCGTCCGACGTGATCTAACGGCTGCCCGGGGCGCCGGGCGATGGGCGTACTGGCTTGCCCGCGACACCGCCCTTCGACATCAGCAGGTCCGCCGTGTCCTTGTGAACGTCGATGCGCTGGCCGCCACGGCTGTTGCCGCCGGCCCGGCCCATCGCGTAATCGACGGCGGTGTAGCCGCGGCTGTCGGCAAGGTTGATCTCCGCGCCCTTCTGCAGCAGGTATTCGACGACGCGATTCCAACCCCAGAATGCGGCCCCGTGCAGCGGGACCTGGGCAAACTGGCCGGCCTTGCCGTTGATCGGGCCACCGGACCGGAACATCAGGTCGAGGGCCGCGATGGCGCGCTCCTGCACATCCGATGTCGTGAAGTAGCCACGCGTATCCGCGTCCGTCGAGCCCATGCCGGAGGCGGCGAGCGTGGCCGTCATGTTGCGGCTGTTGGTCAGCGAGACATCCGCGCCGTGCTCCAGCAGCGCCTTCATCGACTCGACGTCCATCGCCTTGGCCGCGCGAATCAGCGGCGTCGTCCCCGGCGACAGCATCGGATCCAGGCCGCGATCGTTGCCGGTGGCCCGCAGGGGCGCGGTCATCTTCAGCTGCGGATTCGGATCCGCTCCCTTCTCGAGCAACAGTCGCACGATCTCGATCGGCAGCGTTTCGTCGAGCGACGGCTGGTCCGGACGCCCGCCGTGCGGGAGCGTCACGTAGTCAACGGCCAGATACAGCGGCGTGCGACCCCACCAGTCCCAACGGTTGACGTCCGCACCGTGCGCGATCAGGTACTTCGCCACGTCGAAGCGCGTGTTCCAGACGGCCCACAGCAGCGGCGTCACGCCCTCGGGATCGGGAAGGTTGATCGCGGCGCCCTTCTCGACCATCGCCGCCACACAGTCCAGGCAGCCTTCGCGCGACGCGAACATCAGCGCCGTCATGCCGCCCGGCGAACGAGGCTGGGCCCGAGGCTCGCCGCTGACCAGCGGCGTCATGAGGTCGGTGGCGGTTTTCGCGTCGAGGTCCGCGCCGACCTCGATCAGCAGCCGCGTCATCGGTCCCTGGCTGTTCGCCGCGGCCCACATCAACGCCGTCTGCCGGCGTTGCGACTCGCTGGCCCGGGGATTCGCGCCCTTGCCGAGCAGCATCTTCGCCGCGACCACGTTGGTGCCACGGGCCAAGAGCATCAGCGGTGTCTGCCCGTCGGCTCCAGGGGCATTCGGATCGGCGCCGGCATCGAGCAGCGCCTCGATGATCTCGGTGTTCGAGTGGAACGCCGCCTCCAGGAGCGGCGTCGTGTCGAGCTTGTTCCTGACGTTTGGATCCGCGCCGGCCTTCAACAGCCGCCTGACCTGGGCCACATCGTCATTGCTGGCGGCCACCAGCAAGGGCGTCGACCCGCTGGCGTCCACGGAATCCCTGGCGTCAATGCCCGCCGCGAATACCGGGGAGGCGGATACCAGCCCCACAGCCGCCAGAGCGGTCAGGAGACTCTTGACCACGATCAGGCCTCCACCAGTTTCCCGGTGCTGTCGCCCAGCTTTTCCTGCGGGACGTCGATCTTGTCGAGGAACGTGAGCAGCACGTTCGAGAGCGGCGTCTTCTCCGGCGGCACCACGTGCCGGTTGCCCTTCACGGTTTTCCAGCCGCCGACCCATGAGGTCGGCAACGGATAGTGATTGTGGGCGTTGCTGTTGCTCATGTTGCTGCCGTAGAGGAACAGCGAGTGATCGAGCATCGTTCCGTCGCCATCCGGCATGGCCGCGAGCTTGTCGAGGAATTTCGCGAACACCTGCGTGTGGTACGTCTGGACCTTGACCAGGCGCTCCAGCTTCGCCGGTTCGTTGTTGTGGTGCGACAGCGGATGGAACGCGTCGGACACGCCGATGTGGTTGTAGGTCTGGCCGCTGACCTCTGCGGCCATCATGAAGGTGAAGACCCGCGTCATGTTCGCCTGATACGCCAGCGCGACCAGGTCGAACATCAGGTTGATGTGCTGATCGAAGGGCGGCGTGCCTGCGGGCGCGTCCGGGAGGTCGACGTGCGACAGGTCGCGGGCCTCCATCTTCTGAATGCGGCGCTCGATTTCGCGGACGGTCTCGAGATAGTCGGACAACACCCGCTTGTCGGACGGCCCCAGGCTGCGCTGCAGGCCCGCGACCTCGCTCGTGAGCATGTCGAGCAGCGACCCGTATTGCTTCGACAGGCGCGCGCGCTCGGCGGCATTGTCGCCCTGACCGAACAGACGGATGAACAGCTTGCGCGGATCGGTCTCCATCGGCAGCGGCGTGGTGGGCGAGCGGAACGAAATCGTGCCGGCGTAGGAGCAGCCGTAGTCGCGGTCGCAGAATCCGCCGCCGCCGCGGACGTCGGTCGCGACTTCGAGCGACGGCAACGGCGTGTCCTGACCGATGTGCTGCGCGGCGATCTGGTCGATGGTGATGCCGGCGTGCGGCTCCTGGCTGATCGCGGGACGGACGCCCGACAGCCACGTGCCGGGCGACAGGGCATGGACCGGGCCGATGGGCGCCTGGCTGTCGATGTTCGAGAACACCGTGGTCATCGACTTGTACTTGTCCAGCGGCTTCAGGATGTCGCCGAGTTCACCGATCGCACCTTCGCTGGCCGGCGTCCACTTATTCATCACCGCGCCGTGCGGGAAGTAGATGAAGCCCACGTGCGGTGTCGTCTTGGCCGCCGTCTGCGCGAGCGCCGTGCTGGCCGGAATCATCGCCTCGAGCAGCGGGAGGCCCAGCGTGGCCCCGAGACCCCGGAGTACCGTGCGGCGCGTCAGGTGCTTCCTCGTGACGAACATGGCTTCTCCTAGTGTTCGGGCGGGGCTGAAGCCCCGCCCCTGCGTACATCTTCCACCATGCTCGACCGGAACGCGGGCGCGTTCACGATCCCCATCACGATGGACGAAAACTTGTAGTTCCTTGCCTTCGAATCGCGGACGATCGTTCGGATGCCCGGCATGTCGTAATACTCGATGCTGCGGCCCAGCGCATACACCGTGAGTTTCTCGGTCAGGGTCTGGACGAACTGCTCGGGATGGGCCAGCAGCGCAGTCCTCAGATCGGCCGGCCCGTTCACGGCGGTCCCGTCCACCAGCTTACCGCTGGTGTCGATCGTCGTGCGCGTGAAGGCGTCCACGGCGCGATACGCCCCGATGGTGTCGAAGTTCTCGAGCGAGAAGCCCAGCGGGTCCATCACCCCGTGGCAGGCGTTGCAGGTCGGATTCGCCCGATGCGTCTCCATGATCTGGCGAATCGTCTTGAACTGCTCGCCTTCCTTGTTTTCCTTGAACGCCTCCACGTTCGGCGGAGGTGGCGCGGGCGGCGTGCCCAGCAGGTTCTCCAGGATGTAGGCGCCGCGCAGCACTGGGGACGTCCGGTTGGGATACGCCGTCACCATCTGGACCGACGCCTTGCCCAGGAGGCCGAAGCGGTTCGGATCGGTCAGCGTGACACGGCGGAACTGATCGCCGCGCACGTTCGGCACCTGGTAGTGCCGGGCCAACCGCTCGTTCAAGAAGGTGTAGTCCGCCGAGAGCAGATCGACCACGCTGCGGTCTTCGCGGAAGACGCTGTCGAGGAACAGCTCCATCTCGCGGCGGATCGCGGCGCGCAGCGGGGCGTCGAACGCCGGGTAGGTATACGGATCGGGATCGAGCGCCGCCGTATCTCGCACGCGCAGCCACTGGAACGCGAAATTCGTCGTCAGCGTCTTCGAGCGCGGATCCGCGAGCATGCGGCGCACCTGCGCCTCGAGCGTCTTCGGCGCGCTCAGCTTGCGCTGCTCGGCCAGCGTCAGCAGTTCTTCGTCTGGGATACTCGACCAGAGAAAGAACGACAGTCGCGACGCCAGTTCGAGATCGCTCAGCTTGTAGATCGCGCCCGGCTGGGCGTTTGCCGGCGGCGGCTCGGTGCGAAACAGGAACTTCGCGCTCGACAGCATCGCCGTCAGTGCGTTCCCGATCCCGTTCTCGAACGACGCCTGCCCTGAGCCAGTCGAAGGGGCTTTGCGGCCGTCGACGTAGAACTGCATCAGCGGCGCCAGATCGGTGTCGGTCACCGGGCGTCTGAACGCCGTGCGCGCCAGAGTCGAAACGATGCGCGAGGCGCACGCCGATTCCTCGGCGGGCGTGGCAGGTCTGCACACGAAGACCTTCCTGCGGTTTGGCGCTTCTACGGCGGCGCCCTTCGGGTCGAACGGGCCCTCGATCGTCACGGCCGGAGCCGTGATGGGCCCGCGTCCGGTCACGGCGGTGGTGCCGGGACTCAACGTCCCCGTGCTCGCGTAGCCGGTCCCGGCCGCCCCGGGTACGAAACCATAAAGCGCGCCCTCGCTCTCGACCAGACTGCGGCCGATGGTCGCCATGACGACGGTGTGATCGCCCGCGGCCAGATGCGTCCGACCGCCGGTGTCTACCATCCGGCCGTCGACGGCGAACAGGGCGGGCTTACCCGAGGTGCGTATTTCATATTCGCCTTCGAAGGGCGCGAGGAACGTTCCGGTGACGCCGGTACGGGCGCCGGGAGGAAGCGGAACGCCGGAATTCACCCCGCGAAGCGTCGTTGTCGTCTGTCCGCCAGGAGCGGGCGCGCCGACGGCCTGCTTCGCCATCGCGCGGGCCGCCATGATGTACTGGTCGAGGAACGAGGGCGACACCTTCAACGCACTGGCGATGTTGTCGAACCCTTCACTGATGTCGTCGTTGGGCAGCAGCGTCGACACGTCCACGTCGAGGCCGAACAGGTCGCGCATCGCGTTCGAGTACTCGGCGCGATTCAAGCGGTGAATCCGGACGCTGCCGGGGTTCGGGTTGGCGGCGCTCGCCTTGTCGAGCGCGGTCTCCAGGTAGCCGGCGAGGGCCTGCACGTCGGCGGCCGCGGGCCGCGCTGCCCCCGGAGGCGGCATCATCCCGCCGCGCAGCTTGCGGATCGCGCGCTCCCACGTGAGCGCGTCTTTCTCGGGATGGGTGAGGTCGAGCGTGTCGAGCTCGAGCTTCGCCGTCTTCAGCCGTTGATTGTGGCAGGTGACGCAGTAGCGATTGATGACGGCGCTCGGCTGCGCTTCCGCGCTCGCGGCGAACAGCACGAACACAGCAAAGGGCAAGATGCCCTTGCACTTTGCCCTCTGCCCTTAGACAATCCCACCCAGCTCCCGGGCATGCGCCCACAGCCCTCGATACGCCACATAGAGGAACGTCGCCGCATCCCCTGGCATCACGTCCTTGAACTCGTCCACGGCCTTGGCGTCGATCATGTTCTGCGCGCCCTGGCCCTTCTTCAACAGCGTCACCAGCTTCTCGCGGATCCGGACGATCGTCGCGTAGCTCGCCTGCAAATCGGCCTTGGTCATCACCGGCCCCGACGCCGGGACGATCTTCGTTTGATCGTCGGCGCGATCCAGCAGCGCCTTCTGTGCGTTCTGCATGCCGCCGATCCAGCCACCGCAGAACCAGTCGAGCGTCGGAAGCCGTCCAGGCTGCACCGCGTCGCCGACCGCCAGCACGTTCGCGTTCTTGAAGTGCACGAACAGATCGCCGTCGGTGTGCGCTTGCGTCAGCAGGCCGTATTCGATCCGCTCGCCCCCAATCGTCATCTCGCCTGAAGTCGCACGGAACGTCTCCGTGGGCAGCGCCGCCTTCGCGCGGGGCGGATACACCTTGCCGCCTTCCCAGTCACGAATGATCTCCTGAGTCATCCACAGCTTCGAGTTCAGGTGCGCGATGATCTTCGCCCCGGCCGTGGCCATCGCGTCGTTGCCGCCGGTGGATTCCAGATGGTAGTGAGTGTTGAAGACGGTGCTGACTTTGCCGGCCAGCTTCAGGACATCGTTCAGAAGGGCGGGCGCGTGCGCGGCGTCGCCCGCGTCCACCAGCAGGTTCCCGTTGTCGCCCGCCAGCGCGATCACGTTGTTGCCCGCACCCGTAATGAGTGTGACCCGCTCGCCGAGCGACGTTCGTTACTAACGGGGCCACAGGTCCTGTCTGCGCGCCTGACGTGCGCGGCAGGGCGAGCGATATTGTCCCCAGGGTCCCCAGGGCGCCCGCCAACCCCTGCAGGAATTCTCGCCGACCCGGGTGCTCAAGGTGGCGTCTCATCGCCGGATGTCATTGTAAACGACGCGGGGTGCTGCAGGCTGCGTAGGCTCGTGCGGGTTGGGGCTGGGCGTTTAAGGCGTTTTCGTGGTCGTTTCTTCAGGCGCGTCAGTGGTCGCTTGCCACGTGGACAACAAGCGGAACGGGGGCCGTTGTGAGCCCTGCGCGTTTGCCACGACGAGGTTCTGAGCACCGACCATCCGCACCCGCCGCATGTGTCCAGGCTTGTCTGGCTCGACCGGGCAGAGCTCAAAGTCGCCGTAGATGAAACTGTAGTCGGGCGACGTTGCATCAAGGTACGGCTCGATCACCGACGGTATCGTGAAGTCTTCCAGGCCAACTACTCTCTTTGTGCCGATGAGCCAGATCCTGAGCGAGGGGGACCCGCTGCTATACGACACGAGACGGCCGTGATGTTTGAAACATGGGTAGTGAGATGCCTGGTTCTGCGATGCCGCTGCCTCCACGCGCCCGCCTCTGGCGCGGACGCCTCCTGCCATAGCCACGCAAACCAACACGAGAGCGACTCGTCGCATGGCTATGGCGGGAATGCGACCGTGACCGTCATGATCACGGGTACGGGCCGTCCGACGAGAAGGGGGGGCAGGAACTCCCACTGCATCACGCAGTCGATGGCGGCCTGATCGAGAAGCGGAATGGACCGCAGAACACTGGCCTTGGTGACCCTGCCCGTTTCGTCGATTGTGATCTCAACAATCACGGTCGCGCGAATGCCTGCTGCTCGAGCATCTTCCGGATAGACAGGCGGGACAACCTTTGTTCGTATGGGTGTGGCGACCTTTGGGTTCCGAACCGGGACTTGTGGTTTGAGCGGCTCGCGACCAGGTCCAAGCTTTCCGAGGCCCGGTTCAGTGCTGGCAAGCGGCCGGCTGCCGTCGCCGCACGTGTTGGTGCCAAATGCGTCCCCGCGATCGTCGAGGCCGAGGGTTTTCCGCTCCGTGGCGTCAAGGCGGTGCGCGATGACGATGTAGCGTGTGGACCTGAAAACGATCGGAGACTCGGTGGTCTGGCCGGCCGCCGAAGTCGGCCGGTAGATGATCGTCCGTTCTTTGACAGGGCCTTTCCAGACGCGCTCCACCTCAAAGGTCACGGTTTCGGTCGAGCCGGTGTGCTCGACGTTCACAACGTATCCTACGAAAACGAGCGCGACGGACTCTTGCGTCAGGACGAGATCCAGCCTGACGTTTTCGGTAACGCATTGGGCGAGGACCGGGCGGGTTACGGCAAACACGCAGAAGAAGACAGACAGGCACCATGCCGCTACGCGGCGAGTCCTCATGTGGGACTTTGACACCGAGTCTGCAGAATCAGACGCAATCCTACCTGCCCTCTCGTTCTTTTTCGATCGCCCGGGCAGCGCTCAGGATGTTGTGCAGGCCGTAGTTTCCTTCGTGGCAGGCGTACTCGTAGACGGGCTCGCGATCGTTGACGGTCAGGGGCACGGCAAACGTCCACGGCCTGGTCCAGGTCGACGGGTCGTCCACGGTGACCGACCACTCTATTCTGTCGGCCGCAGCGCGCGTGAAACGCTCGACCAGACGCAGCGTCTCGGGGTTGGCGTTGCGGTAGGCGCTGCGCTCCTTGAAGTTCGCGGTCTCAACGACCAGCGTGTCGCCCTCCCAGTGCCCGCGCGCGTCGCCCATGTCGAGACGAATGGCCTTGCCGATGTGCGAACCGCCGTCCAGCCGAATCACCCGCGCCTCGTGCACCATCTCGTAGAGGATGCCGACCCACCCGGGTCCCTGCAGAATTCGATACGAGTTCCCGTAGACGCCCGGAATCATCGACCCTGGAAGCCCGCGCGTGATGCAGCGATTCCACAGGTTGAGGTTTTCCGGACCCGCGGGAAGGCCTTCGGGACCGTCGTTGCCGCTCACGAGCCGCGGCGCCGACGCGGCACGCCGTTGTCCCTCCGGCGTCAGCGGCGGAATCTTCCCATCGGGCGGATCCGTGACGAACCAGGGCCGGCTGCCCTTCGTGATTTCGTAGATGTCGCGGAACTCCGCCGAGTTGCCGATCCGTCCTTCAGGATCGCCGCCGAGAAACTTCGCCCGGTCGAGCGTGTCCTGCTGCCGGCGTTTGACCGCATCCGCGAGCTCCTGCGGCGTGACGTCCTCGAGCCGGCGTCCCTCGAACCCGGCGGGGCGCTCGAACGGCGTGCTCGTCTCGTACTTGTTCGTGTAGTTGCCCTGGAGGTCTGGATCGCCCCAGGCCGTCCTCGGGACCGTCCACGTCTTCCCCGGGGACTTGGACTGCGATTGGCCTGACAGCGGCACCACCGCCGCCGCACCAGCGACCGCCAGCGCGATCGCCGCAGCACAGACCCCTCGCGTCAATCGTCGACGCACCACTCTTCTACTCTCTACTTTCCACTTTCTACTTTTCTACTTTTCTACTTCGATCTGGGCCAGACCACTCCCTGACTGGCCGCGACCGCTCCCATGCCTTTATATACGAACCTCTGCAGGCGCTTGCCTTCGTACGTTTCGGTCGTGTAGATGTTGCCCCGCGAGTCGGTTGCGATGCTGTGCACGGCGTAGAACTGGCCCGGTTGCCGTCCGCCATCGCCGAACGCCGTCAGTTCGGTCAACGACTGACGGTCAAACACCCGGACCTTTTCGTTGGCGCCGTCGGCCAGGTAGAAGTACTTCTGCTGGGCGTCCTTCGAGAACGCGATGTCCCAGACCGAACCGTCGCCGCGGGTGTTTTTCGCGACGAACACTTCCTTGACGAACGAGCCGTCCTTGTTGAACACCTGAATTCTGTCGTTGACACGATCGCAGACGTAAACCAGGTTGTCGCGCGACAGCTCGGCGCAGTGCACGGGGTTCCTGAACTGCTGCGCCGGCGGCGCAGCCGGGTTGTAGGGACCAAGCGGCGCGTCGCTCGGCTTGTTTCCATAGGCGCCCCAGTAGCGCTTGATCTTGCCCGAGTCCATGTCGATGACCGCCACGCGCTTGTTGCCGTAGCCGTCCGCCACGTACGCCTCGTTGTTCGGTTCGTCGAGGAACACTTTGGCGACCTTGTTGAACGCCCACGGGTCGTTGCTGCCGGCGCTGGCATATGCGAACCCGAACTGCTTGACGAACTTTCCCTCGCGCGTGAACTTCAGGATGTGTCCGTCGTTGGCGCCGTTGCCGCCAATCCAGACGACGCCCTTCGAGTCGATGACGATGCCGTGGTTCGATTCCGGCCATTCGAAACCCGCGCCAGGGCCTCCCCACGCGTGAACGACGTTGCCCTGCTGATCGAACTCGATCACGGGCGGCGCGCCGATGCAGCACTCCGCGAGCGGCGGATCGGCCGCGGCATAGATTTCCTTGCGGTCGAGCGTCGCCGCGCTGCGATGGACGATCCAGATGTGATCCTGGAAGTCCACGCCCACGCCGATGACGTTCCCGAGCAGCCAGTGATTCGGCAGCGGCTTGGGCCACATCGGATCGACCTCGAACCGCGGCGCCTGCACGCTGTTACCCTCGGCTGCCACCCGATCGAGTGCGGCCTGGCCGATGCCGAGCCCGACCAGCAGCACCAGAATCACCGCGCCGATTGCGTAGTCACGTTTCATGAGCTTCTCCGTTGGGTATGACGTCACGCTGCGAAGACGACCAACGAAGCCACGGAGGCACAGAGATCACAGAGCGCTCTTTTCGGAAAGTGGATTCTCTCTGTGTCCTCTGTGCCTCTGTGGCTACGTCCGTTATTGCCGTTTCATTGATTCGAAGGCAATCTGCCTCAGGACGTCGACCTCCCTGGGGAGCTCGGCATTTCCCTGCGGGAACTCGCCGCCTCCAAGCATCGCCGCCAGGATATCCACATACTGCTGCCGGCTCAGGCTGTTGGGGCTGTTCTGCGGCATCGAGATTCGAATCCGCTCGACCAGATCGCCCAGCGACAACCCGTTCCAGTTGGCGTTGAACGTGCCGCCCGCAAGCGGTGGCGCCATCTCGCCGCCTTCGAACGTCGTCCCGTGGCACGACGAGCAGTGTTGCGCGTAGAGGGGCCCGCCACGTTTCGCCTGTTCAGCCGTGTAGACGCCGTCCCACACCGAACGGGACGGCGGAGTCTGTTGAGCGCCGCCGAAAACACTTAGAACCACGAAGAACACAAAGAACACCAAGGAACACCTGCCTTTGTGATCTTCGTAATCTTTGTGGTTCATGTTCTTCGGCTAATTCGTGGTTCGCGCATCGTCCGGCACGCTGAACGCGATGTACTCGCCCGAGTAGTTCCCGCCGCTCACGGCGACGATGATGTACTGCTTGCCGTTGACCGCGTAGGTCATCGGCGAGCCGCTCTGCGGAGCCGGCATGAGGACCGCGCCGACCTCCCGGCCAGTTGCCTTGTCGTACGCGCGCAGCATCGCTCCACGCGGATGCTCAGGCGTCGTGGTGACCTGCGGATCGCCCATGATGACCAGCGACTTGGTGACAACGAGTCCGACCGCACCATTCTGTCCCGTTTTCGGAATGTTCATCCCCTTGAGAGCAGGATGATTCCGGACCGCATCAGGTGTCTCGCCGTGCGGCACCTGCCAGACCATCTCGCCCCGGTCGAGGCTGATCGCCGAGAGGAGGCCGTAGGGCGGCTTCACGAGCGACAACCCCTGTACCGCGAGCGGATTGGCCGGCGTGGCGGCGGCTCCGCGTCCTGCGGCCGCAGGCGGTCCCGGAAGGGGGATGGGCGTCGGACGGCGCTGCGGCGCGTCGGCCGCGCTGCCAAAGCCGGGCCCCTCGCGCTCGAGGAACGGCTGGCCGGCCGTGCCCATCACGTAGCGAAGATCCGACCCGAACTCCTTCGGAGGCTCGATGAGGCCGATCGGTGCCAGCGACGCGTTCGACGCCGGCGCAAACACGACGTGCGTTTCGGGATCGTATCCGGCGCCCGGCCAGTTGGTCCCGCCGTTGAGCGTGCCGATGGTCAGCGCGGCCAACGGCCCGCCGGCGACGCTGACGATCGGCGGCACGAACATCGGACCGGTCTTGTAGAGCTGGAAGTTCTTGACGGCCTGCGCGCGCATGTCGGGCGTGAAGTCGATCAGATCATCCACGGTCACGGCCTGGCGCCCATATGCCGGCGGCTTCGTGGGGAACGGCTGTGTCGCCGCGTACCACTCGCCAGGGACGTCGCCCTTCGGGACGGGGCGCTCTTCGACTGGCCAGACGGGCTGGCCCGTCACCCGGTCGAACACGTACAGGAACGCTTCCTTCGTCGGCAGCGCGACCGCTTTGATCGCCCGGCCGTTGACGGTGATGTCCGCGAGGATCGGCGCCGACGACAGGTCGTAGTCCCAGATGGGATGGTGGACGATCTGGAAGTGCCACTTGCGCTGGCCGGTCTTCAGATCGACGCAGACGAGGCTGTCGCCGAAGAGATTGTTGCCGGGGCGATGACCGCCGTAGAAGTCCGAGGTCGGATCCTCGACCGGCAGGTAGACGAGGCCGAGTTCCTCGTCGACCGAGATCTGGGTCCACACGCCCGCGTTGCCGTTCTCCTTCCACGAGTCGTTCAGCCAGGTGTCGTTCCCGAACTCCCCGGGGCGCGGAATCGTGTTGAACGTCCACAGAAGCTTTCCCGATCGCACGTCGAACGCACGAACCAGGCCCTTGGTGTTGTTGTGCGAGTGGATGGTCATCCCTTCCTTGAAGGACGACCCGACGATGACGACGTCCTTCACGACGGTGGGCGTCGAGTGCAGGCCCGCCTCGCCGGTCTCCGGGTCGATCGCTTGACCCGATCCCGCCACCATGCCCGTCTTCAGATCGACGATCCCGTCCTTGCCGAACGACGAAACCACCGCGCCCGTCTTCGCGTTGAGCGACACCAGCCGGTAGCCGGTCGTGACGTAGATGACGCGCTCGTCGCCACGGCCGTCGGTCCAATAAGAAAGCCCGCGGCCGGACAGCTGTCTCGGCGCGATCGCCGCGCGATTGCCCTCGCGCATGCTGTGCGACCAGATCAGCTCGCCGGTCTTCGCGTCGAGCGCGACAACCGATCGACGCGTGCCGGCCGTCGCGTACACGACGCCCTTCACCACGAGCGGCGTGCCTTCGAGCTTGAACTCCGGACGCGTGCCGAGGTTGTCGGTCTTGAAGCGCCACGCGACTTCGAGCTTCTTGAAGTTCGTCGCGTTGATCTGATCGAGCGGCGAATAGCGGCTGCCCCTGATGTCGGCCGTGTAGGCCGGCCAGTCGCCGTTCTTCGTGCTCGGCTGGCCGGTGTTCTGTCCCGAAAGGGATAACTCCAGCGACACCACGACAAGACCGAGGGCGGTGGCGGCCAGGGCGGAACGCCAGGTGATTCGCGACATGTGTCTCTCCTATTTCCTGACGTACTTCTTGAGGGCCCGCGGGCCCACTTCTGCGCCGAAGACGTTGCCTTCGGCGTCGGCGGCGACGCCCTCGGCCGCGCTGGTCCCCGTCGCCGTCTCGTTGGGATCGGGAATGAACGCGATCACTTTCCCATCCGCGACCTTGCCGATCCGAATGCCGCGCTTCCAGCCCGGGTGGTTGCGCGCGACCGACTCGGACTCGGAGTCGGCGACGTAGATGGTGTCGCGCGCGTCGATGAAGACGCCGCTCGGCCGGCTGAACTGCGTCCACTGGTCGATGAAGTTGCCGTCCTGATCGAGAATCTGAATGCGGTTGTTGTTGCGGTCCCCGACAAACAGGCGGCCCTTCGAGTCGAACGCGAGCGCGTGCGGCTGATCGAACTCGTTGGGGCCGGTGCCGGTCTGGCCCCACCGTTTGATGAGCTTCCCGTCCTTCGAGAACTTCAGCAGCTCGGACTTGCCCTGTCCGTGTCCCTGCGACACGAAGATGTCGCCGTTCCGGCCGACCGCGACGTCGTTCGGCTGAAAGAAGTACTGCGGATCGACGCTCCCGCCGGGGTCGCCGAGTGTCATCAGCACCTTGCCGTCAGGGCTGAACTTGATCACCTGATGCCCTTTCGTGGCGCCGGCCTGGATACCAACCGGCCCGCCGCGGCCGCGAGCGCCGCCGGCCGGCCGCGGGGCGTTGTCCTGATAGTCGGTGACCCAGACGTTCCCGTCGCGATCCACGTGAATGCCGTGAGGCGACACGAGCAGCCCGGCGCCGAAACTCTTCAGCAGGCGGCCTGACGCGTCGAAGTGCAGGATCGGATCGACGCCCGGCGACTCGAGACACGCGCTGTTGCCGCCGCACCGCTCGGCGACCCAGATGCTCTTGCCGTCCTTGTCGATGTCGACCGCGCTCAGCGAGCCCCAGGCGCGGCCAGCCGGGAGTTGCGCCCAGTTTTCGACGGTGCGATACGGATTGGGCGCGTTGTTGGTGGGGTCGCCTCCGGAACTCGCCTGTGCCGCGCCGGCTTTCACGCTGACGGCGACGAGGACGTTGGTCCAGCAGCACTGGAAGCCACCGCCGCCGTCGCCCGATGAGTCGTTGGCCTGCAGCCGCAGGACGTAGTCCCCGGGCACGCTGAACGTCGCCGTTGTGGAGGCCTTGCTATCGGCTGGATCGACGCGCGGCTTCGCGTTCTCGAACACGACGGGACCCGGTCCGCGAAAGACGCTCCATCCCAGCGACACGGCCGGGGTGCCCGCGCCACGCCCGCGCCCGGTAGCCGGCGCGACCAGCAGGGCGTTGGCAACGGCCAGTTTCGGCGGCTCGTCGGTCGCAAATGCCGTCAACGTGAGCGGAGCGGCCACGGCCGCGGTCAGCGTGGCGGCCACACCCGCGGGAGGACCGGCCTGCGCGGGACCGTTCGGCTGCAGCCTGACGACCGGCGGCGCGTTCTTCGACGCGGCATCTTCGAAGGGCTCGAGCACCCAGTCCGGCTGCGTGTGCAGCGTGACAGTGTTGGTCTGGCCGTTGGCCACCAGCGTCCAGGTCAGCTTCTTCGCGCCGAAGTCCGCGGGCACCTTGACCGAGAACACGCCCCACTGCCGC
The DNA here is from genome assembly GCA_963821285.1 of uncultured Acidobacteriota bacterium. Lineage (GTDB taxonomy): Bacteria > Acidobacteriota > Vicinamibacteria > Vicinamibacterales > CAVVIG01 > CAVQJU01. The sequence continues at coordinate 320,634 of CAWGDD010000010.1, forward strand.
GAGGTGAGAAAATGCGTGGGCTGGCCCTGGTCGGGGCCGCCGGGCTCGATGCGGTTGTTCGGCCCGATCGGAATGTCGAGTTCCTGTTTCGTGTTGCGGTTGAAGTAGCCCACGAGCAGGCTGACGCTGCCGTCCTTGTTCCGGTACCAGCCTTCGTACGCCCCCGTGACGCTCGATCCTCTCTCACGAATCGGTTGCGAGAGCGGCAGGGGACTCGGCGTCTGTCCCTGCCCCTGCTGGTCGGCGCGCGGCCAGGCGCCCGCTGAGATCACCACACCGGCGACGAGTCCAACGGCGAGTCGAGCGTTCATGTCGCTACCGCTGCGCCGTCTGCGGCGGTCCCGCCGTCGGTGCTGACAGGGCCGCCGGCCGCAGCGCGTTGCGGCGCGCCACCTCGGCCTTGAATTCCTCGTCGCCGAAGTACGTGATGTTGAGCCACGCGTGGCCCATCTCGTCGATCGTGCGGTCGCCCCATCCGACCCATTGATCCGGATCGGGGTTGGCCTTGTTGCCGCGCGTGTTGTCGTACCACGCGATCAGATGCAGCAGGGTGCCCTTGGGCAGCAGCGGCGCCACGTCGTCGGTGTAGATGTACATGTTGTGCCAGTTGAAGTTGAAATCAGTGACCTGGCTCAGCATCTCGCGGCGCCCGTCGGGATAGAGCGCCTCCATCGACATGCCCTTGCCGCGCAGGTGCATGTGGGCCTGGAAGTTTTCGATGCGCGCGTTCTCCTTGAGCGAGACGAAGCTCTCGGTCGTCGTCACCTGGTTGGGCGGGATGTCGAGCATCGTGCGGGCCCCGGTGAAGGTGTTGAACAGCGCCAGCACCTCGCGGTGCTTCGGCTCCTGGCCCTTCGGATAGAAATACACGCCCAGCTCGACCGAGTCGGTGATCGCCTCGCCGACCGCGTGGTAGTGCACTTCCCAGACGATCTTCGAGCCAGGCAACATCAGGCGCCCCGAGTCCGGGCGCATCTCGTCGCCGTTCTTGCCGACGGCCCACTCCATGAAGAGCCCGTCGCCGGACACGTTGGGGTCGTTGGTGAACAGCTCGCTGCGCATGTTTTCGGCCTGCTGGAGCCGCGCGAGCGCGTGATGCGTGATCCGCCGCCCTTTGACGGTTGACGGCCGAATCTCAATGGCGCGAACCCAGCGCGGCTCCGTGAGACCGGTGTCGGAGACCGGGCGCCACCAGGCGTCCTGCGCGGCAGCGGGCATCGAGTACGGCGCGGACTTGATGACGAGATCCGGCGCGCCGTACTTACCGGCCAGCTGCCACTTGCTTTCGTCCGGCCACTGCTTCGGCGGCGGCATGTCTTTGGGATCGCCCTTCGGTGCGCCAGCCGCAACCCACCGGAGGATCGTGTCGATCTGTTCGTCGCTCAGCGAGCGATCGTTCTTGAAGGTCTGGATGCCGACGGTGCGGTCGATGTGCCACGGCGGCATCTGCCGCGTCTCGACGCGCTGGGCGATGGCACGCGCCCACGGACGCGCGTCCTCGTACGAGATGAGCGACATCGGCGCCATGTTGTCGGGGCGATGACACGCCTCGCACTTGCTCTGGAAGATCGGCGCCACGTCCTTGGTGAACGTCGGTGCCGTTCTTACTCCCGGGGCCCCTGCCCCCCGGTCATTCGCCGCGGGTGCCTGCGCCGATGGTCTCGCAGGGGCGGACCACGCCGCGACAACCACCGCCAATACCGCAACGCCGCTGCTTCTCACCATCCAGGCACGGAAAGTCCCGGCCATAGGCCTGCTCCTTGCTGTTGTAGGTTGCAGGCCTTCACCCCTCGACTCTGCTCGGGGTGCCCTGAGCCTTGTCGAAGGGCAGGCCTGCTTCGCTCCCGAGGCAGCTTAACAGGAACGCCGCCGGCGGCTGGACGGCTCGTCCCTCCGACGCTCGCTTCGTCCCCAGAAGCCTGCCTTCGGGTCCGCCGTCACGGCAGCCCTGAAGGCCTGCCCTACTTCTTCCGAGTGAGGACCCGATCGCGGTAGTTCCGGCTCAACCGGAGCACCGTGCCGTCGCGGAGCGTCACATCGAAGTCCCCGTGCCATGCGGCGATGATGTCCTGGATGCGATCGATCTGCACGATCGTCGATCGGTGGATGCGCGCGAACCGCGCCGGGTCGAGCCGCCGCTCCAGCTCGCCCATCGTCATCCGCACCACGTAGCTCGCGCCGTGCGCGTGCAGGTGCGCGTAGTTGCCGGAGGACTCGATCCAGTCGATGTCGCCCGCGCCGATCAGCGCGATCCGCTGATTGCGCTTGACCGCCAGCCGGGTGAGATAGCCCTGGCCGCTTCCTTCCGCCGGCCGCGCACGCGCGCGCCGCCGCTCCTCGAGCAGTTCGACGAGACGCTGGTGCGTCCCGCGATCCCCCGATTTGGCGACCTCCAGCCGTGCGCGATCGATGGCCGCGTGAAAGCGGCTCGCCGTGAAGGGCTTCAGCAGGTAATCCAGCGCGTGCGTCTCGAAGGCCTTCAGCGCGTACTGATCGTACGCGGTCACGAACACGACGATTGGCAGCTGATCGGACGGCACGTGTTCGATCACCTCGAAGCCGTCCATGACGGGCATCTGCACGTCGAGAAACAGGAGGTCGGGGTGGATCTTCCGGAGCAGCTCGACGGCGTCGGCGCCGTCGGCCGCTTCTCCCACAACCTCGATGTCCGGCTCGCCCTCGAGACGCAGACGGATCGCATCCCGCGCCAGCGCCTCGTCGTCGACGATCACCGCCTTGATGGGCAACGGCACGCGACCTCCCTAGCCCTAGCCCCTAGCCCCTAACCTCTGACCTCCAGCCCCTAAGCCGGCCGATCGTGAAACGGAATCGAGATGCGCACGGACGCGCCTCCCTCGGGCCGGCTGTCGTACTCGAAGAGATAGCGCGTTCCGTACAGCTGCTCGAGGCGCGCGCGCGTATTCGCCAACCCGATGCCGGCCGGCACGCCCGTCGTTCGAAAGCCGGGACCCGTGTCGCGGACTTCGATGACGAGCGAGCCGTTGTTCCTGACGGCGCTGACATCGACGTGCCCGCGCCCGCGCTGCGCGTTCACGCCGTGCTTGATGGCGTTCTCGACAATCGGCTGCAGGATCATCGTCGGGACCAGCCCGTCGAGGGTGTCTTCGGCCACGTGCTTCTCGATGCACAGCCGATCGGCGAACCTGATTCGCTGGATGGCGAGGTAGTCGTCGAGGAATTCCATCTCCCTTGTCAGCGAGATCTCCTCCGTATGCTCGTCGAGCGCGGCCCGCAGCAGACCGCTCAGCCGCCCGATCGTCTCGGTGACCGCAGGCTGATCGCCCTTGAGCGCCAGCGTAGAAATGGCATTGAGCGTGTTGAAGAGAAAGTGCGGGTTGAGCTGCGCGCGCAGCGCGGCGAGCCGCGCTTCCGCCAGGCTCGTCCGCAGGTTCGAGTAGTGCAGCGCCAGGTACATCCCGACGATCGCCCAGTACGTCAGCACGTCGAGATACAGCAGCAGGCGGATGGCGACGAAGAAGGCGTGCGACAACCGCTCCCAGGTCATCGGTTCGTTCGCGATGAGCACGCGGAACGGCGTGATCGCTCCGAGATGCACGATCCCGAACATCGCGCAGGCCAGCGCGTGCACGATGACGCTGCGGGCGCGGTTGCCCCGCTCGAACGGAAACCGTCCGGCGAGCGCCACCGTCGCCGAGGCCAGCGGCAGCAGGAACAGCCACGACGGCAGCGTCCACAGGAGCGCGACATTCCACCCCACCTGCCGCGTCGCGTACGTCCAGGCCGCCTCCATCAACCCGCGGGCGGCCGAAAAGCCGGCAACGATGAACAGCGTATTGGCGAATTGACGTTGACGTTCGGCAGCAACTGGATCGTCGGGCATCGGACGAGATCTAAGCACGGCCAACAGCGGCGGCAAAGGAAAACCTCGGTCTAACGTCATTCCGTCCCTGCCGCGCTCACCCTGTCCCATTTCCATTGTATGCAGGGCTTTACGTACGCAAGATCGGCCCACGGCCGGCGGTTGGGGTCGGTCTGACGAGGAGGAGACTCATGCGGACGCTGATCGGGTGTCTCGTGGCTGCTCTCATGTGCGTCCTGTTCGTTCCTGGCACGGCGTCCGCGCAAAGCGCGATCGCCGGTACCGTGAAAGACGCGTCCGGGGCGGTGCTCCCCGGCGTCACAATTGAGGCAAGCAGCCCGGCGCTGATCGAGAAAACGCGAAGCGTCGTCAGCGACGGGCAGGGTAACTACAAGATCGTGGACCTGCGGCCCGGCGTCTACGCGGTCACGTTCTCGCTGGCGGGTTTTGGCAGCGTCAAGCGCGACGGCCTCGAACTGCCCTCCAACTTCACCATGTCGGTGAACGCCGACCTTCGAGTCGGTGCGTTGCAGGAAACCGTCGTCGTCACGGGCGAGTCGCCCGTTGTAGACGTCCAGACCAACACCAGGGCGGCGGTGCTCTCGCGGGACATCCTCGATTCGGTGCCGAACGCCCACACCCTGCAATCGGTCGGGCAGTTGGTCGTCGGGGTCACGCTGACCGCACCCGACGTCGGCGGGTCGCAGGCGATGCAGCAGACCTACTTCTCGGTCCACGGCGCGGGCGCGGCACAAACCGCGGTGCTCATGGACGGGATGATCATCAACGGCCTGCAAGGGGACGGCGCTATCCAGAGCTACCTGAACGACGCGGGAAGCCAGGAGATGGTCTACCAGACCGGCGGCGGCGCCGCGGATTCGACGAGCGGCGGCGTTCGCATCAACCTGGTGCCGAGAGAGGGTGGCAATTCGTTCCGCGGCTCGTTTTTCGGAGGTCTCGAGCGCAGCGGGGGATTTCCTGGACAAAGCGACAACCTGTCGGACTCGCTGAAGGCCGCCGGCGTCAGAACGCTGGACAAGATCGGCCTCTATCGCGACCTGGATGTGACGCAGGGCGGCCCGATCGCCAAGGACAAGCTGTGGTTCTTCGCGTCGCGCGCGGCGTTCACCGTGAACAAGCCCATCTCCAACACGTTCCATGTGCCCGCGGGACAGACCGTACGCCAACTGCGTCAACGGGGTCGTCAGCTGCGACCAGGGAGTCGACGACCAGACGATCAACAGCGTGCTGGCGCGCGTCACGTGGCAGGTCAGCCCGCGCAACAAGCTCTCGGTGTACGCCGACAAGATCTGGAAGAGCCGCGGCGCCGCCATGAATCCGGGCGACGACCCCGACAGCTCGTCGGTGGTCTGGACGTCGCCGCTCTACCTGACGAACACGATCAAGTGGACGTCGACCGTGAGCAGCAAGCTGCTCGTCGAGGGCGGGTACTCGATGAACATCGAGCGGTACGAGAACCTGTAACCAGCCGGGCATCGCGCAGCCCTGGGGCACGGCAGCGTGGTTGGCCGGCGCACCGTACCGGGACTCCGCGCTCGGAACGACGAGCCATGCTGCGTCGGTCGCCACCGGCGGCGGCGAATATCAGAAGTCTCCGGATCGATACAACCTGCAGGCGTCGGCTTCGTACGTCACCGGGTCTCACAACGTCAAGTTCGGCTTCCAGGATTCGTGGGGGCGGGACGGCAACACCCTCCGGCAGAACGCAGACCTGGTCCAGAACTACCTGAACGGCGTCCCGTCGACGGTGATGCTGGAGGGCACGGCCAACCCCAGGACGTACTGGACGGAGCGGTTGAACGCGAACCTCGGGATTTACGCGCAGGACCAATGGACGTTCAAGCAACTGACGGTCAACTACGCCCTGCGGTGGGAATACGTCAACGAGCAGGTCGACGGGCAGCCGGCGCAGTCGGGACGTTTCGCCAACATCCCGGCGTTCGCCGACATCAAGATGCCGACCTGGACGAACTGGTCGCCGCGAGTCTTCCGCGGTGTACGACCTGACCGGTGACGGGAAGACGGCGGTGCGGTTCGGTTTCAACCGCTTCCAGTCCGCGGCCACGACGACGTTCGCGTCGCTGTACGACCCGGCGAACGCGCTCATCATTCAGACCACGGCGCCGTGGAACGACAAGAACAAGGACAACATCGCGCAGGGGACTCGCGGCTGCAGCTTCGCCGACCGATCCCGCGTGCGAGATCAATTTCGCGACGGTGCCGACGAATTTCGGCACGATTTCGCTCTCGAGTCCGGATCCGAATGTGACGCGTCCGTATGGGGACGCGTACAATGTCGGCATCACGCGCGAGGTGCGGGCAGGGTTCTCGTTGTCGTTCGACTGGTACCGGAGCTACGGCAAGAACCTGCTCGAGCGAAACAACGTCCTGCGGCCGGGCACCGTCAATCGCAGACGGAACGGTCACCAACCCGAGCTACAGACCGGTCACGGTCTTCAGCCCCATCGACGGCCACGCCTATCACGATGTACGACACGGTGTCTATCAGCGCCGCAGCGAGCGGTGCAGAACGTGGACACCAACGATCCGAATCTGACGCAGCGCTACGACGGGTTCGAAATCAATTTCAACGCTCGGTTGCCTGGAAGGGGCCGGATCTTCGGCGGATCGGCCACCGATCGCACGATCGCGAATACCTGCAGCGCGGCCGTCGACCAATCCAAACCTGCTGAATTACTGCGATCAGACGCAAGAGCGGCATTCCGTGGCGCACCCAGTTCAAGCTCGCCGCGACATACGAGATTCCCTGGGGGATCAACGTGAGCGGCGCGTTCCAGAGCCTCCCGGGCTATTTCAACAACGCGCCGTTCGTGCCGGCGCTGCAGGCCGGAGGGGCCGGCAATCCCGAACCTGACCAACGTCAGCGGGCTGGGGTCCATCATGACCGTCCTGCCGACCACCCGGTACGTCGTCTGCCCGGGCAACCCCGCCGGGTGCACCGTCGGAGCGTTGATCGTGCCGGGCATGAATTCGGCGTCGTTCAGCGTGCCGCTGATTGCGCCAAGCACGGAGAACACACCGCGAATCGCCCAGCTCGACCTGGCCGTGAGCAAGCGCATCAACATGGGCCGGATCAGGCTCGACCCAAGGTCGACGTGTTCAACGCGCTGAACTCGAGCGATTACTTCAGCGTCCGATCAACGACGTTTACCCCGACGTCGGTGCCGGGCGTGTCGGCGCTCGGACCTGGCGGGACGCCGACGGCGTACCTGGCGCCATCCAGCATCCTGCAGGGCCGGCTTCTGCGCGTCGCCATCGACGTCACCTGGTAGCTTTTGAACGAAGGGGTGGACTACCCGTCCGCCCCTTCCCTCTGTCGGCCTCCGTCAGCGCGCTCTTCCTGACAGCTGGCCGCGCGCTCGAACCGCGCTGGTCAGATTCCGCCCTGCGTCCTCGAAATCCGGTCGCAACGCGAGGGCCTGCTGAAACTGATCGATGGCGTCCGCGAGCTTTCCTTGTGAGGCGAGTGCGATCCCCAGGTTGTTGTGAGCTTCGGCGGAACTCGGCTGCAGCTCGAGCGCGGCCCGAAACTCGTCGGCCGCGGCTCGGTACTGGCGGGCCTCGAGAAGCACGCTGGCGAGATCGTAGTGCGCTTGACCATTGCGCGCGTCGAGTTGCACGGCGCGTCGAAGTTCCAGGAGTGCCTCGTCGTTGCGATCCGTGCGACGCGAGCGCATTACCCAGGTTCCGGTGCGTCCTGGCTGAATCCGGCTCGAAGCGGAGGGCCTCACGAAACTCGTTGATGGCGGCGTCGACTCGTCCCTCGGCAGCCAACGCCGTGCCGAGATTGTTGTGCACGTCGGCCGAGCCACCGAGTGAGATCAGCGCGGCCCGGAAATGGTCAATGGCCGCGGCGGGCTTCCGCTGATCCAGGAGAGCATTCGCCAGGTTGTAGTGCGCGTCGGCGAAGTCGGGCTGGAGCGCCAGCGCCCGTTCGTAGGCCCCAACCGACTGCATCGAGTTCGCCTTTCGCGCGCAGCACCGCACCGAGGTTGCTGTACGCCGGCGCGTAGTCGGCCTTCAACGCGATGGCACGACGATAGTGGTCAGCGGCCTCGTCGAGTCTGCCCTCTTCCGCGAGTGCGACGCCGAGATTGCTTTCGGAGACCGCCTGCATCAGGTTCCTGGACAGGATGGGCCAGTTGACGAAGACGGCAACCGCCAGGACCGACGCGAGCGCCAGAGCCGATCGCCGGGTCGAACTCGCCCGAACGAATCGAGGAAAGGACGCGAGTCCGGCTGAAGCAAACAGCACCAGGAACGGCACCAGGGGAAAGCGGTACCGCGCGAAGACGTAGAACATCACCACGCTCGCGGCGTACGCGATCGCCATGGCATACAGGATCCACAGACGCTTGCGCTGCGGCCAGGTCGCCCACACCCCGAGCGCCGCGAGCGGCACAAGGACGCCGAAATGACCGACATGTGCGGCGAGACGGACCGGCGCCGACCACTCGGCGTAGCTCTCCTGGCTCTCCGTGTCGAGCACCTCGACCGCGTTCGACAGGAGCGCGACTTTTCTGCCGAGCAGCCTCAGCCAGGCCGCGGGGTGCGACGTGATGAAGTCGAGCGCCTGATCCGCCCAGTAGCGCGAGACCTCGGCCGGCGTCAGACGCCGGCCCGACGCGCGTTCGGCCAGATCAATCGCGTCCTGACGCTCGTACTCCGGCGATCCTCTTCCGAACCGCAGCGGCACGTACGTCCCGTCAGCACTGGGGTTGTTGCCGATATAGAAATTGGGGCCGAACTGCGAGGTCGTGACATAGAGTCCGCCGCCGACCATGTTGTTCCTTGCGACAACGGGCAGGAGCACGAGTGCCAGCCCGAGGACAAACGCGCCCGCGGCCGCAACACGCTCCCTGCCCGCGTGGCGATCCCGGACGACGATCCAAGCGAGAATCACGGCAGCGAGGACGAGCGCGTTTTCGCGCGTGAGGCTCAACCCTCCCATGCCGAGCCCGAGCCACAGCCATCGCCCGCGTTGTCGAGCCTCTCCGACGACGAGCCCGCTCAAGAGCCAGATCGTCAAGCAGACGAAGAACACGTCGAGCACGGACTTCTGAAGCAGGGAGTCGAAGAAGACGGCGGGCGCGTAGAGCGCGAGCATCAGTCCCGCGATGAAGCCGATCCGCCCGGAGAAGAACCGCCGGCCCGCGAGCCCGAGCCACACGCACGCGATCGATCCGATGATCGCCTGGCAGATCCTGACCATCAACAGGTCGCGCCCGGCAACGGCGTAGAGGATTCCAAGAAAGTACGGATACAGCGGCGCCTGATAGAACACCTCGTGCCCCATCCAGTCGCCTGCGGCGATCCGCTGCGCCCACTCGTCGTATGCGCGAGAGTCGCCCATCAGGACGCTGAAGAACGGCGCCTTCCGGATTTGCCAGACGTGGACAAGGCGAACGACAAGCGCGATCGTGAAGATGGCGAGGGCCGCCCAGGCAAACCCCGCGGGGGCCGGGGTGGGGCCTGGGAAAGGCGTCTGTCGACGGCGTGTCAGGGCGTTTCTGGCAGGCATGACGAAATGCGAGCACTGTCCCCACGCACTGGCGCAGGCGCGATCTATCTCGTATCTGTGACTGGCTTGACGTCGGGCAGCTTCCCACCCGCAATCCAGACCGAGTCGATCGCCCGCGTGTTGCGGACGTTGTCGAGCGGGTTGGCGCGCAGCACGACGAGGTCCGCCCAGTTGCCCGGCACGAGCGAGCCGACCTGCGTCAAGCCCATCAGCCTCGCGGCGTCCCCCGTTGAGGCGACGATCACCCTCATCGGCGACATGCCGGCCTTGTTCATCATCTCCATCTCGACCTGTTCGAAGTACCCCTGCCAGCGGCCGGGGTTCGACGCCACGCCGCTGTCGGAGCCCATCGCGATCGTGATGCCCGCATCGCTGAGCGCCTTCAGGTTGTGCTCGCCCTGCACGAGCGCCTTCTTCGTCATCTGCGCTGTTGGATCCATGCGGACCTTGTCCTGCCACTCGGGCGTGGTCAGCGTCGGCAGCGTCTCCCCGTAGAGCGGCATGCCACGCTGGAAGAACGGATCCTTCAGGAAGTCCGGCGTGGACTCGTAGACGAACACGGCAACATCGCGGACGAGCGTCGGGATATAGCCCACACGCTTCTGCTTCATCTCCGCGACCACCTCCGGCGACACGTCCATGTCGCGGATGCCGTGCGCCAGGATGTCGACGCCGTGGTCGAGCGCTGCCTTCGCGTCCCTCTGGTAGAAGATGTGGACTCCGACTCTGAGTCCTCTCTTGTGCGACTCGTCGATGATGGCGCTCCACGTCGCCTCGTTCATGTCGTTCGAATTGCCGTTGATGTGGAACTTGATGATGTGCGCCTTCAGGTCCGCGAGGCGATCGACGCTCGCGCGCGCCTCTTCCGGCGTCTTGCCGACCGCGTTCAGCCCGGCCGTGTAGAGGCGCGCGCGATCAAGACCGGCGCGATCCTGGTCGTGCATCAGCGTGAAGCCCTCGAGCTCGTCGGCCGGCGTCGAGCCGAGGCTGACCGTGCTCGTCACGCCGTACAGCGCGTAGGTCTTGAGGCGGCGCACGAGGTCGTCGCGGACCGGCAGGGTCGCGCCTCTGTCGACGTTGAGGTGCGCGTGGGCGTTGATGAAGCCCGGAACGATCGTCTTGCCGGTCGCGTTGATTCGCTGCGCGCCCGCGGGTATCGTCGTCGACGCTGACGGCCCGACGGCCGTCACGCGGCCGGCGCCGACCACGAGCGTCCCGCGTTCAATCGGCGCGCGCCCGGTACCGTCGATGATGCGCACATTGGTGAACGCGACGATGCCTCCAACGGGCGGCGACTGCGCGAATGATGGAGGTGAGGCGAGCGTCGCCAGCGCGAGCATCGTCCCCGCGCCGAGCGCCGCCATGCGCAACGTCATGCGAATCATTCGGATCTCCTCAACACAGCAAGAGCCGCTTCTCTAGTTCGCAGCGCCCGCCGCCTGCCGCGGCTGCTGCGTGAAGAGCTTCGCGAAGTCGCTCCACGGAATCGGCTGTGCCGTGGATCGGCACGATCTGCGCCACATCGAGCTTCAGCCGGGTCACCTCGGTGAAGAGCGACTGCATGTCGCGCGTCGGCATGGCCGGCAGCGGGTTGTTCGTGTTGACGATGTCTGACTCGATGAGGATCTTTTCCTTCGGCAGGTACGCCATCAACATGCCTTCAGCGTGCTGGAGCGGATTCACATAGTAGATGCGCATCACGCGGCCGGCCTCTTCGATCGTATAGTTCTCGCGCACGGTCTCGTAGTAGTAGCCCTCGGCGAGCTCGGTCGGCGGCCATATCGTGACCATGTCCGGCTTCACCGTGCGCGCCGCGTAGTTGATGAAGTCGTGGTTGTAGAACTCCCAGTTCTTGATCTGCGTGATCACGGTCGCGCCGATATGGAAGTAGGTCCGCAGCCCGCCGGCCGCGTCGAAGTGCTGGTGCGAGTTGACCACATAGCGGATCGGCTTGTTCGGAATCTGCTTGACGATCGCCTCGATCACCCGCAGATTGAAGTCCTCGGTCCGCGGCGCCTCGAACACCGTGATGGTGCTCGGGAACTCGACCGCGACGCTCTTGTAGTGACCCATCTCGAACGTGAAGACGCCGTCGGCCAGCTTCGTCATGGTGGGCTGCGTCGGGAACTGCGTGTTGCGGATCGCATCGGGCACCGCAACGGGGTCGGCACAGACGTTCGCCTTCACGTCTTTCATCGTCCCGCCGAATGCGTTGTGGCCGGCGCTGATGTTCTGGTTGTTGAAGTTGTCGTCGTAGCCCTCATGCGAGTGCCAGCCGGTCGGGAACTTGATGCCGCTGCCGATATCGATGTAGCTGTCGTTGGTGAACTCGTGCTCGTAGTTCAGATCGCCCAGCACGGGGTCGGCCACCAGCGTGTGCATGCGCTGGAGCATGTGCTCCTTGTTGATCGTCGCGTCGATCTTGAAACCGCCCGGCGCGGTGATCCGCACGACGTACATCTTTTCGGGGATCGTCGTCGGGCCGTCGCGTCCCATCTCACCCAGCTCCCACCGCCAGGTCGCCTGCGGGTTCGCGCCCGGCATCCGCGCGGCCTTGAGGAAGCCGTGCGGATTCATCCACAGCTCGACCGGGAACACTTCCGCCACGTCCGGCTCGTTGGCAACCGGCTGGCCGTTCGGTCCGTCCATGTGCCAGGCGAAGGGCTTCCCGCCGGAGGCGTTCAACATGAAGACCTGATGCGGGTGCTGCTGGATCGGCCCGTCGATCCACCCGATCCCGTACTTCCAGGCGGCGGGAGTCAGGCCGGGTTTCCGATCGAACTCCTCCTTCATCGTCTTCGCCTGCCAGTTCATCGTGCGGGTGTAGTTGGCGAGTTGGTCGGGGCGCGGCCAGTCGACGTTCTTTTCCGACAACCTCGCCTGACCGACGGCGCCGTTGTACGCGGTGCCGGACAGTGTCACGCAATTGAGCTTGTCGTTGCCGATCGCCTGGACGGCGGCGTCGAGAATCGGCTTCGGATCGACGAAGCCCGGAGGAAACTGCTGCTGCGTGGACACCGACCCGCCCTTCAGTGCCAAGAGACCGGCGAGCAACAACGGCATTCCGAACTTTCTCGACATACTGCCTCCAGTCACTCGCGGCCTGTCATGGACAGGTGCTCACCGTTCCGATCACTCGTATGTGCAACGAGGCCGGGATGATAGCACGATGATCACGGCCATTCGGCAGTGCCGCGTTGACCCGCGAGCAGGAGGAATACGCGCGGGCGTCGCGTGTTATCTTTCTGGCTCCGTCGTGTTCCGCGTTGAGTTGAGCGGAGGCCTCTGTACATGACGTTCATGACGCGTCCGCCGCACCGCCACCGCGTGACGTGTCTCATCGCCGGAATTCTGACTGGCCTTCTGGTGTGCGCGCCCGCCGTTCGAGCGGGGCAGGTACCGGACGTCACGTTCACCCGGGACGTCGCGCCGCTCGTCTTCGATCGCTGCGTCGTCTGCCATCACGAGGGCGGAACGGCGCCGTTCGGCCTCACCTCGTATCCGGAGGTGAGACAGCATGCCCAGCAGATCGCCGCGGTCACGAAGAGCCGCTTCATGCCGCCGTGGAAGGCAGAACCGGGCGACGGCGTCGGCTTCGTCGGCCAGCATCCGTTGACCGCAGCTGAGATCGCGACGATCCAGCGTTGGGTCGACCAGGGAGCGGTCGAGGGAGATCGGCGCGATCTCCCATCGCTGCCGCAGTGGACGGCGGGCTGGCAGCTGGGGCAGCCTGATTTGATCGTGACGCTCCCGAAGGCGTACTCCCTGCCGGCCGAGGGCACCGACGTCTTCCGCATATTCGTGATTCCGCTTCCGGTCGACGTCGCTCGGTACGTGAGGGGCGTGGAATTCCGGCCGGGCAATGCCAGGGTCGTGCATCACGCCAACATGCGCATCGATCGAACGCCGACATCGCGTCAACTCGACGAGCAGGATCCCGCGCCGGGCTACGACGGGTTGATGGCTCGCACCGCGGTCTATCCCGACGGTCACTTTCTCGGGTGGACGCCAGGACAAGTCGCTCCGCTCCTTCCGAAGAATCTCGCATGGCGTCTCGATCGAGGCACGGATCTCGTGGTTCAGCTGCACATGCAGCCGAGCGGCAAACCCGAGAGCGTGCAGCCCACGATCGGGCTCTACTTCGGCGGCGAGCCTCCGGTGCGGACGCCGGCGATGCTCCGGCTCGGCAGTCAAGGGATCGACATCCCGCCCGGCGAAAAGCACTACACGATCTCGGACTACCTACGTACTGCCCGTAGACGTGGAAGTGCTCGCCGTCCAACCGCACGCGCACTATCGCGCGCAGGAGATCGTGGGAGCGGCCACGCTTCCAGACGGAACCCAGAAGCGGTTGATCTACATCAAGGACTGGGATTTCAGATGGCAGCACGTCTATCGGTTTGTCACGCCTCTCGCCCTGCCCAGGGGGACCACTGTCAGCATGCGGTTCACCTACGACAATTCCGCGGAGAACCCGACGCAATCCGCAACTGCCTCCCCGCCAGGTCCGCTGGGGGCAGCGCTCGTCCGACGAGATGGGCGACCTCTGGCTGCAGGTGCTGACACGTGACGATCGCGATCTGACCACGCTGGTTCGCGGGTTTCAACCCAAGATGCTCGCCGAAGACGTCGTCGGCTACGAGACGATGATCGGCGCCGCTCCCACCGATATCGAACTCCATGACGACGTGGCGATGTTGTACCTGCAGCTGGGGCGGACGCGCGAGGCGGTCGCCCACTTCGAAGCCTCCGTGAAGCTGAAGCCCCAGTCGGCCGCGGCCCACTTCAACCTGGCGACGGCGCAGACGAGAGCCGGCCGGCTGGAGGAGGCCATCGGAGAATATCGTCAGGCCCTGCAGATCAAACCCGATTACGCCAACGCGCACAACAATCTGGGCAGTGTCCTGAGCTCGCAGGGCAAGCTGGACGAGGCGATCGAGCAGTATCGCGAGGCCTTGCGCGACGATCCGCGTCATGCGGCGGCCCACAACAATCTGGGCCATGCCCTTGCCGGCGAGGGCAACGCCGTGGAAGCGTTGCCTCATTTCGTGGAGGCGTTGCGACTCAATCCAGACTATGCCGACGCCCACTACAACATCGGACACGCGTATGCACGGCGCGGCGACTGGGCGGCCGCCATCGATCACTTCCGGCAGGTCGTGCGGCTCGAACCGGAATGGGAGCTCGGCCTGAGCAACCTGGCGTGGCTCCTGGCCACGGCGCCAGAGGAACGGCTCCACGACGCAAGGCTGGCGGTCCAGCTTGCCGAACATGCCGCGAACATCACCCGCAGACAAGACGCCAGGGTTCTGGATGCGCTCGCGGCCGCGTACGCGGACGCAGGGCTTGTTCGATCGCGCGCTCGCTACCGCGGACGCGGCGCTGCGACTGATGCCGCCGGATCCGCTTGCCGGCGACATCCGCCGCCGGCAAGCGACTGTACCAGACGCAGCGCGCGTACCGGACGTCCGTCGTGAATTAGAGAGTCGAGAAGGAGTGACAATGTCGAGAACTTTTTCGTCGAGCCTCGTCACCGTGCTGTTCGTCGTGTTTCAGACCGTTGCCTTTGCGCAGTCCAAACCCACCGCGGCTACTTACATCACCGACGAAGAGGTGAAGGCCGTGAATGCCACGCCGGGAGTCGATCGAACCATCCGCGTCGTCGACATCGGCAACGAGAATTTCGCCGTCGGGATCATTCACCGCGTAGCGCCCGCAGCCGGCGCGGCGCGCGGAGCTGCACCGGGCCCCGGAGCCGGGCCAGCGGCCGGTGGCGGACGCGCGGCTGCCGCGGCGCCGGTACCGTGCGGCGAGCAGGCGACCACGCCGCCGGCGGGTGCGATGCCTGGCGGGATTGCCCACGATTCGCAAACCGAGGGCTACGTGATCGTCTCGGGCAGCGGCACGCTGGTCACCGGCGGGCACATCGTGAACGGCAACAAATCGGCGCCCGAGGCCGCCGTCACGCGGGAGCTGAACGGTCCGTCGTGCAGCGGACTGATCGTGGGCGCCGACGTCGTCAGGCGCGCTGTGAAGACCGGCGACATCATCATCATTCCGGCCGGCGTGCCGCAC
The DNA here is from genome assembly GCA_963821285.1 of uncultured Acidobacteriota bacterium. Lineage (GTDB taxonomy): Bacteria > Acidobacteriota > Vicinamibacteria > Vicinamibacterales > CAVVIG01 > CAVQJU01. Next base: position 336,113 of record CAWGDD010000010.1, read on the forward strand.
GGATGGACCGACATCACCGACCACGTGGATTACCTGAGCCTCCGGCCGTCCGATCACGTGCTGCAAGCCGGGTACGTCCACCCCGCGATCAAGAAGTAGCAACTGGTCCTTGGTTCTTGGTTCCTTGTTCTTAGTCCGTCCGTAGTCCGAAGTCCACGTCGGTCCCGGAGCTGGTCGCCGATGCGCGGACCAAGGACCAAGAACGGCCCAGGAACCAAGGGCCCAAGAACCAAGGACTCGCGGCTACACCGATCTCCAAACGGCTCTAGGTTGCCGGCAGGCTGAACGCCAGGTACTCGCCTGAGTAGGCCCCGCCGCCCACGGCGACGACGATGTACTGCCGTCCATCGACGGAGTACGTCATCGGCGACCCGCTCTGCGGCGCTGGCATCCACACCGCGCCAACTTCCCTGCCCGTCGTCTTATCGTACGCGCGCAACATCGCTCCGCGCGGATGCTGCGGCGTCGTCGTCACCTGCGGGTCCCCCATGACCACGAGCGTCTTCGTCACCAGCAGCCCGACGCCCGATGTGCCGGCCTGACCGGTCTTCGGGATGGTCAGGCCGCGGAGCGCCGGATGATTGCGGATGTTGTCAGGTGTGTCGCCGTGAGGCGCCTGCCATATCACCTCGCCGCGATCGAGACTGATGGCGGCGAGGAGCCCATACGGCGGTTTGATCATCGGCAGACCCTGAACGGTCAGGCCGGCGTTTGCGCTCGCGGTGTTTGCGGCTGCGGCGGCCGCCGCCGGTTCCGGGGCTGGAGCCGCTGCCGCAGCGCGGGCCTCGCGCGCGCGCTCGGCCGTGCGCGGCGCGTCGGCCGCGCAGCAATCGCCTGGTCCGAGCACTTCTCTGAACGGTTGTCCGCCGAGGCCCGACACATACTTGATGTCGGAGAATCCCGGCGGCGGGGCGACGAGGCTCCGCGTCCCAGCCATATTCCCGGCCGGCGCGAATGCGATGTGCAATTCGGGATCGTAACCGCCGCCGGGCCAGTTGGTCGCCGTGCCCACCGTAATCGATCCGAACATGCCGTTGACGTGGCCGAGCATCGGCGGGTTGAACGGCGTCGGCGCCCACTTGTACTTCTTCGCGCGCTCGATCGCTTCCGCACGCAGCGCGGGCGTGAAATCGATCAAGTCGCCCGGCAGGTCGAAGACGTTGCGCGCATAGCGCAGTCTGTCCGGCGGGTGCGGCTGTGTCGGCGCGGATTTCTCGCCCGGAACGTCGCTTTGCGGCACGGCCTTTTCCTCGATAGGCCAGATCGGTTCGCCCGTCACGCGATCGAAGACGTAGAGCCACGCCTGCTTGGTCGGTACCGCCACAATCTTGCGCGGCCTGCCGTCGACGGTGACGTCGCCGAGGAGCGGGGCCGACGACATATCGAAATTCCAGACCGGATGGTGGACGAACTGGAAGTGCCACTTGCGCTGCCCGGTTCTCAGATCCACGCAGACCAGGCTTTCGGCAAACAGGTTATCTCCGGGCCGGTGCCCGCCGTAATAATCGGACGACGGCGTCTCGACCGGCAGATACACGAGTCCGAGCTCTTCGTCGACCGTGATCTGGGTCCAGACGCCGACGTTGCCGTTGCCCGCCCACGACTCGCCTTCCCATGTCTCGTTTCCATGATCGCCAGGCCGCGGAATGGTGTCGAACTGCCACAGCTTCTTGCCGGTCCGGACGTCGAACGCGCGCACGAGACCCTTGGTGTTGTTGTGCGTGGGGACTGTCGCGCCCTCGCGCATCGATGACCCGATAATCACCGCGTCCTTCGCGACAATCGGCGTCGAGTGGATGCCAATCTCGCCGGTCTCCAAATCGATCTGCTGGCCCTTCCCGAACACGACGCCCAGCTTCAGATCGACGACGCCGTTGGTGCCGAATGAGTTGACGAACGCGCCGTTCTTCGCGTTGAGCGCAACGAGCCGATAGCCCGTCGTCACGTACAGGACCCGGTCGTCGCCCTTGCCGTCGGTCCAGTACGCCACGCCCCGTCCCGAGAGCTGCCGCGGCGCCACGGCGGCACGCTTCCCCTCGCGCATGCTGTGCGACCAGATCAGCTCGCCGGTCTTCGCGTCGAGCGCGACGACCGACCGCCGAGTCCCGCCCGTGGCGTAGAGGACGCCCTTCACCATCAGTGGCGTGCCTTCCAGCTTGTATTCCGGGAAGGGGCCGAGGTTGTCGGTCTTGAACCGCCACGCGACCTCGAGCTTGCCGAAGTTGACGGCGTTGATCTGATCGAGGGGTGAGTAGCGCGTCCCTTTCAAGTCGGCGGTGTAGTGCGGCCACTCACCGTTCGCCGTGGACGGCCGGCTTCCGGCCTGTCCCGAAATCCGCGGGACGAACCACGCGAGAGCCAGAGCCAGCAACGCGAATGGGACGGCAACTCGGCGGCCTGTTCGGGACATGGTCCACTTCCTTCCTGTGACGCGCTGAGTACGCTCAGGGCATGACCGATACCTTCACGACCGCCGTCGTCCAGCAGCAGACGAAGCCCGCCGCCGCCCTCGCCTGAATAGTCGTTTGCGGTGACGTGCAGCACGTAGTCGCCCGGTTCGCTGAACGTGACATTCGTCGTCGCCTTCCCGCTGAACGCCGCGCCGCCGCCAGGCAGCTTCTCCATTTCCGGCTTCGCGTTGTCGAATGTGACGGCGCCGGGCCCGCGATACTTCGACCAGGTGAGCGCCACCGGCGGACGCGGCGTTCTCAGCGGCGCGTTTGTGCCGCTCGTGTACTTCATGTCGTCGGTCGCCCAGAGCGTCACCGCCAGCGGCGTGGAGAGCGAGGCGGTCCGGGCCGGGGCTGTCGCCACGGTTGCGACCGGACCCTGGATCGCCGGTCCGTCCTGCGCGAACCGGATGAGAGGCGGCGTGTTCCCGACGGCGACTTCCGAGAACGGGCTGACGATGTAGTCGGCGTTGAGGCGTAAGGGAATGCTGGTGGACTGGCCGTTGGCCACGATCGTCCACGTGAACTGTTGCTGCGGACCGAAATCCTTCGGCACGGGGACGACGAACATGCCGTGCTGTCTGCCGGGAAGGAAGTGCGTCGGCTGGCCCAGGTCGGGCCCGCCCGGCTCAATGCGGTTGTTGGGTCCGATCGGCACATCCAGAGCCTGCGTCAGGTTGCGATTCAGATACCCGACGAGAAAACTGCGGCGTCCGTCGGTGGTCTCGAACCAGCCCTCGAACGCGCCGGTCACGCTCGCGCCGAACTGCCTCCGCGGTTCACTGGGCAGCTGCTGGCCAGACAACACAATGCCGCCGGCGAGCGCGCCGGCGGCACAGAGGATCGCGACCGTCTTCACTGCCGCTGCTCGTTCGCCGCTCTCATCGTCTTCGTCTTACGTTCCGCGGCCTGGGCCTTGTACTCGTCGTCGGTCAGATAGACGACGTTCATCCAGGCATGCGCCATCTCGTCGACGGTCCGATCGCCGTAGCCCACCCATTGGTCGGGATCGGGGTTGTTCTTGTTCGCCCTCGTGTTGTCGTACCACGCGCTCACGTGGATGACCGTGCCCTTCGGCAACAGCGGCGCGGCCGCGTCGTCGTAGATGTAGTTGGTCATCCAGTTGAAGTTGAAGTTCCCGACGTAGCTGAGGATCTGCGTGCTGCCGTCCGGCAGCACCGCCTCGACTTGCATGGCCTTGCCGCGCAGATGGAAGTGGGGCTGGAAGTTGGTGATGAGCGCGTTCTCCTTCAGCACCGTGAAGCCTTCCGTGTGCGACATCGAATTCGGCGCGATGTCGAGGAATCCAGGCTGCCTCAGCCCGGTGAACCCGATCAGGTAGCTGCGCTTCGCCGGTTCCTGGCCTTTCGGATAGAACCAGATCCCGATCTCGGAACCGGAGGTGATCTCCTCGCCCACGGCGTGAATGTGCTGGTCCCACGAGATCTTCTCGCCCGGCAGAATCAGCTTTCCCGTGTCCGGCCGGAACAGGTCGTAGCCCTTGCCGATGGCCCATTCCATCAACTGCGGACGCCGGTCCACGAGATCGTCGGCCCGGCCGGCGCCGCCACGGCCGTTCGCGGTCCCCGTGTTGACGGCGTCGGGATCGTTGTTCAGCACCAGATATGCGATCGAGTGGTGGATGATCTTCCGGCCCTTCATGTTCGTGGGCCGAATCTCGACCATCCTCGCCCAGCGAGGCTCGGTGATGGGAATGTCGGACATCGGGCGGTACCACACATCCTGATGCTGCGCCGGCATCGTGTACTCGGACGACTTGATCACGAGGTCGGGCGGGCCGTAGCCGTCCTTCTCGCCCTTCCACCCGTTGTCGGTGACGAGCGGCTTGGCGGGCGGCAGATCCTTCGGGTCGCCCTGCGGCGCCCCGTCGTTGACCCAGCGGACGATGGTGTCGACCTGGTCGTCGGTGAGCGACATGTCGTTCTTGAACTTCTGGACCCCGACGCTGCGGTCGATGTGCCACGGCGGCATCTGGCGCGCCGCGACGCGTTCTCGAATGGACCTCGCCCAGGGCCGCGCCTCTTCGAACGTGATGAGCGACATCGGCGCGATCGAATTCGGCTGATGGCACTCCTGGCACTTCGCCTGAAAAATGGGCGCGACGTCTTTGGAGAACGTGACCTGTTTGGCGCGCGCGTCGGCCGCCCAGGCCGGTGCGGCAAACGAGCCAACGGCTCCGAGCGTCACCAAACCCGCCAAAACAAGACGCGATGCGCGAGCCTTCATGAGCGCCTCCTTGCCCATCGCCTATTGTAGCTGAGCGGACGATCGCGCTGAAGGAGGTGCGGAAGGGGCCCAGGACCTCCAGCGTCATTTTGTCCCTGCCATCCTCGTCCTGTCCCATTTCCGTTGTCGGCGACTCTCGCGGTACGCAAAATCGGCACGATCAGAAGGAGCCATCCATGAGACATCTCGCCCGTTTCTCGTTAATCGTCACCATCCTGGCCGCGGGGTCGACGACCGTTGCGTGGGCCCAGGCCAGGACGGATGTCACCGGCAAGTGGCTGTTCACCGTTGAGACGAGCGCCGGCGGAGGAACGCCGACGATTACGCTCAAGCAGGACGGCGACAAACTGACTGGCCACTACACCGGTCAACTCGGCGAGTCCGATCTGACCGGAACCGTCAAGGGTCAGGAACTGACGTTCACGTTTTCCGTGGAGGTCCAGGGCACCGCGCTCGTGTGCACGTACGCCGGAAGCATCGAGAGCAAGGATTCCCTCAAAGGCACTGTCAAGATCGCGCCCCTGGGGGACGGTACGTTCACGGCCAAACGTCAGTAGGCGACCCGTTCAGCGCGCGTCGAACTGGTCGATGAACCGGCTCATGGCCTCGGCGTACTCCGGCGGCATCGGCCCCCCGACGGCGATGGCCGTCAAGTGCGTCTTGCCGGGCAGAATCACGTTCTGAAACGTCTTCGCCTCACGCCACAACCGGTGCGTCTTCGCGTACGGGCTGTCGAACGATCCGTTGATCCCGATGATCGGAATGGTCAGCGCGGCGAGATCGACGGACGGCGGCGGGGTTGGCGGCGCGCTCGCGACGGGCAGTGTGGTCGCGACGCGCGCCCGGAATCGCTCCATCGCGGCCGCATCCGCACCCTGCGCCTTCGGCGCCGCTTCATCGAGCGCCGCGGCTTGCGCCCGCAGCGCCGGGTCCGTTTCCTGGAGCCCGGACCCGCCAAAACCCGCCGTGATGAACCGCCCGGGAATCAGCGCGAGCAGCTGACCCGTGAGAGCACCGCCCATCGAGTAGCCGTGGATATGCGCCCGGTCGATCTTCAGGTGATCCATCAGCTCGATGACGTCCCGCGCACGGCCGGGACCGCCCGGCTGCGGCTTGTCGCTCTCCCCGTGATTGCGGTTGTCGAGCGCGACGACGCGGTGGTTCCGCGCGAGCACCGGCGCGATCCCCGTCGTGAACCACATGCGCTGCGCCGAGTCACTGTAGCCGTGAATCAGCACGACCCACGATCCGCGGTCGCCCAGCGTGAGATAGCGAATCTTCACGCCGTCCGACGTCGTGAAGGACGCGCTCGCGGGTTGGACCGGTGCCGGGGCCTGCTGAACGATCAGAAAGAGGTTGTTCGCATCGGGCACGACGGACAACTGCCACGGCCGGCCGCCGAATGACATGTGCACCGGTACACCACCGGTGGAGATGACCCGGGCGCCCGCGCTCTTGAGCGTCGCCAGCGCCGCGTCAATGCTGCCCATCGTGAGCTGCAGACGAAACGACCCCGGATCCTGCACGCGCGACGGTGCGGGCGCTCTTGCCGAGTCGAGACCTCTGAATGCCATGAGCTCGAGCAGCAGCGCGGACCCCGGCATCTGAATCGTCCCCATCTGATACTCACCCGCGTCCGGCAAGCCCGCCATGGCCATCACGCTGGGATTGCGAACAAACGGACGGGCCGTTCCCTGAACGCCCAGCACCTTCTGATAGTACGCCAGCGCCTGGTCCACGTCGGCCACCGTCAGCCGCAGCCGGATACCGACGACGTTGCTTGCCGCCGCGACGGTGGTCGCCGGCGGCGGATCGCTCTGCGCCAGCTCGATGAAATGCCCGTCGGGGTCCTCCACCGTGACGGCGCGCGTGCGGTTCGCCGTGCTCATGCTGATCGGCGCACCGCCCGTCGTGACAACGCGCACGCCGCCCTTCTTGAGCGACGCGAAGGCCGCATCGATGTCACGGACGATCAGGATCATCGTCGCCGCGCCGGGATCCTGATAGCGCCGGCGCACGGGCTTCCGATCGACGTTCGCGAACTCGACGAGCTCGATGCCGCAGCGGACGCCGGGCATGCGTGCCTGGACGAACCGCAGGCGCGCGTCGGGCAAGCCGTGAAGGTTGAGGTGCCCCGGATCGGTGTCCCACGGCAGCGGCCCCGGCGCCGGGGCGGGCATCAGATCCATGCCCAGCAGATCGTGATAGAAACGGGCCGACCGGTCGAGATCCGAGACGATCGGACTGACGTGGCAGGCGCCGACGACCGCGCCCGGCGGCGGCTGGGCCAGCACGGGAGAGGCGCCGGCCAGGCACGCCGCGGCGAGCACCGCCCCCGTACGTACCAGTATTGTCATGGGCGCAGGAAATCCTACGTCTTCAGGACTTGACCACGAAGCAAAAAGAGGTCAAATTTCCGGCAACCGTGGAAGAGCGTTCACGAGTCGCCATCACCTTCGGCCCCTTCTCCCTCGACGCGTCCGCGACGCAGCTGCTTCGCGACGGCGTGGACGTCCGGCTCCGCCCGCAAGCACTCCGGGTCCTGAAGGTCCTGCTCGTGCACAGCGGCCAGTGGGTCCGCTACGAGCAGATGATCGCGGAGGCCTGGGAAGGCACGCTCGTCTCGCAGCACACCATCGACGTCACCGTCGGCGAGGTGAAGCGGAGCCTCCAGGAGTACGGCAAGTGGATCGGCAACCGTCCCAAGGTCGGTTACAACCTGGACGTGCCGCGATCCGACGAACTGGTTCGCCGCGGCTGGCACTTCTGGAACCAGCGCACGCGTGAAGGTCTCGATCACGCGATCGACTGCTTCGAACAGGCCGCCGCCGAGTGTCCATCCGACTTCCGCGCCTTTGAAGGGCTGTCCTCGTCGTACCTCACGCTCGTCACGTTCGGGATGCGTTCGCCCGCCGAGATGCACGCCCGGTTTCTCGAGGCCCACCGCCGCGCCGAGGCGCTCTGCGGCCTGACGCCGGACCTGCGGTGCAACTTCGCGTACGGCCTGCACGTGTTCGAGCGGAAGGTCGGCGAGGCGGAAGCGGGGCTGTTGCAGACCATCGAGGCGAAGCCGACGCTGGCCTCTGCCTACGTGCGCCTGGCGCTGTTGTACGGCTCACTCGGTCAGATCGACAAGTCCGTGGAGATGGTGAACCGCGCGCACGCTGCCGATCCGCTGTGGCCGGTGGTCTCCATGATGGAGTGCGAGGTCCGGTTCTGGCGCCGCGAGTTCGACGAGGCGACGGTCGTCGGCCGAAACGCGATCGCGCTGCACCCCTATCTGCAGGCGGCGCGCGCCAACTACGCGCAGGCGCTCGAGCACGCCGGCCGGCCGGCTGAAGCCCTCGTGCAGTATCAGATCGCCAGCGCCCTGGATCCCGATTTGCCGTGGGTGCGCGCACTGGAGGGCGCGTGCCTCGCACGAATGGGGCGCACCACCGAAGGGCTGTCGATCCTTCACCGGCTCGAGGAGCTCCGGCGCACTCAGTACGTCGATGCGTTTCACATGGCGATTCTCCGCCAGGCGCTCGGCCAGGTGGACGAAGCCTTCGTGGAACTGGAGCGCGCCGGGAACGAGAATTCCGCCCGGCTCTACTCGCTGAGCGTCGATCCGAACATCGACCCGTTCAGAACCGATCCCCGATACGACCGCCTCTACGACAAGCTGGTCGGCCACTGCATCGCGCAGCGCACCGCGGGGCTGACTCAGAAGTAGTGCAGGCCTTCAGGCCTGCCTAACTGGCGAGGAGCTCGGCGACGGCTGGAGCGAGTGCCCGTCCAAGGACGTCGTGCTGGTCGGCGTCGAGATGCACGCCGTCAACGGCGCTCACGTGAACGACCTCGCCCGCATCGAAGAAGGCGCAGGCGAGTTCGGCCGCGATGCGGCGGAACGCATCGGCCACGCCCGCGCGCATCGCTCGCGGCCGCCGGCGAACTTCTCCGTCATCTCGCCGCCGGGCGTACGAATCGGCGGCGGCGCCACGACGAGGATCCGCGGCACGGGCATGCCCGGCTCGATCGGCGCGCGGCGAATGGCGCGCACCAGCGCGGCCACGCCCTGTGACGACTGCCACGCGCCGTTCTGGTGCACGGACTGAAAGTCGTTCGTGCCGAGCATCAGGATCACGAGCGGCAGCGGCGAGTTGACCTCGATCCGCTGCTCGAGGCCGGCCAGACCGTTCCGGCCGGGCTTGAACGGATCGTCCCACACCGTGCGCCGTCCGTTCAGGCAGTCCTCGACGATGCGCACCTCGCGGCCGTGCCGCCGCAGTTCGCGCTCGAGGACGAGCGGCCATCGCCGCTCGAGCGCCAGCCGCAGCCGCGTGCCGGGGATGATGCCCCACGTCAGGGAGTCGCCGTAGACGAGAAGATGCTCCATCGCGCCGGTCTAACATAACACCATGAACAAGACGCGTCTCGAAGCCTTCAGCGACGGCGTGATCGCGATCCTGATCACGATCCTCGTGCTGGAGTTGAAGACTCCGCATGGGACCGACTGGGCGGCCCTCCAGCCGCTCGCGCCGGTGTTTCTGACCTACGTTCTCAGCTTCGTGATGCTGGGCATCTACTGGAACAACCATCACCATCTGCTGCACGCGGCCAACGGCATCAGCGGCGGCGTCCTCTGGGCGAATCTGCATCTGCTGTTCTGGTTATCGCTCATCCCGTTCATGACCGGCTGGATGGGCGAGAACCACTTCGCGGCGATGCCCACCGCCGGGTACGGTATGGTGCTGCTCGCGGCCGCCATCGCGTACACCATCCTCGTCCGCGCGATCATCGCCCACGAGGGCTCACATTCGCGGCTCGGGACGGCCGTTGGCCGCGACGTTAAGGGCTATATATCTCTCGCCATCTACGTCACGGCGATCGTCTCGACGCTGGTGCATCCCGGTATCGCCCAGGCGCTCTACGTGGTGGTCGCGCTCATCTGGCTGGTGCCCGATCGGCGGATCGAGAAGAAACTGATGTAGTGCAGGCCTTCAGGCCTGCCGTGCGGCGGACCTGAAGGTCCGCACTACGACCGCTAGAAGATTGGATGAATGGTCGTGAACAGCGCGAGGCAGATCGTGTACAGCAGCGCCGAGATCGCGAGCATCGCGATGAACCCGGCGCGCCACCGGATGCCGGCGACCAGGATGAAGAACGGAAACAGCACGGCGCAGTAGCGGCCCATCCCTTCGTACTGCCCCGAGGAGAGCGGCAGCCAGAGGTTCGCGAGCATGTACAGGCCGTATGCCGCGCCCAGGCGCCACCACACGAACGGAATGGACAGGACGAAGACGAGCCCCGTGAGACCGTTCAGCGTGTCGTAGGGCGCGACGCGTTCGCTCGTCAGGTACGCGAGGGGGTGCGTCGCCAGCTCGCGCACGAGCCTCCAGAGTGCCAGCCACGGCGCGCCGCCCGGGTTGTAGCCCCAACGCCTGATCGCCGACGCCCACTCGAACGGGTTGTCCGCGAGCGTGTAGACGTAGACCGAGTACGCCCCGATGCCGCTCGCGACGAGCACGAGCGCGATGGCCGCGCGAAGCCGATCGTTGGTGTTCGGCTCGGCCTGGCGCCACGCGATCCACGCGAGCGCGGGCAATATCAGGATGCCGTTCACCCGCGTCGCCGTCGCAAGGCCGCCGACCACGCCGCCCAGAATCCACCACCGCTGACGGAACAGGTAGAAGGCCGCGAGCACCAGCAGCAGGAACGTCGCCTCCGTGTAGACGACGCCGTAGAAGAACGCGAACGGAAAGATCGCCGCCAGGTACACCGAGCGTTCCGCCTGCTCTTCGTCCACGTCGAGCATGGCGATCTTCAGCAGCAGCACCATCGCCAGCACGAACGCGACCCATGAGACCAGGATGCCGCCGTAGTACACGTGCTCCGGTGACGTGCCGAAGAGCCGGCCCGCGTAGCGCATCAGCAACGGGTAGACGGGGAAGTACGCGATCTTCCCCGGCTTGCCGACGCCGACCGACGGTCCGCCGACGACGAACTGGTAGCCGTTTCTCGCGATTTGGTAGTACCAGCCGCCGTCGTACCGGGTGAACGGGTCCCAGAACGCGCGCAGCGAACCGAACACGCTCGGGAATTGCTCGGGCTGATACAGCGGGAAGACGACGTTGCAGAGAAACGCGAGGACGGCCGAGACCACGCGAAACACCACGGCGCCGGCGGCAATGCGCGCGATCAACGCGATCGAGGACCTGGCGGGCTTCGGCCCGGCTGCGACACCCACCATCGGGGATGTAGAATATCTCATGCCCCTTTTCGAATACGAATGCCGCGCGTGCGGCCGCCAGTTCGAGTACCTCACGCGGGCCGGACAGTCGCCCGCCTGCCCGTCGTGCGCGAGCGCCGAGCTCGAGAAGCGCCTGTCGGCCTTTGCCGTCGGCGCGGGCCCCAGCGCGACGTCGTTCTCGAGTGCGCAGCCCATGGGACCGTGCGGCTCGTGCGGCGATCCGCGCGGCCCGGGCTCCTGCTCGATGAACTGACGGGGCCGTCGTGCCCCGCGTCACCCGCGCGCTTCGCCACCGCAACTACCGGCTCTTCTTCAGCGGACAGCTCGTCTCGCTCGTCGGCACCTGGATGCAGCAGGTGGCTGAGGCCTGGCTGGTCTACCGTCTGACGGGCTCGGCCGCCCTGCTCGGCGTCGCCGGCTTCGCCAGCCAGATTCCCGTCTTCCTCCTCGCCACCATCGGCGGCACCGTCGCCGACCGGAGCAACCGCCACCGCATCCTGGTGATCACGCAGACCACGTCGATGGTGCTGCCGCTCATCCTTGCCGCGCTGGTGTTCACGGGCCACGTCCGCGTCTGGCACGTCTTCGCGCTGGCCGCCACGCTCGGCATCGTCAACGCGTTCGACATCCCCGCGCGCCAGTCGTTCGTGGTCGAGATGGTCGGCAGGGAAGATCTGGTCAACGCGATCGCGCTCAACTCGTCGATCGTCAACGGCGCGCGCACCGTCGGCCCCGCCGTGGCGGGCGTGCTGCTCGCGGCCGTCGGCGAAGGCTGGTGCTTTCTCCTGAACGGGCTCAGCTACATCGCGGTGATTACGGGCCTGCTGCTGATGAAGCTGCCGGCGCGCGACAAACCCGCGCACCCGCCGGCGTCGCTCGCCGACACCGTCGAGGGCTTCCGCTTCATCCGGCGTTCGACGCCGATCCGCGATCTGCTGCTGCTCGTCGGGCTCGTCAGCTTTGCCGGCATGTCGTACTCCGTGCTGATGCCGATCTTCGCGGATTCGATTCTGCGCGGCGGCCCCAGGGGGCTCGGCCTGCTGATGGCGTCGGCCGGCCTGGGCTCGCTCTTCGGCGCGCTGACCATTGCGTCACGCTCCAGCATCCGCGGCCTCGGCCGCGTGGTCGCCGTGTCGGCGCTCGCCTTCGGCGTGTCGCTGACGCTGTTCGCGATGTCGCGGACGTTCTGGCTGTCGGCGGCGCTCCTCCTGGTCGTGGGGATGTCGATGATCACCCAGGCGGCATCCACCAACACGCTGATTCAATCGATGGTGCCGGATGCGCTGCGCGGCCGCGTGATGGCCGTCTACGCGATGATGTTCATGGGGATGTCGCCAATCGGGGCGCTCGTCGGGGGCGCGCTCGCCGAACGCATCGGCGCGCCGCACACGCTGGTCATCGGCGGGTGCATCTGTATCGCCGGCGGGATCGTCTTCAACCTCCGCCTCCCCGCCCTCCGCATCGTCGCGCGGCAGCTCATCGACGCGCAGCGAATGGCAGCGACCACCGACACGCCGGGCAGTTAGGCCAATGCGCGCGTGGCTCTTTCGGCAGGGCCCACAGGCCTCACACTCTCTGAGATGGCCTCTTTGTCGAGTGCGAACGTGGATGTGCTGAGCGACGCGGCTCGCCGGGCGGCCGCCTATCTGGCAGTCGCGCGGGATCGACGCGTATCCCCGTCGCCGGAGGCTGTCGATGCGCTGCGCGGGCTGCAGGGGCCCCTGCCGGAGACGCCCACCGACGCGGCGGACGTGCTGGCCCTGCTCGATCGCCTCGGGTCACCTGCCACGGTCGCCACCAACGCGGGTCGTTTCTTCGGGTTCGTCAACGGCGCCGCGTTGCCGGCGTCGATGGCCGCCGCCTGGCTGGCTGCCGCGTGGGATCAGAACGCCGCGCTGCGGGTCATGTCGCCCGTGGCCGCCACGCTCGAGGACGTCGCGCTCGAGTGGGCGCGCGACCTGCTGGGCCTCCCGTCCGCCTGCGGCGGCGCCCTCGTCACCGGCGCCACGATGGCGAACCTGACGGGCCTGGCGGCCGCGCGCCATGCGCTGCTCGAACGCGCGAGGTGGGACGTCGAACGCGACGGACTGTTCGGCGCGCCGCCTCTCACCGTCGTGGTCGGAGACGAGGTGCACGTCTCGCTGCTCAAGGCGCTCGGCCTGCTGGGGCTCGGCCGCGAACGCGTCCGTCGCGTGGCCGTCGACGATCAGGGCCGCATGCGGGCGGACCAGCTGCCCGCCCTCGACGACCGGACAATCGTCTGCGTGCAGGCCGGCAACGTGAACTCCGGCGCGTTCGATCCCGCGGCGGAGATCTGCGGCCGCGCGCGCGAGGCGGGCGCGTGGGTGCACGTGGACGGCGCCTTCGGCCTCTGGGCCGCGGCGTCGCCGCGCCATCGCCACCTCGCCGCGCCGTTCGGTCAAGCGGATTCGTGGGCGACCGACGGCCACAAGTGGCCGAACGTCGGCTACGACTGCGGCCTCGCGTTCGTCCGGGACGCGCGCGCGCTGCAGTCGACGATGGCGATGTCATCGGCGTACTTCGCGCCGACCGACGCACGCGAGCCGTCGCAATTCACACCCGAGATGTCGCGGCGCGCGCGCGGGGTCGAACTGTGGGCCGCGCTGCGTTCGCTCGGCCGCGCCGGCCTCGCCGATCTGCTCGAACGCACGTGCGGTCACGCCGCGCGCTTCGCGGACGGCCTGCGCGCGCTGGGGTGCGACGTCATGAACGAGGTCGTGATCAACCAGGTGCTCGTGTCCTTCGGTTCAGACGTCGACACACGAGCCGTGATCGAACAGCTTCAGCACGACGGCACGTGCTGGTGCGGCGGCACCGAGTGGCATGGGCGCGCCGCCATGCGGATCAGCGTGTCTTCCTGGGCCACAACAGAGGACGATGTCGAGATGAGCCTGGCCGCCATTGGGCGGGCGATGAAGAGCGTCCGTAGCCGGAGGGCGAAGTGACCCTGACTCCCGTCAATTCGCTCGGCCAGCCGGTTGGCGCCCCGCTGCCCGGCTGGACGCCTCCGCCGCTTCCCCCACGCGAGCCTATCGAAGGCCGTTACGTCCGCCTCGAGCCGATCGACGGACGCTTCGCCGCCGACCTGCACGCGGCGAACCTGAACGACGTGGACGGGCGCGGCTGGACGTATCTGCCGTACGGTCCGTTCGGGAGCGAAGCGGACTACCGTCAGTGGATGGCGTCCACGTGCTTCGGCGCCGACCCGATGTTCCACGTGATTGTCGACCGCGCGGGCGGCCGCGCCGTCGGCGTCGCGGCCTATATGCGCATCGCACCGCATTCGGGCGCCATCGAGGTCGGTCACGTGCATTTCTCGCCGCTGCTGCAGCGGGCGCGCGGCGCGACCGAAGCCATGTATCTGATGATGCAGCGGGCCTTCGCGCTCGGATATCGCCGCTACGAGTGGAAATGCGATGCGCTCAACGCCCCGTCGCGTGCTGCCGCCGAGCGCCTGGGGTTTTCGTTCGAGGGTATCTTCCGGCAGGCGACCGTTTACAAGGGGCGTAGCCGGGACACGGCCTGGTACGCGGTGATCGACTCCGACTGGCCGGCCCTGGCCCGCGCCTTCGAGACCTGGCTCGATCCCGCGAACTTCGACGAGACGGGACGCCAGCGAACGAGGCTGAGCGACCTGACACGATCCATCCGCGCGAACCCGTAGCGCGAATCCGCAGTAGGGCGGCCCTTCAGGGCCGCCTACACGAATGGCTCAGCATAGCTCTTGCAACAGCGCTCCTGGTGAACCACCGGCGTCCTCCACGCATCGACGGCTTCAGTTACGTCGGAGCCTACGCCTACTTCCTGACGATCTGCACCTTCCAACGACGACAATGGTTCTCGAGTCGAGACTGCGCGACCGACACCATCTGCGAATTTCTGCGAACGAGCGCACACCATGGTTTTGAAGTCCTTGCCTACTGCCTGATGCCGGACCACCTTCATGGTCTGGTCGAAGGCGTACGCGCGGACTCCGACTTCTTGAAATGCACCGCTCTCTTCAAACAGCACTCAGGATTCAATCATGCTCGCAAGTACGGCGGACGGCTATGGCAGGAGGGGTATTTCGAGCGTGTTCTTCGCCATGAAAACGACCGGATGGGGATCGCCGCCTACATCGTAGCCAACCCGATTCGTGCCGGACTGTGCGATGCGGTGACTGACTACCCATACCTCGGTTCGGCCCGCTACACGATCGAGCAGTTGAGCGTAGCCGTTCAGATGCTGCCGGGCTCGAAGTAGGGCGGCCCTTTCAGGGCCGCCTCGGTCCCGCTTGCCGCGGCCCTAAAGGGCCGCGCTACAGGCGGGCACGCCGCAGGCGCAAGGCGTTCGTGATCACCGAGAGCGAGCTGAGCGTCATCGCCGCGCTCGCCCAGATGGGACTCACCTGCCACCCGACGAAGGGATACAGAACGCCCGCGGCGAGGGGCACGCCCAGGGTGTTGTAGACGAACGCGAGAAACAGGTTCTGCCGGATGTTCCGCAACGTCGCGCGCGACAGCCGCCGCGCCCGCACGATGCCGCGCAGGTCGGGGCGGACGAGCGTGATGCCCGCGCTTTCCATCGCAACGTCCGCGCCGCTCCCCATCGCGATGCCCACCGTCGCCTGCGCCAGCGCGGGCGCGTCGTTCACGCCGTCGCCGGCCATCGCCACCAGATGGCCGCGCCGCTGCAGTTCCGCCACGACGTCGCGCTTGCCGCTCGGCAACACCTGCGCCCGCACGTCGTCAATCCCGAGTTGCGCCGCGATGGCTCGCGCCGTTGACTCGTTGTCGCCGGTCAGCATCACAATCGACAGCCCTTCGTCCTTCAGCAGCCTGATGGCTTCGGCTGTCGATGGCCGGACGCCATCGGCCGCGGCGATGACGCCGGCCGGACGGCCGTCGATGGAGACGAGCAGCGCTGTCTGGCCGGTCCGCCGATGCTCCTCGGCCTGCGCCGCCAGCCCGCCAACCTGGACGCCCAGACCGCTGAGAAACTCGGCGGTGCCGATATCGACGGCGCGCCCGTCGACGAGCCCGCTGACGCCCTGGCCGGTGGTCGACATGAAGCGCGTCACTGCCGGAACGACAATGCCTCGCGCGCTGGCCGCGCTCACGACAGCCGATGCCAGCGGATGGGCGCTGCCTCGCTCCACCGCCGCGGCCAGCCGAAGCAGCTCTTCTTCGTCGACGCCGGTGACGGCCTCCACGGACGTGACGCGCGGCTTGCCCTCGGTCAGCGTGCCCGTCTTGTCCACGACGAGCACGTCCACCCGGGCAAGCTGCTCCAGCGCCTCGGCGTTCTTCACGAGCACACCGGCCTGTGCGCCTCGCCCGGTTCCCACCATGATGGCCATCGGCGTGGCCAGACCGAGCGCGCACGGGCACGCGATGATCAACACCGCCACGCTGTTGACCAGCGCGTGTGCGAGCCGGGGCGCCGGTCCCCACAGGCTCCAGGCGGCAAACGACACGACGGCCGCGAGAATCACGGCCGGGACGAAGTACGCGGCGATCTGATCCGCAAGCCGCTGTATCGGCGCGCGCGTGCGCTGCGCGTCGCCGACCATCCGGACAATTTGCGCCAGCAGCGTGTCGTTGCCGACCCGCTCGGCCCGCAGCGTGATCGTCCCGTTCACGCAGATGGTCGCGCCGATCACGCGATCGCCGGGTCCCTTGTCCACGGGGATCGACTCGCCGGTGACCATCGACTCGTCCAGCGCGGCGGCGCCATCGACGACGATGCCGTCGACGGGGACCTTCTCGCCGGGGCGCACGCGCAGCGTGTCGCCGCGCCGCACGGACTCGAGCGGGACGTCTTCCTCCCGATCGGCTCGCACGATCCGCGCCGTCTTCGGTGCGAGGCCCAGGAGCTGCCGGATCGCGCCGCCGGTGCGATGACGCGCGCGCAGTTCCAGCACCTGGCCGAGGAGCACCAGCACGGTGATGACGACGGCCGTGTCGAAGTACGTCTCCACCGCGCCGTGCACCTGCAGGCTCGCGGGAAACACGCCGGGCGCGACGGTGGCAGCCGCGCTGTAGACGAAGGCTGCGCCGGTCCCGATGCCGATCAGCGTGAACATGTTCGGGCTGGCGTTGACGAACGACGCCCACATGCGCTCGAAGAACGGACGGCCGCACCACAGGACGACCGGTATGGCGAGCGCGAGCCCGACCCAGTTGACGACGCCCGCGCCAAGGCGATGCATCAGCGCTCCACCCGACACCATGTCGCCCATCGTCAGCAGGAAGACGGGAGCGCCGAGCACCACGCCAATCCAGAAGCGGCGTGTCATGTCCACCAGTTCGGGATTCGGCGCCTCGGCATCCGCCCCAGGTCCGTGATCATCGGCTCGAGCGCCATGCCGCATTTCGGGCACGCGCCGGGCTTGTCGCTGACGACCTCGGGGTCCATCGGACACGTGTACGAGGGAGGATGGGGGCTGGAGGCTGGAGGCTGGGCGCTGGGGAACGCCGGGGCTGAGGGCTGAGCGGAAGAACGCTTGAGGCCGCCGATCGAAACGACCGGCGTCATCGGCTCGCGCTTGCCTGAGAGGTACTTCTCGGGATCTGCGGTGAATTTCGCCGCGCAGCCCTTCGAGCAGAAGTGATAGGTGGTGCCGCGATGGTCGACGTGGCCGGCGGCACGGTCGGGATCGACCATCATCCCGCAGACCGGGTCGAGCACGCGGTCGGCCACTGTCCCGGCCTAGCGGGTCGCCGGGGCCGGGGCGGCGGGCCGGGCACTCGCGATCAGTTCCTCGGCCGTGGTGAAGCGCGGCTCGATGTCCACGGGCACCCCGACGAGCTTGTCGAGCGCCTGCTTCACGACCGGCCGCACCACGCCCAGCCGATCGCGCAGCGCGATGGCCTTCGTGTAGTCGCCCTCGGCCTGAATCGTCATGATCTCGCGCGTCAGACCCGGTCACGCCCGCCTTGATCTTCGCCGGATCGACCGCAAAGGTGCCGTCGGCGCGAGCACTGGAATCCACCCTGATCGAGCAGATAGTTCAGTTGAACGGCCACGCCACGGCCGTGGGCCTCGTTGATGCCGAAGCGGATGGACCGGAACGCCGAAGCCAGATACGTCGTGTACAGCGGGCGTTCGAGCGATTTCGGCAGGACGCCTTTGTCGATCCAGTACTGGATCGCGAACAGGCCGGAGATGTCCGCTTTGGCTTCTTCGAGGAAGCTCGACGCCTCCTTCATCGCCTGCCGCACCGTCGTCTGGCGGCCGCCGACGGTGATGTTGTGCGGCCCCAGGCCGTGCATCAGCTCGTGAACGACGATCTCGGTGAAGAAGGCGTCGAACGACAGATCCTTCTGATCGGCCGCCGAGAGGACCACCTTCGAGATCGGCACCAGCGTCTTCGCGAACTTCGCGTCCTGCACGTTCTTCAACATCACGCGCTTCGCGCCCTTCTCGCGCGTGACGCGTTCGTCGTTCGGCAGGTTGTAGGCGGCGGTCTGGACGCCGCGGTTGGCGTCGCCGGCGGCAAAGATCTCGTTGACCACGACGATGGGCGCGAGGGCGCCGAGCTTGGGGTTGCGGTGTTTCGGATCGATCGGCAGGTGATCCTCGACGTCCTGGAGCAGGCCGGAGAACTTCTGCAGCTTCGCCGACTCGGCTTCGTCCCGCACCGTGATGAACGCTTCGAACGCCGCCTTGTAGTTGAACAGCTCGTCTTCGTAGACCTCGTACGGTCCGAACGTCGGCTCGATGCTGCCCTTCAGCTCCATCCAGGCCACGTCGCTGTCGTAGTAGTCGTTCGACAGCAGCGCGTCGGCGCGCTTCGTGAGAAAGGTCTTCAGCGTCGGTTCGGCCGCGAGCGCCGCCGCCTCGCGCAGCAGCGCCGCCGCGCGAACGAGTTCGGCCTGATACTCGACGTTGTACGGCACCGCACTGAACGCGCTGCCGTTGCGTCGTATGGTCGTGAAGAAACCCGTTGCCTTTGCGCGGTCCGCTTCGGGCAGCGACTGCATCCATCGCTCGAGGTCGGCCTTGGTCGCGCCGTCCGGGTAGAAATTCGCGCCGGCCGGCTTCGCCGGCGCACCGGGCACGAACACTTCGTCGTGGTCCAGCCGCGACCACGGTCCCTTGTTGACGAGGAAGTAGTGCAGGCGCGCGCGGCCTTCCGGCGTCGTGTCGCGCGCGAGGTCCAGCAGCATCGCCTCGTTGCCGACCCATGCCTGACGCAGGAACAGCGCGTCCAGGACTTTCGACGCCTCGACCAGCTTGGTCAGCACGCGCTTGTCGGCGGCCGACAGATTCGACAGGTCCGCGCGGATGCTGGTGGGAGCGAATCGCGCCGTCATCGTCTGCAGCCGCGCGGTCTCCGACACTTTGGCCTCCTGGGCGAACAGTCCCGCGGACAAGGCTGCTGCCACGGCTATCGCTTGTGTGGATCGCATGCCCTCCATTCTATCAATCCGGGGAGGCTGGAGGCTGGAGGTTAGGGACTAGGAAGAGAAGACAAGGACTTATACGTGCGGGCCGCACGGCAACGGCAGAAACTGCAATCCGTCGTGGATTTCAGCGGACTCTCGCAGGTTGTGAGCGGCACGTGCTGTGCGTACGACACGACATGCCCGCCCAGTTCACTTATCGGGACCTCGATGTCTGGAAACAGGGAATGAATCTGGTCGAGGCAGTGCTATCGGGACGACGGCAGCCTTTCCGAAATCCGAACTGTACGGCCTCACGAGCCAGATGCGACGTGCAGCCGTCTCGATTCCGGCGAACCTTGCCGAAGGCCATTGCCGCCGCTCGACCAGGGCGTACGTGAACCATGTCAGCATCGCAATCGGTTCTCACGGGCGAATCTCAGACGTACATCGAACTTGGCGTGCGCTCGGGCTTCCTCGCGGCCGACGAGCGGACCAGGCTCCTGCGCGTGAGTGACTCCGTGGGCAGACTCCTCAACGGCCTCTATCGCGCCCTCCGAAAGTGCAGCAAGGCCAAACTACCCCGGCCCCAACCCTAGCCTCTAACCTCTGGCCTCTAACCTCATCAGTGCACCCCCCTCGACATCTGCAGCGACGCGGGATCGGCGCCGAGGCGGCGAATCGCGGCCTCCCACATGCGTTCGGGCGGCGTGTTGAAGATGAGATCGCAATCGACGTCGCTCAGCAGCCAGGCGGATTCGGCGAGCTCGGCTTCGAGCTGGCCGGGGCCCCAGCCCGAGTAGCCGACAATCAGTCGCGTGCGCGGAGGAGGATTGGGATCGAGCAGGCGCCGCAGCAGGTCAGGCGACGCCGACAGGCTGAGCCCGCTCGCGATCGGGCGGCCCCGCGCCGATTCGTCGAGTTCGCGATCGTTTCCGACGAGCATCCAGCTGCTCTGCGGCTCCACCGGCCCGCCCACCCACACCTGCAGTTCGCGATCGGTCTCGACGGGCGGGTCGAGGTTGACGACCACGCGGCCGGCGGTGACGAGCGGGCGGTTGAGCACCAGGCCGAACGCGCCTTCGCTGTTGTGCTTGCACAGCAGCACCACGGTCCGGCTGAAGTTCGGATCCGTGAGCTGCGGCATCGAGAGAAGGAACGCCGGGGCGAGTGGACACCATGGACTCGGTCTGTTCGCGGCTCACGCGGTCATGATAGCCGTGACCGTCGTGCGGTACACGACCTCTTCATAGGCCTCGAGCATGCGCTCGATCGGCACCACGCGCGTGGCCAGCGACTTCGCATCGTACTGTCCGGCGTCGAGCATCGCCACGAAGCGCGGGATGTCGCGCATCGGGTTGGCGCCGCCGGCCTGACCCGCGTGATGCGTGCGGCCACCGATGGCGAAGAACACGGCGGGAAACGAAATCGTACCCGAGGGCAGGCTGGTCGTGATGACGTGGCCGCCCGGCGCGCACATCTGGTACGCCTGGCGCATCGGGAGCACGCCGGTCGGGTCGGGACCGGCCTCGACCTTCGGCTTCGCGCGATCGGCGCCGACGCCCTCGACGACGAAATCGGCGCCGCTGCCGCCGAGCAGCCCGCCCGAATCGCGCCCGCCGGACCAGAGCCGGTTGTTCGGCGTGCTCGACATCTCGCGGACCTTCGCGACGAGCTTGTCACCTTCGACGTTGGGATCGAGCACGTGGGTCGCGCCGACCTTCATCGCGACGTCGCGCCGCGCGCGGACGGGATCGATGGCGATGATCGTCGACGCACCGGCGATTCTGGCGCCCTGGACGGCGCTGAGACCCAGCGGGCCGCAGCCGACGATGGCCGCGATCGCGCCGGGCGCAATGGCGGCGAGCGTCTGGGACGTGGCGGTCCCGAGGCCGGCGACGCTCACGCAGCTGCACACCATCCCCAGCTCAACGGCACTTGCCTTCGTGAACACCGGGACGATCCATTCCTCGAAGGTCACCATCAGCTCGGCGAGGCCACCGATGTGCGAACTGGCGTACACGGCCGTGCCGTCGCGCATGTCGGCGATCGGCACGAGGTCGTTCGGCCCCTGGCGGCCGAGGAACTGGCACATGTCGGCGCGGCCGCGCAGGCACTGGTAGCAGTTGCCGCACTGCGGCGTGCCCGACACGCACACGCGGTCGCCCACCTGGACGCGCCGCACCTCGGGACCCACCGCCTCGACCACGCCCACGCCGCCGTGCCCCTGAATCAACGGCATCTGCGCCATCGGGCCGCCGAACATGCCCGGCAGGCCGAGCACGTCGGACGCGTTCGAGTAGCACAGGTTGGTCGCTTCGGTTCGGACCACGACCTGGCGTCCACCGATCGGGCGCAGCGTCAGGTCCTGAAGCGTCGTGCGTCCTGCGCCGGTGCCGCGGGACACCCAGCCGCGAAACTTGCGCCCCGGCGCGGCGGGCCGCGACGCCTGGCCGATCCCGCTCGCCGCCGTTGCGCCGGGTGCCGCCAGCGCAGCTCCGCCAACCGCTGCGGCCTTCTTCAGGAGCCGCCGCCGGGAAATCGTCGAGCTCATAGATGCACGATTCTAGCGCGTTGACGCGTCTCCTGCGCGGAGGGCCGCGGCCAGGTTACGCCGGAGCCCGGCGACCTTCGTGCGCCGCATCGCGCTTCCCCGCATCGCCACGCGGAGCTCTTCGTCGGATCGATCGGAGAGCTCCCGAAGGCTCGCGCCGTCCCACGCGGAACGAGGCTGCCAGGCCGGATCGCCGGACACGGCGGGCGCGGCGTTCCAGGGACACACTTCCTGGCACACGTCGCAGCCGTAGATGTGATTGCCGATCGCCGGCGCGAGCGTCGCGGGGATGTTCCCCTTCAGCTCGATCGTGAGGTACGAGATGCAACGCGTGGAGTCGAGGACGCCCGGCGCCACAATCGCGCCGCGTGGGGCACGCGTCGATGCACAACGTGCAGGTGCCGCACTGGTCGAACGCGGGTTCGTCGGCCTCGAGCGGCAGGCTGCAGATGATCTCGGACAGGAAGATCCAGGAGCCCCGCTCGGGGTTGATCACGCAGGTGTTCTTGCCAATCCACCCGATGCCGGCGTACTGCGCGTACACGCGCTCCTGCACGGGGCCGGTATCCACGTACGCGCGCGCCTCGAACGGATCGGGCGAAGCTATGCGCATCCAGGCGAGCAGTGCGTCGAGACGCCCCTGGAGGACGTCGTGGTAGTCGTCGCCCCACGCGTAGCGTGCGACGTGCGCACGCCCGGAGTCGGCGCATTCAGTCGAGTAGGGGCGATCGGTGTTGTAGATGGTCGCCGTGACGATCACGGTGCGGGCCGAGGGAAGGACAGCGCGGACGTCGGCACGCTTGTCGGCGGACCGTGCCAGATAGCCCATCTCGGCCGCGTAACCGCGGTCGAGCCACTCGCGGAAGAATCCGAGCTCGGGGTGGCTGGCCGCGGGCGCAATCCCGCAGAGATCGAACCCGAGCTCGCGCGCACGCGCCTTGATGGCTGATGCCGTCAGCATGTCACGGCGGACCTGAAGGTCCGCACTACTTCTGTCGTAGTGCAGGCCTTCAGGCCTGCCCCGCTCTTCCCCACCAGCTGCCGCAACACATACGGCAGGATGCCGCCGTGCTTGAACGCGACGAGTTCCTCGGGCGTGTCGATGCGCACGAGCGCGCTGAATTCAATCACCTGGCCCGCATCGTCCTTCGCGCGCACAGCCACCTGACCGCCGGGCCGCAGGCCGTCGGCCACACCCGTCACCTCGTACGATTCACGGCCGGTCAGGCCCAGGGTTGACGGCGACTGGCCTGCGGGAAACTGCAGCGGCAGGACGCCCATGTTGACCAGGTTGCTGCGATGAATGCGCTCGAAGCTCTCGGCGATGACGGCCCTCACGCCGAGCAGCAGCGTGCCCTTGGCCGCCCAGTCCCGCGAGGAGCCCGACCCGTACTCCTTGCCGGCGAGCACGAGCAGCGGCACGCCCGCGTCCTTGTACTTCATCGCGGCGTCGTAGATCGGCATCACCTCGGCGCCGGGCAGATACGTCGTGAATCCGCCTTCGGTGCCGGGCGCCACTTGATTGCGCAGCCGCGTGTTGGCGAACGTGCCGCGCATCATGACCTCGTGGTTGCCGCGGCGCGCGCCGTAGGAGTTGAAGTCCGCCGGCTGCACGCCGTGCGCCATGAGGTACTTCCCGGCCGGGCTGTCCTTCTTGATGGATCCGGCGGGTGAAATGTGATCGGTCGTGATGCTGTCGCCCAGCAGCGCGAGCACGCGCGCACCGCTGATGTTTTTCAACGGGGCCGGATCCATCGTCACGCCCTCGAGAAACGGCGGGTTGCGGACGTACGTGGAGTCGTTCGCCCAGGCAAAGCGATTGCCCGTGGGCACTTTGAGCTGCTGCCAGCGCTCGTCGCCGCGGAACACGTCGGCGTACTGGTGCACGAACTGCTCGGACTTCACCGCCGCCATCATCGTTTCCTGCAGTTCGCGCTCGCTCGGCCAGATGTCCTTCAAGTAGACCGGCTGTCCATCCTTCCCCTTGCCCAGGGGTTCGGTGGTCAGGTCGAGGTTCATCGTGCCGGCCAGCGCGTACGCCACCACGAGCGGCGGGGACGCGAGGTAGTTCGCGCGCACCTGCTGCTGCACGCGACCCTCGAAGTTCCGGTTGCCGCTCAGTACCGACGCGACGACGAGGCCGTCCGCATCGATCGCCGCCGACACATCGTCGGGCAGCGGGCCGCTGTTGCCGATGCACGTGGTGCAGCCGTAGCCGACGAGATTGAACCCCAGCCGATCGAGGTACACGTCGAGGCCCGACTGTTTCAGGTAGTCGGTGACGACCTTCGATCCCGGCGCCAGGCTGGTTTTCACCCAGGGTTTCTGCGTGAGCCCCTTCTCGACGGCCTTCTTCGCGACCAGACCGGCACCGATCATGACGCTGGGGTTCGACGTGTTCGTGCAGCTCGTGATCGCCGCGATGACGACCGAGCCGTGCTCGACGGCTGCCTGCGGCGGCGCGGCCACGGCGGTGCCCCCACCGGTCTTTTTCGCCACCATCATGCCCGGCAGGGCCTGCGCGAACCCCTGCTTCGCGCTCTTGAGCGGCACGCGATCCTGCGGGCGCTTCGGCCCCGCGAGGCTTGGCTCGATCGCGCCCAGGTTGAAGTCGATGGTCTCCGAGTACGACGGGTCGGCGGCGCCCTTCTCGAAAAACAGCCCCTGCGCCCTGGCGTAGGCTTCGACGAGCTCGATACGCGCGCGATCGCGGCCGCTCAGACGCAGATAGTCGAGCGTCATCGCGTCGATCGGGAACACCGCAATTGTCGCCCCGTATTCGGGGCACATGTTGCCGAGCGTCGCGCGGTCAGCCAGCGTCAGGTGTTCGAGCCCTGGACCGTAAAACTCCACGAACTTGCCGACGACGCCGTGCTTGCGCAGCCGTTCGGTGATCGTCAGCACCAGGTCCGTCGCCGTCGTGCCCTCGGGCAGCCGGCCCGACAGCTTCACGCCCAGCACCGGCGGAATCAGCATCGACGAAGGTTGACCGAGCATCGCGGCCTCGGCTTCGATGCCGCCGACGCCCCAACCGACGACGCCCAGGCCGTTCACCATCGTCGTGTGCGAGTCGGTGCCGACGAGCGTGTCCGGAAACGCCAGCGTGCCCTCGGGCGATTCGGCGGTCATGACGACGCGCGCGAGGTATTCGAGGTTGACCTGGTGCACGATGCCCGTGTCCGGCGGCACGACGCGGAAATTGTTGAACGCGCTCTGGCCCCATCGCAGGAACGCGTAGCGTTCCTGGTTGCGCGCGAACTCGAGCTCGGCGTTCTTCTCGAACGCGCCGGCCATCCCGAAGTAGTCCACCTGCACGGAGTGGTCGATGACGAGCTCGACGGGCTGAAGCGGGTTGACTTTGTCGGGGTCGCCGCCAAGACGCACGATGCCGTCGCGCATGGCAGCCAGATCCACGACGCACGGCACGCCGGTGAAATCCTGCAGGAGGACGCGCGCGGGCATGAACGAGATTTCCCGCTGTGCCGCACTCTTGACGTCCCACTTCGCCAGCGCCTCGATGTCGGCTGTCTTGACGAACCGGCCGTCCTCGTGCCGGAGCAGGTTCTCCAGCAGAATCTTGAGCGAGTACGGCAGGCGGGACACTTCAGGGAACCCGGCGGCGGCCAGCGCGGGCAGGCTGTAGATCTGGACGTGGCGGCCGCCGATCGGCAGCGCCTGGCGCGTTCCGAAGCTGTTCACGGTCGGCATGAATCGGTCCTTGAAAACATTCATCGTACCACACGGGATCGCGGGCCACTGCGCGCGAGCGGACGCGCGCGCACTACGAAAGTGTTGGGCCACTGCCCTCGCGAAGACATTCGCGTTCACACTTATGGCTTTAACTTTACGTTTTCCTGATGATACACTCCCGCGGCTGGCGGCAATGTCCAGCGATGTGACATCTCGCAAGACCGCCAGCAGGAGATCACCGCATGATTAGCCCGGCCGATACAGCCTGGATGCTCACCTCCACGGCGCTCGTGTTGCTCATGACACCAGCGCTGGCGTTCTTCTACGGCGGCCTGGTGGGCGCGAAGAACGTCCTGAACACGATGATGATGAGCATCATCGCGCTCGGGTTCGTGGGCGTGCTGTGGGCGGTGATCGGTTACTCGCTGGCATTCTCGACGGGCTCGAACTGGGTCGGCGACACGTCGTACCTGTTCCTGCGCGGCGTCGGCCTCGAAGCCAAGGGCAGCATCCCCCACCTGCTGTTCATGTCGTACCAGGCCACCTTCGCCATCATCACCGCGGCCCTGATTTCCGGCGCCATCATCGGGCGCATGCGCTTCTCGGCCTATGTGGCCTTCATCAGCCTGTGGGCCCTCGTCGTATACAGCCCCATCGCGCACTGGGTGTGGGGCGGTGGCTGGCTGGCGCAGATGGGCGCCCTCGATTTCGCCGGCGGCACGGTCGTGCACGTGAACGCAGGCACGGCCGCGCTGGTGGCGGCCCTCGTCGTGGGCCCGCGCCGCGGGTATCCCAACGTGCTCATGCTGCCGCACAACGTGCCGTTCACGACTCTCGGCGCCGGCCTGCTGTGGTTCGGGTGGTTCGGGTTCAATTCCGGCAGCGCCCTCGCGGCGAACCAGAGCGCGGCGCTGGCGTTCACGACGACGCTGCTCGCGCCAATGGCGACACTCGTGGTCTGGACGCTGCTCGACGCGATCCGGACGCGGAAGCCGACGGCGGTGGGCGCGGCCACGGCGATCGTCGTCGGTCTCGTCGCCATCACGCCGGCCGCCGGTTACATCGGTCCCATGAGCGCGATCATCCTGGGCGGGCTGGCGGCGATTCCCAGCTACTACGGCCTGCAGTGGCGCGCGAAGACGTCGCTCGACGATTCACTGGACGTCGTGGCAGCCCACGGCGTCGGCGGCACGGTCGGCGCGCTGCTCACCGGCGTGTTCGCGCAGAAGGCGCTGAACGGCACGACCGATGGCCTGCTCTTCGGCAACCCCGCGCAGCTGGGCATCCAGGCCACTGCCGTCGTCGCCGCGATCGTCTACAGCGGCGTGATGAGCTTCGTGCTGCTGAAACTCATCGGCCTGGTCATTCCGCTTCGAGCGGAGCGCGAAGACGAAGCCGGCGGGCTGGACCAGAGCGAGCACGGCGAAGAAGCCTACGTGCACACGGGCGGCGTCACGGCCAACTAGAAATGGTTCCGGAGGTTCCGGAGGTTCCGGGGGTTCCAGAGGTTCCAGGGTTCGTTTCAGCGAATTTTTGAACCTCCGGAACCTCCGGAACCCCCGGAACTTCTGGAACCTATTTCCCCAGGAATTCGCCGACGATTTGCGGAATGTCGCGGTGCTCGACATCGGCGGCGTAGTTGAGCGACCGCATGTCGGCGGCGGTCACACGGCCGGCGAGGCGTTCGAGTGCGACGCGGACCTGCGGATACTTGAGCAGCGTCGCGGCGCGAGCCACCGGGGCGGCGGCGTAGGGCGGGAAATAGTGCCGCGTGTCCTCGAGCTGCACCAGATCGAGCGCCCGAATCAGCCCCGCGGTTGCGTCGCCGGCGATGACATCGACCTGGCCTGACGCCAGCGCGCGGTAGCTCAGCGCAAGGTCCATCACGCGGGGCGCGGCGGCAAACCGCAGCCCGTACGCCGACGCCAGCCCGGGGTAGCCGTCAGGCCGCTCGAGAAACTCGTAGCCGAATCCGGCACGCCAGCCCGGCGCTTCCCGCACCGCGTCGTCGATCGTGCGGAGGTTCTTTGCGCGCGCATCGCTGCCCCTGACCAGAATCGCAAACGTGTTGTCGAAGCCGAGCGGCGGCAGCAGCGTCCGTCCCGTGCGCGCGTACTGGTCGCGGACTGCGTCGAACACGGTGCGCGCGTCCGTCTTGACTGGCTGGTGGAACACCGCCGTCAGCGCGGTTCCGGTGTACTCGACGTAGACGTCCACGTCGCCGGTCAGGAGCGCGCGATCGCAGATGAGCGTGCCACCCAGGTTCAGCCGGCGCTGAACGCCGAGGCCGGTGTCGCGCTCGATCGTCTGGGCGAGCAGCTCGCCGAGAATCACCTGCTCGGTGAAGTTCTTCGATCCGACCACGATCGCGCCGCGTGAACGTCCCGCGAAGGCGGAGAGCGGCACGATCAGCAGGACGACGGTTGCCGCGGCCAGGGCGGCTCTCCGCGACGCGGTGCGGCGCCTGGCCGACAGCTGGCGCTCGACCCACAGCAGCCCGGCGTCGACGACCAGGGCCAGCAGCGCGGCGGGAACCGCACCGGCCAGAATTACGGTGGAGTCGACCATCGACAGGCCGCGGTAGATGTACTCGCCGAGGCCGCCCGCGCCGATCGCCGCCGCAATCGTCGCGGAACCGACGCCGACGACGGCCGCCACGCGCACACCGCCCGCGATCGACGGCAGCGCCAGCGGCAGCTCGACGAGGCGAAGCAGCTCGCGCGGGGTCATCCCCATGGCGATGCCTGCTTCGCGAATCGCGCCATCGATGCTGGTCAGCCCGGTGATCGTGGTCCGCACGATGGGCAGCAGCCCGTACAGAATCAGGACCACAATGGCCGCACGTGCGCCGATGCCGCCGACGAGGGGGACGGGCAGCAGGAACCCGAACATCGCGAGGCTGGGAATCGTCTGCACGACGTTGGCGAGGCCCACGATCGGCGCGCTCAACCGCGGGCGGCGCGCCGCGAAGATGCCGAGCGGGATGCCGATGGCGACCGCCGCAAGCGTGGAGACGGCCACGAGCGTCACATGCTGGGCCAGCAGGGCGATGAACTCGGCGCGATGCGACGCCCAGAACGCGAGCAGCCTGGTCATCGCGGATCCGGCAGGGATGCCGGCGCGGCGGCGCCGGCCAGCAGCTCGCGAACACGCGCGTCCGCCGCGTTCGCGAGGACTTCCGGCGTATCGCACGCGATGAGACGCCCCGAGTCGAGCACGCCGATGCGATCGGCCAGCGCGAAGGCCTCGCGCATGTCGTGCGTGACCATGATCACGGTCTTGCGCAGGCGGGCCTGAATGCGCCGGAACTCGGCGTGCAGCTCGGTGCGTGTGATCGGATCGAGCGCGCCGAAGGGCTCGTCCATGAGGAGAATCGGCGGGTCGACGGCCAGCGCCCGGGCGACGCCCACCCGCTGCCGCTGGCCTCCCGACAGCTCGTCCGGCCATCGCGCGGCGAACCGGTCACGCTCGAGGCCGATCAGATCGAGCAGCTCTCCGACCCGCGAAGACGTCCGGTCCGGCGTCCAGCCCTCGAGCCGCGGCACGACGCCGATGTTTCCGGAGACGGTCATGTGCGGGAACAGCCCGACGTCCTGCAGTACGTAGCCGACGCGGCGGCGCAGGCGAATCGGCTCCCACTCGCGCGTGTCGCGTCCCTCGACGATGACCGCGCCGGCGTCCGGCACCAGGAGCCGGTTGACCAGCTTGAGGAGCGTCGTCTTTCCGGCACCGCTCCGCCCGACCAGCGCGAACACCTCACCCGTCTCGACGATGAGATCGAAACGGTCGAGCACCCGCTGGCCGCCCGCGCGAACAAAGGACACGCCCCGGAACTCAACGGACGGCATGCCTAACTCTAGCGCAGGCTTCGTGCGATCCGGACGCGACGCCGTGCGTAGAATATGACGACCGGATATGGCGAGAGGCTTCGAGAGCAAGGACGTCGAGTTTCAGCAGGCCGAAGCCGAACGGCACCGCTCGCCGCGCCGCGCGCTCACGGCGGATGAACGCGCCGCCGCCGAACGGCGCCGCTCGCTGGAGCTGGCGCTCATGCGGGCGAAAGGCGATCTGGCGGCCGCCCGCACGGGCGCGCACCGGGAGATGCTGGCGCAGGCCATCGCATCGCTCGAGAAACAGCTTTCCGGGCCGGTGCCATGATGGCCCCGCCGCCGGTGCTGACACGTCGGCGCGTGTGGACGGCGTACGCCGTTGCCGTCACGGTGGACGTGCTGCAACTCGCGCTGGGACCGATCGGCTGGGCATTCGCCGACGAAATCCTCGACGTCGCGGCGATGGCCGTGACGTGGCGCCTCATCGGCTTTCACCCGCTGCTGCTGCCGACGTTCGTGCTCGAAGTCCTGCCGATCGCCGATCTCGTACCCGTGTGGACTGCGTGCGTGGCGATCGTGGTCGCGCTCCGTCGAAGGCAGCAGCATATTCCGCCGCCGCCGCCCATGCCCGGACCAGTCATCGACGTGTGAGCGCCAGGATCGCCTCCGCCGCACGGCGGCTCGCGCCGCCTCCGCCGAGACGCTCGCGCACGTCCCGAAGGCCCTTCCTGATTTCCGCCGCGCGCGCCGGGTCGGTCAGCATCGACACCGCCTCGGCGGCAACAGCCCGCGGAGTGAACGCGTCCTGAATCAGCTCGGGCACAATCCGGCGGCCGGCAATCAGGTTCACCATCCCGAACGTGTCGACCTTCAGCAGATGCCGGCCCAGCCGGTAGGTCCAGGGCGAAACGCGATACACGATGACCATCGGCGTGTCATGAAGCGCGGCCTGCACGGTCGCGGTGCCGGACGCGGTCAGCGCCACGTCGGCCGACGCGAGCACGGTGTCGGTGTCGGCGTCCACGGTGACCGCCTGCGGGAGCCGGCCACGCAGGATCTCGAACAGCGCGTCGTCCAGGTTTGCCGCCCGCGCGACGACGAACTGCACATCCGGCACGCGCTCGCGCACGAGATTGGCCGCCGCCACGAGGTCCGGCAGGATGCGCGCGACCTCGCCGGGGCGGCTGCCCGGGAGAATCGCCACCGTCGGCGCCGCCGCCCGCAGCGCCAGGCCCGTCAGAAAGTCCGCACGCGGCTGCGACGGCTTCGCCAAATCGACGAGCGGGTGCCCGACGAACTCGACGGGCACCTGCGCATCGCGATAGATGGCTTCTTCGAACGGGAAGATCACGAGCACGCGCCTCGCGATCTCGCGCATCGTCTTCAGGCGCCACGGGCGCGACGCCCACAGCTGCGGGCTCACGTAGTAGGCGACGGGGATGCCCTGCCGGCCGAGGCTTCGCGCCAGCTTGTGGTTGAATCCCCAGAAATCGATGGGCACGAACACGTCGGGACGGGTCGCGTTCGCGGCCGCCAGCAGACTACGCCGCGCAGCCATGAACTGGGGAATCTTGGCGATGGGTTCGGTGAGGCCGGTGACCGACAGCCCGCGATAGTCGGCGACCGCGCGCCCGCCGGCGGCGATGAACGCCGGCCCGCCGAGGCCGAACACCTCAGCGCCCGGTGCGAGCGCGCGCAGTTCGCGCGTGAGCGCGCCGGCGTACAGATCGCCCGACGGCTCGCCGCAGGACAGCAGGACGCGGGGCGTCAAGGACCGTTTCGTCGGCCCGCACTCTTGAAGTCCACGGCCGAGAGATCGAGGCTGCCAATCTCCACGGTTTCAAAGGAGCCGAAACCCACACCCTTGAGCTGGTCGGTGAACGCCGCGGCGTTCCCCACCAGCGCGACCGACAGCCGATCGGGCTTGAGGTACAGCCGCGCGACGCGCTGGATGTCATCCACCGTCACGGCGTTCACGCGGTCGCGGAAGCTCTGGAGCTGTTCGATGGGCAGCCCGTAGAACATCACGTTCAGCACCTGCAGCGCGATCGCGTCCGGCGTTTCGATCGTCAGCGGAAAACTGCCGGTGAGGTACGCCTTCGCGTCGGACAACTCGCGTTCGTTCACGCGCTCGCGCTGGAGCCGCCAGAACTCGTCCACGATGAGCCGGACCACCTCACCGGTGGCTTCCGTCCGCGTCGTGGTTTCGGCTTCGAAGTCGCCGCTGTCCTTGAACGTGTCGAAGTTCGCCTGCGCGCTGTAGGTGAGGCCGCGCGCGGTGCGCAGCACCTGATGCAGGCGGTTGCTGCCTTCCCCGCCGAGAATCCGGATGGCCAGGTTGACGGCCATGTAGTCGGGGTGATTCCGCGGGATCCCGATGTTGCCCACGCGCACTTCGGTCTGCACCGAATCCGGCTTGTTGACGATGACGACGCGCCGGGTCGGCATGGGCGGCTCGGCGATCGTGTCGGCCGGCACGTCGCGCCGCTCCCAGTCGCCGAACACCTTCCCGGCCGCCACGAACGCTTCCTCGGCGGTCACGTCGCCGACGATGGCCAGGATCGCGTTGTTCGGCACGAAGTACTTCCGGTGAAACGCCGTCACATCGTCGCGGGTCAGGCTGGCGATCGTGTCGGGCGTGCCGGTCTGCGGCAGGCCGTACGGATGAAAGCCGTACACCAGGCGATCGAACACGGCGTTGGCGATGAACCCGGGATCGTCGAAGCTGACCTGCAGCGACGACAGGAGCTGCTGCCGCTGACGATCGATTTCCGCCTGGTCGAACGCCGGATGCCGCGCCATGTCGGACAGCATGCGGAGCCCCGCGTCGAAGCTGTCCTTCATCACGACCATGTTCAGGAAGCAGAGGTCGGTGCCGGCGCCCGCACCGGCGACGCCCCCGATGAAGTCGATGGCGTCATTGAACTCGCTGGCGGAGGCCGCCCGCGGACCCTCGGTGCCCTGATCGAGGAGCGAGGACGTGAGATGCACGAGGCCGGTCTTCGCCTTCGGATCGGACGCGCTGCCCGCCCGGACCAGCAGACGCATGCTCACGGCCGGCTGCTCGTGATGGAGCACAACCATCACCTGCAGGCCGTTCGGAAGCGTCTGCATCTGGTAGGGCGGAAAGGCGACGCTCCGGGCGGCGAGCGGCCGCGGCGGAAACTCCTGCGGCCACGCGACAGACTGCGCACGCAACGGCACCGCTGCGATCACGACAACGAAGCCACAGAGGCACAGAGCACACAGAGATCGGAGGATGAAGAGGCCTTTTTGCATTTCGCTGGGCGTCCTCAGTGCTCTCTGTGCCTCTGTGGCTGCGTACGTGGACGCCGTCATTGGGCCGCCGGCTTCCCTGATGGCATCAGCGTCAGGACGGTGCGATTCGGCGTGGTGAAGTAGGTGCGCGCCACACGCTGCACGTCGGCGGCCTTCAGGCTCTGGAAGATGTCCCACTCCCCGTCCGCAGTCTTGATGTCGTGGTGAATCACCACGGCATGGGACAGCTGCCGCGCCTTCTGCTCGTTGGACTCGCGGCCCAGGATGTAATCGCGCGAGAACTGGTTCTTCGCGCGCTGCAGCTCACGCTCGGTGATCGGCTCGCTCTTGAGGCGCTCGAACTCGGCGATGAGCGCGTCGGCCGCCTGCGCGGGCGTGCGCCCGGGCGACACGATCGCCACGGCATAAAACAGGTTCGGGTCTTCGATCAGGTTCGGCCCGCCAAAGGCCGCGACCGCCAGCGACGTGTCGTAGACGAGCTTCTGGTAGATGCGCGAGCTCTGACCGTCCGAGAGCACCTTGCCCGCGATGTGCAGCGGGTACGAATCCGGATGCCCGTCATAGGTGATGTGATACGCGACGACCACGGCGGGCAGGGGCCATGGCGTCTGCACGGTCAGGCGGCGTTCGGCCGTCTGCGGCGGTTCCTTCGGGATGTCTCTCGGCACCGGCTTCGCGGCCTTCGGCACGCGGCCGAGATACTGGCTCACCAGCTGCATCGCCTGCGCCGAGTCGATGTCGCCGACCAGCGTCAGCGTGGCGTTTTCGGGCACGTAGAACGTGTTGTAGAAATCGCGCACGTCGTCCACGCTCGCGGCTTCCAGATCCGCCATGCTGCCGATCGTGGGGTGCTTGTAGGGGTGCGTGGTGAACGTGTTCTCGTAGATGATTTCGTTCAGGCGTCCGTACGGCTGGTTGTCGATCCGCAGCCGCCGCTCTTCCTTCACGACTTCGCGCTCGTTCGCGAACGTGTCCTTGTCGATGCGCAGCGTGGCCAGCCGGTCGGCCTCGAGCCACAGCATGAGCGGCAGGTACTGCGACGGCGCCGTTTCCCAGAAGACGGTCTCATCGTCGGTCGTGTAGGCGTTGCTCTGTCCCCCGACCGAGGCAATCATCGAGGTATGGCCTTCGGATTCGACGTTCTTCGAGCCCTTGAACATGAGGTGTTCGAACAGATGGGCGAAGCCCGTGCGGCCCGGCTTCTCGTTCTTGGAGCCCACGTGCATCGTCAGCTGCAAATGAACGATGGGGACCGAGTGGTCCTCTTCGAGCACGACGGTCAGCCCGTTGGGCAGCGTCGCGATTTCGTACGCCAGCCGGGGCGGCCGGATGGCCGCCGAGGCGGCCGCCGTGCCGAGCGCCAGCGCGCACGCCAGCGACACCGCACCCGCAAGCCGTCGAACCGCCCTCGGTCGTCTCATCCGGGTGTCCTCTCCGGCATTATCCCCCAACTCACTTGTTCACCAGGCGGAATCCCATGATTCCCCACGTGATCGGCATGTAATCGTGTAAATCCGCATCCATGCGGTGCTCCACGCCCGCAAACAACTCGAGCGCGGCATTACGCGCGTTGAACCGCACGCCGCCCTCGATGCGGCCCGCGTGCTGCGCCTGCGTGCGTCCCTTGATGGCCGGATCCACCCCGAATGCGTCTCCCAGCCCGCGCGCGTAGATGTCCAGTCGCGGTCTGACGGGACGGCGAACCGCGACGTCGAAATTCAGGTTCCACGTGTAGTCCACGTCCACGTGCGTGACGACGTTTCCCGCCGCGGCGATGAGCGCGACCGTCGTCCCGTTGAAGTTGAAGTTGCGCAGATACCGCGCCTCGAGGACGTTCCACGCGGTCGGCTTGGGTTTCAACCGATCGGTGAGGTGACGCGACACATGGTGAAACACGAGCGCGAATTCGTGCTCGCGATACCGCCCGGACGTGGACGCCTCGAGAATGTAGAGATTCTGGTTGACGTCGAAGTTCTTTCGTTCGCTGCCGACCACGGCCTCGTAGTCGCCGACAATCCCGAGGCGGCCGAAGTGGTAATCGAGCACGTCGGCGCTGCCGCCCCAGCGCGCGTCCCAGGTGAATCGGGGATCGCCACCGCTCAGCGTGTTGGCAGTCAGGTGGAAGTTGGTCCGCGGCAGGAACTCGGCCTTGTCCGGCGAAATGCTGTCGACGGGCCGGGGACCCGGCTGTTGAGCGCCGGCCTGGCCCGCGCCCGCCATGACAACGACCACGACCGCAACGAACAGCCGGCCTGCGGCGCCTGCCGCAGGCCAGACTAGGAATTCCGTGGAGTCTGGGGATTCAGCCGCGACCGACATTCTTCGAGTTTCTCCTCGAGTTCGGCGATGCGATGCTCGAGCTCCGCAACGCGTTTCCTGAGCGTCGGTAGCTGGCGGTACGCCGCCGACGCCTTCAGCCAGTCCTGGTGAGGGATGGCCGGGGAGCCCGACACATACTGGCCCGCGTCGATCGAGCTGGGAATTCCGCTCTGGGCCGTCGCCATCACGCCCTTGCCCAGCCGCAGGTGTCCCGCCACGCCCACCTGGCCCGCCAGGATCACATCGTCTTCGACGACGGTACTGCCCGACACGCCGACCTGCGCCGCGAAGATCACGCGCCGGCCCACGGTCACGCCGTGCGCGATGTGCACCAGGTTGTCGATCTTCGTGCCGGCGCGGATCCGCGTCTCCCCGACGGCGGGCCGGTCGATGGTGCTGTTGGCGCCGACTTCGACATCGTCTTCGATGACGACGTCCGCGGTCTGCGGGATCTTGAGGTGGGTGCCGTCGGCCTGCTTGGCGAACCCGAAGCCGTCGCTGCCGATCACGACGCCGTCGTGCAGGATGACGCGATGGCCGACGACGACGCGGTCGCGGAGCGAGACGTGGGTGTACACGAGGCAGTCGTCGCCCACGCGGACGCCGGCGCCAATGGCGGCGTGCGGAAAGACGATCGTGCGCGCGCCAATCGACGCCCCCGCGCCCACCGTGACGAACGGTCCGATCGAGGCACCGGCGCCGACCGTGGCGTCGGGCGCGACGCGGCTCAGCGGATCGACGCCCGGCTTCTGCGCCGGCGCCGGCGCGAACAGCCCGACGGCCCGTGCGAACGTGGTGTAGGGGTTGTCGCTGCGGAGGACGCCGAGCGCGGAGCCGGCGGGGATTGTCTGGGCGGCGGTCACGATCACGGCCGAGGCGCGCGTCGTGCCCAGAAACGATCCGTACCTGGGGTTGTCCAGGAACGTCAGGTCGCCGGGTTGCGCGTGCTCGATGCCCGCCACACGCGAGATGTCGATGTCACCGGGAGTGCCGCTCCCTTCCAGGCGGCACTGCAGCCGATCGGCCAGGTCTCGAAGCTTCATCAACGATCCTGCTGCGCCGGTTGAGCCCGCTGGACCCGCTGCACAGGCCTCGGCTCGCCGTTTCTGAGGTCCGGTTTCCCTGCCTGCTCCCACGCGCTGAGCACGAGGGACGCGGTGGCGGCGATGGCCGACGCCAGACGCTCCTCGAGCATCGGCTTGGCCTTCATGAAGAATGCCTCGAAGTAGACATCGTCGTATGCGTCTCTGTTGCCGATCGCTTCCTTATCGGCCCGTAACAGCGGGTCCACGAGCTGGTGGCTGGCGAGCAGCGCGTCGAACGCGGCGTCGCGTGCCGAGGGGATGGCGCGCGGCGCGGCCGGCGTGACGATCAGTCGTGCCTCGAACTTCTCGACCAGATCGCGCTCGAAGCGCGAGTGGATGCCCCGCTGCCCGGTCAGCTGGCCGTCGTAGTTGTTCGAGGCGTGGAACGGCTGATGCGCGTCCTGCACGTAGTGCGACACGACGGCGGCAAACAGCACGGCGTCGCTCGCCCCGTACTGGTTGCCCCGCTTGAACCCCTCAAAGGCTCGCCGGAGGTTGCCGAACTCCTCCTCCGCCCGCCACGGCAGTGTCCCGAGCCGCTTCAGCGCGGCCGTGCCGAACTTCCCGATGGCCGCACCCTGCTCGCGCGGGAGCGCCGAGAACGGGAACGGTCCCAGCTCCGGCGCGCCGAAGTTCACGAAATGGTTCGGATCGTCTTCCCAGCCGACGTTCCGCCACAGATCCGGATCGACGACGCGGATGACGACTTCGTCGCGATGCTGAACGAAGAACGGCTTGAGCTCGGCCGGCAGGATGTCGATGGCGCGCCGCATGATGTAGCGATGGGCGGCGAAGCCCCAGGCGGATGCCGGCGACGGCTGCAACGCGATCGCGAGCATCACGACCAGGACAGCACCGCGACGGCAGCGTGGCATGCGGTTATATTACCTGACGGCTCGCAGCCTCACTCAATGGACAACCTGACCCACACGCTGTTCGCCGTGACACTTGGCCGCACGCCGCTCGGGCGGGCGGGGCGCGGGACAACCACTGCGCTCGTGCTGGCCTCGAACGCGCCCGATATCGACAGTATTACCGCTGCTCGCGGCGGCGCCGCCTACCTCCAGTGGCACCGTGGCCCGACACACGGCCCGTTGGGGATCGTCGGGCTGGCGGCCTTGACCGCCCTCATCGTCTGGGCCATCCAGCGGTACGTCGACAGAAAGCCCCATCCGCCTGACGATGGACCGAGCGCATCGTTCGGCATGCTGTTCGCGATCTCCGCCCTGGGCGTGCTGGGACACATCCTGATGGACTTCCCCACGTCCTATGGGACACGGCTGCTGAGCCCGATCAGCTGGCGCTGGTTCGCTGCCGACCTGATGCCGATCGTAGACGTCTACCTGCTGGCGGCGCTTTTTGCCGGCCTTCTGTTCGGACAGGCGTCGGAGGCATCCCGGCGGCGAAACGCCGCGATCGTGCTCATATTGATGGCCGCGAACTACGGCGTGCGCGCAGTGGCCCGCCACGAAGCCATCGCCCTGGCGCCTCGCGTCTTCGGTCCGCTGATGCCGCAGCCGTGTGATCCGACCCGCACCGAACGGCCGCTTCTGGTCGGATGGCCGGTCGCGCAGGTCGACCCGACTTCGGTCCCGTCGGTACCGGGCGCGGCCAGCCGCTGCCTCGCTGATCTGGCAGCGATGCCCACGTTTGTGTCGCCGTTCAAATGGCGGCTGATCGCCCGCCTCTCGAACGCCTACGAGTTACACGACGTCGACGTGCTCGATTCCCGTCTCCGCCAGCCCCCTGAGGCAGGCGCGGCGCCGTGGCGCGTGACCGTTCGCTACCCGGACCAGTGGACGCCAACGGTAAAAGCCGCGGCCAGCGCGCCGATTGCTCAGACGTTTCTGGGATTCTCACGGTACCCGGCGGCCCGGTGGGTCGCCGATCAGCAAACCGGCGTGATCACCGTCCGGTGGACGGACATGCGCTTTGCCGGCGGGATGACGCTCGATCAGCGTGCCGGTCGCGGCGACATCTTCGCGGCAACGGTCCGGGTCGCCTCCGATGGTCGAGTGATCGACCAGCAACTGGGTCAGTGAGCGTCGTCGTCGCCGAAGACGTCGGCTTCGAACCTCCAGACCGTCGCGCTGTGCTGCCAGACGTCGGGGGCCAGGCCGGCCTTCCGGCACGTCTGTGACAGAAACATCACCGCGTTCCACTGCCGCTCGGTCGCGACCTGCGGCAGCAGCAGGCCACGCAGCCGCCCCATCTCGACCATCAGCCCGTGACGCCCGACTTCGACGTCCGACGGTCCGCCGGCGGGCTCCATGGGCCCGAGCACCGAGATCTCCACCCGGATCTCCGGCAGCTCGGACGCCGTGATGGCCGGGAACCGCGGGTCTTCGCTGCAGGCCGCGACCGCGCAGCGGGCAACGCTGGCCGGAAGCGGCTGATCGGCCTCGAGGTGACCAATGCAGCCGCGAAGCTCGCCTGCGTGGTAAATCGTGACGAAGACACCGGCGCTTCGACTGTCGACTGTGGACTGCTGACTGTCGACTGCCGACTGCCGACTGACGTGCGCCGCGATCGCCTCGCGCGCGATCTGGAGCAGCCGCGCGCGCTCCTCGTGGCCCGTTTGAATCATCACGAGAAGTTCCCGAGCGCGGCGGCCAGATAGCCCACGACGGCGGACTTATCGCCAGACACGTCCCCGGAATCGCCGTACTGCAGCACCACCGCGTCGCGCGCGCCAAAGTGCCGCGCGGCACGCATGACGGCGACCGTCGGCCCGCCGCCACACGCATGTTCCGGACAGGCATCGAGCGCGGACTGGAGGCCCTCGGCGTCCAGTCGCGAGACGTGGTCGATGACCACGGCGTCGAGGCGCGTCGCTTCGGTCGCCTCGTGGTAGTGCGAAAGGTCGGTGCTCGCGATCAGCAGTGCCCGCCGGCCGCGAAGAACAGTGCTGAGCGCGTCCCCGAGGGCGCTTGCGGTATCGGCGGTCTGCCGTCCCATCACGAGCGGCACGATGGGCAGTCCGGGCGCGAGGTGACGGAGAAACGGCAGCTGCATTTCGATGGAGTGTTCGCGGGCATGGGCGGGCGCGTGCTCCCGGACAATCTGCGACGCCTGCGCAAGCGCCGCCGCACAGCCGGCGTCAATCGGAACCACGCCGAACGGCGTGTCGAATCCACCCGACGGGTACACGGCGACGCCGTCGAAGCCGACAAAATGCGACGGGCCGACGATGATGGCCACGTCGAAGAGACGGCCGGCGAGCAATCGGTACGCATGGGCGGCGACCGGCCCCGAGTACATCAGGCCCGCATGGGGCGCGATAAGCGCGACGAGCTCGCCCCCCACATCGCGCGACGCGCCGGCCAGGTGAGCATCAACCGCCGCCGCAAGTTCGGAAGCAGTTCCCGGATACCACGTCCCCGCCACTGCTGCCGGCCTGATCATTCCCTAGTCCCTAGCCTCCAGCCCCTAGCCCCCAGAGGGCGCCATGCTAGCATTTGCCATGCCCGTCCTGACGAGAGCGCAGGTTGAAGCCGTGGCTGCGCTCGCCCATCTCGAGCTCGACCCCGGCGAAGTCGAGCTGTTCGCGCGACAACTCGGCGACATCCTCGCTCATGCCGGCGCACTCCAGGAACTCGACACGAGCGGTGTGCCGCCAACGGCATACGGCGTCGCGAGCCGGGGCGCCGATCGCGCGGACGAGGTCAGGCCGTCGCTCGGCGCCGACGATGTGTTCGGCAACGCACCGGAGCGCGACCGTTCCACCGGCGCCGCGCACGCCGAAGGCGGCTTCTTCAAAGTGCCCCGCGTCATTGGTTAGTACGCTCTCGGACATCCGCGACGCGATCCGGTCGGGCACGCGCTCGGCGGTCGAGGTGTGTCGCGAGTCGCTGGATCGGATTGCGGCGGCTGACGGATCCCTGCACGCCTTCAACACGGTCATGGCCGACGAGGCACTGGCACGGGCCGCCGAGATCGACCGCGATCGCGATCGATTTCGCGACGCCCCGCTCGCGGGCGTCCCCGTGGCGCTCAAGGACAACATCTGCACGAAAGGCGTCCGCACGACGGCCTCGTCGAGGATCCTGGAAGGGTTCGTCCCACCGTACGACGCGACGGTCGTGTCGCGCCTGACCCGCGCCGGCGCCGTGATCGTCGGCAAGACCAACTGCGACGAGTTCGCGATGGGATCGTCCACCGAGAACTCGGCGTTCGGGCCGTCGAGCAATCCCTGGGCGCTCGATCGCATCCCCGGGGGGTCGAGCGGAGGGTCGGCCGTGGCGGTCGCCGCCGGGCTCACGCCGTTGGCGCTCGGCTCGGACACCGGCGGTTCGATTCGGCAGCCGGCGGCCATGTGCGGCGTGCTGGGCCTCAAGACAACCTACGGACGGGTGTCCCGTTACGGGCTGGTGGCCTTCGGCTCCTCGCTCGACCAGATCGGTCCGTTGACGCGCCGCGCCCGCGACGCCGCCATCGCCCTCGAGGCGATCGCGGGCCTCGACGCGGCCGACTCGACGACGGCGACGGAACCGGTGGCGGACTATCAATCGGCGCTGACCGGCGACGTGCGGGGCACCCGCATCGGCGTGCCCTGGGGCCTGATCGAGAGCGGCGTGGACGAAGGGATCGTCGCGGCCTTCAGGACGGCGCTCGACACGTTCACGGCGCGGGGCGCGACGGTGGTGGACATCGAGCTGCCCCACGCGAAGTACGCGATCCCGGTCTACTACCTCGTGGCGACCGCGGAAGCGAGCTCGAACCTGGCGCGCTACGACGGCGTGCGCTACGGGCTGCGGGACGCACAGAGCGAGCTGGGCGCGATGTACTCGCGCACGCGCGAGAAGGGCTTCGGCGCCGAGGTCAAGCGGCGCATCATGCTCGGCACCTACGTGTTGAGCGCGGGCTACTACGACGCGTATTACGTGAAGGCACAGCAGGTGCGGACGCTGATTCTGCGCGACTACGACCGGGCCTTCGACAGCGTGGATGTCGTCGCGATGCCCACGAGCCCGACCCCCCCGTTCAAGCTCGGGGAACGGACGTCGGATCCGCTGCAGATGTACCTGGCCGATATCTTCACGGTGAGCGCGAACCTGGCCGGGCTTCCCGCCGTCAGCATCCCGTGCGGCTTCACGGCATCGTCGCCCCGGCTGCCGATCGGATTCCAGCTGACGGGCCGCCGGTTCGACGAAGGGACGCTGCTCCGGATGGCTGACGCGTACGAGCGCGAGACCGAATGGTGGATGCAGGCACCGCCGACCGCGAGCCGCTGACGCCGTCCGACTGGACGACGCTCGGCGACGACAAGCTGCTCGAGATCCGCATGTGCGATCTCGGACTGCGCATCGAGGGGACCGAGCTCGACGCGCGCATCGCCCTCGTCAACGGCGAACTCGAGGCGCGCGGCGTCAGGTTCCGGCCGTACTACTGGCTGTCCGACGAGTGGTTCACGCCGGACGGGGTGCCCGGCGTCGCGATCCCGTTCTACCTCGCGCACCCGCGGCTCGAGAAGCTCGAGCTGGCGCAGATGCTCGAGGTGGAGGGCGGCGACGCGCCGACGTGCCTGAAGATTCTCCGCCACGAGGTCGGCCACGCGATCGACAACGCGTACGCGCTCCGGCGGCGGCCGAAGAGGCGGCGGCTCTTCGGCAACCCCGCGACGCCCTACCCCGAGTACTACACGCCGAAACCCTACAGCAAGAGCTTCGTGCAGCACCTGGATCACTGGTACGCGCAAAGCCATCCGGACGAGGACTTCGCCGAGACGTTCGCCGTCTGGCTCGACCCGCACTCGCACTGGGCGACGCGGTTCGCGGGCTGGCCGGCCCTGCGCAAGCTCGAGTACATGGATCGCCTGATGCGCGAGCTGGCTCGCCGCCGGCCGACCGTGACGCTCCACGCGCCTGG
Source organism: uncultured Acidobacteriota bacterium (assembly GCA_963821285.1). Taxonomy (GTDB): domain Bacteria; phylum Acidobacteriota; class Vicinamibacteria; order Vicinamibacterales; family CAVVIG01; genus CAVQJU01. The sequence continues at coordinate 378,054 of CAWGDD010000010.1, forward strand.
TCGACCCGCTGCCGCGGCTGCGCAAGACGCTGGGCGAGCACTACCGGAAGAAGCGCGAGCACTACGGGCTCGATCACCCCGACTTCTACGACAGCGACCTGCACAACCTGTTCTCCGCGTCGCCGGCCTACGCGAAGAACCAGACGGCTGCCCGCTTCGTCGGCAAGATCCGGCGCGAGGTGCGCACCACTGTGGCCAGCTTCACCGACAGCTACCAGTACACGATCGACCAGCTGCTCGAGAAGATCGTCCAGCGCTGCCGCGAGCTGAACCTGCGCCTCATGGACACGGAAGAAGCGACCCGGCTCGACTTCGTCGTCTTCCTCACGGTACAGACGATGAACTACCTGCACAGCGGTCGCCACCGGGTGGCGGTGTGAGCGTCAACAAGCTGCGCGTGCTCGCGCTGATGCACCGGCATCTGGTGCCGCCGGAGACGATCGAAGAGGGCACCGACATCACCGCGGCGCCATGGCGCACGGAATACGACGTCGTCTCGACGCTGACGGCGATGGGCCACGAGGTCCGGCCTCTGCCCGTCCACGATGACCTCGGCGACATCCGGCGCGCGTCCGAGGAATGGAAACCGCATATCTCCTTCAACCTGCTGGAGGGCTTCGACGACGTCACGATCTTCGACCAGAACGTCGTGAGCCACCTCGAGCTGCTGAAGCTGTCCTACACCGGCTGCAACCCGCGCGGGCTGCTGCTGGCGCGCGACAAGTCGCTGTCGAAGAAGCTCCTGGCGTACCACCGCATCCATGTGCCCGAGTTCGAGGTGTTCCGCATCGGCCGGCCGATTCGCCGGCCCAAACGGCTCACCTTTCCGCTGATGGTGAAGTCGCTGACGCAGGAGGCGTCCATCGGCATCTCGCAGGCCTCGGTCGTGGACAGCGACGAGAAGCTCCGCGAGCGCGTGGCCTTCATCCACGACAGCATCGGCACGGCGGCCATCGTCGAGCAATACATCGAGGGCCGCGAGCTCTACGTGGGCATCATCGGCAACCAGGCGCTCCAGGCGCTGCCGGTCTGGGAGCTGTTCTTCAACAACATGCCCGAGGGCGCCAAGCGGATTGCGACCGACCGCGTCAAGTGGAGCGTGAAATACCAGAAGAAATACGGCATCGACAGCGGGCCCGCGGTGGACCTGTCTGACGCGAAGACTAGCGAGATCCAGCACCTGTGCAAGCGGGCGTACCGGGCGCTCGAGCTGAGCGGCTACGCGCGAATCGACCTGCGGCTGGACGAGGCGGGGAACGTGTGGGTGCTCGAGGCGAATCCGAACCCGCAGATTGCGCGCGGAGAAGACTTCGCGGCCTCGGCGGAGAAGCAGGGCGTGAGCTACGAGGCCCTGCTCCAGCGCATCATCAACCTGGGATTGCGGTGGCAGCCCGAGAGTGTCGCGTGAACGCCCAGATGAGCAGGGCGACAAATGCCAACGGCAGCAGCGGGGAAAACAGCGCCAGCATGACGCCCGCAAACGCCATGAACAGGGCGCCGGCCACCACCAGCAGCACGAACGGCACCATGAGCAGGGCGAACAGCAGCTTGAAGACGAACCGCAGGATCAGGAACGGCAGGATGACCGGGAACAGCAGGATGCCAAAGAGCAGGCAGAACATACCCCTACTTACGGGCGGCGGCCTCCTGAAGTTCCGGTGAGTGCAGCTGGTCGGCGGGCCCGCGCGGGTCCCCCGGCATGAGGTATTCCATGGGCTTGTGGGTCATCTGTTCGTCCAGGCTCTTGATGACCATCACGCCGCCGGCGGTCTTCTTCAGCTTGGTCAGGCCGACCACCACGCAGAACCCGATCATGAGCGCCAGGATGAACACGGTGCTCGACGCCAGGCCTTGCAGGACGCTGGCGATCAGCTGCTGAATATCGGTCACGCTCCGCCTTCCCCTGCCTCGGACTTCGGCGCCACGACGTCGTAGTAGACCAGGCCGCGCCGGACTTCTTCCATGGCCAGGCGTTCGGCCTTGTGCGGCAGCGGTCCCTCCTCCGCGACGACTCTGGGCCGCGCGCCGCGCCGCAATTGCTTGGCACGAAGCGCCGCCACGTCGACAAACAGAAACCGGCTCTCGATGGGCGGCGCCGGCTCGGAAGGGATGTCGGGGCCGTCGGCCACCGGTTCCATGAGTTCGCTCATGTCGTTCATAACGGAAATAGAGCGTAGCACGTGGCATCGCGACGTGGAAAGGCGGGCGGGCCTGGCAGGTCGGGCGGGTCGGGCCGGAACAAACAAGACGGACGGGACAGGCAAGGGACGAACGGATTTCCGTTCCATCCAACCTGCCTGACCTGCCTGACCTGCCTGACCTGCCCGCCCTGCCCGACCCGCCCGACCCGCCCTGCCTGCCTAGCCCGTCCGCGTCAGGCGGCCACGTCCACCTTGATCTGGCGGGGCTTGGCTTCCTCGCGCAGCGGAAGCCGGACGGTCAACACGCCGTTCTTGTACTCCGCCGACACCTTGCTCGCGTCCACGGTCCTCGGCAGCGAGAAGGAGCGGCTGAACGACCCGTAGCTCCGTTCGATGTGGTGGAACTGCTCTTCCTTGACCTCGGCAGCGAGCTTCTTCTCGCCCTTGAGCGTCAGCACGAAGTTCTCGACCGTGATGTCGATATCCTCGCGCGTCAGATCGGGCAGTTCGGCCTTGAGCACCAGCTCGTGCTCGCCGGTCTGGTAGATGTCGACCGGCGGCACCCAGCTGTTGCCGGTCGTGAAACCGAAGTCGCGAAATGGATCCCAACGAACGACAGTCATGATGTTCTCCTTCGATAAACGAGAGCGTTAAACGCTCTCAGCGTATTCCGCGTCGACAACCTCCGCGTCTTTCACGCCGCCTGAACCTCTGGAACCTTCGGAACCCCCGGAACCCCCGGAACCCTTGGAACCATCGGCGTTCTTGTAGAGCAGTTCGCCGACCGCGTGCGCGGCCTGCTGCAGCTCGTCGGTGGCCTTCCTGATCGCCGCGAGGTCTTCGCCCTCCGCGGCCTTTCTGGCGGCGGCGATGGCCGTTTCGAGACGCGCCACCTCGCCCGCCGGCAGCCGATCGCGGTTGCCGGACACCGTCTTCTCGGCCTGATAGGCCAGCGAGTCGGCCTGGTTCCGCGCGTCGATCAGCTCGCGCTTCGCCTGATCCTCGCCCGCGTGGCTGGCCGCCTCTTTCACAAGACGATCGACTTCGTCCTTCGACAGGCCACCCGTGCCGCTGATGGTGATCTTCTGCTCCTTGCCCGTCGCGAGGTCCTTCGCCGACACGTTGACGATGCCGTTGGCGTCGATGTCGAAGGCGACTTCGACCTGCGGGACGCCGCGGGGCGCGGGCGGGAGCCCGGTCAGGTGGAACCGTCCGAGCGTGCGGTTGTCGCGCGCGAACTGACGTTCGCCCTGCATCACGTGGACTTCGACGCTGGTCTGGTTGTCGGCTGCCGTCGAGAAGATCTCGCTCTTGCGCGACGGGATCGTGGTGTTCCTCGTGATGAGCTGCGTCATCACGCCGCCCAGCGTTTCGATGCCGAGCGAGAGCGGCGTCACGTCGAGGAGCAGCACGTCGGTGACTTCGCCCGTGAGCACGCCGCCCTGGACGGCCGCGCCGACCGCCACGACTTCGTCGGGGTTCACGCCCTTGTGGGGCTCCTTCCCGAAGTAGTCGCGCACCAGCTGCTGCACCTTCGGCATGCGCGTCGAGCCGCCGACGAGCACGACCTCGTCGATCTTCTTCGGATCGACGCCTGCATCCTCCAGCGCCTTCTTGACGGGCGCCATCGTGCGCTGGAGCAGGTCGTCCACCAGCTGTTCGAGCTTCGCGCGCGACAGCTTGGTCTGCATGTGCTTCGGCCCGCTCTGGTCGGCGGTGACGAAGGGCAGGTTGATGTCGGTCTCGAGCGCCGTGGACAGTTCGATCTTCGCCTTTTCCGCCGCTTCCTTCAGGCGCTGGAGCGCCATCCGGTCCTTCGACAGATCGATCCCGTCGGTCTTCTTGAACTCGGCCACGAGCCACTCGATCACCCGATCGTCGATGTCGTCGCCGCCGAGGTGCGTGTCGCCGTTGGTGGCCTTCACTTCGACGACGCCGTCGCCGACCTCGAGCACGGAGATGTCGAACGTGCCGCCGCCGAAGTCGTAGACCGCGATGGTTTCGTTCGTCTTCTTGTCGAGGCCGTAGGCCAGCGCCGCCGCCGTCGGCTCGTTGATGATGCGCAGGACGTTGAGGCCCGCGATCTTGCCGGCATCCTTGGTCGCCTGCCGCTGCGCGTCGTTGAAGTAGGCCGGCACGGTGATGACCGCGTCGGCGATCTTTTCGCCGAGATGATCCTCGGCGGCCTGCTTGAGCTTCTGGAGAATCAGCGCCGAGATCTCCGGCGGCGAGTACTTCTTGCCGCGCGCCTCGATCCACGCGTCGCCGTTGCTCGCACGAACGACGGCGTACGGGACGCGCGAGGCCTCACTCGAGGTTTCCTCGTGCTTGCGGCCCATGAAGCGCTTGATCGAGAACACCGTGTTTTCGGGGTTGGTGACGGCCTGCCGCTTGGCAACCTGACCGACGAGCCGTTCGCCGTCCTTGGCGATGGCCACAACCGACGGCGTGGTGCGCGCGCCTTCCTGGTTCACGATGACTGCGGGCTGCCCGCCTTCCATGACGGCGACCACCGAGTTGGTGGTGCCGAGGTCGATACCGATCACTTTTCCAGCCATGTTGATAAACCCCCTCCGCTTGGAGTCCGCATGAAAACTGGTAAAAGTCTAGAGCCATCAATTAGTGTTTGTCAAGCATATTATCTGCGTTATATACACTCATATAATGACCGTCCATATCCCTAGGCATATGTGGCGGTTACACGAACCAGCCCGTGCCTCAGCGCGCCAAATCCCCCGGATTCGCGTAAACTCGATGGACCTCGCATGCGAATCCTCTTCATCGGCGACATCGTCGGACGCCCCGGACGGCAGCTGGTCCGGACGGGTCTCGCGGCCCTGATTAGCCGCCACGCCATCGATTTCGTCATCGCGAACGGCGAGAACGCCGCCGCCGGGTTCGGCATCACGCGGGAAATCGGCGACGAGCTCCTCGACCTGGGCGTGGACGTCATCACCTCGGGCAATCACATCTGGGACAAGAAGGAGGCACTCGACTACATCGGGACGGAATCGCGGTTACTGCGGCCGATCAACTACCCCTCCGGCGTGCCGGGCAACGGCAGCTACATCGCGCGTGCGCGGAACGGCCACTCGGTCGGCGTGATCAACGCGATGGGCCGGGTCTTCATGCTGCAGATTGACGACCCGTTCTCGGTCGTGCTTCGCGAAGTCGAGGCCATGCGCCAGCGGACGCGCATCATCTTCGTGGACTTCCACGCCGAAGCGACATCCGAGAAGATGGCAATGGGCTGGCATCTCGACGGCCGGGTGACGGCCGTCGTCGGGACACATACCCATGTGCAGACCGCCGACGAGCGGGTGCTGCCGAAAGGCACCGCCTACCTGACGGACGCCGGGATGACCGGGCCGCACGACTCGATCATCGGGGTCGAAGTCGAGCCGGCCCTCGGACGCTTTCTGACCGGCCTGCCCTCGCGATTCGAGACCGCCACCGCCAACCCGCGCCTGAACGCCGTCATCGTGGACGCCGACGAGGCGACGGGAAAAGCCACCGACATCGAGCGCCTGAGTTACAGTCTGGACGAGCTTGCCGAGCTCGCAGCCGATGAGCGACCTGTTCGATCTTCCGTTTGAAGACGAGGACGAGGCAGTCGACAGTCCGCAGTCGACAGTCGACAGTCCGCAGTCGACAGTCGACAGTCCTGACCTGCGCCCGGCGGTCAGACGCGTCCACACCGTCACCGAGCTGACGCTCCGGGTGCGCGATCACCTTGAAGCCGAGTTCTTCGAGGTGTGGGTGGAGGGCGAGCTCTCGAACTGCCGCCCGTGGAACGGCCATCTCTACTTCACGCTCAAGGACTCGACGGCCCAGCTGCGCGGCTTCATGTTCCGGTCGAACATCCGGTACCTGAAGTTCAAGCCGGTCGATGGTCTCCGCGTCGTGGCCCGCGGCAAGCTCTCGGTTTACGAACCAAAGGGCGAATATCAGCTGGTCTGCGAGCACCTGGAGCCGCACGGCCTGGGGGCGCTGCAGCTGGCCTTCGATCAGCTCAAGAAGCGGCTGCAGGACGAAGGGCTGTTCGACGCTGCGCGCAAGCGGCCATTGCCCGCGCTGCCGCGAAAGATCGGCGTCGTCACCTCGCTCGAAGGCGCGGCGATCCGCGACATTCTGAACGTCCTCAAGCGGCGCCACGCGAACGCCCACGTGATCATCCGGCCCGCGCGCGTGCAGGGTGACGGCGCGGCCGGCGAGATCGCGCGGGCGCTGCGCGCCATCGGACGCGTGCCTGGGGTGGACGTCGTGATCGTCGGGCGGGGCGGCGGGTCGATCGAGGATCTGTGGGCGTTCAACGAGGAAGTCGTCGCGCGCGCGATCGCGGCCGCGCCGGTGCCTGTGATCTCGGCGGTCGGCCACGAGAGCGACGTGACGATCGCGGATTTCGTGGCCGACGTCCGCGCGCCCACGCCCTCCGCGGCCGCCGAGCTGGTCGTGGCGCGCACGGACGAATTCGCGGGCCGCATCGATCGCCTGCACGAACGGCTGGTGGCCGCGGCGCACGGGCGCGTCCAGCGTCTCAGCCGCCAGGTGCACGTGGCCGGCAGCCGGCCCGCGATGGCCGGCTACGCCGCACGGTTGGCGATGAAGAGCCGGCGCGCCGCCGAACTGGATCGGTCGCTGGACGAGGCGATCCGGCTGGCTGTCGCCTCCCGCGTCCGGCGGCTCCAGTCCGTCAGGCGGCAGCTGGACATGCTGAACCTGGCGCGCCAGCTGGGGACCGTTCGCACGCGCCTGGTCGCGGCCGACGGCCGTCTCGCGGCTGCCGTCGTGCGGAGGCATCATCAGGCGGACGCGGCGCTGCGCGGCTGCGCCAGCCGGCTCGACACGCTCAGCCCGCTGGCCGTGCTCGGCCGCGGCTACGCCGTCTGCTGGAACGCCGACCGGACGCGCGCCCTGCGCGAAGCCGGCGAGGTCGCGGCCGGCGACACGGTGCGCGTGACCTTGAGCCGCGGCGAAATTGAGGCTAAGGTGTCGAGGACAGAATGAGCGACGCATCATCCATCAAGGATTTCGAAGCCGCCATCGCCGAGCTCGAATCGGTCGTGAAGAAGCTCGAAGAAGGCGACCTGGCGCTCGAGCAGTCGCTGGCCCTCTACGAGCGGGGCGTGCAGTTGTCGCGTTTCTGCCACGCGCGGCTCGAGGACGCCGAGCGCCGCATCGAGATCCTGAGCGAGCGCGGCGACGTGCGGCCGGCGCCGGCGACCTTGATGCCAGGCGCCTCGGGCGACGACCGCGACCGCTGACCGCCGTGACGGCCGCCGAACCGCTCGCCGCGTTCCTCAACGACGCCCGCGCGCGCGTGAACGCGGCCCTCGAGAGGTGCCTGCCCGGCCCCCCGGCCTGCCCCGCCATCGTCAGCGAGGCGATGCGCTATAGCGTCTTCGCCGGCGGCAAGCGTCTCCGGCCGATCCTCACGCTGGCGGCCGCCGATGTCGTCAGCCGCACGGGCGCGCCCCCATCCCCGGCGCTATCGGCGCTCGACCTCGCGCTCCCGGCCGCCTGCGCGATCGAGCTGATCCACACGTACTCGCTGATTCATGACGATCTCCCCGCCATGGACAACGACACGCTGCGGCGCGGCCGCCCGACGCTGCACGTGGTGTACGGGGACGGCGTGGCCATCCTGGCTGGCGACGGCCTGCAGGCCGAGGCCTTCGCGCTCCTCGCCCGCGAACCGGCCATCGACGATGACGCGATCGTCCGCCGCAAGCTGAGAGTGCTGCGCGTGATCGCGGAAGCGGCGGGCGCAACCGGGATGGTGGGCGGACAGGCGATCGACCTGCTGGCGGCCGGCCAGGTGCCGGGGCACAGCGCCGCGCTCGACGCCCACACCCTGCCCGCCATGCACGCGCGCAAGACGGGCGCGATCATCCGTGCGTCCGCGGTCAGCGGCGCGATCATGGCCGGCGCGAGCGAGACGTCTGTCGCCGCCGTCGATCGGTTCGCCGCCGACATCGGCCTCGCCTTTCAGATCGTGGACGACATCCTGGACGTCGAAGGCAGCGCCGAGGAATTGGGCAAGACGGCTGGAAAGGATGCGGCCGGCACGAAGCCGACCTACCCTGCAATCTTCGGCCTCGACAGGTCTCGCGCGCTGGCCGCCGACTGCATCGCGCGCGCGAGGGCTACCCTCGACGCCGCTCAGCTCGGCGGCGGCTGGCTCGCGCCGATCGCCGACTGGGTGGTCTCGCGGCGCAGTTGAATCTGCTTTCAATGGCGACGTTGCCGATGACCAGCATCTGTCAATCACGAAGGCACGAAGAACACGAAGTAACTTGTGTACATCTAAGTACTTCGTGATCTTTGTGATCTTCGTGTCTTCGTGATGGCGACGCCTACCTAATGGCCATGCGTAAGATCCGGCTTGATGCCGCGCTGGTCGAACGGGGCCTCGCCGCGTCGCGCGAGCGCGCCCGCGCGCTCATCATGGCCGGCCACGTCTCCGTGAACGATCGGCCGGTTAGCAAAGCCGGTACGGCCGTCGCCGAGGACGCGCGTATCGAGGTCGCCGAACCGGATCATCCGTACGTCAGCCGCGGCGGCGTCAAACTGGCCCACGCGCTCGACACGTTCGGCGTCGATCCGGCCGGCCGGCACGCACTCGATATCGGCGCCTCCACCGGAGGCTTCACCGACGTCCTGCTGCAGCGCGGGGCCGCCAGCGTCATTGCCCTCGACGTCGGACGCGCGCAGCTCGATTGGCGCCTCCGCAGCGACCCGCGCGTGACCGTGGTCGAGGGCGTGAACGCCCGCTCGCTGGCGCGGACCGACGTGCCCCATCCCGTCGATCTCGTCACAATCGACGTGTCGTTCATCTCGCTCGGGCACATTCTGCCGGCGCTCCCGCCCCTGCTGGCCGCCGGGGCCGACATCATCGCGCTCGTCAAGCCGCAGTTCGAGGCTGGGCGCGAACAGGTCGGCAAGCACGGTCTGGTGAGCGATCCCGCCGTTCACGCCGAAGTCATCGAACGCGTGACCGCCCATGCGGCCGCCGCGGGACTACGGCGCGTGGCGATGGCGCCGTCGGCGCTCAAGGGAGCCACGGGGAATCAGGAATTCTTCCTGCACTTGAGAAGAGGCTAGAGGCTGGGGGCCAGGGGCTGGGGCTCGATTGCTGATTGCTGACTGCCGACTGCTGACTGCCGACTGCCGACTGCCGACTACCGTTGACCCCAGTTCAGCTTTTCGCGCAGCACCTCGAAATAGCTGCGCGTCGAAGGGCGAATCAGCCGCATCGGCTCGCCGGCGCGTCCCACGGTGATTTCGTCGCCGGCCCGGAGTTCAAACCCGGCCTGGCCGTCGAACGTCACGAACGCGCCGTCGCGGTCGCCGATCATCGGCTTCACACGGACCGTGGCCGACGCCGGAATGACGACCGGGCGGTTGCTGAGCGTATGCGGCGCGATGGGCGTCAGCACCATCGCGTCCACGCTCGGCTCGACGACGGGTCCTCCGGCCGAGAGGTTGTAGGCGGTCGAGCCCGTGGGCGTCGCGATGATCAGGCCGTCCGCCCGCACGTGCGTGACGAATTCGTCGCCGACGAAGACCGACAGGTTGATGAGACGCGACGGCGCGGCCTTGTTGATGACGACGTCGTTGACGGCCACGCCCACCTGCGGCGCCGCTGACGAGTGGACGGTCGCCCGCAGCATCAGCCGTTCCTCGACATGCGCGCGCCCGGCCAGCGCGGCTTCGAGCGCCGGGTACAACTCGGGGAGGGTCACCTCGGTGAGAAACCCGAGGCTGCCGAAGTTCACGCCGAGAATCGGCACACGCCGGCCGGCCTGCGCGATGCAACCCGCCATGCTGAGGAGCGTGCCATCGCCGCCGAGCACCAGCACGAGCCCGGCACGCGACACCAGCACCTGTTTGTCGGCCACTTCGCGGGTCGGCGAGGGCGGCATCAACGCCGCCGTCGCCGTCTCGACCACCGCGGCGATGTTGCGGGCGGCGAGCCACGCTTCGACCTCCACCAGATGAGGCGTCGCCGCGCTCAAGCGCGACTTCGCGACGATGCCCACCGCGGCGATTGTGTCCATGCGATCGCGATTATGTCAGAGCGGACGGGCGGGTCGGGCAGGCCGGGCTAGGCAGGCACGACCGTTCAATGACTCACCCTGCCGACCTTGCCAGCCCCGCCCGCCTTGCCAGCCCCGCCCGCCTTGCCAGCCTCGCCTGCCTTGCCCGGCCCGCCCGCCCTGCCTGCCCTGAAATATTCCACCTGATACTTCTGGACGTTCCGGTTGTGCTCGTCGAGCGTCGCGGCAAACGCGTGCGACCCGTCGTTGCGGCTGACGAAATACAAGTAGTTCGATTCCGCCGGGTGAACGACGGCGTCAAGGGAAGCCAGGCCGGGCGCGGCGATAGGGCCAGGCGGCAGGCCCGGATAGCGATACGTGTTGTAGGGTGAATCGAACGACAAGTCGTCGTGATGCAGGTTGCCGTGATAGCGGCCGGCCTTTTCGAGCGCGTAGATGACGGTCGGGTCGCACTGGAGCGGCATGCCGATTCGGAGACGATTCTCATACACCGAAGCGACCAGCGGCCGCTCCTCCGGCTTGCCCGTTTCCTTCTCGACGATCGACGCCAGCGTCACGAGCTGGCGGGTCGAGAGCCCCCGGGCCGCGGCCGCCGCCCGCAACTCCGGCGACAGCGCCCGGTTGAAGGCATCGGCCATCAGCCGCACGATGACCGGTGCGTCCGCATGCCGGGACAACGGATAGGTTTCGGGGAACAGATACCCTTCCAGATCGCGCGCCGCCGGGTCGATCGCGTGAACGGCCGACGTGTCGCGCGCTGCGTCGACAAACGCTGAGCCCGGGCCGAAGCCCTTGGCCTCGACGATCTTGGCCATCTCGCTGATCGTCAGCCCCTCGGGCATCGTCACGGGAATGACGAACACATCGCCGCGCGCGAGCTTGTCGAGGGCGTCGGCGGGCGTCACAGCGTCGGTGAACCGGTACTCGCCGGCCTGGAGCCGCGTGGCTTTCCCGCTCAGCCACAGCGCGACGCGGAACGTCAGCTGATCACGAACCACGCCGGCGGCCACGAGGCGCTGGCCGATCGCGCGTGTGCCGGTCCCCGGCCTGATCTCCACGAACTGCTCGGCGCCGCCGTAGCCTCGATACACCTGCCGCACGCCGAGGAACACCCAGGCCGCCGTTGCACCCGCGGCAACCAGGATCAGCACGATGACGAACGCCAGGAACCGTTTCACGTCTTATACGCCTGTGCCCGGCGTCAGTTCCCCGCCCGGTCGAGATACTCCTGGAGGATGATCGCCGCCGCGGCCGCATCGAGTTTCTTCTTGCGCGTTCGCCAGTCGCGCTCCTGCACGCTGAGGAGGCTCTCGGCCTCCCGGCTCGTAAGCCGTTCGTCGGCCGTCACGATGGGGACGTTCGTGTGCGTCTTCAGCGCCTCGACGAACGCGGCCACGCGAGCCGTTTCGTCGCTCGCGGACCCGTCGAGCCGTACCGGCAGCCCCACCACGACGGACGACAGGCCATCGTCATCGCGCTCGAGCCGGCGGATCTCCTCGGCGACGCGGCGGACGCCCTCGTCCGGGCCGCCGACCGCGAGTGTCGTCAGCGGCCGCGCCAGGGTGCGGGACGGGTCGCTGATCGCGAGGCCAATCCGGCGTCCCCCGACATCGACGGCGAGCACGCGCATCGTGCAATTATCCCATGTCGACAACCCGCTGAGCTGCTGCGATACTGCGGCGTGCCGATATGTAAGGCGATGAGCGTATTTCTGCTCGCTTCCGCACTGTCGCTCGCGCTGCAGGCGCAGCCGGCCGACCGCCCGCGCGCCGAAGCGCTGGCGCAGCGCGCGACCGATCGGCTGCAGGCGCTGCAGAAGGAAGCGGACCGCCTCGCGGCCGACGAGCGCACGCTGCTTGGCGATCTGCGAAAGCTGGAAGTCGATCGTCAGATCAAGGCCGAAGAGCTCCGGCAGCTCGCGGCGGACACCGCGCAGATTTCCGGCGAGCTGGCCACAAACCGGCAGCGGATGCGCGACCTCGAGCAGCAGGAGGCCGCGAGCCGCCCGGAGCTGCGCGCCAGGCTCGTCGACATCTACAAGATGGGACAGGGCCGTTATCTCCGGCTCCTGCTGTCCACCGCTGATATCCGCCAGGTCGGACAGGCCTCGCGCATCCTGAGCGCGCTGGCCAAGCTGGACGCCGACCGCGTGGCCACGCGCCAGCGCACCATGGCGGATCTGAAGCGGACGCGCGGCGCGCTCGAACAGCGCGGCCGCCGCCTGGCCACGCTGACGGCCGAGGCCGAGCGCGCGCGGTCCGCGCTCGACCGCGCCGCCGAGTCGCGCAGCGCGCTCATCCGCGACATCGATAACCGCCGCGACCTGAACGCGCAGCTGGCCGGCGAGCTGCAGGCGGCGCAGCAGAAGCTGCAGGCGACGCTGCGGGATCTGTCGGCCGGCGCGCCAGCCGCCGAGCCCGCCGCGCTGCCCCTCCGGCCGTTCCGCGGCGATCTCGATTGGCCGGTGGCCGGCCCGATCGCCCGCCGGCCCAGCCGTCAGGCGGGCGCCTCGACGCCCAACGCGATCGCGATCACGGCGGCTGAGGGGTCCCCTGTGTCCGCCATCCACGACGGTGTCGTGGCCTTTGCCGACACGTTTGGAGGCTTCGGCAACCTGGTCATCGTGGACCACGGGTCCCAGAGCTTCAGCCTGTATGGGGATTTGCTCGACGTGTCGGTCAAGAAAGGCGCCCGGATTGAACGCGGCCAGCCCATCGGCACCGTCGGGCCGGCGCCGGCGGGGCCGTCCGAGCTCTACTTCGAGCTGCGCATCGACGGTCAGTCCGTCGATCCCTTACAATGGCTGAAGAAACGGTAGGGCCATGAGCTCACGCACCCGCGTCATCGTTCTCGCCATCACCGCCCCGGTTGTCGCCTTTGCCATCGTCGGCGGCGTGCTCGGCACCGTCATGGCCCGGGAAGACACCTACCAGCACCTCAAGATCTTCGACGACGTGGTGAGCCTCATTTCGAGCAACTACGTCGAGCCGGTCAACATCGACAAGGTGATGCGCGGCGCCATGAACGGGCTCGTCGACTCACTGGACCCGGATAGCGCGTACCTGTCCGCCGACGAGGTCAAGCAGGCCGAATCGGGGTCCGCGCTGCCGGCCGGCGATCTCGGCATCGAGCTGACGCGCCAGTACTACCTGCGGGTGCTGGCGGCGCGCGACAACTCGCCCGCCTCGAAGGCCGGGCTGCGCACGGGCGATTACGTCCGCGCGATCAACGACATCCCGACGCGCGACATGAGCGTGTGGCAAGGCATGCGCGCGCTGCGCGGCGCCGTCGGGTCAAAGGTCACCCTGACGATCTTCCGCGGCAACGCCGCCGACCCGCACGTCGTGACGCTGTCGCGCGAGGCGCTCTCGCCGGCCGACGTGTCCGGACGAATCGCGACGCCGGCGTCGGTTACATCCGCGTTCCCGCCATCGGCCCGCGCACGGCCGATCAGGTCAAGGCGCAGGTCGCCGACGCCTCGAAGAACGGCGCGACGAAACTCGTCATCGACATCCGCCGGACCGCCAGCGGCACCTACGATCAAGGACTGGCCCTGGCTCGCCTCTTCGTGGCGAAGGGGACGCTGGCGCAGCGCGAGACCAAGGGCGTTCCGACAAAGGACACGATCGCCGCCAACCCGGGCGATGGCACCATCAGCCTGCCGGCCGTCGTGCTGCTGGACAACGGAACGTCAGGCGCCGCCGAGCTGTTTGCCTCGGCACTGTCGGGCAACCAGCGCGCGGACCTGGTCGGAGAACACACGATCGGCCGCGCCGGCGTGCAGAAGCTGGTCAAGCTTCCCGGCGGCAGCGGGTTGTGGCTCACCACGGTGCGCTACCTGACACCGGCCGGGACCCCCCTGCACGAAAAGGGACTGGAACCCGCCGTGGCCGTCGAGAGCCCCGACGTCGAGTTCGGACAGCCTGCCCCCGCGACCGACATCATGCTCGACAAGGCCATCGAGCACGTCCAGGTCACGCAGACAGTCGCCGAAAAGAAAGCCGCCTGATATACTCAAGTGTTTGCGGTGTAGGCGCGTAGCTCAGAGGTTAGAGCGCCTGCTTGACACGCAGGAGGTCGGTGGTTCGAGTCCACCCGTGCCTACCATTCGACTCGCCGCGGACAACATCAACTTCGTCCTTGAATGAGCCAGATCACCGTCACGCTGCCTGATGGGTCGAACCGCGAACTCGCGGCCGGCGCACCCGTCCGTGCGGTGGCGGAGGCGATCTCGCCGGGCCTGGCGAAAGCCGCGCTCGCGGGCGTCGTCGACGGGACGATGGTCGACCTGTCGTATCCCCTTCAGCGCAACGCCTCCGTCCGCATCGTCACGGACCGGAGCCCGGAAGCGCTGGCGCTCACCCGCCACAGCACGGCGCATCTGCTGGCGGCGGCGGTGACGAACCTGTTCCCGGGCACGCAATGCGGCATCGGTCCGGCCACCGACGAGGGTTTCTTCTACGACTTCGTCGTGCCGCGTCCGTTCGTGCCGGAGGACCTCGATAGAATTGAAGAAAAGATGCGCGAGCTGGCGCGCGCCGACTTCGTCTACGAGCGCCAGCTGTGGCCGCGTGAGGACGCCAAGGCGTTCTTCGCGTCGCGCGGCGAGCCACTGAAGGTGCAGCTGATCGACGAGAAGACCGAAGGCCAGCGCGAGGTGTCCTGCTACACGATCAAGGACAAGGAGACGTTCATCGACTTCTGCGTCGGCCCGCACGTGCCGTCCACCGGCAAGCTCAAGGCCTTCAAGCTGATGAGCACGTCCAACGCGTACTGGAAGGGCGACGCGAAGAACGCGCCGATGCAGCGCGTGTATGGGACCGCGTTCCTCAGCGACAAGGACCTCAAGGCGCACCTCACGCAGACTCGAGGAAGCGAAGAAGCGCGACCACCGGAAGCTCGGGCGCGACCTTGGCCTGTTCACGTTTCATCAGTGGGCGCCCGGCGCGGCGTTCTGGCTCGACAAGGGGACGACGCTGTACAACACGCTCGCGAGCTACATGCGCGACGTGCTGTTTCCCGCGGGCTATGTCGAGGTGAAGACGCCCCTCGTCTACAACAAGGCGTTGTGGGAGCGTTCCGGCCACTGGAAGCACTACCGCGAGAACATGTTCCTGATCGAGTCCGAAGGCGAGACCATGAGCGTCAAGCCCATGAATTGCCCCGGACACTTTCTCGCGTTCGCCAGCCAGGTGCACAGCTACCGCGATTTGCCGGTCCGCTTTCACGAGCAGACCCCGCTGCACCGCAACGAGGCGTCCGGGGTGCTCTCCGGCCTGACCCGCGTCCGGCAGTTCTCGCAGGACGACGCGCACTGCTTCATCACGCCCGAGCAGATCGGCGACGAGGTCGAGCGGCTGATCCGGCTCGTGCAACGCGTGTACACGGATTTCGACCTGCCGTTCTCGGCGAAGCTGTCGACCATGCCGGACGAACATCTGGGCGACGAGGCGACCTGGGCGCATGCCGAACAGCAACTGAAGAGCGCGCTCGAGCGGGCGGGCATGTCGTTCACGATCAACGAGAAGGACGGGGCCTTCTACGGCCCGAAGATCGACTTCGACGTGACGGACGCGATCGGGCGCAAATGGCAGTGTGCGACGATTCAGCTCGACTACATGCAACCGGTGAACTTCGACCTCAAGTACACCGGCGCCGACAACGCCGAACACCGGCCCGTGGTGATCCACCGCGCAATCTTCGGCAGCTTCGAGCGGTTCATCGCGATCCTGATCGAGCACTACAGCGGGGCGTTTCCGTTGTGGCTGGCTCCCGTCCAGGCGGTGGTGCTGCCGATTTCCGACCGTCATCTGGCGTACGGGGCGGAGGTGCGCGACCGGTTGAGGGCGGCCGGGCTGCGGGCGAGCCTCGACGAGCGTCAGGAAAAGATTGGATATAAGATCCGGGAGGCCCAGCTCCAGAAGATCCCGTATATGCTGGTCGTGGGCGACAAGGAAGTCGCCGAGGGTACGGTTTCGGTACGGAGCCGGTCGGGCGGCGATCTCGGACCGGAGACAGTTGATGGATTCGTGAAGAAGGCGCGGCAGGAAGTGAGTTCGAAGGGCACGATGCCCCTCGGCGAGGCCGCCCCCGGGGCGGCCTAGCGTCCGCCGCACTGCAGGTTTTCAAGGAGGCCTTTATCGCTTTCGACAGAAGTCCCCGCCGCGACGACCGTGTCCGCGTGAATGAGCGTATTCGCGTCCGTGAAATCCGGGTGATCGACGACACCGGCGAACAGCTCGGCATCATGCCGCCGCCGCAGGCCCTGGCCATTGCCAAGACCAAGGGCCTCGACCTCGTCGAGATCTCGCCGACGGCCGTGCCGCCGGTCTGCCGCATCATGGACTTCGGGAAGTACCAGTACCAGGAGCAGAAACGCGCCCGGGAAGCCCGAAAGCACCAGAAGGTGATCGAGGTCAAGGAGATCAAGTTCCGCCCGAAGGTGGACGAGCACGATTACCAGTTCAAGAAGAAGCACATCGAGCGCTTCCTCGAGGACGGCGACAAGGTCAAGGCGACGATCTTCTTCAGAGGTCGCGAGATGGCGCACCCGGATATTGGCCGCCGCATTCTGGAGCGGCTGATCCAGGAACTCTCCGATCTGGCGATTGCGGAAACGATGCCTCGGCTCGAAGGCAACCAGATGCACACGATTCTGAGCCGGCGCCCCCAGGGCGGCGGCCGGGCGAAACCGGCGGCCGCAGCCGTCTCACGAAGCTAGGTGGTCGGAAGCCGTAGTCGATAGAGGGACACGATGCCGAAACTGAAGACACACCGGGGCGCCGCCAAGCGCTTCAAGCGGACGAAGACGGGGAAGTTTCTGCGCAGCAAGGCGTTCAAGCAGCACATCCTGAGCAGCAAGACGACCAAGCGCAAGCGCGCGCTCCGCGGCACGACGACCGTCGCCGCCGTGGACACGCCGAAACTCGCACGGATGCTTCCGTACAAATGAAAGTCGAAAAGTTCAAAGTTCAAAGTCGACAAGTACTTCTTCACTTTGAACTTACTTTTCCACTTTGAACTTTAGACTTTGAACTTGGAGAGATCAGGTTTATGCCGCGTGTAAAACGAGGAACGGTTCGCCGGGCAAAGCGCAAGAAGCTGCTCGGCTTAGCCAAGGGATACTACGCCAACAAGAGCAAGCTGTACCGCGCCGCGAAAGAGTCGGTCGATACCGCGCTCAAGTACGCGTTCGTCGGCCGGCGGCGCAAGAAGCGCGACTTCCGGCGCCTGTGGGTGGTCCGCATCAACGCCGCGGCCCGGGAGCACGGCCTCACGTACGGCCGGTTCATCAGCGGCCTGAAGAACGCCGGCATCACCCTCGACCGCAAGAGCCTGTCGGAGCTCGCCATCGCCAGCCCGGCCGCGTTCGCGAAGCTCGCTGAGCAGGCCAAGGCCGCAGCCAAGACGGTCGCCAAAGCACCCGCCCGCGCTTGATCGTTTCGATCACCGGTTACGCACGAAGCCGCGAAGACACGAGAGAAGAAATCCTTTCGTGCCCTTCGTGACTTCGTGATTTACTGTCCTCGCTGAATGGCTCTCCCCGATCAGGCTTCCGTCGAAGCACACACCCGCGCATTCGAGACAGAGCTCGCCGCGGCGGCGTCGGCACGCGATGCCCAGTCGGTCCGCGATCGCTACCTCGGGCGCAAGAACAGCGTCGTGGCCTCGTGGATGCAGGCCATCGCGGGCGCCACGCCTGAAGGCAAACGCGAGATCGGCCGTCTCGCCAACGAGCTGAAACAGGCGATCGAGGCTCGCTGGGCGGCGTACCAGGCGACGGCGCAGGCGCGTCCAGCCGGCGCGATCGACGTCACCCTGCCGGGACGTCCGCTGCGCCTGGGGCACCGCCATCCCCTCACGGTCGTGCGCGACGACCTGGAGGCGGTCTTCGCGCGCATGGGATTCACGGCCGTCGAGGGCCCCGAAGTCGAGGACGACTGGCACTGCTTCGACGCCCTCAACATGCCGGCGGAACACCCGGCGCGCGACATGCAGGACACGCTGTACCTCGCGACGCCCGTCGCCGGCGACGGACCGGCGGACCGGCGGACGCTGCTGCGGACGCACACCTCGTCCATGCAGATTCGGTACATGCAGTCGCACACGCCCCCGATCCGCATCATCGTGCCCGGCCGCGTCTACCGGCGCGACGACCTGGACCTGACGCACTCCCCGGCGTTCGGACAGATTGAAGGCCTCGCGGTCGGCGAAGGCCTGTCGCTCGCGCATCTCAAAGGCACGCTGCTGGCGTTTGCGCGCCAGACGTTCTCGGCCACGACCCGCGTCCGGTTTCGTCCCAGCTTCTTCCCGTACACCGAGCCGAGCGCCGAAATCGACCTCAGCTGCTGGCAATGCGACGGCGCCGGTTGCGCGATGTGCAAGAAGACGGGATGGATTGAGATCGGCGGCTGCGGCATGGTGCATCCGGCCGTGTTCGAGGCCGTCGGGTACGACGCCGAGCGCTTCACCGGGTTCGCCTGGGGCATCGGCATCGAACGCATCGCGATCCTGAAGTACCAGGTGGAAGACATCCGGTTGTTCTACGAGAACGACCTGCGTTTCCTCGAACAGTTTCCGTCCTGATGAACCACAAAGCTCACAAAGACCACCAAGAATTCCTGCTTTGTGTGCTTCGTGATCTTTGTGGTTCAAGAAGAGCATGCGTTTAGTTCTTTCGTGGCTTCGTGATTTCGTTGACGTTAAGGCGTCGGCCGAAGAAGTCGCCGAGACGCTCGCCCTGCGCGGCTTCGAGGTCGCGTCGATCGAGAAGCTGGACGCCGGCGACGCGGTGATCGACTTCGAGGTCACGGCCAACCGGCCCGACTGCCTCAGCGTCGTGGGGCTGGCGCGTGAGATGGCGACGGCCTACGATCTCCCGCTGGCGGCGGCGCACGCCGCCGCCGCGAAGGGATCCACACCCACCGGAGAGTCCGATCGCATCCAGGTGGCCATCGAAGACGAGGAGCTCTGCCCCCGGTACGCGGCGGCGGTGGCCGACACGGCCGGCGGCGCCACGCCCTCCTGGATGTCAGCCCGCCTCGAGGCGGCCGGCGTGCGTCCCATCAGCCCCATCGTCGACGTCACGAACTACGTGCTGCTCGAGCTGGGCCAGCCGATGCACGCGTTCGACCTTGACACGCTCGCGGGCCGGTCCATCCGCGTGCGTCGCGCGGCGAAGGGTGAAGCCCTCCGGACGCTCGACGGCGTGGAGCGCAAGCTCGAGGCGGACATGCTCGTCATCGCCGACCGCGATCGCGCGCAGGCCGTGGCCGGCGTCATGGGAGGCGCCGCTTCCGAGGTGTCCGCGTCCACGCGCACGATTGTCTTCGAGAGCGCGTGCTTCAAGCCGGCCTCCGTTCGCCGCACGAGCAAGCGGCTGGGCCTGAAGACGGAGGCGTCCGCCCGATTCGAGCGCGGCGCCGACGTGAGCGCGCCCGTCGTCGCGCTGCAACGGGCCATCGCGCTGATGGAGTCCATCGGCGCCGGGAAAGTGTCAGGCGCGATCGTCGATCGATACCCGACGGTCGTCCAGCCGGCGCGGCTGCACCTTCGCCGCGCCCGCCTGACGTCGGTGCTCGGCGCCGCCGTCCCCGACCGCGACGTCGAGCGCATCCTGCGCGGCCTCGGCCTCGACGTGGCCGGCGCCCCCGACGGCTGGGACGCCGTGGCGCCGACCTTCCGCGTGGACCTGCTGCGCGAAGTGGATCTCATCGAAGAGGTCGGGCGGCACTACGGCTTCGATCGCCTCGAGGCGGCCTTTCCGGCGCTCACGCAGCCGGCGCCGGCTCCCGACGCGCGAATCGGCCGCGACCGGACCGTCCGCCGCATTCTGACGGGCGCCGGCCTCTCGGAGGCGGTCACGTTCGGGTTTGTCGAGAGCAGGGCTGCCGCGCCGTTCGGGATCGACGCCGTCGCCATCGCCAACCCGCTGTCGGCGAAGTTCGACACGCTGCGGCCCTCCCTGCTGCCCGGCCTCGTCGATGCCGTCGCGCACAATCGCCGGCACGGCCGTCGTGATGTCGCGCTTTTCGAAATCGGCGCCCGCTTCACGGCGCGTGGCGAGACCCGCGGCGTCGCCATCGCGTGGACCGGTGCCGCCGGCGAACACTGGAAGGACGGCGTGCGCGACGTGGACTTCTTCGACGTCAAGGGCGTCGTCGAACGCCTGGCCGAGGCCGTCGGCGTGACGCCTGGTTTTTCGCCCGCCGCTCCCCCGTATCTGGTGGCGGGTCACGCCGCGGCCATCACGGCCGGTGCCACGCCAATCGGCGTGCTGGGTCAGCTCGCGCCGGCCATCGCGGACGGACGCGGCGCGCCCCGGCAGGACGCGATCTTCGTGGCCGAGATCGACCTCGATGCCGCGTGGGCGGCGCGAACGGCACGCGACGAGGCCGTGAAGCCGCTGCCGCGTCATCCGTTCGTCGTCCGGGACCTCTCGATTGTGGTCGATGACGCCTTGCCTGCCGAAATCATTCGTGGCACCATTCAGGCGGCAGGCGCCTCCGCGCCGGCGCCGATCGTCAGCGTTCGCGTGTTCGATCGGTACGCGGGCAAGGGCGTGCCGAACGGCCGAGTCAGCCTGTCGCTGCGGCTGACGCTCCAGGCGGCCGAGCGCACGCTGACCGACGCCGAAGTCCAGCAGAGCGTCGAGATGATTCTGGCGGCGCTCGTGCGCGAGCACGGCGCGGTGTTGAGATAACGCAGCAGAGGATCGCATATGGCGAAAACGGCAACGCGCGACGTGGAGCTCGAGCCCCTCGATCGTCTCGAGGACAAGGTCAAGCGCCTCATCGCGATGGTCGATCGGATGACCGCCGACCAGAAACGGGCGGCTGAGGAAAACCAGCGGCTGAAGAACGAGATCGACGCGCTGCGCTCCCGCGCCGCGTCCAACGAGGCCCTGACGACGGAGATTTCGACGCTGAAAGACCAGCGCGACGTCATCCGGACCCGCGTCGGCGAGATGCTCGATCAGCTCGAAGCGCTGAACCTGTAGTGTCTGACTCCGGCCGCGTCATACCGGTCGAGATCTGCGGACAGCGTTATCCGATCCGGACCACGCTCGATCCCGAGTACGTCAGCCGTCTGGCCAGCTACGTGGACCAGAAGATGCGGGCGGCCGGCGAATCGGCCCCGACCGGCGATCCCCAACGTCTGGCCGTGCTGGCCGCGCTGAACGTCGCCGACGAGCTGTTTCGCGCCCGCGAAACCACGCGCGCCCGGGACGGAGAAGTCGCCGAACGGGCCGGAGAGCTCGAACGCCTCGTCGACCGCGTCCTCCTCGCCTGAACCCGAACCGTGAACCTTGAACCGTGAACCTTGAACCTGACAGCCTGAACGACTAAGATTCACTGAGCGATTGGGTTCCCTGCTTTGCGCGTGATGACGGAAGGCTGTTTGAGCCAACGTTTCACCTAAGTGAGTCGCGACGCCGCGTGGTGTGCATGCCTCTGCAAGAGGAAGCCTGAAGCGCGGCTTATTAGAGCGGTTCCACCTGTTTACGCAGGTTCAACGACCTCCTCACACGGCAAAGCGGGGATCTCTTCCGTTCGTCCATCCCAGTTGCTAGCGAACACAATCTCTTTCGCGGGGCACTTCCCCGCGCGCGGCGCCGACCCCCACGAACGCCCGATGTGGGTCACGGGAAAGGACGTCACGCGTGTTGCCGATACTCGGATACGTCATCAATCTGGCCATCACGGTGGTGGTAGCCGGGGGTGTGTTTGCCTGGTGGGTGGCAAACCGCAAACGCATCGCCGCCGACACCGTCGGCCGCGCCGAAGACCAGGCCGCCCGCCTCCTCAAGGACGCTGAGCGCGACGCCGACACGCTCAGGAAAGAAGCCCTCCTCGACGCCAAGGAAAAGGCCCACCAGCTGGTGGTGGACTCCGAGCGCCAGGCGATGCAGCAGCGGCAGCAGGCCGCCGCCGTCGAGCAGGCGCTCGGCAAGCGCGACGCGTCGCTCAACGAGCGGCAGGCCTCGCTCGACCGCCTCGACAAGGAAGTCGGGGCGCGTGATCGGACCGTTTCCGAACGCGAGAAGACAGCCTCGGCGGCGGTCAGCAAATACGAAGAGCTGGTGGCCCGCCAGCAGCACGAGCTCGAACGCGTCGCCAGCCTGACAGCCGACGAAGCCAAAGAGCTGCTCATCAAGCAAATCGAAGACCAGGCGCGGCACGACTCCGCCAACCTGCTCAAGCGGCTCGACGCCGAAGCCCGCGAAACGGCCGTCGATCGCGCGAAGCACTACATCACCCAGGCGATCCAGCGCTGCGCGGGCGAGCACGCCGTCGAAACGACGGTGTCGGTGGTCGACCTGCCGAGCGACGACCTCAAGGGCCGCATCATCGGGCGCGAGGGCCGCAACATCCGCGCGCTCGAGATGGCCACCGGCGTCGACCTGATCGTGGACGACACGCCGGGCGCGATCATCCTGTCGGGTTTCGATCCCTACCGCCGCGAGATCGCGAAACAGGCGATCGAACGCCTCATCGCGGACGGCCGCATCCATCCCGCGCGCATCGAAGAGGTCGTTCAGAAGGTCAAGGACGAAACCGACGAGTCGATGCGCAAGGAAGGTGAAGCTGTCGCGTTCGACCTCGGCCTCCACGACCTGCACCCCGACATCTGCCGCCTGATGGGCCGCCTCCGGTACCGCACGAGCTACGGGCAGAACGTGCTCGCCCACTCGGCGGAGGTCGCGCGGCTGGCCGGCATCATGGCCAGAGAGGTGGGACTGGACGCGCACGTCGCCGTCCGCGCCGCGTTCGTCCACGACATCGGCAAGGCCATCGACCGCGAGATGGAAGGCACGCACCTGCAGATCGGCATCGACTTCCTGCGCAAGCACGGCGAAAGCGAGGCGGTCGTCATGGCGATGGCCGCGCACCACATGGACATCGACTGGCCGTCGCTCGAGGCCATGATCGTCCAGGCGGCCGATGCCATCTCGGCGGCGCGGCCCGGCGCGCGCCGCGACATCCTCGAGTCGTACGTGAAGCGCCTCGAGAAGCTCGAAGGCATCGCCGACTCCTTCAAGGGCGTGTCGAAGTCTTTTGCGCTGCAGGCCGGCCGTGAGATCCGCATCATGGTCGAGAGCGAGAAGATTTCCGACGAGGAAGCCATCTGGCTGTCGAAGGACATCGCGCGCCGCATCGAAAACGAGCTCGAATATCCCGGCCAGATCAAGGTCACCGTCATCAGGGAAACGCGCGCCACGGACTACGCGAAGTGACAGTTGGCGATCTCACCGAGCGCGAGCTGATCGCGCGGATCGAGCGCCGCCTGCCACCACCCCCCGACTGGATGCCCGTCGGCATCGGCGACGATGCCGCCGTCGTCGTGCCCGAGCGCAACCGGCTCGAGGTGCTCAGCGTCGACGCGCTGGTCGAAGGCGTGCACTTCGATCGGGCGTTCACGCCCCCGGCCGCCATCGGCCACCGCGCGCTGGCCGTCAACCTCAGCGACCTGGCGGCCATGGGCGCCGCCCCGCGTCTGTGCCTGCTGTCCTTCGTGCTGCCGCCGGAATGGCCCGTGCAGGAGTTCGACGAGATGGTCATGGGGCTGATATCCGTCGCGGCGCGCCATCATGTGCACGTGGCCGGCGGGAACCTGACGCGCTCGCCGGGGCCGCTGCTGATCGATGTAACCGTGTCGGGTTCCGTGAAGCGCCGCCGCGCCCTGACGCGTGCCGGCGCGCGGCCCGGTGACGAGTTGTACGTGACGGGCACCATCGGTGCGGCGGCCGCCGGGCTGCAGATGCTGACGGCAGGGGTGACGGCACAGGCGTCGGGCCCCTGCGGCCAGCGCTTTCTGTACCCGGAGCCGCGGGTCCGGACCGGCATGCTCCTCGGCCGGAACCAGGCAGCCAGCGCCTGCGTCGATCTCAGCGACGGCCTGGCCGATGGCGTCCAGCGTCTGGCTGAGCAGAGTGGGGTGGGTGCGGTCATCGACGCCGGTGCCCTGCCGATCGAGCCGGCGGCGCGGACGTGGTTCGACGGCCAGGGACAGGACACGATGCTCTCGGCCATCACCGGAGGCGATGACTACGAATTGCTGTTTACCGTGCGGCCGCGAACGCGCGGGAGGCTGAAAGCCGCGATGCGGCAGGGCGACACGCCCCTGACGCGCATCGGCGTCTGCACGTCGGACCGCGCCGTCGTGCTGCGCGGCGCAGGAACCGGGGACCGGCAGATGCCGGCGGGGTACACCCACTTCCGATGATTCACCTGACCAAGGCCCTGGTCCGACGCTGGCTGGGCACGCTGCTGCACGTCGACGACACCCCGGACCGCACCGCGGCGGCCTTCGCGCTGGGCGTGTTTTTCGGCTTCTCCCCGTTTCTCGGCTTCCACACGATCCTGGGCGT
The DNA here is from genome assembly GCA_963821285.1 of uncultured Acidobacteriota bacterium. Taxonomy (GTDB): domain Bacteria; phylum Acidobacteriota; class Vicinamibacteria; order Vicinamibacterales; family CAVVIG01; genus CAVQJU01. The sequence continues at coordinate 402,626 of CAWGDD010000010.1, forward strand.
CGCCTTCGCGTTTCTGCTCAACTACAACCGCGTGGCCGTCCTCCTCGGGGTCTACTCGAACCTGCCCTGGATCATCGCGCCCTATTACGCCCTCACCACGATGTTCGTGGGCGCCCCGCTGACCGGGCACCGGATCCCTCCGGGGTTCCGGCAGCGGGTCGTGGACCTGTTCGAGCTGTCGCTTTACCAGGGCGACTTCTGGCACGAGCTGGCCCGGATTCTCCGCCCCTTCTTCTGGCCCTACACTGTGGGCTCGCTGCTCGGCGCCCTCCTGCTGGCCGGTACCGCTTACCCGCTCGCCCTCGCCTTCGTGACCAGCCGCCGGCGCATCAAGCACCTAATCCATAGCAACGATTGAAGATACTAGAATTGTAAGAGGCGGAATCGTCGTCGTTTTGGCGTCCAATCGGGCGGGGGGACGTCTACAATTGGAGGGTGATTATTTCCCGTTCGCTGTGGCGGAAAGCCCTCGTCACCGGCGCGGCCGTAGGGGCGTTCGTCTCGACCTACGAGGTCACGATCCTCGATTCGAAGTACGCCACCTGGGCCGGGGCCCAGCGCGAAGCGACGGCGGCGCCTACGCCGGGGGCGCGGCTGGCGTTCAAGGCCACGGCGTATTGCAAGGGCATCACGACCAGCGCAGGCACGCCGGTGCAGGCCGGTGTCGCGGCGGCCGACCCGGAAGTGCTTCCCGTCGGCTCGGTCGTGCAGCTGGATTCGGTTCCACGTTATAGCGGGATCTACACCGTGCTCGACACCGGCCCGAGCGTCCAGGGCCGGATCGTCGACCTCTACATGTGGAGCTGCAACGAAGCCCTGGCGTTCGGCCGCCAGGATGTCCGGCTGACGGTGCTCCGTCTGGGCTGGAACCCGGTCGCGACCACGCCGAGCCTGCTCGACCGCCTGTTCAGCCGCTCGGAGCGCCCGGAGCGCTCGCCGCTGCCCGCGCGTCCGCTCCCCCAGATCCCCGCCGACAACTAGAAACGCACGAGAGCGTGCTAGAGTTGCTCCTCGCAACCCTCCGCTTTCAGCTGAAAGACCCTCCATGAAACCACGCCTGTTCGCGTTCGCGCTCGTCTGCTCCCTCATCGTGATGTCCACGCTGGCGATACGGGCCAGTCAGTCGGCGGAGTCGCAAGTTAGCGCGGACCAGCAGCAACGCGAAGACCTGTCAGTCCAGGCCGCATTTGATTGCGGCGGGGAGCCCTGCGACGCGGTTCTCCGGGGCTTCCTCGCCTTTGGCGACCGCCGGCTGCGTGGTCTGGAGGCCAACGGGCGCGCGTGCGCTGACTGCCATATGCCGACGGACCACTTCCAGCTGTCGCCCGCCAACGCGGAGGCCAGGTTTCAGTTCCTGCAATTGCGCCGGAGGTTCAACCCGAAGGCCGACGATCCGCTGTTCCGGCCAATCGACGCGGATGATTTCCGAACCCTTGGCGAGAACGCCAGCGATTTCAGCAACCTCCGGCAGAACGGGTTGATACGCATTGTCTTCCCGCTGCCGTCGAATGTCAGGCTCATTGTTCCCGGGACGACGGACGTGTCGAACGAGACGTCGGTGGACGTGTGGCGTATGGTTCCGTCCGTGAATGACGTGGCGCTCACGGGCCCCGACGGAACCAGCCCAGTCTGGCCACGCGACCCCAATCCTACCGGCGGCTATCAATTGGATGCTCGATTCGGGTCGCTTCAGCAGCAGGCGCTCGGGGCGCTGATCAATCACGCCCAGGTCCAGAACACGGTGCCGCAGGAACGCCTCGACGATCTGGCCTCATTCCAACGCGTGCTGTTCACGAACCGCCGTGTCCGCGCACTCTCGGACGCCGTCAGGGCAGGCACCACACCGTTGCCGGATCCGGATCCGTCGCTCAACACGCTCGAACAACAAGGCAAGGTTGTCTTCGATCGAGCCTGCGGCCAGTGTCACGGTGGTCCTGGACAATCGACCCCGCAGGTTCCGGTCATCCGTTTTCACGACATCGCGACGCAGTGCCCCCGCCCCGTCGACACGGTCAGCCCCGCTCGATTCGTCTTCAAAGCATGCCCGGAGCGCCTCTTGCGGAACGCCCGAACCTACGAGATCACACAGCCGAACGGCACAAAGATCCGTCGGACGAGCTCCGATCCGGGTCGGGCCTTGACGACCGGCGTCGCTGGCTTTGGTCTGCCGGCACCCCAGGACGACTGGAACAAGTTCGACACGACCGGGCTTCGCGGGATCAGAAATACGGCGCCCTACTTCCACAACAACAGCGCGGACACGCTTGAAGAGGTCGTCGACCATTACATCGAGTTCTTCAAGCGCGTCAAGGCCAACACGGCGCCTGGCGCACCAATCCCGCCGATCGCCACCACGGACGGCATCAATTTCGATCGGCAGCCCCTGCCGGAAGAGCGCCCGGCACTCCTCGCGTACTTACGGAAGCTGTAGACGGACACCGTAGCGCGGCCCTGACAGGGCCGCGCTACGGGTGGACTGCCGACGGCTGACTGTCAACTGTCGACTGCTGACTGCCGACTGCCGACTGCCGACTGTCGACTGTCGACTGCTGACTATCGACTGCCGACTCCCGACTGCTGACTGTCGACTGCCTTGTACTGCAGCTCGAACAGCCGGAAGTAGATCCCTCGCTGGGCAAGCAGCTCCTGGTGGGTGCCCGACTCCCTGAGGTGCCCCTTGTGCAGGACGAGGATCCGGTCCATGTCCTGGATGGTCGACAGGCGGTGCGCGATGGCGATCGTCGTCCGGCCGGCCATCAATACGTGAAGGGCGTCGCGGATGAGCAGCTCCGTGTCGGTGTCGACGCTGGACGTCGCCTCGTCCAGGATCAGCACGCGGGGCTCGAACGCGAGCGCGCGCGCGAACGACAGCAGCTGCTTCTGCCCGACTGACAAGGTCGAACCCCGCTCGGCTACGGCGGTGCCGTACCCGGCTGGCAGCTGCGCGATGAAGGCGTCGGCGTGCACGGCTTGCGCCGCCCGCCGCACATCCCCATCGTCCAGCGCCACGTTGCCCAGGCGGATGTTGTCGGCGATCGTCCCTGAGAACAGGTGGACGTCCTGCAGGACGAGGCTGACCATTCCGCGCAGCTCGGCCAGGTCGAGTTCGCGGATGTCGACGCCGTCCACCGTGATGCGGCCGCGGCTGACGTCGTAGAACCGGAGCAGCAGGTTCGTGATGGTGGACTTGCCCGCTCCCGTCGCCCCGACGATCCCGACGCGCTGTCCGGGCTTCACCTCGAAGCTCACGTCGCGCAGGACGAAATCGTCTCCTTTGTAGGCAAACCACACGCCCTCGAACGCGATGTGCCCGGCGGTCACCCCATGGCGCGCGGGTGCTGCCGGCGACTGGACCACGATCGGCTCGTCCAGGAGCCCGAAGATCCGTTCGGACGATGCCATCGCGGCCTGGAGCACGTTGAACTTCTCCGACATGTCGCTGATCGGACGGAAGAAGCGCTGCGAGTACTGGAGAAACGCCACCAGCGCGCCGATCGTCAGCGTCTGGCCCAGCACGCTCGCGCCGCCGTACCAGATGATGAGCGCCGAGGCCAGCGCGGCCACGATTTCGATGGCCGGGTAGAACACCGAATAGTAGAAGATCGATTCGAAGTTGGCGTCGCGGTGCCTGCGGTCGATCTCGTCGAAGCGCGAGAAGTTGAGCGCCTCGCGTCTGAACAGCTGCACCGTCGTCATCCCGGTGATGTTTTCGTTGAGGAACGCGTTGATCCGCGCGATCCAGCCGCGGACGATCCGGTACGAATCGCGCACGTGGCTGCGGAACCACTGCGCGACCAGCACGATGAGCGGCAGCACGGCGAACGCGACGAGCGCGAGCCGCCAGTTCATGCCGAGCATGACGGCCATGATCCCGACGAGCGTGAACACGTCCCCGAAGATCGTGACCACGCCGGACGTGAAGAGATCGTTGAGGACGTCGACGTCCGAGGTGACCCGCGTCATCAGCCGGCCCACCGGGTTGCGGTCGTAGTAGCTCAGATCGAGACGCTGCAGGTGGTCGTAGATGGCCATCCGCATGTCGAACATGATCCGCTGGCCCGTCATCTGCATCGTCCAGGTCTGGAGGTATTCGAGGGCAAACCCCGCGACGAGGACCGCCAGATAGGCGGCGGCGAGTCCCCCGAGACCGTCGAGGCGGCGGACGGCGATGAACCGGTCGATGGCCAGCTTCACCAGGTACGGCTGCGCCAGCTGCACGGCGGCGCCGGCGATGATTGCCGCGAGCGCCACGGCCACTTCGCGCCAGTACGGCCGCAGGTACGCGAGCAGCCGCCGCATCAAGCGCGCGTCGTAGGCTCTGCCGAGCACCTCGTCGTCGTTCATGATGCCGCCAGCTCCTCCTCGAGCAGCTGCTTCTTGTAGAGATCCGCGTACAAGCCGCCGTGAGCGACGAGCGTGTCGTGCGTGCCCCGCTCGGCAATGCGGCCGCCTGCGAGCACCAGAATCAGGTCGGCTTCGCGCACGGTCGACACGCGATGCGAGACGATGATCGACGTGCGCTCGCGCATGACGCCGCGCAGCCGCGACAGGATTTCCTCCTCGGTGTACGTGTCCACGGCCGACAGCGCGTCGTCCAGAATCAGGATCCGCGGATCGATCGCCACGGCGCGGGCCAGCGCCGTCCGCTGTTTCTGTCCGCCCGACAGCGTGATCCCCCGCTCGCCGACCACCGTGTCGTAGCCCGCCGGGAAATCCGCGACGTCCTTGTCCAGGCGCGCGACGCTTGATGCGGTCACGATCCGCTCGTGCCTGGCCGCGCTGTCCGCCGGGTCGAGGCCCGAGGCCCCGGACCGGGCGTCCAACCCGAACGCGACGTTGTCGGCGAGCGTGTCGGAGAAGAGAAACGGCTCCTGCGGCACGAACCCGATCGCGCCTCGCAGCGTATCGAGTGGCAGCGTCCGCACGTCCACGCCGTCCACGAACACGGTGCCGGGCGGCGGATCCTGCAGCCGCGCGAGCAGGCCGATCAGCGTCGACTTGCCCGAGCCGGTGGGCCCGACGAGCGCAACCGTCTGACCGGCGTCGATATGGACCGACACGTGGCTGAGGACGGTCGTCGTACCGTACGCGAACGTCAGGTCGCGGAATTCGATCTCGCCGCGGATCTGTCGCTGTAGGGCGGGGCTTTCAGCCCCGCCGGCTGGCGGACCTGAAAGGTCCGCCCTACTGGCGACGTCCGCGATCGCCGGATCTGTCTCCATGACCTCCAGCATCCGCTTCCACGACGCCATCCCGCGCTGCAGCATGTTGGTGACCCAGCCGAACGCAATCATCGGCCAGCTGAGCAGCAGCAGGTACGAGTGGAACGCGACGAACTGCCCCAGCGTGATGCGTCCCCGGATCACCTCGCGGCTGCCCATCCAGATCACGACGAGGGCGCCCAGTCCGAGAAACAGGGACATGCACGGAAAGAACAGCCCCTGGACCACGACGAGCTGGCGGTTGCGCCGGAGGTACTCCTCGTTCGCCCGGCGGAAGCGCTCGATCTCGGCGGCTTCCTGCCGGTACGCGCGCACCACGCGGACGCCGGACAGCGCTTCCTGCGCCACGGCGCTCACCTCGGACAGCTGCGCCTGAATCTGCTCGAAACGCTTGTGGATCACGCCGCCGAAATACTTGACCGAGATCGACACGAACGGCAGCGGGATGAGCGCGAACAGCGTCAGCCTCGCGTCGATGGCTAACATCAGCCCGAGCGCGACGACGAAGCCGAGGACCGTGTTCGAGGCGTACATCACGGCCGGCCCGATCATCATCCTGACGGCGTTCAGATCGTTGGTGGCCCGCGACATCAGGTCGCCGGTGCGGTGGGTTTGAAAGTACGAGACGGGCAGTTTCTGCAGATGCGCGAAGAAGTCGTTGCGCATGTCGTACTCGATGTCGCGCGACACGCCGGTGAGGATCCGCCGCATCAGGAACCGGAACACGCCGCCCACGACCGCAATCCCCAGCAGGAGCGAGCCGTACAGCGCGAGCTTGGCGACGGTGACGCCCGTGGTCAGATCGTCGATCGCAAAGCCGAGAATCCTCGGCGCCACGAGCGACACAGAGGTCGTGACGACAACGCAGGCGAGGCCTCTGAGAAACTTGCCTGGGTACCGAAGGGCGTAGCTCAGCAGACGTGTGAAGGGAGTCACGGGGAAGTCCCTATTCTCCTATGAGAACGGCCGGGCAGAAATGAGAAGCCACGAATTTTGTGTTGTACTCGCCGCCCCTTGCTGCTATCCTGAGATCGCCTCCCCAGCGGGCCTCGTTCTCTAAATTCGGAGTACACCACTCTCTATGAAGATGGACCGTCCGGTCATTCGTCTGTACGCTGCCATGGTCGTGGCGCTGGCGAGTCTCCTCGCGCCCGCATCCGCGCGCGCGCAGTTTCAGCCGCGCGACGTGAGCGATCCCGCGACGGGCGAGCAGTTCCACATCGAAGGCGCCATCGGACTCTGGTTCCCGGGCACGGAGATGCAGATTTCAAGCTCGGCGCTTGCCATCGCCGGCAGCAAGATCGATTTCAAGACCGACCTCGGCCTGGAGGATCACAAGTTCCCCGAGTTCCACCTCGTCGCGAAGGGCGACAAGCACAAGTTCCGGCTGCAGTACATCCCCCTCAACTACTCGCAGGAGGCGATCCTTCGGAGAACAATCGTCTTTAACGGCCAGCGCTACGACGTCGGCCTTCCGGTCAACTCCAGGCTCGACTGGAAAGCGTGGCGCATCGGCTACGAGTACGATTTCATCTCCCGGGATCGCGGCTTCGGCGGGTTCATCATGGACGTCAAGTACACGGACGTGAACGCTTCGCTCGCCAGCCCGATTCGATCGGACTTCGTCCATGCGCAGGCCCCGATCCCGACGATCGGCGGCATCTTCCGCGTGTATCCGGTCCCCAACATCGCGATCACGGGCGAGATTACCGGCTTCACGCTCGGCTGGGCCCCCAACTCGATCAGGGGGGACGTTAACGGCCACTACGCGGACATCGACTTCTACGGCACGGTGAACTTCACCAACAACGTGGGCGTGCAGGGCGGCTACCGGCGGTTCGACGTGGGGTACGAGCTGAAGAACGACACGGGCGCCTTCACCGTGAAGGGGATCTACCTCAACTTCGTCGCAAGGTACTAGAACTTGGAACTTAGAACTAAGAAGTTAGAACTGAGAACTGACTTCTAGTTCAACTTCTAAGTTCTAACTTCTAAGTTCGCCGAAGCCACCTTGGCGAGACGACGGCTGGCCTCGGCGAGCGTCTCGTCCTTCTTGCAGAAGCAGAAGCGCAGCTTCGTCCTGCCTCTTTCGGCGTTCTTGTAAAAGCTGCTCCCGGGCACCGCCGCCACGCCGACGTCCTTCACCAGATACCGCGCGAACTCGACATCGTCTCGAAATCCGAAGCCGGCGATGTCGGTCATGATGTAGTACGCGCCGTAGGGGCGATAGCACGTGAAGTGGTTCTGCTCGAGGACCTCGAGCAGGATGTCCCGGAGCCGCTTGTACTTCGCCGCCAGATCGACGTAGGTACTGATCCGGCAGGGACAGCGCGACCGCCCCGGCGGCCTGGAGCGGCGCCGGCGCGCCGACGGTCAGGAAGTCGTGGACCTTCCGGATCGCCCCGGTCAGCGACGGGGGCGAGATCGTCCAGCCCACCCGCCACCCCGTCACGCTGTAGGTCTTCGACAGGCTGTTGAGCGTCACGGTGCGCTCCGCCATCCCGGGAATTGTCGCGATTGGGAGGTGCTGGCGCCCGTCGTAGATGATGTGCTCGTAGATCTCGTCCGAGATCGCAATGGCGTCCCACTTCTGGCAGAGCGCGGCGATCGTCTCGAGCTCCTGCCGCGTGAACACCTTGCCCGTCGGGTTGTTCGGCGTGTTGATGATGATGGCCTTGGTCTTCGCGTTGAACGCGGCGGCCAGCTCGTCCGGATCGAAATTCCACGACGGTTCGTGCAGGGTGACGTAGCGGGGTGTGGCGCCGGACAGAATCGCGTCGGGCCCGTAGTTCTCGTAGAACGGCTCGAAGACGATCACCTCGTCGCCCGGATCGATGATCGCCGTCATCGTCGACATCATCGCCTCGGTGGCGCCGCAGCAGACCGTGACCTGCTCGTCGGCGACGACCTCGACGCCGTAGCGGCTCGTGAACGCGCGCGCGATGGCCTCGCGCAGCGGGCGCGCGCCCCACGTCACCGCGTACTGGTTGACGTCGGCGTTGATCGCAGCACACGCCGCTTCCTTGACCGCCGCCGGCGCTGCGAAGTCCGGAAACCCCTGCGACAGATTCACACCGCCGTGCTTCTCGCTGAGGCGTGTCATCTCGCGGATAACCGATTCGGTGAACTGCAGGGCCTTGCGCGATCCGGTGAGCTTGGACATGGTCGGGATCAGGCAGCGGCGCGGCGCTTGCGAGCGGGCGGCTTGGACGGAGCGGCCTTCTTCGGCGCGGGCGACTTCTTCACGACGGGCTGCGCCACCACGTCGGACACCGGCTCGCCCGGGCTCGCCACGGGAATCTCGTCGTCGTCGGACACGCCGCCGGCCGCCGCGCCGTAGAGGCGGCGATAGTCCTCGGCCGTTCCCAGAATCCGTTTGACGTAGTTCTGGGTCTCGGGGTACGGGATGTCGTCGATGAACTCCTCTTTCGACAGGCTCGGGCGCTCGTCGAGCCAGCGATGCACGGGGCGCTCCCCGGCGTTGTAACTGGCCAGCACGAGGTGCAGGTCGCCGAACTCCCGGACCTTGGCGGCGAGATACGCGGTCCCGAGGCGAAGGTTCGCGTCCGGATCCGTGAGCATCTTCGACGTGTACTTGATGTTGAGCCGCTTGGCGACCTGCCGGGCCGTGGGCGGCTCGAGCTGGAGAAGCCCGACCGCCTTGGCTGGCGAGCGGATGTTCGCGACGAAGGTGGACTCCTGCGCCGCCAGCGCCGCGACCATGAACGGGTCCAGATCCATTTCGCTCGCGTATTTCTGAATCGATTCCCAGTAGGCGATCGGGTAAATGATTCGCAGGATGTCGCGCGGCAGCTGCTCGCCGCCCGCGGCCAGATACTGCGGGTACGCGCGCTTCATCAGGTTGATGGCGCCGCGGTACAGGCTGAACTGCACCGATCCGGTTTCCGCCTTCCCCTGCTCGCGATACACCCACGCGAGCGTCGCGCCGATGGGCGACGAGTCGCCCCACATGTTCTGCGCGTAGCGCAGCTCGTCGACCGCCTGGTCGTAGATCCTCGCCACCAGCAGCTCGCGCACGACGGCGGCATTCGGCGGAAGCGACGATGGGGGCTGGACAGCGTCGGCGGGTGCCTGCCCACCGCGCCGCCCGACCGACGCCGCAACCACGAGCCGGCGGTCCGGGGCGCGGCCGTCGAGGCGCGCCAGGGCCAGCCGGCCGTAGTAGCTGTTCAGGTAGTCGGTGGCGGCCAGCGTGAAGCGCGCCTGCGCCTGAATCTTGTCGCCCAGCGCATCGTGCGCGCGACCGGCCCAGTAAAGCCACGACGGCCGGTAGTCCGAGCGCGGGAAATCGGCCGCCGCCCGCGAGAAGGCGTACGCCGTCTCGCGATAGTCGCCCATGCGGTACGCGCGCCAGCCGATCTTCCAGGCCGCGCGCTCGGCATACCGCCCGGCGGGGAACTTCTCGTACAGCTCGCGAAACGTCTCGTCGGCCAGCCCGTCGTCGTCGCCGCGGACGTAGGAGGTCGCGAGGTGGTTCAGCGCTTCCTCCGCCCATTTGTCCGACGGGAAGTCGTTGATGACCCGGCGAATCAGCGTCGTGTACTCGGCGCGGTCGCCGAGGTCGCGCAGCGTGAGCGCGGAGAAGTACAACGCCTCGGACTGCCGCGGGCCGTCATCGGCGAACGGCTTGAGACCGTCGCGCGCGGCGCGGAAGCGCTTGAGGTAGTAATCGGCTTCGGCCAGGCGGAGGCGGACGAGATCGCGGTCGTCGCCGGACACGGCCGGGCGGAGACGATCGAACGCCGCCCGCGCCGGCGTGTACTGCTTGGCCCCGAACAGGCGCTCGGCGCGCGCCAGCTCGCGCCGGACACGCGGGTTCCCCGGCACGATCGGTTCGGTGCCGAGCTCCTCGGCCGCAGCCACCGCGAGCTCGCTGAACGGGTAGTCGTAGTACAAACGCTCGAACGCCGCGCGGGCCTTTTCCTCGTCGCCGCTGGCTTTGGCGGCCCTGGCGAGGCTGGCCAGCACCTGATCGGGCGCCGTCGTCTTCATCGCGGCGAGGCGCTCGTACACGGCCACGGCCGCCGCATGATCGTCGAGGGCTTCGTCCGACTCGGCTTCCTTCAGCAGCGCGGCCTCGACCAGAAAACCCGCCAGCGTGTGAGCCTGCAGGGCCTGGAACGTGGCGCGCGCATCGCCAGGACGTCCCAGGCGGAGTTGAGCCAGACCCTTGTAGTACTCCGCGTACGGCGCGAGCGGACCCTGCTGCGCGGTCGCGGGGTGGGTGAGCAGCGCCAGCGCTTTCGCGTGACTGCCCTCCCCTTCCATTTTGATCGCCGTCGCGAGGTTGGCCTGCGCGGCCGTGCGCACGCGGCCCTTCTCGGGGGCCATCCACAACTGTGAGAGGTCGCGGGGCACGCGCGGGTGGTCGGTCGGCTTGAGCACGAGCGCGATGTTCGTGACGTTGCCCGAGCTGGCCGCTGGAGCCGCTGGAAGCGACGTCGCGCCGCCGTCGGTCGCCTGCTGGGCGTGACCCGAGACAGACAGGGTCAAGGCGAGGGCCGTGAACGCAACGCGAGCGAGCGCCATCGATCCAGTATCGGTCTGGCGCGAGCGCACGCGCAGCCTGACACGCAGTTGTTGCGAAGGCTTCCTGCAGTTCATCGGCGTGTCGATATTATACGGCAACTCCAATAAATACAGTGGGTTGAGCAGCTCAGCCAGAACGTCCGTGCTACACTGGGGTGTTCAGATCACGGGTTCTCCCGGCCACGGTTCGCTCGAATGGGGGCGATACGGCTTCGACGGGGGTAAAGACTCGTGGGATGCATGCCGAGCCCCAATGACTCGTAAATCCGTTGGAACACAACGTAACTGCGAACACGCAGCTGCCTCTCGCGGCTTAACTAACACTTAAGTCCGCGACGTCCCCCTCGTCCTCGCCTGTGGGATGGGGAAGGATGTCATAAATGCAGGCTGGTCGCCGCGAGCTGCTCCGACGCGCGGCGACGAGATAAATCGGGGCTAGCGGTCCACGGTTTCCGTCGCTCTTAGACGTGGGACGCGAATATTCAAGGGCGGCTACGCATGTAGAGTCCTGCGACGAACGACTCTCGGACGCGGGTTCGACTCCCGCCGCCTCCAATTCTCCTCACTTCGCTCGTCGAATTGTCGGCGGCGCGTCCAGGCTTCGAGCGACGTCCTTCGAACGTCGCTCTCGGCGCGACTCCCGCCGCCTCCGCCACATTCCTAATGCGTCGAGTCGGTTGTGTGTGACCTCATCGGTATCACAAAACAGTGAGCAACCGCTGAAACGGTACATCCTTCATGAGCGTATCGATTAGTAATGATCACCGTCGCGTGGGTCGTGCTGGTGGTGATGATCGCCATCACCATCGTCCAGGTCAACCTCGGTCGCGACAGATGAGTCGTGGCCCATCCTTACCCTCGGCTGAGCAACGAGACTACACGGCGGTGCGATCTCGTTCGGCGGTGCGAGCCCCTATAATGACCGGAGCCGCCGCGCCCGCACACTTCACGGAGAACCATGCGCGTTTCGCGCCTGTTCTGTCTCGTCGCTGTCGTCACCACCGCCGCCTGCGCCCGCGATTCCGGTTCGCCGTCGGCAACCGCGCCGTCGGTAACGCGAAGTGTCAGCGGCACGTGGGCCGGCAGTTACGTTCCCGTGTGTCCGAATTCCCCGAACTGCGCGGTAGTCTTCGGCGCGCCGAACGGACCGCAGGCCTTCGCGCTCGCGCTTCGCCAGGACGGCAGCATGCTGAGCGGGCAGATCAATTTGTCGGGATGGCTGCCGCGGGTCGCGAACGTGACGGGCACGGTCGGCGCTGATGGTGCCATGACGCTTCAGGGAAGCGATTCGTGGCCGGCGAGCGATTTCTGCCAGCCGGCGGGCGGATGGAGCCTCGCGGGGTGGCACGGCCGTTACGATGCGGTCACCGACACCATCAGTGGGGACTTCGCCTTCGTGACGCAGAAGCATCTGAGCTCGTGCTACTTCACGAGCGATCTGCAGGTGACCGCGACGAGCATGTCGCTCAGCCACGGAGCGCTTCCCGCAGCGTCGCTGGCCGGTCACTGGCAGGGCACGTACGCGATTCGGGCATGCACGCCGGTCGGCTGGACAACCTGCCCCAAGCCAGTCGGCAACGAAGTGACGCTCGATCTCCAGTTGTCGCAGGTGGGAAGCGACGTGTCCGGCACGGCGACATTGATCCCGTTCTCAAACAGCACGCCGTTGCCGGTGAGCGGCACAGCGGGCGCGAATGCCGCGACGCTCGTCCTCAACGGATTGCGCAGCGAACCGGTGAGCGCGGCCACTCACGTCGTTCGACTGACCTCCTGGTCGGTGACGATCGATGCGATCGGACGGATGCAGGGTACATTCAGCTACATCGACGAGGTTCAGTGGACGCAGGGACCAAACATTGGTGCCATGTGGTCATACTCGTACGACGCAGACTTGCGCTACGTTGTCAGAGTGCCGTGGTGACGCGGGCTAGTGACCGCGACACCTGTAACTCACGATAAACGCCGAACCTTCGCCCCAGCGCCTCGCCTCCGACAAGTCAGTGGCAGGGGGTTGCGTAGTCCACGACACGAACGCGAAAACCGCTCTGCAGGCGTCCGTTGATCACGTGTGCGACGAAATAGTCGCCGGCCTCCAGACAGTTCATCACGCGCGAGCGCTGCGCGCCGCTGACGACGTTGCGTTCCACCGTGCCGCCGTTCAACCCATCGACGCGCTGCGGCTGATAGACCAGCGCATCGAAGAATCCCCCCGCGAGGATTGGGAAGTGAACTAGAGTGGTCCCCTCTCCGATCGTCGTCGGCGCTCGCACTCTGATTGCACCACGCGAGTTGAGACCATGCTGATGGTCTTCCCCCAGCCAACCCAAAGGGAGCACTTGTGAAAGCGATTCTGCACAGCCAATACGGATCTCCCGATCTTCTGCAGTTCAAGGAGGTGGACACACCTGCTCCGAAGGACAACGAAGTGCTGATCGCAATAAACGCGACCACAGTATCAACGGGTGACTGCAACATCCGCAATTTCACGTTCGTCACCAAATCGATGCGGCCCATCGCGAAACTCATGTTCGGTATTGGAAAGCCCTGGAAAGCACGCATCCTCGGGACCGAGTTGGCGGGAGAGGTCGAGCGCGCGGGCAAGGACGTCGCGAGGTTCAAGAAGGGCGACAGGGTTGTCGCCTCGACCGGCATGGCCTGCGGCGGACACGCCCAGTACGCATGCCTTCCCGAAAATGGGGCTGTGGCACTCATGCCAGATGCGCTCAGTTGGGAGGAAGCCGTCGCCATTCCGTTTGGGGCGAACGCCGCGTTGTACTACCTTCGTGATTTGGGGAAGATCCAAGCCGGACAGGAACTGCTGATCATCGGTGCCTCGGGGAGCATCGGCTCGGCCGGTGTCCAACTGGCCAAACACTTTGGGGCGACCGTGACTGCGGTCTGCAGCGGTGCGAGCGTTGAGTTGGTGAGGTCGCTCGGCGCCGATAAGGTCATCGACTACACCAGGGACGATTTCACCAGGAATGGAAACGCCTACGACCTGATCTTCGACGTCGTCGGCGCGACGACGTTTGACCGGTGCCGGAACTCGCTGAAGCCCAACGGTGTCTTTCTTCAGAACATCATGGAGTTGACCGACATCGTTCGGGCCCTTTGGACCTCCATCGCCAGTCGAAAGAAGATCAAGGGCGGTGTGGCCATCAACAACCTGCAGAGAATGAATGCCATCGTCGAGCTCGTCAGGGCCGGGCAGCTCAAGCCTGTCATCGACAGAAGCTATCCCTTGGAGCGGATCTCGGAAGCGTTCAAGTACGTTGAGCAAGGGCACAAGAAAGGAAATGTCGTGATCACAGTGGAGCATTGATAGAAACGTAGTAGTATTCCTCAGTCCTTCTCGCTTTCCTGAGCCTGCCGCCGCCCCCTGCGAGGGAACCATCGGCTCGCCACAGACTCTCCAAAGCCATACGTCGTTGAACCCGTGGAGAGCCGAAACAGATGTCCAAGAAACGTGCACCGTCACTGCGGGTGTCTGCCGAGCGACCGCCGCCCTCCAGCCGACCGAGGAACCATCTGCTCGCCGCGCTGCCTGCCAAAGACTTCCGCCGCCTGCGACCGTATTTGAAAACCGTTCCGATCCGGTTGAAGCAGGTGCTTCACAAGCCCGGCGAACCACTCCGCACCGTGTATTTCCTGAATGATGGTGCGGCGTCAATTGTGACCCTGCTGTCGGATGGCACGATGGTCGAAGCGGCGACCGTCGGGAATGAAGGCATGCTCGGCATCGAGGCATTTCTCAGTGCTGATGCGGTCGCGTCCGGCAAGACCCTGATGCAGGTGTCGGGCACGGACGCCGAGTGCCTGAGCGTCGGGGACTTCCGACGCGAAGTCGCGGCCGGCGGCGCCCTGCACGAGTTGATCGGACGATACACGCAAGTGATCATCGCGCAGTTGATGCAGTCCACCGCGTGTAACGCGAGACACACCGTGGCCCAACGATGCGCCCGCTGGCTGCTCATGACGCACGACCGGATGCGCGAACAGGACTTCAATTTGAGCCATGAGTTTCTGGCGGTCATGCTCGGGGTGCACCGTCCGACCGTCAGTGTGGCCGCCGCGGCATTGCAACAGGCGGGACTGATCCGCTACGCATATGGCCGGGTCATGGTGCGGAACCGCAAAGGGCTGGAAAAGGCGTCGTGTGAGTGCTACGCCGTCATCCGCGCGCGGTTCGACCGGTTGCAACCGTAAACGAGCACGGGTTCGTCCCACGGACCCCGCGTAAGGCTTCAGTAAACACCTGCACAGCCCCCTTGCGTTGAGACTGTCAGCTACATTACAGTGTCGGCCGACAGCATTCCTGTTCTCAGCTCGCCCTCTTAGAGCCATTGGCAGGTGGCTCACCGGACCAGCCGCGATAGTAGGAGGGTGAACCATGGCGCACCCCGGCGCGGACGACGTCGTCGTTCGGCACAGGCCCGGTGACCCGAGCACCGTCCACTTGCTTGGCACAGCATCGGCTCCCGACCAGGTCACACACCGCACCCGCGACGAAGCGATCTCGCGAGCCGTTGCCTATGCCAGGCATCAGCACGTGCGAGCGTGGTTGGCGACGGGCGATGACGAGTTCGTACTGCTCGAAGACCTCCCGGCGGCCAACTCCAGGGCGACCCGGAATGTTGATGACTGGCAGCAGGCACGTGCGAACCGCGTGGCGCCATCCATGTTGTGGCGTCTCTGAGGGTCACATGAGAACAATTGAAGACGTGCGCACGCGGCTTCGTGCCGAGTTCGTGGAAATGCCGGGGTTACGGCTCACATCCGAACAAGTGCAACGTCTGTGTGGCGTCGAACGGACCATTTGCCAGCTGGTGCTCGACTCGTTGGTGGACGCGAAGTTCCTGTGTATGAAGTCGGACGGAGCCTACATCCGGTTAGCGGACGATCGGTCGCCAACCGCTCACGCGTGACCCTTCTCTGGCGGTGGACGGCGTCCGCAATGGTCCCATGACGTTCACAGTGTTTCGCGCACGGGAGGGGGTGAATGACGAACCGCGTCGCGCACGAGTGTCGGGACGTCCGTCATCTCAATCGGTTTGGCCACCACGCGGCACGCGCCGCGGGCCAGAGCCTCGCGCGCGATCTCGGGCGTGAAGTACACCGTCATCAGGACAATGGGAGTCGCTGGCGCGATCTGCCGTAGCGCGGCGAGCACCTCGAAATGCCGGGCATTCGGCAACGCATAGTCCAGCAGCACAACATCGACGTGCGCGGACGCGTCCGCGAGTGCGTCTATCGCCTGCTGGCCGTCTGCGGCTTCGATCACCTCCACGCCGGCCGCCACGAGGGTTTCGGCAAGCGCCCACCGGACCAACGGCTCGTCGTCGACCACCAGCACGCGGAGCGACGACGAGTCGTTCGTCATTGTTCAGGAACCCTCTTCGTTCTGTTGGGCACTACCGCGCACGACGCTGACGTCTTGCAACGTCAGCGCCAGATCGGCCCTGCCGATATTTGCAGCCATCGGCCGAGACCGGCCGCGTTCGCGTCGGTTATGCGGCAGAGGCAGCCGGGGAAAAAGACGGGCCGCACTGCGGACTTTTATCGGGCGAACCTGTGTCGCAGCCCCCGATGACACCCTCAACCGTCCCGGATTTTCGACGGCTGTTTGAATCAGCGCCCGGACTATACCTGGTCCTGGCACCCGACTTGACGATTGTCGCGGCGAGCGACGCGTACCTCAGCGCGACCATGACTACGCGCGATGCGATCGTCGGCCGGGGACTCTTCGACGTGTTTCCCGACAATCCCGACGATCCGTCTGCCTCCGGCGTCCGCAATCTCAGTGCCTCGCTCGATCGGGTGCGACAGCGCGGCATGTCGGACACCATGGCCGTCCAGCGGTACGACGTCCGCCGGCCGGCCGCGGAAGGGGGCGGGTTCGAAACGCGGTTCTGGAGCCCGGTCAACGCGCCGGTCTTCGGCACCGACGGCACGCTGGCCTACATCCTCCATCACGTGGTGGACGTCACGCAGCTGCGCGAGTTGGACGAGCGCCTCCAGCTCGAATCCCGTTTGCGCGCGAGTGAGGGACGTTGGCGGTCGATCGTCGAATCCGCCGTGGACGGCATCGTGGTGATCGACAGCCACGGGCGCATCGAGGCGTTGAACGGAGCGGCCGAACGGCTCTTTGGCTATGCGGAGGACGACGTCGTCGGGCGGAACGTGAACATCCTCATGCCGGCGCCCTATCACAACGAACACGATGCGTACCTCGCACGCTATCGCGCGACGCGTATGCCGACAATTATCGGCAAGGGCCGGGAAGTCATGGGACGGCGCCGGGATGGCACGACGTTTCCCCTGCACCTGTCGGTCGGCGAAGTCACCGTGGAAGGCGCGCAGAAATTCACCGGGATTCTCCACGACCTGAGCAGCCGCGTCCAGATGGAGGAGCAACTACGCGAGCAGACGGCGCTCGCCCGGCTCGGCGAGATGGCCGCCGTGATCGCTCACGAAGTGAAGAATCCGCTGGCCGGCATCCGGGGCGCAATCCAAGTGATCGGGAATCGACTACCAGTGGACGGGAAAGACGCCGCCATCGCCAAAGAAATTGTCACGCGTATCGACGGCCTGACCGAGATGATGAAGGATCTTCTGCTCTTCGCACGGCCGCCGCAGCCGCGGCCCGTGCCAATTGACGTCGCGCCACTCGTCTCGACGACTGCGGATCTGCTGCGCGAGGATCCGATGCTTCGCGCGGTGCAGGTCGAGGTCGAAGGATCAGCCCCGTCGATTTCCGCCGACGCGGACCTCCTGCGGATCGTGTTCCAGAACCTCCTCCTCAACGCAGCGCAGGCGATGCAGGGGCGCGGCCGGATCCGGGTGACGGTCATGGCCATCGAGGCCGCATGTCACATCGCGTTCATCGACAACGGCCCCGGCATTCCCAGGGAGATCCGCGAGAAGATCTTCACGCCGTTCTTCACCACCAAATTGCGCGGTACCGGCCTGGGCCTGCCGACCGTGAAGCGGCTCATCGAAGCGCATCAGGGACGGATCGCGGTGGAGTGTCCCGCCAGCGGCGGGACGGTCGTAACCATCCAGCTGCCGGCGCAACATGTGGAGCGATGACCGCACCTCGATCCAGCGACTTGAGCGATTCTGGCGAGCTTGAGCGACAGGAATTGGGCCTAGATGTTCTCGGTAGAATCCGCTTCCCCACTGTCTCCCCGGACCAGACCGCCCACGGGACTGTCCAGCAATCGAATCGCGCTCTCGATCGCGGCTGGAGTCAGGGGCGACACGCCGCGTCACTTCCCAATCGGAATCACAGGCTTTTCGCCGAAGCCGATGTTCAGGCCGATGATCGAGACCAGCGTGCGGTTCGTCTCTGCCTCGGTGAAGTCGCGGCCGAACGACGCGAAGAGGTAGGCCTTGTCGGCCAGCTTCGCCTCGAAGACACCGACGGCGCGTGTCGAGCTGTCGGTTGTCGAGGCGTCCTCCCACCAGCGCTTCACGACTTCACCCGATACGGCGAACGAGCGCGTGATCTCCCACACGGCGCGCCCGCCGAGATCGAAGCCGTTCGTCGACTCAGTCCGATCCCGCAGGTAGCGCAGGACGCCGATCGCGTCGACGTAGTTTCGCTTGTCGGGATCGTCGTCCTTGCCGCACGCAATCACGCACGCGCGGTAGGACGGCGTCGCCCATAGGGCCGCTTTCTCCCCGCGTGTGTCGCCGAGCACGTCGCCCGGAATCTGCCACGACCACGCGCCGGCGACCACAGTCTGTACGCCAACACGCTGCACGTTGAGTGTCTGGATCTGCAGCGTCTTTTGCTTCGCCGACTTCTCGAGCTTCGCGATCTGCGCGTCGAGGTCGGCCGTGATCGTGGCGAGGGTCGTCTTCGTGTCGGCGAGCTGGCGCGACAAGTCGACGAGCCTGGCCGCATCGGTTTCGTT
This sequence comes from uncultured Acidobacteriota bacterium, assembly GCA_963821285.1. Lineage (GTDB taxonomy): Bacteria > Acidobacteriota > Vicinamibacteria > Vicinamibacterales > CAVVIG01 > CAVQJU01. The sequence continues at coordinate 421,317 of CAWGDD010000010.1, forward strand.
CTTGATGCGCGCCGTCAGGCCGCGTTGGAGTTCGGCGAGACCCTTCAGCCGCGGATCGTTGTCGCGCTGCCGCGCCGCGAGCTCGAGATCGTCGTCAACTTTGCCCAGCTCGGCGACCAGGTCCGGGAGCGCCTGATCGACACGGCCCGGCAGGATCACGGCGCTCAGGCCGAGCGCGAGGCGGCTGCCGAGGTCGGTCGCCTTGGCCCCGCTCCCGACCTTCCAGTCGGCCGTCGCCACCGACACGGCGAAGCTGCGGACGATACTCTGGCCGACTGAAGGGTGGATGTACGAGTCGAAGAGCAGCCCCGGATGCGAGCGAAGCCAATACGGCGCCACCTGCGCCGCGTAGTTCTGCGGGATGCCGCCCGAGTCGGCGACCGAGGACGCGAGGTTGAACACCAGCGCGCGCGGCGAGTCGGGCCGCTCGATGGTCGTTGGCGCGGTTCCGAGAATGGAGACAGCAGGCGTTGACGGCGCCTTGAGATCGTCGGCGGCGAGCACCTCCTGCGCGAAGAGCGCGCGCGGCGCCGCGGCCGTGACAACGATCGCGGTGATCGCGACGATGCGAGAGGCGCTCATGACGCCCTCTTGAAGGACAATGTGGTGACGAAGCGGCAGGTGTTGCCTTCCGACTCGACTTCATGTGTGGCCAGTTCTTTGTCCCGGCCGCCGCCGTTCTCGATCACATACCGGACCGACATGCGGTTGGTTTGCGTGCTCACGTCGTTGACGACCGACTCCACGTTGACGGTTTTGTCGAGCAGCGTGCCACCGGCACCGAGGTTCAGGCTCCCGATGACGACCCCGCCCTTGACGAGCAGCGTGTCGCCGAGAAAGACGAACGACCTGCCGAGCTGGCCCTCGCCGATCGTGACCGTCAGGAAGACGTTCTGCTCGTTGACGTCGAATGTGAATGCACTGTCTTCGCGTTCCATCGGTGCCCCCTTTTAGATCGCAGTGACCGGGTCGCGTGTCGAGGCCGCTGTCGCGATCAGGAAACGAGAGCGGCCGCGCGATCTCACACGCGCGTTCCGCCGACGGAACGGCTCTCCGAGCAGCGAGAGAACTGGCGTTTCGGATGATGGATGCAGGTCGGCCAGGAAGTTGGCCGGTGTCGCACTTATGGTGTCGCTGCGCGATTTTGGAGTTTGTTCACAAGAGGTAAAGTTGAGCATTCAAGCCGGAACACACGAGCCGGAACGCGTCGCAGCTCAAACCAAAAGCATGGAGATCCTCGGACTGGTGTTGGCGATTCCAGCCGTGTTGGTGGCCAACGTCGGATACGCCCTGCTTGTGCGATTCGGCCTTGTTCGTTTCAGGAAGCTGCGGCCTTGGCTACTTTGGCCGTCCTACCTCGTGGTCATGCTTGCCGTTGTCGAGGTTGCCCTCGTCGCTACCCTCGGAGCCGTGGCGGCTCGGACGCTGATCGGACTCTATGGGCCGGACGGTATTGGAGGGCCATTCTCGCCATAGGCCGACGCCTGACCGCGTGTGCAGCCGTCGGCGGGCGGTGCGATCATGTGTCCTCCGGGGGCTCGGCTCACACGGAGCCGGCCGGCTGACAGGCGCGGTCGTTAGCCAGACTTGCTCGAGACCGCGAATCGAATCAGCACAATGATCCACCATTGGACCGGTGTCGTCTTCGGGTGGCCGTTCATTGGCACGGCCGTGGTTCTGTTCGGCATGGGACTTGTACGTCGCCAGTTTGGGCTGATCCTGTTGGGCAACGTATTTGCGGCGCCCTATTGTCTGTATCTCGGCGGCACTCCCAGGTTCGGCGCGGCGGCCCACCTCGTGTTGTTGTCAAGTGTCGCTGCTGCTTGGCCCTTGGCTCGAGGCCAGCGTGGAATATCGGCCGCGCTGCTCGTCCCGTTTGTGGCCCTGTTTGCGTTTGTTAGCGTGGTGCTCATGAGGGGGTAATAGCCGGAGGAGATTCCGTCCAGAATCCAGATTTTTCCGGCGAGACGAGGAGGCTCTATGAGCCCAAGATTCACGGACGAGGAACGAGCCGCGATGAAGGAGCGCGCCCAGGAGCTCAAGGCGGACGCGCGCCGCGGCCCGCGTGCGAAAGAGGCGGACAGGGAAAGGGATGTTCTCGCGAAGATTGCCGAGATGCCGAAGCCGGATCGCGCCATGGCCGAGCGGCTCCATGCCATCATCAAAGCCAGCGCGCCGGCCCTGTCGCCGAGAACCTGGTACGGGATGCCGGCGTACGCCCGCGACGGCCAGGTCGTCTGCTTCTTTCAAAGCGCGCACAAGTTCAAGGCGAGGTACGCGACGTTGGGTTTCAGCGACAAGGCGAACCTCGACGAAGGCACGGCGTGGCCCGTCGCCTTCGCGCTGAGAGAGTTGACCGCCGCGGACGAGGCGCGGATCGGCGCACTCATGAAGAGAGCGGCGAGCTGAGGAGACTCATGACCGACGACATCGAGATCAGGCGATCCAGCATCAGTGGTCGCGGTGTCTTCGCTCGGCGCCTATTCAGAAAAGGCGAACCGGTACTCCGCTGGGACGTCTCGCAGAAGGTTGGGCGTGACAGAATCGATTCGTTGTCGGTGGAGGAACAGCATTTCCTCAACCCGTTCGACGACGTCTTCTTTGTGTTGCTCGGCGAACCAGAACGGTATGTGAATCATTCGTGCGCCAACAACACGTGGGTGGAAGCATTCACCGACGTCGCCATCCGAGACATCCTCCCCGGAGATGAAATTACGAGTGATTATCGGTCGGGAGGGGCGATCGTCGACTTCGTCTGTCGTTGCGGCGCTCCACATTGCTGCAACGCATAAGTGTTGGCATGGATGGGGGCAACAATGAGATTCATGTCTGTGCTCGCGGCGACGGGAGCCGGCGCAGCCGTGGGCTGGGTCTGCGGCCGCGTTCCTGTGTGGCCGGGCGCCCGGCTCGCTGCGGCGGCGGTCATCGGCTCGTTCGTTGGCTCCGTCGGTGTCGTCGTATTCCTGTTCCTCACACTGAACCGCTCCGGAAGTGGTGGGCATCCTGGGTGGCGGGGCCGCTCTCGTCACGGCGTTGTGGATCGCGCGCGGCATGGCGATCTCTGACGGTGGCTAGCCTAAGATGGTGAGCGTGATGCGACGATTCCTTTTCTGCGTGATCGTGCTGGCCATGACTCGTGCCGCGTTCGGACAAGCCACGCTTGAGATCGCGCTCAAGCACGGCTCGCCGGATGAGGCGCGAACCCGCGACCAGCTGCAGAGGCTCCTGGCGGCGTATGACGTGTCGCCGTGGATCTACACCAGGTCCATCGTCGTCGACGAGCGGGCCATTCCGTTCAGTCATCCCGTGCTGACCCTCCACACACGGCACGCGAAAGACGATGAATTACTGCTGTCGACCTTCGTTCATGAACAGTTCCACTGGTTCCTGACGGAACGACGCGAGGCGACTGACCAGGCGATTGCCGATCTACGAAAACTGTTCCCGACCGTGCCAGCGGGAGGAACCGCCGGCGCCCGCGACGAGTATTCGACGTACCTGCACCTGCTGGTGTGTTACCTCGAGCAGCAGGCTGATCTGCAGCTTCTCGGCGAGTTGAAGACGAGGCAGGTGATGGAGTTCTGGGCCACCGATCACTACACCTGGGTTTACCAGACGGTGCTCAGCCGGTCGCGAGACATCGGTCAGGTCATGCGTGACCGGAAGTTGACGCCGGCGCGATGAATCTGAACGACCAGATACTCCTGATCGTTTCGGTGACCTTCCTTGTGATGGTCAGCCCTGGGCCAGATATGGTCCTCGTCCTGCGCAACACACTCGTCGGTGGTCGGCGCGCCGGTCTCCAGACGTCGATCGGCGTTCTTTCCGGCAATCTGGTCCACATCACCTATTGCGTGCTCGGCATCGGGTTGCTCATATCGCAGAGCATCGTGGCGTTTTCGGCGCTCAAGTACGCCGCGGCCGGGTATCTCATCTACCTTGGGTTCATGAGCTTTCGATCGGGTGCCAAGACACTCGACACGATCGATATTGAAGGTCGTCGGCCCACAAGAGCATGGTTCGTTCAGGGATTCGTCAACAATCTCCTCAACCCGAAAGGCGCGCTGTTCTATCTCGGCGTGTTTACAACGGTCATTGCCCCAGACACCTCACCGAGCGCCATGCTGCTGCTCATCTCCGCCATGATGCTGGTGAGCGCGTCTTTCTGGCTTGTCTTCGTCTACACGCTGGATCGACGGGCTATTCGTGACGTGATCGAGCGGTTTCAACAGGCTGTGAATCGGATCTGTGGAGGCCTGCTGCTCCTTCTCGGCATACGGGTGGCGTTCATGCGGCGATAGTCGATGATCAGAAACCTCACGTCCATCAGCCCCGGTATGTCCTCGCCTTCTTCGCCTCAGCCGCGACTATGGCGAAGGCGATGACGAAAGACTGGAGCGTTGCGCCCTACCTGGTTGTCGACGATGTCGTGGGCACGGCCAACTACTACCGCGACACTCTTGGTTTCGAGTACGACCGGTTCTGGAACGAGCCTCCCTCTTTCTGCATCGTGAGGCGAAGCGGTGTCTGCATCATGCTGGCACAGCTCGAACGGACCGGAGTCATGCGCCCGAATCGACTCGTCGATCCGGAAGGAGGGGCGTGGGACGCGTACATCTGGATCGACGATGCGGACGCGCTCAACGCGGAGTTCAAGGCCAGGGGCGTGAAGATCACGCGCGACCTCGGCGATCGCCCCTACGGCTGCCGTGATTTCGATGTGGAGGACTGCAACGGGTACCGCCTCTGTTTTGGTCAGGACATCGGTGGCGAGTAGCCATCGCGCCTATCGCCTCAGCGCCATCGACATGGTGCGGGGGCTGGCCATCGTCATCATGGCCATCGATCACGTCAGGGACTTCTTCCTGTTGGCCGCCGAACAGGATCCGATGGCGAATCCCAATATCACCGCCGGGCTGTTCGCGACTCGCTGGATCACGCACTTCTGCGCGCCGGTGTTCGTGCTGCTCGCCGGCACCAGCGCTGGACTGATGGTGGCGAGAAAGAGCCCGGCGAGCTGGCACGGTTCCTCTTCACGCGGGGCGTGTGGCTGATCTTCGTCGAGGTGTTCGTCATCTCCACGTCCGCCACATTCTCTCCCGGCGGGATCGCGGAGGTCGGAGGACTGGTCCTCGTGGCGATGCAGGTGATTTGGGCGATCGGCGTGAGCATGGTTGTGCTCTCGGGCCTCCAATGGCTGGGGCGCCGCGCCTGTTTCGCGCTCGGCGTTGCGATCGTCGCCGGGCACAACCTGCTCGACGCGTTCTGGCCGGCGAGCGGTCTGTTCGATGAGCAGTGGCCGCTGTGGGTCGCCCTGCATTCGCAGATGGCCCTGCGCGCGGGGCCATTCCTGTTCCTCTTCGTCTACCCGGTGCTGGCCTGGGTCGGCGTCATGCTGCTCGGCTTCGGTGTCGCCGGGGTCTTCGAACTGCCCCAGGACCGGCGCAACGCGATCCTGCTGCGAACGGGCATGGCCCTGACCGCCGCATTTCTTCTGCTTCGTGCCTTCGACGTCTACGGCGATCCGAATCCGTGGCAGCGACAGCCAGGCGGGATGACGGCCACGATCATCGATTTCCTCAATACGACCAAATACCCTCCGAGCCTGGCGTTCCTGCTGATGACCCTCGGCCCCGCGGCCATTCTCTGCGCGCTCGCCGACCGCATCACCGGTGCCATCAAGGACGCCCTGGTCATGTTCGGCCGCGTGCCCTTTGCGTTTTACGTGGCGCACTTCTTCCTGATCCACACGCTGAGCGTGCTCCTGGGCGTCGTCCAGGGTTTCGACGCCCGTCAGTTGATGACGATGTTCTTCTTCTATCCGAAGGGTTACGGCGTTGGGCTGCCGGGTGTCTATGCCGTCTGGATGCTGGTCGTGGCCGTTCTGTACCCGTTCTGCCGCTGGGTCGCGTCTGTCAAAGCGCGGCGTCGAGACTGGTGGCTGAGCTATGTGTGAGGGCAACCCCGTCCATCTGATGATGACGATCCGGCCCGCAAAGCCGGACGACTGGCCAGCCATCGTCGAGATCAATAACTGGCTTTCGAAGGCGCCAGCGAATCGGCACTGATCGCGGCCATTGAACGGTCGGGGCGGCCGGTCATTTCGTTGGTCGCCCTTGCGGACGACGTGCCAGTCGGTCACATCTTCTTCAGTCCCGTCCGAATTCAATCGGCGGGCCTGCCGATTCCCACACTCGCGCTTGCGCCCATGGCGGTGTTGCCGCGGTTCCAATCCTGTGGCATCGGGTCGCAGCTGGTTGAAGCGGGTCTACGCGAATGCCTCGAGCGCGGCTACCAAGTGGTGGTGGTTGTGGGGCATCCTCGGTTCTACCCACGGTTTGGATTTCGCCCCGCTGCGAGTGTTGGCCTGGTGTCGGTGTATTCCGGGGCGGGAGATGCATTCATGGCCATCGAGTTGACGACTGGCGCACTCAAAGGACGCACGGGAGTCGTCGAGTATCCCGAGGAATTCAGCGAGCTGTAGCGTGACTCAAAAGGACCTCTTCCTGATTGGCGATATCCCTGGCTTTACTCCACAGATTGCCCGCCTGGTATCGATGATGAACTACGTGCGATCGACCACCATCCAGGCCGTAGCAGCCTTGGGAGTACACGAGCTCGACTACTTGCATGACGCGCAGAGCAACTCCATCGGCGCGCTCCTGGCGCACATCGCAGCAGCGGAGGTCGGGTATCAAGCCGCCACGTTCGATGCCCGTGATCTGAGTGTGGAGGACAAGCAGCAGTGGGGCTCCGCTATCGAGCTAGGCGAAAGGGCGCGAGACGAGATCAGAGGATACGAACTGGATCACTACTTGGGCCTGCTGGAGCAGGTGCGTGCGAAGACACTGTCAGAACTTGGCCGGCGCGATGACCGGTGGCTCGAAGAAGAGGCGTCCCTGGGGAGCGGGCAGAGAGTGAACAACTACTTCAAGTGGTTTCACGTCATCGGTCACGAAATCAACCATAGAGGGCAGATACGGTGGCTGCGGAGTCGTGCGACGAAGCGGCCATGAGCCACAACGTCCTGTACTGGTTTGCAGCGCTGGCAATCTGCCAGGCGTGTGCAGGCGCCGCTGACGTGCGTTTGCAGCCCGAGCAAGACACAACGCTTCACGTTGGACAGACGGCCGCCGTGTATTTTGCGTCGAATGCTCCGCACAGCATGGGATCGGGTGGAGGGTCGCTCGTGCTCGCCAGGCAGCTCACCAACAAGGATGGCAGCCAGGTGTACATTTATCGCGCGACTCGCGTGGGCCGGGACACGCTCGTGGCAACTCCTGAGAGCCTGCCGGTCGGGCATTGCATCAGTTGCGTCACAACGCACTATTTCATCAAGGTCGTTCCTTAGCGAGGACGTGCTGAAATCCAATGGCGACTCGGAAGACCAAGAAGAACGCGGATAACGGCGGTGAGCCGGTCGCGCTGCGCCAGCGGCTCAAGGCGGAGCCTCACCATCGTTGGTTACTAACCCGCCTTTCATCCGCGTACTACGAACAAAAGCGCTACGCCCTGGCCCTGAAGTACGCCGAGAAGGCATTCGCGGAAGCTCCCTCATGTCCGCTTGTGCTGTGGGACTACGCCGGGGCTCTCCAAATGCGGGGGCGCCACTACGAAGCTCTCGACCTGTATGCGCGTATTGTTACTCGCGGGGTCAGTCGCATCGCGACCGGAGACTGTGGCGAAGGGAAAGCGTGGGCCCGTGGGCTGGTATCCGACTCCCACTATCGGGCATCGCTTTCGTTGAGAGCGATTGGGAATGACCAGGCGAGCTTGTCGGCTTTCGACCATTGCCTCGATCTGCGCGGCCCAGGGTGTCGATCAATCTATCGACTGAATGAACTCGGCGCTTCCTCGGCCTCAACCACGCGGCCTCACAGGGCGCCGCACTTAGGCTGACGCAGGAGGTCAGGTGCGCGCCCTTGTTGTACTCGGCATTCTCCTGATGGGAGCGGCGCAGGCGCCCTCTATCATCGCGGCGGCCTCGAAGTTCGTTCCTGGCGTCAGCTGGCGACCGGAATCCGTGCTTACGGCAGACTTCAGCTGCCAAGGCCGCCGGGGGCAAGCCGTCTTGGGCGTGACGTCCAAAGAGATCGTGGTTGCGGTGTTTCTGAAGGGTACGAGCGAAAAGCCGGAGGTTCTACGCTACTCTGCGGCTGCGCGCGACGCAGCTCAGGCCAAACTGACCCTTGAGAGTCTCGACTACGCCCCGAGTGAGGACAGCGGTCCGCTGCCGGGATTCAAACGTTCGCGGACATGTAAGGGACTGAACCTCAGTGATGACATGGTCGACTCGGCTCACATCTATTGGAATCACGAGGCGAAGCGCTTTGACGACTGGGTTCGGTGAGGGCGAGAGAGAGACCCGGCGACTTCAGGCCAGAGCTGACGATCATTACCGACTCGGGGGCGGAGGCGGACCGCCGTACGCAGCGGCGATGGGCATGCCTCGCCCGAGTCATTGGCTCGCGACCGACGCCATCAGTCGACAACGTCTCAGGGGGCCAGACGACGCAGCGTAGCCGGCAGAATTGCTCCGCCCTCCCCCATTACGGCCCCACGCTCGACGGCCCACTGCCCACTGTGACGGTCGGGCTCGTCGCCACGCGCGTGTAGCCGTTGTTGAGAAACAGCCGGAACTCATACGTGCCCGGCGTGGCTGGCACCGTCACGGTCCACGTGCGCGTCGTGATGCCCGCCCCGACGTAGACGTACTGCAGGAAGCTCGTATCGGCGGCGGTGGAAGCCGCAAATGCCAGCCAATCCGTCGTTCCGCCCAGACCTCCGGTCAACGTCACCATCACCGAGCCGCCTGGCGAAACCGTCGTCGAACTGACCGAGAGGATCGGCGCCGGCACCGTCGAAAACGTCAGCGGCGACGAAGTGCCGCCTCCGGGCGTCGGCGAGAATACCGTGACCTGCGCCGAACCGAGCGACGCGACATCGCCGGCTGGGATGGCCGCTTTCACTTGCGCGGCACTGACATACGTCGTCGGGCGATCGGCCCCGTTCCAGCGCACGATCGACGCCGAGGTGAAGTTGCTGCCGTTCACCGAGAGCGTGAACGACGGCTGACCGACGGCGGCCGCGGCGGGCGACAGCGAGGTCGCCTGCGGGACCGGATTCGCGGCTGGCGTCACGGTAATCGCCGGACTCGTCGCCGCGCGTGTGTAGCCGTTGTTCAGGAACAGCCGGAATTCGTACGTTCCCCCGGACGCTGGCATGGCCACCGCCCACGTACGCGATGTGACGCCGCTGCCCACGTAGGTGTACTGGACATAGGTGGTGTTCGGTGCCGAGGTCGCGGCCAGCGCGAGCCAGTCCGTCGCTCCGCCGAGGCCGTTCGTGAGGGTGACCGTGACGTTGGCGCCGCCGACAACGCTCGTGGCGTTCACCGACCAACTTCGGCGCATCGACCGCGGTGATGTTGAAGGCGAGCGATGGTGAGGTGCCGCCGGCCGGCGAGAACACGCTCACCTGGGCCGTACCGGCCGACGCGATGTCGCCGGCCGTGATGGCGGCCTGCAACTGCGTCGGGTTGACGTACGTCGTCGGTCTGTTCGATCCGTTCCATCGAACGACCGAACTGCTGTCGTAGCCTCCCCCGTTGACGGTCAAGGTGAAGGGCGGACCGCCGGCCGTTGCGCTCGCCGGCGACAGCGAGCTGATCGTCGGTCCTCCGCCGTTCGGGTCCACGGTGACGGTCGGGCTGGTCGCCGCGCGCGTGTAGCCGCCGTTGAGGAAGAGCCGGAACTCATAGGCGCCGAGCGCGGTCGGCATCGTGACGGTCCAGGTGCGGGTCGTGATGCCGGCTCCGACGTACACCCATTGGAGATAGCTGGTGTCCGCCGCCGATGTCGACGCAAGGGCGATCCAGTCGGTCAAGCCTCCCAGACCGTTGTCGAGCGTCACCGTGACGTTGCTGCCGGGGGCCGCCTTTGTCGTACTGACCGACAACAACGGCGGGTTGACGATCGAGAACGTCAGACTCGACGATAGCCCGCCACCAGGCGTGGGCGTTGCGACCGACACGAGCGCGGTGCCGACGGCGGCGATGTCACCCGCCGGAATCGAGGCCTGCAGCTGCGTCGAACTCCGGAAGGTGGTCGGACGGCTCGCGCCGTTCCACTGAACAACAGAGGTCGAGACGAAGCCGCTGCCGTTCACCGTCAGGGTGAACGCTGCCCCACCGGCGGTGGCAACGCCGGGTGAAAGCGACGCGACAACCGGCACCGGGTTCGCCGGCGGCGCGGCCGTAATCGCCGGGCTCGTCGCGGCTTTCGTATATCCGTTGTTCCGGAACAGACGGAACTCGTAGGTTCCCGCGCTCCCCAGCGAGACCGTCCACGTCCGATTGGTCACGCCCGCTCCGACGTACGTCCACTGCAGGTAGGCCGTGTCGGGTGAACCCACGGTCGCCACCGCCAGCCAGTCCGAGGAGCCGCCAAAGCCGTTGGCCAGCGACACGGTCACGAGGCTGCCGACCAAAACAGACGTCGAACCGGTCGTCAGCGTCGGGGGCGGATCTATGAAGAACGTCAGATCCGACGACGTGCCGCCGCCGGGCGCCGGGGTGAACACGCTCACCTGGGCGGTGCCGATCGCGCCGAGATCGCTTGCCGGGATCGTCGCCTTCAGGCTCGTGCTGCTGAGGACCGACGTCGGCCTGGCGATTCCGTTCCACCGGGCGATCGAGAACGCATCGAAGCCGGTGCCGGTCACGATGAGCGACAACGGCCCGTCTCCCGCTCGCGCGCTCGGCGGCGAGAGCGCGGTGATTGCCGGCACAGGATTCGTGATCGGCGTGAGCTCGTGCAGCGCGTCGAAGACCATGATGCGAGGCTTGGTGACGGTTCCCCCGGATCGGGTGTCGGTGACTGGCAGGCCCGTCAGCTGCAAGGCACTCAGGATCAGACCGACGCCTGCGTTCGGGACCGCCTGCTTGAGGACGGCCCAGGTGCCCGTCACATGAGGCGTCGCCATCGACGTGCCGTTGAACGCCTGGTATCCACCGCCCGGCACAGACGAAGTGATGGCCGCTCCGGGAGCGAACAACGACATGAACGGTGCGACGTTGCTGAACCAGGCGACGACGTCGCTCTTGTCCGTGGCGCCGACGCTGACCGCCGAGGAGATGCAGCCGGGCGTGGTCAGCTCGGAGGTGGACGAACCGTTGCCCGCCGCAACAACGGTGGCAATGCCGATCGAGCGCAGGTTGTCGATGGCGGGTTTGTAGGGCTGCCCGTCGCAGGGCGCCGGAAACGAACCGCCGCCGAGGCTCATGTTGACGGCCGCGATGTTGTACGAGCCGGCGCGCGCGTACACGAACTCAAGGCCGGCCACGATGTCGGAGCTGAACGCGCCGACGCACGGCGCCGAGCCGCCGCCGCAATCGAGCACGTTCGTGATCTTCGAGAACACCTGCACGGCCATCACCTGCGCGCCTTTGGCCACTCCCGAAAACGACTGGCCGGCTGTCGCGCCGTTGCCGGCCGCGATGCCGGCCACGTGCGTGCCGTGGACGCATACCGGAAGCGAACAGGGGGCTGCCGCACCCGGACCGAACTGCTGCGCGAGCCCGTTGGGGCAGAAACTCTCGCTCGTCCCCGATACGGTGCTTGAATAGCACGCTTCGTCGACGACCTTGCCCGCGAGAAACGGATGGGTGGAATCGACGCCGCTGTCGAGGATGGCGACCATCACACCGGTGCCGTCGTAGCCGGCTGCCCACGCCTGGTCGGCCTGGACGAGGGGGACGCTCTGCGCCAGGGTCGGTCTGACGATCTCGTCGTCCACCACTTTGACGATGTCGGAGTCGAGCGCTTCGAGCGCGGCGAGCGCTGATGCGTCGACATCGAGGGCCACGTAGGGAAGGGTCTGGTATTGATGAACGAGCCGGTATGACGCAGCCGGGATTCTCGAGAGCAGCCGTGCCCGCTGGGCCTGAATCCGTTGACGCTGTCCGAGTACGGCGACCGCCGAGCCGAGCCTCCCTTCGGGCACATGCGGCGTCGGCAGCTTGAGCTCGACGAGGACGCGCGCATGACCGGATCGCCGAACGTGGTCGCGGGCGCCTTGTGTGACCTCGGCCTGGGCACCAGCCGCGTAGGGCGGCGCCTCCTTGTTTGACAGGATGAGCACGAACCCGAAGACGGCGGCAGCAAAGCTGGCCGGAACGGCCCAGAACCTGAGGCTCACGCGCGCACCTCCAGTCAGTCAGCGTCGACGGCGAGCGTCTACCTTAGCCGGTAACTGACGTGCCGATGGCGCCTCTTGCGCAGTCTTTTTGCACGCCTTTCGGGCCCGTCCCGCCATGAGACGATGGACAGGGGGGTTGCACGATGAATCTGAAAGGCGCGACAGCGTTGGTGACTGGCGGGTCGAACGGCATCGGTCTTGCGATTGCGGAGACATTGACCGACGCGGGAGCGAAGGTCGCGATCACGGGCCGGGATGAAAAGCGGCTCGCCGCAGCCGCCAAGGCGATCGGCGCCCATCCCATCCGTGCGGACGTGGCCAGGGAGGCCGACGTCCTCCGCACCTACAGGGAGCTGTTTCAGCGATTCGATCGTCTCGACATCCTGGTGAACAACGCCGGCTTTGGCGTGATCAAGCCCCTCGTCGAGATGGATCTCGCCAGCTTCGAACAGGTCTTCGCGACCAACGTGACCGGCGCCATGCTCATGGCACGAGAGGCCGCAAAGCACTTCATCGAACGGCAGAGCGGCAACATCATCAACATCGGTTCGACCGCGGCCGTTCGGGGCGCCGCGAAGGGCACGGCCTACTACGGCAGCAAGTTCGCGTTGCGCGGGATGACCGAGTGCTGGCGCGCGGAGCTGCGCCAGCACAACGTTCGCGTGATCCTCGTGAATCCCAGCGAGGTCCTGACCGATTTCTACGCGACGGCCGGCCTCAGCCAGAGCAAGGACAACCCGACCAAACTTCACGGCGATGACATCGCCCACGCCGTCAGAGCGGCGCTCGAAATGGACGACCGCGGGTTCACGACGGAGCTGACCGTCTTCGCCACGAACCCGCGAGACTGACGACTGCCGCGGCTTCAGCCCTTGAGCTTCGGTCCGATGGTCAACTTGTTGACCACGCTGTGCACGCCTTCGGTGCCCATCGCAACTTTCGTCGCCTGGGTACGCCCGGCTTTCCCCGTCACGGTGCCTTTCAGCGTCACCACGTGTTTGTGGGTATCCACGCTGATGTCGCTGCCCTTGAGCAGGTCCTCGTCCACGAAGCGTGCGTGGACACGGCCCGTGATCCATTCATCGGTCATCACTTCGCCGGTCTTGCTCAGGCCGTCCACCGTCTTGTCGGCGGCAACCGTCGCGCCTTTGACGACGGCGTCTTTCGCCTTTTCGGCGCCATCGATGGTCTTCTCTGTGACGGTCTGCGGCGAGGCCATCGCTCGTGCAGCAGCGGGCGCCGCGGCGAGCGTCAAGAGGGCGATTGCAGGGGCGGCGATCCAGGTAGCGGTAGCAGGCTTCATGTGTTTGTTCTCCAGTGTTAAGTGAAATTCAAATATGACCGATCGGGTTCCTGGGCGCTGTGCAATCCGGAACAGGGGGCGAAATCTCCACGCTCTTCTTCGCGCGCGCGATGCCCGCGAGCAGCGGGCCCACGCCGGCCTCCGGCTCGACAATCAGTTTCACAGCGCGCCGAGTTCTGTGATGCGTGTGCGCATGGCCCTGGTGTACGTCTCGACCTCGTCGTGCGTATAGCCCCCGGCGCGGAAGGCGTCGCGGATCTGCTTCCCGGACAGCTTCGACAGCCTGCGCCCCAGCCATTTCGCGTCGGCTCGCGGGATGTGCCTGGTGACCTGCTCCATCCGCGTGCGGTCGCGATAGTTGGGGAGATTGACGGCCGACAGGAGGAAGGGACGGCTGTGCATCACGAAATCGATGAAGTCGGGCGTCGTCTTCTCGACGAATGTCGAATCCGCATACTCTTCGGGGACGCTTTTGGATCGCGTCAGGCTGTTGCCCGTATTGCCGAACGTGGCGCCCAGGTCCGCGACCAGGTACCGGCGCTCGCCGCCTCTTTCGACAATCGAGTTGTTCTCCTCTGACAGGTCCCAGTTGTTCAACAGCGACATCATCACCCTCAAGCCGTTCAGCTCTCGCCCGTCGACGAAGGGGTTGTCGAACCAGCTCCACCCTCCCGGTTTCTTGACCTCTTTCAGCTGGCGCTCCAGGCGCGCGCGGTGGACCGTGCCGTCAGCCCGGACGAAGTTCGCGCCGCGATGCAGCGTCGGCATGCCTGTGACCTTCAGCGTGGCCAGGTAGTAATCCTCGTCGACGAAATAGCCGGCGGCCCAGAGAAAGCGCGTGGCCGCGGTTTCCGACTCGGGCTCCTGGCCAAGCTTCACCCGCCAGCGGGTGCCGCGGGCGTCTACGATGTCGAACTTCGGACTGGTGGCTTCCTGGTCTTCCTTGACGAACGTGAATGCGCCGTTCGGGTCCGGCGCATGCGCCCTCCCACCGGCGCCATAGAGCAGATTCAAGGAGGCCATGTCGCCAGGGTCCCGCCAGATCACGTCCCGCACGGTGGCGGCGCTGAACGAAGCGGTGAAGGTGACGAGCACCAGCATCAGCATGAAGCCCAGGCGTGTTCGTGTGTGCGGCATAGTAGCGATCGTGGCTCCATCGGGGTTCAGGAGCCTGTGCAATAGGAGACACACGGACGGCCGCGATGCGCCTAGTCTGGTCAGCATGATGAAAAGAGTAACGACGCTCACATGTTGCCTTGCGGTCGCCGGTACGGTCGCTCTCGGCGCTCAGTCGAGCGAAACGACGACCACCAAGAAGATCGAGGTCGAGAACGGCAAGAAGATGACGGTCGCCGGCTGCGTGGAGAAAGACTCCGAAGGCGCGTTTGTCCTGACGCGAGTCACCGACAAGACTGGCGCCCTGCATCGCTACGTGCTGGTGTCCGACGACGAGAACTTCTCAAAGGCGGTCGGCCACCGCGTGGAGATCGAGGGCATCGCGGCCGATCGCAATCACGGCAAGGTCGAGATCAAGACCGAGACAAAGGTTGAAGGCCCGACCAAGGACACGCAGACCAAGTCCGAAGGCAGCGGTCCTTACCTGGGCGTCAAACACATGAAGATGGTTGCCGGCTCCTGCGCGTAGACTTCACCAACGGGCTGTCGGCGGCATCACCCGCCGACAGCCCCACTAAAGGTTCAGTCATGAAACGACTTCTTCAGACACTCGCGATCTCCACATCGCTCCTCGTCCCAGCTTCGGCGGTCCAGGCGCAGGTTTCGGTCGGCATTCACATTGGCGCCCCGCCGGCGCCGCGCGCGTACCGAGTCCCGGCCCGACCGGGCCCCGACTACGGGTGGGTCGAGGGCTACTGGTATCCGCAGGGTTCGCACTACACGTGGCACGACGGCTACTGGACCCGTGCGCCGTATGAAGGCGCCTACTGGGTCGATCCGTACCACGTCGGTGGACAGTATTTCATCGGTCACTGGGAAGACGGTCGGAGCAACCTCGCCCATGACCATCGCTGGGACAAAAACAAACAGCGGGATGCTCATCACAACCCTCACCCCTACGATCAGCGCAACGACCACCGCTAGCGCGACCAGAAACGGAATGATTGCTATGACCAGACTCATGCTGGGAACCGCCGTCGCGGCGGTCGCCCTCTTCATCGGACCTCCGGCCGTGCGCATGCACGCGCAGTACAACTCGGCGGATTCCCGCCAGCACGGGGATGAACACGGCTATCGCGACGGCGCCGATCGAGGACGCCAGGATCGCGAACGAGGCCTCGGCCGCACGTTCCGGGACAACGACTACCTCGCGGGCGCCCGCGACTACGATCCGGCGTATGGCAACCGTCCGGCATACATGAGCGGGTACCAAACGGGATACAAGACCGGCTACGATGACGGCTACAACTACTACGACCGGCCGGGGAGCTACGGTCAGCTCTACGGGCGTCCCGGCGGCAGTTACTCGCGCGGAAGCGGCGCCGGTTCCTCGCATGCAGCCGGGTCCCCGACGCGTCAATCGGGTGGGCACGCCGACACGGCATTCGACGTCGGCTATCGCGAAGGCATCGGGGCAGGCCAGCAGGATCAACGGCAGAACGTGCGATCGGATTTCCGGAGTTCCCAGGCCTACCGGAACGGCACTGCCGGCTACCAATCGAGCTTCGGCAACAGGGACACGTACCGCCAGAATTTTCAGGACGGCTTCGAGCGCGGATATCCGGATGGCTACGGGCGGTCGCGATACTCGTCAGACGGCGGGGGATACTTTCCGAATCGGGGCACGACCGGCGCCGCCGACACGAGGGACGGCGAAGGCACGCCGAGCCGAACCATCGTGGTCCCCGCGACACGCGTGTGGACACCGACCAGCATCCGCGTGCGCCAGGGGGACAGGATTCACATCGAAACGACAGGTGAGATTCGCTGGACCGCAAACGCCAGCGATCGTGCGCGATCGGCAGGATCGCTGGATCTGAAGAAGACTCCCGGCGCGCCCTTGCCGAATGCGTTCGCGGGAGCGCTCATTGGACGCATCGACGGCGGTCAGCCGTTTGGCATCGGCGATCAGACATCAATCGCCGCTCCCGCGAGCGGCTTGTTGTACCTGGGCATCAACGACGATGGTGTCGGCGACAACAGCGGGCAGTTCCAGGTCGTTATTTCATGGTGAGCTGAATGCGCGCGGGCGGCTGGGCCTGCTGTGCCAGGAGGGTCGCGCCGTCGCGCTGACAATTGTTGGTAGGCGTCAGCGATGAAAGCAGCCAATTAGTGGCACATCCGAGCGCCCCAAATGGGACCCGGCTCGACTAACTGTCTGCGCAGAAGGCGCTTAGTCAACTCTCTGCATGCGGCATCCGCATTGCGCTGCAATCTGGCGCGTCGCGCGGGGCCGAGAAGTATCGGCCAGCAAGACGGCCGGCTTCCTCGGGACGAATGGAGAGATGATGCGAACGAACCAGAAGGGTTTCACACTGATCGAGCTGCTGATCGTCGTGGCGATCATCGGCATCATCGCGGCGATCGCGGTGCCCGGCCTCCTGCGCGCCCGCATGTCGGGCAACGAGGCCTCGGCCATCGGGTCGATGCGCGCCATCAACACCTCGCAGCAGAACTACTCGCAGCAGTGCAACGGCTACTCGCCGAGCCTGACCGAACTGCGGATCGCCGGCAATTTCCTGTCGCCCGACCTCACGAGCGCGGCGTCGGTAGCGAAGAGCGGCTTCACGGTGACGATGGTGCAGGCATCCACGGGCGCGGCCATTCCGGCGCCTCCGGCGGGCTGCACGGGCACGACGACCAACTACTACGCGACAGCGCGCCCGCTCTCGTTCGGTTCGACCGGCACGCGGTCGTTCGCGACGACGGAGCAGGGCACAATCTTCTACACCAGTGCGGCCGTACCGCCCGCCGATCCGATTCCGGCCGCCGCGACCCCGATTCAGTAACAGCGGGTTCGCTTTCCTCTCCGCCGGCATGGTTCGTGAGGACCATGCCGGTCTCTACTTCGCACAGGCGAAGTTCTCGGCGCGGTCGATACTGCCGGTCCCCTTGTATCTGGCGATCTGCGGATAGGGACAGAGCGGACGCGTCCGGGTCACGCGCCCTTCAACTACCTGCGATGCGAGGATCTCGGACGGGGCCTTCCCCTGCTCGCGCCACTGCTCGAGCGCGGCCAGCATGTCGAATTCGTTGGGACCGTCCCCGCCTCCGCAGTGTCCCATCCCCGGCGCCATGAACAGGCGGACGGCGCCCGCCACCTTGTCTTGTCCCATCGTCTTCACGACGCCGTTGTAATAGCTGACCGACTCGCGCGGCGGGATATTCTGATCCGCCCAGCCGTGATAGATGAGGAGCTTTCCACCGCGGCTGACGAACGGCGTCAGATCCGTTGACGTGGCGGCCAGGATGCCGCGGTCGGCCTGTCGAGCCACCTCGAGCTGCCGGCCCGGATCGAGCGTCCTGTAGTCCCAGTTGGGATCCTTCATGACCACAAACCTGAGGAGGTCGTTGTACATGGAATGCGGCTGGCTGCCGGCGACCGAGCTCCACTGCAGCTCGCTCCCGGGCTCCAGGCCGTTCGATATCTGTGCACCGGTCTTCGGATCGACGACCGGCGCGTAGATCCGGCGCACGGCGACGACCTGCGCGTTCGTCAGGCAACCAGGTCCGTCACCGCTCTTGCATTGGAGCGCAGCCGGGTCGAACCGGCACGCCGTGGGATCGGCGATGAGGCCATCCTTCAGCCCGTCGAGCGCGTCGCAGGTGGCCAGCACGGCCTGATGCAGCACTTGGTACTTGCCGGCGGGAATGAAGCTCTCAGGGCTGACGTGCGTCGCCTGCGCCATGCCGAGCGTCTGAAACGCGACGTCGGTCCGGTTGTATCCGGGCGCGCCCGCGATGATGCCGTCGAAATCCCCGGGGAATCGCTGGGCCTCCATGAAGGACATCCGGCCGCCGCCCGAGCACCCGTTGAAATACGACAGACGCGGCCCCTCACCGTAGAGCGCCGCTGCCGTCGCCTTGCCCTGCACCGCGGTTTCGTGGACCGAGCGGTAACCGAAATCAATCAGCTTCTCCGGGTGGCCCATCGCGAAGCTGGCGTCCGCCCCGGTGTGGCCGGTGTCGGTCGAGGCCGCGGCGTAGCCGCGACGCAGGGAATCGCCCAGCGGGCCGTATTGAATCGACCCGCCCCATGCGCCGTTGCCGACCTGCAGAAACTTGCCGTTCCAGCCCGACATCGGCAGCCAGACTTCAGACTTGATGTCCGAATCCGGCGACGGCGCGATTGTCAGCGTCACGCGACAGAACGCCGGCAGCGTCGCGGCAGCCTGCGCGGCCGCCGCACCGCCGCCCGGCGGGACGAACTTCCCTGCCCCGACGGCCTGGCTCAGCGTGACCGTCGTGTTTGGAAGGGAGATCGAGCGTGCCAACCGCTCGCAGGCCGCAGCAGAAGGGGTCCGGCTTTCCGCGGACGAGACCGCAGGAGACAGGAACACGCACACGAGACCGGCCGCGGCTGCGATTCGCATTGTGAACTCCCCGGCGCGCCGATTATGACGGCGATACGGGATTCGTCAAAGCTCATTCCGATCTCAAAGCCACAGCCGTCGTTACTCGCTGAGCAACTCCGCATAGCCGCTCAGATCGTCGATCCGCTCGCAGACCGCCTTGGCCGCCGCCATGATGGGAACGGCCAACAGGAGGCCCCACACGCCCCAGATCCAACCCCAGAACAGGAGGCTCACAAACACCGCGACGGTGTTCATCCGGCCCGCGCGGCTCATGAGCCAGGGCGCCAGCAGGTTCCCTTCGATGACGGCGATCGCCAGCGCCAGGCCCCCGGCCGCGCCAGCCATTCCGAGCGACCCGAACTGCACGAAGCCGGCGACGGCCGCGCCAACGGTGACCGCGGCCGGTCCGACGTACGGCACGGCAAACAGCACGGCGGCCACGAGCCCCCAGATGCCGGCTTCTCGCAGGCCGAGCATCCGAAAACCGAACCACACCACGATCCCGACGATCACGCTGACCAGAACCCGCGCGAGGAGAAAGCGTTCAATCTGACGATCGATTTCGTCCAGGATCTGGACGGTGACCCTCTTGCGCGTCATGGTCGGTCCCACGATCCGCACCAGCTTTCGCTTGTAGAGATCACCGGACGCCAGCAGGTAATAGACGAGGCACAGGACGACGAAGAGCTGGCCGGCGAGCTCCAGTGCCCCTTGCGAGCCCTGCCACAGATAGTCGTTCCACCTGAGCGTGGGTTCTTCGATGCGGACCGATGTGACTCCCGCAGGCGCGCGAGTGGATCCTGCAGCATCCTTCGCCGCTCTTTCGAGTTCCTGCGCGACTTGCTGCACCTTGGCAGCCGCTCCCGGTTGAGCGCCGCGAGCCGGCCGCAGCGCCTCCCGAACGGTGTGAGCCGCTTCCGGCAGCTGCTCGATGAACAGCATCGCCTCGCTCTGCAGCCCGTAAACACCAACGCCCGTCACCGTCAGCAGCGCGAGGAGCACCAGCGGGACGGCAAAGGATCGGGCGATATGGAGGGACCCCAGGCGGCTGACGAACGGTTCGAGCGCGTAGCTGATGAGCACGCTCAGCACGAGCGGAATGAGGACGACTTGTCCCCACCACAACGCGACGATGACGGCGAGCGCCGGGACCAGCCGAATGGCAGGCCGCCGTTCGGGCGTGACCGAGGGTGACGTGTCCGGTGGCGCCTCGGGGCATCCGCCAGGACTGTCACCGCGAGCTCCTGCGCGCCTCGGCCTTTCTGTATTCGTCCTGAAAACCTGGAAGCAGCTCTTCGACGACACTCGTCAGCCGGGCGGCCGCGATTCCCGTGAGCGCGACCTTCAGGATGTCCCAGGCGCCGCCCCCGCGTTCGCCCTCCCCACGCCTCGACCGGCGCGTGCCACCGATGAGAGCGGACAGCAAGACGCCTCCCCCGAAGGCAAGGCCCAACATGGTCAGAGGTCTTTCGCCGCACTGGACACGCCAGTCTACGGAACGCGCCATCTTCTGCTTGAGCTCAATCATGTTGTCTCGACAGTCGCTGCGCTCCTGCTGGATGTGCCGCTCTATCCGACTTGATCCTTCGCCCATCGCAGGTTCTCCTTCAGGCTCGCCATCGTCTTCTCGGATCTGATGTTGATGCGCTTCAGGCGCTGGCTCCCCCACTTCATCAGGAGCATCGCCATCGCGGCCAGGAACGCGCTCACGAGAAGGGCCGCGCTCCACATCGCCATGCGCGTGGCCAGAACATGGACGAGCGACAGCAGGAGCAGGCCAAGCGCGTAGGCGGCGAGAACGCCGCCGACCGCCAGCGCAGCGGCCGGCGCCCTCGCCTCGGCAGCCTGTTCCGCGACCTCGGTCTTCGCCAGTTGCAGCTCGGACCGAAAGATCTCCTGGACGTTGCCGATGATGGCATGCAGCACGTCCGGGACCGATCGTTCGTGTTCGCTGCGCATGGACATCTCTCCTGTCGCAGTCGGGTCAGTCGCGCGGTCGCACAACGCGCGCGACGAGGAATCCAACCGCGGCGGCAGCAGCGAGCGCCGGCCCCGGGTACCGGCGAACGAGATCAACGACGTCGTTCGCCATCGACTTCACGTCCTGCGTGCGGACGTAGTCGGCCGTCGCATGCAGCCTGTCGGCCGTGGCGTGCGCGACGCCGGCGGCCCTGTCCACCTGCTGGTGCAGCACCGAGGCCGTGTGATCGAGCGTGACGGCGGCCGGGCGCCGCTGCGCGTCGATGTTGTCGATCGTCTTTCGTCCGAAGTCGGCCACGGCGTCTTTGGCCTCTCGAGTGAATGTATTGTCCATGCGACCCTCAGCGCTTCACAGCTTTGGCGATTCGCGATATCGCGTCGCCTGCCTTGCGGCCTACTTGGCCCACCGCGACCTCGACCTTCCCCACAGCCTCGTCAACGCGACCTTCGGCCTTCAGATCTTCGTTCTTTGTCAGCGCGCCGACAGCCTGCTTGACCTTGCCCTTCGCCTGATCGACGTTCCCTTTTCGCTCGTTTTTGTTCCACATGTGAGGTCTCCGTGTCGCGTTGATATGACGGAGCCAGGCGCGACACGGCCAGGCCCCGCGCCTCAGTTGGAGTCGGGCCTGTACACGCTCCGGATGTCACGGAGGGTCTGCCGCATTTCCTCGACGACCTTCATCTGGTCGAGCGTCGCCTGCATCGTGTCCGTTGTCGCTCGCACGGAATCCATCGCAGCGTCTCTGGCGGCCTCGCCGGACTTTCGGGCCGCCTCGCCGATTTCCCGCAAGCGCTCCCGCTCCTGTCGGGCTTCTTCCGCCAGTCTCCTGGATTCTTCCGCCTCGTTCCGGGCAGACTCGGCGGCTTCGGTCCGGACGCGCACGTCGTCTTTATCCTCGCGATGCGGCTTATCCTCGCGATACAGCTCGTCCTCGCGCTGCGGTCTGGGAACGGTGGGATGGTCTGACATGTGTACATCAGGGTACTGAATCCGGCTGCACGAGGGGTGTTCCCAAAGGAACACCGGAGCCTGGTGACGACAGGGCGGTACCGACGACTGGCAGCGGGGGTTCAGAATGCCGGACGCGTGATTCCCAGCTTGCGCATCTTGGACTGTAGTGTCGTGCGTTTCACGCCGAGGCTGGTCGCGGCGCCCTGGGGCCCGCCAATCACGCCGCGAGACTTCCTCAACGCACGGAGAATCAGCTCGCGCTCCGCGTTGCGCAACTGGCCGGTCGCAGCGCTCTGTCCGGCGGCGCTGCGCCGCGAAGTCGGCTGGAGATCGGCCAGCGGGACCTTCAGCTCCGGCCCGGACGAGAGGATGACGGCCCGTTCGACGACGTTTTCCAGTTCGCGGATGTTGCCGGGCCAGAATGAGTGCTGGAGAGCCGTCATCGTCGCCGTCGGAACGGTCGTGATGTGACGCTTCAACGGGCGCGCAAATTTGTCGACGAAATGGTGCACGAGCGCCGGAATGTCCTCTGGACGGTCGCGCAATGCGGGCACCTGGACTGGAAACACGTTCAGCCGATAGTAGAGATCCTGCCGAAACAATCCATCGGCGATCATCTGCTCCAGGTCGCGGTTCGTGGCCGCGATCAATCGGACGTCGACCCGCTGAGTCCGTGTGCTGCCAAGTCGCTCGAATTCCCGCTCCTGGAGCGCGCGGAGCAGCTTCGGCTGCACTTCCAGCGGGATGTCGCCGACTTCGTCGAGGAACAGCGTGCCCCGATGGGCGAGCTCCAGGCGGCCGATCTTGGCGGTCGTGGCTCCGGTGAACGCGCCTTTCTCGTATCCGAATAGCTCACTTTCGATCAGGGTGACCGGCAGCGCCGCCATGCTCAGCCGTACGAACGTGCGCTCGCGACGCGGACTGAGGTTGTGGATGGCGCGCGCCAGCATTTCCTTGCCGGTGCCGGTCTCGCCCCGAAGGAGCACGGTGGCGTCGGTCGGCGCGACGGTCTCAATGGACCGGAGCACGCGTTTGAGAGCCGGACTGTCGCCGATGATCGTCGCTGAAGTCGTGCTGGAGACGGATCTCGTCCTCGAGGTACTGTTTCTCTCCGGCGAGCTGGTCCTTGATGCCCGTGACCTCCTGATACGCAAGGGCGTTCTCCACCGCGATCGCGAGTTGCGAGGAGATCTCCTTCAGCAGCTCGACCTTCTCAGGCGGGAACGCCTCGGGATCGATGCTCGCGACGTTCAGCGTGCCCAGGCTGCCGCGCCGCGTGACGAGCGGTACGCAGCACACGGTCTGCAGGCCGGCCGGCAGCAGGGTTGACGCCACTCTGTGATCGAATTGATCGAGATCCGCCCTGTGGAACACCCTGGCGATCCCGCGCGCAAACGTGAGCCCGGCGGGCGACCCATCGAGCGACATCAGGATGTGGGGCTCGAGGACTCCGCGCGCGTCGTTGTAGGTGAGCGCCTGAAGCCTCAGCTGGCCCGAGTCCCGATCAACAAGCGCGACGCTGGCCGAGTCGTGCTTGACGACGCGCTGCAGCGACTCGGACAGCGTCTGTAGCAGATCGGGATACTCGAGCCGCGACACGAGCAGGTTGTTCACCTCGAGCAGGAGACGCAACCGGTCCCGTTCTTCACGGAGTTCCCCCTGGAGCCGCTGCGCGGCGTCGAAGTTGATGGCATTGTCCACCGCGATCGCGACATGCGCCGCGACCTGCTCCATGAACGCGACGGCATCGGCTCCGTATTGGTCGGCATCGCGGCTGCCGAAACTGAGGACGCCGACGCGCCGGTGCGCCGTCGTCAGCGGCAACCAGCACGTCACCCGTGCGCCGTGTCCGCGAATGAAATCGAGCCCTGTGCCCAACAGGGCCTCCGTCAGCATCGGCACGACCGACGTGCGCTGTGTGTCCCAGGCCGACCGCGCCGGCCCCCAGTCGCTGAGCGGCATCGGAACGAACGGCGCAAACGGCGTGTCGGACGGCTCGAGCACGACGAGGCGCATCTCGTCCGTCGGGGCGTCGTGCAGAATGAGCATCAGGTAGTCGAAGGGAACGACGATGTGGAGTTGGTCGGAGACGGCGCGGAGCAACGCGGCGACGCTTGTGTGACACGCGATGGCTCGCGACACACGCAACAGCGCCTGATACCGCGAGAGAGCATCGGGGCCGGGGGGGCTCGGCAGAACAACGGGCATGCAGACCCGTGCGGGCACTACCACTGCTGAAGCCGTGACGTCGTCACTTGCCGACATGCGGGCACTTCGGCACAAAGAGCCCGCATGCGTTTGGGGCGAACGGCACCAACTCCTTCGCTCGCTGATCCTTATGCCGCACGCGCCGGCCCCACGCATGGCGCGCCCCTTGCTCAGACGATAGGGGCTGGTTCGAAATCCCGAGAATTCCGGGTCGTGGCATTTTCAGACGCTCCAGACCGGGCAACCGACACCCGCCAACCGGGATCCGCAAGGAGAATCATGAACAACAGAACGCTGAGCGAGGCGTCACACCCGTCGTGGAGAAGCGCAGCCACGCGCACCCTCCAGCAGGACATTTCTTGTGCCGTTCAGTTCGGCACGAACGTCATGATTTCAGGCGAGAGCGGCGCCGGCAAACAGTTTGTCGCCCAACTGATTCATCAGCGGCGTGCCTCCGGCCAGGCCCCGTTCATCCTCGCGACTTGCCAGGGCCTCATGGAATCGGTCCTCCGAAACAGCGTCGGGTCCGGCTCGTCGGCGAGTACCGTCTTCATTGAGGACATCGAGACGATCCCCGCACCAATACAAGCGCAGTTGCATCGATTCCTCGAGAGTGAGACAAGACTCGGCAGCGATCGCAGACTCATGACCGCGACCCGGACGGATCTGATCGCCCGCGTTCGATCCAACCAGTTCAGCGAAGATCTCTTCTACCGTTTGAACTGCATCCATCTGGTCATTCCGGCGTTGCGAGATCGACCCGAGGACATTCCGGTCCTGTTCCGACACTATCTGTCCTTACATGCGCGTGCCGAGGTGCCCCGCCTCACGACCGCCGCATGGGATCGGCTTGCCGCGTACTCGTGGCCGGGCAACGTGCGAGAGTTGAAAGCCGTCGCTGAAACAGTGGCTGCGCAAGACCTGTCCCGCCTCGTCGAGCCGGACGACATTCCATCGCACATCGGTCGGTAGCGTCGATTACCGGCGACCTCGACGCTCACCGCCGGTGTACTCGGGCGACGTCAGGTTCTCGCCCAGCTCCGTCCGGACATGAGATGCAGAAGGGCCACGAACAGGGCGGCGCCGATGATCGACCACACGATCGGAAATGGCTGGCCGCTCACGCGGAGCACCAGCGGCTCGGCCAGATGGAGCTGACCTGCCACCCACGGCCCGATGAGGGCGCCAACAAAACCCAGGGCGACCGAGGCGATGAGCCCGCCGGGCCCTCCGCCCGCGAGTGCCTTGCCAACGGCGCCGCAGACGGCGGCGATCAGGATCAGGACGATAAGTTCCGGAACCGTGAATGTCATTTTTCAATCTCCTCAGTGATGGTCGGCTTGCCGGAGGCCACCGACAGCATGATTCCCATCCCGATGGCCACAAGGGTGCCGATACCGATCCAGATGGGCGCGACGCGCCCGAGCACACCGGTCTGCCACAAGGCGAGACCGGCGCCCAGCACCAGAACGAAGTACCCGACGAGGAACAGATGGATGAATCGCATGTCCGCCATGATAGACGGCGGCCCTCCACGCCGGACGTTCACTTCTGCACACGTCCGCGGGCGGCTCGCGTGAGATGCTCAACGCACGACAACTGGAGCAACCATCCTTATGAAACCCATCTCAATCGTTGGCGTCGCGTTGATCGTGCTCGGCCTGGTGGCGCTCGTCTATCAGGGCATCACGTACACGAGCCGTGAAACGGTCATCGACATCGGTCCCCTGCACGCGACGGCCGACCGACAGAAGACACTGCCGCTTCCTCCGATATTGGGATTTGTGGCGCTGGCCGGCGGCGTGGTGCTGCTGGTCTCCGGCGCTCGGAAGACTGCGTAGCGCCGCGGCCTCAGTGATTGATCGCGTCGGCAAACAGCGAGACGCCGACGCGCCGCTCGACGAGCTGACCGCCACGTCCCCTGCGCTCGCGCCGCTCTTCACACTGCAGGCAACGCACCGCGAACGGCTGAGCGCGCAGACGTCGTACGGGGATCCTGCCGGCACAGTCACAGCACGACCCGTGCTCGCCTGCGTCGAGCCGGGCGAGCGCCTCGTTGATGCGGACCAGGGTCTCCGCCCTCATCTGCAGCAGAGCCAGGTCGAGGTCTGACTGGAGGTCGGCGTCGGAGAGCTCGACGTCATCGCGCACGTCACTCGGCCGGTCGGTGCGCCCGTCGCGGATGCGACCGTGGACCTCGTTCTGGATCGCGCGCCGGCGTTCGCTCAGCATCTGCCTCACGCCTGTGTTCCGCTTGGTGGTGTTGGTCATGTCTCGCTCCTGCGTGACACAGCATGCCGGAAACGACTGCGAGCCACTGTGCCGTAGTGAACACCCTCCGCTCCCGCGGTCACGTAACGTACTGGCACAGGAGCATCACGACATGAACGCAAATACGCAGGAACGTCGGGACTACGGCTTCGCTATCGGACTGCTGACAGGAACGTTCGTCGGCGCCGGTTTGATGATGTGGTTCGCACCGCGAGCCCGTTCGGAGGTCCGCCAGCGCCTCGCCGATTCGGCAGCGGACCTCGGCAAGCGTGCGTCCGAACAGTACGAGCAGGCCAGCGCCCGAGTCGGTGAGGCCGTCGACGAGCTCACCCGGAAGGGTCAGGGCGTTCGCGACGATGTCGCCGACACGGTGGTGCGCGGAGCCCGCCAGGTCGAACGTTACGCGACCGCCGCCAAAAGCTAAGGCGCGCCCAGGCCGCTGGCGCGCACCTGGTCCGGCGTGAGGCCATGCCTGTCGGCGATCTCTTGAACAAGCGTGGCTTCACACTCGGAGAACCGAGTGTGGAGATCAGCAGCCTCCCCGGTCGAACGCATGTGCCGTCGCGCCGCCCGGCCGGCCGATGCGAGGTCGGTGCTCAGGTGTTCGCGGTCGGTTTCCCGGCTGAGCACGAGGCGCCGCGGTACATCGGGCGGCAGCGCGCAGCTCGAATCAGGGCTGCTGGCCCACATCACCACGAGCATCCCGACGATCAAGGCGGCAGCAACGCATGCGGGCTCGAACCAGGCTGGCGGTGTTCTCATAGTCTCACCGCGACTGTACATGTGGTGCGCGGCACGAGCCTGTGCTTTTCAGCACAACCGAATCATCGTCGTCTCGATAGAGTCGTGATTGGAGTAGCCCAAATGATGCAGACCTTCGACCCGGCGCGCGTCGTGGCGCTCGAGCGGCTGCTGGCGCGACCCGATCCAACGGACCTGCCCCGACGGGCCCACGTCTACCGGTGCATGGGCGATCCAGATCGACGCGAGACGCGTCTTCCGGGGATTGTCACCCGCTGGTTGCAGCGCCGCCATCTCGACGTCGATCGCGACGAACCGGCGGCGGCCGCGCTGGCCGTGTGCAATCGGGAACATATGCCGCTGCACGCCTGCCCTACGATCATCGCGTCGGCGGTTCTTCCGCTCCTGGCCTAGGGCCTCTCAGAAGGAAGTGTCAGATGAAGAGAATGATCATCGCCGCGGCGATGTGTCTGTCCGTGGTGTCGGCAGCGGCACTCGCGTCAGCCGATACGCTGGTCCTGAAAGACGGCACCCGCATCGAGGGCACGGTCGTCGGAGTGGTCGAGCGGACCATCACGTTCCGGCGCGCCGACGGCGTGTCGCGTCAATATTCAACCCACGAGGTCGACGCCCTGGAATTCCCCACGCCCGAGCGCTCGATTCCGCGAGCAGCTAACGGCCGCGGCCTCGTCGTTCCCGCCGGGACCGAGCTCGTCGTTCGAACGGTTGAGACCATCGACTCGCGGGATGCCCGCACGAATCAGACGTTCGCCGCGCTCGTCGAACAGGAAGTCGAGAACACGTCGGGTCACGTGATCGTGCCCGAAGGGTCCCACGCCCGCCTGATCATCAGGCATCTGTCGTCGGGCGGCAAGACCGGGAACCCCGAGATGGCGTTGGACATTCAATCGATGGTCGTGGACGGCCGGACCTACCAGGTCAACACGACCGACCTGACCCTCGAGGGCGATACGGGCATCGGCAAGAACAAGCGGACGGCCGAGGCAACCGGCGGAGGTGCCCTGCTGGGCACCATCATCGGGGCGATCGCGGGCGGCGGCAAGGGCGCCGCCATCGGTGCCGTGGTCGGCGCGGCCGGCGGAGCGAGCGCCCAGGTGCTCACGCGCGGGCACGACGTGCGCGTGCCGGCGGAAACGATCCTGCAGGTTCCGGTTGGACAGGGCTGTGTCGCTCCAGCCTGAACGATAGCGTGGCGACCGTCTCCGTAGTGTAACGAACCACTGTGCCTCTGCTCTCCGCCTGTCTCCTGTACTTCAGGCCGTCATCAGCGTCCATACCGGGCTGGTGGCGGTCCCCGTCATCGTGACCAAGCCGTGAGCCCGACCAGCGCCCTTCGTCCGGCCACGTGCGTGCTCCTGGCGACCGGGCTGCTCGCGCTCGGGTATGCCGCGTATGTCGTCATCGACGCTCAGGCGTACCAGGCGATTGAACAGAAGCGATTCGCGCGCGCAAGGGCGGCTGCGGCTGCGGCCGCCGCATCGAACGCGGCGCCTGCGCTGCTCGAAGGCGGCGTCATCGGCGAGATTCAGATCCGCCGGCTCGGGCTCAAGGCCATGGTCGTTCAGGGTGATTCGGCGGCGATCCTTCAACGCGCAGTCGGACACCTCGCGGCTACCGCCCTGCCCGGCGCAGCGGGGAACGTCGTGCTGGCTGGCCATCGCGACACGTTCTTCCGGCCGTTGGAGGACGTGCATCCAGGCGACGCGATCACGTTGAAGACGCGGGCGGGCGATTTCGAGTATCTGGTGGAATCGACGGACGTCGTGCCGCCGAGTGACGTCCAGGTGCTCGCGCCGACGGGCGGGCGCACCCTGACGCTGATCACATACTTTCCGCTCTCGTACATCGGCGCGGCACCGGACCGCTTCATCGTCCGTGCCCGCGAGCGGGAACGGCCGCGTTGAGGAGCGCTGCCTTGCAGACGTGCGTTAGTGAACACGCGCGTTTGCTTCGTGAGAGTAGCCTTGGTTTGCGCGTGTGATGCGCAACTGAGGAGAGCACATGATGACCATCTTGCTCGTTCTGGCGGTGCTGATGCTGCTCGGCGCCATTCCGGCATGGCCCCATAGTCGCAGCTGGGGTTACGGTCCGAGCGGAGGAATGGGTCTGCTCGTGCTGGTGCTGGTGATCTTGCTCCTGACCGGCCGAATCTAGGCGCGCGTGAAGGCGCGCTGGCTTCGTGGCGTCATCGCGGTGCTGGCGTGCGCAGTGCTCGCCGCCGGCGCCGCCGGGGCTGGCGTCGAGCTGTTCGCCATCAACGCGCTGTACCGCATCTACTTCAACCGCCAGAACCTGCCCGACCACGCGCCCTTTGCGCGGTTCGTCTTTCCGACCATCGGCCACATCTACGATGCCAACGGCCACTCGCTGATCGAGCTCGCCCGCGAGCAGCGGGAGACCACGCAGTACGACGACATCCCGCCGATCGTGCGCGACGCGATTCTTGCGACGGAAGACAAACACTTCTTCTCACACAACGGCGTCGACTACCTCAGCATCCCGCGTGTGCTCGGCAAGATCAGGGTCGGCGCCCTCCTGGAGCGACTCGCCACGGGCGGCCGCCACGACAACACCAGTGGCCCGGCGATCTTCCCGCAAGGCGGATCCACGATTACCCAGCAGCTCGTGCGTGGCGCGTTTCTCAGAGGCCAGACATCGCAGGAGAACAGCTACCAGCTCCGGAACACCGGCCCCGCGCCGCGCGCGCTGTCCCTGGTGATTGGCGCGCGGAACGTCAACATGGTGCTGCGAAAGCGCGAAGAGATGCGGCTCTCGATCTGGATCGAAGAGCGGATGCGCGAGCAGTTCGGATCGAAGCGCCGCGCGAAGGAAGAGATCTTTGCCCGTTACGCCAGCTTTGTGTACATGGGCAACGGTCAGTACGGGTTGGCAAGGGCGGCGGAATACTATTTCGGCCGGCCTCTCGCGACGTTCACGGCGGCTGACGCCGACAAGGCCGCGCTGCTGGCGGGCATCGCGAAATCGCCACGCGACTACGCCCCCACCGCGGGCGACACTCGGCCCATCCTGCGCCGCCGAAACCAGATCCTGGCCCTCATGGCGGCACAGGGCTTCATTTCCCGCGATCAGATGGCTTCGGCCGGTCAGCGGCCCCTGCCGACCGGCGTACAGCGCGACGTATCCCCCTTTCAGTCGTCCGCCGTGGTCGAGCACGTCCTGGACGAAGTGCACCGCCTGCACGCCGACCTGAGCATTGAAGACCTTTTGCAGGGACGCATCCAGGTCTACTCGACCGTTGATGCCCGCGCGCAGCGGATCGTGAGCGACGCGCTGGAGCACGGGCTGGCGCGGTACGAGCAGCGACACCCGCGTGCGCGGGGACTGGTCCAGGGCTCGGTCGTCGTGCTGAGGAACCGGGACGGCAGCATCCTGGCCGAAGCGGGCGGCCGACAGGTCTATCAGGGCCGCTCGACGTCGTACAGCGACTTCAATCGCGTCAGGAAGGCCATGCGGCAACCGGGATCGGCCATGAAGCCGATCGTGTACCTGGCGGCGTTCCGGAGCGGAGGCTTCACGCTGGAGACCCTCGTGCCGGACGAGCCAATCAGCGTGCCGACCGGTGACGCGAGCGACCCGAAGTGGATTTCGAACTACGACGGCAAGTTCAAGGGCCTGATTCCGATCCGGGAAGCGCTTGCCGAGTCGAGAAACGCCGTCGCCATCTGGATCACGGCGCAGGTCGGGATCGACGCCGTCCTGCGGACGTCACGCAGTCTCGGCGTGCAAACGCCACTGCAGCGCTATGCGACGACGGCGTTGGGTGCCTCGGAAGTCAGCTTGCTGGAACTGGCGACGGCCTACCGGACGATCGCGTCCGGCGTCCTCGCGCAGCCGTACGTGATTCGGCAGATCGTCCGCGATTCCGACGACGGCGGGCGCGAGGACGAATACCACGACGCGCCCGTCTCTGTCGCCGACGACGCGCTGGCGCTCGTTCAGGAAGGCCTGCGGGGTGTCGTGCGCATACCAACGGGCACCGCGCATGCGCTGGACTCGCGAGCGTTTCCGATTCCCGTGATGGGCAAGACGGGCACGACGAACGAGTTTCGAGATGCGCTCTTCGTCGGGTCCACGTACGGTGTAGACGGCATCACGGTCGCCGTCCGGATCGGTTTTGACGACAATCGTTCGCTCGGCGGGAATGAAACCGGTGGGCGGCTGGCCCTTCCGGTGTTCCAGGAACTGATGCTCGGGCTGTACCGCGGCACAATCGCCGGGGCTCCGCCGTCGTTCCCAGCGCAGATGGAAGCGCGCATCACAAGCTATCTGTCGGGCGGCGCACCGGCGCTGGTCGTGGAAGAGGCGGCGTCCCAGGCGGCAACCAGCGCCCTCGGTGAACGCGCCTCACCCGCGGAGTTCGACTGGCTCCTGCACCACCCATCCTTCCCGTCGCAGTCTCACTGCCCCGCATTCAGCCTGTGCAATTGAAGACAGGACGCCCCGGACTAAGAGCATAGAGTCGAAGACATCGATTAACCAGCCGGGGGACACACATGAAGATCATCACGGCGCTTGCATTGGCATCTCTCGCGACCCTGTTCGCGGCCTGCACTCAGGACGCCCAGGCGATGGACGCCCGGCAGATCGAACAGCAGTACGGAGTGTCAGGCGCCTTCCCAGACACGGTCCTTACGTCGGATGGCCCGATCAAGGGGATGCGGGTGCCCATCACGCTTGCGAACGGCCACGCGGGACACCTGTTCATTCCCCAGCGGCAGGCCAACGACGCGCAGGCCGTCTACGTTCAGGACGAGCAGGGGCTCCATCCCATCCAGCTTGGCAACAACGTGAGCCGCGCGGATCTGACGCGTTCACCGGTGGTCGTCGAGTCGCGAGCGGCGCCTCGCACCAACAAACGTTCGTGGGAGAAGGAAGCGCTGATCATCGGCGGAAGCGCCGGCGCAGGAACCGCCATCGGCGCGCTGGCCGGCGGGAAGAAGGGCGCCGGCGTTGGCGCGGCCGCCGGCGGCGTCGGCGGACTGATCTTCGACCTCATGACACGGGACAAGAAATAGCCTCCGGAGCCTCGCGGCGCGTGCTGTAATCTCTGCCCGGAGGCACGCGTGGCCGATCAGAAAGACGCTGCACACGGGTTCTCGCGCCGGAGGTTCCTCGGCCGTGCCGGCGCCCTCGGCATCGGCGGCGCCCTCGGCCGCTCGCCGCTGTCGGCGCAGGCGCAGCGGCCTGCAGCCGCCGGCACCACGGCGGCCGGGGCCCTTGTCCTGGTCAACGGCCGGATCCACACGATGGACCAGAACAATCGGGTGGTCTCGCAGGCGCTGATCCGCAACGGACGCTTCGCCGCCGTAGGCAACAGCGTGGACATGCGCGGCGTAAACGCCAGGCGCGTCGACCTGAAGGGACGGACGGTGATCCCGGGGATCATCGACGCCCACAACCACATCGTGCTGGTCGGGAACCGTCCCGGCTGGCACACGCCGCTCGAGCACGTCTTCACGATTCCCGATGCCATTGCCGCCTTGAAGACACGAAGCGCCGAGGTTCCTCCCGGCGAGTTCATCACGACCATCGGCCCTGTCTCGGCGATGCAGTTCGCCGAGCGGCGCCTGCCGACGCTCGACGGAGCTCGATGCCGTCGGACGTCCCGTCTACATTCAGGCGGCGCAGGGCGGCGCGAGAACGAACAGCCAGGGCAAGGCGTGGCTCGAGGCGCGCGGCGTGACGGTCGCGCCCGACGGCGCCATCACGGGGCCCGCGCTGACCGCTGCCCTTCTGGCCCTGCGAAAGGAACTGCTGACGCCCGAGGCCAGGAAGCGCACCGCGCTGGGCGCCTTGCAGTACTACGCCAGGCTCGGTGTGACGACGCATCGCGACTGCGGCGCCTTTCACGCGGACGAGCCGTCCGGCGGCCTCGCCAGCGAGAACACCTACACGATGCACACCCCGTTTCTCGCGCTCCATCGCGAGGGACGGATGCCGGCGCGCCTGCGGATCGAATTCCTGCACCAGGATCCGCCGGCGGCCAACCCGCCCCTGCCGACCCTGTCACAACGTCTGAGGAACTCGTTTCCCTTCTTCGGCGACGAGTGGATCCGGACCGGCGGCATCGCGGAATTCACGGGCGGCGGCATCGAGGGCCTGCGCGCGATCGCCCGGGCCGGATGGCGCGCTGAAGATCACGCGTTGAACCTGGCGGGCGTGACCAACCTGATCAAGGACCGCGAGACGGTGAACGCGGAGATCGCCGATCGCGGATCTGCGACTGGATCATCTCGCACATCCCGGAGTTCCCCGTCGATCTCGCGAATCGCATGCACGCCATGGGCATGGGCGTGCTCGTCGGCTGGGGACCTCTTGCGCAACGGCACGAACATCGGGCCGCCCTACCGGATGCTGATGAATCACGCCATCCCGAAGGGCTACCATTCCGACGGCGGCGACATCACGGTCATCAATCCGTGGCTCAACCTCTACACGATCGTGACAGGCAGGAATCTCGCGGACCAGCCAATCCTGGGCGATCAGGCGCTGACGCGGCAGGAAGCCCTCCGGCTCGCCACGGCGGCCAACAAGTGGTTCATCCGGGAAGACGATATCGGCTCGATCGAGGTGGGCAACCACGGCGACCTGGCGGTCCTCGACCGGGATTGCTTCGCCGTGCCCGACGCGGACCTCAAGGCCACACGGTCGCTGCTGACCCTCGTCGGAGGCACCGTGGTGCACAACGACGGGATTCTGTAGCTACGCGTTCAGCTGCCGGGCGATGAACGCCTTGACCATCTCGCGGGCGCGATCCGTCTGCGGCCCCGGCTTCGCGACCCACTCGTGCTCGCAGCCTTCGAACACGTGGAACTCGCAGGATCCGCCGGCCTTCTTGTACGTCGTCGCGAACTGTTCCTGAACGGCCGGACGCACGTTGTCGTCGAGCGCGCCCTGCATGATCAGCAGCGGGACCAGGTTCACCGGTTCGTGCCGCTCGAGGATCTCCTGCGGGTTGCTCTCGTGGATCGTCTCCCAGGGCTTGAAGAACGTGGTGTGGTTCCTGACCATGGCGTCGCGCTTCAGCGTCTCCGCGTTCTGGAAGCGCGCGACCGGATTGCTGACCGGCGAGCGCATCGCGGCGTAAGCGATGGTCGCGTCGAGGCTTGCCGCCCCCGGTAACGGAATCGCGCCGTAGCGCGGGTCTTTCGGGCGCATCGCGAGCAGCTCCGCCACGTGGCCGCCGCTCGAGCTGCCGTAGACGCCGACCTTCGACGGATCGCCGTTCCACGTCGCCGCCTTCGCCTTGAGCCAGCGCACGGCGAAGTTGGCATCCTGGACGCACGCCGGGTACGGCGCTTCGGGCGCGAGCGTCATGTCGATGGCGACGACGAGGAGGCCGCTGGCGGCCAGCGCGCGGTCCATCGGCTCCTCCGCGAACCGGTCTTTGGCGTTCCACGCGCCGCCGTGCAGGTCGAGCACGACGGGGAACGGTCCGGGGCCCTTGGGCTTGTAGATGCGCGCCATCAGCATCCGCCCGGCCGCGTTGCGGCGGAGTTCCGACTCGCTGACGTCGAGGTCGAAGCGCGCCGCGGGGTCGTACGCCGTCTTCGCGTTCGCGCCAGCCAGGGCGTCGAACGACAGCGCGAGGAGGGTCATGTTCGCGAGAAACGCACGACGGCCGGTGACGTCGGTTGTCATGGCATGACTATCCGACAAATGCGGGCCGTCCGCAACGCCTTTCGCAACGCTCGTTGTGATTAGTGCGGCTGGTGTTCCGAGTGGGCCGCCGGGGGGACGCCGAGGTCCACCATCCCCATCAGCCCGCCGTCGGCGTGGTCGAGAATGTGGCAGTGGAACATCCAGCTCCCGAGCCGATCGTCATAGCGGACGACCAGGCTCACCGTCTGCTCGAAGGGCACGTTGACGGTGTCCTTCCACTCGAGCGGGCGAACCTGCTGGCCCTTGCCGTCGAGCACCTGGAAGAAGAACCCGTGCAGATGGAACGGGTGCGACCACTTCGTCTTGTTGGCGATGGTCCACACCTGCGTCTCGCCCGGCCTGGCCGCGATCGAATGGTTCTTCGCGAACGGCACGCCGTTGACGCCGTAGACGAACGTGCCGTCGCCGAGCTGCGCGATCGTGAACTCGATGTTCACGCGGGTGGCGCCATCCGTGCTGATGGGCTCGATGGTCCGCCGCGCCGTCAGCAGCGCAGACGCCGGCGGCCCGGCGTACGCGGGCGTGTCGGCCAGCGCAATGGTCAGCAGATCGTCGGCGTTCCTGAACTCGACGCTGCCGTATCCGCGGTTGAACGGAATGGTCTTGACGATGATCTCCCGGCCGGGCGCCCGCCGCGGCACCACGATGACGTCAGCGCGCTCTCCGGGCGCCAGCACCAGCATGTCGGACTCCACGGGATACTCCGCGAAGCCGCCATCGCCGCCGATCCGCGTCAACAGCTCGCCGTCGAGATCGATGCCGAAGAACCGGCTCTTCGCCGCGTTGACGATCCGCCAGCGCTGCGGCGCGCCCGCACGGGCGAGCAGCCGCGGATGGACACGTCCGTTGACCAGCACCTGATTGCCCTCGCGCCCGAACGCCATGCCGGTCGAGCCGCCGCTCGTCGGCGACTCGAGGCCGCCGTGCTCGTCGAGGCCGATGTCGCTCAACACCAGCACCGTCTGATCGGCCACGTTCACCGGATCGGCCGGATCCTCCACCAGCAAGGCGCCGTAGAGGCCGAACCCCACCTGAGCGGCCGACATGACGTGCGGGTGATACCAGAACAGGCCCGCGTCCGGCACGACGAAGTCGTAGGTGAACGTCCCGCCGGTCGGCACCGGCGGCTGCGAGACGTCCGGCACGCCGTCCATCTGAATCGGCAGCCGCAGCCCGTGCCAGTGGATCGTGGTCTCCTGCGGCAGCTGATTCGAGAAGTGGACGATGAGGCGGTCGCCCACGCGCACGCGCACCAGCGGACCTGGAATGCCGCCGTTGTACGTCCACGCGTCGACCCGCTTGCCCGGCGCCATCTCGACCGGCGCGACGCGCGCCTCTATATTGATTTCGACGATGTGGGGATCGGGGTTGAGATCGGGCGCCTCGGCGAGCTTGAGGTCCTTGTCCCAGCCGGATGGCTGGAGGCTGGTCTGGGCACGGGCCGGAGACGCCGCCAGCGCGCAGGTGGCCGCTGCCAGGCAGACGACATACACGCGCGCACGCCGGGCGCTAAACATGTATTTGAAATATACTTTATAAGGACGCCCCGTGCAACTGACTCGATTCTCGGATTACTCGCTCCGGCTGCTCCTCTATCTCGCCGCCCACCCGGACCGGCTGGTCTCGATAGACGAGGTGAGCCGCGCCTACGGCGTCTCGCACCATCACCTCGTCAAGGTCGTGCAGCTCCTCGTCGACCAGCAGCTCGTCGCCAGCACACGCGGACGCGGCGGCGGCCTGCGGCTCAACCGGGCGCCGGCCAGCATCAACGTCGGCGCCCTCGTGCGCGTCACCGAGCCGCACTTCGATCTCGTCGAGTGTTTCGATCGGGAGGCGAACACCTGCCCGATTGAACCAGCGTGCGGGCTCAAGCAGGTGCTGCGCGACGCGCAGCGCGCCTTTCTCGGCGTCCTCGACGGGCGCACGCTGGCGGACTTCCTGCCGCGCGCGCCCGAGCTCATCCGGCTGTGGAAACGGCCGCGCTCCCGATCGGCGCGCGCCTAGAGCGCGCTTCAGATCGGCGTAACCGCAAGTCCCAGGTCCTTGGGTCTTGGTTCCTGGTCCGTTCTTGGTCCATGGTCCACGCCTCCGCGCGCCTGGGCACCGGCTCTGGCGCACGGTGGACCAGGTACGAAGGACAAAGGACGGACCAAGACCAAAGGACAAACGTCCAAGGACTGGCGGCCTTCAGCGGCCTGTCAACGGGGCACCGGCGTCGCGATGCCGGTCGGCTCGCGAAAGCCAAACGCCACGTACGCGAAGACCGGCGTCGTCGAGCCGGTCACCCGCGCCGCCCGGAATCTCCAGCCACTCAGCGCCTCGAGGGCTGCCTGGTCGAACGGCGGATCGGATCGCAGCACACGACTCCCGGTCGACCGGCCGTCGACGTTGATCGTCGTCTCAATCAGAACGAGACCAGCCTGTCGTGCCAGCGGCGGATAGTTCGCCGGCGCTGTCGTGGTGGGGAACGGCGTGCTGTCTCCCGCCGCGCCGACATTTCTGGGTGAATCGCCCAGCGTCGGACCGGTAAAGAAAGTCGGGGCCCGGATGATCGAGACAAGCAGGACCGTCGAGTCCACGGTCCTCCATTTGGACTCTGTTGGCGAGGTTGGCGGCGGGTCCTTCTCCACCTCAGCGGGCGTGAAGCGCCACGCCCTGGCCGCCGCCACCAGCGCGTCCCCATACGGCGGCGTCGTCCTGAGCGCCTTGACGCCTCGCACGACACCGGCACTGGTCACGTCGAGTTCGAGCATCACTTCGCCGCCACCCACGACGGTCGGCGGCGGAAGCGGGGGCAGCGAGCCGCCCTGATATTTCGCCGGATGAAACGCCGGAGCCGCCGTCAGGGTCAGGTGCGCGGCGGCGATCAGCAGCAACGCGAGCACGCCGGCCGGATGCTTTGCGTTGTCAGCGTGTGGAAGAGATTCAATCGGCATGCGTCTGCTCCTAGCTCAGCCTTGGCCGCTTCCGTAAGGGTACACGAAGGGCACAGTGATCGTTCCGCTCGATGGAATCACCGACTAATGGAGGTGTGCTGAACGAGACACCCGGAACCCGGCGGAGGGTCTAGTCTGGCCACATGATTGCAGTCGCCCTCGCATGAAGCGAATCGAAGGACATGCCCGTAAGCCTGCAGAGACAACGACGAGGAATGGAGGATGAGATGGTGAAAGCGAAATTGCTACTTGGTGTGTATGCGCTTGCGACACTGGCTGTGCTCACGCCGGGGATGGCCTCAGCTCAGCCGGCCGACAAGCGAACGTTCTTCACGTTCAGCGGCAAAGTGGAAATGCCCGGCGTCGCGCTGCCGGCCGGGAAGTACGAGTTCCGCATCATCAACCCGGATACCAGCCGCAACGTGATTCAGGTGCGAAGCGGGGACGGGAAGAAGAACATCGGCCTGTTCATGACGCACAGCGCACAGCGCGTGAAGGCGGCGGACGAAGCCGAAGTCCGATTCCTCGAAGTGGGCGCGGGCGCTCCACCGGCGATCAAGACGTGGTGGTATCCGGGCGAACGCACCGGCTACGAGTTCGTCTATCCGAAGCAACAGGCCCGGCGCCTCGCCCAGCGAGCGCGGCAACCTGTGCTGACAACGCGGAACGAGACGGCGACTACGCGCGACACCGCCGATAGCACGGATCTGACGCGCATCTCGCCGACCGGCAGCGAGAGCCAGGTGAACGAGAACGAAGCGGCAGAAGCAGAATTGGGCGGTGCGAGGCAGGCAGGTGAACGAGCCGACAGCGGTTCGGTGCCGCCTCCCTCTCCAGCACCCGCCGGCACGGTGGCGAGTGCGCGGACGCGGCTCCCGCAGACCGCCAGCGTCACCCCGTTGATTATGATGATGGGTCTGCTGATGCTTGCGGCGGCGGCGGCCGTGCGCCAGTTCCGTACGCGTATGCTGTAACGCTCTAAGGCGAAGGGCGAGCCCGCGTGCTCGCCCTTCGGCGTCCGATGATGCACACAGCTTCGTCCCTCGTCGCAACTCTTGTCGTGTTGTGTCTCGTCCCTCGGGCCTGGGCGCAGGACGCACCGGTCTTCAAGGCCGAATCTTCGCTCGTCGTCCTGCACGTCACCGTCAAGGACAAACAGAATCGCTACGTCGGCGGACTTTCTCGGGAAGCCTTCGAGGTGTTCGAAGACGGCCGGCCGCAGGAGGTGTCGCTCTTCACGACTGAAGACGCACCAGTCACCGTTGGGCTGCTCATCGACAGCAGCGGCAGCATGCACAGCAACCGCGAGCTCGTCCTCGCAGCGGCCACGGCGTTCGTCGAGCGCAGCAACCACAGCGACGAAGTGTTCGGGCTGACGTTCAACGAGAGGGTCCGGGCGGCCCTGCCCCCGGACATGCCGTTCACCAGCGACGCGCAGGTTCTGCGGGGCGCCTTGGCGGACGCAATCAGCACGCGCGGCCGGACAGCGCTCTACGATGCTATCGCCGACGGGATCGAGTACCTCAGTGCGGGAAAATACGAGCGCAAGGTGCTGGTTGTCGTCAGCGACGGCGGCGACAACGCCAGCGAGACGACATTCGAAGAACTTCTCGGCAAAGTGCGGGCGTCCAACGTCGTGATTCACGCGGTGGGCCTCGTGGATCCCGTCGAACCGGACTCGAACCCGAAGCGTCTCCGCCAGCTCGCGGAGGCCAGCGGGGGGCTTGCGTTCCGGCCCGGCAATGCCCGGCAGGTGCGCGAGGCCATCGAGCGGGTGGCGCTCGACATCCGCAGCGCCTACACGGTCGGTTATTCGCCGGCGGAAACCGCCGCCGGCGGATTTCGCCGCATCCGCGCCGGGGTTCGCACGCCTGACGGGAGAAGCGTCGTCGTGAGAACGCGAGCCGGGTACATGGCCAGCCCGAAACGCACGGATCGGCAACATGGCGAGTGAGACGGCAAGAAAGCGGCTCACGATGGTCGAGCGGCTGCTGATCCTCGGCGCAGTCGTGTCTCTCAGCTGGTGCGTGTTCGTCGTCGCCCGGGCCTGGCGCTATCAGTCGCGCGAACTTCCCACCACGTCCAGCGCGCCGGCCAGTCCGACACCCTTCGAAGGGACGGCCGTGCCCTCGACGGCCGGGCCGAACGCCCTGCCCATAGGCGAGCCGATGGGCCGGATCGAGGTACCGCGCCTGCACGTATCGGCGGCCGTGGCCAACGGCGACGATGACGGGACGCTGAGCGTCGCCATCGGACACCTGCCGGACACGCCGTTTCCGTGGGAAGCCGGCAACAGTGCCCTCGCCGGCCATCGCGACACGTTCTTCCGTGAGCTGCGGAACATCCGCGTGGGCGACGACATGCGCGTCGCCACGCCCTACGGAGACTTCACTTACCAGGTCTCGCGCACGCTGATCGTCACCCCCGACGACCTGTCGGTGCTCGAGCCGACCGCGGAACCGACGCTGACGCTCGTCACCTGCTATCCCTTCTCGTACGTCGGCCACGCGCCGAAACGCTTCATCGTCCAGGCGGTTCGGGTGGCGGCCTTCTAGGCTTCAGCCCTGTATGACACGGCAGGCCTGAAGGCCTGCACTACTACTGCTCCGGGCTTCGCGGTGACGAAGGTCCGCGTCTGGAACCGCCAGCCTTCGGCGGTCTTCACATACGTGTCGTCGTAGTGTCCGACCAGGAACACCTTGCCGGGCTTCCCCGGCGCGTCGATGTCGACGACGACGAGGTATTCCTTGCCGGTCGCGCCGCCCTGCGCCGGGTCGATGACGTGGTTCGCGATGAAGTGCCGCGCGTACTGCGGGCCGTGCGGCTGCGCGACGGCCAGCTTGGCCAGGTTGTCGCGTCCTTCGGTGACCGGCTGACGGAAGACGGCGTCCGGCGTGAACAGGTTCGCATACGACGCGCCTTCGTCCGTGTCGGCGTCCAGGGCGAACGGGTAGCGCGCCACCAGATCCTGAATCCCGATGTAGTCCTCGGCTGTCAGCGTCGGCCCGCCCGAATCGGCCTTGCGGCCAGCCGGGGCGCCGGCCTTCTTCGCCGCCGAGAGCGGCACGATCGGCGCGAGCGCGGCTGGAGGCGGCTGCACGGGCTCGCCGGATTTGGAGTCGTAGTACGTGCGGCTCTTGAATCGCCACCCGCCCGGCGTCTTCTCGTACACGTCGTCGTATCGTCCGCCGTGTTCGATGACGCTGGGTTTCCCGTCCTGCCCCAGCTTGAAGATCGCCACGTATGTGTGACCCGCAGCGCCACCGCCCGGCGTGGGTTCAATCACGACATTGGTCGCGTAGTGGCTGACGTAGAGCGGTCCACGCAGGCCGCCGCGCGCGAGCGCGGCCAGCTTCTCGCGACCCTGATACGAGCGGCCCGTGGGCCCCTGGTTCGTGCCGGTGAAGATGCCGTCGGGCGTATACAGGTCGGCGTACGCGAACCCGTTGTCCGCGCCGCTGTCGAGCGCCCAGCCGTAGCGATGCGTCAGCTGCTGAATCTGCAGGTAGTCGAGCGTGGTGAGCGCGCTGGCCGACGCGGCGGCGCCGGCAGACTGCGGGACCACGCCGAGTGGGGCGGCGGACAGCGGCGGGTTGCCGCCGTTAATCGGCGCCGCGTTCGCCGAGACGGTGCCGGCCGCGGGCAGATCGGAGGGAATGAACTGGCGCGCCTTGAACCGCCAGCCGGCAGGCGTCCTCTGGTACGTGTCCTCGTAGTGGCCGCCGCCGAAGATGTCGTTCTCGTGGCCGGGCTCCCCCATCCGCAGCTGCAGCAGGTACTCCTTGCCCCTCGCGCCGTCGGCGGTCGCCTCGATGACGTGGTTCATCAGGAAGTGAAACTGGGATTGCGGACCTCGCTGGAAACGGCGCGCCACCGCGGCGAGCGCGTCGCGGCCTGTCGTCGCCTTGCCGGTCCGGTCGAGGAACGCGCCGTCTGGAGCGAACAGGTCGGCGTACATGTTGCCGTTGTCGGCGCCGGTGTCGACAGCGTAGCCGTAGCGCGCGACCAGCTGCCGGATCTCGATGTAGTCGAGCGGCGTCAGCGGCTGAATCTTTGACGCCGCCTGCTTCGCGCCCTTCTGCTGCGCCTGGAGGCCCAATCCACCCACAGTCGTGGCCAGTAACCCCGCCAGCACCCAGGAAGACGTCCTACACATAGCTGTCTCCTCTCACGACACCTGACCTTGGAAGTAAGCGGGCAAGTCTTTCTTGGTGTCTCTCAGGATTTCCACAACAGCCTGCCGGTCCGCGCGCGAGAGCGTCGCGTACTTCTTGCTGGTGTCGCGGCCGGACAGCACCTGCCACATCTTCTGATAGACGGCGTTCCTGGCGTCGGGTGGCAGCGCGTCGAACGCCGGCGTATAGATCATGTAGCTGCACGGATACTTCATCAATCGTCGATCGAGATCCAGCTGGCGCAGCGATCGGCCCTTGCTGTCGCGGGGGCCCTGCGACGAAAACTTCTCGGTGAAACCAGACGAGCCGCGGATGCTGCCGGCAAACGGCGCCTCGTCCGCGAACAGCAGGTAGTCCACCAGATCGGCGGCCGCCTCGCGCATCCGCGCGGCCGCATCAGGGTTCCCGCGCTCGGCCGCCGCCAGGCGCGCCTCCCACCCGAGGCGGGTCAGCAGGTTCGTCATGTGCGTCTGGTGCTCGAGCACCATCAGCGCGACGATGTCGCTGGACGGAGACAGATACGGTCTGAGATCGAATTTGCCGTCGAGCGACGCCAGCACCGGCGAGGTGGGCCGCGGCTGAACGTCGACCTTGCCGGGCACGATCACCGGCACGTTGCCCATGTGGCGAAGCGGGCCAGGCTTGCCCGTCACGTACCACCCGCCCCATCGCTCGGCCAGCGGGCTCCGGTGATCGGCTACGAAACCGTTCGCGTACGCGTTCTTGTCGTCGGACATCGGGAACGTGCTCAGCACGAAGAGCCCCGGGACGCCGAGCGTGTCCCACGAGAGGTGGCACGCGAGACACGTGTCGTCGCGCGTCAGCCTCGGCTTCGCCGCGGGTTTCTGCGCGAGCGTATAGAAGATGACGCCCTGAACCGGATCCTGCGCGGCCAGCTCGAGCGCGTCGCTGCCGTGCACGACGCCAACCGACACCCGGTCGTTGAAGTAGATGGCTCTCGGGTTGCGCGGGTTGATGAGTTTCGCCTCGAAGCTCGTCTCCGAAAACACGAGCGTCTGCGATTCGATCGGGATGTCGAGCGCCGCCAGCAGGGACTTGAGGTAGCCGTTCGGACCGTCGAGCTGGAGCGTGGCGGTTCCGTCCTGAACGCGGCGACCCAGCTGGTAGACCGGATCGGTCACCGGTCCTCTCGTGTAAGCGATCGCCGCCTGGTCGCGCGACGCGACGAACACGTCCCGGCGCTGTGCAGCGACGATGGCCCCGAAAGCCCCGGCCAGCGCGATGCCGGCACACACCGCACGCTTCACACCACGTTTCACGTCACTTCGAATCTACCACGCCGGCGCCCTCCGTTGCCCTGGCGCCGCTGAGGATGTGGGGCACGGCGTAGTTGCCCTCATGACACGCGAACTCCAGCACCGCCTCGCCGTCGTTCATCGTCAGCGGCATGGAAAACGTCCACGGTTTCGTCCATGTTTCGGGATCGTCAACGGTGACTGTCCACTCGAGCCGGTTCGGAGCCGTGCGCGCGAAGCGCTCGACCAGGCGCAGCGTTCCGGCGTTCGCGTTCCTGTACACGCTCCGATCCTTGAAGCGCGTCGTCTCGACAACGAGGGTGGCGTTCTCCCAGTGCCCTCGGGCGTCGCCCATTTCGAGCTGGATGCCGGCCCGCACGTGCGGCCGGCCATCGAGCGGAATGATCCGCGTGTCGTGCACCAGCTCGTACCGGATGGCGACGATCCCCGGCGCCTGGACGATCTGGTACGAGTTGCCGAGGATGTGCGGCAGCATCGATCCGGGAAGCCCGCGCGTGATGCACCGATCCCACAAGCCGAAATCCTCGATGCTGTCGAACGGGCCCTCGCCGAAGGTGCCTCCCGTGCGCTGCCTCGAGTTGAAGATGCCGCCGAGCGTGGTGTCGAGCGCGGTCTCGAAGGAGGCGTCGTAGTGCCCGAGGCGGCGCTGGGCGGCGGCGGTCCTCGGCGGAATCCTGCCGTCGGGCGGATCGACGAGAAACCAGGCCCGGCTGCCCTTCGTGACCTCGAGCGGGTCGCGGAACTGAAAGGGGCCGACGGCGGCCGGCCGTTCGGCGAACTGCTTTTGTCGCTGCGC
The DNA here is from genome assembly GCA_963821285.1 of uncultured Acidobacteriota bacterium. Classification (GTDB taxonomy): domain Bacteria; phylum Acidobacteriota; class Vicinamibacteria; order Vicinamibacterales; family CAVVIG01; genus CAVQJU01. The sequence continues at coordinate 465,389 of CAWGDD010000010.1, forward strand.
GCGCAGCGCGGCCAGCTCCGCCTCCGAAATGTCCTCCAGACGCCGGCCCGCGAATTGCTCGGGCCGTTCGAGCGGCGTGTTCGCCTCGTACTTGTTGGTGTAGTTGCCCTGCAGGTCGGGATCGCCCCACGGCGTCCGGGGCGGCGCGTACGGCGCGCCGGCCGCGACCGCCGCGGCGAGCGACACCATCGTGAGGAGCAGCACCTTCATCTGAGCTACTTCTTCGACTTGTCGTCGTCGGGGGCGCCGGTTCCAGCCGATCCGATCAGCAGCGTTTTGCCGTTCGGCAGCGTCAGATCGCGTCCGTTCGCCCGCAACGCGCCATCCTTCGCCTGATACCCGTCGACGACGACCTCGGTGCCGGGCAGCAGCGAATTCTTCGTCAGGCCCCTTCGGAAGAGCGTGTTCGGCGTGCCGGCTTCGATCATCCATTCCTCCACCGTGCCGTCCGGCTTCTTCACCGAGACGTGAATCCACGCGTGGGGATTGATCCACTCCATCTTCGTGACCGTGCCCTGAAACCTGATCGGCTTGGTCGCGTCGAATTCCGAGGCAAATGCGTGATGGGCCGCAAGCGGCGCGGCGCACAGCACCGCCAGGAGGCAGAGGCCGGCCGCCGCGACGGAGCGCTTCGTTCGCTTCGGACTCATTTCGCTTCCCCTTTCTTCTGCCGCGCGCGCGCGCCGGCCAGCAGATGGACGATGTCGTAGTTGTCCTCGTGGCAGGCGTACTGGTACATCTGCTCGGCCGGATCGATCTTGGTCCAGGGAATCACCGCGGTCCAGGGCTTCGTCCAGGTGGTGGGATCCTCGACCGTGAACTCGTAGTTGATCGCGTCTTCGGCGACGCGCGTGAAGCGTTCGGTGATGCGAAAGGTTGCGGCGTTGGCGCCCTGGAATATCACTCCGTCGTCGGTTCTGAAATTCGTGGTCTCAATCACCAGGGTGTTGCCGTCGAAGCGGCCGCGCGTGTCCCCCAGCCACTGGCGGAGGTTCTTGTTGAGATGCGGGCGCCCGTCGAGCGGGATGATGCGGGCGCTGTGAATCATCTCCGGGTTGATGACCACGTAGCCGGGACTCTGGAAGATCTGAAAGTCGTTGTTGTAGATCGTCGGCAGGTACGGCGGCGAGTCCGTGCGAATGACGCACCGCACCGGCAGCGACAGCTCCTCCGGTCCGTCGGGCAGCCCGGCGTTGAATCGAGCGACCGCCGCGGCCCGATCCGCCCGGGCCTTCTGCCGTTCCGGCGTCAAGGGCACCAGTGGAGGCATGCGCCCGTCGGGCGGATCGACAATCAGCGACGTGCGGCGGTCCGCCGTGATCTTCAACCGGCGAGAGTCCATCCAATGATCGTTGTACGCCCGGTTGACGTCGACCTCGGCGCCTCCGTCGCGGCGATCGCGCGTCAGGCTGTTCGCCAGCGTCGCCTGGAATTCGGCGGCTTCCTCGTCGTTGAGCACCTGTTTCGAGCCGACCTCGCCTGGCCGCTGCAGCGGCGTGCTGGTGGCGTCGTTCCAGACGCCCTGGAGATCAGGGTCGCCCCACGGCGTGCGGAAGGTCTTCGCCGCGGGCTTTGCCTTTCCCGCCGGCGGCTTTCCCGCCGGCGCCTGCCCTGCCACGGCAGGCAGCGAGACGACCACGGCGAGGGCAACGAGCAGAGTGAAGCATCGATGACGCATGATTCACCTCTTGCGGAGCACTCCGTACAGCAGTTCTTCCGTGAACGGGACGCATTTGAATTCCAGCAGCTGAATGTTCTTTTCCATCCGGCGATAGAGCGGAAAACTCATCTTCCATGGCCGCGTGAACACCTTGGGGTCTTCGATCGTCGCCTCGTACATCAGGTGATACGGGCTGACCGGCGTGTAGCGTTCGACAACATGCAGCGCATCGCTGTGGAAGTCGCCGGCGCGATCGAGCCAGGTCTCCTCGCGAATGCCGGTCACGTCGACCACCAGCGTCTCACCTTCCCAGCGGCCGCGCGACCAGCCCATCCACGCATCCGCCGGCCCCTCGTCCTTCCAGTTCATGCGGATCGTGCGGGTGGCGCTCGTGAACTCGTAGGCGATCAGGATATAGGGCGCCGACCCTTGGACGATTTGAAAGGGAAACGGCATGTAGGTCGCGCGCGGCACGCCGGGGAGGTAGCACTTGAGCTCGGGGTCGCCGAGCGCGTGCCATTTCTTGTCGTCGGTCACGTCCACCTTCATCCGCTCGTCGAGGTTCTTCTTCTTCTTCGCCAGGGCCCACGGCTGATACGGAATCTCACCGCCTTCGACGATGCTCTGCCCCGCCGGCCCGGCGCCGTAGGCGCCCAAGATTTCCGGGTGAGGCCCGGCCTGCGCCTCGTGATCCTGCACGTCCCAGTTGGCGGTGACAAACGCCTGCCAGATGCCGTTCAAGTCGGGGTGGCCATCGAGACGGGGCGCCCTGTAGGGAGAAGCGGAGGGAGCGAACCCGCGGCCGGCCGGGGCCTGTTGACCGGCGAACGGCTTGGCCGCCAGCCAGAGGACGGCGAGGACACCGCACGTCAGAGCACGCTTCATGTGAAGCCTCCGATCGTTATGCGCCGGTCAGACGACGAGGTCGAGCTTCGCGCGCTGTTAACGATACCCGAAATGAAGGCGAAAAGCCGGCAACTGCTCCCCGCCGCGATCTTGTCGGGTTACTCTGGTCACATGTTCAGCAAAAGCGTCTTCGGGTGCCTCGTTGCCATTCTGTGCACGTCAGGTGCGGCCCGCGCTCAGGAGCAGGGCGCGAGCGTCGGCGGCAACGTATCCGTCTTGAATATGGATTCGAACAACTCGGCGTCTTACGCCGGCGCGTTCGACTACCGCTTCAGCCGGGTCGTCGGCCTCGAGATCGAGATCACCTACGCACCGTCGCTCAAGTCGCAGTTTCCCGACCGATCCGCGCAGGCGCTGACCGCGAATCTGCCCGCGAACATCGGGGCCCTCATCGGCACGATCATCCCGACGCCGATTCTAACAACCGCGGTCTTCAGCAACGCGAAAGGACGCGCCGTGGTCTTTTCCAACAACGTGCGCGTGGCGATCCCCACGACCGCGACCCGGCTCGAGCCATTCTTCGTCGCGGGCGGCGGCATTGCCGACGTCCGGCATAGCGCTGACTTCCGCTACACGCTTCCACCGATTCTTGGCATTCCTGGGCTCGGTCAGAACACGGTGCCCGTGACATCGTCGTCGCTCGGCCTCGCGCTCACGCTGGGCGGCGGCCTGGGGATCAAGGCCACCTCGCACCTGTGGATAGACGCGGATCTGCGGCTGATCAGAATCCTCGGCGACGACGATCAAAACGTCGGCCGGTTCGGCGCCGGCGTGCGGTACCGCTTCTAGCTCAACAACGAAGCCACAGAGACACAGAGACCACAGAGGGTTTCTCTTCAAGAAGAGACCTCCGTGATCTCCGTGCCTCTGTGGCTTGTCGTATTACCGGCTGAGGACCATCGCCCAGGGGACGATCGCCCCGAAGACGCAGGCAACGGTCAGTGCGGCCAGAATCAGGTGCTGGGAGAGGACGTGAAGCATGGTGCCACCGACGATGGCCACCGCCTTCCCGACGGCCAGCGCAGCGCTGACGCCGAAGACAGCCGCGCACCAGGCCAGGAGCGGGTTCGCCTCGATGCCGGGGCCGAACCGGAGAATGCCCACGTAGGTCTGGGCGCCGTCGGTGATCTGGACCGCCACAAACAACAGCAGAGCCCAGTACGCGCGGCAGTTCGACCCGGGCAGGGTCAACGTGAACGACGTACGCACCCGTTCCGCCATGGTTACCGTCGCACGTCGCAAGCTATGTGCCCGGAGGCACCCTCGAAATATCAGAGGGTCCCGAAGGTAAGTCTGCCCCGAAGCAGCCATTGGTCGCTACCAGTCAAGATTCTCCGTTATGCGGGTGCCGTCCTTCTCGAACGCGTCCGCGAGCAGACGGATGCGCCGGCGCGCCTCGGCAAGGTCGTGGTTTCCCAGCGTGATGTTCAACAGATCGACGTACCACGGAAGCTTGACGTCGCCCATTACGTAGGCCTCGACGATCTCGTGGGCGACAGGCAACGTCGTGTTCTTGGACACATCGTGGACGTCCCGGTTCCCGGCCTGGCGCAGTTTCTGGTATTCCTCCGCCAGCAGCCGCTGGAAGACGTCTGACGTAAAGCGATCCCCCGCCTTGACGCCCGACGGATCGTCGTCGGTCAGCGCCGCGCCCTTGTGGAGCCATTCCCACAGGATGCTCAGCCGGATTTCTCCGGTCGCCATGTCTTCCATCAGGTAGAGCACATCGTCGTTGCCGAAGAAGTCCGCCGGCTTGAGCGCCGCAGCCTGGAGCCCCTGTCCGAACGCGTTGCCGTACTGAAGGGCCACGCTCAGCAGGTCGCGCGCGCCGCGAACCGTCCGCGGCGCCGGCTCGAGCAGCGTCAGGCCGTCCGCGTCGGCCTGCGTGTACGTCAGCGGCGGGAACGTGCGGCCGAGCTGGTTGTCCTGACCGGCCTTCTCCCACACGGGCCTGACGATGTGGACCATCTTCCAATGCGCGACCCACTTGCCGCTCGCGCCCTCGCGCTGTTCGCGCTCGCCGCCTGCGACGGCGCGCTTCATGCTGGCCTCGACACCCGCTGCGGAGCCGACAGGGATGTTCGGCTCCATTCCGCCCTGCCACAGCGTGAACTGGCCGAGCGCGTCGGGCGTGTTCACGGCGCGCCGCACGCGGTCCTCGTAGTTCCGCATGTAGCCGTACGTCATCGTGATGGCGTCGATGTTGGCGTTGACGAACGCCGGATCCCAGGCCATCGCGTCGGCGACGCTGTTGATGTAATCCCAGCGTCCGGTGTTGAAGCCGATGAAATGCCGGCCGAGCGCCGCGCGGATTTCCATCAGCTGGAAGCAGGCTTCGAGCTGCTCGACGAGCACGTAGACTTTGACGGCGCCGTTGGCCAGCCCCACGTGCCCCTCGAGCGCCGAGAGGATATCGTTCCAGAGCGCCGCTTCCTCGGCCGTCTGAATCTTCGGCAGATAGAGCGCCAGCGACGCGTTCGTCCGAGCCAGCTGCTGGTGGTTGTTGACGACGTAGAGCGTGGTGTCGACGATGGACGCCGAGAAGCCGGAGCCGGCGGCGTGGCGGATGTGGCGGTCGTCGAGGTGCAGGCCGCGGGGCCGGAACAGCTTGGTCGTGAAGTCGAGCTGCGTACGCCAGTCCCGAATGGTGTCGCGGCCGAAAAACCCGCGCGCCCAGCGGTTCATCTCGCCGGCCACCTGCTCGGCGGCGGACAGGAAGACGGGGTCGCGGCGGATGGCGAGCTTCAGGTTCCGCTGGTTGTCCAGCGACATCGTCGAGACCTGGCCGAGCGCGTCCTCGCCGTCGAACATCCAGCCGTCGGCACCCGAGAGCAGCGCGTGCGCGACGTTGCGGATGCCGGCCTCGACGGTCGCGTTGGGCTTGGCGGCCGGCCCGGTCCCCTGAATCCACTGCCGCCGCAGGTCGGCCGGGATCTCGCTGCCGGCGAACGCGCCGTCCCTCGCCTCCTGGACCCTGATGCGCGTGCGCGGGATGTACGCGTCCGGGTCGAGGTACGTGATGCGCTGTTTGTCACGGGCTCTTCGCGCGCGCCGCGCGATTCGGGCGGCCATCACCGCTTTGCAATCGGCATCCAGGCCCGCCAGGGCCTCGAGCGCCGTGACCGCCTCAGGGGTGAGGACGTCTTTGTAGTCGCGCTCGAGATTCCCCCGAACCTGGAGCCGTCGCCTCGGTGCCTCTGTGGCCACGTTCTGTTACTTCGCCGTCGCCGGGACGGCCATCGGCGCGCGGCTCTGGACCTTCGCGAATCGAAGCGCAAACATGAGTCCTGCAGCGACCAGCGCGAGGAACGCGCTGCCGTACAACACGGCTGTCCACGTACCCGTGCTCTCGAAAATCAGCGCGGCGACCCAGCCGCCCATGATGGAGGCCACGCCCTTCGCGCTATACAACACCCCGTAGTTGGACGTGGCGTGACGCGTGCCGTAGTAGTCCGCGAGCATCGCGGGAAAAAGCGAGTAGATTTCGCCCCAGGTGAAGAACGTCAACACGAGTGTCACGGTGAACCACGTGCTGGATACGCGGCCAAGCGTGATGACCAGCAGCAGGCACGCCGCCTGCAGGACGAACGCCACGATCAACGCAGCCTCGCGCCCGGTGCGATCGGACACCCAGCCCCAGAAGACGCGGCTCGCGCCGTTCGCGACGGCGTTGAGCGAGGTGGCCAGCGCCAGCGCGCCCGCCGCAATGCCCCACGAGCCCGCGATCGGCCCGGCGTTGAGCGTGAGGAGGAGTCCCCCGGTCGCCATCATGACGAACGCCAGATACATCACCCAGAACTGCGGGGTGCGCAGCATCTCGCCCGTCGTGAAATGGTGTTTGCCCAGCCGCGCCCCGGCAGCAGAGGCCTGCGCGGGGGCCGGCTTTGCCGGCTCTTCGGTGGGATGCCGCAGGACCTGCGCGACGATCAGGATGACCAGGCCCTGCACGATCCCGGTCCAGAGAAACGTCGCGCGGTAGCCGTCGGTCCTCAGCATCACGGCGATGATCGGAATGAAGAGACCGGCGCCGCCGCCGAAGCCGGCCGCCATGATGCCGGCCGCCAGCCCGCGCTGGGTCGTGAACCATTTGAGCGCGGATCCGATCGAGCCGCCGTAGACGAGCGCTGCACCGATGCCGGCCACCACGTACAGCGTGTACAGCATCGGCAGGCTGGTCGCGTAGCCCATGCCGCCCCACCCGATCCCGCACAGCACGCCGGCGATGCTGATGAACAGCCGTGGGCCCATCCGATCGATCAGCCATCCCTGGCAGGGCTGCGCCCACGTCTGGAAGAGGATGAAGAGCGTGGCGGCCGCCTGGATGCCCGACAGCGTCCACCCGGTGCCCGCCTGCAGCGGCTTCACGAACAGGGTCCACGCGTACTGAAGGTTGGCGATCATGATCATCGCCACCAGGGACGCGCACAGCTGGAACCATCGGTTGTGGATGTTCATCGCGCCATAATCTGTCTCACAACAGCGGAATCGTCAACCGATGCTGTCGTAGTGCAGGCCTTCAGGCCTGCCGGGGAACCGTGCGCTGCCCGCCGCAATACATGTCCGTGGCGTCGCAGCCCTCGACTTCCACCTGAACGGTCGTGTGCGTGATGTGAAACCGCTCTTCGATGTCGCGCACGACGGCCCGCAGCACCTGCTGCCCCTCCCGCACGCTCTGCTCCGCCACGACGATGTGGCAGCTGCAGGCGACGACGCCGGGGCCGACCATCCAGACGTGCAGATCGTGGACGTCGAGGACCCCGCGGACGTTCTTCATCGCCGCGATCACGGCGGGCATATCCGTCCCGGCCGGCGTACCCTCGAGCAGCACGGTGGCGCTCTCGCTCAGGACGCCGTAGCTGCTGTAGAGAATCAGGGTGGCGATGATCAGGGACACCACCGGATCGGCGAGCAGCCACTGCGTCGTCATGATGAGGATGCCCGCGACGACGACGCCGAACGCCGACACGGCGTCGCCGATCATGTGGAGGTACGCGCTCCTGACGTTGAGGTCGTGTTTCGCGCCGTGATGCAGCCAGCTGCCGATCGCGAGGTTCACCACGATGGCGCCCGACGCAAGGCCGATCATGATGCCGCCGCTCGCCGGCTCGGGATGCTGAATGCGGAGGATCGCCTCCCATCCGATGAACGCCGCGATGAGCACGAGCGACAGCGCGTTGATGAGCGCCGCGAACACGCCGACGCGGTGATAGCCGAACGTCATCCGCTCGTGTGAGGGCTTGCCGGCCATCCACAGCGCGTACCAGCTGAGTCCCAGCGTCGCGGCGTCGGCCAGGTTGTGGCCTGCGTCGGACAGCAGCGCGAGGCTGTTGCCCCACCAGCCGCCAATCGCCTCGGCGAGCACGAACGCGAGCGTCAAGGCGACGGCCCCGGCCATCGTCTTCGCCGACACCTGCCTCGCGTGCGCGTGTCCGTGCGCATGAGCGTGGGTGTGTGCCATCGCTCTCGTCAGAATACCTCAGGAATCGTGCAGGGCTTCAGGTCGCGTGCACCACGAAGGCACGAAGCACACGAAGAGCGCGTGCTCTTCGTGTCTTCGTGGTTTGCGGTGACCGGCGCTCAGCGCAGGTTCTTGTTGAAGAAGGCGAGCGTCCGCTCCCACGCGAGTTTGGCCGACGCTTCGTCGTAGCGCGGCGTCGTGTCGTTGTGGAAGCCGTGCTGAGCGCCCTTGTACTCGAACCGCTCGAAGGTCTTGTGGTTGGCGTTGAGCGCGGCCTCGTACGGCGCAATGCCCGCTCCGACACCCGTGTCTATGGATGCGTCGGCGTACTGCAGCATCAGCGGCGCCGTGATCTTCGCGGCGTCTTCGGCGCTCGGCTGACGGCCGTAGAACGGCACGCCCGCGTTGAGGTCGTTGCCAAGGCGCACGGCGAGCTGGTTGACGATGCCACCGCCGAAGCAGAACCCGATGGCGCCGAGCTTGCCGTTGCTCTCGGGCCGCGTCTTCAGCCATTTCGCCGAGGCCACGAAGTCTTCCGTCATCTTCGGGCCGTTCACCGACCGGAACTTCACGGCGCCCTCTTCGTCGTTGCCGGGGAACCCGCCGACCGAGGTGAGGCCGTCGGGCGCGTAGGCGATGAAGTTCGCGACGGCAAACCGCCGCGCGACGTCCTCGACGTACGGGTTCAGGCCGCGGTTCTCGTGGATGACGAGGACAGCCGGCAGCTTACCCGCGGCGCTCGCCGGCCGCGCGAAGTAACCCTTGATCGATCCGTTGCCGTCGGGCGACGCGACCGTCTCGTAGCTCACCTTGATTCTGGGGTCGTCTTTCTTCACCTGCTCGGCCCAGGCGTAGTTCGGCCGGAGCGTCTCGAAGATGGCCGCGGCGGTCAGGCCGCCGACGGCGAATCTCTTGGCGCGATCGAGGAAGTCGCGACGGTTGATGTCGCCGTGCTGGTATTCGTGGAAGAGGTCGAGGAGCTCCTGCGGGTAGTCAGACGCCTTTTTCCGTTCCATGGGGCTGCTCCTTTGTGTCTACAGGGACGCCGGCATTCTACTCACATCGCCCTCGCCCCGCGCTCGACGGGCTTGACTTTCGTCTTTTGTTCGCTTACTCTCGCGGTCTTGTTTTTCAACGCTGGGAGGCCGCGATGGACGAAAGAACACTGTTTCTCGGGTTCTGGGAGAAGGAAGCGCCCGCGATGCGCAAGGTGATCTCGAGGATTCCGCAGGAGAAATCCGACTACCGCGCGGACCCGAAGGCGCGGACGGCGCGCGAGATCGCGTGGCTGCTCGTCCAGGAAGAGATCCTGCTCTGCAAGGGCCTCGAGAAGGGTGTGCTCGAGTGGGAGGAGGTGCCAACGCCGGCAACGGTGGCGGAGATCCTCTCGACGTACGACAAGAACCACGACTCCATCACCAAGCGGCTGCACGCGTTGCCGCCAGCCAAGTGGGAACAGGTGGTGCCATTCATGTTCCAGGGTACCGAGGTCATGAAGGAAACCGGCTACGGCAACGCCTGGGGATTCTTCTTCGACGCGATTCATCACCGCGGCCAGCTCTCGACCTACCTGCGGCCGATGGGCGCCAAAGTGCCGTCGATCTACGGCCCGAGCGGCGACGAACAGTCCTAGGTCCTTGGGCCTTGGTTCCTGGCCCGTCCCCTGGTCCACGTCCGCGTGGTCCGCGTATGCGTGCACCGGTTCTTGGACCTGTCGACCAAGGACATTGGACGGACCAAGAACAAGGGACCAAGAACCAAGGGCTGGCGCCTAGAGCGATTGAACACGGCTCTAACGCCGTACGACTTCGGTGTAATCCAGGTACCGGTGGCCGTCGACGATCGACGTGCGCGCGGTCAGCTCGTAAGCCCCATCGGGCGTCTTGACCGTCTCGGTCAGGCGCTCGATGCGGACGGACGACATGGCCGGCCCCTCGCGGAGTCCTTCGCGAATCACGCGTCCCGTCATCGTCTGCGGCACGGGCAGGCCGAGCAGCTGCAATAACGTGGGCGCGACGTCCACGTTCCCGGTCGGGATCTCGCTCGTCGCGTTCTCGCGGAAGTCAGGGCCCGCGGCGATGAGCGTGTTGTGGATGTCGTACGGGCTCGACGTCCCATGGCCGGCGACGCCTTCCTGTGTGGTCTTCCCGGCGAAGCCGGCCTCGTTGGGCTCGCGCGTCCAGTTGGCGGACACCAGGATGTCGCCGGACCTCGCGTGGTTCCAGCGCGCTACGTCGAACGACAGCGTGCCGGGCACGATGCCCTCGAACGCCGCGCCGCCGGCGGGCTGGCCGGTCGCCGCGTTCTGCGCGAGACGCCGCGGTCGCGTGAAGATCGCGCCCACTTCAGGCCGCCGCTGGAGCGCCGTGACGATCGCCTGCAACCGGGCCGGATCGTCGTGGTTGCGCAGGTAGATCGCGCCCTCGGCGACGACGATGTCGGGCGAGCCATCGGCCAGCTTCTTCGCAAACGGTTCGACGAGCGCGCCGAGCTTCAACGTGCCCGTATGCGTCGAGAACCCGTGATCGGAGGTGACGATGATGTTGGTCTGGCCGAGGCGGCCCTGCGCGCGCAGCGTGTCCTCGATGCGGCCGATGCCGGCATCCACCAGCGTCAGCGATCGGCGCGTCAGGGGGGCGCCGATTCCGTTGGCGTGCGCGGTGCCGTCCGGATCGTTGAGCCACATCAGCGTCACGTCGGGGCGGAGCTGTTCGATGCCGAACTTCAGATACGCGTCAATCGCGCGCTGGTTCCGCGGATCGTTGGGCGTGGCCGCGGCAGGCGCAGGCCCGAGTGCGGCGAGCACTCGCGGGGCCAGTTCGGGTGGACGCGTGTAGTCGTGGTGGATCACCGCGGCGGCCCCGGCGGTGGGATCGAGCAGGAACGACGATCCTGTCGAGCCCGAGCTGACGGCCATAAGCGTCTTCCCCGCCTGCCGCAGGATCTCGCCGAGCGTCGGCGCCGTCAGCAGCCGGCCTTCCGCACGCGCGACCGCCTCGAGGTTGGCGCGATCGCCCGTATCGAGATCGCGGGATACATTGACCGACGGTACGTAGATTTCGTTGCCGAGAAGACCGTGCGCCTCTGGATAGGCGCCCGTCACAAACGATGACGCGTTCACGCGGGTCACCGTCGGAAACACGGAGTGATGGGCGGTGAAGACAATCCCCCGCTGCCCCAGCCGGGTGAGCCTGGGCATGACCTCGGCCGTCACGTAATCAGGCCGCAGGCCGTCGACCACGATGACAAGGTGGGTCCGCGGTGCAGGCTGCTGCGCCCGCAGGCCGGCAGGCCCCATCGACGTGGCAGCGATTGCGACGGCCACCAGCGCAACGCGCACAAACATCATTGGTCCTCCACGACGATCAACACAGAGCACGCGGAGCACGCAGAGTCTCGCGTTCCGACGGCAGGCCTCAAGGCCTGCACTACACCAGCCCGACCCGCCCGCCCTGCCCGACCCGCCCGCCCTGCCCGGCCAGCCCGACCCGCCTGCCCTACCTGCCTTGCGTGACCGTCGACGCGGGCGATTCCGCCAGGAGCGCGACCTCAGGGTACTGGCGCGCGAAGTAATTCACTTCCCACTCTGAGGCGAACAGGATGACGCGCCGATCCTGGCGGTCCACGGCCAGCGCGGCGCCTCCGCCAAGCGACGGAACCTGCGCGTCCGGATCCGCCAGCCACCGCGCGGCAGCGAACGTCGCGGGCTCGACCTGGACCTCCACGTTGTATTCGCTGCCGAGGCGGCTTGCGATCACGTCGAACTGCAGGGCGCCGACGACGCCGACGATGGGCTCGCGGCGGCCGCTCGTGAGGTAGAACACCTGCATCAGGCCTTCCTCTTCGAGCTGCCGCAGGCCCTCGTCGAACTGTTTGTAGCGCTGGTCCTGCAGCCGCACGCGGCCGAAGTGCTCGGCGGGAAAACGCGGGACTTCCATGAACCGCAGGGGCGCGCCCGTGTGCAGGGTGTCGCCGATCGCGAATTGGCCCGGGTTGACGAGGCCGAGGATGTCGCCCGCGTACGCGACGCTGATCGTCTCGCGCTCGCGGCCGAAGAACCGGTACGCGCGCGACGCCCGGAGCGGCTTCCCGACGCGGCTGTTGAGCAGCGGTCATGTCCTTCTCGAAGCGGCCCGAGCAGACCCGGACGAACGCCACGCGATCGCGGTGGCGCGGATCCATGTTCGCCTGGATCTTGAACACGAACCCGCTGAACCGCTCGTCGGTCGGGCTGACCTCGCCGGCATCGCTCTGGCGCGGCTGCGGCGGCGGCGCCAGCTCGACCAGCGCGCGCAGAAACGGCTCGAGGCCGAAGTTGGTCAGCGCGCTGCCGAAGAACACGGGCGTCTGCCGGCCGGCCAGGTACTCCGGCGGCATCGAAGGGCGTGCCCGCTGCGCCGATCACGTCGAGCGATTCTCTGAACTGCGCGTACGCCTCGTGCGCCGATCATCGCCTGCGCGGCCGGGTCGTCGAGCGACGACACGTCCACGGGCGCCCGGAACTGTCCCTGCGCCTCGCGCTCGTACAGCAGGAGCTGTCTTCTGGTGGATGTCGTACACGCCCCGGAACCGCTCGGCGCTGCCGATCGGCCAGTTGACCGGCGCCGCGTGAATCCCGAGCGTGCGCTCGAGGTCGTCCAGCAGTTCCATCGGATCCTTCGCCGGCCGATCGAACTTGTTGATGAACGTGAGGATGGGCAGACGATGCCGCTTCGACACCTCGAACAGCTTGCGCGTCTGGTCCTCGACGCCGTTGGCCGCGTCGATGACCATCACGACGCTGTCGGCGGCAATCGAGCGCCCGATAGGTGTCTTCGCTGAAGTCCTTGTGGCCCGGCGTGTCGATGAGCGACATCCGCCGCCCGTCGATCTCGAACTCGAGCGCCGCCGACGTGATCGAGATGCCGCGTTCCTGCTCGAGCGCCATCCAGTCCGACGTGGCGTGGCGGCGGGCCTTGCGTCCACGCACGGCGCCGGCCAGTTCGATCGCGCCCGCGTACAGCAGCAGCTTCTCGGTGAGCGTCGTCTTGCCGGCGTCGGGGTGCGAGATGATCGCGAACGTGCGGCGGCGGGCCACCTCGCGCTCGAGCTCCGTGAGCTCCGCCGATACGGGTTCCATCCGGTCAATTGTACTCTCACGGTACAATTGAATGGCATGTTCGCTCGCGCTCCCATCATCCGATTCGTTTGTCTCGCTGCGATGTTTCTCACCCCGGGATTCGCGGGGGCCCAGGACGACAAGGCACGCACGGCTCCCCCTTCCGACCAGGTCGACGTCGGCGATCTCTGGCACATGTTGCGCGGCACGACGCCCGACACGCAGGCCACCGCCAACACCGATACAGCGCGGCGGGTCGTCCTGATCGCGCCGACGCTGAGTTCTAAGCCGTCCACAGGACTTGCCTTCGGAGTCGCGACCGACGCGGCCTTCTTTCTCGGCGATCGGCAGACGACGCACCTCTCCTCCCTGACGGGCACGATGCGGGTGTCCACGAAGAAGCAGGCCCTGGGCACCGTGAGATTCGCGGCGTTCACGAACCGCGACGAGTGGTTCTTCCAGGGCGACGAGCGCCTGTGGTGGACGTCGCAGGACACCTTTGGACTCGGCGGCGACACCCCGGCCGCCGACGCCGAGAACGTGAAGTACGACCTGTTCCGGTTCTTCCAGACTGCGTACCGGGGGATGAAGCACGGACTGTTCGTGGGCGTCGGCCTGAATGTCAGCGACCATACGGACGTGCGGCCGGGCACGGCCGGGTCGCCAGACTGGGAGGACTCTGCGTATGTCACCTACAGTCAGGCACACGGGTTCGCGATCGATCGACAGACGTCGGGCGGGACGAGCGTCGCGTTCCTTTTCGATACGCGCGACAACCAGATCAACGCGCAGCGCGGCACGCTCGCGAGCGCCAGCTACCGCACGTATTTCGACGGCTTCCTCGGCGGCGATTCCACCTGGCAGGAGATCGCCCTGGACGTCCGGACGTACAAAGCGCTCGACAGAAGCGCCCGGCACAAGCTGGCGTTCTGGTTTCTTGGCGATCTCGTGACACACGGAACGGCGCCGTACTTCGACTTGCCCTCGATGGGCGTCCAGGAGCGCTCGGCCCGCGGCTACGCTGAAGGCCGCTATCGTGGCGACCACATGCTCTACGGCGAAGTCGAATACCGTGGCACGCTGACGAGCAACGGCCTGGTGGGTGCCGTCGCCTTTCTCAACACGACGACCATCGATAACATCGCGGCCGGCGAGGAGCTGTTCCAGTCGTTCGCGCCAGGCGGCGGCTTCGGTCTCCGCATCCAGTTGAACAAGCGAACCCACACCAACCTGTGCACCGACTTCGGGTGGGGAAAGGACGGCTCCCGGGGCTTCTATCTGTTCATCCGCGAAGCCTTCTGAGGAAGAGTCCTACGGACTCGGCGGCACGAGGCGGCCCGACGTTTCGAAGCGGCGGTAGTTTGAATACGTGGCGACGCACTCGATGCGCTCGGTCATCGTCAGGAGCCGCTGCGGTGAACCGGCCGGGGCAACGTTCCTGATCACCGTTTGCACGTAGACTTCGGCCATCCGGAAGGGCACGGCTATCCCCAGCCTCGCGTCGAACCGGTAGTTCACCGAGATGTCCGCCTCCGTGTTGGTCGACGGATCCTTGATGACAAGGTCGGTGCGCACGACGGTGGCGTCGGCGCGCCCGATCCAGACCGTGCCGTTCGACAGCAGATTGGCCGTGGGTGTCTGGACTACCGTGGGTAGCGTGCGCTCGGCGAACGCGACCTTCCAGGCGTCCTTCTCGACGCCCAGCAGCGTGAACACGAAGCGTGGCTGGACACCCGGCGCCAGCAGCTGCAGGACGAACGTGGGGTCGTTGAAATTGCGGTAGATGCGGCCAATGTTGAACCGGGCGCCTTCATCGCGAAGCCGCCGGAGCCTCGTGGTTCGGTCCGGTCCACCCTCGCCGAGGGCCGCATCCAGCCGTTCCTTGCTGTCTGAAACGCGCGCGCCGTCAACCGACAGCACTTTCCTCGCCGTGAGCCACGCTTGCTGCTCGAGCAGCCAGGCAAAGACGGTCTCGGACCGGATCCGCCGCTGCAATCGTGAGCGGACTCGCCCGCTCTCCTCCCGGACGACGTCCCTCTGATCGTACTGCTCGTCGCTGATGACGATGGCGAAGTCTTCCTGGAAGCGCGTGACGTACTGCGCGACTCGCTCGAGAAGCTGGTCAAGAGACGGCTGGCTGGCGGGCTGTGCAGAGGGAGCGGCGAGCATCAGAAGCGCGACGGCCACGAGCATGTCGGCTACCAGTAGGCGATGAGTCGTCCTGCGGCGATCGCGGTCAACCAGCAGACCAGGGACAAGCCACCCATCACGGCCAGATGGCGCTGTTCGCGCGGCGACAGCTCGCGCCGTCCGCGAGCCTGCCACGCCTGGGACCGGCGGATGGCCAGCACGTTGATCAGCCCGAACAGAATGGCCGGAAACTTGATCGCCAGAAACGGGTTGCCCACATATTCCGTCGCCTTGGTCACCAGCAGGCCGACGCCGGTGACCGCCGCAATCAGAAACCCGGCGGCCGCCACCGGAACGGTGGCCTCAGCGAGCCCTGCAAGGGGAATCCGGCGCCCCACACCCACCAGCCGGAGGTCGAGCACGAGGACCGATCCGAAGAGCGACGCGACGCCCAGGATATGCGCGAGGTTGACGATCGCGTACGTCCAGACGCCCGACTCGCGCATGAAATGGCCGAGAGCGGAGCCCTGCAGCCACCTCGCCGCGTCGAGCACGTCAGGAACGATCGGGGTAGACGTTGAAGACCTTGTCGCCCCACGTCAGGCGCTCGGTCTTGACCTCGTATCGATCGTTGTCGCGATGACGATGGCCGTGGGCCGTGACCTTGGAGCCGACCGGAATCATCCCGTCCTTGAGGCCCGCCTGCTGACTGCGCGGCGGCGGCGCCAGCACGATGTTCCACACGTGGCCGTCGGTGCCTTTGATGGTCATGGACGCGTGCGGGCCGGCCAGGCTCACCGGCGACTCGACCGTGCCGCTGATTTCGAATTCCGCGTCGAGATAGCCACCCCAGCCGTGATGGGCGCTGACGGAACGCGCCGACAGGAGCGCGACAACGCCGAAAGCGCCGGCGATGAGCGTGCCGAAGCGGCGACGGGATAACGTGCGCATGGCGAACCTCCTCGGTCCATTCTACGCCGCCCGGAACGGCCGAAGTCTAGTAACATGCGCCCCACTCGGAGACGCCATGAACAACACGACGGCGGGCAGGGCTGGCACGGCAGGCAGGGCTGGGAAGTCAGGCCGGGCAGGCACCGCCGTGGTGATGGCGCTGACAGCGGCCGCCATGCTGGCGACCGCTCGCGCCCAGGCGCCGTTGACCAAGCCGGCGTTTCCCGGACAGACCAACGCGCCGCCCCCGTCGAAACCATCGCCGCCCTTCACGATCGAGACGATCACCAACCGGCTCAGCAGCCCATGGTGCGTCGCGTTCCTGCCCGACGGCAATTTCCTCGTCAGCGAGAGCGTCGGCGCGATCCGGATCATCCGGCCCGACGGGGTGGTTTCCCTGCCGATTGCCGGCGTGCCGGGCGTCAAGGTGGTCGGGGCCCAGGGCCTGCACGACGTCGTCCTCGACCCCGATTTCGCCCGGAACCGGCTGCTCTATCTCACGTACTTCGCGCCGCCGCGCGGCGAGGCGGCCGGGCTCTGGCCGCTCGAGTTCTTCTACGAGCGCGTCTGGACGAAATCGCTCGCCGAACGCCGGACGATGAACATCGGGATGGAACGCGTGGCTCGTGCGCGCCTGAGCGACGATGACCGCAGCCTCCAGGACGTCGAGGTCATTCTCGACGGCGGCGGCGAGCGCCGGATCGTGCTGGCGCCGGACGGCACGCTGCTCATCACGGGCGCCGATCGCTTCCGCTTCTACGACTCGGACCTCGACGGCGTCGAGCACGATTTCACGGACAACCCCGACATCCGCCGGAACTTCTCCGGCCGCGTCGTCCGGATCAACCGTGATGGATCGATCCCGAAAGACAACCCGTGGCTCGGCCGGGCGACCGTCCTGCCCGAGACGTACGCGCACGGACTGCGCGATCCGGAAGGCGCCGCGATCAACCCTGCGACAGGCGAGCTGTGGGTGGCCGACCACGGGCCGCAGGGCGGCGACGAGATCGACATCATCCGGCCGGGGCGCGACTACGGGTGGCCCGATGTGTCGTACGGGCGGCAGTACGACGCGCGGCGCACGGACGGACGGAAGAACGTGCCCGTCGGCAACGGCGCAGCGTCGATGAAGGGTGTGGAGGAACCGATCTACTTCTGGGATCCGGACATCGGCACGTCTGGCATGATGTTCTACACCGGCGACCGGTTCCCCGAGTGGAAAGGCAACCTGTTCGTCGGCGGGCTGCCCGCGCAGTACCTGGCGCGCCTCGTCCTCAACGGCGAACGCGTCGTCGCGGAGGAGAAGCTGCTGACCGAGTTGAAGCAGCGCGTCCGCGACATCCGCCAGGGACCAGATGGGCTCGTGTACGTGCTGGCCGGCAACCAGCTGTTGCGATTGACCCCAAAGAAATAGAGAAACGAACCACAAAGCTCACAAAGATCACAAAGTCTCAGGCAGCCTCGGTGAACTTCGTGGCCTTCGTGGTTCCAGGATTGGCTTCACAACGTGCGGTGAGGCGGTTGGAGGATGAACATGAAGAAGGTTCTGATCGCGCTCTTCGGGTGCGTCGCGCTCGGGATCGCCGCGTTTGCGGCGCAATCAGCTAATCCGACGGCACCGGCCCAGACGCCGCCGGCAAACCCCAACGCGCCGGCCACAGCTCCACGCGCCGATCCGTACGCGAACAACGCCGCGCCCGGCACGCTGACATTCCCGCTGGCCGCGCCGGCCGGCAAGGACAGCAACGCGAAGATGGTCGCGCCTCCCGGTGCGGTCAACCAGGGACCGTTCGATCCGTCGACGTGGAAGTACGGCCCCGCGTTCAACCCGCCGCCGGGCGCGAAGATCTGGAACCCGGTGAAGCTGAAGATGATGCAGGGCGGCAAGGTGACAGGCGGCACCCTCTTCAGCGCGACCGACCCGGCCACCTACTGCGCCATGGCGAACGCCGGCTACGACTTCATCTGGACCGAGATGCAGCACGACTCACGCGACTGGGAAGAAGTGTCCCGGATGTGGCGCACGTGCCCGAACGCCAAGGCGGTTCCCGGCGTCCGCGTCGCCTACACCGACGAGCGCGAGATCCAGCACGCGCTCGACGCCGGCGCGCTCGTCCTCGTCGTACCGACGGTCGACACGGTCGCCGAGGCGATCGAAGCGCGGAACTGGGCGTACTTCCCGCCGCTCGGACGGCGCAGCAACGGCGGCGGCCAGGCGTTCGACGGGAGCATGTGGGGCGGCGTGCCGGGCGGCTACCGCCAGACGATCAACGACAACATCGTGCTCGTCCTCATGATCGAGACGCTGGAGGGCCTGAAGAACGCCGACGAGATCGCGAAGGTGCCCGGCGTCACCGCGGTCTTCGCGGCCAGCGGCGACCTCGGGAACTTCTCGGGCTACCGGCAGGGCACGCCCGACTACGAGCGCGCGATCAACATCGTCCACGACGCGGCGATCAAGGCCGGCATCCGCCTCTGCGGTCCGATCGCCTGGCGCGACCGCGCCGACTTCACCTGTTTCCAGGCCGGGAGCGAGACCGCGGCCATCGCCCGGGGAGTGGCGGCCGAGCTCGGTCCACTGGCCAACACGCAGGGAAAACCCGAAATCGGACCGTTTGCCGAGAAACGCGCGAACTGACGGGATGCCGCAAAGTACTGGCAGGCAGAGAGTTACGCGGACCTGAATCTGACGGATACGGCCCTAATTGACTCTAGATGACGTTAGAGTCATAATATGGCGCATATCATCCCGTCGGATTCAGGAGACCGCTGTCAATGAAGTTCAGGTTCGCCGGTGCTCTCGCTCTAGTATTGGCCCTCGCCCCGCTGGCTCTCGCTCAAACGCCAGGCGGCACCATCACCGGCGCTGTTCACGACGAGCAGGGCGCTGCCGTTCCCGGCTCCGAAGTCACGGCCCGCGGATCGGACGCGACGTTCAGGTTCACCACGACCGCTGAGGGCACGTTCCGGTTCCTCGACCTGCCGCCCGGCCCCTATACGTTGTCGGCGGCGCTCTCGGGGTTCCAGCCCGCTTCGCGCGACGTCGTCGTCGCCGTGGGCAAGACCGTCGTCGCACCGCTCGAACTGCACGTGGCGCCGGTCGTCGAGTCGGTGACCGTCTCGGCCGCCGCGCCGATTGTGGATCCCACGGAAACCGGCACGTCCACGACCTTTTCCCTCGATGAGCTGACCACGATTCCGACGTCACGCGATCCGTTTGCCGCGCTGCGCACGGTGCCCGGCGTGCTGCTCGACCGCGTGAACATCGGCGGCAACGAAACCGGCCAGGCGCCGAGCATGGTGTCGAAAGGCACGCGTCCGCAGGACACGGTCTGGTCGCTCGACGGCATCGTCATCACCGACATGGCGGCGGCCGGCCTGCCGCCGACGTACTTCAACTTCGACAACTTCCAGGAAATCCAGGTGTCGACCGCCGGCCAGGACATCTCGCAGGCAACCGGCGGCGTCGGCGTCAACCTCGTGACCCGGCGCGGGACGAATCAGTTCCACGGCGGCGCGCGGGGCTACTTCGCGAACGACGCGTTTGAGGCGTCGAACGTGCCGGCCGAGCTGCAGTCCACGGTGACCCCGGAGACGGCCGATCACACGAAGCAGGTCTCCGACGCCGGAGCCGAGTTCGGCGGGCCCATCCGGTCGAATCGCGCCTGGTTCTACGCGTCGTATTCCTCCCAGGACATCCAGCTCTACCGCAAGTCCGGTTCGTTCGTGGACAAGACGGTGCTGAAGAACCCCGAGGTGAAGCTGAACTGGCAGGCTACGCCGAAGGACATGCTGAGCTTCGTGTACTTCAACGGCTCGAAGGTGAAGGACTACCGCAGCCCCGCCGTGGCGGGCATCCTCACGGACGCGCCGACGGCGACCTTTCACCAGGACAACGCGTACACCGACTTCCCCCTGCAGGGTCTGTGGAAGATCGCGGACGACCGCGTCGTCAGCCCGAACCTCTTCCTGTCCGCGAAATACGCGTACTACAACACCGGCAACGCCCTCACGCCCATGGGCGGCATGGACATGCAGGCTGGACGCAGCCTGACGACCGCCCAGTCGTACGGCTCGATCAACCAGTCGATCAGCGAGCGCCCGCAGCAGACGGTCCGCGCGAGTGCGCACTCGTTCGTCAGAACGGCCGGCCTGGCCCACGACCTCGAATTCGGCTCGGGCTACCGGACGACCGACTCGACGATGTTCACCGAGTGGCCGGGTAACGGCGTCCTCGGGATGGAGAACTCACCGACGGACTTCCGCGCCCAGGTATTCCGCCAGGGCAACGGCGTCAACCGCGCGAACTACTTCGACACGTTCATCGGCGACACGATCTCGAAGGGCCGCGCGACGATCAACGTGGGCCTCCGCTTCGACCGGCAGTGGGGACGCGCGCTCGAAAGCACGATCGAGGGCAACAAGGCGTTCCCCGACCTGGTGCCGGGCCTGACGTTCGCCGGGTACGACTCGCCGTTCGTCTGGAACACGTTTTCGCCGCGCGCCGGCATCACGGTGGCGCTCGACGAGCACAGCCGCACGGTCGCCCGGGCGTCGTACAGCCGGTACGCAAGCCAGCTGAGCCCCACCACGATCGGCGGCATCAACCCCAGTACGGCGGTCGGCTCGGCGACATACCGCTGGGTGGACACCAACCACGACCACTTCGCGCAGGCGAGCGAGGTGCTGACGAACCAGCGCCTCACGCAGGGCGGCGGGTTCAACCCGGCGAATCCGACGGCCGTCACATCGGCGAACCAGATCGATCCGAACCTCAAGGCGCCGCGGACCGACAGCTTCGTCTTCGGCGTGGACCGCGAGCTCATGGCGCACACGGTCGTGCAGGTGAACTACAGCTACACGCGAACGACCGATCTGTTCGGCAACTACACCGCGAACATCACGCCGCGGGTGGGCGTGACGCTGGCGGACTACACCGCCGGACCGACGCTGACCGGCACGCTGCCCGACGGCACGCCCTACAGCGTGCCGACGTATGTCGCCAACGCCGCCAAGGTCATCGCCGGCGGCGGCGGGTTCCTCACGACCACGGTGCCCGGCTACTCGACCGACTATCACGGCGTCGAAGTTGCGTTCGTGAAGCGGCTGTCCGACAAGTGGATGGGCCGGGTGGGTTTCTCACTGAACAACGCGCGCGATCATTTCGAATCGAACGCGGGCCGCTACGACACGAACGGCAACCCGACGCCGACGCTGAACGAGCCGCTGGTGGACGGCGGGCAGTTCGCGCCGTCGAGCAGCGCGAGCAGCGGTTCGGGCACGGTCTACATGAATGCGCGCTGGCAGTTCAACGCCAACGGGATGTACCAAGCGCCGCTCGGCATCGAGGCCAGCGCCAACGTGTTCGGCCGGCAGGGCTATCCCTTCCCGCTCTTCCGGCAGCAGGCGCTCGGCGGCGAGTCCTTGCCGGTGCTCATCACGCCGGCGATTGACTATTTCCGGTACGACAACGTGTGGGACACGGACGTGCGCGCTGCGCGGGCGTTCAAGTTCGAGACGGTCACATTGCGCGTGGTGGGCGACGTCTTCAACCTGTTCAACGCGAACACGGTCCTCGTCCGGAACAACAACGTCCTGTCGACGACCTTCAATCAGATCGGGCAGAACCTCAGCCCGCGGATCTTCCGGCTCGGCGTCGAGGTGAAGTTCTAGAGTTCGCCGGGGCCTGTCAGAGCTGGAGGCGGCCGGCGGCGACCATCTCTTTCAGCTTGAACTTGCGCTTGATTTCGAGGTCGCCGAGCTTCGTCACGAACTCCACGTCGTTGTCCTGAGGCGTGATGGCGTCGGTTCTCGGGAAGGCGAAGATCAGCGCCAAGGCGTTGCCCGACGTCTGCGGGCCGCCGGCGTTGGCCGCGATCGGGGGCCGTCCCGCCCGCCTTAGAAACGTCGCCTTGATGGCATCGGCTGCCACCGAAGACAGCCGCACCGGCAGGCCCAGCACGATGACGACGTAGACCGAATCGTCCTGCTCCAGCGTTTCCCTGACGTCGGCGGGGATCTTGTCGGCCGTGCCGAACTCGCGCCGTGCGGACGCCTGCCGCATCGGCTGGGCGCTCCGCCACTGGATGTTGAGTTTCAGCTGCGGCGCCGGCGTCGGGAACCCTCCCCGGCCCGAGTCGTCGCCGCCGCGGCCTCCCGGCTGGAGATCGCCGCCCTCCCTGGGCGAGCGCGGCACGACCACGCTCACCTGCTGCGACCAGGGCGAGTCGGTGAGCATCCGCTGGACGTCCTTGTCGGACCACGCCGCGAACGGCTGGGACTCCCAGAACTCCGCCGCCGCCACGAGAACAGGCATGACACGCACGAGCCCGGTGGAAAACGCGCAGAGCCCCGCGCACGCAACCGCGATCGCCAGCCTCGAACGCACGGCTACTTGCTGACCCCGAACTCGCGCACCGGCTCGCGGCCTTCGACCGGGCCGCCCGTGTACACTTCCATGCCCATCGTGCGGGGAGGGATCGGCAGCCCCTTGGCGATCGCCTCGGCCACCGACCTGTCGTAGGCGCGCTCGCCGCTGAGCCCCATGCCCACGGCGCTGTTGCCCTCGTGGCAGGAATACTCGTAGAGCTGGTAGCCGGGCTGCTGGGTGATCGTGAAGCGGATCGTGAACGGCGCGGCGTATATGACCGGGTCGTCCACGCGGATGCGGTAGTCGATCATCTGCGGGTCGATGCGGGTGAATCGCTCGGTGAGCTTCAGCTTCTCGCTGTTGGGACCGTTGAACCCGACGCGGTCCGTGAAGTTCGTCGTCTCGACGACCAGCGTGTCGCCTTCCCAGCGGCCACGGGCGTCGCCCATGTACTGCCGGATGCCGGGGCCCACGTGCGGCCGGTTGTCGAGCGGGATGACGCGCGTGTCGTGGATCATCTCGTAGCTGATGATGACCTCGTTGGGCGTCTGCATGATTCGGAGGCCGTTGCCGTAGAGCACCGGGAAGATGCCGCCGACGCCGCGCGTGATGCAACGGTCGTAGAGGCTGAAATCCTCGAAGCCGTTGAACGGCCGGTTGCCGAAGGTGCCGACGCCGAACGACTCGCGCTGCTTCGCGAGCCCGGCCGGCGTGAGCGGCGGCATCTGGCCGTCGGGCGGATCCACGAGGAACGATGTGTAGCCGAACGTGCGGACGCCGAACTCGTTGCGCAGGACCGTCTCCTGGTTGACGGCGCGATCACGCGACGCTTCGTCACCGCCGGCGCGCCGGGCGAACTCTTCCGGCGTCAGCGATTCGCGGTCCTTCTGCGCCGCCGGCCGCGGCGTCGGGATGCCGCGCATGTCGTCGCTCGTCCAAATGCCGGAGAGGTCCGGATGCCCCCACGACGTCCGCGGCGCCTTCCACGCTGGATCCTTCACCTTCGCGGCCGTGGTCTCGGCCGGCACCGAACGCAGCTTCGAGGGCGTGCGCGTCGGCCCGGGACCGAACTGGGCCAGCACGCGGCCTGCCATCACGGTCGCCAGAGACAGACATAGCAGAGCGGTCGAGACTTGCTGTTTCATGCGGTCATTTTACTAGAGAGTTCTGTCAACCACGAAGGCACGAAGAACACGAGGACAAGTGTATGCTTTGCCCCTGAGGAGTTGGTGATGGTCAAGCTCATTCGTCGTGTGCTGTCGGTCCTTACGCTATCGATGACGGTCGCCGCCACGTCGGCGTTCGCCCAGCCGCGCAACCTCGACATCTACTGGGTGGACGTCGAAGGCGGCGCGGCGACGCTCGTCGTGTCCCCCTCCGGCGAGTCGCTGCTGATTGATTCCGGCTGGGAAGTCGGGGATCGGGACGCGAAGCGGATTCACGCCGCGGCGCAGCGGGCCGGCCTGACGAAAATCGACTACTTCATCCTCAGCCACTTTCACGCCGACCACGCGGGCGGGCTCGTCGCGCTCGCGAAGCTCATGCCGATCGGACACTGCTTCGATCGCGGCGACTTCATCGAGCCGGCCAACCAGAAGTGGCGCGACAACTACCTCAGCGTCTGCGGCAGCAAGCGGACGATCCTGAAGGCCGGCGACAGGATTCCGATCAAGGGCCTGCAGGTGGACATCGTCGCGTCTGACGGGCAGCTCATCGCCCAACCCCTGAACGGCGGCGGCCAGGCGAACCCGCTCTGCGCCACCGCCGAGAACAAGCCGAAGGACGTGCCAGAAAACCAGCTCATGGTCGGCGCGCTCGTGCGCTACGGCAGGTTCACGTTCCTCGACCTGGCTGACCTCGACTGGGAAAAAGAGATGGAGTTCACCTGCCCCGTCAACAAGCTGGGGCAGATCAGCATCTGGCAGGCCGGACGGCACGGCGCCCTGGACGGCGCCGGCGCGCCGGGATTCCTGTACGCGGTCAAGCCGCAGGTCGTCGTCGTGAACAACGGGCCGCGCAAAGGACTGGGCGGGCCGTCGCCCGGCGCGGAGCGATCTAAGTACGTCCACTACGAGCGCATCGCGAAGACGCCTGACATCGAGGGGATTTGGCAGGGGCACCTGTCTCTGCTCGACAGGGAGCACAACGCCCCCGAGTCCAACATCGCGAACCTCGAGGACACCGCCGACTGCCAGGGCCACACCATCCAGGCGTCGGTTTCCCCGAACGGGACGTTCACGGTGACGAACACCCGGAACGGGTTGGCCAAGACGTACACGGCACGCGGCCCGGGGGCGACAGCGCAGGCGCCCGCGGCCCAGGCGGCACCCGACGCCACGTTCTACGCCGTGTCGTACGTGGAGGTCATGGCGTCCGCGGTATCGAAGGCCGTTGCCGCGCTCAAGCAATATCGCGAGGCGAACCGCACGCGTGACGGGTTCACCCGCTTCGACATCTTCGAGCAGGTGGGCCGGCCCGGACACTTCGCGCTCTTCGAAGTCTGGCGCGACGCGGCGGCGTTCGACGCGCGGGGCGCGTCGCAGAAGCAACTGGTGGACGCGCTGGCGCCGATTCGCGTGAGCGACTACGACCAGCGTCCCTACAAGACGATATCCGTCGGGCCGGCGCCGCCGCCGGCGAACAGCCGGGCGGTGTCCGTGGTGTCGCACGTGGACGTCGCGCCCGATCCCCGCGTCGCCGGCATGCTCAGGCGGCTCGCCGAAGCCAGCCGCATGGAAGACGGCAACGTCCGGTTCGACGTCGTGCAGCACACGATGCGCGCGAACCATTTCACGGTCGTCGAAACGTGGCGCGACCAGAAGGCATTCGACGCGCACGTCGCCGCCGCGCACACGCGGCAGTATCGCGATGAACTGCAGCCGATGACGGGGAGTCCGCTCGACGAACGGACTTACAAGGCGATCGAGTAAGGTGCTGGGCGACTACGGTCGCAAGGTGCTCGGCGGCCACGGTCTTCAACGTGCTGGGCGGCCACGGTTTCAAACGTGCTCTGGAGCACGTTGTGTGATCGCCCCCGAGCACGTCGCCAAATCCCGCCAAAGCACGTTGCGTAATCGCATCAGAGCACACTCGTGCTCCCGCCCTAGACCCACTGCGGCGGGGGCATGATGACGGGTTCGGGCGTGCGGCCCGCGTCGGGGCGGCCGGTGCCCTCGAGACGGCTGATTGCGCGGACCGTCATGTCGTGGTCGCAGAGCATCTGACACGACAGCCGTACGCCGCTCAGGCCCTTGGCCGCCAGGACCTGCTTCTCCGCCATCGTCATCGCCGAGGGCTCCCCGGCGACGAACTCGACACGGCACGTCGTGCACCGGGCGTTGCCGCCGCAGGCGTGCATGATGTCGACCTTCGCGTCCTGCTCTATCGCCAGCACCAGCCGCTTGTCGGCGGGCACATCGAACGTTCCATAACCGTCCACGGTCAATTTCGGCATACGCAATTCTAGTCCACGCGGCACGCAAGCACCTTGGAAACCGTGACCACCAACGCACCCTGGAAACCGTGACCGCCAAGCACGTTGCGCGATCCCATTCGAGCACTTTGCACGATCACACGCTGAGATGTGCGTGGACCACGTCATCCGTGAGCCCGGCGATCGCGCCGCCGGCAACGCAGCGGCCCTTTTCGAGGATTCGGAACTCGCTCGCGACGCGGCGGGCGAAGGGCAGCTTCTGCTCCACCAGCAGGACGGTGACGCCCTCACGATTCAGCTTGAGGATGACGTCGCCGATCTCGTGCACGATGTTGGGCTGGATGCCTTCGGTGGGTTCGTCCAGGATGAGCAGCGTCGGCTCGAGGACGAGCGCCCGGCCGATGGCGAGCTGCTGCTGCTGGCCGCCCGAGAGGTCGCCGCCGCGCCGGTTGAGCATCTGCCTGAGCACGGGGAACAGCTCGAAGATCTGCGGCGGAATCGCGCGTGCGTGCTGACACGTTGTTCGTCCGCGTCGGATCGCACCTAATGTAGGAATCGAAGGCAGAGCCCTACGCACTTGTCGGAGCGTCTTCTTCTTCTACAATGGTGGAGACATGCACGCGTCTCGCCTCGCCTGCGTCGTCGTTCTGCTGGGGGTTGTGACGCTGTCGGCACAGCGGGTCGATCCGGTCGATCGCCCAAAGGAACCGATGAACACGATCGCTGAGCAGTACGTGAAGCTCGTGCTGGCTGTCGGTCAGCACGACGCGGACTACGTCGACTCGTTCTTCGGCGCGCCCGAATGGAAGACCGAGGCGGAGCGACAGAAGCTCTCGCTGGCGCAGATTGACGCCGAAGCCGGGCGGCTCATCGGCCGCATTCCCGAACTGTCCGCAGCAGAACAGCGCGATCCGCTGTCTGCGTTGAGGCGCGAGTACCTGCGGCGCCAGCTGTCGTCGCTCCGCGCCCGCGTGGGGATGCTCCAGGGCGGGAAGCTGACGTTCGACGAGGAGTCGCAGGCCCTCTACGACGCTGTGGCGCCCGTCCATCCCGACTCGTACTTCCAGGCGACCATCGACGAGTTGGCGCGGCTGCTCCCGGGCGACGGTCCGCTGGTGCAGCGATTCGATGCGTTCCGGCAGGCGTTCGTTATCGCGCCCGACCGGCTCGCACGCGTGTTCGACCGTGCCATCGCCGAGTGCCGCAGCCGGACGCTGCCGCACGTGCGCCTCCCCGACACCGAGAGCTTCACGGTCGAGTACGTCACGAACAAGCCCTGGAGCGGGTACAACTGGTACCAGGGCCGCTACCGCAGCGTGATCCAGGTCAACACCGACCTGCCGATCTACATCGACCGCGCGATCGATCTCGCGTGCCACGAAGGCTATCCGGGGCATCACGTCTACAACGCCCTGCTCGAGCAGCGGCTCGTCCGCGAGCGCGGCTGGGTGGAGTTCTCCGTGTACGCGCTCTTCTCGCCGCAGTCGCTCATCGCCGAGGGTACGGCCAACTACGGCATCGAGGTGGCCTTTCCCGGAGAGGAACGCACGGCGTTCGAACGCGAGGTCCTCTACCCTCTGGCGGGGCTCGACGTCTCGCGGGCCGCGATGTACAGCCGGGTTCAGGCGCTCGTCGACAAGCTCGCCTATGCCGGTAACGAAGCCGCGCGCAAGTATCTGAACGGCGAGATCGACCGTGCGGGCGCCGCGGACTGGCTGTCGCGGTACGCGATGATGTCGCCGGCGAGGGCCGGGCAGCGCACGCGCTTCTACGACACGTACCGCGCCTACGTGATCAACTACAACCTGGGCAAGGATCTGGTGAAGCAGTTCGTCGAGTCGCGCGGCGGCACAGCAGCGCAGCCCGCCCGCCGCTGGGACGAGTTCGTCAGCCTCCTGGCCTCGCCACGGCTTCCGTCAGGACTACGAGGGCAGAGATAGGCGGAACACGCACGGCGGGAATGATGCAATGTGCTGACTTGCGATCACGTAAGGTGCTGCAGGTGCGATCACGCAACGTGCTGGAGCGCGATTACGCAGCGTGCTTCCGATGTGATCATGCAGGGTGCTGGCATGCGACTACGCACGGTGCTTTGGCGCGATCGCACAAGGTCCTCCAGCACTGTGCATCCGTGACCACCCAGCACCTTGGAAACCGTGGCCGCTGAGCACCTTGGAAACCGTGACCACCAAGCACGTTGGGGGCCCAAGTATCGTGGGCCAACTGTGTCATCAACTCGTACTCTGACCGCCGACCGCGGCGATGCCGGGCTGCGCGTCGATCTGGTCCTCCGCCGCCACCTGACCGACGTGCGCACGGCGACCCGCACGCGCGTCCAGGCGTGGATCGACCGCGGTCAGGTCACCATCAATGGCCTCGTCGTCTCGCGCGCGTCCGCGCGCGCGGCGTACGGGGACGCCATCTCGGTGACGCTCCCGGCCGAGCGTGAAAGCGCAGTGGCCGATGACGATGACGAGGCCGGCGGCGCCGACGCACCAGCGGTACTGGACATCGTCCATGAAGACGGCCAGCTGTTGGCCGTGAACAAGCCGGCCGGCGTGGTCGTCCACCCCACCTACAAGCACGCCGGCGGCACGCTCATGAACGCGCTCCGCTGGCACGCCCGCGACTGGCCCGCCGGCCAGCGTCCATCACTCGTCGGTCGGCTCGACAAGCTGACGTCCGGCCTGCTGATCGTCGCGAAGACGCCGGCGGTCCACGCCGCGCTTCAGCGCGAGCTGGCCTCGAGCCGGAGCGAGAAGGACTACCTGGCCATGGTGTACGGGCGGGTGAACACCGCGCGCGGCACTCATCGACCTCGGACTGAGCTTCGACGGGAACGATCGGCGGCGTATGGTCGCGTCGGCCGATGCCGGCCTCGCCAGCGTGACCACGTTCGTCCGGGTGGCGCGCGCGGGCGGGTTGTCTCTGCTTCAATGCCGCCTCGTCACCGGCCGCCGGCACCAGATCCGCGTGCACCTGGCGGCGCGCGGCTGGCCGATCGTCGGCGACCCTGTCTATCTGACGACGGCGGCGAACGGCATGCCGCGCTGGTCGCGGATCGGCGATGCGGCGCTGGCGGATCGGGCTGCGGACGTTTCCGCGCCAGGCCCTCCACGCGCGACGGATCGCGTTCACGCATCCGGCCACGGGCGAACGCGTCGCGCTCGAAGCTCCGCTGCCCGATGACATGAAAACGCTGCTGGCCGCGGCGCGCCTATCCTTTGACGACGTAGCCCTTCTTCTGTAGCAGCTCGCGCACGCGGTCGCGCAGGTCGCCCTGAAGCTCGACGAAGCCATCGCCCGCGGCGCCGCCCGTGCCGCAGGCGCGCTTGAGCTCCTGGCTGAGATCTTTCAGGAACGCGGCGTTATTCGGCAGGCCGTCGACGACGGTGACGATCTTTCCGCCGCGCCCCTTCTTCTCCATGCGGAGCTTGGCGACGATCGCGCCTGGTTTGGCGGGAACAGACGCGGCAGCCGTGCGCGTGCTGCACTTGCAGTCGCGCTGCGGCCAGCCGCAGCGCGGGCACACCCCGCCGCTGCCGGTTGAGTAGACGAGCTTGCTGTTGCTACTCGCCGGCCTTCTCTTCGACGCGCGCGGCGCGCAGGATGTTGGGCAGCCCGTAGTTTCCTTCGTGGCAGGCGTACTCGAAGATCGGCCCGTCGGTCTTCGTCAGGGGCACTTCGGCCGTCCACGGCCGCGTCCAGGTCGTGGGATCCGTCGACCGTGAACGTGTAGGTGATGGCGTCGGGGCCGACGCGGGTGAAGCGCTCGATGACCTTGACCGCCGAGGTCGAGTTCCGGAACTTCACCTTGTCGTTGAAGTTGCTCGTCTCGACCACCAGCGTGTTGCCCTCCCAGTGGCCGCGCGAGTCGCCGTTCCAGAGGCGGATGTTCGCGCCGATGTGCGGCCGCGCGCCGTCGATCGGGATGAGGCGCGCGGTGTGAATCATCTCGGTGCGCACGACGACGTAGCCAGGCCCCTGCAGGATGTCGAGGTTGGCGTTGTAGCCGACCGGCATGATCGGCGGGCCGTCGTTGCCCCAGGTGATGCAGCGCTCGGCGAGCGTCCGGTCGAACCAGCTGTCGGTGCGGCGATCGGAGGCTCCCGCCTGCGGCGGCAGCGGACGGCGGGCCGCCTCGTCCGTCAGCGCGGGAATCCGCCCGTCCGGCGGATCCACGATCAGCGACGTGCGAAGGCTCGACAGGCCCTTCTTGTAGTTCTCGTTCTGCCAGATCGCATCGTCGTAGTGGATATCGTCGGCGGCCTGGCCGTCGAACTGCGCGACCCGCTGCTTCTCGACCGCGGCGGCTTCCTCCGACGTGTAGAACGCCTTGTCGCCGAGGTTCGCCGGCCGTTCGAGCGGCGTGTAGGTGGCGTTGGTCCAGTCGCCCGTGAGATCCGGTTGTCCGTCGGCCGTGCGCGGGACGCTCCAGGCCTTCGCCGCCGGCTTTACCAGGGCGCCGCCTTCGCCACGGGCGCCGACTGGGCGCCCAGCGAAATCGACGCGGCAGCAACCGCGGCGAAGACGGCATAGCACAGGGGCGCCTCGAGAGAAGGTTCGATCCATGGCGGGATTATAGCGCGGCCAGCCCCTAGGGCAGGTCTTTCGGGGGCACGATCGCCTCGTTCGTCTTGACCGTGAACTGCCTGAAGTTGCCGTAGGTGGCCGTGCCGGAAAGTCGGTAGGTCCGTTTCCGCGTCGGTGTACTGCTCGCGCATTTCGACCGGCACCAGGAACCCCAGCAGCGGCTCGGACTGGTAGCTCACCTGCGTCGTGCTCTCGACTGTCGGGGTCTCGATGGTGATCTCGGTCATCAGCACCCGGCCCGTGTCCGGTTCGACCCAGACGCGGCCCTGCGATCGCGCCGCGCCACGCCGATCGCGCGAGTCGATGAGCGGCGGCGACCCCACCTCGCGGAAACTCAGCACGCGGACGTCGACCGCGATCGTGAAGTTGGACGCCTTCGGCATCCCCTTCGGAACCCCGGCGCCAGCGGTTTCCATCGTGAACTTGAAGCGGGGCTGGTATCGCGGGTGCATGAACGACAGCGCCAGCAGAGGCACGTTGACGTTCCGGTCGATGCTGCCGATGTTGTAGCGCGAGCTCTCGCGCATGATCTCGCTGGCCCGGTTTTTCGCGGCGACCGTCGGGTTCATGAACAGCTTGACCAGCCGCTCGCTCCGGTCGCGCACGGCATCGCCGTCCACCTCGAACACGTCGCGAAACTGGACGAAGCCCTCGCCGTCCGTGCCTTCGGCCCGCACGAGCAGCAGATCGGACTTGAGCTCGCGCTGTGTGAGATGCGGACGGTCCGATATATCGCCCACCTGCGAGTAGTGTTCCTCGGCCACGATGCCCGACAGCTCGTTCTCGTAGCGGACCACGTAGTCGCCCACGCGGGCGAGGACGTCGGCGAGCGTGGGCCCGCGGTCGGCGGCCCTCGCCGCGATCGATGCGGCGAGAAGGAGGGCGACGACGAAGAGCAGGGCGGGCAGGTCGGGCCGGTCGGGTCGGGCGGGCCGGGCGGGCAAGCCGGGCGGTCGGCATAAACCTCAGCGAGCATGTCCTCTTACCTGCCTGCCTTGCCAGCCCAGCCCGCCCCACCTGCCTGTGAGCCTACCTGCTCTCCGGAGGCCGCGGAGCGCGCCTGCAGCAACACCAGGAAGAGGTTGTTCGGATCGCGGACGATGGCGACCTTCGTGGTCGCGCCGCCGCGCCCGGGGAGTTCGACCGTGGTGCCGCCCGTCGAGACGACGGCGCCGCCGTCGCGCTTGAGCATGGCGACCGCTTCGTCGACGTCGCGCACCTGCAGCTGCATGCGCGTCGAGCCCGGATCCTGAATCGAGGCCCGGACGGCCCGGCGATCGACGCCTTTGAAATCGAGGAAGTCGAGCCGGAGGCCGGTCGTCGGGACTTGCGCGGTGCTCAGGCGGTACTGTCCGCCCTTGACGCCCAGCAGATCGAGGACCGCCTTGTCGCTGTTGAACGTTCCTGGCGTCAGGCCGCGAATGCCCAGAGCGTCCCAGTACAGCTGCATGGCCTTCTCGGCGTCCTCGACGGTGAGCCGCACGCGAACGCCGATGACGTTCGGCGGATCCGGAACGGTGGCGGGCGGCAGCGGGTCGGGCTGCGTGAGCTGAACGAAGTGGCCGTCCGGATCCTTGACGATGACCGCACGGACTCTGCGGCGACGTGCCAAAGGAGACCGGAACGCCGCCGCTCGTCACCACCGGAGCGCCCAGCTGCTTGACGCGCGCGAGCGCGGCGTCGACGTCGCGAACCACCACGATCAGCGTGAACGCGCCCGGATCCTGGATTCGCCGGTCCACCGCCTTGCCGCCGGCGTTCTTGATCTCGACGATCTCCACGCCCGTACGCATCGCCGGTGGCCGGCCGATCGACCACCGGATCTGCGCGTCGGGAAGGCCGAACATGTTCCGCAGCGCCGGGTTCGCGTCGGCGTTGGCCGGAGCCCCCGCCACGTCGAGGCCGATCCCGTCGCGGTAGAACGCGATCGCCTTGTCGAGATCGCCGACGATCGGGCTGAAGAAGTTGCCCGATCCGACAATCGGACCGCTGGGAGCCGGGCCCGACGGCGGCGCGGGCGCGGCGGCGCCGGCGCCTGCGCCCACGCGATGGCAGATGCCAGCGACACGGCCATGACGACTGCCAGCGTCTTGATCTTCGGCATAGCTTCACTGTCGCCGTCTTCACGAAGCCACGAAGCTCACGACCTTCAGGCGGACTTAAGGTCTTCAGAATCTTCGTGTCCTTCGTGACTTCGTGATGAAAACGTCGAGCTAATCCACCCCGAACGCGAGCAGCACGTTGCCCGGCCGGCCGACGAGGCCGCCGTAACCCGAGTTGATGTACAGCATGCCGTCCACGACCGCGGCGCCCGGGCCGTCCATGGCCGCGCCTCTCGCCTTGACGCCGTTGACGGTGTCGAAGTCCCGGTTCGTGTCGAACTGCCACACGATGGTCCCATCGTCGCTCGCGTAGGCGCGGATGCCGCCGTCGCCGGATCCCGAGAAGACGATGCCGGGAACCGCCGTCAGCGCGGCGCCCTGCGCGGCGCTGCAGCCGCGCGCCGTGCCGCACAGCTTGTCGGCGGGCGCCTTCGACCAGACTTCCTCGCCCGTGTCGATCTTCACGGCGCGCATGCCGCCCGGCGTCTTCGACAGCGTGCCGTTGACGCCGAAATACGCGTTCTTCTCGTCGACGGCGCCGCCCCACTGTCCGCCGAGGCCGCTGCCCTCGCTCGTGCGGTACTGCCACACGAGCGCGCCGGCCTTGTCGGGATCGAAGGCGTAGGCCATGCCGGACTTCGACTGGATGACGAGGATGTCGGAACCGTTCGTGCGCTTCGCCGAGCATCGGCGAGGCGGAGAAGTCGTGGTCGGGCCCCTGCTTCGCGGGGCAGCGCGGGTTGTCGGGGTTCTCGGCCGGGCAGCCCATCATCCAGACGTCGGGCACACCGGGCTGCGCGACCCACTTCACCTTGCCGGTGTCGAGATCCATCGCCAGGACGGCGTCGGTCGTCTTCTGCTGCGGGTCGGAGTAGCCGTTGCCGGTGGCGATGTACAGGACGCGGCGCCGCGCGTCGATCGTCGGCGCGGCCCAGATGCCGCCTCCGGCCGGCCCCCACGTCTGCACCCCTTCCTTCGTGAGGCCGCGCTTCTTCGGCTCGTCGGCGATCGTGTACGTCTTCCACACGACCGCGCCGGTATTGGCGTCGAGCGCGGTGACGCTGCCGCGGAACGTGCAGCACTCGTAGTTCGGGCGGGCTCCCGCCGCCTCTTCGCCGATCCCGGCCATCGGCACGTAGACGCGGCCGTTGTAATAGGCCGGCGATCCGGTCGCGCGCGCCAGGGGATGGTCCTCGACCTTGCGGGTCCAGAGCTGCTTGCCGCTGTCGGCGTCGACACCGTACACGGTGCCCTCGAAGTCGGTGAAGAAGATCGCGAAGGGCGCGGTGCCTCTCGCGCCTTTGTACGCGCCAACCGACACGGCGCTCCGGATGCCGGACTGCGCGTGGAACGCCCAGTAGGTGCAGCCGCTCTTCGCGTTGATCGAGAACACCTCGCCGCTCTCGCTGGCGACGAACAGGCGTCCGCCGACGACCGTCGGCTGCGACCGCGCGGAGGTCACGCCGGGAAGCCCGAACGCCCACTTGAGCTTCAGCTGGGGCACCAGCGGCGCCGTCAGACGGCCCTTGTCCGCGGGCACGTAGCGCGTGTTCGTGACCGTGCCGCCGAAGCCGTTCCAGTTCGATCCCTTGCCGGGATCGGTCATCGGCGGCGCCGGCGACGTGCAGCGGCCGACATTCGAGAGCGGCGGCGCCGTGCCGAACGCGCGGCCCGCGAGGAACTCGGCGACCGCCTTCTTCTCCGCGTCGCTCAGGCCGCTGGCCTGCCGGAACATGTTGCCGGTCGTCAGCGCGGTGACAATGGACTCCGGCGAAAACTGACCGAGCGTCTCGCGGCTGGGGGCGCGCGTGTCGGGAGCCGGGTTCGCATGACACGTGGCACACGTCTTCTGGTACACCGCCGCGCCGTCCGGCGCCTGCGCCGACGCGACAGCACACGAACCGGCGATGACGATCGTCGCGATACTCACTCGTAGTGTCATGGTTGAGCCCTTTGCCCTCTGCCCTTAGCCCTTTGCCCTTTGCCCTTTGCCCTGCCTACCCCATGGGCTTCGACGCGTCGCGCCCGCCGGCCGACAGCCAGTGGTAGCGCGCGGTGTCGAGCCCGGCGTAATCCGGATCGAGGTAGATGAAGCACCGCTGAATGAGGAAGTCGCGCACTTCGAACACGTCGCACCATCGGCCCGAGTGACTCACGCCGGCGCGCCACGGGCCCTCTTTGTGCTCGCCGGCGCTCGTCCCCTCGACGGCGAACGTATCGGTGCCCGTCATGATGAAGTTGAACATGGCGTAGTCGTGCAGGATGTGCTTGATGTTGCCGCCGAAGTCGGTGAAGAGCTGGCCGATCTGCTTCTTGCCGGTGGCCAGCCCCCATTTCGGGAAGAACACCTGCGCATCGTCGGCGAACAGATCGAGGATGCTGCCGCCGTTCGAGGTGACGCCCTTGTTGTCGAACGCCTTGAGGTACTCGAGCGCGACCGATTTCCGCTGCTCGTCCGTCATCGTGAGTCTGCTGACCGCCACGGCTATCCCTCCAGCTCTTTCTGCCGCTTGTCCCAGTCGCGCATGAACCGGAAGACGTTTTCGGCGGGCGGGATCGGCGCGAACGTCTCCAGCCAGCGGACCGGCTTCGTGCCGACGTTGACGAAGGTGTGCACGCAGCCGACGCTCGTCCAGAGGACGTCGCCGGGCTTCGCGAGATACGTCTGGCCGTCCATCGTGCCCTGCACCTCGCCGTCGAGGATGAAATAGGCTTCCTCGAACGTGTGGTCGTGCAGCGCGATGCTGACGCCCGGCTGGTACTCGATGAAGAGCATGCGGTGATGGCGTGAGCCGAAGTGCTCGTCGATCATCCACTTGAGAAAGACGCCTTCGAGCCCCGGCCCCACGTTCGTGCGCTCGGCCACGGGCGGAATCTGGCCGGCGTCGAAGTGTCCCAGCAGGTTGCCCCTCAGGTCGTTCAGATCGAGCGGCTTCCCATCGGCCGGCGCGGCCCCGCCCTTCTGGAAGAACGTGTCGCGCTCCTTGCCGGCCGCCTTGGGCTGCGGCGCCGCCATCTGGAACCAGCGCACGGGCGCCGATCCCGGCGTTGCGCCACGCGTGCAGCATGCCGACCTTGACCACGCCGTAGTCGCCGCTACGAAGCCGGTACGTCTGATCGTTGATGGCTGACGATGGCCTCGCCGGAGAGGATGTAGAAGCCTTCCTCGAACGAGTGCACGTGCGGCGCGATCGTTCCGCCCGGAGCGAGCTCGTCGATGCTCAGGCCGGTGTGCACGGAGCCCGTCGTGTGGTTCACGAGCCATGTGTGGGTGTAGCCCTGGCTGTGACCGTCGAAGAGCGGGTGCGCAGCGAGGGAGCTTTCCTGGAACTTACCGAAAGAATGCATGGATTGACCGCCCGCAAGCATACACCGCGGCCACACTGTTGGATCGTTTCACGGTATGGTAGTATGGTAACGGTATGGTCAAGGTGACGTTCACGCTCGATGACGCGACCGTCGAGGAGCTGCGACGGACCGCCGCCCGACTCCGCAAGCCGCAGAGCCAGGTCGTGCGGGAGGCCGTCGCCGAGTACAGCGCGCGAGCGGACAAGCTCAGCGAACGCGAACGCACGCGCATTCTCGCTGTGCTTGAACGGCTGAAGCACGCCAAGCCGACGCGCACGCAGGCGGAGGCGGACGCCGAAATCGCGGCGATACGCGCCGCGCGGCGAACGGGCGGACGCCGGCATCCGACCGCGTGACCATCCATCTCGACACGTCGGTCCTGATCGACACGTTCACCGCAGCCCGTCCGCTGCTCACCGAACTGATCGCCGTCGTAGAACGTGGCGAGCCCGTGACGTTTTCGTCGATCGTGCTCTTCGAGTGGCTGCGCGGACCTCGTACGCGCGCCGAACTGGCGCTGCAGGAGGAAGTCTTCCCAGGGCACAACGCCATCGTCTTTGGCACGGTGGAAGCCGTCGCAGCGGCCCGAATCTACACGCGGATCAGGAAGCCGCGCGGACGCGAGATGGACATCGCCATCGCCGCGTGCGCGCTGGTGCACGGCGGCGCGCTGTGGACGCTCAACCCGGAAGACTTTCGCGACATCCCCGATCTTCGGCTCGTCCCCAACCTCTAACCCCTAACCTCTAACCTCTACTACTTCCCCACCATGTGCGGCAGGTCTTTCTCGTTCTCGCACATGAACTCGATCAGCTCGTCGTCCACGACGATCCGCTTCTGAATCGTCACCGTCCACGGCCGGGTGTACATTTCCGGGTCGTCGATCGTGATCTGAATGTCCATGTGGCCGAAGTCGCGCCGCATGAAACGCTCGGTGACATGCAGCGCGTCGCTGTGCGGGTGCCCGCCGTCGTCGAGCCACGTCTTCTCGCTCAGCCCGTTCGTGTCCACGACGAAGGTGTCGCCGTCCCACCGGCCGACCGAGTAGCCGAGCCACGCCGGCTCCGGATTCTTCGGGAGCGGACGCCCGTCGGTCATGACCTGGCGGAAATGGTTGTAGGCCTCGAAGAGGATCACCGTGACCGACGGCGTCTGGATGATCTTCGTCGGCGTCCCCAGGGCGTCGAAGTCGGTGACGCCATGAGAGACGCACGTTCCCGACGGCCGATCCTTGCCGAAGTTCGCCTGCCGCTCGTCGAACAGCGCCCGGGCGCGCGGCGTCCACGGGACCTCGACGCCATCCGCCGCGATGTTGACCAGCCATTTGCCGCTGGTCGTCTGCCAGATGCCCGAGAGGTCGGGCCGTGCCGTCGGCCGTTCTCGGCGTGGGCGCGGTGAGGTTCGGCTTGCCGTCGGGCGTGCGCGGGATGCCGGGCGTGGGATACCCAATCCACTGCGCAGCGGCTGGCGACGATAGCGAGACAAGCGCGACGATCAGCGCCCAACCAGTTCGCATCTGTTCTCCCTCGCGCCCGCCTGCCCTGCCGCCCGCCCTACCTGCCCTTCTCCTCCGCGCGCGTGGCACTGAGCATGTTGCGCACGGCGTAGTTGCCTTCGTGGCACGCGTACTCAAACACCGGCTCGTCATCGTTGACGGTTAGCGGAATGGCGAACGTCCAGGGCTTCGTCCATGTCGTGGCATCGTCGACCGTCACGCGCCAGTCGAGCCGTGTCGGCGAGAGCCGTGTGAAACGTTCGGTCAGCTTGAGCACGCCGGCGTTGGCGTTGCGATAGGCGCTGCGCTCGCGGAAGTTGGTCGTCTCGACAACGAGGGTGTCGCCTTCCCAGTGGCCGCGCGCGTCGCCCATGTCCATCTGGATGCTCTTGGCGACATGCGGACGGCCGTCCAGCGGGATGACGCGCGTTTCGTGAATCATCTCGTAGCGGATGCCCACCCAGCCCTGGCCCTGCACGATCTGGTACGAGTCGCCGTAGATGGCCGGCAGCATCGAGCCCGGGAACCCGCGCGTGATGCAGCGATCGTAGAGGCTGAAGTCGTCCTGGCTGTTGAAGGGACCGTTGCTGAAGCTGCTGCCGCCGCGGCGCATCGTTCTGATGCGCTGCTGCGCGTCGGGTGTCACCGGGGGAATCTTGCCGTCCGGCGGATCGACGACGAACCACGCGGAGCTGCCTTTGAGGATCTCGTTGTTGTCGCGGAACTCGGCCGGGCCGCCGATGCGTCCTTCGGGGTCGCCCCCGTTGAACGGCGCCCGCTCGATGGAATTGGTCTGCCGGTCTTTCAGGATCTTCGCGAGCTCGGCCGCGTTGATGTCCTCGAGCCGCCTGCCCTCGAGTTCGGCCGGCCGCTCGAACGGCGTGCCCTGCTCGTACTTGTTGGTGTAGTTGCCGGAGATGTCCGGGTCGCCCCACGCCGTCCGCGGAGCCTTGTAGGTTTTCGCGCCGGTCTTCGCAGGAGCCTGCGCGGAAGCTGCCGCGATCCACGACAAACCGGCCAACAGACAAGTGGAAGCGAGTAATCGAGTCCGCATCCGTGACCTCCTGTCTAACCTGCCCGGGCCTGCCCGACCCGCCCGCCCGCCCGACCCGCCTGCCCGCGCCGACCTATTTACCCGCCTTCTCCGCCTCGCGCGCCGCGCTGAGCATGTTCTTCACCGCGTAGTTGCCCTCGTGGCACGCGTACTCGAACGGCTGCTGGCTGTCGTCCTTCTTCGTCAGGTCCATCGCGTACGTCCACGGACGCGTCCACGTCTGCGGATCGTCGAGCGTGACCGACCACTCGACCATGTCCGGACGCGACGCGCCGGAAGCGCTCGACGATCTTCAGGTTCTCGCTCGCGTTGCGATACAGCATGCGGCGATCGAAGTTCGTGGTTTCGACGACGAGCGTGTCGCCGTCCCAGTGGCCCTTCGCGTCGCCCATCAGCGAGCGGATCCGGCTGTTCGGGTGCGGGCGGTTGTCGAGCGGGATGACGCGGGCCTCGTGAATCATCTCGTAGCGGATCCCCACCCAGCCCGGCCCCTGCACGATCTGGTACGCGTTGCCGTAGATGGCCGGCATCATCGAGCCGGGGATGCCGCGCGAGACGCAGCGGTCGTAGAGGCTGAAGTCCAGGTACGTGTTGAACGGGCCGTTGCCGAAGCTGCTGCCGCCGGCCGGCGGCCGCCGGTTCTGCGCTTCAGGCGACGAGCGGCGGGATCACGCCGTCGGCCGGATCGACCACCAGCCACGCACGGCTGTTCTTCGCGCCGAAATTCTCGAACCAGTGCACGGGGTTGCTGCCGGGCAGGACGCCCAGATTGGGCGCGCGCGCGACCGCCTGGTCGTTGCGCTCTTTCCTGAGCTCTTCCAACTCCGAATCGCTGATGTCGTCGAGCTTCTTGCCCGCGAACGTGCTCGGCCGCTCGAGCGGGATGCCGCTCTCGTCGTTGTTCGTGTAAACGCCGCCGAGATCGGGATCGCCCCACGGCGTTCTGGGTGTCTTGTAGGCTTTCGCTGCAGCCGCCTTCGGGGCCGCGGGTTTCGACTCAGGCCTGGCCGTCTGGCCCATCGCGGGAATGGCGGTCATGGCCAGGATGGCGGCCGCGGTCGTGAGGACTCTTTTCACGCAGGATCTCCTTGCAGCTCAGCCAGTTATCTTACCCGAACGGGATGCCGCGGGCGCCGCTTCGCCACTATGATATCCCCCGGCATGCGCGACGCCACGCTGGCGGTGCTCACGGTTGCCTGCGTTCTGGCGTGGGGATGCGGGGACTCCGGGCAACCGCGTGAAACGGGCGCTGCGCGCGCACCCGACTGGTTCACGGAGGCGGCGGAGGCGAGCGGCCTCCGCTTCGCGCACTTCAACGGCATGTCGGGCGACCTCACGATGCCTGAAATCCTGGGACCGGGCGTGGCGCTCTTCGACTACGACAACGACGGCGACCTCGATGTCTTCGTGCCGCAGGGACAGATGCTCGGCGCGGGCAAGACGATCGGTCAGGCGTTGTTTCCGCCGCGGATGCCGCAGCCGCTGTCCGGCCGGCTGTTCCGGAACGATCTCGAGGTCCATCCGGACGGCACGCGCACGCTTCATTTCACCGACGTCACGGCGCAGAGCGGCATCGCCGCGACCGGGTACGGCATGGGCGTCGCCACGGGCGACTTCGACAACGACGGCTTCGTCGATCTCTACCTGACGAATTTCGGCGCGAACCAGCTGCTCCACAACAACGGCGACGGCACGTTCACCGACGTG
The DNA here is from genome assembly GCA_963821285.1 of uncultured Acidobacteriota bacterium. Classification (GTDB taxonomy): domain Bacteria; phylum Acidobacteriota; class Vicinamibacteria; order Vicinamibacterales; family CAVVIG01; genus CAVQJU01. Next base: position 505,694 of record CAWGDD010000010.1, read on the forward strand.
ACGAAGAAGAGCGGTACAGCGATGACCGGCTGGAGCGTGTCCGCGGCGTTCGTGGACTACGACCGTGACGGCTGGCTGGACCTGTATGTCGGCAGCTACCTGCGCTACACGGTCGAGGGCGCCACGCCGTGCTTCAGCCCGTCCGGCGCCCGCGACTACTGCACGCCGAACACCTACAAGCCGCTCCCGGGCCGCCTGTTCCACAACAACCGCGACGGCACGTTTGCCGATGTCACGGCGAAGAGCCGCATCGCCAGCGAGTTCGGCCCGGCGCTCGGCGTGAGCGCCGCGGACTTCAACGGCGACGGCTGGATCGATCTGTACGTCGCGAACGACAGCCAGCCGAACCAGCTGTGGATCAACCAGCACGACGGCACGTTCAGGAACACGGCGCTGCTGGCCGGCGCGGCGCTGACGCAGGAGGGCAAGGCCGAAGCCAGCATGGGCGTCGACGCCGGAGACTTCGACAACGACGGCGACGAGGATCTGTTCGTCACCGAGCAGACCGGCGAGGGACACAACCTGTACGTCAACGACGGGTCGGGGTCGTTCACCGATCAGAGCGCGCGATCGGGGCTCGCCGCCGCCAGCCTCGGCTTCACGGGCTTCGGCACGGCGTGGTTCGACTACGACAACGACGGCTGGCTCGATCTGCTGACGGTGAACGGCGCGGTGCAGACCATCCAGACGCTCGCGCAGGCGCGCGATCCGTTTCCCCTCCACCAGCGGAAGCAGCTGTTCCGCAATCTGGGCGATGGACGCTTCCAGGAGGTGACGGCGTCCGCCGGCGCCACGTTCCAGACTCTCGGAAGTCGGCCGCGGCGCGGCCTTCGGCGACATCGACAACGACGGCGACACCGACATCGTCATCGCCAACAACAACGGACCCGTGCGGCTGCTGCTGAACAACGTCGGCAACCGGAAACACTGGATCGGTCTGCGTCTCGTGTCTGACGTAGGGCGGGGCTTTCAGCCCCGCCGAACCGGCGGCCCTGAAAGGGCGGCCGTACATGGCGCGCGCGTGGAGATTGTTCGGAACCGGGAACCCGGAACCCGGAACCCGGAACCTGCCCGTCTCTGGCGGCGGGCGCGGGTGGACGGGAGCTACGCGTCGGCGAACGATCCGCGCGTGCTCGCGGGCCTCGGCGACGCAAACGAAACGCCGACGGTTCGCGTGACGTGGCCGGATGGCCGGACGGACGAGTGGCCGAACGTGGCCATCGACCGCTACACGACGCTCGTGGAACGGACGACGCGATGACCTCGCGGCGTCGCTTCTCTGCGAACGTTGGCTCGGATCCAGCGCATCGGCGGTCATGGCCGGATGGCCGGCGGCCGCCGCCGACGCGCCTTTGTTCGTGGAGGTCTCCCCGGCCGTGAGCGGCATCACGTGGGTCCACGACAACGCGATGTCGCCGGCGAGGTTCCTCCCCGAGTCTCTCGGCCCCGGCTGCGCGTTTCTCGACTACGACAACGACGGGTGGATGGACCTCTACCTCGTCAACAGCGGGCCGTCGGACTTCTACAAGCCAGCGAGGCCGCTCAAGAACGCGCTGTACCACAACAACCGCGACGGCACGTTCACCGACGTCACGGACAAGGCGGGCGTCGCCGGCGGTACGTTCGGCATGGGCGTGGCCGTCGGCGATTACGACAACGACGGCTTCCCCGACATGTTCGTCACGGCGTACGGCCGATCAATTCTGTACCGCAACAACGGCGACGGGACGTTCAGCGACGTGACCGCGAAGGCCGGGCTCGCGGCCGCGTCCGGCATGCCGGCCTGGACGACCAGCGCCGTGTGGTTCGACTACGACAACGACGGCCGGCTCGACCTGTTCGTCGGCAGCTACGTCCAGTATCAACTGAGCCAGGGCCTGCTGTGCGCGGAGAAGAAGAAAGACGGCAGCCTGCTACTACCACTACTGCATCCCTCACCTCTTCAAGCCCACACCGAGCGCGCTCTTCCACAACAACGGCGACGGGACATTTCGGCAGGTCAGCGGCTCGACGGCCATCGGACGCACGCCGGGCAAGGCGCTCGGCGCCGTCGCGACCGACGTCAACAACGACGGCCTCATCGATCTGGTCGTCGCCAACGACACGGCGCCGAATTTCCTGTTCCTCAACCGCGGAAAAGGCGTCTGGCGGGAAAACGGCGTCGCGGCAGGCATGGCCTTCAGCGGCTCGGGCAACCTGCGTTCGGGCATGGGCGTCGACGCGGCAGACTTCAACGGCGACGGCTGGCAGGACGTGTTCGTCGCGAACATCGACCACGAGATGTTCTCGCTCTACGAAAGCCACGGCGGCGCCTACTTCACCGACGGCGCGCCGGATCACGGGCTCGCGCAGGCGACGCGGCTCCTCAGCGGCTGGGGCGCCAAGCTCGCGGATTTCGACAACGACGGCTTCGTCGACCTGCTGATCGCCAACGGCCACCCCGACGACACGATCGCCCTGCGAGCACCTGATGTGAGCTACACGGAGCCCCTGCTGCTCTTCCGCCACGACGGCCGGCGGCTGCGCAACGTCAGCCGCGAAGCGGGCCCGGTGTTCGCGAAGACGTTCGCCGCCCGCGGCCTTGCCGTCGGCGACTACGACAACGACGGCCGCCTCGACGCCCTCGTCGGCTGCAACGGCGGCGCGCCCGTGCTGCTGCGCAACACGGCCCCGGCCGGAAACCACTGGGTGGGCGTCAGGCTGCAGGGCGTCCGCTGCAATCGCGACGCGATCGGCGCGAAGCTCACCTGGTCGGCCGGCGGCGTGCGCCGGTCGAGGCAGAAGAACGGCGGCGGCAGCTATCTCTCGTCGCACGATCCCCGCGAGCTGCTCGGTCTGGGCCGCTCGACCACGCTCGACTGGCTGGACGTCACGTGGCCCGCACCCGCTGCGACAACCGAACGGTTCACGAACGTCCCGATCGATCGCTACATCACCATCGTCGAAGGCAAGGGAATCCAGGCGTGACGCGCGTACTGACGCCCCCCCTGCTCGCGCTCGTCTTCGTGCTCGGGTGTGGCGGCGCACCGCAACAGCCGCCCTCGAAGGCGAAAGAAGACACCGCGATCCGACCGGTCGAGCTGCCGGACATCTCGAAGGCCGCGGCGCCCGTCCAGGCGCAGCTGCGCGATCAGTACGCGGCGCTGCAGCAGCAGGTTGGCAAGGCCGGAGCTCCACCGGCGGCGCTGGCCGCCGCGTACGGCGAGATGGGCCGGCTGTTCATGGCCACCGAGTTCCTGGATCAGGCCGGACGTTGCTTCGGCAACGCGCAGCTGCTCGAGCCGAACGAGATGCGCTGGCCCTACTACCTCGGCCACGTCGCGCGGATGACGAACGATCCGGCCAGAGCGGCCGCGCTGTTCGAACGCGCGCTGGCGCTGCAGCCCGATCACGTCCCCAGCCTCGTGTGGCTCGGCGAGATGCGCCTCGTGGAGGGACGCGCTGACGCCGCCGAACCGCCCCTGACGAAAGCGCTGGCGCTGCAACCGCGCGAGGCTGCCGTGCTCTACCGCCTCGGCCGCGTGAACCTCGAAGCCAAGGACTACGCGGCCGCCGCGAAGCATCTCGAGGCTGCGCTCGACCTGCGGCCTGGCTCGTCGAGCATTCACTATCCGCTGGCGCTCGCCTACCGCGGCCTCGGCGATTCGAGACGCGCCGACGCGCAGATGCGGCTGCGCGGCAACGTCGACGTACCTCCGGCCGATCCGCTGATGCAGCAGGTCGGCGGGCTCCTGCAGAATGCCGCGGCCGCCGAAGTCCGTGGCGCCGAAGCACTCGGGAAACGCCAGTGGGCCGAAGCCGTCACGTACTTGCGGCAGGCCGTCCAGGCTGCCCCTGACAACGCGTTCACGCGGCTCAACCTGGGCACCGCGCTGTTCCAGACCGGCGATGCGGCCGGCGCACTCGATCAATTTCAGGCAGCGGTGCGCCTGTCACCCACGCTCGCCAAAGCGCACTACGGCGCCGGCATCGTCATGGAAGCCGCCGGCCGGGACCGCGAAGCCATCGAGGCGTTCTCTGCGGCCGTCAGGAGCGACCCGGCATCCATCGAAGCTCAGATGAGCCTGGCCGATGCGCTACGGCGCAGCGGACGCATGGAGGAATCGCTGCCGCACTACGCGGAAGCGATCAAGGCGAGGCCCCGCCGTCTCTCAGGCACGCTTTGGCTACGCCATGGCCCTCGTTCGCCTGAAACGCTTTCAGGAAGCGCGCGACCGTCTGGCCGACGCGGTGAAGACGTTTCCCGATCAGCCAGGGTTCGCGCACGCGCTGGCGCGCGTCCTCGCCGCAGCGCCCGACGCGAACGCCCGCGACGGCCGCCAGGCGATGGCGATCATGCAGGGCCTGCTCAAGGCGCAGCGCACGCTCGAGCTGATGCAGACGATGGCGATGACGCTGGCGGAGGTGGGGCAGTACGAAGAGGCCGCGAACTGGCAGCGCGAGGCGATGGCGGCTGCCCGTCAATCAGGCCGCGACGACCTCACCCCGCGACTGCAGGAGAATCTCACACTCTACGAGAACCGGAAGCCGTGCCGCACGCCGTGGCGCGACGACGACGCCGTCTTTCATCCGCGGCCTGCGACGAGCTGAACGGATGCAGGCGGGCTGGGCTGGCAAGGCGGGCGAGGCGGGCGATCGAACGAGGCTCTCCCTGCCGGCCCCGTCCCGCCTGCCCTGCCTGACCTGCCTGACCTGCCCGCCCTCAGAGTCGCACTAAAAGTCGAACTGCGCGCTGATCTTGATGAACCGCGCCTGGAGAATCAGGTTCGGCACCTGCCAGACGGCAACTCCCGCCGGGCACCGGCGTGTAGCCGTTGTCCTGTCCCGTGATCGTGTCGGAGTTGAACGTGTTGTAGATGTCGAGGCCGATCAGCGTCCGCGTGCGTCCAGCCTTGATGATCTTCGAGAACTTGACGTCGAGCTGGTGCAGCCGGCCCCCGGTCTCCTGTCCGGGCTCCATGATGTGGTAGCCGTTGAGGCCCGGAAGAATCTGCAGGCCGCCTACATTCGGCAGGAACGGTGCGTTGAGGCGAGCCTCGACGGGCACGCCGGGCAGGTCCTGGTAGGTGCCGGCGACCAACACGTCGATCTTCCGAATGTTGTAACCGGCGTTCGCCTTGACCTGCGTGAGGAACACGCCGTCCCGTTTGCAGTACTGCGTCGGGATCGTCGTGAAGAAGTACGGGCTGAAGAAGTTGTTGCTCTCGTACGCCACCTCGGGCAGCGCCTTGATGATGTCGCAGTTGTCGGTGGACGTGCGCCCGGTGCTGAATCCGCCTCCGGCGAAGAAACCGCTCTGCAGCCGGGAGTTGAGGTTGACGTCCACGCCGTTCCAATGCTGAGATTTGCCGGCCGACGTCGTCCGACAGCTTGACGACGTTCTCGTTCGTGACGAAGCCGCCGAAACCCACGGACGGCTTGACCACGGGGAAGCCCGTCACCGTGTAATTGCCGCCGCCCGGCAGCCGCGAATCGGCGGGAGCCTGGAGGTTGATGTAGTTGAAATCGGTCGCCGTGTTGAGCGCCAGGTTGTCCACGACCTGGAAGTTGCCGTACCAGCGGCGGAAGAAGCCGACGTCGAGCGACATGCGCGCGCCGAGCTGCTGCTGCACGCCGGCGGAGAACTCCCAGTTGTACCCGCGCTTGCCGTAACCGTTCTGGAGATTCGGATCGAACTTGAGCTGGTTCAGCAGCGCCGCGACGTCGTTCGAGCCGAAGTTCGGGGTCGCTGAGCGCCCCGCATTCGCCGTTCGCGCCCGGCGTCTTGTTCGACAGCTCGCAGTCCGGAACGTAGTTGTGGTTGCGGTCGTCCCAGGTGCGTGTGGCGTTGCCGAAGCCGACGGCTGCAGACACGGGATTGGGATCGGGGACGATGGCGAAGGACGTGCCGAACCCCTGCAGGTACTTGTTGAGGCTGATCTTGAGGGCCGTCCTGCCGTTGCCGCGCACGTCGTACGCATAGCCCATCTTCGGCGTGACATCAGTCCAGCTCACCTGGGGTGACTCCGGGAACGACACGTTCCTGTTGGGCGCGTACGTCGTCGGCCCCAGCGTGCTCGCCGGATAGAAGCTGCTGGCGTGGTCGAACCGCACGCCGAGCATGATCGTGGAACGGCCCTTCGACCACTTATCCTGCGCGAAGAGACCGAAATCGTGCGCGACGTTCGTGCTGACCGTATAGGGCGTCACCCACTCCGTCAGCGTCGAGGGCGTCGGTGCGCCGCCGACCGGCGTGACGAACGTGTACGACAGCGGCTGGCGCGCGTATGTCGTGGCGTCCGAGTATCCCCACGCGTCGTTGGCCCCCATCTTGATCGCGTGCGCGCCGGTGATGTAGGACGCCGCGAAGCGCCAGTGGAACGTCTCGTTGATGTTGTTGCTGTACGTCTCGGCCGACCGATATCTCATGCCCGGTCTATACGCGCCGGGGCCCTGATCGATGGCGGAAATCATGCCGGGGGCAAGCGTCGACGGATCCATGGCGCCCCACCGCTCGATGCGGTGAATCGCCGTGGCCTCGAGCAGCAGCTTGCTGGTGACCGGCGACGTCCAATCGACTTCGATCGGACGCTGCAACGGGAACCGCTGATCGTTGCCGGCCTCGGGCGCGGTCAGCGTGCTGATCCCGAACGGACAGAAGCAGTTGCTCTGGATGTTGTACAGGAAGCCGAACTTGTTCTTGGGGTTCGCCTGCCACGTGACGCGGGCCTGATAGTCCTGCCAGGAGCGGTTGAGCTCCGCCGGCCTCGCCGTATCGGGGACGTACGTCCACGCAGTCAGGTTGTTCTCGTTCTTGTTGTAGAACTGGTTCGGGCACCAGCGTATCCGCGCCCTGGCTGCGGCCCGACAGGTAGAACCACAGCTTGTCCTTCGCGATGGGACCGCCGAAGCCCGGATTGAAGTCCCAGTTCTTCACGATGCCGCCAGGCGTCGCGAGGCCGGCCTGCTTCAGCCGATCCGTGTAGTTGCTGCCCTGCATCGAGCTGTTCGCGAAGTTGCCGAAAACCGTTCCCGCGAAGGTGTTGCCACCATCCTTGGCGATGAAGTTGATGCGGATGCCGCCGGTTGACAGGCTGGCGTCAACGGCGGAGGTATCGAACGCGATTTCGCCGACGCCCGCCGCGTTGGGAATCGTGCCGCCGCCCCACCCGCCGCCGATCATCGTGCTCAGCGAGATGCCGTTCATGGTGAGGCGCTGGTCAGTTGTCGTGCCGCCATGGATGCCGAGCGCGAGCGTGTTCGGGCCGAGCGCGCCGCCGACGTCCTGGTTGGCAAGGCCGCCGGTGGTGAGCGTGACGCCGGGAATCAGCACGCCGAGGTTGAACATGTTGCGCCCGGTCGGCAGCGCGTCGACTTGCGCGTGCGTCATGACCGTCTGGCGCGTGGTTGCCTGCAGGTCCACGATCGGCGGCTCGCCGGTGACGGTGATCGTCTCGGACACGTTGCCGACTTTCATGTCTGCGTTGAGCGTGACGTTGAACGACCCCACCACCTCGAGCCCGTCACGCTTGACGGTGCTGAACCCGGTCAGCGTGAACGTCACGGTATAGACGCCGGGCAGCATCTCGGTGATGCGGTACTGTCCGGTGCCGTCGGTCACGGCCGTGCGGACTTTTTCAATCAGCGTCGGGCTCGAGGCTTCGACCGTGACGCCGGGCAGGACGGCACCAGATGCGTCTTTGACGATTCCCCCGATCGACGCACGGGTCTGGGCCGACACGGCCCAGGGACTCGCCGCCACGATCACGATGGCGAGGACAACCTGCTTCCATCCGCGCATGATTCCTCCTAGCGGGTTGACACCAATAGCGCGATAACGGCGCGTCTGAGCGGCCGTTAACGGCATAACCCTGCACCTTGCCGGCAGATCTGTCCAATACATCTTTAGTCCGCGAGCCATACGGAACTGGTATAGAATCCCCGCCCATGGATTTCCGCCACCTGCGCGCGTTCATCACCGTCGCGGAAGAAGCCAGCGTGACCAAGGCCGCCGAGCGGCTCCACATCTCGCAGCCACCCCTGAGCCGCCACATCAAGCAGCTCGAAGATGAGCTCGGCATCACGCTGTTCGTCCGCCATCGCCAGGGCGTCACGCTGACGGAGGCCGGGCAGCGTCTGCTCGAGAAAGCGCGCGCGCTGGCGGCGGCGGCGTCGGACTTCTACGAGAGCGCCAACCAGACGACGCGGCACGACGCCAACAAGGTGCGCCTCGGCATCGGCTGGGGGCTGTGGGACACGGTCAACCGCATCCGCGTGGCGTCGGCGGCACAGTTCGGCAACATGACGATTGAAGCGACCGACGTGATGTGCGCCGAGCAGTACAACCACCAGCTCCAGGACGGTTCGCTCGACGTCGTCTTCGGGCGGCCGCACTTCGATCCCGAGATCGCCGAGGCGGTGCCGCTCTATCAGGAACGCATGCTCGCGGTGTTGAGCGAGGACAGCCCCCTCGCCTCGCACAAGACGCTGAGCATCCGCGACCTCGCGTCCGAGCCCCTGTTGCTCTACGACCGCCACGTCGCGCCGTACCTCTACGACAAGGTCCTCGACCTGTACTCGAAGGCGGGCGTGACGCCGCGCATGATCCCCACGCCCGACGCGGGTCCGTACAACCAGGCCGGCCTGATGCTGGTCGCGTCGGGCAAGGGCGTGTACGTGTGCATGGGCATCCCGCTGACGAGCCCGCGGCCGCTGAGCGGCATCGCGGTCGTGCCGATCAGCGATCCGGACGCGACCATGGACATCTGCGTCGCGTGGCGCAAGGGCGAAACATCCGCCGTCGTCCGTCAGTTCCTGAACTGCGTCTGGCAGATCTTCCCTGAAGCCGAGCGCGCGCCGGTCGCCGTCAAAGCCGGCGCGCCGCGCGTCATGATCGTCAGCCGCGTCGTCGATCTGCTCGATCCCGCGCTGAACACGTTCGCGAACGTCGATCTCGACGAGGCGCGGCGCCGCGTGCTGCACGGCGATCCCGCGTCGGTTCGCGCCATCGACGGGTCCTTTGCGCTGGTCGCCTCCGAGGGCATCACCGTGCGCCTGGCGCGATCGATGGATCGCCCGCTGCGCTACTTCCTGGCCAAGCGCCACGAAGGTCCGGCCCTCTACGTCGCCGACCGCATCGACACGCTGCACGCGGCGCTCGAGGCCGACGGCCTTGCGGCGCAGTTCCATCCCAGCTACACGCGCATGGTGCCCGCGCACTACGTCGTCGATCTGGCGCTCGTGGGATGCCCCGATCCGGATCCCGTCTACACGCGCTTCTTCACGCCGCAGCGCGGTTCGCTGCCGGCCGATCTCGACGAGATCGGCCGCCGCTACATCGGCGCCCTGTCGATCGAGATCGCAAAGTGGCTGCAGCGGATGGGACCAGCGGAGCCGATCGGCGTCGCGTTCTCGGGCGGCGTGGACAGCGGGTCGGTGTTCCTGGTCACGTATCACACGATGCTGCGCCTGGGCCTGTCCCCGGCCAGGCTCAAGGCGTTCGTCCTGAACGCCGACGGCCCGGACGTCGAACAGGCGCGCGCGTTTCTGTCGCCGTCGGCCTGTCGCTCTTCCTCGAGGAGATTCCGGCCGCGGCCGGCGACATGGACCCCTGCGAGACCGTCCGCGTCCTCGAGGACTACAAGCCCCTCGACGTCGAGTGCGCGACGATGGGCCTGAAGCTGTGCCGCGGGGTGCGCGAGCGCTATCCGGAGTGGCGCCATCTGGCGGACGGCGATGGCGGCGACGAGAACCTGAAGGACTACCCCATCGAAGAGAACACGGAGCTCACGATCCGGAGCGTCGTGGACAACCTGATGCTGTACCAGGAAGGCTGGGGCGTCGGCCGCATCAAGCACTCGCTGACCTACAGCGGCGGCCTGAGCCGCAGTTACGTGCGGACGTACGCGCCGGCGCGCCGCTACGGGTTCCAGGGGTTCAGCCCGTACACGCGGCCGGACGTGATGGAAGTGGCCGAGGGGATTCCGTTCGCCGCGCTGACGCGCTACGACGTGCCGACGCTGTACTCGCTCAAGGGCGAGATCGTCCGGCGCGGCGTGAAGGCCGTGACCGGGCATCGACATGCCGATCTTCCCGAAGCGGCGTTTCCAGCACGGCGCGATGCCCGCCGACGCCATGCGCGCGCGCATCGGCGACTCAGAGGCCGGCTACCGCCGCACCTTCCACGCGTTGTATAGCTGAGAAAATTGCAGGATGGCAGGATTGCAGGATTGCAGGATTGCAGGATTGCGGCGGTCATCTATCCGAGCGACCTGCCTGACTGTGGCCGACTCGGCGAGCCGTCAGACTGGATGCCGCGAAGATAGCCCGCAATTCCCGACTTTCGCCTAGCAGCGTCGGGCCAACAACCACGTTGGGCAAGCCGCATTCGGCGAGCAGTTCCAGCCAGAACTCAGATTCGTCCGCCTCTTCCAGCACGATTCCAATTCGGGCCACGAACTCCGCGTGCGAACGCGAGCGGCAGGCACTCCGATAGTTGGCGGCGATACCGGTTCCGCTCTTCAACAACTGACGCCCAATGACATCAGTCGCCGGGAGACGCGGCAACCCGCCGACAAAGCGGATGACGTCGAGCGCGAATCGCTTGGTCCGCGTCTTGAGTTCCTCGGCTCGAGGATTCACCCATGACGCGCGATGCAAGACCGGTGCTCACCAAGTCGCCCGTCTATCCCGTCCCTGATTTCAAATCCTGCAATCCTGCAATCCTACAATCCTGCAATTTTCATCTCGCCAACTTCTTGAGAATGCGCTTCTGATTGCCGAGAATGCGCTTCTGATTGCGCTCGAGACGCCCCTGGTTGGACAGGATGCGGCGCTGGTTGGACAGGATCGCTCGCTGGTTCCCCGCGGTCGCCGGTTTTGCCATCATCGACCTCCTCGTCGCTGCATTCTACGCCGGATGAGCAGTTTTCCCCAGACGAAGCCCACGAGCACGAACGGCAGCACGAACAGCACGAGCAGGATCGGCTGCGGGCGCAGGTCGTAGGTGGCGTTGGTGGACGCCTGGACGTCGGCCGTGCCGAGCGGGCCGTCGACCGTCACGCGCACACCGAACGCGCCTTCGTGGTCCATGAGGAGCGCGACGAACTGCCGCGCGGCGTCGGCGTTGACGGGCGCCGCGCGCCCCGACTGCACCGCATCGGGCCGATCGAGCGGCCTGATCGCCACCTCGACGCGCGTGCCCGCTGGAATCGCCAGCCGCGCATCAGCCCGGGCCGGCCGCAGCATCACCCAGAACTGCCCCGCCGCCGACCCATCGTCGGTCGCATCAGGGTCGGCCCAGATCGAAATGCGATACGCGCCGGCGATCTGATCAGACAGAATCGGAAACGGCGGCCCGCTGTGCGCGTGGAGGGGACACACTGCGATTGCGATCCACGTACATAGCCACAGAGGCACAGAGAAGAAAGTTCGAAGTGGAAAGTTCAAAGTTGAAAAGTTGACGACTTTGAACTTCTTCACTTTGAACTTCTTCGACTTTCTTCGCTGTGCCTCTGTGGCCCCGTCCGTGATCGCGGTCGCACCGCGTCCGCTCATCCCGCAAACCCCAGGCCGCGCATGTCCATGGGCTGCGCGAACATCCACAGCGCAAGCGCCGCGAGGCCGGTCACGAGGAGCGCCCACGGCGCCACAGCCCGGCCCGCCCGCGCCAGGTAGTCGCGCTCGGCGAAGCGGAACGAGGCCGCGCACGATCCCATCGAGCCGAGCAGGACGAAGCCGACCTGGATCGGGAACACGGATCCCGGCCGCATGCCCGTCAGCGTCCACAGCGGATCGCCCAGCACCGGCGAGCCGAACGCGAGGGCGACGGCACGCTGCGCGACCGGCACGATCGCGAGCGCGCCCGTCAGGAGATGGAACCCGTAGTGCGCCAGCCACATCCCGAAGCCGAACGGCACCAGCGCGTACGAGAAGTTGACGGCGATCTGCGCGACGGAGCGCTGCCGATCGGCGGCCAGGGCTCTGGCGGCGGCCGCTGCGCCACCAAGCAGCACGAACGGCGCGACGATCAGCACCGCGGCAAACAGCGCCGCAAGCGCCGGCCCTTCCGAGACGCCCCCGAGCGCGGTCGACAACGACGCCACGACTTCGCGACCGGCACCGGTCATGCGCGAACGCGTTCAGGAGGCCGCCGAAGGTGAACACGACCGCGAGCGCCGCGATGTCCCATCGCTGTCCGAATCGTCCGATTCCGGACCGCCGGCCGCTGTCGGCCAGCTCGGCGCCCGGCACGCGTCCGGCCAGCGCGATGTTGTCGTGCGGGCAGGCGTGCACGCAGTCGAGGCACAGCGTGCAGTCCATGTTGCCGACCTTCGACGGCAGGAACAGCCGCAGCTCACAGCCACGCAGCCAGCACGACGTCTGGCGCCTCAGGCGCCCGCCGTCCCTTGATGCAATCCGCCGTCCGGCACGTGCGGCACGTGCCGGCATCCTTCACCCGCAGCTCGAGCGGCGACATCGTCGAGGCGATGAAATTGAACTGACCGATCGGGCAGAGGTACTTGCAGAAGGCGGCGCCGGTGAAGACGGTATCGATGACGAGCGCGGACGCGAAGTACGCGAGGACCAGGTACGCCGTGGCGCGCGGCAGCGCCCAGAGGTCGAACAGCTCGTAGCAGAACAGCACCGCGACAAACAACGCGACGCCGATCCATTTGGTGCGCAGCCAGCGCGGGAAGGCCAGCCGCGGCGGCCTGATCCGGCGGCCCGCGTCGCGCACGAGCACGAAAGGACAACCGGCGCAGAACAGGTTGCCCGCCGCGAGCAGCGCGACAACAAGCAGACCGCGGTAGTGCACCCACGTGAGGACGGTGGCGAGCTGTGTCGGATCCGAGCGCGCGCCGAGGAGACCGTCGGCGACGACGGCCAGCGCGAGCAGCAGGAGCACCAGCTGCATCGCGGTTCGGGCGTGACGCCAGCGAAGAAAGCGTCCGACGCCCGGCCACGAGAGAACGTCTATGCGGCGACCCCCCGGTGCCACGCGCACGTGCACTGAAACTTCGGGGATTCTTCGGCCGGCGGAAACAGGTGGTAGTACATCCCGATGACCATCGGGATGAAGACGATCGTGTTGTAGAACAGGTGCAGCTCGACGCGGGGCACCCACAGCTGGATGAGGCTCGTCGGGACGGGACGGCCCGAGCAGGTTGTAGCCGCTCGTGGCCTGCGCGATAAGCAGGAAGTGCTCGATGTGATGGAAGAACTGAATCCCGAGCGCGAGCGTCCACCACTGGCGGTCTCTCACGCCGGTGAACCCGGGCCGGAAGAGCCACAGCCCCGCCAGCATCACGAGCGCGTACCCGTAGTGCAGCGTTTCGGACTTGATCAGCCAGGGGTAGTACAGGCCCAGCAGGCCGCGCGCTTCCGGCACCGGCCATCCCAGCACGTAGATCTGGAACGCCTGGAGCAGGTGCTCGGCCCAGTGCGCCAGCACGATGACCATGAAGGTTCGCAGGGCCAGTTCGTGATACGGGCCGTTGACGCGCTCGACGAACGCGTGCCGCGTTCGCTCTGGAGCGCCTCGGCATGCGCGGCGTACATGTGCACTAGTATAGGGCGAGTCTGGCCGGCCCCGGCCATCGTATAAATGCACTATCTGACCGCGTACCCGGACGCGCCGGCGGCGCGCGATCGCTTCATCATCGATCTCCGAGGCCCGCGGCCGCAGCACGATCCGTGGCGGTTTCAGGAGCTTGTCGATCGACGACGAACCGACCGAGCGCGGCGACGTCGCGCGCGTCGGCACGATCTTCCTCACCGGCCGCGAGTGCCCCTGGCGCTGCGCGATGTGCGACCTCTGGCGCTTCACGACCCGCGACGACACGCCGGCCGGAGCCATCCCGGCGCAGATTCGCGACGGCGCGTGCTGGCCTGGCGGGATCGCGGCGAGGCGATCTCGCGGCTGAAGCTCTACAACGCGTCGAACTTCTTCGATCCCGCGCGCTGTGCCCGAGAGCGATTACGGCGCGATCGGCGCGCAACTCGGCGCGGCTCGAGCAGGTGATCGTCGAGTCGCATCCATCGCTCATCGGCGCCAGGGTCGACCGCTTCCTCGACGCGCTCGACGGCACGCGTCTCGAAGTGGCCATGGGGCTCGAGACGGCGCATCCGGCCGCGCTCGAGGCGCTCAACAAGCGCATGACCCTCGACGACTTCGCCCGGGCTGCCGACGATCTGCGACGCCGCAACGTCTCCGTCCGCGTCTTCGTGCTGATCGGCCCTCCCTTCGTGCCCGCCGCCGAGCAGGACGAGTGGCTGCTGCGGTCAATCGACGTCGCGTTCGCGAGCGGCGCCGGAGTCGTGTCGCTCGATGCCAACGCGGGCCGGAAACGGCGCGCTCGAAGCGTTGGCAGGCGCGGGAGTGTTTCATCAGCCGAGCCTCGAAGACATCGAGCGCGTGCTGAATCTCGCTCACGCTCAACGCCGCGGTCGCGGCCGGATCTTGGTCGACCTCTGGGATCTGGATCGCTTCTCGCAGTGTGTCACATTGCCAGGCATCGCGACGCGCGCGCCTGCATGCGATGAACCTCGAACAGCGCGCTCTGCCGCCGGTCGTGTGCGCGAGATGTCAGCGGGGGCAGGCCTGAAGGCCTGCACTACTTCTGACTGCCGACTGCCGACTGCTGACTGCCGACGTCGTTGTCGTCGGATCCGGTTTCGCCGGATCGCTGACGGCGTTGTGCCTGCGAGCGCGGGGGAAACGCGTGGTGATGGTCGAGCGCGGGCACCATCCGCGCTTTGCCATCGGCGAATCGTCCACGCCGCTGGCCAACCTGCTGATCGAGGAACTGGCCGCCCGCTACGACCTGCCGCAAATCGGTGTGTTCTCGAAATGGGGCACGTGGCAGCGCGCCCGCCCGGATGTCGGCGGCGGCCTCAAGCGCGGGTTCTCGTTCTACTTCCACCGGCCCGGCGAACCGTTTGCCGACGATGGCGAGCATGGGCGGCAACTGCTCGTGGCGGCGAGCCCGCACGATGACATCGGCGACACACACTGGTACCGGCCGGAGTTCGACCACAACCTCGTTCGCGAAGCTGAAGGAGCCGGCGCGATCTACCTGGACGAGACCGAACTGGCCGGCATCGATCTCGACGGCGACGGCGCGCGCCTCCACGGCACGCGGCGCGGACAGCCGGTCCGCATCGACGCATCGTTTGTCGTCGACGCGAGCGGGCCTCGCGGGTTCCTCGTGCGAGCGCTGGGTCTCGAAGCGCCGCCGCTCACCTGGCTGCCGCCCACTCAGGGGCTGTACACGCACTTCGAGCACGTCGGGCGGTGGGACCAACTCGTGCGGTCGGACGGCGCACCGTACCCGCCGGACATGGCGGCGCTGCACCACGTGTTTCCGGGCGGATGGATCTGGGTGCTGCGCTTCGCGAACGGCATCACGAGCGCCGGCGCGGCCCTGACGGAGCCGCTTGCCGCGCAGGTTGGCGCCGCAGACGGCGCTCCGGCCTGGGATCGCCTGCTCGCCATGCTTCCCACGGTGCGCGAGCAGTTCGCGCAGGCCCGGACCGTGCACCCGTGGATCCATTCGCCGCGAGTCGCGTTCCGCACGCGGCAGGTGTGCGGCGCCAACTGGGCGCTGCTGCCGTCAGCCGCAGGGGTCATCGACCCGCTGCTCTCGACCGGCTTCCCGCTGACGCTGCTCGGCATCGGACGCCTGCTCGAGGTGCTGGAACGAACCGCGCCGGGGGCCGAGCGTGACGCCGCCCTTCGCGGCTACGAGCAGACCACGCTCGCCGAGCTGGACGCGACCGAGCAGCTCGTCGCTGCGCTCTACGCGAACATGAGCGACGTCCCGCTGTTCAAGCGCCTCACGCTGCTCTACTTCGCCGCCGCCAGCTACGCGGAAACCGCTCGCCGGCTTGGACGGCCGGAGCTTGCGCCCGGCTTCCTGCTGTCGCGCGCATCCCGGCTTTGGCCCGGAACTGCTCGCCTGCGCGGCGGCGGCCGCCGCCAGCCCGCGGGGCATCCGCGCGTGAGGCGCTCCTCGATCGGATCGACCGGGCCATCGCGCCGTTCGATGTCGCCGGACTGCGCGATCGCATCCCGCCGGGACTGGTATCCGGTTCTGGCCGAGGATCTCTTCGCGAACGCGTCGAAGCTTCAGGCGACGGCCGGAGAGGTCGAGGCGCTGCTCGAGCGCTGCGGTTTCGCCGCAAGGAGCGACTCGACGAACAGCGACACCGGCCCGACGAGGAACAGGGCGTAGAACGGCGCGTAGACGACTTCGGCCAGCCGCAGCAGCATCTCGACGAACGCCACGATGAACACGACAACCAGCTGCGCCCATCGCGGACCGACCGTGGTCTTCGGATCGGTCACCATGAAGAAGATGAAGAGCTGATACATCGGCCCGGTGATCGGCGCGACGCTCGCGAGCCAGGGGTTGCCCGTCACCATGCTCCGAACGACCGAGAACAACAGGAACGACGCGACGTACGTCGCGCTGATGTGCAGACGGCCGACCCGCCACACGATCACGGCGCCGAGCACCCAGATGACCACCATCGGCCACAGCGTGTTGCCCCACTGGATGCTGAGGAGCGATACGGTCGCGGGCGCGAGAAACAGCTCGGCGCTCACGCCGAAGTTCGACGGGTTCCAGAGATGCCGGCCCTTGTACCGCAGCACGTACTTCGACACGATCGAAATCAGGCTCGCCAGCGCGTACGCCCACAGAAAGGGCGAACGCACCAGGATGCCGACGCTGATGCCCGTGATGTAGGCGCTGGCGAGATGCGGGAACCGCCCGTACGTCAGCCGCCCGAGCACGAGCTCCGCGGCAATCGCCACGGCAATCGCAAGCCCTGTCCGCGAGTAGCCCTCGAGGATGCCGAACGACAGATGGGCCGCGATCAGGATGCCGGTGATGAGGATCGGACCGAGGAAGCGGTTGTCGAACGTGAAGCGGCTGGTCATTCGGGTTCAACGATGCGGGTGAGCGCATCGATCTTGGGGTTGTCGATCGTCTGGCGCTTGCCAGACGGCCAGCGAATCGACACCTGCTCGACGGCCGTGGACGCGCCGAGGCCGTAGTGCAGCCGGCGATCGTTCTGCGCGCTGAAGCCGCTGCCGCCGCTGACCTCCTGCACCTGCGTGCGGCCGCCCCACCGCAGCTCCACGCGGGCGCCAATCGCGCTGCGGTTGCTGGCGCGGCCCTCGAGATCGAACGCGATCCAGTGCCGGCCCGGCTGCACGCGGTTCTTGTACACCAGCACCGGACCCCGCTGGTTGGCGACGATGACGTCGAGCACGCCGGAGTTCGAGAGGTCGGCGAGCGCCACCGCGCGTCCGTCGAACGTGTCCGTCACGCCCACGACCTGGGCGACGTCGGTGAACCGGCCGAGGCCGTCGTTCATCCAGACGCGCTTGCGCTGGTAGCCCGACAGGCTGCGGCCCCGCATCGCCGGCCAGTTCTTCGCGTCGCCGATGATCGCGCTGTGTCCGATGGCGATCACGGCGAAGTCGTACCAGTAGCTGCTGCGCTCGCCCGCCGAGACGTAGCCGTTGGTCAGGTACAGGTCGAGCGTGCCGTCGTTGTTGAGATCGCCGAACTGCGCGCCCCAGCTCCAGCCGCCGAGGTCGACGCCCAGGCTCGACGCGAGGTCCTCGTACTCGAGCGTGCTCCGCTCCGTTTCGGGACCCAGAGGTCGTTCGCCTGCACGAGCACGCCCGGCTCGGAGATGTTCGTCTTGTAGATCGACAGACGGCCGTCGTTGAAGATGTCGCCGAACGCGGCGTTCATCCCGCTCTTGGGCGTCAGCGCGACCCCGGCATCGCGCCCGACCTCGACGAAGCCCTTGCCGCCCTGGTTACGATAGAGCTGCGGGATGCCGTAGTCGTTCGCCAGGAACAGATCGGGATAGCCCGTGCCGCGCGAGGTCTGCGGCGGCCGCGGCCAGCGTCCACCGGCGCGAGGTGAGACCCAGCTTCAGCGCCACTTCCTCGAAACGTGCCGTCACCGAGGTTGTGGAACAGGTACTTGCGGCCGCCGTTCTCCGCGTACTCGAAGCTCTCGGGCATGATCCGCGTCGTCTTCAGATGCCAGAGGTCGACGTCTTCGGACCAGTAGCCGGCCAGGAACAGATCGAGACGGCCGTCGCGGTCGTAGTCGAACCAGACGGCGGTGTTGGCGTTCACCCAGCGCGGGAGACCGGCCTTCTCGCCAACCGGCGTGAAACCACGGCCGGCGTCGTTGTGAAAGAGCTCGGGGCGGCCGTACTTGTAGAGGAAGAGATCCTCGAAGCCGTCGTTGTCGTAGTCGCCCCACACCGCGCCCATCGACACGCCGGTGCCCGCTCGATTGACGTCGGCGACGCCCATCGCGGCCGCGACGTCCTTGAACGTGCCGTCGCCCTGGTTCCGGTAGAGGTGATTGAGGCTGCCTTCGCCGCTGTTGGTGACGTAGAAATCCGGCCAGCCGTCGCGATCGAAATCCGCCACGGCCACTGCGGCGCCCATCGACGCCACCTGCGGCATGATGTGCTCGAGTTGAGGGTCGAAGGCCGGGCCCTGGTGCACCGCGTCGACGCCGAGCCGCTTCGCCGATTCGTCGAGCGCGAAACCGAAACGGGCGAGGCTGTCCGTCCGGCTGAAGCCGGACGCTACGCCAGACGCTGCGCCCGCCGATGCCCGCCGGTTCAGCACGACCACGGCCGCGAGAGACGCCAGCAGCACCACCGACCAGACCAGCCACAGCGCCCGCTGGCGCAGGGTTGCGGTCACCGCAGGCCGCCCAGAAACGCGCGCGGCGTGACGAATCGCGTGTGATACGTCTGCCAGTCCCGTGCGTGCTGCCGGTAGACAGGGTCGTCTTCGAGCTCGAGCTGGCGACTGCCGACTGCTGACGCCGACTGCTGACTGCCTCTCCGTAGTCGGGGTGATGATGGCGCGGAAGCGGCAGCACGGTTTTCGAGTAGCTCGTGTTGTAGTCGCCGTCCTTCACCCAGCCGTCACCCACGAGGACGAAGTCCCTGGCGATACCGGGCCCGGGCGGCAGCCGGCGCGGAGAACGTCAGCCGCAGCTCGTCGCCGGCGTTCATGATGACGTACCGGTCGTCGACCGATGCCAGCAGCTCGCCCACGTCGCCGTAGCGCGTGTAGTAGCCGATGAGATCGCGCCACCGCTGGCCGACGTTGGCCAGTTGGTCGTAGTGCGGCGTCTCCGGCACATCGTGCTTCACGTAGTCCGTCTTCGAAAATCCACGATAACGCAGCTCGGCGCGCGCGGGCTGTAACCGATTCATGTTAGGCGCCGGAGCGCCGGCGCTCTCGGCGACGGCCAGCGAGTCCCAGTAGATCTCCAGGTTCGTGCGCAGCCGCAGCCGCTTCGGCTGCGCGACGCCTGCGCGAACCACACGGGCCAGATCGACCAGGATCGTCTTGTTCTTGCCCGCCGGGAACCCCAGGTCGGGCGCCACGACCACCCAGCGGCCCGACGCATCCTGCGCTTCGAGCGACAGCCCGCGCGGCTCGATGCCGGCCTGGCCGATCGCGACGTTGATGCTGCTGTCGGTCGGGTAGATGAAGCCGTTCGCGACGAGCCAGCGATCTGTAGCGCGGCCCTTTCAGGGCCGCGATCGCGGGGCTGAAAGCCCCGCGCTACAGGTTCATCGACCTCGAACTCGACGAAATGCTCCCGCGCCACACCCTGATACGGACCGCGCGCGAACGTCGCCAGGTACCGGCCGTCCTGCTTCGCCACCAGATCCGTGACATCGCGTCCCGGCATCGTCCCACGCACGGCCAACCGGACGTGGGCGCTTCATCGCGCGCACGGCCAGCGCCGGCGCCTCGCGGGCGAACCGCTCGTCCACGAAGACGTCCTGATCGGGCGGATGATCGATCACGAGCAGCGACACGTGGTCGACGAAGTGCGTCTCCCACAGCTCGGCGGTGATCCGCACGTCGTACACGCCGTCCCGCGCCACGAGCTGGTCGCCGCGAATCCTGACCCAGTCCTCCGTCTGCGTGACGCCGGCCGTGTCCTGCGCGTTGATGCGAAGGCCGAGCGGCGACCGCCAGAGGAAGTCCGTCACGAACCGCATCCCCGTCCCGTCGTACGTGAAGACCCACGGACAGGATCCCTTGAGCCGCTGCTCCGCGACGACGGCCTGATCGGCCGCGCGGTCGAAGTCGGCCTGCATGATGCCGTTCGGCCAGAGGATCCGCGCCACGTCGATCCCCGTCCGCGCCCCGAGGCCGAAATGGGCCGGCGCGCCCGTCAGCACCTGCTTCTGCGTCAGCAACCCGGATCGGATTTCGATCTCGCCGCCCACGCCGAACGAGTTGATCCGCTGGTCGCCGGCCGTCGGCTGCGCGCGCGGACGCATGACGGCCCAGTGGTAGCCCTTGCTCCCGCTCCCGGCGAGCACCACCGGCTGGCCCCTGGACACGCCGACCAGATCGAGCTGGCCGTCGCCGCCGAGGTCGATCACGCCGAAGACGTTCACGTCCTGCAGCGGTGCGTCGGCCGCGGCAAACGGCCGGAGCGTGCCCGTCTCGTCGCCCAGCCAGACACGTGAGCGCCCGCCTCCGGACACGACCAGATCGATCGCGCCGTTGTTGTCGAGGTCCGCGAGAAAGATGCCGTACGTCGACGCCTCGGCCGGATCGATGCGATCGGTCCAGTTGCCCAGCGTGTGCTGCTCCCAGCCGGCGGCGCCGAACGACAGCCGGCGGATCGACCCCGGAGCGGTCGAGCGCCACGAGATCGAGAGCCCCGTCGGCGTTGACGTCCCCCACGCTCAAGGCGACGACTCCGGACAGTCCGGCCAGCGGCATCTCGCGGAACTCACCGCCCTGCCGGTTCTCGAAGGCATGCAGGTCGCCGCCTTCGCCGACCATCGCCGCGTCGGGGTCCCCGTCGCCGTCCAGGTCGGCCCACACGAACGCCCGCACGCCGGTCACGGCGGGAAACGGACGCAACTGGCGCCACGTGCCGTCGCCGTTGTTCCGCAGCACCAGCGGAACGGCCCCGCGGACGCCGACGATGAGATCGAGGTCACCGTCCATCTCGATGTCGGCCGCCCAGACGCCCAGGCACTCGGCGTTGATGCCCGCATTGCCTGCCGCCTTCGCCGTCGCGTCTTCGAACCGGCCGCCGTCCTGCTGCGAGGTAGAGGCGAACCCCTCCCTGGCCGGCGACCGCGAAGTCCATCCGGAAGTCGCGGTTCCAGTCGATCGCGAGGATGCTGTTCGCGCCAGGACCGGCCGCCGAGCCCGCGCCGGGCCACGGCAGCACGCGCGCCGGCTCCGCGCCCACGCGGAGTTCGCGATTGTCGGCGGCGACGAGCACCGGCGCCGCCGCACCGTCCAGCGAGGCGGCGATCGCCACCGAAGCGGCTGCGGTTGCCAGCGCCGGGCGGCACACTGCGCGTGAACGTCAGGGCCTGGTCGGCGGGCGACGGGTTCGGCGACGGCGACGCCAGCCGCAGGAAACGCTCGAACGGCTCCGCAATCAGCTCGGTCGGCGTTCGAACCAGCGCCAGGCTCTCGCGGAAGACGGTGGCGCGGACCAGGACGTTTCGAAGAAACGCCACGCTGCGCGCCGCGTCGGCGGCATTGCCGGCATCAACGGCCTGCCGGAGCCCGCGGAACTGTTCCTGTGCGGGCGCGGGCCACCCCGCTGACACCGCGTCGAGCCGCATCGTCGACTCGCGGAGCGCGGCCGTGTCGCCGCGCTTGGCCGAGAGCCGGGCGCGTTCGAGCAGCGCGGCCAGGTTGTCGGGCCGCCGCTGCAGGATCTGCTCGAACAGCTGCTGCGCCTCGGCGTCTGCACCTGGTCCGCCTGCGCGTTCGACTTCCTCAGCAAGCGCGTAGCGCGCGCGCAAGCCGGCGCGGTCGAGATCGACAGCGCGGCGCAGGTGGGCGATGCCCGGCTCGAGCTGGCCGCGTGAGGTTTCCAGCCGCCCCTGCAGGAGGGACAGATCGCTCGATCCGGGCAGCAGCGCCACCGCTCTGGCGACCGGCTCGGATGCCGCGTCGAATTCCCCGAGCCGCAGGTGCGCGAGGCCGAGGTTCGCCCAGGCCGCGGGTTCTCCGGGCGCCAGCGCCGCGGCCTTCGAGAACTCCCGCTTCGCATCGTCGAGCAGGCCGACCTGGAGCTGCGCGAGGCCGCGGTAGAAGCTGGACGTCGTTTGCTCGTAGGCCTGGGAGCCGACGGCGGGCAGGCCGCCGCCGACGCGGCGCTCGAGGAAGTAGTACGTGCCCACGCCCGCGGCAACCAGCGCGAGCGCCAGCCCCACCGCCGCGATCCACGTCGCACGCATGAATCAGGTCTCGATGTCGCGGCGCATCGTCTCGGCGGCCGAGATGACGGCGACGATGGTGATGACCGCCATGAAGATGATGTACAGGGCGATGGCGCCAGGTCCGTAGGTCGGCAGCAGCGCCGTGGCGATGAGCGGAGAGAAGCCGCCCGCTACGGCCGCCGACAGCTGGGCGCCGAGCGAGGCGCCGCTGTAGCGGACGCTCGTCCCGAAGAGCTCCGAGAAGAACGCGCCCTGCGGCGCGTACATGGGGGCGTGCGAGCACAGGAACACGAGCAGCAGCGCGATGGTCGCGAGCGCCGTCGAGCCGGTATCGAAGAGCCAGAACAGCGGGTACGCGAGGACGGCGGTCATGACCGCGCCGAACAGGTAGACCGGACGACGGCCGACGCGGTCGGTCAGGGCGCCGTAGGCCGGAATCGCGATGAGCTCGCACGCCGAGGCCAGCATGATCCCGTTGAGCGCGACGTTGCGATCGATGTGGGAGTGCTGGGTCGCATAGACCAGCATGAACGCGCTGTAGATGTAGAACGACGCCGTTTTCGGCGCAGCGGGCGCCGGCCGCCTGCAGCACTTCCTTCGGATGCGTCTTGAGGACTTCGATAATCGGCCGACGCGCCTCGCTCTTCGTGCCTTTCATCTTCTGGAACGCCGGGGTTTCCATGATCCGCAGGCGGATCACGAGCCCGACAACCACCAGGACGACGCTGATCAGGAACGGCACGCGCCAGCCCCAGGCCAGGAACTGGTCCTGCGGCATCCGGCTGAAGAGCGTGAACACGATCGTGGATGTCAGCAGCCCGGCCGGCACGCCGATCTGCGGCCAGCTGCCGTAGAAACCGCGCTGGTTGGCCGGCGCATGCTCGACGGCCATCAGCACCGCGCCGCCCCACTCGCCGCCCACGCCGAATCCCTGCACGAGCCGAAGCAGGACCAGGAGGACGGCCGCCCACGGGCCGATGGTCTCGTAGGTCGGCAGCAGGCCTATGAGCGCGGTGGCGACGCCCATGATCACCAGCGTGAACACCAGCATCGACTTGCGGCCCACCTTGTCGCCGTAATGGCCGACCACGATGCCGCCGATCGGGCGCGCCACGAAGCCGACGGTATAGGTGCCGAACGCGGCCATCGTGCCCGCCAGCGGGTCGAAGTTCGGGAAGAAGAGTTTGTTGAACACGAGCGCGGCGGCCGTGTTGTAGAGGAAGAAGTCGTACCACTCGATCGTCGTGCCGATCAGGCTGGCAAACGCGATGAGTCTGATCGGGCTCTTGTGGCTGCTCAACTAGTCCCTCCAGGGCATCCGGCACGGCGCGGTGCGGGGCCTCATCGTAATGCCCCGCCTCGGCCAGCGTCCAGCGCTGGGTCGGCGGCGGTGCTCTGAAATTCAAGCGGCTCGTCGGGCCGCCACGGCGTCCGGCACGGCTTCCCGGCTTCGTACAGCCGCAGGTTGCCGGCCATGAGCCCCGCGACGCCGAGGCCCGCCAATCGTTCGGCCGCGGCCATGGCGTCCCGTTGCCACATGACCGCCGCGCTGAACTGCCCCACTTCGGCCTGGGCCATCGCCATGGTCTCGAGCGCGTCGGTGTTGCGGACGCCCTTGTCGATCAGGCCCTGGATGATCACCAGCGCACGCCGGCCGTCGCGCACGCGATCGTCGGGCGCGGCGGCGAGGAGGCGCGCCGTCGCCGTGGCGAAAGCGGCCTGGGCGGGATCGTCGCGCATCGCCGCCTCGAGCCGCTCGCGCGCCTCCGCGTACCGGCGCAACCGAATGAGCGACGCCGCGTAGCCGAATCGCGCCTCGGCCACGCGCGGATCGGCCGTGATGATGTAGTCGTAGTGCGCGAGCGACGCCTGGAACTGCCCGCCGCGCCGCAGCATGTTGGCGAGCTGCAGGCGTGGCTCCACGTAACCGGGCTCGGCCTTGATGGCGGCCGTCCAGTGGTCGATCGCCTGCTGCGGCTGGCCGCTCGACGCCAGGATGAGCCCGAGGCTGTAGTGCGCCTTGGCGAAGGCGGGCGACAGCCTGAGGGCCTGTTCGAACTGCTCCACGGCTCCGGGCGTGTCGCCCTTGAGCGCCAGCGCGGTGCCCAGCTTGTGGTGGAGCGACGGCTCCTCGGGGGCCAGCGCGAGACCCTTCCGAAAACTGTCCGCCGCTGCGTCCCAGTCGGCCCGGTCGAGCGCATCGGCGCCGGCCACTTCGTACGCGAGCGCGCTGTGCAGCAGGGTGTCGAGCTCGTGCATGAGCGGATCGTCGGGCTTGATGTCGAGCGTGCCGCGCTGCTGCAGGTGCGCGGTGGCCCGGGCCGCATCGCCCAGCCCCCGGTACGCGAGCGCCAGCGGGTAGTGGACGATGGTCGCCTTCGGGTCGTGCGAGAGCGCGCGCTCGAGCACCTCCACGGCGCGCGCGTAGTCCTGCCGCGCAAGAGCCGCGCGTCCGAGACCGAACTCGGCGATGACCAGCCGCGGCTGGCTGGCCAGGGCGGCGACGAAGTGCGGTTCGGCCGCCTCCGGCCGCCCCTCATCGAGCAGCGCGTTGCCCAGCCACACCAGCGTCGGCACGTCGGCCGGCTGCACGGCGCGCGCCCGCTCGAACGCCGCCGCCGACTTCGGCGCGTCGCCCTTGAGGCGGTACACGTGGCCGAGGTAGTACGGCCAGCGGTGCTGGTTCGGGGACAGGGCCTCCGCGTTCAGGAAGGCCAGCTCCGCTTCGTTCCGGAACTCGGCCGCCATCAGCAGCATGCCCATCCGGCCGTACGCGTCGCCGAGATCGACCGGCTTGATGTCCCGTGTGTCGATGCTGCGGGTCAGGGCCGCGTAGCCGTCGCGCAGCTGATCCTGGACGGACGGCGCCGCGTGCGAAAGGTCCGGCAGCGTGAGGCGGCGCAGATCGGCCGGCCGCGGCGTCGACGAACACGCGGCCGCCATGAAGGCGGGCACCAAAAGAAAAAACGCAAAACGGAAAACGCAAAACGGCAACCGGGCCCGTTCCTGCGTCTTCCGCCTTGCGTTCAGCGGTTCGACGTGCCGCGTCTTACGGTACTTCTTGCGCAGGTGGCCGTAGAGCAGCTCTTCGGAGAACTCCACGCACTTGAACTCCAGCAGCTGGAAGTTCTTCTCGGTGTGCTTGTAGAGCACCGTGCTGAGCTTCCAGGGACGCGTGAAGAGCTTCGCGTCTTCGATGGTCGCCTCGTAGTTGATGTGATCCGCGTCGGCCAGCGTGTAGCGCTCGACGACGTGGGTCGTGTCGGTGGTGTAGTTGCCGGCGCGGTCGAGCCACGCGTTGCCGTTGAGGCCGGTGACGTCGACGACCAGCGTGTCGCCTTCCCACTTGCCGTTCGACCAGCCCATCCAGCTGTCCACCGGCGCTTCGGTCGGCTTGCCCATGTTCACCACGCGGTTGGCCGACGCATATTCGTAGGCGAACAGGATGTTCTGGGGGCTCTGGACGATCTGGAAGGGAAACGGCATGTACGTCGCGCGCGGGAGGCCCGGCATGTAGCACTTGACCTCGGGGTCGAGCGTCAGGCGGTTGCGTGCGTTGTCGTCGCGCTTGGTCTTCGCGGCCGGCGTGTACGGGATATCGCCGCCCTCGACGATGCCCTGGCCGGCCGGGATCGCGCCGGTGGCGCCGAGCTGGAAGAACGGTCCGGCCGACGCGCCGTGGTCCTCGAGATTCCAGTTCGAGTTGACCATGACCTGCCAGATGCCGTTCAAGTTCGGCTTGCCGTCCGCCGTGCGCGGCACGCGCGCGGCAGCAGCGCCGCCGCGGCCCGCGGGCGCCTGGCCTCGCAGCACGGCAGGCACGACCGCCAGCGACACGACTGCCGCGACGCCGGCCGCAATCAACACACCTCTGAACGAATTTCGCATGGACCGATCTCCTCGTGAAACCCGCTCCGGCCGACCCACGACATGGGTCGAACTCGGGCGGCCCTTACTTAATTCATGTCTGAACCAGGATTTCGAACAAACTTCTACCCGAAGTCGAGCGCCGGTGTCAACGTGGAGAGGTCATTGAGAACGCGGAGGGAAAGGGTATGGGATGCCCTGGAGCGCATACTCCGAGGCATCCCATGCCGACAGTCTCAGACAACAGAGCGGCGGGCCGCTATTCCTTGCGTTCGTCCGGCGCCCCAGTGCCCTGGGAGCCGACGAAGAGCTTCTTGCCGTCCTTGAAGGTGATATCGCGGCCGTTGGCGCGGTTGGCGCCGTCTTTCGCCTGATAGCCTTCGATGACGATCTCGGTGCCCGGCAGCAGCGAGTTCTTCGTCCAGCCGCGGCGGAGGAGTGCGTTCGGCGCGCCGGCTTCCACCATCCAGTTCGTGACGGTGCCGTCGGTGTTCTTCACGTCGATGTAGATCCACGCGTGCGGATTGATCCACTCCATCTTCGTCACCGTTCCCGAAAGCTTGACGGGTCTCTTGGCGTCAAACTCGGCGGCGAAGGAGTGGTGGGCGAGTACCGGCACGGCCGCCAGGAGCAAACCGAGACCGGCAATCATCAAGGACAACTTCGTTCGCATCGAAAACCTCCCGCTAGTTAGTGCTTGGGCCTATCTTAGTCGATGTTGGCGGACTCGCCAACTGATCCAACGGATTATCGGTCAATGCCTTAGCGGGCCACAGTTTACAACCCCTGCCGCACCAAGTCACCTACCCGTTTGAGCGGCGGGCGCCTGCCGCTCCTCAGCACGGGCCGCGGTGAGGATGTTGTGCAGGCCGTAATTGCCTTCATGACAGGCGTATTCGAAGGGTGCCTGCGTCGCGTCCTTCGTCAGGTTCATGGCAAACGTCCACGGCCTGGCCCACGTCGCCGCGTCGTCGAACGTGACGGACCACTCGACCCGGTTCGGTCCAACGGGCTTGAACCGTTCGACGACGCGCAGCTTCTCGCTGGCGCCGCGATTGGCCGCCTGCGGCAGGAAATTGGTCGTCTCGACGACCAGCGTGCTGCCGTCCCAATGCCCACGCGCATCGCCCATGTAGGTCTGGATCTTCGATCCGACGTGCGCGCGCTCGTCGAGCGGAATGATCCGCGTTTCGTGAATCATCTCGTAGCGGATGGCCACGACGCCCGGGCTCTGGTGGATCTGATACGAGTTGCCGTAGATGGCCGGCATCATCGAGCCCGGAAGGCCCCGCGTGATGCACTGGTCGTAGAGGCTCCGATCCTCGTACGAGTCCGCCGGGCCGCGGCCCGCGCGTGCCGCCGCGCGCGCGGCGGCGCGCTTCTCGGCCTCGGGCACGGTCGCCGGGATCCGGCCGTCCGCAGGATCCGTGATCAGCCACGGACGGCTGTTCTTCGCGTCGTAGTGTTCGTACCAGTGCACCGGGCCGGCGCCCGTTTCGGCTCCGCCGATGCCCGGCGCGCGCGTCACGCTCGCCTCGTTCCGCGCCTTGACGATTTCCGTGAACTCGGACTCATCGACATCTTCGAGCTTCTTGCCCGCGAACTCGCTCGGCCGCTCGACGGGAATGCCGTTCTCGTCCTTGTTGGTGTAGACGCCGGCCAGATCCGGGTCGCCCCACGCGGTCCGCGGGGGTGTGTAGGCTTTCGCCGGCGCTTTTTTCGACGCAGGCGCCTGGGTCTGGGCCGCCGTCGGGATGGACGCATAGACGAACACGAGGACGATCGCCAACCGCATCGTCACCACGGGTCGCTTCATGGGGGGCTCTCCTTTCGAACTGCTGAACGCCAGGATGTGATTGTAGCCCGCATCTGCTGCCAGGCCTGTCGGGCCTCGTCTACGGACCCTTCATCTTCAATGGTCGTGATGTCGCCGGGATCGCGGTCCAGCACGACGGCCCTCAGCACGCGGCGCATGATCTTGCCGCTGCGCGTCTTGGGCAGCATCGACACGAAGTTCAGCTCGCCGATGACGGCCACCGGGCCCAGCTCACGCCGGACCGTTTCGAGGAGCGCGCGGCGCAGGTCGTCCGACGCCTCGTGCCCGTGCTTGAGCAGGACGAACGCCGACACCACTTCCCCGCGCGTCTCGTCGGGCCTGCCGATGACGCCGCATTCGGCCACCGACGCGTGCTTCAGGAACGCGCTCTCCACCTCGATGGTGCCGATGCGGTGCCCCGCGATCTTGATGATCTCGTCGGCGCGCCCGCCGAACCACACGTAGCCGTCCTCGTCCACGTGCGCGGAGTCGCCGGAGTAGTAGACGCCGGGGATCTTCTGCCAGTAGTCGCGCCCGTACCGCTCGGGCTCGCCCCATAACGCCGGCGTCAGCCCCGGGAACGGGCGGCGGATCGTCATGATCCCCTTCTCGTTCGGCCCGCACAGCTCACCGTCCAGCGTCATCACGGCCGCGTCGATGCCCGGCAGCGGGATGGCCGCCGACCCGGGTTTGATCGGCAGCAGATCGATGCCGTACGGATTGCCGAACGCGGGACCGCCCGTCTCCGTCTGCCACATGTGGTCGATGACCGGCACGCGGTTCTTCAGAATCCGGTTCTGCAGCCAGTCCCATGCGGGCGCGTTCAGGACTTCGCCGGCGCACACCACACGCTCGAGCCGGGAGTGGTCCACGCGCAGCAGGGGCTCGTCGCCGTACCGCATCAGCATCCGGACGGCGGTCGGCGACGTGAAGATCCCGGTCACGCCGAACTCCTCGACCGCCGTGCGCCAGTTACCCTCGGGTTGCGGGTGATCGAGCGCGCCCTCGAACACCACCGACGTGCAGCCGATCAGCAGCGGCGCGTACACCATGTAGCTGTGACCGACGATCCAGCCGATGTCGGACGTCGCCCACCAGACGTCGGCCGGCGTCATGCCGAAGCACCACCGCCCCATGCTGACGACGTGCACCTGATAGCCGCCGTGCGTGTGGACAGCGAGCTTCGGCTTCGCCGTCGTGCCGGACGTCGCGAGAATCCAGGCCGGGTCGTTGGCCTCCATCTTCTCGACGTCGCTCGACTGCCCTTCGCCGCGCGTGAGAAAGTCATCCCAGCTGGTATAGGAGTGGTGCAGGCCTTCAGGCCTGCCGTCGGCGACGGGCCCGCCTGCCCTTGCCCACACGATCACGTGTTCGACGGACGCCCCGCCGATCTTCAGCGCCTCATCCACGATGGGCGTGAGCGCGATGTCCTTGCCCTTGCGGTACGTGACGTCGGCGGTGAACACCAGCCGCGACCCGCTCGCCGCGATGCGGTCGCCGAGGGCGCTGGCGCCGAACCCGGCGAAGACCACGGAGTGGATCGCGCCGATGCGCACCGTCGCCAGCATGAGCATGATGGCTTCGGCGGAGGTCGGCATGTAGATCGTGAGGCGATCGCCCTTGCGGATCCCGAGCGCCCGCAGCGACGCGGCGATGCGCTTCACCTCGAAGAGCAGCTGCGCGTAGGTGTGGACCGCCCGTTCACCGCGTTCGTTGAAGTAGATGAGAGCCGCGTGACCACCGCGGCCGTGCGCGACGTGGTGGTCGAGGGCGTTCCAGGCGAGGTTGGTCTCGGCGCCGATGAACCAGCGGAACGTCGGCGGCGTCCACTCGAAGACGCGGTCCCAGTAGCGGAACCAGGGCAGCTCGCGCGCGGCGCGCTCCCAGAACCCCTCAGGGTCGGTGCGCCCGTCCTCGATCCAGCGATTGACGATCGGCGTGATCAGGGCGCCCGCGCTCACGGGCGCGAGTATACGTCCTTGGGCCTTGGGCCTTGGTTCCCGGTCCGTTCTTGGTCCCAGGTCCGTTCGCGGGGCCGTCGTCCTGTTTCCGAGCAAGGACGCATCTACGCAGGACCGCAGACCGCCGCACCAGGGACCAGGAACAAAGGACGGACCAAGAACAAGGGGCCAAGACCCAAGGACTCGCGGCTATGCCGAAACGAAAGACGCGTTACGGGGGCGTGAGGCACCCGCGCGGCGTCGTCTGCCAGGGCAGGTCCTGAAGCACGGTGCGACCCTGCCCGGCCGTGCGCACGACGTCGGCCGAGCTGGCGTTGCAGCGATCGCGGTTGGGACCCGACAGATGGACACGGAACCTTTCACCGGGATTGACCTGCTTCGGCGTCACTTCGAAGGACGTCGCAAGCGGCGACAACGGCACCTCGTGCCGCTCCGGAACGACATCTCTGAACACGTCTGTCGAACACAGCATCGGCGCAGCCGTCAGACCGCGAAAGCTGGCGCAGCGCGCCTGGTCATCGAGGAGGGTGAGTTGAGAGGCGTTCCACACGTCCACGGACATCGTGCCATCGGTCGCGAAGAACCCGGGGTTGACGACGACGACGAGAGTGACGGAATCCCCCGGTGATGGAGCCACCACCAGGAGGCAGGCGCTCATCGCCATCGTCACGCCCAGGAGCATGAGCACGCGCATGGTCTGTCCGATCAG
This sequence comes from uncultured Acidobacteriota bacterium, assembly GCA_963821285.1. Lineage (GTDB taxonomy): Bacteria > Acidobacteriota > Vicinamibacteria > Vicinamibacterales > CAVVIG01 > CAVQJU01. The sequence goes on from CAWGDD010000010.1 coordinate 536,304, forward strand.
ATTCTGCGTCCGGGCCACGGACAACGCAATGGACAGGTTTGTAACCGCTCTTGATGTAACCTCAAGCGGTGACTGACGCCCGCAGCTCGTTCAAAGTCTTCCGGATTGCCGACAACGGGGGCCGGATTGCCGGCGCGATCGTGGACGCCACGCTCGACGAACTGAGCCCCGGGGACGTCGTGATTGCGGCCGAGTACTCGAGCGTCAACTACAAGGACGCGCTGGCGGCCACGGGCGCCGCGAAGATCCTCAAGCGCATGCCGCTCGTGGGCGGCATCGACGTCGCCGGCACCGTGGCGTCAAGCACCGACGCGCGGTTCCGGGAGGGCGACCAGGTCCTCGTCACCGGCTACGACCTGGGCGTCGCCAACGACGGTGGCTACTCCGCGTATGTGCGCGTGCCCGCCGACTGGGTGGTCAAGATTCCCGCCGGATTGACCGCGCGCGACGCGATGACGCTCGGCACGGCCGGATTCACCGCCGCAAGGTCCGTCATCCGCCTCGAACAGAACGGCCTCACGCCGGGTTCAGGGCCCGTCATCGTCACGGGCGCGACCGGCGGCGTCGGCAGCATCGCGGTCGCCATTCTTGCGGGCCTTGGCTACCAGGTGACCGCGATGACCGGCAAGGACGCCGAGCACGCGTACCTGAGATCGCTGGGCGCGGCGGAGATTCTGCCGCGATCGGCGGCCCAGAAAAGTCAGCGGCCGCTCGAGAAGGCAACGTGGGCGGGCGCGGTCGATCCCGTGGGCGGCGACACGCTCGCGTGGCTCACCAGGACGATGAACTACGGCGCAAGCATCGCGAACTCCGGGCTGACGGGCGGCACCGAACTCCACACCACCGTGGTGCCGTTCATCCTGCGCGGTATCAACCTGCTGGGGATCGATTCCGTGACGTGTCCGATGGTGCCGCGGCTCGAGATCTGGCGGCGCCTGGCGACCGACATGAAGCCGACGATGCTGGCGTCCATCGCCCGCGAGATCGACCTCGCGGGCCTCCCCGACGCGTTTGCGACGCTCGCCGCCGGCAACGCCCGCGGCCGCTTCATCGTCAAGCTGCCGTAGCGAAGTAGCGCGGGCCTTTCAGGCCCGCCGTTGTCGGCGCGGTCCAGCACGACGGATATCGAGGAATCGATCCGATGCCGAAAACCACGACTCCAGCCGTGATGTACGGGCTCGACATCCAGACCGAGCCATAGACGAGGACGGCCAGGCCAACTCCCCTGCACCGCTCTGGCCGTTGAACAGTCGCCCCACAGGCCGGTCGGTTCGATGACGCCTGTACCGACGAGCACTGTTCCCAGTACCGCGCCGACACCAATTGCGGTGGCAAGGCCGACAACGAGCACTTCCCACAGCCTGAGCGGCGGCCCAAACAGCCACGTGCCACCCACGCACGCGGCGAGGAGGATGGCGAATTGAATCTTGTCGTTCTTCATGTCTACTGCCCTCGGGCGCCGGCTTCGACAGGTACGCCTTCGACGCCGCCTCGTCCTTGAGCGGCGTGACCTTGTCGGGATCGATGCGCACCATCAGGTAGTCGATGTGGTCGTCGATCTTCGTGAACAGATGCCCGGTCCCGGCCGGAATGACGACGACGTCGCCAGGCTTGAGCTGGTACGTGACGCCGTTGCGGATGGCCGACCCGTTGTTGCCGGGCCCGTTGAACTCGCGCACCGTCAGCTGCGTGGCGGGACGCCGTTGCCGGTTCGTGATGTCAGGGCCGACCATGAGCGTCGCCGTGCCGTCCACGATGTGATAGACCTCGCTGACCTGATCGTGTTCGGCGACGGAATCCGGCGCCGGCGCGTCCAGCTTGCCGCGATGCACCATGCCGATGCCCACGTGCGCCTTGCCGATCTCGACGTCCCGCACCTGCTGATCCAGCAGTCTCTCGTCGATGGCTTTCTTCGTGTACGCCTGGAGCTCGCTGAGCGGGATGTACTGTCCGGGGCACATGTAACACGTGGGCTGCGGGTCGGTGGGGTTGAGCCGCGCCTGCGCTGCCAGCGCGGCGACGGCGCACAACGCTCCGGCGATGCCGATGACGATGGTCTGTTTCATGAGGAGCCCCTTTAGTTGATCACTTGTCGGGAAGGAATTCTACGGCCACGACGGCCTTTTCGCCCGCTGGCTGGCCGGTGTCGCGCCACGTGACGTAGACGCGCATCGGCCGCGGCACGGCACCGCATTTGACGCCGCCGTCCAGGTCGTTCCGGTACGCGATGAAGTCCACCTCGTTCAGGCGACCGGCGAGCGGACCGGGAGCACCGGCTTCCGCCAGATGAAACGTGGCCTTGCCTCCGGCCACGCAGTCGATGCGATCGAGCGTGCCTTCGGCGCGGGCCTCGCCAGCCTGAACCACACGGTAATCCGGGATGAATCGCGGCCGGCCGTCGTCCGGGGAGCGCGGCTGATCGATGCCGGGGACAGGGATGGACTTGGAGCCCGAGGCGGCGAGGAACGCCGACAGGTCGTCTTTCGCGCCCGTGCGCCGGCGATCCTCTGCGTTGACGATGTACGTCATGAGGCTGCGGGCCGAGTCGCGCACGCCGGGCGGATACATGCCGGTCATGAGCGGTCCGACAACCGTGCGTGCAGCCGCGAACTCGCCGCGCCGGGCCAGAATCTGCGCCTGAATGAACGCGTAGTCGTAGCGGCCGGGCGTCAGCGCCCGTGCGCGCGAGATGGCCGCGACGGCTTCATCCGAGGGGTCGTCCGGGCCAGGGAGGTCCAGCGCGGCACGGTGGGCGAGCACGTTGGGCATCTCCGCGCGGTCGCCGCTCACCGTGTCCAGCTGCCGGCGCGCGGCCTGAATGAGGCTGACGTTCGCCGACCCGGCGATGCCAACGCCCGCCAGGTCGGCCATCGCCATCGCCGCGCTGTAGGCGACGAGCCAGTCGTCGCTCTTGCCGAGCGCGATCAGGCGATTCTCGGCGCTGCCGTACTGCTGGCGGCCCATCTCGAGCTGCGCCATGGCGATGGTGGCGCGCGGGCTGGCCGGGTCGGCCTTGAGCGCGAGGTCGAGCTGAGCGGCAGCCTCTTCGTACTGCTGGTGCTGGACGAGGTACGTTCCCAGAAAGGCGGCGACCTCGCCGGGCGACAGGACGGTCGGCGCCGCGGCGAACGCGGCGACCCTGGCCGGCAGCTCGACCACGACCGTGTTGTACAGCTCGCGGGTCAGGTAGACCCGGAGGTCCTGCTCCATCCGCGCCGTTCCGAACGTCTCCTCCCAGGCCCGTGCCTCCGGAACGCCGTCGCCGACGCTGCGCAAGTAGGTCGAGAGCTGGGCCACGCGGCTGGGCTCGCCGTTGAGCACCATGTGCGTCAGCGCCCACGATTCCGCATAGAACACCGAGGCACGGGCCGACTCGTTGTAGAGCGGCGATCGCGCGTCCACCTTCAGCAGATCCGCGAGCGGCACGCGGCCGGAGTTCCTCAGCAGCTGCAGGTGTTCGCCGATCGCCAGGCCGATCTGCGCCTGCTTGCCGCCGCCCATCAGCCGGAACGTGCTGTAGAACTCGGCCAGCCCCTCGTTCAGCCAGACGGGAGGGTTCGGCATGACGTTGGAGACGATGAGATGCGCGTACTCGTGAAAGATGATGCGGTCGGTGGCGACACCGCCGCTCTGCACGAGGATGTAATTGAGGTTGGCGCCCGGGGCGAAAAACCCCAGGACATCCGTGCGCGGCTTGCCCTGGTAGGTCGGCTTGAACGGGTTGAACGCCTTCTCGTCTGAAAAGACGATGATGATCGTCGGCACGGCCGCGGCTGTCGCGCGTTCGCTGATGGCGTGGCTCAGCGCTTCGCGGAAGCCTTCGAACTTGACCGCGATGTCGCGCAGTTCGCGCGCGCTCACGTCGCCGACGACCGTGAAGTTCGGGCTGTCGAGCCGGCGCCATTCGGCGGCGCACGGCGCGGCCAGCGAGGATCACGGCGAGCGCAGCCAGAACCACGCTGCGAACACGATCACGTAGCCACAGAGGCACAGAGGCCACAGAGCTTCGCATCGGCTCCTACGGCTTCGCCGTGACGGCGCCCCATTCCTCGGGCGAGACGTCGGCGATGTGCTGCGAGAACGTCCACCAGTGGCCGAACGGATCCTGGATGGTGCACTGCCGCTCGCCGAACGGCATGTCCCCCGGTTCCATGAGCACGCGCGCGCCGGCCTGCTTCGCGCGGTCGAACTGGCGATTGACGTCGGGCACGTGCACGACCACGTACTGGGAAGGTGGGCTGCCGTCGGGCGCCTTCATCGGTCCACCCTGGAGTCCGATCATGATGGCGCACTCGGCCACCTCGAGTTGCGCGTGGCCAATCACGCCGTCGCGTTTGGCGCGGAGGCGTTCCTTGAACCCGAACGCGTTACACAGCCAGTCGATCGCCTTGCCGACGTCCGGGTAGATCAGGACCGGAACGACGGTCGCGGTGGGCGCCGAACGATTCGTGGTCATGGATCTATCCACAAGCCTTCCAAGATCCGCGGATAGTAGCACGCTCGGTCGATTGATTCTCGGGGTACAAGAGAACGCCGGCCCGAGGAACCGGGCCGGCGTACGTGTGAATTGGAGACTCGCTTGATTACTTGGCCTTGCGTCCGGTCACGTCGCCTGCCGTCTTCGGATCGGGACGGCCGAACCTGGCGTTGTCGATCGCGACGTTCGGCTCGTAAGCCGTCAGCGTCCAGTCGTCGCGCTCGCTGACCCAGGCGTAGCCGAATTTGAACGGCATCTTGACGCCCGCGACATCGCGGTAGTCGTCGTAGTCCACCTGCGTCGGGATGCGGCCGACCATCGTGTTCGCGTAGCGGATGTAGCGCTTCAGCAGGCCCGTCTTCTTGTCGAAGTAGAGCGTGCCGATCATGCCCGTCGGCGTGCTGCCCTGGATGACGTCGACGTCGACACCGTCAATCGTCTGGCCGTAGCTGACGCGCCAGGTCGTGAAGAACGGCCGAATCTTCCACGGGAACGCCATGATCGCGTCGAATTTCGCGCCCTCGAGCAGCGTCGCCGTCAGCGGATACTGCGGCGTGACGGTGAGCGGCAGCTGCCACCACGCGGCGGTGCCGTCGTAGGCCCGGACGACGTCGCCTTCCTGCTGGTGGACGAACGTCGCCACGTGCCCGTCAGCTTTCGCGTAGATTTCCGCCGGGTTGCCTTCGCCGACCTCACCGAACAGCAGGCTCTTGCCTTTGGCCGTATAGCTCGTGAGGGCGTTGACGCGTGCCGCCCCGCCTGAGGCCTCGATGAACCTGGCGAAGATCTGATCGACGGTCTTCGTGGCGTTCGTGTCGCGCACCAGAATGTCCGGCGGCGTCACCACGGCCTCGCCGTAGGCGAAATCGAGCGGCGGCGTGACGGCGGGGCTCAGATTCCCGCGATGGCAGGTCCAGCACGTCACCACCTGCCGGCCTCCGAAATTCGTCTTGTTGATGTTCTGCACCATCTGGACCATCGCGCGAGCGGTCCTCTTCCGCGCCGTCTGCGGCGACCCCGTGTCGTCCTCCCATTTCGGATCGGACGTGCCGGCGCCGGTGTGGCAGTTGCCGCAGCAGAGGCTGAGCGACGTCGTGAAGACGCCCATCGTGCCCATGAACTCGTCCACCGGGATGCCCTTGAGCACCTGGATGTTCTTGAACACGGCTTCCGACATCTGCGGCCGCGCGGTCGCGGCAGCGGCCTGGGCCGCCTGCTTGAGGGCGGGCGCGGCGTGAAGCGGCACGGCCGTGCCAGGAGCAAACGTCTCGAACGTCGCGCCCGGCGCCGGCGACGGCGCCGGGTGGAGACTTGTTGCGAAGGCGATGCCGGTCAGCCACGCCACCGTCAGGGCGGTGGACCCGAAGACCAGTCCTTTCGACCAAGACTTCATCGGTGTTCTCCTCTCAATGCTCTGAAAGTCGGCGGTCTTCACGGCGAGCGCTCCGCCCGCGTCGAGCGCGCGACGGATCGCCTCGGGCGTCCGATCGGCCGCGATCGGGACGCCGACAAGGATCTTGCCGTCCGACACTTCCGGATCGTACAGCGACTTCGCGCGGCTCGGCAGCCGCGCCGTGACGAGCAGCGACACGACGGTCGTGAGAATCGCCGACAGCATCGTCATCTCGAAGATGATAACCAGATACGGCCACCACGCGACGATGGGCATGCCGCCGACGTTGATCGGCCAGGCGCGTGAGGTCCCGGTCACCAGCAGCACCGCGCCGATGAACCCGAAGAGGCCCCCGACAGCCGCCAGGCGGAACAGCAGGAGCGAGTGATCGCGCTGGCTGAATTCGAACGCCTCGAAGGGCTCGGCCGAGATCACGGTGATCTCGTTTTCGGGCACACCGGCCCGCCGGAGCGCCGTGAACGCGCGCTGCGCGGCCGAAGGCTCGGCGTAGAGGCCGTAAACCGCGGTGCTCGAGGCCATCAGGGATGCGTCCTCCAGAGCGTCGCCGCTTCGTCCGGCGTCTCGTCAGGCTGGGTCAGCTCGAGTTGCTCGCCCACCTTGAGCTCCCAGATCGAGATGATCGGCACGAACTTCGAGAAGAGCGTGTAGAGCAGCCCCATGGCGCCGAACGTCGCGACAAACAGCAGGATTTCCGGCATCCGCGGGCGATAGGACCCCCACGAATACGACAGGTATTTGTGGCTCAGCGTCGGCACGATGATGAGGAACCGCTCGAGCCACATGCCGACGACGACGCCGCACGACGCGATGACGCAGCCGGTCACCGTCCGGAGCTTCCTGAACGACAGGATGCAGAGCGGCGCCACGAAGTTGCACACCACCATCGTCCAGTAGAGCGGCGCGAACGCTCCGGTCTGCGTGGTCCAGAACACGGACATCTCGGCCGACTCGTTGCCGTACCACGTCGTGAGGCGCTCCGCGAACACGAAGTAGCCCCACAGCAGGCTCATCATGAGGAGGAGCTTACCGAGGTTCTCGAAGTGCACCGGGTGCAGATAGGCCTCGAGGTGCAGGAACTTCCGGAGCGCGGCCATCGCGATGATGAGCGCGGCGATGCCGCTGAAGATCGCCCCGGCCACGAAATACGGCCCGAAGATCGTCGAGTGCCACATCGGCACGATGGCCATCGAGAAATCGAACGACACGATCGTGTGCACCGAGACGGCGACCGGAATGATGGCGATCGCCATGATCTGCATGGCCGTCTCGAGCCGGTGCCATTGCTTCGTGGTGCCTCGCCAGCCGAGCGCCAGCGCGCCGTACACCTTGCTCCGGAAGCCCGTCGTCCTGTCGCGCACGAGCGCGAAGTCGGGAATCGTCGGCAGGTACAGAAACAGGAGGCTGCCGGTCAGGTACGTCGAGATGGCGAAGAAGTCCCAGACCAGCGGCGACCGGAAGTTCGGCCAGATCTGCCGCTCGCTCGGATACGGCATCAGCCAGAAGAACAGCCACGGACGGCCGAGGTGCACGATCGGGAACATCGCGCCGATCATCAGCGCGAAGGCCGTGATCACTTCCGCGCAGCGCGTGACGGGCCGCCGCCACCCGGCGTTGACGAGGCGCAGGATCGCGGAGATCAGCGTGCCGGCGTGGCTGATGCCGATCCAGAACACGAAGTTGGTGATGTCGAACGCCCAGAACACGGGCCAGTTGAGCCCCCAGACACCGATCCCGTTGTTGACCTGATAGGCGAACGATCCAACGCCCAGCAGGACGATGCCGCCGAACACGATCACCAGCGCGTAGAACCGCCAGGACGTCTCGAGGAGCGGACGGAGCAGATCCTCCGTCACGGTCGAGGGCACGCCCGTTGCCGGGCGGGAGGTCGCCCCTGTCATGCGGAGGCCTGCGACTTGAGATACGTGACGTTCGGCCGCGTGCCGAGGTCTTCGAGCAGTTTCTCGCCGCGCGCCGACCGCGACAGCCGCGACGCCTGGCTTTCCGGATCGTTCAGGTCGCCGAACACGATGGCGGTGGCCGGGCACGACTGCGCGCAGGCGGGCTTCAGCTCGCCGTCCTTCATCTCACGGTTTTCGGACCTGGCCAGCTGTGTCGTCGCCTTGATGCGCTGCACGCAGAACGTGCACTTCTCCATCACGCCCACTTCGCGGACCGAGACGTCCGGGTTGAGCTGGAGATGGAGCGGCTTCTCCCAGATCGGGTTGAAGAAGTTGAAGAACCGGACGTTGTACGAGCAGGCGTTGGCGCAGTAGCGGGTCCCGATGCAGCGGTTGTAGACCTGCGCGTTGAGCCCTTCTTCGGTGTGGTGGCTCGCGTAGGTCGGGCACACGGGCTCGCACGGCGCCGCGTCGCACTGCTGGCAGAGCACCGGCCGGAACTTCAGCCGGACGTCGGGGAACTCGCCTTCCCAGTACCGTTCGACGCGCAGCCAGTGCATGGCGCGGCCGCGCGCCGCTTCGGCGGCGCCGACGGTCGGGATGTTGTTCTCGGCGTGGCACGCGACCACGCACGCCTCGCACCCCGTGCAGCGATCCAGGTCGACGACCATTCCCCAGCGGTGTGCCATATGCCTTCTCAGCGGTGCGTATGCTCGGCTTCGGTCAGCGAGCCGCCAAACCGGATCAGGCCGCCGTCGGCCTCGGCGACGCGCGCGATCTTCACGCGGGTCGCCGCCCACGCGAGCGCGCCGGTTTCCGGTTCGACGACCGGCGCCAGCACCTTCACCGGGTTGCTGCCGCGGCCGCTCGCGTAGCGCGTGAACGTCTCGTGCCCCTGCCCGACCGGCATCGCGAGCACATCGGGCGCGATACCGGGCGAATGCAGGGCCGGCGCGCGCACCGTGCCGTGCGCCGACGCGATCTCGACGACGTCGCCGTCGCCGATGCCGAGCCGGCCCGCGGTCTGCGGGTTGATCTCCACCCAGACGCTCCACATCGCCGTGGAGATCGGATCCGGCATCTCCTGCAGCCACGGCAGGTGCGCCAGGGATCCGTCGAGAAACGCCTGCGACGCGTACGGCAGGAAATGAAACGGATACTGCGCCGCGTCGCCATCGAACACCGCCTCGCGCACGATCTCTCTTCCCCGTCTGCCCTCTGCCCTCAGCCTTTGCCCTCTGCCCTTCGCCCTTGCCCTCTGCCCTCTGCCCTGTGCCTTCGCACCCACCCCTGCTTCGTCGCCGTCGCCCAGGCCTCCTCGCCGATCGTGGCCTGCAGCATCTGATCGAACGACGCCCACGGCAGTTCCGGCTTGATGGGCGACGCGAGTTTCTTCGCGACGTCGAGCAGCACGTCCGGCGTGGCGCGCGTCTGGTAGAGCGGCTTCATCGCGGGCCCGGCGACCGTCGTCACCGCCACGGTCGCGCCCGACTCGGGCCGCGCGTCGGTCCACGACTCGAGGAACGCGTGGTCCGGCAGGATGAGGTCGGCGAGCACGCTCGTGTCGTCCACGAAGCTGGCGAAGCTGACGACGAACGGGACCTTGAGGATGGCGTCCTTGACGCGCCAGCCGGGCGGCGTGGCGTAGACCGGGTTGACGCGGTCGACGAGCAGCACCTGCACGGGCGGCTTGTCGGCGGCGAGTATGTCCGCGGCGACGGCGCGCAGCGTCTTCCCGGTGCCGCGAGCCGGCGGAGTCGGCCTGCGGCGTGAACGAGAGACCGCCCGGTGCGCCCACGCTGCCGAGCAGCGCGTTCAGCGCGTTGACGGCGAGCGCCTGAAACAGACCGTTGGCCTGCGCGAGCGGCGCGCCGCCGATGATGGCCACCGATGGCCGCTGTTCGGCCAGCTCGCGCGCAAGCCGCTCGACCCGCGCGGCCTTGACGCTCGTCTTCTGCTCGACGGCCTGCGGCGTGTAGTCGGCCAGGCCTCTGGACCACCCGTCGACGAGCGCGCCCGCACGGCCGGCCGCATCCGCGGGCCGCAGCTTGTCGCGCATGATCACGTGGGCAAGTCCGAGCGCCAGCACGGCCTCGGTGCCGGGACGAATCGCGACCCATTCATCCGCGCTCGCGCCGGTCAGGGACATGCGGGGTTCCACCTGGACGAACGCTCCGCGAATGCCCGGCCGGCCCTGCCGCATGCGACCGTAGGCGCCGGTGTGCGCGACGGGGCTGTTCCAGGTGCCGAGGAAATCTGCGCCGAACGAGATCGCGTAACGCGAGGCCGCGAGATCGAACGTCGGCAGCTGCGCCGCGGCCGAAGCTCATCTCGTTCGCGCGCCGCAGGACGTCGTCGCTGAACAGCTCGAACGTCGTGGCCGGCGGCGCGCCGAAACGCGCGAGGAAAAGCGCCGTCAGGTCGTGGCGCGCGCTCGAACCGGGCCGCGTCCAGCACGCGAGCGCCGGCTGCGTCTTCGACGCGGCGAGCGCGTCGAGCTGGCCGACCAGTTCCGCAATGGCGGCGTCCCACGTGATCGGCTGGAAATCGTTGCTGCCTCGTGCGCCGCGGCGCTTGAGCGGCTCCTTGATCCGGTCGGGGTGATACGCGATCTGGATGGCCGCCTGGCCGCGCGGGCAGAGCGTCCCCTGGTTCACCGGGTGCGTCGGGTTGCCCTCGAGCTTCTTCGCCAGGCTCATCGTCACGACGCCGGCCTGACCGCCGCGCACCGTGTCCACGTCGCCCTGCATCACACGGATGGTCGTCCCGCATCCGGCGTTGCACTGCGGGCACACGCCGTTCTTGATCTCCGCGAGACCCGGCGTCAGATCCTCGTCGGGCACGAACCGGATGAGCTCGTGCTCCGGGTTGCCGCAGCTCGCGAGCGTGACTGCGCCGCCCGTCACCGCCGTCAGCTTGATGAAGTTTCGACGATCCATGGTCTGCGGACGCCTCAGAAGTGACACGTGAGGCAGTCGTTCGACGCCTTCCGCTCGCGGTGGCAGTCCACGCAGAACCCCATCGAGTGGTTGACCGTCGCGCTCGGCGACCGTCATCTTGGCGACGTCACCGTGGCAGTTCGTGCACTCGACCTTCGCGCGGATGTGCGGCGCGTGGTTGAACCGGACGTGTGCTTCGGACGTGAAACCGTAGACCCGCTGCCACGGCAGGTCGATGTTCTTCTTGTAGTAGTCGTTCGTGATCTTCATGATCAGCGGCCGATCGGTCGCGATCGAGTCGTGGCAGATCATGCAGGTCTTCACGCTCGGGATGCCGGCGGCCGGCCCCTTCTCCACCGACTCGTGGCACGTCTCCGTGCACTTGAGCATCGCCTTCTCGACGTGCGTCTGGTGCGGAAACGGGATCGGCTGCTGCGCCGAGGCGCGCATGCCGAAGAATTCGCGCACGGCAGCCATGTTCGTGGAGTGCGCCGTCGTGAAGATGTTTGCGGCGGGAGGCGCGGGCGTACACGCGGACGCGCACGCCCCGATTCCCAGGATGACTCCCAGACTGATGATCCGGCAGCGTGCGCGCATCCGCCGGGGCTACTTCTTCGCGATGCTGTGCAGGTAGTTCACGACATTCCAGATGTCGGTGTCCATCATCTTGGCCTTCATCGGCTTCATGTCGAACTTCGGGCCGACGCCTTCCTTGATGCTCGTGAAGATCTCGCCGTCGGTCGAACCGTGATCCCAGGTGGCGTCCACCAGGTTGGGCGGATGCGTGTCTTTCGGCGCGAGCGCGCCGTTCCCCGTCGCGTCTTCGGCGTGGCAGAACTTGCAGTACTTGCCGTACGCCGTTTTCCCGGCAGCAATCGATTCGGGCGACGACTTCACCGGGTTCTTGATCTTGGCCGCCTCGGCGTTCTTGACACCCTGCGCGCTGGCGGACACGGCGAGTGAGACGACAAAAGCGGCGGTCGCCGCAACGATGATCGGTCGCGAAACGCGGATCCTGTGGGCGAAACTAGACACGAAATCTCCTCCTGTTCGGCGCTCGGATTCTACTCCACTGTCCCCGATGAACGCCACGGCGCGCCGTTCAGGGTGACCGCACAGCGCCGGCACAATCCGCTCGCTGTACCGGCGCGCGACGGACGCACCGTCATCACCACGTGGTCGCCGGGCCGCAGCGACGTTTTCGTCCAGCCGTCGGCGGAGAGCGCGCTCGGACTGCCCAGTTCGACCGTGTACGTCCGGCCGGCGAACGCGCCGCTGGCGACGTCGATGTATACGTGGCAGTGCGGGTTCGTCCATGCGAAGCCGGCCACCCGGCCTTTGACAGCGACGGTTTCGTCGGCCGCGTACGTCGCGGCCGCGCTGTGATGCGCCGAAGCGGTCGACGCAGCGGCGAGTGACATCACGACCGCCCACGCCGGCAGCTGGCTCACCGCGTCCCGCTTACTTCGGCTCCGACATCTTCACGGTCTTCAGCGTCGCGGCGGTCGTCGGCAGCGGCGCCTTGCCCGCGGGGTACTTGTTGACGCTCAGTACGTATGCCATCACGTCCGCATACTGATCGGCCTTGAGCGTGCCCGGCGCGTTGGACGGCATGTCCATCGAGATCTTGTCGAAGAGCTCGGCGGCGGTCATGCCCTTCCAGCCGTTGATGAAATCCTTACCCGAAATCGCCGGGCCTCCCGTGCTGGAGCCTTCCAGCTTATCGCCGTGGCAGATGGCGCAGGAGTCGGCGTAGACCTTCTCCCCGCGTTTCGCCTGCTCGTCGGCGTAGATGCCGTCGGCGGCGGTCGCCGGCGCCTGCGCGCGGGCGGTCGAAAACCCGACCGTAAACGTCGTAATTGCAAGGACTAGGAGGCCGGACGGTATGCGCTTCATACCGTTATTTTACTTACGAGGAGGTCAAACCATTTACATGTGATTACCGGGAGGACATCGAGAAACGGACCAGGACGTCCTCGACGAAATCCGCCACGATCTGCTGCTCGGGGCTCACGAACCGGAGGGTCGTGACGCTCAGCGCGCCCTCGCGGTGCTCCTTCTCGCTGACGGGCCGCCCGAACGAGAGCTCGGCCTCTTCGCGGGTCATGCCCTTGTGGGGCGCGACGGTCTGCACGACGGGAACATCGCGATCGTCGGGATCGTCCCGGTCGTCACGCGTCTGCACGGGAACGGCCGGGTGGTAGCCGAGCGACGAGAAGTCCACGAACTCGGCCAGCGCCGCCATCACCTCGTCCGGCTTGATGCCGGACGGCACCGCGCCGCGGTAGCGGAGGTTGAAGCGCGAGCCGCCCTTCCTCCGGCGCTCGTCCAGCAACTCACGCTTACGGTCTTCAGCGGCGGCACGCTCGACGTCGATGCGGCGATTCTTCCGCTCGCGGCGCTCGCGCAGTTCGTCGCGTTCGTGCTCGAGGCGGCGGCGCTCGTGCGAATCGTCTTCTTCCTTGATCAGCCGGTCGAGTTCGCGCTCGCGGCTGGTCGGCTCGACGTACGGGATGCTGACCGACGTGCTGGTGTCGTCGCCGAACGTGCCGTAGCCGCCGCCATTCAGCTGGAACTCGATGTGGTCGCCCTTGATTTTGACGAGCGTCACCGTCGCGGACTGGCGCGAGTGGATGGCGGTTCCGTAGAGCTTCAGGCGCTCGCCGTACTGCCGGTAATCGAGAGCGCTGCTCGAGTCGGCCTGCACGTCGATGCCGTCGGAGGTGCCGGGCATGTCGATTGCGAGGGTGACGCGGCGGCCTTCGAAGAACGACCGCAGGCCCGCTTCGTCCTGCGCGGCGACAGGCGTTCCACAGGCCAGGACGAAGGCGACGGCAACGAAGGCGCGACGTGACATCAGATCCTCCGGATCGTCTATCGGCCCGGCGGATCTGATTGTTGAGGTGAGGTTCGCGGCGATGCGCGCCGCTGCACGGTTGCGATCACGAAACGTCCGGCGTAGCCGGACGCTACGCTCGGGTCGGAAGCTTCTGCTCGAGCCAGCCGCGAATCGCGTCGAACACCTCGCGGCGGTTGTTCTCGAGCATCATGAAGTGCCCGTTGCCGAGGATCCCCTTGTCTTTCAGGTTGAACTCCTCGGCATCCACGCCCGCCTGCTTCAGGAACGCGACCACGGGCGCGCCGTTCCTGCCCGAACGCTCGGCGACGACGTAGATCGTCGGGATGTTCTGGAGGTTCTTGAGCTTCCGCGCGGGATCGGCCTGGAGCTTGTACGTCGCGCCGCCGGCGCCCGTCACGTCGCGCGTCGCGAGCTGCGACGGATCGGCGGCGGGCGGATCGTAGACCATCGGCACGTCGGTGAGCCCCCACGGCGTGCCCGCCGCAAACGGCTGGCCGCCGCCCTCGACGTTGATGATCGCCTTCACCAGATTCGGCCGCTCGTTCGCGACGATCCAGCTGAACGGCCCGCCGGCCGAATGCACCTGGATGATCGCGGGGCCGATCCTCTCGAGCAGTTCCGCGCCGCGGCTCGCCCACAGCGTGTGCGCGAAGACGTTGTCCTGCGGCGCGGCGTTCTGCCCGGCGAGCACCTGATCGAGCAGCGGGTCGCCGTTGTCGCCGGTGCCGGGCCACTGGTGGTTCGGCCCGACGGCCGCGCGGCGCGTGTCGCCCGCGATCGCGGCGTAGCTCACGTTGCCGCCGATCGGCCCCAGCGAATCGGGGTGATACGGCGAGCGCCCGTGTCCCGGCCGGTCGACGAGGTAGACGCGGTAGCCTTCCTGCACGTAGTAGTGCGCCCACCCGGCCTTCTCGCCGACGCCCATGTAGTGCAGCGCCGTGCCGCCGCCGCCGTGCACGAGCACGATCGGATACGGGTGGCGCACCTGCGCCGGCGTGAAGTACTGCACGAACATCTGACCGGTGATGATCGTGCCGTACGGCATCTTCTTGTGCTCGGTGCCGACCCAGAAGTAGCCGGTGTCGGCGAGCTTCATGGCCGTCGAGTCTTCCTTTCTGGCCGGCGGCTTCGGGTTCGACGGCTTCGCGCTTCCGTTCACGTTCTTGTCGATCCACGCGAGGATCGGCTTCAGCACCTCGCGGTTGTTCTTCTCGACCATCATCATGTGGCCGTTGCCCTGGATGCCGAGCGTGACCAGCCGCATTTCCTCGGCCTTGCAGCCCGCCTGCTTGAAGTACGCGACGCCGCCGGGGTTGCCCGGCGACGCAAACGACGCCTCGGCGGTGACGATGACGATCGGGATGTTCTGCAGGTTCTTCAGCTTGCGCGCGGGCTCTTCCTGCAGCTGATACGCGTTCACGCCCGGCTCGGGCGACTCCACCCGCTTCAACTTGATCTCGGACGGATCGGAAACCGGCGGATCGTACGCGACGGGAATCGTGGACATGCCCCAGACGTTGGCGCCGCCGAACGGCTGGCCGCCGCCTTCGATCGCGACGATACCCTTCACGAGGTTCGGACGGATTTCGGCGACGAGCCAGCCGAAGGGCCCGCCGGCCGAATGGGTCATGATGATCGACGGACCGATCTTGTCGAGCAGCATCGCGCCGCGCTGACGCCAGACCATGTGCTGGCTGTCGGGTCCGCCTGCGGGCATGCCGGTCGCGCCGAGCACCGGAGGCACGGTGGGGGCCGGTGAGGTACCGCGCCGCGTCCAGCTGCGCCGGGAGCCGCACCACGTCCGGCGCCGCCGCGACCGCCCGCACCTGGCGGCGGCGCACCGAACCCGGCGACCTGGACGTACGAGCCGCCTTGCGAGGCGACGAGCTGGTCGAGATCGCGCGAGCCGAGCTCGCCGGTCCCCGGCCACTGGTTGTGCAGCTTGCGCAGGTCGTTGACCGCGGGCCGCGCCGCGTTGGGCGGCGTGAACTGCCCCGACATCTGCTCGAGCGGCAGGTTCTGCGCGGGGAACGGACCGTCCACGTCCGGATGAAACGGCGATCGGCCGTGGCCCGGACGATCGACCACGTAGACCTTGTAGCCTTCCTCGAGGAGTATCTGCGTCCAGCCGCGGCGTCCGTCAGGCGTGCCCATCCAGTCGAGCCCCTGTCCGCCGCCGCCGTGCACGAGCACGATCGGGTACGGATGGCGCACCTGTGCCGGAATGAACGATTCGACGTACATCTGCTTGCCGTTCACGAACGACCCGCGCGCCAGCTCGATCCGCTCGACGCCCACGAAGAAGTAACTCCACTCGGCGAGGTCGAGCGGCGCGAGCGCCGGCCCGGCGGCCACGCCCGTCTGCGCGGCGGCGGCCTGGGCCGGGTCGCCCAGCATCCAGCCGGGAATCGACACGCCTGCGGCAAGCACGGCCGACGCGCCGCGGATGAAACCGCGGCGGCTCACGCGACCCGCGGTGTATTCGCGATACAGATCGAACAGGCGTGGATTGACGTAAGGGTTGTTGGACATGGAATGACTCCGTCCGGCTAAAGCCGGACGCTACGGACAATGTGCCTGCCAGGCCAGCCCGCCCCGCCTGCGCCCGCCTGCCCTCCGTTCAGCTTGCCTTACAGGCCGCCGGGATACCACTTCGACGCGTCGGCTTCCTTCTTGAAATGCGTGCTGGTGATGAAGGACTGCTGCAGATACTTCGGGTCCTCCACGATAGTGGTCACCGTGAACCACTCGTCGCCGTTCGCCTCGTTGTGGCGGTCGAAGTATTCGGTGACCACGGCGTTCTCGCTGTAAGGGACGCCGTTCTTCCGCAGGTAGCCTTCCTTGAGGCGGGTCGTCACGACTTTCAGCGAGCCGCCGCCGGGGCGGTGGACCGCCACGGCCGCGGCCCGGCGCCGCGGCGCCGCCGGCCGCCGGCGCCACCGTTCCGCCGGCGGGAGCCGGAGGCGGCGGACCACCTCGGCCAGGGGCGGGGCCGGCCATCTCCCACACCGCCGCCGAGTAACCCTGCCAGCTGGGGTCACCACCGGGCGTGCCCGTGAAGTGCAGCAGACGTGTCTGCTGGCCCGCATCGGTCTCGATCTTCAGCGTCGTGTCGTCCTGCCACGAGATGTGCAGGCGCCCCGGCACGCGCATGATGTTGCCGGCGCCGTACGACTTGCACGCGTTGCCGGCGGCCGTGTCCTTCGCCGGATCCCAGGCGTCGGCTACCGCTCTCGCGGCGCCGTTGAGCGGGACGCTCGCGTAATCGCCCTTGGGCGGCGTCACCATGCGGAAGCGCCAGTCCTCCGTCACGATCGACACCCAGTTGCCCGTGAGATCGATCGGCGACAGCGGCGCGCGCGCTGCCCGGCACCGGCGCCGCCGCCGGCTGCTGTGCGGCCATCGACCGGCCCAGCAGCGCAAGTGCAAAGACGATCGCGCACAGACGAATAATACGAATCATGCTGTCCTCAACGGCAGGCCTGAAGGCCTGCACTACACCTGCCGGTCGACCCGCCCGACGCCCGCCGCCGACCTGCCAGACCCGCCAGACCTACTTCTTCGCCTTGCTCAGATCCTTGTAGACCGCTTCGATGAACTGATCCGTCGTCCAGAAGCCGCTCGTCGCACCCCATCGCGCGTCGTAGTCGAGCGTCGGCTTCCCGGCCTTCACCTGGTCGAGCGTCTGCCCGCGCTTGACACCATCCTGAATGCGGTCGCGGATGATCGTGATCATGTCCCGATACTCGAGCAGATCGGCTTCGTCGGTCAGGCGGCCGTGGCCCGGGATGATATAGGTGCCGCCTTCCTGCATCGCCTTCGGGATCGCGATGTCGAGCATGTTGTTCAGCGCCGCGATGATCCCGGTGATGTTCCCGCCGCGCGCCGAGTCGATGAACGGGTACGTCGTCGTGACGAAGAGATCCCCGGCGACGATGACGTCCGACTTGCGGAAGTACACGATGCTGTCGCCGTCGGTGTGGGCCGCGGGCTGGTGGATGACCTGCAGCGACTCCCCGTTGAAGAAGAGCTCCTTCTGCTTCGAAATGTAGGTGTCGGTCGGCCACGCGGTCGTCGGGAACGGCGCCTGCTGGCCGGTCGGCGCGCTCATGCGGTTCAGGACGTTTTCGTGCGCGATGATACCGGCACCCACGCCCGCCCCGGCGCCCACGTTGCCGCCTGCGATCGTGCTGCCCAGCTTCCCGATGTAGTCGTTGCCGCCAACATGATCCGGGTGCACGTGGGTGTTCACGATGTAGCGAATCGGCTTGTTGCTCAGCGTGCGGATGGCGGCCACGACCTTCTCCGCGTTCGCCGCGAGCCCGGTGTCCACCAGCAGCACGCCGTCGTCGCCAATCTGCAGCGCGATGTTGCCGCCGGCGCCGACCAGCATGTGCACGTTGCCCTGCACGTGCAGGATGTGGAGCTCGGCGTCCGCAGCCGCGGGCGCGGCGCCTCGCCCGCCGCGGCCTCCGCCGGCGCCCGGCTGCGGAGCCTGCCGGGCCTCGCCCTGTACACCCGAATACACGAGCGAGGCGATCGCGACAGCGGCCAGCGCGGCCAGCTTCGAGGTATTGCTCTGCATGCGCGGACTCCTACCGGCCGGCCGCTGCGGCCGGCGTCATGTTCTGCAGCTTCAGCATGTACTCGGGATACATCGTCTCGGCGCCGCCGCGCGTCGGCTCGAACGGGAGCTTTTCCTTCACGGCGAACTCACGCAGAAACGTGTTCGAGCCAGGCAGGTGATGCGGCACGTAGCCCTGCTCGCGTTGGATTTCGGCGACGTACTGGCACGGATATGGCGCGATCTGCTGATGCGGATCGAGGCCCCAGTTGGTCGTGCGCACGAACGGCTCGGTCAGATACACCGGATCGCTGATGACCGAGATCAGCGTCAGGTAGTTGTCGTGGCGCACGAAGTGCTCGGTGAGCACCGCCTTGTCGCTGCGCGGGATGCCATTACGGCGAATCCATCCCATCTTCAGGTGCGTGGTCGTCACCGTCAGCATGTCGCCGTCCCACTTGCCGGTCGAGAACCCCTGCCACGTATGCGCCGCGTACTCCGGCGGATGCGGGCGGCCGTCCATCCAGATCGTCCGTTCGGGCTGCTGCCACGAGATGTGCGTGTGGATCGCCACGAGCTGCTGCGAGGGACCGTCGAACTCGCGCCAGATGCGCAGGTTGGCGGGGCCGCGCGGCGAGTAGTCGGCGGGGTGCGGCTTGCACTGATGTTCGGGTAGCGTCAGGAGGGACGCGTCCCAGCTGTCTCCGTGCAGACGCCCCGCTTCGTTGATCGGCAGGCCGAGGTAATCGCCGATGTCCGGCCCCGGAATGCGCTCCGGCTGGTCCTCGTGGAAACGCGGCGCCCACTCGCCCGACAGGTCGGTCCCGATGGAGGGTCCCGGAGGGCCCTGCGCCAGCACGGGCACGACGACGCTGGCGGCCGCGGCGACCAGCAGCGCGGAAACGAACGCGGTCGAAAGTTTGTGTGCCATGTCAGTTCAGAATCCGGCGCGACGTGCGCCCGGTGGGCGTGCATTTTACGATTAGTGCCCCCCGAACACCAGAAACCCCTTTGACATAGGTCCTTGCGCAATCGGTATCGCCCGATTTCAAAAGGATTTTCCAAAGAACTGGAGCACGCGGCCCCAGTACATCACACCGACCCAGAGGAACAACGACACGGCCGCACTCACCTTCGCGCCGGATGGCGCCTCCTCCCCCGCCTCGACCCCGTCCGCGGCACGCTTGAGGCCCGTCACGTAATACAGGAAGGCGTTCAGGCAGGCCAGAAGGATAAAGAACATCTTGGCGACAAACGACAGGCTGAGCGGCGGCCCGACATACTGGCCGGGGTTCGCGGCGATGAAGACCACTCCGCTTCCGAGGCTCATGACGAACCCCAGCAGGGCCCACGGCATCAGGCGCTGCAGCGGCGCCACGGGCAGCCGTTTGGCCATGCCGAGCAGGCGCAGGTCGAGGATTCCGGCAAAGCCAATCAGCATCGCCATGCCGATGAAGTGCAGGCTCTCGCAGACCGGGAGGATCCAGCTGGCGATCACGTCAGAAGTCGGCCCTAGAAGTATGCAATGTAGCGCCCGGCCGTGATGGCACCGAACCAGCACAGGATCGACGCGGCGGCGAGGTACCGGCTGGAGGCGCTGGACACATCCACGCCGGCGGCATCAACAGCGGCCGACCGGAACACACGGCGCCGGATCGCGATCGTGATCCCCGCGGCGAGAAACACCAACGTCATCTTGACGAGGTAGGCCGGGTTCTCGAGTTTCGCCGTCGCATCGCTGAAGAACAGCACCGCGCCCGACGCGGCGTTGACGGCAAACGCGATCCAGATCACCCTGAAGAACGTGTCAAAGGGCGCGAGAGGGAGCCTGCGCCCGACGCCGAGGATCCGCAGGTCGATCGCCACGCTGGGCCCGACGGTGAACGACAGCCCGACGGTGTGCAGAAACAGCAGCGTCGGGTAGCCCCAGAGAGACGGCGACTCCTTCAGCCAGCTCGCCCACGCGCTGCCCTCGATTGACTGCAGCCAGCCCATCATGACTCGTTCATTCTGTTGATCAGGTACGCGGCCGCACCGACGACCAGCACGGCGGCCGAAACGGCGAGGCAGACGGTGAGCCAGAGCGCCATTGTCAGAACGCGTTGCCGATGAACGGCAGCATGTGGCCGCAGAACAGGACGGCGGCCCACAGAGCGATCGCCGACGCCGCCGCGACCTTCGACGGCAGCGGCGCATCGTCGCCCGATCCGACGGCCCAGACGTCGTCTTCGAGCATGAAGTACAGGAGGTTGATCCCGCCGAGCACGACGAAGAGGATCTTCCAGTAGAACGTCTTGTTGTGAATGTACTGCGGCAGGGCGCCGAGGAAGAAGCAGCAGGCCGGTCACGAGATTCAGGCCGAAGCCGAGCATGCCGAGCGGCAGCAGCTGATAGACGGCGGCGTACGGCAGGCGCTCTGGCCACGCCGAGCAGCCGCAGGTCCACGATGAGCACCACGGTGAACAGCAGGCTCAGGCCGATGAAGTGCAGCGTCTCGGCCGTCGGCCACACCCACGAATGACCGGACACGAACATGCCGATCGCCTGCGCGGTGCCGGCCACGGCATCTTCGCCGGTCGATGCCGCCGCGCGAATCTCCGGGTGGTGAATCTCGCCGCCGAGTTCGGCCGCGCGCGCCATCAGGCCGAACGCCACGACCGCCGACAGCAGCACGACCGGCAGCTGCCAGCGATCGAGCCTTGGCACGCGACGCCACTGCCAGAGCGCCAGCCAGGCCAGAAAGCCGGTGATCTCCATGACCGCGAACGCCAGAAGCGCGGCGTCCTCGTGCGCGCGCACGGCGCGAGGCGAGATGTCAGACCGATCCTGCACGACCGCCTCGGCGGCGTTCCCCGACAGGTAGGCCGCGATGGCGACGACGGCGACGACGAAGAACATCACGAGGCCGGCGCGCGTCAGGTCGTCGTGCCGTTTCAGCCGGGCGACGACGAAGAGCGCGAGCGCGACGCCGAACCCCACCGTGGGCACGTGATTGAGCCACATGTGCACGTGCGCCGGGTTCGACAGCATCTGGAGCATTTCATTCACGAAGTAGTGCAGGCCCTTTCAGGGCCGCTCTTCAGCTGGCAGGGCTAAAGGCCTGCACTACTACACCAGCGTCAGAGTCCGCTCACCGGCCCCACGTACGCGAGCAGACGGCCGGCGGTGATCGCGCCCAGCCAGCACACGAGGGATGCCGCGGCCAGCGCCTTCGCGCCGGATGTCACCGGAGCGGGCTCGGATTCGGGCCCGCGGAACACGCGCGCGTCAATCGACCGCCGGACGATGACGGCCGCGAAGATGAACGCCATCTTCACGAAGAAATCGGGGTTGGCCAGCTTCGTGGTGGCATCGGCGACGAGCAGGATCGTCCCGGTGGCCGCGTTGACAGCGAACGCGACCCACAGGGCCGGCAGGAACCTGCGCATCGGCGCCAGCGGAAGCGCCGGCGCAAAGCCGAGAATCCGCAGGTCGATGCCCGCGGCGAGGCCCACGACCACGGCCATTCCGCAAGTGTGCAGGAGCAAAATGCCCGGGTACGCGAACAGCGACCGCGACTCGCGTACCCAGGCCGACAACCCGGTTTGCTCGAGGTACGCGAGGAACTCCAACTACGGCTTCGCCGGCACGTCGACCGGCGGATCGATCTTGCAGGGCGAGGGATTCCATTTCGCCCCGTCTTTCTCGAGCTTGAAGTGCGTGCTCGTGATGAACGGCACCTGCAGGTACTTCGCATCCTCGACGACGGTCCGCACCAGCAGCACGATGTCGCCGTTGGGCTCGGGCCCGACCTTGTCGAAGTATTCCGTGATCGACGCGTTCTCGCTGTAGGGCACGCCGTTCTTGCGCAGGTAGCCCTCGCGGAAGTTCGTCGTGACCACGTGCAGCGAGCCGCCGCGCGGCGGCGCCGCTCCTCGCACGTCCACCGCCCCCGCCTCCACCCCCGCGTCCGCCGCGGCCGCCGGCTGGCGGAGCCACCGGGATGCCGTTGCGATCGACGGCGACCGACTGGCCTGCGATTTCCCAGTTGGCAGCGGAATACCCCTGCCACGTCTTCGGGGCTTTCGCCACGGTCTTGTCGGCGAAGTTCAGCAGGCGCGTCTGCGTGCCGGCATCGAACTCGAGCTTGAGCGTGGTGTCGTCCTGCCAGGTGATGTGCATGCGGCCGGGCATCCGCATGATGTTGCCCACGCCGTACGGCTTGCAGGCGAGACCGCCCGCCTCGTCTTTGGCCAGGTTCCAGGTGTCAGCCACGCGACGGCCTTCGTCGTTAATCGGCACGCTCGCGTAGTCGCCCTTGGGCGGCGTCAGCATGCGCCAGCGCCAGTCTTCGGTGATGAGGGCCACCCAGTAGCCGGTGATGTCGACGGGCGCGATCGTTCGCGGTGTGCGCGGCGGCGCGGGTGGCTGTGTCGCGGGGGCGGCCGGCTGTTGAGCACCCGCCGTCACGCCGACGACGAGCGCAATCGCGAACGCGAACGCGATTCTGATCTTCATCCAATCACTCCTACCGGACGACCGGTTTGCCCTTGGGGTTCGAGAGGTCCTTGAAGACGGCCTCGACGAAGCCTGCGGTGGTCACGAAGCCGGTGTCCGACCCGTAGTGGAGGTCGTAGTCGAGCGTCGGCCTGGCCGCCTTGACCTGGTCGATGGTCAGGCCGCGCTTGATCATGTCCTGGATGCGGTCGCGAACGATCGTCACCATGTCGCGGTACTCGAGGACGTCGGCCTCGTCGCAGATGCGTCCGTGGCCGGGGATGACGAAGGTGCCGCCTTCCTGCTCGTGCGCCGGCACCGCGATGTCGAGGATGCGGTTGAGCGCGTTGAGTTCGCCCTGAATGCTGCCGCCGTTTGCCTGATCGATGAACGGATACGACGTCGTGACGAACACGTCGCCCGCCACCACGACGTCGGACTTGCGCAGGTGCACGATCGAATCGCCGTCGGTGTGGGCGGCCACGTCGTGAAACAGCAAGACGGCTTCGCCGTTGAAGTAGATGTCCTTCTCCTCAGGGAAGTAGGTGTCGGTCGGCCACGACGCGGTGGGCAGCTTGTTGGCCGGCGCGCTCATCCTGGTCAGCACGTTCTCGTGCGCGAGGATCTCGGCAGGCCCGCCGTTGGTCTTGCTGCCCGCCTTCGCGACGGCTTCGTTGCCGCCCGTGTGATCGGGGTGGAAATGCGTGTTCAGCACCCACCGGATCGGCTTGTCGGACAGCTTCCTGATCGCGGCGATCACCCGATCCGCGTTTTGCGCCAGCCCCGTATCGACGACGAGCACGCCATCGTCACCGATCTGCACGGCGATGTTGCCGCCGGCGCCGACCAGCATGTAGACGTTGCCCTGCACGTGGATCGAGCCCAGCTCAGCGTTGTTCCGGGCGGCCTGGGCGGCCGGCGCTTGGGCCTGGAGGGTGGACAGGGACACGCGCTGGGCGACGCCGACGGCGCCGAGCAGCGCGCACGCGGCGATCAGTGTGCTCTGAGTAGTCATGAACTATTTCGTCCCTGACGCCGCGGCCGGCTTGGGCGGCTTCGGCAGTGTTTTCAGCTTGGCCATGTATTCCGGGTAGGTCGTCTCGACGCCGCCCTTTGCGGCGTCGACGGGCACGCCGTAGCGATAGGCGAAGTCGCCGTCGAACGGGCTGCGGCCCGGGAGGTAATGCGGCACGGCGCTGTGCGGACGGTCGACGATTTCGTCCACGTACTCGCACGGCCACAACCAGTTGCCGGCCGTGCGCTCGTTGAGGACGAAGTCCTCGCTGCGCCACAGCGGCTCGGCAAGGTACACCGGATCGGTCCACTGCACGAGGTGCGACATGATGTTGCCGTGGCGGATGAAGTGCTCGATCATCGTCGACTTCTCGCTGTTCGGCACGCCGTTGCGCCGCACCCACTCCTGCTTGATGTGAGTGGTGTACACGGTGAGGATGTCGCCGTCCCATTTGCCCGTGGAGAAGCCCTGCCACGTGTGCGGCGCGTATTCGGGCGGGTGCGGGCGGCCGTCCATCCAGATCGTGCGGCTCTGCTCGTAGGTATTGAGGTACACCTGGAGGGCCACGAGTTGCTGCGTGCGCGGGTCTTTCTCTTCCCAAATACGGAACTGGATCGGGCCGTGAAGGATGTACGGAGCGTTGTGCACCTTGCACTGGTGCTCGCGCAGCGTCAGGCGCGACGCGTCCCAGCTGTCGGCCGCGAGCCGGGCGCCGTCGGTCAGCGGCAGCCCGGTGTAGTCGCCCAGTTCGGGTCCGGGAATGCGGTCCGGCTGATCTTCGTGGTACCGCGGGCTCCATTCCCCGACGAGGCTCACCTGCGCCAGCGCCGGCGCGGAGAGCGCCAGCACGGCGACGCCGGCCAGGATCCCGCCCTGTCCAGTTGCTCATCGGGCAACTCCTCATCGCGCTGCTCCTATCCGCCAAACCCAATCCACCGGCCGCCCCACGCGACCGCGAACCACAGGCCCACCGACACGAGGGCCGACCGACTTGCTCGTGGCCGGCAGAGACGTGGGCGGCGTCGGCCAGCGAGACTCTCCTGCGCACCGTGAACGTGAACAGCATCGCCAGCAGGAGGGCGATCATCTTGATCCAGAACGCGGGGC
Source organism: uncultured Acidobacteriota bacterium (assembly GCA_963821285.1). GTDB lineage: Bacteria > Acidobacteriota > Vicinamibacteria > Vicinamibacterales > CAVVIG01 > CAVQJU01. Next base: position 561,054 of record CAWGDD010000010.1, read on the forward strand.
TCACGTAGCACTTCGTCGCCTCGGACGTGTACAGCGACACGCCGGACACGAGCATCACGATCAGGCTGCCGACGAGCCACGGGTGCGCGTCCTTCGCCAGCTGCTTCACCGGCGTCTCGCGCAGGCCAAGCCCCAGCATCCGCATGTCCACGATGAGCACGGCGCCGCCAATCACCGCGAGCGCCGCGAGGTGGAAGTACTCGATGATCGGGAACGCGTACTGCGAGTTGCGGATGGCGACGCCGAGCGCCGTCGCCTCCGACCATTTCGCAAACTCCCACAACATGTGCTGGAATCCCCGGCGTCCCGGCCTCCCCTACTGGGGAGCCTCGGGCGCCTCGCAGCCCGCGAGGGTGCTGATGATGTGCGACTGCTCCGGCTTGTCGCAGTCGAACCAGTTGTAGGCGATCATGCGCCCGCAGAAGATGATCGTCATCCAGAGCACGAGCGACGCGTAGCCGGCGAAGCGCGCCGAGCGCGGCGGCACCGGGTCACGGTCCCAGGGCTGGATGCCGCGGGGATGAAACACCCACGCGTTGATGCCGGCCAGCACGAGCAGCACCAGCTTCACGCGGAAGAAGATGTTCTGGTACGAGCGAATCGGGATCGCGTAGAACAGCAGGATGCCGCTGACGACCATGACCACGAACCCGAACGTCGTCCAGGGCAGGATGCGCCTGGCGATTTGCGAAACGGGAACGTTCGTGAACGACAGACCGGTCAGGCGCAGGTCGAGCACCACGGCCAGGCCGACGAACAGGCACAGCGCCCAGACGTGAATCGATTCGACGATGGGATAGCCGTAGAGCGATTCGTGGAGGGCGACGCTCCAGGGCGTGTCCGCCATCCATTTGAAGAAGCCGAGCAACATGTTCCTGTCCCGTTCCCGGGAAGACCTCCGTTGAGGTTCATACGATCAAACCCGACAAAACGTTTACCGGGCAAAAGGCGCCCAAGATACTGGCACAAGGGCGGTTGCGACGCAAAAAACGCGCAAATTCCGGTCGGGCGCGGATAATGGGACAACCATGAGGCGCCGCGTCATCCCGCTCATCGCCCTTGTCCTTCTGATGCCGCCGGCCATCGTGTGGGGCATCGGGCTGTGGGTCGCGCGGACCGAGGGGTTCAGCGCGCGCGAGGAGCCGCGGACTCTCGAGCGCATGATGGCGCGCACAGCGCGGCGCTGGGCCGTGCCGGCCGCCGCGCGCCGCGCGGCCAACCCGATCGTCTTCTCACCGGACGTGTGGATGGAGGGTCGCGCGCACTTCGCCGACCACTGCGCGTCGTGCCACGCTAACGACGGCAGCGGCGATACCGAGCTCGGCCGCAACATGTTTCCGCGGGCGCCCGACATGCGGCTGCCGGACACGCAGAATCTGACCGACGGGGAAATCTACTGGGTCATCGCAAACGGCATCCGCCTGACGGGCATGCCGGCCTGGGGGCCTGGTGGGCCCGACGATGCGGATACCTGGAAGCTGGTGCATTTCATCAGGCGGCTGAAGGACCTGACCGCCGCCGACCTCAAGACGATGAAGGCGCTGAACCCGAAGTCGCCCGAGGAGTACGAAGAAGAACGCGAGGACGAGCGATTCCTGACCGGCGAAACGCCCGCGATACCGTCGCCAGAGGCGCACCACCACGATTAGAATAGGAGCACCTATGAAACACCTCATTCGCGCAGCCGCCGCACTGGTTCTGACCCTGGCCCTGGGCGTCCCTGCGTTCGCGCACGGAACCAACGCCCACGTCCGTGGCGTCGTGACGCAGGTGACGGCGAAGTCCGTCACCGTGCAACTGGCCGACAACACCACCAAGACGCTGACCCTCAGCGCCAAGACCACCTTCGAACGCGCGGGCAAGCCCGCCGCGATGACCGACCTGAAGGTGGGCGACCGCGTTGTCATCGACGTGCCGAAGAATTCCAGCGAGGCGCTCGAAGTGCAGATCGGCACGGCGCCCAAGGCCGCGACAAAGTAGCGCGGCCCGGTCCAAGTAGGACGGCCCTTGAGGGCCGCCGCAATTCATAAGGAGATGCTGACCATGACCCGCAGTCGACTCCGTGTGACTCTCGGCGCGCTGGTCTGCGCGCTCGTGTTCTCCACGTCCGCCAGCGCCCAAACGGCCAAGGGCGAGCACGCCTTCAAGGGTGTCGTGCAGAAGATCGACGAAAAGGCCAAGTCGCTGACCGTGGACGGCGAAAACGTGCCCGGCTGGATGATGGCGATGACGATGTCCTACACGGCCGACAAGGAAGAGGTCTTCAAGACGGTGAAGGCCGGCGATCAGATCACGGCGACGGTGAAGGACGGCGACTTCAAGACGTTGTACAACGTCAAGGTCGTGCCGAAGGAGGCGCCGAAGAAGTAGGCGGCGTGACGCCGTTCATTCGGGCATAGACGACCATCTGCCCGTAGTGGTCGTAGCTGTGGAACGCGATGCCTGCGGCCACGGCCGCCCGCGGCTGCGATCCGAAATAGGTGCGGAGCGGGTCCAGCTGGTTCTTCTCGTTCAGTGACGCCATGGCCTTCCTGGCGTACGCGATCGAGCCCTTCAGATACTCCACAACCTGCGCCTTGCCAAGGACAGTGTCCGGCCCGTTATCGTTGGTGCCGGGACCGTAAGGCGACCTCTCTTCGAGCACGATCGCGGCGGTCATGTACATCATGGTCGCCGCGTGCCTGACCTGCTCCCCGAACGTCCGCACGCCCTCGAACGCCCCGGCCTCCGGGCGGAAGTCGTACTTGTCGGCCGGCATCGCCTCAGCGAGGTTCACGAGGTCGTGTTCGACGAGATCCAGCTGCTTCTGGTACATGTCCGTCACCGGATCCACGCGCGGCATCGTGAATCAGTGTAGTGCAGGCCTTCAGGCCTGCCGTTGCGCTCTAGCGTGCGGTGTGGAACGCGAGGGTGACCCAGAAGCTCTCCCACTCCGGGCCCGGGGGGAATGCCTTGGGCAACCGCTCCATGTGAACGGTCTTCACGAGCCACGCGCCGGCGCGATCGATGGGGAACGTCGCCCTGCCCTGAGCGTCGGTCTGACGCGGGATCTCGCCGCCGTCGACCGCCGCGCTGACGGCAGCGTTCGGTGCGGGCCGTCCGTTGACCAGCAGTTGAACCGTCAGGGTCTCTCCAGCGCGGACTGACGTCGGGTCGGTGGCCGGCACCAGCTCCGCCCTGACGCCGACCGGTCTCGTCAGGTGCGCCGCGCTTCCCTCTCCGTTGCGGATCGCCAGCTTGGCGTACCGGGAATATCGTTCCTTGGCCGGCCGGTCGAGCTCACCGGCAGCTTTCCGCTCGGCGAGCGCATCGGTCAGCCCTTCTTCTTTCAGGTAGTCGTTGAACTCGTCCGCCTTCATCTCGATCGTGCGTGGCGTCACCCGCATGACGGCGAGGAACGCGCCTGTCGCCGGTAGGTTGACATCGGCCACCATCGCCAGCTCGCGCCGCTCGAACATCTTGGACACGGGAATCGCGGCGGACGGCCCGATGATCCGCCAGTCGTCGAACCAGTTCGCCGGCGTCTTGAAATCGAGACGGGTTGGGAAGTGTTCGCCGACGCCCGCGCTGATGCCGAACGGCGTCCCCGCATCCGGGGTCCAGTTCGATGCGGCAAGCCAGAAATCGTGTGCCGAGAGGTGCGCGGTCGCCAGCGCAAGGGCGACCGCCGTGGCCACGCCGAAAGGAATTCTGATGCGCATGGAATCCGCCTGCTCTACTTCTTCTTCGACCTGATCTCGCTCTTCTCGATCCTGGCGCGCTGCCGCTCGTCCTCTTCGACCGCTTTTCGATCGCCCGGATACCAGTACTCGAGGTGACAGGCTTCGCAGGCCTTGTCGAGGTCTTCGCCGGCCTCGAACAGCGCCTTGGTGTCTTTCTTGTTCGCGATCTCGAGCACTTCCAGCGCCACGTTACGCAGCGCCTGGATCTTGGCGTCCCAGAGCACCGGATCCGCGTCGAGCTTGGCTTGGATCTGAGTGGGCGACAGCTCAGGCGGATTGGGGCCGGTGCTGTTGTTGACGTCGCCGGCTGGCGCGAACGGCCGCGGGAGCTTGAGCAGGTAGATCGCTTCAGCCAGCGTAACGGCGCCGATCTTCACCTTCTCCCAATCCTCGTCGGTCTTCGGAAAAGTTTCGACGATGCCCTTCTTGGTAGCCTCGTAGGTGACCGCATCGAAGATGTTGTCGGAGATGGGGTCGATGGTGAACCGCATCAGCTCCTTGACCGAGACGACGGCTTTCATCTCGGTCCGCCCGACCGGGTTCGCCGCCGGCGGGGCCGCGGGCCTGGGCGACGAGCAATTCGCCGTCAACGCCGCAACATACAAGATGCCGGCCACCACGATGAGACGTTTACCACCGCTCAACATGTCGGTACCTTACACCACGGCCGAAGCTCCGCACAGGGTTCCCCATGTCCCGATATTTCAGGCCCACGGCGCATGTTGCCCTCACTCTATCGCATCAGAAGCCGACCGCCAGCGTCACCCGCAGCGTCCGGGGAACAGCCGGGTGCGTATGGATGTCCTCGACGCCGGCGAGGGGCTCGCCCGGCAGGCGGGACGCGAAGTAATAGTCGATGTCGCTCACTTTGGCGTTCGCAAGGTTGAAGACCTCGAGGTTCACGCGCAGCTGCTTGGCCATCTGATAGCCGCCTTCGAGGTTCAACAGCGTGGTGGCCGCCGAGCGGATCGAGTTGTCTGCGGTGAGAGGACGCGGTCCGAAATAGCGGAGCCGCAGGCTGGCGAACGAACGGTGGAAGTTGTCGATGCTGGCGCCTCCTGAAACGACCAGGTCCACGGCCTCCGGAACGTAGGGACCGCCTGCGTTGAATTCCGAGTAGCGTGCCTGCGACTTGGAGAGATCGCCGTCGAAGATCAACCACGGCTTCGGGCTGTAGTAGTTGGCGAACTCGACACCCCACCGCTTGCTCGAGGGTCCCGGCTCCGTTCCGCCGATGTCGGCGTTGTAGAGCAGTTCCGACCCGAGGCGAAGCATCCAGAGGGACACCGTGCTCTGGAGATGACGCACCCTGACGGTCCGGACGCCGATTTCTGCGCCCGTCGCTCGCACCAGCGGCGCCACGGGCGCAGCCGGTTCGCCATTCGAGTCGTACGCGAGCGTCGTTCCCCGCGCGTCGTTGCTGTGATACCCCAACCCGGCATTCAGGTAGACCTCGGTGCCATCCCAGGGTCCGAACGTCGCCATGCCCTTCGGACTGAACAGGCCGGCGTTGGATGTGCCGCTGTTGCGGCCGTCGAGCTTGTCCGTGATGCCGGCGTGAGACCCGTCCCAGCGGATGCCGGCCGTCGTGCGGAGCCACGACGACCACGCGACCTGATTCTCCGCGTACAGGCCCGCGTTCGTGACGTTGGCGTCATCGTCGGTCTTCGTGAAAAGCGGAGCGCCTTTCTCCGTGTGAATCAGGGAGTTGCTGATGTTGTCGTTGCGAATCTGTACCCCGTAGGTGTTCTGGACGCTGCGGCCGCCCCAGCGGACGAGGCGCTTCTGGAACGCCTTGACGCCCGAGACGAATCGGTGTTCGACCTGATCGTTCTGATCGCCGTGCTCCGGATCGTCGAGGTAGAACGTGAAGTTGTTGCGCAGCAGCAGGTCGTAGCTGATGCCGTACGCCTGAATCTTGCTCAGCGTCGAGCTGCTGCTGTGCTGCCATTCGCCAACGGCGCTGACGCGGTACGTGTGGCCCAGGTCGGTCGGATCGATCGTGCCGAACCGGTCGACGATTCCCGCATCGACCGCACGCTCCGGCACGGCCTGGGTCGCGTTCCACTTGCCGTGATACGCCATGCCCGTCAACGAGAACCCGTTCACGTTGTCGCCGCGGCTGTAACGCACGACGCCGTTCAGCTTTGTGTAGTCGTCCGGACTGAGCCACGGGCCGGCGTTGGTCGACGTCTCGAACGCCATCAGCAGGTGCCCGTCCTTGCCCACCTTTGGCGACGCCGCAAACAGGCCCCGTGCGAATCCGTAGCCGCCCGCTTCCGCGTGGACGACGGGCCTGTCCAGCTGCGTCGCGTAGTTGATATTCGACGAGCCGGCCGTGGCAAAGTCGCCCTGGTCGGCGAAGTACGGCCCCTTCGAGTACTGCACGCCGGCGACCAGTTCCGGGATCAGGAAGTTCAAGTCCGAGTAGCCCTGGCTGTGCACATGCGTGACCATGTTCACCGGCGCGCCAGCCACCCACATCGCGAAGTCCGTGCCGTGATCGAGGTTGAAACCGCGGAGGTAGTACTGATTGGCTTTGCCCTCGCCGCTGTGCTGCGTGATGATGACCCCCGGCACGGTCTCGAGCACTTCCCCCTGGCGCATGAACGGCCTGACGTCGAGCTGCCTCGCGGTGATGGCACCCTGGCTGGCCGACTGCGCGATGCCCACGAGATCCTCGGCTGGATTCTCGACATCGGCAAGATTGACGAACGTCCGCTTGCCGATCACCACCACGTCGGCGTTCATCGACAAGTGCATCATCTCGTTGTTGGTGACGACTGCCCCGGCCGTGATCGCGACATTGCGATGCGTCACGGTCGCGAAGTTGAGCATCGTGTAGTTGAGCTGGTACGTGCCCGGCGCGATGTCGCTGAAGGAGTAGTCGCCGCGGCCGTCGGTCACCGTCACCAGGGGGGCGGCGCCGTTCGCGGCGCGGAGTTCCACGGTCACGCCAGGAAGCACTCCGTCCGTTTCATCGGTGACGCGGCCCTGAATCCTGGCAACGGCCTGACCCTGGGCGGCTGCCGCAATACCGGAAACCGCAAGGCCGAGCCAAACCGCCACCGCAACGACCAGAGGACGCATTTGCCTGAATGCTGCGACTGCAGAACCCGGGCCATCGTCTCCGGGGCGCGAGCACACCCAAAGCCCAGAAGACGCGGGCCTGGCGTTGGAGTGAGCCAGGGGATTCTCGCAGCCGGCGGGAAAATTCCGCGTGGGCATGGAAGGCGAGGCGCGGCTGGCCTACTGAACGGCCCCGGAGAAGCTGACCTGCCCGCGCCCCTGGGGGCCGTCCCACTCGACCGCGATGCGCCAGCGGCCGGCCATCGAGAACTCGCCGGTCGCCGCGTAGCGCCCGGGGACGTCCGTTCGCTGAACGTCGATCGTGCTGAACATCGGCATCCCCGGCATCGGCATGCTCGCGCTCGCCTTCACCGCGCCAACGTCCACGAGCGCGCCGGATTCGGAGCGGAACTCAAGGACGAACGCGTCTTTGCCGTGGCGGAGGGCGTCGTGATCGGCCAGCAGCACGACTTGCAGGGCACCGGCCCTGACACTCTCGAGCTGAGTCAGCGGCGCGCCGGTACCGCGACCACACCCGATCGCGCTCATCGCCAGTGCCACCGCAAGCGCCGCACTCCAACGCGTGGTCTTCACATCATCTCCTGCGTACGGGAATCAACAGAATCCTGGCACCGGCACGCACGCCCCGGATGACGGTTCCGGCCGGAAGCGCAATCGGCTTCCGGAACAGAAACGGGTGTCGCGCGCTTTGTGCGTACTCGTACAGCCACACCAGCGGCTCGACGTCGCCGTCTGGCCGCACGGCGACAACCTGCATCGAGGCGCCCGCCGGCACGCGCTCGGGGTACAGGCCATCGATCGTCACCGCGCGTTGGAGTTTCGTCGTGCCCGTCACGGCGATCGCGCCGGCCGGGACGGCATATCGCGCGGTTTCGGCGAACTTCGGGACCGGCGGCAGCGACTTGGGGTTGTTGCCGCGCGTGATGCCGCCTTCCACCCAGTCCGCAACGAGCCCGATCTGCTCCTGCGTCAACCCCTCGTCGTTCCTGAAATTTCCGAAGCCCTTCACGGCGCCCCAGGGAGGCATGCGCCGTGCCAGCACGCTGTCCTTGATGGCCGACGCGTACGGCTGCGCGTCCTGATAGGTTATGAGCGAAAACGCTCCGCCGCCGTCGCGATGGCACGCGGCGCACCGCTCGTACACGATCCGCGAGATCTCCCGGTTCCAGGTAATCGGCGCCGCGCTGGGGTCGTGCGCGCGCAGGTTCACAGCAGTCGCGAACAGCACGGCCGACGGCGAGAATGCAGCGCGTCATCACAGTTGACAATCGTGCTGTGCGGGCCTTCACGATCGGCGGCCTTCTTCTGGCGCTCGGCGCGGCGGGCGCATGCACACGCACGCCCGAGGCTCCGCCCCCCGCCCGAGGACGCGGCGGCGCGGCGAACCGCCAAGGCGAAGTCGCCGGCGCCGAACCCGTCGGTCGATCTCGCCTACGTCTGCCCCATGGATCGCGACATCCGGTCGGCCGGTCCGGGCAAATGCCCGCGGTGCGGCATGGCCCTGGTGGCGGGCGTCCCCGACCAGACCGAATATCACGTGGACGTCTCCGTCACGCCGCGCCCCGCGAAACCCCACGAGACGGTCCACCTCACGTTCGCGGTGTTCGACCCGTGGAAAGACCGGCCCGTCGACAAGTTCACCGTCGTTCACGAAAAGCTCTTCCACACGTTCATCGTCAGCCGCGACCTGCAGTTCTTCGTCCACGACCATCCCGTCTGGCGCGACGGGGCGTTCCACTTCGACATCGCGTTTCCCAAACCCGGCATGTATCGCGTGCTCGGCGACTTCTACCCGGAGGCCGCGGCGCCGCAGCTGATATCCGAGACCGTCTTCGTGGCCGGCGACGAAGCGCCTCCCGCTCCGCTCACCCGCGACTACTCCGCGAAGGACGCCGCGAACCTGAAGGTCGAGTTCTCCACGAGCCCCGAACATCCCGTCGCCGGCCTCACGACGCAGATACGCGTCCACCTGGCGCCCGGCGAGGGCCTGCAGCAGTACCTGGGCGCCTGGGGCCACATGCTGACGGCCAGCGACGATCTCATCGACATGATCCACACGCATCCTTACATCGCGGACGGCAGCCCGCAAATGCAGTTCACCCTCACGTTCCCGCGGCCGCGCGTCTACCGCGTGTGGGTGCAGTTCCAGCGCAACGGCGTCGTCAATACGGCGCATTTCGATGTGCGCCCGTCGGCGCGCCCACCACGTCCTGATATCCTCGCCGATGACGAACAGGCACGGCGTCATGAAGAGCACGTGCAGGCTCGACGTGACCATGCCGCCGATGCTCGGCGCCGCGATCGGCTTCATGATCTCCATGCCCGGCGCCGCTCGCGAACATGACGGGCAGCAGCGACAGGACGATCGCGGCCACGGTCATGAGCTTCGGCCGCAGACGGGTCGCTGACCCCTCGATCACGGCGTCGATGTACGACTGCCGCCTGGTCCGCCCGGTCTGGTCGTCGCGGTGGTCGAGCGCGCCTCGAATGAAGATCACCATGATGATGCCGGTCTGCACGGCCACGGCGAAGAGCGAGATATAGCCGACGATCACGGCGGTCGTCATCGGGTAGCCGAGCAGCCACTGCAGGAACACGCCGCCCACCATCGCGAAGGGCACCGACAGCAGAATCAGCACGCTCTCCGCGACCGAACGGAACGCGACGACCAGCAGGCCGAAGATGATCGCGAGCGTCAGCGGCACGATGAGCCGCATCCGGGCGCGCGCCGCGGCCGCGTACTCGTAGAGTCCCGTCCACTCGATCGAGTAGCCGGCCGGCAGCGTCAGGTTCTTCGCCAGCAGCGCCTGCGCGCGTGTCCACGTAGTCGGGGCCCGTGACGTTCTGCAGATCGACGTAGATGTAGCCGGCGAGCTCGCCGTTGTCGTTCCGGATCATCTCCGGCATCTTTCGCACCGCCACGTCCGCGATATCCCCGAGCGGAACCGACCGTCCGTCGCCGGTCACGACCGGCGTGTTCTTGATCTTGTCGAGCGTGTCGATGTACTCGGGCGAATACTGCACGCTCAGCGGGATCACGGTGTCGCCGGCCTGCTTGACGCCGACGATGTTGTCGCCGCCGATGGCGTAGCGCACCGTGGCCATCGCTTCGTCCACCGTGACGCCGTGCTCGGCCATGCGTGCGAGATCGTTCTGCACGTCGACGTAGTAGCCTTCGGAAATCCGCTCGGCAATCACGGACTTGGTGCCGGGCAGGCTCTCGCAGCAGCACCTCGATCTGCTGCGAGATGTCCTCGATGACGCCAACCTCAGGGCCCTTGACCTTGATGCCCGACCGGCGTCTGGATGCCGGTGCTCTGCATCATCACGCGGCCCCGAATCGGCTGCACCCAGGCGTTCACGTAGCCGATCGTCTCGGCCGCCTTGTCCATTTCGGCGACGAGCCTGTCCTTCGTCATGCCCTTGCGCCATTTCGACTTCGGCTGCAGCAGGACGGTCGTCTCGATCATCGTGAGCGGCGCCGGGTCGGTCGACGTGTCCGCCCGGCCGATCTTGCCGAAGACTCGCTCGACCTCGGGGAACGCCTTCAGCTTCTTGTCCATCTGCTGGACGATCCAGCCGGCCTCGCGATTGGGCAGGCCCGGCAGTGTCGTCGGCATATAGAGGATGGCGCCCTCGTCGATGTCGGGCAGGAAGTCCTTCGGGAACCGCGCGAGCAGGACGGCGGCCGGGATCAGGACGAGCATGCCGGTCGCCGGTGAACGCGTAGCGGTACCGAATCACGGCCCGGAGCGCGGATCGGTACATCTGACCGCCGCGCTCTCCCGGAAGTCCTTCTGCGCCAGCGTATCGTGCTTGAAGATCCACACCACGATCAGCGGCAGCAGCAGCATCGTCAGCAGCGTCGAGAACGCCATCGCGAACGTCTTGCTGTAGGCCAGCGGATCGAAGAGGCGGGCTTCGCGTTCCTCCAGGAAGAACACCGGCAGGAACGACGCCAGGATGATCAGCAGCGAGAACAGCAGCGGCTTCGCGACCGAGGCGATCGAGTGAACGAGCAGATCTCCTCCTTCTCTTCGCGGCTGATCGACCCGCGCATCGACAACTCGGCGGTGCAGTTCTCGACGATGACGATCGTCGCGTCGGCGATCTCGCCGATCGCGATGGCCAGGCCCGCCAGCGAGAACAGGTTGATCGTCTGGCGGAAGCCGACGAGCGGCATCGCCGTGAAGAGCGTGCTGAGGAGCAGGATGGCGATCGGCCCGACGGCGGTGCGGATGTTCCGCAGGAACAGCAGCGTGACGACGATGAGGACGACCAGCTCGATGGCCAGCGTCTCGAAGAACTGCCGGAGCGTCGCCCAGATCCAGGCCGATCGGTCGTAGGCGGTGACGATCTCGACGCCCCGCGGCAGCAGCGGACGCAGCTGCTGGAGCTGCTGCTCGAGCGACCGCGTGATCGGCGAGGACGTTCTGGTCCTGCTCCATGATCGACGATGCCGCCGACGACTTCGCCGGTGCCGTCCAGGTCGACGGTGCTGCGCCGCTGGTCGTAGCCGACCTGCAGGTAGCCGACGTCCTTGAGCGTGATCGGTCGTCCCGTCACGCTGACGGCCGACGACCAGCTACGTCCAGCTTGTCGACGTCCTCGGTGTTGATCGACGCCGCGGAGCTGGTAGTCGCGGTTGGTGACCTCGATCATGCGTCCGCCGGCTTCCTGGAAGACATCCTGGACGGCGGCAATCACCTGCCGGAGCGGGATGCCCGCCTTCGCCAGCAGCGGCGGGAAGATCTTGATCTGGTACTGCTTCTCCAGCCCGCCGACCGACGCCACTTCCGCGACGCCGGGGACGGTCTGCAGCGCCGGCTTGATCTGGCTCTCGTTCACCAGCCGCAGGTCGCGCAGGTCGTGCGCGCCCTCCGCGATCGACGAGCGCGTACTGGTAGATCCAGCCCATGCTGCTGGCGTTGGGCCCGAGCGTGACGCTGGCGTCCGGCGGCAGCTGCGGGCGGATGGCGTTGATCTCGGTCGAGCACCAGCTGCTGCACGGCGTCCCGCCGCGCGCCGTTGCTCGAGAATCACGTAGATGAACGAGTAGCCCATGTGCGAGCTGACCCGCGGAGCGACTGGATGTCGGGGGACCCGACGAGCGCGCTGATCGAGCGGCTCGGTCACCTCGCGCTCCAGCAGCTGCGGGCTGCGCGGCCACTTCACGTAGACGACGATTTGCGGATCGGAGATGTCCGGGATGGCGTCGAGCGACGCGGTCCGGATGGAGTAGACGCTGACCAGCACGCCGGCCGCGACCAGCAGCCAGACGACGGCCTGCCAGCGGATGACGAGTCTAATGAGGCGCGATGATGCATCGCGGGTCGTCGGCGGTCCGGTCGCCCTTCAGCTTGTGCTCGGCGTCGATGAAGAAGCTGCCGAACGTCACGACCTGGTCGCCATCGTTCACGCCGCCGAGCGACCTGCGTGTAGCAACTCGCCCTGGATGCCGGTGTGAATCTCCTGCGGGCACGTACTGACCGGCGCTGCGCTGCACGTAGACGATGCGCCGTGTCGCCTTCTTCGATGATCGCTTCGTTCGGAACGGCCAGGAACGGCCCGCGCTCGACGACGATCTCCATGACGTAGTGGGTGGTGTTCTGGCGACCCGATAGCCGTGCAGCGTGCGCTTCAACAGTCGCGCCGCCCGGCGCTGGCGGTGACGCGCGTCACGTACGCCTGGTACATCGACGACTTGGAGCTCGGCGGAAAGGCGCGCACCCGCTGGCCGACCTTGACCAGCGCGGCCTCAGGTCCGGCGAGCGATGCGCGTCAGGATCTTCCCGGACTTGTCGATGGTGCCGGCCGTGCGGACCCACGTCTGAATGAGCCGGGGTGTCACCGCGCTGACAGCGTCAGGGTGAGGTCGGCCGCCTGGGATTCGGTGACGGCCGTGCTCTTGGGCCCGGCCAGGCGCGTGTGCTGCGCGGACGTCCTGCGCCGGCCGGAAGCGCCGGCGGCGCAGGCCCGAGCATCACGACCGCCGCAAGACAGGACGCCGAACGCGCGCGGCACGCGATCAGTGACAGTAGTTGTCCTTGCTGTCCATGATGTGCGTGCCCCACGGAAACAGCCCGACGTTGGCGACCTTCTCGAACGTGCTCGGTCTTCGCATCGATGATGACGACCGCAGTTCGTCGGTCGACTCGGCGAGATAGAGCTTCTCGTCCGCCGTGTCGGTCGTGGCGGTCTCGAGCTGGATGTTCGTGCCGATCTTGATGCGACCGGCCGGCCGCAGCGTCTTCATGTCGTACACGTAGACGAACCCGCTCGTTGAGCTGATGACGAACGCCTTGCCGGCCGCGAAGTTGACGCCCGTCATGTCCGGTCCGGCTTCGAGCGTCGCCGCCACCTTGTTGGCCTGCGAGGTCGATGATCGAGATCGTCTCGATCGCCGTTGTTCGGCGTGATCGCGTACTTGCCGTCGTGGCTCATGTAGATGCGCCACGGCGTTCTTGCCCACGCGGATCGTCTTGATCACCTTGTCTTCGCGCGGATCGATCACCCCGACCACGCCCAGATCGCCGTCCGCGGCGTAGAGGAGCTGCCGTCGTTGGTGATCGCGGCGATGTTGATGCCCTTGATCTCGCCGAGGTACTTGCTCGGGATCGAGCTCGCGCGACGCCGGGCACGTCGGCCATCTGGATCTTCTTCAGCAGCTCGTGCCGCCGGACGTCGATGACGCCGACCCAGTGGGCGCCGTAGTTGCCGACGTAGGCCTTGGATCCGTCCGGCAGAGAACGTGACGTTGAGCGGCTCGGCGAGGCCGGGAATCGTCTTGATCTTCGTCAGCGACACCATGTCGATCACGGAGATCGAATCGCCGTCGGGATTGCCCTGGTAGTACCAGCGGCTGTCCGGCGAGAACGACAGGTGCTCCGGCGCGATGTCCACGTTGATCACCTTCACGAGCTGCAGCGTGCTGCGCGTCGATGATGTACGCCTTGTTGGCGCGCGTGCCGCCGGTCACCACGTAGCGTCCGTCCGGCGACATCATCACCATGTGCGGGTTGACGTTGTTGCCGAGGAAGGTCCTGCCGACGATCTTCTTCGTCTTGATGTCCATGAACGCGATGTCGTTCGAGTCGCGATTGACGATCATGACGACCGACGTCGGATCAATCACTTTCACGTCCGCGGCGCGCAGGCCCACGTTCGCCAGCGCCCCGCCGACCGCAGCAGCCAGTAGAGTTGCGATGAGAAAGCGTCTTGCGCGTGCCATCTTGTGTCCTCCTGCCCGAGTGACCATCAGAACCTCGCCTGCAGCCGCACGCCCGGAATCAGGAACCCGTAGTCCGGCGTCCCCGCCTGCCGTTCGAAATAGTGCTGCACGTGGAGCGACAACCGCAGCTTCTCGGAAATCTGGAAGTTGTAGTAGCCCTCCACCTGCTTCTCGTTGTCGCCGGAACCGAGCATCGTCTGCGAGTATCCCACGCCCCAGAAGTCGAGGGGATTGAATACCGCTCCATTCTGGATCTGAAAGCCGAGACTCCAGAAGTTGTCCTTGTCGACGTCCGCATCAGCCCGGCCGTACCGTCCGAACAACCCGAACTGCGACGTCAGTTTCTGATCGAGGCTCAACCCCCATGCCTGCCGGCTGGTGCCCGTCGCGTTGTCATTGCGGAACCACACGCGGTAGTTGCCTTCCGACAGGCCCGGCGGACGCGCCACGTAGTCGGCTTCGACCATCGAGAAGATCGAGTCCGACAGGTTCGTTGCGTCGGTGTTGCTCTGCTGGAAACCGCCCTTCACGGCGAAGCCGTTCTTCGGATCGAACACGCCGACAACGCCGGCGCCGTTGCTGGTCAGTCCGAGCATCGGGTTGTTCACGAGCGCGTCGCTGATGAACTGGAACGTCTCGTCGTTGGCCATCGCGTTGCGGTCGAAGTAGTTGGCCAGGTCGAGGCGTCCTGCGCTCAGGCCGAGCTTCTGCGAGAACAACTCGGTCCGCAGCCAGGCCTCGCGAACGTTCACCTCGTTCTGCCGCACGAGGCGCGCCGTATAGCTGTTGATCAACGTCAGCGAGGGGATTTCGGCGTCAGGCGGAGCACCCGAGAGGCCCACGATGTCCGCGAAGAAGCTCGTGTACTGCGCGATGCCGGCCGAGAACAGAAGGTCGGCCGAGGCGAGCTGATAGAAATGGTTGTTGGCGTCCGGATCCAGCGCGGCACCCTTGGTTTGATGAGCGAACTGGGTCACGCTGGCCGCGCTCACGCCGATCTGGATGCGCTTGGCGTTCTCGTCGCCGAGCGCCTGCTCGAGCTTCTCGCTGAGCCACGTCCGGCGGTAAACACGCTCGCGCTGATACGTGACTTTCTTCTCGGCGCCGGGGACGGGCTCGTCGTGCTCGTTCCCGTTCTTGTCCACGTAGACTTCGACCCGCTTCACGCGCGTTTCGGGCTCGGACAGGACCGTGCCCGATTCGAGGTCGTTGATACGCTGCTCGAGCGCCTTGATGCGGTCGAGCAACGCCTGTGGATCGTTGGCGGACCCTGTGGTGGCCACAGTCGGCAGCGGTGCCCCGGGCACGTCGAGTTGCTCCAACGCGACCGTCAGGGTCTGCGGCTGGTTGGCGACCGTGACTTCCTGCGACGACCGCTCGAAACCTGGTGCATCGACTAGCAGGACGTACTGCCCCGGGGGGACCTGACCGAACGTAAACGTCCCGTTCGCCGCCGACGTCGTCGTCCGGTCGGGGGCCATGCCGGGCATGTTGGCTGGCATGGCGGGGGCGCCCGGCGGCGGCAGCACCCGGAGCGTCACGTCGGCGCCCGCGATGACACCTCCCCGGGCGTTGGACACACTGCCACCGACCGTGGCAGTCTGGGCCGAGGCACCGGCCGCCGTCAGCAGGACGGCGGCACAGGTCGCGGCCAGACAGAATCTACTCATAGCGCCTCACCTCTTCGCAGTGACCATTGAGCTCGTCGGAATGGGAAAATGGCAGCCCGGGCTCTGAAGCGGCCTGAGCCTACTACGGCAATCCGGCACTGCATCCGGTGGGACGGTCACTTCGTGGTCAGTGACGCGGTCACTGACCTGATCTGACAGGGCAAGGCGAGACCCAGCCACAGTGGGGCGTTATGCTTGCCGTCGTACCCGCTCCACCAGGGCGTAGTGCAGGCCTTCAGGCCTGCCGGAAACGGTCCCAAGTCCTTGGGCCTTTGTTCCTGGTCCGTTCTTGGTCCATGGTCCACGCCTGTCCGCGCATCCGTGCACGAGTTGCGGGAACCGTGCGGACCACGGACGGGATGGACCAAGAACCAAGAACCAAGGACCAAGGACTAGAACGACACCCCCAGCTGCACCTGATACGCGCGCGGCGTGACGAAGTGCGTCCCGCTGAACGTGGAGAGGAAGTTGTACAGCGACTCCGTGTTCGTCAGGTTGACGACACTGAAGCGGAGACGCAGTTTGGCCTTGTCCGTGTGCAGCAGGTTGTCTGCGCCCATGCCGAGGTCGAACAGGTGGCGCGGCGCCACGCGCGACGGGTTGTTAAGCGGATCGCCTGTTCCCGCTGCCGGGACGACGAGCCGGGTCGCGGAAATGGCGCTCGGGTCGCAACTCGTGAAACCGGCACCGGGCGTCGCCGCCACGCCGCCGCACGAGACGCCGGCGGCGGCCTGCTGCGCCGGGGTCAGGGTCAACAGATCGAGCACGTCGCCGATCGAGCTGGCCGACCAGTCCTGAATCGTAGCGCCAGTTCAGCGCCGTCCAGATGCCGCGCTGCTTGTTGACCACATACTGCAGGTTCGTCGTCAGCGTTGAACTTCTGATCGTGATCGATCCGGAACGAGCAGCCGGCATCCTCACAGGGCGGCTCGAGCAGGACACCGCCCACGCCCGGAGGGAAATAGATGGCGTTGGTATGCGCCATCACGGCGAACGCGCTGAACCCGTGGTGCTCGAGCAGGTTGATGCGGCCGGTGAAGCCGTCGATCGTCGAGTGATCCCATGCGACCGGGAACACGATCGGCGTGTCGAAGAGCACGCTGAAGTCGTAGCCGTTGCTGGTGTGCTTCGTGAAGTAGCCGACGTCTGCGACGAGCCATCCGCCGAACGCCTGCTGCGCGCCGAACTCGACCTGGTCGCGCGTCCCGGGCAGTGGCGGGTTGGCGGTGGTGCCGGTGAGCGCCTCGGCGCCGACGCCACTCGACAGCAGCAGGCCCTCGTTGTACGGCGTCTCCATGGTCCGGCCGTACGACGCCCGCAGGACGGTGCCGCCGGCCCCGACGGCGTACGACACGCCGATGCGCGGCTGCAGTTCGGTCGCCGTCGTCAGCCCGTCGTAGTGATCGAGCCGCAGGCCGAGCTTGATCGTCGCGTTTCCGGCTTTGATCTCGTCCTGCGCGTACACCGCCTGCTGCTTGATGGTCGCGGCCTGGTTGTAGACGAACGGCGATCCGCCGCGGGTCAGATCGAAGGCCAGCTGGTTCGGGCTGAAGGCGGGGTTGACGGTCAGGTCGCCGGCGCACTGAACCGGGCTCGTGAGCGCCGTGTCGGTGGACGGGGTGCCGTCGGGGGCGAGGCACGGCGAGTTGAAAGCCGGATCGGTGAAACCGAGTCCGAAGTTCTCATTGAGCTTCGTGGCGCTGACTGTGCCGCCGAACTTCAGATTCTGGCGCCCGGCCGTGTACGCAACATCCGACTTGAACCCGACGTTCCGGAGCGTGCGATCCTGGCTGACGCTGCCCGGCTGATCCGCGAACGGATCCGGGCTGGGCGAGTAGGTCACGTGATCCTGCCGGACGTACACGTTCGCGGTGAACAGCGTCTTGAGGCCGATCACCTGGGAAAAACCGGGCGCGATGTTGAACGTGTTGATGTCCTGATGCTGCGCCTGGCCGAGCGCGTCGGCGTCGAGGCTGTTCGGCACGTCGAAAGTCCGACCGCGCCGCCTGGACGTTGAGGTGCAGCGTGCCGGCGTCGCCCGGTGCGGACGTCGAGACGATCGAAGAACGAGACCTGGTGCCCCGAATCGTGCAGCGCCTGAAACTCAGGCGGGTCGAGGAAGCGGTCGGTCCGCATGCCGTTCAGCGACACGAAGTTGCCGACTCTGTGCGATCCGTCTCCCATGTTGACCTCGGCGGTCGGGCTGGCGAACGAACCGTAGCCAAACGAAAAGCTGCCGGTCGGCTTCGGCTGGTCGAGACCCGATTTGGTCACGATGTGGACGACGAGGCTCGTCTTGTCGCCGTACTCCGCCGGAGCCACGCCCGTGATGATCTCCATCGACTGCACGGCGTCCTGCGAAATCTGGTTCGAGTACACGCGGCTCTGCTGGTCGGTGACCGGCTGGTTGTCGATCGAAAACTGCGTCTGCGCGTGATCGCCGACCGGATGGAAGAATCCGTTCGAGTCGGACACCACGCCGGGCGACGCGAGCGTGATCACCTGATTCAGGCCGGCCGACGGCTCCAGGACGAGCTTCGCGATCCGGCTTTGATCGAGATCCGTATGGGCGCTGGGATCGCGCTCCACCAGGTCTTCCACATGGCCGACGACGTCGATTGACGTCGCGGCACCGGCGAGCGAGAGCGTCAGGTCGAGCGTGATCGGCACGGCGCTCCGGACGTCGACGTCCCGGGCCAGCCGGTTGAAGCCCTGTGCCTCGACGGTCACGTGATACGAGTTGGGCGGCAGGTTGCTGAACACGTACCGGCCGGAGGCGTCGGTCGTCGCGGTTCTGGTGAAACCGCTGACCGCGTTGGCAATTTTCACCTCGACCGCCTGCATCACGCCGCCGGTCGGATCCTTCACGGTGCCCTGCAGCGTGCCTGCGCCGCCGAGGCCCTGCGCCCGGACATGGGTTGTTCCAAGAGCTCCCGCACATATCAACAGAATGCCAAGGCTCGCGCCCGGGCGTCGAATCAAATACACCACGACAAACCTCCTGTTCGATTGCATGTAGTGCAGGCCTTCAGGCCTGCCTGATCAGGCGGACCTGAAGGTCCGCACTACACCCGAATAGATCGCGCTACAGGAGGTCGAGCGGCGGACCGCGCGGGGCGGCGGTTGAGAGAGCGACGCGGCCGGCGAGCGCGGACTGCTCGGGGCGAACGACCGCGATCTTGACGCTGACGGGAGCGGCGGCCGGCGTGGGCGTGAGGCCGGCGCGCAGCGAGCGGAGCGAGTGGCAGAGCGCGCAGTGGTCGTCAACCGGGCCGGACGGCAGTTGTCCAGCCTGGAGACGATGCTTGCTGTGATCGTGTTGAACCGGAGGCGGATTGCAGGCGGGATCATCCCAGCCGGTGTGGCGGAAGTCCGCGCCGCCGATGCAGACGAGCGCCGCGAGGAGCAGCGCCACGGCGCGGCTGCCGGTCCGGCGAAGTGATCGCAGCGTCTGCATCAACGGATCGACTCTACGCCGGTCGTGAGTTCGCTGTCAAAGCCAACGGTCATGGCGCGGCCGCTGCGCCTCCCAGCATCACCGACACACCAGTGCGAATCGTAATCGGCAGCGCGGGGAAACCCGCGGCGGCCTGATAGTCCTGGTTCAGCAGGTTCTCGATGCTCGCATACCACCTGAGACGCGGGTGCACGCGGTACGATCCGCTCAGATCGATCTTCGCGTAACCCTTGTCCATGTCCTGGTTGGGCAGCAGCAGGCTGTTGCCGAAGAACCCGTCGGTCAGCAGCGTGCTGTCGTCCTGCTTGCCGGAGAAGTAGCCGGCGACGGCGATCTGTCCCGGGCCCCTGGAGTAGGACACCAGCAGGTTGCCGGAATTCGCCGGCCGGCGGAACGGACGGTTGCCGACCAGCGGCGAGAACGCGCCGATCGGAATTCCTGGAAACTTGTCATTCATTGACGCCGGCGCGCCCAAGGCTTCCCTGACCTCCGCGTCGAGATACGTGTAGGAGGCGGACACACGCCAGTTCCTTGCGAACACGGCATCGGCCGACAGCTCCAGCCCATCGCCCGTCGTCGACTGCGAGTTGACGTAGGCCCCAAACGGGGTCGCATTCGCGACGGCCGGCGGCACCCCGGCCTGCACGAGCCCGTTCTTGCCGAGGAACTCGAGCAAATCCTCGAACGTGTTGTGGAAATACGTGGCCCTCACCCGCAGCTGCCCGCGCACGAGTCCCTGCTCGACGCCGACGTCGAGATTCCCCGCGCGCTCTGGCCCGACGGGCCCGACACCGAGCGCCGCCGCCTGCGCCGGCGGCAGAAGCGGCAGCAGCGAGTTCAATTCCTGGTAGATCGACGGCGCCTTGATGCCCGTGCCGGCGTTGAACGTCAGCTTTGTGTCGTTGGGACGTGCGGCCGTCGAGTTCTGCAGATAGAACGCGAGCGACACCCGCGGCGATACGGCGCTGCCGTAGACCGCGTGGTGCTCGTAACCAACGCCCGCGCTCGCGAACAGGCGGCCGGCCGTGACGCGCGCCTCCCCGAAGAGGCCGCCGTTGTTGCGCGCGCTCTCCGTCTTCGGACTCGACGCGCCGCCCGACTGAGTGTATCCCTGTTCGTTCTCGAATCGACCGCCGCCCGACACCGTCAGCAGCGATCCGGCACGGTAGCTGACCTGACCGGACAGCGCGTTGCGCGTGGTGTGGCCGTCGAACAGCGACGGGTACTGCCCGCCGTAGTCGAGAATCGCCTGGCCGGTCACGGCGTACCCGTTCGCGCCCGTGATGGTCACCGTGTCGCCGAGGTAGTTGGCGCCGAACCCGAAGGGGTCGAACGGCTTGCCCGTCGGCGACGGGTTCGTGTAGTGCGTGTTCTGCGCCATGGACGCGAACCGGACCGTGCTCTGCCATCGGTCGTTGATCTGCGATTGCGCCGCGACGGCGCCGTACGTGAAGTCGTCCTGTTGCTTCGAATCGTCGGGGACCACGTAGAAGAGAATCGCGTTCGGGCTGCCGTAGTTCGTGTCGGCGCGCCGGAGCGTGCCGCTCAGGTCGGTTCCGTGGCCAAGGGCGGCACTGAACCGGCCCGCGTACGTCCCGTTCGTGAACCCGTTGTTCGGGACGTCGTTGTCGGTCGTGAAGTAGCTGTAGTCGGAGAAGTAATCGAAACGGCCCGATGCGCCTGCGATCGCGACGTCGTTCTTCATCGTGCCCAGGTTCCCGCCGTCAATCGCGTACGAGAACTCCGGGATTCGCGTGCGGCCGCGGCGCGTCGTGATGCTGACGACGCCCGACAGGCTGTCCGAGCCGTAGATCACGCTGTTCGCCTCGCGAAGGACTTCGACGGAGTCGACTCCCGTGACGGACACAGACGAGAAATCGAAGCCGCCGCCGATGTCGTTGGCGGCCACGCCGTCGATGAGCACCTTGTTGAAATTCGACGCGCCGCCGCGCACGAACAGCGAGGTCACGGCGCCGCGCTGCCCCGCCTGAACGACCTGCGCTCCCGGGACCAGCCGCAGCGCCTCGAGCACGTCCGGCTTGGCCAGCGCGTCGAGCGTGGCCGCGTCGATCACGGTCACCGATGCCGCGACCTGCGACGGCAGAACGATCGTGGCTGCCGCGGTCACGGACACATTCTGCTCGAGCGGACCGATCGGCAGGGCGAGCTCGATGTTTACGCGCCCGGACCCGGAGAAAAAGATTGGATCCGACGTACGGGTTTGAAACCCGGGCGAACTCGCTTCGATCCGATACCGGCCCGCGCTCAACGCGTCGAAGGCGAAAGTCGCCGTCGGCGTTCGAGGAGGCTTCCTTCACGGCCTTCCCGTCGAGCAGCAGCCTGACGGTCGCGCCGCTCACGCGCGCGCCGAGGGGATCGACCACGGTTCCGGCAACGGTACCGCCGGTCTGCGCCCACGACGCCGGCGTCACCAGCAGCACCAGCGCTGTCAGCGCGAGACACACGTGCCGGACGGAAACGGCAAGGGGATTGAACGTACGAGGAGTGGACAGCATGCTTCCTGTTCTCCGCAGAAAGTCGAACGCGTTGATGTCTGGGTAGGTCTCCTGGCTCGGAGGTGCAGACCGTTGGTCTGCGGCTGCTTCACCTTCCCCGGCCGATGGCCGAGTGGTCGTTCGAAGCAGCGTCCTCACTCACAGTGGCGGGACCGCGCCGGCTTTTCACCGGACTTCCCTGTTATGCCCTCGTGGGCACCCAGACAGGGATCAGCTTTATACCATCTCTACTCCGATGGCGTCCAGCGCGCGCTCGGCGAGCTGCCACGCCGCGAACACCTGGCGGCCGTACACCGATGGCCGGTACCACCGGCGCGGTCGCCCCGTCGCACCCTGGATCATGGGCTCGACGTGGGACTCGACGTAGCCCTTGCTCTGCATGCGCTGGAGCGTGATGTAGACAGTCCCCCGCTTGAGCGAACCGCCCGAACGGTCGGCCAGCCGAAGCGGGAATTGCTCCCCGTCCTGAAGCAGACTCAGAATCAGGAGCTCGGTCTCCGCCAGCTGCGGCATCCGCGAGGTGAAATACCGTCTCGATGACATGGGTGCCTCCCAAAGACAGGCACCGTAGCACGGCGGGAGCGATGTCAGGCCGGCAGAGCGGTCACGAGTGCGTCAGTGACACGTGAGTGACATCCGGTTGACCGTGAAGACTGGCCGGCCTCAGGACTTGGGCACAGCGGGATACGCGAAGTCCAGCGCCGTTGCCACGCCCGGCTTGACGTCCACCGTCTTCGTGAGCGTCCCGAACTTCTCGTGCCACACGCTGATCGTGCGCTTGCCGGCAGGCACGTTGCCGATCGTGAACGAGCCGTCGGCGCCGGTGACCGCGAAGTACGGATGATCGACGATGCCGACCCACGCCGTCATCCAGCGGTGGACGTCGCAGCCGATCTTGAGCATCTCTTCATCCACGAGCTTGAAGTCGTGCGTGATACCGGCGATCGGCTGCCCCACGTTGAAGCTGTTGCGATGGCTGGAGCTGCTATGGACGTTGTGCAGCAGGTTGTCGCTGTTCTTGACGCGCAGCATCTGGCCCACGCGCGCGCCGATGACTCGAGGCAGGTAGAAGCAGGCCTTCTGATCGATGACGACCGGCTGCGCCGGCACGGGTGTCCCGGGGAAGGCGCCTTCCAGCTTCACGAACACGTTCATCAACCCGCCATCGTCGCTCGTGGCGACGACTTCGTCCACGGGCCCGGGTTTCTTGCCGGCCCACATCTTCGCGCACATCGGGTCCATGCCCATCCGGATGACCCGGTTGCCGGGGGCCTCTCCGCTCAGCTTGACGCGGCCTTTGAGCGTGCCCGTCGCATCGGGCGCGGCAGAGGCCAAGACCGCCGCCGCCGAAACCGCCAGCGCGCTGGCAGCGAATACGCCCCGGACGCGATGCGTCATTTCTTTCTCACGCTGGCCGCGCGCTCGACCTTCTCGGCATCCGCCGGATACCAGTACTTCAGGTGGCAGTTTTCGCACGCGTTGTCGATGACTTCGCCGGCGTCCGACAGCGCCTCGGCGTTCTTGGCGTCGATGGCCGCCAGGGCCTTGAGCCCGGCATCGTGCAGGGCGTCCGCCAGCTTGACGAGCGTGTCCGGGTCGTTGTCCATGACCATCCGGATCGCCTCGGGGCTCAGCTCGATGCCGGGGTTTTCGGATTTCTCGCCCGGCTTGGCGACGGCGCGCCCCTCCATGATCAGCAGATTGTTCGCTTCCACGAGCGTGATCGCGGCGCGACGGACTTTCTTCCAGTCGTCGTCAGTCCGCGGCCGGCGCTCCTCAGTGCCTGCCTTCGTGACGATCGTCGCCACCGACTCCCAGAGGTAGTCGGCGGCCGGGTCGACCATCGAGTCCATGATGTCCTTGATGGTCGCCGTCTTGCGGAACGGCGGCTCCTTCTTGGCGGGCGGGGCGGGAGCGGGTGCCGAACACGCGGCGGCGATCAGCAGCGATACGCCAGCCAGCACGAGCCAATGGAACGTTCTCAGTCTCATTCGACACCCTTCTTCAACATGGAGCCGCCCGAAAAAGCGAAGGGCAGGCAGGCAGGAATCCAACCTGCCCAACCTGCCCCCACAACGACCGTCGAATTTGGTCATCTGGTCATCTAGTCATCTGGTCATCAATTGGATCATTTCGAAGAAATGACCAGATGACCAAATGACCAGATGACCAGATTCACTCTTTAGTCGAAGGTGCCGCCCCACTTCCAGCCGTCGGACGGCCGGGTGATCGTGCGCATCCGCAGGCGGTGATCCTCGGGATTGCGGCCCGGGTTGCCCGTGATGATGACGTGGTCGCCGGGTTTCAGCGTCTCACGCGTCACGCCCTGGCGGTTCAGCTGCAGACCAGCGCCCCACTCCACCGCGTACCGCACCACCTGCCCCTGCGCGTCCTTGCCTTCGACGTGCACGAACGAGTGCGGGTTGCGGAAGAGGAACTGCACCAGCTCGCCTTCGACCGACTCGGTCTTGTCTTCGAAATACGTCGCCGCGAACGAGTGGTGCGCGGAGACCGGCTTCATCGTATAGATGAAGGCCCCCACGAACGCCACAGCTGTCAGTCCCAGAAGCAACTTGTGTTTCATCGCCGTCCTCCAGAGCCTGTCCGGCCCCTTGAATACGCAACAACATAACACGAGGCAGCGCGATTTCCGACCTTCAGGCGGTCAAATTGCGGTCAGTGACAGGTCTGTGACCGCGGCACGTGTTCCTTTTTACGGATTTTCAACGGTTTAGCGGGCGCTTCCGGCGCTTAACGCAGACTTGGACAGCTGAAGCTCCCGGTGAAACAGGTAGGAAATGTCGATCGGCGTGTCGTCCATGGCTTTGACCTTCAGGACGACCTGGTAGAACCGCGGCAGCGAGCCGTTTGGGCTCTGCCCCTTGAGACTCGAGACGAGCTGTTTGGCGAGGTCGGGGTCGGTCAGCGCCTGCACCGCTCCCATCACGCTCGCGATCGTATTGCCGGACAAGTACAGGATCTTGCCGTTGCCGTAGAGCCCCGGCAAGTTGCTGATCAGCGCGTGGCTTTCCTCGAACTCCTGCCCGCCCCTGGGAATGACGTCGGCGAGGAACGCGGGCTCGCCCGGCTGCGGCTTCAGGTTCTTCACGCCTTCCGGGGTGAGGACAAACGGCTGATCGATGGGCGGAATCGCCTGGATTTGCGGTTTCCCGACCGTCGAGCCCACGAAGATGACGTCGCCCATCGCGATCTCGCCCATCGACAGCAGATCGCTGCGGATGGGAAAGACGTTGCGCTTGCGCTGGCCGAGAAACTGCCCGAGCAGAAACGCGGCGTTCGCCGTGCCGACACCGGTGACGCCGGACGCGCTCGCCGCGACGGCGACGCCCTGCGCGCTCGCGTGAAACGGGTCGGTCGACAGCGTGACCATCAGCGGGCGATCGGACGACAGCAGCGGGCCCCACAGCTGCTGAAGCTCCGGCGTCCACGGCAGCTGCGCGCCGGTGGCCGCCGTCTTCTCGGCTCGCGACAGCCGAATACCAAAGTACGCCGCGGACACCACCGCCAGCAGGAGCGCTGCGGCGAGTGCGATCTCGCGCGGCGACACCTTCCCGCGCTGCGGCTCGGCCACCGGCTCGGCCACGGCCACGTCCACGGCAGGACGCGGCGCGAACGTCAGCGTGAAGCCGCCTTTCGGCAGGTCCACGATGATCGGATCCTCCAGGCCTTCAGTCCGGTAGTACTCGCTCAGCTTCTGGCGCAGCCGGCCGACGTGCATTCGAACGACCGACTCCTGCCGCGGGTCGTACGAAGCAGGCTTGCCGAATACGTCCAGGCCGACGGTGTATTCCTTGAGGGTGTGCGCCTCGCCCGAAAGGGACTTGCCCGCGAGGTAGTTGAGGAGGTTCCGGTGAACTTCCGACGTCTTGAACGCCTTGCTCGAGACGATGCGCTGAACCTGGACCTGGTTCGTGTCCAGCTCGGCAACCTCGGGAACCATAACGGCCGATTGTACTTCCTGCATTCGGGCTGACACCATAAAAGGCGGGGACGGCCGGACGGCCGCCCCCATTGTCCGTCGCGCCGAAGCCCAGGCGAAGGCGGACGCTACTTCTTGGCGGCGGGCTTCGGCGGAGGAGCGCCGCTCTTCACGTTGTTCTTGATGGCGGGAATCGTCTGCAGGTACGCCCACATGGACTTGATGTCGTCGTCCGACAGCACCTTGTACAGTTCCCACGGCATCGGCGGCTGCAGGTCTTCCCCCTCGGGCTTCTTGCCGGTGCGCAGCGTCTTGATGAACTGCGCCTCGGTGTAGCGGGTCTTCAGGCCGGTTTCGGGATCCGGCGTGAGGTTGGCGCCGTAGCTCACGCCCCACGGACCCGCCCACGCCGTCAGGTCGAGCGAGGCGTGGATCTCGGCGTTGTTCTGCGACGGGGCCATCGTCGTTTGCGGGCGGCCCGAGAACGGTCGCTTGGGATCGGGGTGCTGCTGCGCGTCGATCTTCGGCGAGTGGCAGTCGTTGCAGGCGCCGATCGTCATCAAGTACTTGCCGCGCGCGATCTTGTCCGCACTTGCAGAAGCCGCCGGCTTCGACTGAGCCTTCAACGCGCCCGCGCCCCACAGTCCGAGTCCGAGCACGCCCAGCGCGAGCACGCCCGAGCGAAGAGCCGTTCTCATCATCAAGTCCTCCTGACGGTTGCGGGGGCGATTCTAGCAAATTCCAACACCACAAGGTTCCAGAGGTTCCGGAGGTTCCGGAGGTTCCGGAGGTTCCAGGGGTTCAGGTTCGGCGAACCTTGGAACCGGAACCCGTGGAACTTTGGAACTCTGGAACTTTGGAACCTTGCTATATTGCCCCGATGCGCCACGCCACCGCCTCAGCCCTCGCCGTCGCATTCATCGCCCTGGGTCACACGGCGAATGCTGCGCCCTGCGAGAGTCTGTCCTCCCTTTCCCTGCCCAACGTGACGATCCTCATGGCGACGCCGGTGGCGGCGGGCGCGTTCACGGCGCCGGGGCGTGGAGGAGCAATCCAGCAGTTCGCGGGCTTGCCGGCGTTCTGCCGTGTGCAGGCGAGCCTCAAGCCGACGAGTGATTCCGATATCAGGATGGAGCTGTGGCTGCCGCTCGACTCGCCTGGCGGAGGCGGGTGGAACGGCAAGTTCCGGGGCACCGGAAACGGCGGGCTCGGCGGCGGCACCGGCGCGAACCCGAATCAGCTGGCGGGCGGCGTTCGCGCGGGCTACGCGACGGCGGGTCATAACACCGGGCACGAGGGCGACTCGAGTTACGCGCTGGACCATCCCGAGAAGATCAAGGACTTCGGCTACCGGTCCACGCACGAGATGACCGTGGCATCCAAGGCGCTGATCAAGGCCTTCTACGGCCGCGACGCGCGCCTGTCGTACATGGCGGAAGGCGGCGGCGGCACGATCGCGGCGCTCAGCTCCGCGCAGCGCTATCCCGAGGACTACGACATCATCGCGGTGACCGGCATGTCGTCGCACCTCACGCGCCACACGTTCGCGCAGATGTGGGTGTGGCAGGCCACGCACAAAGACGCCGCGAGTTTCATCCCGCCCGATAAATATCCGGTGCTCCACGACGCGGCGCTTGCCGCCTGCGACACGCTCGACGGGTTGAAGGACGGCATCATCGGCGACGTGCCGCGCTGCACGTTCGACCCCGCGGTGACGCTCTGCAATGGGGCCGACTCACCGACATGCCTGACGCCGCCGCAGGTCGAGGCCGCACGAAAGATCTACGGGGGACCGAAGAATCCCCGTACGGGCGAGGAGATCTACTCGCCCCTCTATCCGGGCAGCGAGCTGGGCTGGGGGCAACTGGCCGGCGGCGACCAGCCCCTCGGCATCCCGGTCGAGTTCTTCAAGTACTACGTCCTGCGGGATCCGTCGTGGGACTACAAGGCACGACCCATTAACTTCGACGGCGACGTGACGGCGTCGAACCGTCCGGAGATCCAGCCGGTCAACGCCGTGGACCCGGACCTGGGCAGGTTTTTCGCGCGAGGCGGAAAACTCCTCCTGGTGGACGGCTGGAGCGACACCGCCGTGCCGCCGAAAGTCGCGATCAACTACTACAACGCGGTGGTGAAGAAGCTCGGCGCGAAGACCGTCAGCGCGTCGATGCGATTCTTCATGGTCCCCGGGATGGGCCATGGGCCGGGCACCGCCGGCGCCGAAAACTTCAACTTCGACGCCCTGGGCCTCATCGAGCGGTGGAAAGAAGACGGCCAGGCGCCGGACCAGCTCGTCATTTCTCACTTTAGGAACGGCGTCGAGGTCGGCAAGCGCCTGGTGTGCCGATACCCCCAAATCGCCATGTATAAAGGTGGCGATCCGGAGGCTCCTGCAAGCTACACTTGCCGGTAGCGTGCTGAGGACAATTCCCCAGTGCGCCGTGGCCGAGCGCCATTTTTCGGCCTGAAATTGGCCGATCGAGTTGGCAACGAAGTTGCGACAGGTGAGGCTATGACTACCAGATTTGCGACGGTTGCTGCGCTCACGCTGGCCGTCTTCGTGTGCAGTGTCGGCTTTGCCGACGCGGGCCAGCGGCACCAGGGAGGCGGGGGGTCGCCCGCGGTCGGACGCGCCGTCCCACGCGGCGGCGGCGGTCAGGGCGGCGGGGGCGGTCGACCCGGAGGCGGCGGTGGCGGCTACCCGTCATCTCCCGGACGCTACTACGGCGGCGGCTACTATCGGCCGTACTACGGATACTACGGCCGGTACGGATATCCGTACTACGGCGGCTACTACCCCTACGGGTACGGTTACTACGGCCTGGGCTACGGGTTTAGTGTCGGGTTCGGCTTTGGCTACGGCTACGGTTACGGCTACCCCGGCTATGCATACCCCTACTACGGCGGCTACGTCAATTCGTACGGCGGCGTGAAGATCGAGAACGCCCCGCCCGACGCGGCGGTCTACGCCGACGGCTACTACGTCGGCACAGTGGACGACTTCGACGGGAGCTTCCAGAAGCTCAACCTGGAACCCGGCGCACACCACATCGAGGTCATGCGGCCGGGCGGCGCGCCACCGGCGTCTGTGGACGTCAACATCCGTCCGGGACAAACGGTGACCTTCCGTGCGAACTAGGGAAGAAGAAAGTTCAAAGTAGAAAGTTCAAAGTGGAAAAGTCAGTGCGCAGCGACTTTTCCACTTACTTTTCTACTTTGTACTTTTGACTTTGAACTTTCGTACAATCGTCCTGTGCGTCGCGCCGTTCTGGCGTCTGGTCTTCTTCTCGCCGCCTTCCTTTCCCTTTCCGATTCGCTTCTGAGTCAGCCGGCCGCGCTAACCGTTGTTTCAAAAGATGGGCGCCGCACGCTGGCCACGACGGTTCAGAACGAACAGGATTTCGTCGCGCTCGACGACCTCGCGTCGATGTTCCAGCTCACCGTGCGCGAAGACGCGCTGGGCGTCACCGTGGCCTACAAGGGCCGGACGGTCGTCCTCACGGTCGATCAGCCGCTGGCGTCGGTGTCGGGACGTCTCGTCTCGCTGCCCGCGACGCCCATCCGCAACCCGGCGCGCCGCTGGCTGGTGCCGGCCGAGTTCATCAGCCGCGCGCTCGCGCTCATCTACGATGCCAAGCTCGAGCTTCGCCGCCCGGCGCGGCTGCTCCTCGTCGGCGACATCCGGGCGCCGCGCGTCCAGATGCGCTACGAGGCAGTGGGCACCGGTGCCCGCCTGACGATCGACGCCGCGCCTCGTGCCGACAACGCGGTCTCGCAGGACAACGACCGCATCGCCATCAAGTTCGACGCCGACCTGCTGGACATCCCGAACAACGGCCTCGCGCTGCCGGCGCAAAGCGCGGCGCAGGGCGTCATCCAGGCCGTGCGCCTCGCCGACGCGACGACGATCGCCGTCGATCTCGGCCCGCGATTCTCCTCGTTCAGGGCAGCGTCGCAGCAGCTCGACAACGCGACGCGGCTGGTCATCGACCTCACCGCGGCCACGGTGGCCGAAGCCGCCCCTGCTCCGGCGCCCGGCGCGACTTCGACCACGGGGGCCGCGGCGGCCGCGGGGGCCGCGCCGCCACCGGCCGCGCCGGCTCCGCCGCCTGATCTGAGCGCGCTCACGCAGACGCCCAGCTCCGTCAGGACGATCGTCATCGATCCGGGCCACGGCGGCGACGACGAGGGCGTGAAGGGGCCGGCGGGAACGAAAGAGAAGGACCTGACGCTCGCGCTGGCCCGCCGCGTCAAGGCCGCCATCGAGTCGCGCCTCGGCATCCGCGTGCTGCTGACGCGCGACGACGACCGCCGCGTGTCGATCGACGATCGGACGTCGATGGCCAACAACAACAAGTCGGATCTGTTCATCAGCCTGCACGCCAACGCGTCGTTCCGTCCCTCGCTCGCCGGCGGATCGATCTACTCCGCGGCGTTCGAGCCCGGCGCGGCGCAGGCGGCGCGCGCCCTGGCGCCCGAGCGCGTGCCGGCCTTCGGCGGCGGATCGCGCGACATCGAATTCGTCCCGTGGGACTTCGCGCAGTCGGCGCACATCGAGGAATCAGACGCCCTGGCGAGGCTGCTCCAGGCGCAGCTGCACGACCGCATTCCGCTCGCGGCCCGTCCGATCGATTCGGCGCCGCTGCGCGTGCTCGAATCGGCGAACATGCCGGCGGTCCTCATCGAGATCGGGTACCTGACGAACCCGGAGCAGGAAACGCAGCTCGCGGGCGCCGAGTTTCAGAACCCGTTCGTGCAGGGCGTGCTCGACGCCATCATCCGGTTCCGCGACGCGCTCGACGAGAAGCGGCGGCCGGCAGCGGGCGGGGCGGGACGGTGACCGCGCGCCGCGTGCTGGGCTTCGGCGCGATGGCGGTCGCCCTGGCGGCGATCGCGTGGGCGCTGTTCGTCGGCCTGCCGCGATGCGTCGCGCCCGCGGGCGCAGCCGCCTCCCCCGCCGGCGCCGGCCGCGGCAGCGCCCGGACGCAAGATCAAGGCGCGCCTCTTCTACGTCTCCGAAGACGGCACGCGGCTGACCGGCGTCGAGCGCGACGTCGCGTACGGCGACGGCGCGGCCGCCCAGGCGCAGGAGATCATCAAGGCGCAGCTCGCGCCCGCCGACGCCCCGCTCGTCTCCGCCGTCCCCGCGGGCACCACGCTGCGCGCGCTGTATCTGACCGCGAACGGCGCCGCGTACGTCGACCTCAGCCGCGACATCGTGACCGCGCACCCGGGCGGCTCGCTCGACGAGCTGCTGACGATCTACACCATCGTCAACGCGCTGACGATGAACCTGCCGGCGGTGACGTCGGTGCAGGTGCTGGTGGACGGGAAGGAGGTCGACACGCTCGCCGGCCACGTCGACCTGCGGCGTCCGCTGACGAAGAATGTGTCCTGGGTGGAATAGAATCGTCTGATGCGCTCCGACCAGCGTCCGGCGAACCAGCTCCGCGCCACCGTCATCACACCAGACTTCCTCGAACACGCCGAAGGGTCGGTGCTCATCGAGGCCGGCCGCACGCGCGTCATCTGCACGGCCAGCGTCGAGGACCGCGTGCCGCCGTTCCTGCGCAACAGCGGCAAGGGCTGGGTGACGGCCGAGTACGGCATGCTGCCGCGCGCGACCAGCACGCGCACGCAGCGCGAGGCGACGTCCGGCAAGGTCGGCGGCCGCACGCAGGAGATCCAGCGGCTCATCGGCCGTTCGCTGCGGGCGGTCACGAACCTGCCCGCCCTGGGCGAGCGGACCATCTGGATCGACTGCGACGTCATCCAGGCGGACGGCGGGACGCGCACGGCGTCGATCACGGGCGCGTTCGTCGCCCTGGCGCTCGCGCTCGGCACGCTGCGCGAACGCGACGTGCTGCGCACGATTCCGCTCACCGACTACGTCGCGGCCATCAGCGTCGGCATCGTGGACGGCGAGCCGCTGCTCGACCTGGCGTACGACGGACGATTCGCGCGCCGAAGTGGACATGAACATCGTGAAGACCGGCGACGGCCGGTTCATCGAGGTCCAGGGCACCGCCGAAGCCATCCCGTTCGGGCGCGACAGCCTCGATCGACCTGCTCGATCTCGCCGACGTCGGCATCCGCCAGCTCATCGACAAGCAGCGGGCCATCGTCGGGCACCTGGTCAAGTAACGACGACGTCCAACGCAGAGCACGCGGAGCACGCAGAGTGTTCTGTCAGCCGACCATGCTGACTACTCTGCGTGCTCGGCGTGCTCTGCGTTGTACGTTGTCGTGAGCCACGTTCGCAGCGCTCTGAAGGCCTGGCCGCGGTGGCTGACCTCGGCCTTGCGGTCGCCGGCCTCGGCCAGGGTGCAGCCAAACGGCGGGTAATAGAAGATGGGGTCGTAGCCGAACCCGCCCGTGCCCTTCGGCTCCGGCGCGATCCGGCCTTCGACGACGCCGCGGGTTTCGAAGAGGATCTGGCCGCCGCGCGCCAGCGCCAGCGCGCAGACGAACCGCGCCGGGCTCCCGGCCGCGCCCCGCGCGCGCAGCATGCCGTA
The DNA here is from genome assembly GCA_963821285.1 of uncultured Acidobacteriota bacterium. GTDB lineage: Bacteria > Acidobacteriota > Vicinamibacteria > Vicinamibacterales > CAVVIG01 > CAVQJU01. The sequence continues at coordinate 593,195 of CAWGDD010000010.1, forward strand.
AATAAGGTCGAACTTCTCGGCGTAGGTCGAGTCAGCGCCCCCGAAACGCGCCGATTCCACGCCGGGCGCCCCGTCGAGCGCGTCGATCTCGAGGCCCGAGTCGTCGGCCACCGTCAGCTCGCCCGTGTGCGCCGCGTAATACAGCGCCTTCAACCGGGCGTTTTCGGCGAAGGTCCGCCCGGTTTCCTCCGGAGCGGCCGACATCCGGCCACTCGGCCAGCGTCACCAGCTCGAACGGCAGCCCCTGCAGCAGCTCCGCGATTTCGCGGAGCTTGCCGCGGTTGGTGGTGGCGACGGCGAGCTTGGGCATGGCCGCTACAAATAATATGAGAAGGCGACGTAGAATGGCGCCTGAGTCATGGACGCGGCTTTCCGGTTCCTCTTCAAGTATCCGCTCCTCGTCTTTCAGCAGGGCGACTTCGTGCTGGGTGTGTCCCGGCCGGTGCTGCTCGTCCTGCTGGTAGCCGCGGCGGTCGCGGCCGGCGTCCTCCTGACGTACCGATCGATCGCCAGCGAAGGCTCGTCGCGCGACAAGGCCGTGCTCATCGGGCTGCGGCTCGGCGCTCGTCGCCGCGCTGCTGTTCTGCCTGATCAGGCCGACGCTGATCCTGAAGGCGGCGGTTCCGCAGCAGAACTTTCTCGGCATCCTGATCGACGACTCGCGCAGCATGCTGATCGCCGACCGCGACGGTCAGCCGCGCAGCCAGTTCGTGCAGCGCGAGCTGGGCGGCATCGACTCGGCGCTCCTGAAGACGCTCAAGGAGCGGTTCGTCCTCCGATTCTTCCGCTTCTCCTCGTCCGCCGGCCGGCTCGGGTCGGCCGCCGAGCTCAAGTACGACGGCACGTCGACGAAGCTGGGCGATGCGCTCGAACGCGCGCGCGACGAGCTGTCGGGCCTGCCGCTCGCCGGCCTCGTCATGGTCACCGACGGCGCGGACACGTCGGACGCCTCGCTCGACGAATCGCTGGCCAGCCTCAAGGCGCGCTCGATTCCCGTCTTCACCGTCGGCGTCGGCCAGGAGCACTTCACGCGCGACATCCAGATCTCCCGCGTCGAGACGCCGCGCACGGTGCTCAAGGGCATCGTCGCTCGTCGTCGACGTCGTCGTCTCGCAGACGGGGTACGGCGGCCGAACCGTCCCGCTCAACGTCGAAGATCAGGGACGCATCGTGACGACCGAGCAGATCACGCTGCCGCCGGACGGCCAGTCGCTGACGGCGCGCGTCCGCTTCACGGCCAACGAGGCGGGCGCCCGGCTGTTCCGCTTCCGCGTGCCGCAGCAGGACGGCGAGGAGGTCACGCAGAACAACACGCGCGACATGCTGCTCGAGGTGCGCGACCGCCGCGAGAAGGTGCTGTACTACGAAGGCGAGCCGCGGGCCGAAGCCAAGTTCGTCCACCAGGCGGTCGAGAACGACAAGAACCTGCAGGTCGCGATGCTGATTCGCACGGCCGAGAACAAGTACTACCGCCGCGACCTCGCCGACAAAGACGAGCTGGCGACGGGGTTCCCGAAGACGCGCGAGGAACTGTTCGCCTATCGCGGCCTGATTCTCGGCAGCGTCGAGGCGGCCGCGTTCACGCCCGAACAGCTCCGCATGATTTCCGACTTCGTGAACAAGCGCGGCGGCGGCCTGCTCATGCTCGGCGGCCGCCGGTCGTTTGCCGAAGGCGGCTGGGCCGGCACGCCGGTCGGCGAGGTCCTGCCCGTCGTCATCGAGTCGGACGGCGGCCGTCCGGCCGCGCCGTACCTGAGCACGCTGCTCGTCCGGCCGACGCGCGCCGGCGCGACGTCGCCCGTCACGCAAATCGCGGACACCGAGGCCAACTCGACCACCCGGTGGAACGACATGCCGGAGGTGAGCGCGGTGAACGCCATCCACTCGGTCAAGCCCGGCGCGACGACGCTGCTCAACGCGACCGACAAGGGCCGGCAGGATCAGATCGTGCTCGCCTACCAGCGCTACGGCCGCGGCAAGGCGCTGGCGATGCCGATTCAGGACTCGTGGCTCTGGCGCATGGACGCCAAGATGGCGGTCGAGGACACGACACATGCGACGTTCTGGCGCCGGCTGGTCCGCTGGCTCGTGGACGGCGTGCCCGATCCCGTCGAGGTGACGACCACCCAGGACCGCGTGGAGCCGGGCGAAGCGGTGAAGATCTCCGCCGAGGTCGCCGACTCGGCCTTCACCGCCGTGAACGACAGCCACGTCGTCGCCACCGTGACGTCTCCGTCGGGGAAGAAGAGCGAGATCCCGATGGAGTGGACCGTCACGCGGGACGGCGAGTACCGGGCCAGCTTCGTGCCCGACGAGCCGGGGGCGTACGCGATCAACGTCGAAGCCGCACGGTCGAGCGGCGACCAGAAGACGCTCGGCAGCGGCAGCATCCACGTGCGGGCGTCGGCCGGCGACGCGGAGTACTTCGACGCGAGCATGCGCGCGTCGCTGCTCAAGCGGATCGCCGAGGAAACCGGCGGCCGGTTCTTCACGCCCGTCCAACGCCGCCACGCTGCCCGAGGCGGTCAGCTACACCGGCCGCGGCGTCACGGTGGTCGAAGAACGCGACCTCTGGGACATGCCGATCCTCCTGCTCCTCATGCTCGGCCTGATGGGCACGGAGTGGGCGTACCGCCGGGTGCGGGGGCTCGCATGATCAGTCGGCAGTCAACAGTCGGCAGTCGGCAGTCGGCGGTCGGCAGTCGGCGGTCGAGGCCCCCAGTCCCCAGCCTCCAGCCTCTACTCGTCGTCATGCTGGCCGCACTCTTCGTGTTCGCATTGGCGTGGCCAGCCTCCGCCCAGGACACCCACCTCCTCGTCGTCACCGGTGTCGGCGGAGACGACGAGCACGCGAACCAGTTCCACCAGTGGGCGACGGCGATCGTCGATGCGGCGAAGGAACGCGGCGGGCTGACCGACGACACGATTACGTATCTCGGCGACAAGCCCGATCTCGCGCCGGCGCGGATCAAGGCGCGGTCGACGCGGGACAACGTCCAGAAGGCGTTCGCCGACCTCGCGGCCCGCGCGCAGGCCGCAGACGAGGTGTTCATCGTCCTCATCGGGCACGGCAGTTTCGACGGCAAGGTGGCGGCCTTCAATCTGGCCGGCCCCGACCTCTCGGCCGAGGACTATGCCGCGCTCCTCTCCAAGGTGCTCGCGCAGCGGATCGTCTTCGTGAACACGGCCAGCTCGAGCGGCGGCTTCCTGGCGCCGCTGGCCGGCCCGGGCCGCACGATCGTCGCGGCGACGAAGACGGGCGGCGAGCGCAACGAAACGCGGTTCGCGCCGTTTTTCGCAGAGGCCTTCAAGGACAACGCCGCCGACACGGATCGCAACGGCCGCGTCTCGGTGAACGAAGCCTTCGAGTACGCGAAGACCAAGGTGGCCGCCACGTATGCGAAAGGCGGCTACATCCAGACCGAGCACGCCGCGCTCGACGATGGGCGCGAGGGGAAGTTCGCGGGGACGCTGTTTCTCGAGTCGGATCGCGCCAAGGCGGCCGCGACGGCACAAATCGCGGATCCGGAACTGCGGGCGCTGCTCGACGCGCAGCGCGTCCTCGAGAACCAGGTGGCGGCGCTGCGGCTCAGAAAAGATGCCATGGACCCGGCCGAGTACGAGCGGGAGAGCGAGAAGCTGTTGACCGAGCTGGCGCTCAAGACGCGCGCGATTCGGGAGCGCGAGAGCAAGAAATGAATTGCAGGATTGCAGGATTGCGGAAACGCAGGATTGGGATCCTGTGCCTGACTGCGATCGCGCTCCTGGCGGCGGGCACGGCGTTCGCCCAGCGATTCTTCTCGGACGGCACCGGCTACGATCCGCCGACGCACAACATCCCCTACGACGGGAAGTTCACATTCGCGCGGATCCGGTACACGGTCGGCCCGGGCGGCTACTACTACCGCGGGCTGCCGTCGTGGGCGCACGGCTACCCGCGCGGCGAGCGCAACCTCACGAAGATCCTGAACGAGGTGAGTTACCTGGCGCCCCACATGGACGACAGCAACGTGCTGAAGCTGGACGATCCGGAGCTGTTCAAGTATCCGGTCGCCTACTTCACCGAGGCCGGCTTCTGGGAAATGAACGACCGGGAGGCGGCCGGCCTGCGCGCGTACCTGCTCAAGGGCGGCTTCATGATCTTCGACGATTTCCGCAGCGACTTCCGCGGCGGCGGGGGCTGGACCAACTTCGAGACCAACATGCACCGCGCGCTGCCCGAGGCCCGGTTCATCCCGATGGATCCGACGATGCAAGTCTACGACGCGTTCTTCAAGATCGAGTCGTTCGACATCATCCCGCAGTCCTACGATCGCGGGCGGGTGGAGCTGTTCGGCCTGTTCGAGGACAACGACCCGACCAAGCGGCTCATGGTGATCGCCAACCACAACACCGACATCTCGGACTTCTGGGAGTTCTCGGCCACCGGCTTCCGGCCGATCGACGAATCGAACGAGGCGTACAAGCTCGGCGTGAACTATGTGATATACGGCATGACTCACTAGCGAACGTGAATCTGGTCACTTGGTCATTTGGTCGTCTGGTCATTTCCGGTCCTGGACTGCCGACTGCCGACTGCCTGACTGGCCTGACTGCTGACTGCTGACTGAAGAGGAGCGATTGTGGAACTCGAATCCGCGGATGATGTAGCACTTGCCGACAAGATGAACGCGGGGCGCAAGGCGATCATCGCCGAGCTGCAGAAGAGGATCGTCGGACAGGGCGACGTGATCGAGCTGGTCCTGCTGACGCTCTTCGTCGGCGGCAACAGCCTCATCGTCGGCGTGCCGGGGCTGGCGAAGACGCTGCTCATCGCGACGCTCGCCCAGGTGCTCGAGCTGAAGTTCAACCGCATCCAGTTCACGCCCGATCTGATGCCCTCCGACATCACGGGCACCGACATCATCCAGGAAGACCCGGGCACGGGGCGCCGCCAGATGGTGTTCGCGCCGGGGCCGGTGTTCGCGAACATCGTGCTCGCCGACGAAATCAACCGCACCCCGCCCAAGACGCAGGCCGCGCTGCTCGAAGCCATGCAGGAGCACCGCGTCACCATCCAGGGCCGCACCTACACGCTGGACGAGCCGTTCTTCGTGTTCGCGACGCAGAATCCCATCGAGCTCGAAGGCACGTATCCGCTGCCCGAGGCGCAGCTCGACCGGTTCATGTTCCACATCGTGATCGAGCACCCGCCGGAAGACGAGGAGTTCGACGTCGTCCGGACGACGACGGCGATCGTGGATCCGAAGTTCAACCGGCCGGTCACCGGCCCCGATCTGGTCGCGTTCCAGCGCCTCGTGCGGCGCGTGCCGGTCGCCGAGCCGGTGATGCGCTACGCGCTGCACCTGGTGCGCACGAGCCGGCCGAAAGCGAAAGAGGCGCCCGAATCGGTGAAGAAGTACGTCGCCTTCGGCGCCAGCGTCCGCGCGGCCCAGTACCTGGTGCTCGGCGCCAAGGCGCGCGCGATCACCAGCGGCCGCTATCACGTGAGCTTCGAGGACATCCGGGCCATGGCGCACCCGGTGCTGCGGCACCGCGTGCTCACCAACTTCCGCGCCGAGTCCGAAGGCATCACGACGGACTCCATCGTGGACGATCTCCTGGCGTCGGTCGCGATGCCGAAGTCGGGCATGTAATGCAGCACCGGGCCGACGCGACTACGATGCCGGGGGCGCAGTTCGTCGATCCGAAGATCCTGGCGCGGATCGGCAACCTGGAGCTCCTCGCGCGAACGGTGGTGGATGGCTTCATCAACGGCCTGCACCGGGCGCCGTATTTCGGCGCCTCGATCGACTTCGCGGAGCACCGCGGCTACGTCGCCGGCGACGACATCCGGCGCGTGGACTGGCGGCTCTACGCGCGCACCGACCGCTTCTACGTCAAGCAGTACGAGGCCGACACCAACACCAACTTCTCGCTGCTGCTGGATCTGTCGAAGTCGATGAGCTTCGGCAGCAGGGGCATCACGAAGCTCACCTACGCCAGCTACCTGGGCGCCTGCCTCGCCTACCTGGCGCAGCGGCAGCGCGACCGCGTTGGCTGCATCACGTTCGACAGCGAGATCGTGAACTACGTGCCGCCGTCGGCGAAGCACTTCAACGTCCTGCTGCAGACGCTCGATCGCGCCAGGGCCGAACGGCGCGGCGAGCTCATGGGCCCGCTCAAGGCCATGTCGGAGCACTTCAAGCGGCGCAGCATCCTGGTGCTCATTTCGGATTTCTACGAGGATCCCGACGTCATCCTCGAGGCGATCAAGCCGCTCAGGTTCGCCGGCAACGACCTCGTCGTGTTCCACGTCCTCGACCCGGCCGAGCTCGACTTCAGCTACACCGACGCGTCGAGCTTCGAGGACCTCGAGAGCGGCGACCAGATTCCGGTCGTGCCCGACTCGTTCAGGGACGAATACCGCAAGCTCATTCGCGGGCACATCGACGCCCTGACGACGAAGTTTTCCGAGCACCGGATCGATTACACGATGGTCAACACGTCCGAACCGCTCGACCGGTCGTTGTTCAGCTATTTGTCCTCCCGCGAGCGCATGATGCGGGTACGATGAAGTTGGAACTTAGAACTAAGAACTCAGAACTGGGAGTCGGGGAATACAGGTTCTCAGCCTTTGGGTTCTAACTTCTGACTTCTTAGTTCTAGGTTCTTATGTCTTTTCTGACCCCCTTCTTCCTGCTCGCAAGCGCGGCGATCGCCATCCCGATATTCGTGCACCTGATCCAGCGCGAGCGGAAGCGCGTCATCCAGTTCCCGTCGCTGATGTTCGTGCAGCGCATCCCCTATCAGTCCGTGCGCCGGCGGCGCATCCGGCACTGGGCGCTGCTGCTCATGCGGTGCGCCGCGATCCTGATGATCGTCGCCGCCTTCGCGCGGCCGTTCCTCCGCCAGGAGGCGGTCATCGCCGCGGCCGCCGGCGGGAGCCGCGAGCTCGTCGTCCTCCTCGATCGCTCGGCCAGCATGGGGTTCGGCGATCACTGGCAAAACGCGCGCGCGGCGGCGCACGCGGCCATCCGAACGCTCGGCGCCAACGAGCGCGCCACGCTCGTGCTCTTCAGCCGCAACGCCGAGGAGAACATGCGGGCGACTACCGACCGCGCGCGGCTCGACGCCGCCGTGGACATCGCCAAGGTGGACGCCGATGCCACGCGCTACGGGCCGGCGCTCAAACTCGCCGAGAGCATCCTCAGCCGGTCGCAGGCGCGCCGCAAGGAAGCCGTCCTCATCAGCGACTTCCAGCGCGCCGGCTGGACCGGCTCCGAGGACGTGCACTTCGGCGAGGGCTACACGCTGACGCCCGTGTCGGTCGCCTCGCCCAAGGCAAACAACATCGCGATCCCGTCGATCACGTTCGCGCGCGCGTCGTTCTCGGGCCAGGAGCGCGTCACGGTCTCCGCCGGCATCGCCAACAAAGGCAGCGACCCGGTGGCCGATGTGCCGGTGACGCTCGAGGTGGAGGGCCACCAGATCCAGACGCAGCAGGTGAAGGTCGGCGCCAATGCGACGGCGTCCGTGTCATTCACCCAGTTCACGGTCGACCGGCCGATCGTCAAGGGCACGGTCCGGGCCGGGACGGATCCGCTGCCGGCCGACAACGTCTTTCACTTCACGGTGTCGCCGGCTGCGCCGGTGTCGCTGCTGCTCGTCACCAACCCGGACCGAAGCGATTCTGCCCTGTACCTCTCCCAGGCGCTCGGCATCAGTACGACGCCCGTCTTCCGCACGGACGCCGTACCGGTGACGCGTGTGACGCCGGCGAACTTCGAGAAGCGGGCGGTCGTGATTCTCAACGATGTGCCCTTCCCATCGGCCGGCGCCAGCGGCACGCTGAAGAAGTTCGTCGAAAACGGCGGCGGGCTGCTGGTCGCGGCCGGCGATCGCACGACCTGGCCGCAGGGCGAGGCAGACCTGCTGCCCGGCACCCTGGGCCCCAGCATCGATCGGACGTCGCGCGGCGCGACGCTCGGCTTCCGCGACTACGGACACGCCGTGTTCGAGATCTTCAAGGCGCCGCGCAGCGGCGACTTCTCCGCCGCGCGCATCTACCGCTACCGCACGCTCACGACCGGTCCGAACGACCGCGTGCTCGCGCGGTTCGACGATGGCGCGGTGGCGGCGGCTGAGCGGAAGGTGGGCGCGGGCCGCGTGATCGTGCTGACGTCCACGCTCGATGATTCGTACAGCGACCTCCCGCGCAAACCCGTCTACCTGCCGCTCGTGCACCAGCTGGTGAAGTACCTCGGGCAGTTCGAGTCGCCCCGGTCGTGGCTGACCGTGGGTCAGGTCGTGGACGTGTCGGCGTTGACCAAGGCGCGCGCCAACTGGCTGGTCGTGACGCCGTCCGGCAAACGGGTGACCTCCAGCGGCCCGCTCGAGCTGGACGAACAGGGGGTGT